>NZ_JAQAGZ010000018.1 GCF_027533625.1 Paenibacillus gyeongsangnamensis | reverse complement strand
TGGAACGAATACATCGCTTGCCTCAAAGGATATCCGAGGGTAGACGAAAAAAGCAATAAGTACCGTTGTTAGATGGATGAGTAAATTACCATATAATTACCAAATGGACAGAGCTACCTTTCAGAGGTGATCGACCTTTTGGCGATGCGGCTTGAATCATTGTTCAGAATAATTCGACAACTTATCCAAACGATTTTAATGCAACGCTAGTGAAATCTTATCAACAAAAAAAACCGGCGGGAGTATCTCCCGCCGGCCCGGTCAAGCCTGCAAGCTCTTGCTCTTGCCGGGCGCCGAAGCGCCGGTATGATTAAGCATTTGTACGGCTGTTTCTTCCAGATCGCTCATTCGGATGACCAGCCGCGTCACTTCCTCTGTCGTGTAAGACAAGCTGCGGGTACGCTCCGAAATCTGGTTCAAGCGGATGCCGATCCAGTTCGGCTTGCGAGGGTGAAGCGACAGATCGAATGAAAGCACGGACAACGACGCGGAAGGCTCGGAAGATTTGCTTACCGGCCGGGCTTCCGACAGCTGGTTCAGATCGAAGTAAAGCATTGTTCTGTCCCACAGGATGGACCCGGGGGTAAATTCGATGACCAGCAGGGTTTCTTGCCCCTCGGTTTGTTTGATGAGGCGGATGCCGCTGTTTTTCTTAAGAACGATAAATTGATTTTGTCGAATGTCGGGCAGCAGCAGGACAATCAGAATCGGCAGTGCGCTTGCAATATACAGGTATTCGGTGGATTCAAAATGAACGGCGCAGGCAATCAGGATACCGAACGCAATAACGGACCCGGCTAGAAGCAGGGCTTTCCTTTTCGACATGATGGCGGTCCTCCAGATGACATACAATTTGGTACAAACATAGCCAGCAATTCTATTCTACCATAAGGGAAGCGGCCTTTGAAATAGATCAACTTCAGGGAGCCCCTGTAAAATTTTCTTGATTGATGTTAGGAGGGACGATTTTGAAGCCTAGAATCGGGATCATTGGACTTGGAGACATCGCCCAGAAGGTGTATCTCCCGCTGCTCTCAGCACATCCGGAGACGGTCATTGCAGGCATAGCGAGCCGGTCATCCGCTACCGTCGAACGCTTGGCCGCGCAATACCGGACGGACCGGTGCTACACATTGAAGGAGCTGCTCGACCGGAAGCCGGACGCGGTATTCGTTCATACGCCGACCGAGACGCATGAGGAAATCGTTATGGCTTGCCTCCGCAGCGGTACTGCCGTTTATGTGGATAAGCCGCTTTCGTACGACGACGAGGCTTCCCGGCGAATGGCCCAGACGGCTTTGGACCGGGGGGTGCTGCTCGGAGTCGGATTCAATCGGAGATTCGCCCCCATGTACGTTAAAACGAAGGCCTGGCTTGAAGAAGCCGGAGGATTTGATTTGGCGGTCGCTTCCAAGCACCGGACCCGGCTGCAGCCGCTACCGGCGAAGCAGACGCTGTATGATGATCTCATCCATATGCTCGATCTTCTCGTCTGGCTGGGCGGGGACGATTATGAGGTATCGGAATATCGCCAGCGGACGGATGAGGAAGGGAGACTGCTGATCGGCGCCGGGAGCTTAAGCTGGGACAGGGAACGGACCGGGCAGTTCAGTATGGTCCGCCGGGCGGGTAGCGATCTGGAGAAGCTGGAGCTGCACGGAAGTCTCCGTTCGGCGGAGGTCGTGAACCTGGAGCAGGCGGTATGGGCCGAGCCGGGACGGAATCCGGAGACGCTGGCCTTTGGGAGCTGGGACACGATTCTGGAGCGGCGGGGCTTTGCCGGGATCGTGAATCATTATTTGAGCACACTGCGGCGTCCGGAGGAATGTACGGTCCGAGCAGACCGCGTGCTCGCCTCGCATCGATTGGCCCAGCGTCTGGCCTCCGGATAAGCCTATACTTTTACAGCAAAGCGGGGACTCCTTATGCTCATTCGAGAGTATTATGAGAACAGCTTTCATTTTTCGCCTATCGGCATGGTGCTTGTTTCGGTGGAAGGCTTCTTCCTCGCGGCGAACCCTTCCGCTTGCCGTCTCATCGGCTACAGCGAGGAAGAAATCCTAAACGTTAATTACCGCGATATCACCCATCCCGACGACTGGGCGGCGGAGGATCTAATTTTAAAACGTTTGCTAAGCGGGGAATCGGATCAATATTGCTGGGAGAAAAGGTATATTCACCGTTTGGGTTATTTCGTTAAAGCGGAGCTGCTCGTGACGCTGATCCGTACGGCAGAGGGAAGCCCTTCTTATTACATCGGCTACCTTAAGGAGGCGCAGCATCTCGAAACGGCCGAGATTCAGGTAAAAGAGGCTGAGCTGCTCTATAACTTGATCTCAGAGCATACGAAGGACATCATCACCTATAATCTGGACGGACGGATCCAATATTTGTCCCCGTCGGTCAAAACCTTGCTTGGCTACAATCCGAAAGAGCTGCTCGGCGGTTACTGGTTCGAACTCGTTCATCCGGACGATCTGATCTGGCTTAAGCAAAGAGATTTCAGCCCGGAAGACATCTTTATATGCCGGATCAGGCACAAGGACGGCCATTATTTGTGGTTCGAAACGACCCTGCGGATGGTGGAGATCAGCTCGAACGAGGCGAATAAGATGTTCTGCATCAGCCGGGATGTGACGGAACGGTATGAAGCGGAGCAGGCGCTCCGCCGGAGCGAACGAAGCTTGGCTCAAGCCCAGCAGATTGCCAGCATCGGAAGCTGGCACTACGATATGACGACGAAGCGGCTTCATGGGTCGGAGGAGCTGTTCCATATTTTCGGGCTGGAACCGAATGGGCTGGAGGACGTTCTCCACGCGCTGCTGGAGCGGGTCCACCCGGATGACAGGGAACGGCTCGATCAAGAGCTGCGGCAGTCTCTTGGACTTAGGGAGCTGTCAGCCGAATGCAGGCTGCTGCTGCCGGGGGATATCGTCAAATCAATCCGGATTCAGGGCGTAGCGACATTTGATTCCGGGGAGCGCCTCTTGAGCTTGCATGGAACGGTGCAGGATATATCGGAGCAAAAACGGATGCTGCAAATGCTGGAGGAGAGCGTGGACCGGTATACGTCCTTGAAGCGGTACAATCTGGATGCCGTGATCTCCTTAAGCCTGCAGGGCGCAATCACTTCCGTCAACCCGGCGGCAGAGCGCATGACCGGCTACCTCGGCAGCGAGCTGATCGGTATACATATGACCGAGCTGCAATACGGCGACAATAGGATGTTCTCGGGAACCCTCCTTCATCAATTGCTGAACGAGGGGGTCATGAGCAGCACGGAGCTGCAGCTTCGTCACCGGGAGGGCTATCCGCTGGACATTCTGGCTACGCCGGTTCCGATCTATATCTTCGGCCGTATGGTCGGCTGTTACATTATCGCGAAGGATATAACCGATCAGAAGCGGAAGGACGAGCTGCTGCGCAAATCCGAGAAGCTGTCTATCGCAGGCCAATTGGCCGCCGGCATCGCACACGAGATTCGCAATCCGCTTACGGCGCTGAAGGGCTTCGTGCATCTGATGTCCCATTCCGAATCGTACGTCCAGCGGTTTCTCCCGATTATGAAGGAGGAGCTGGAGCGGATCGAGCTCATTATTAGCGAGCTTCTGATGCTGGCCAAGCCTCAAGCGACGCAGATGAAGCGGGTCGATCTGGGCCTGCTGTTGAAGGAGGTCCTGGTGCTCATCGACGCTCAGGCGATCTTGCAAAATATTGTGCTCGAGCCGAATATCCGGGAATCCTACTGCTATATTCAATGCGATCCGAATCAAATCAAGCAAATATTTATCAATTTTATTAAAAATGCGATCGAGGCCATGCCTCAGGGCGGCATGATCGGCGTGGAGATGGGCGTTCAGGACGAACGGGAGATCCGGGTGCGGATAACCGATCAGGGCTGCGGCATTTCGGAGGCCCAGCTGCGTCTCCTCGGGGAACCGTTCTACTCGACGAAGGAAGCGGGGACGGGGCTTGGAATGCTGGTAAGCTACAAGATCATCGAGCATCACGGCGGCCGCATCCGGATTGAGAGCAGCGTCGGACACGGTACGACGATCGAGGTATTTCTGCCATTGGCCGGCTTTTCTTGAGCCGATTGGAAGGAGGCTTGGGATTTAGGATACAATAAGGTTAACCAGGAAAAAGCAGAGGAGGAATTATAATGGATGACAGGACAAAGCAAGCATTGCAGGACCGGGTGCCTCCCGGACAAACGCTTACGGAGGGCTTCCCCGTGCTGCATTATGGCAGCGTGCTTTATTACAATGACATGAGCAAGTGGGACCTGCGCATCGCAGGTCTGGTGGAAGATGAGGTTACGTTCAGCTACAAGGATTTCATGGCGCTGCCGATGCGGGAGTTCAGGAACGATATCCACTGCGTCACCACCTGGTCGAAGCTGGACAATGTCTGGGAAGGCGTTGCCGTCAGCGAGATCATGAAGCATGTCAAGCTGAAGCCGGAAGCGCAGTACGTGATGTTGCACGCGGAGCACGGCTGGAACACGAACCTGCCGCTGGAGGATTTCCTGCGGGAGACGTCGTTCCTCGGCATCCGGCACAACGGGCAGCTGCTGACCCCGGAGCACGGGTACCCGGTCCGCGCGGTCGTGCCGCACCTGTACTTCTGGAAGAGCGCCAAGTGGCTGCGCGGCATCGAGTTCATGGCGAAGGATAAGCCGGGCTTCTGGGAGCGGAACGGCTATCATATGTATGGCGATCCCTGGCTTGAGCAGAGGTACGATTTCGATTGACGGCGTACGAGTTGTAACATCATCGGATGCTGAATGGCGCGTGGCGGTGTTCCTTTCGATTTCGCAGTATCAAAAGCAATCCTCTCTCAAACAAAAAATTCCACATCATGGTTCAGTCCAAAATAAAGCCTAACTCATCGCGACATCCGCTAGAGTTAGGCTTTCGTTTAATCCTTATTCATTTTTGTTTCAGAAAATCATTAATGGGGTAATTGTGCTAAAGAACTCACAGTTCCTCCTAATGGTTGTAATCTTTGAGCATCCCCGCTGACATAAAAACCAGGACTATTGGGTAAATCTTCATGCGTGATGGTTGTAGCAAAGTTACCCATAAAATCTGCATTACTGTTGACAGCAGCAAAGGCACTGTTACTACTTCCAATTACTGTTACAGTTAGTGTTGTGACTGCTAAAAAATACTTAACCATTCTCCTCATCGTTACATCTCCTCATAATAATAGAATTTGTTGTACATTTCTATTAATTAGATTAGTTTATTTTCTAATATGATTAATTAATTTGATATTAAGTTATGATGATTTTAATGTAAATAAAATAGGCTTAATCAGGATAGGTTTGGACGAGGGCGGTCTATTTTTTTGCAGGTAGGCAAGCAGCGCCAGAATAAGCATTCCGAACAGGAACATCAATTGCAGCGCTTGAAATATCTCCATGGCATCACCTCCCTTCCGGGAGATTAGCCGACCGCCCTCGCAAGCCTATTCTATTGCAACCTACTATATCGTTTCGGCACATGACGTGATTGGGAAAGCTTCTGCAGCTGGATTTCCCGTTCCGGCAGCCCGGATAGTTCGGCCGTGCCAACGGGGCTGACACAGAATCGGTGAAATGCTCAAACTTCGGTATCTTTAAGATCGCCAAAGTGATCCGTTTAAAGAGCAGAGATACGATTTTGATTGACGGGGAACAAGCTCTAAAATGACCGGCATACTGTATCGACCAGGTGCCGGTTTTCCTTTCGGCTTCTGGGCATCAACAGTAATCCTCTCAAAAAACTCCCGAATAAACGCCTTCTTCCCTGCCTCATCCGCGCTAAGCAATGCCTCTCTGGCGTCCGCTAGGACTTCCGCTATCATTTCCCTTGTCCAAACGTTCGAGCGCCCCTGTGGTAGCGCGGCAAACTCCTGCGATAATTCCTTCTCCTTCTCGGCGTCTTCTCTTGTACGCTCCCACAAATCGTCCAAGGATATGACGTCGTCAGCGTAAGCGGTTTGCCATTTCTTCTTGCGTTTCCGGATCTGCTCTATTTCTGCTTCGAGAGCTTCCCGTCTGCTTTTTATCTCGTCGGACCGGTCCGGAACGTCGATAAGCTTCCGCATTTGATCGGAATCGTAATCCAGCGCTGCAAGGAAAGCTTGCTCTAATCTTCCGGAATGAATGGCAGGCATGTTGCATGTACCGACATTCGATCGGCCAGTGCATCGGCAAAATCTCGCGCCGCGGCTAAACCCCACCATCGCCTTGCCGCATCTAACACATTTGAGCACGCCGGAAAAAGCATATTCACTTGTTGCACCAGCGGAGTTTCCCGCAATATACCGGATTCATCAGAGCATATCGGACGCTTGAATAAGTCCATTCCCGCCCCTTGCCTCGATTCAACTTTACTTCAAGTTCTCGAAAGCCACATGCGTCGTTCTCGTCACCGTAAGCGTACCAGTTGAATATGTTCCTCACAATTTCCGCCTGCTCTTCGTTAACAATCAACTGCCCGTTCACGAGGTCATATCCAAAGGGAGGCTTAGCTCTGTTCCTCAGCCCTTTATTGTGTCGCTCTATCATGACAAAATGAACGCGTTCTGATTTTTGCTCCCGCTCGAATTGTCCAAGGAGCACATTCAGCCCTACGTTGAAGCACTCGAACGCTATGATGGATGATCAAACTGCAGACCTATGTTATGCTTTACACGATCATTATTCAAAACGAAGCGTTGGGTTCCTCGAAAACCTTCTGGACTATCTGCAAAGCGATGAAGTGGTGATGGAAGATTCCCGCAAACAGTTTCACATCGAATTAACAGCAATGTATATTGAGCCACTAGCGTTGCATTAAAATCGTTTGGATAAGTTGTCGAATTATTCTGAACAACGATTCAAGGCGCATCGCCAAAAGGTCGATCACCTCTGAAAGGTAGCTCTGTCCATTTGGTAATTATATGGTAATTTACTCATCCATCCAACAACGGTACT
This sequence comes from Paenibacillus gyeongsangnamensis, assembly GCF_027533625.1. Taxonomy (GTDB): domain Bacteria; phylum Bacillota; class Bacilli; order Paenibacillales; family NBRC-103111; genus Paenibacillus_G; species Paenibacillus_G gyeongsangnamensis. The sequence goes on along the minus strand of NZ_JAQAGZ010000018.1, from coordinate 181,492 downwards.
TATTGCTTTTTCCGTCTGCCCTCGGATATCCTTTGAGGCAAGCGATGTATTCGTTCCATCCAGTCTTGAACGGAATCCCATAACAAGATTTTCAACCATCGGTAGAGCTGAAGCAGGCTGTGACGAGTTCTTGTTTCCAGTTTCACCAATACCAGTAAGCAAAAAGCAATCAGTGCTGTCCATATTTGGTTCATAACGGCTTGTTCGCTTGTTCCGTAAAACGACTTAATCCGGATGTGCTGCTTCATCCATTTGAAAAAGGTTTCAATCACCCACCGTTCCCGGTAGATCTGTCCAATTTCATCGGCATTCAGATCAAATCGATTGGTTAAAATGGCGACAGGGTTACCCTCGGAATCTACCGTGTGAATCAGACGCAGCACGTTTTCCATTCTCTTTTGCGGGGTACCGACATAGACCATTTCATCGGTAAGAACGGCGCTCTCTGGCGGCAAGCTAAAGGATTCTATCGGACGAATCATCGTATTCTTCTTCGTTCGGGTCACGAAGAAAATGCCGCGGTCACAGTAATCATCGAACTTCCCGTAGTCGATGTAGCCGCTAGGTGACTCCGAGTTCGTTGACTAAAGCATCCATCTGAGTTCGATCATTCTTTTTTGCCGAGGTGATCGTCACTTTCTCGGGAACGACCGTCTCATCATCGATGTATTCCAGCCGGAAATGCAGTTTAATACCTGCTTTTGTTTTTCGGAATTCTGCCCATTTGTACTTTTGCAAGCACAGTCCGATGGTTGTGGAGTCAATGATTTTAAAATCCTTCCGTAACATGGAGGGCGCTGTATGTTGGCGAATACGTAAAACCAACTGCATAAAAACATGCTCCAGCAAAGCGGAATCGACTTGGTTATGTTTCCGACTCAATTGAGCGGCAGAGATCGATTTCAACCCAAGTTCTTTCTGGAAGTCTTTCGAAAGCACATCATCGGCGATTTCACGCAGTCCGTCCCGCTGCTGAATCTGAGCATGAAGGAATAGCTTCAGATAGGACAGCGTAGTGAATTTCTTGACGTACTTATCTTGGTTCGTTTCCTTCACTTTTTCCGTGAACGATTTCGTACAAATGGGTGCTAACCATTTACCAAATGAAGAAAATAGAGTATCCTTGTCCATGGGCTTAATCCTTTTCAGTGGATTATGGACAGGAACTACCTGCCATTTCATTGTAAAGGATTTTTTTATGCCCTGATGATAAAAAGACAGAATATTATGAACATTCAGAGAAAATTAATGCAACGCTAGTGATATTGAGCTAAAAAAAGAAAAACCCACTTGCGCTGCTGGACACAGTCAAGAGGGCTAGAAGATATTCGCAAGAAAGTATAGCAAAAACATTATGATTTGAAAACGATTGAGGGGCAGGATATAGTTTCTGGTCCTATCGCTTTAGATGTGTGCTCGAAATTCTCTGGAATGGTGTTCAAAGTTCCGTTCCCTTTTACTAATTTACTATTGATAGTCTTTTGCCTTTTTCACAAGCTCGTCATAAGCCGCTTCTGGAGTTTCTTTACCGAATAATACTTTTTCACCGATATCTTTGTAATCCTTTGAAGTGAAATTGCTCCAACCTTTTGCTCCCGCATTGAAAGGCTGAGCGTCGGGACCAACATTCTTGATCAATTCACCTTGAAGCTTATCGGCGTCAGTAAACTTAGGCTGTGAATATTCAAGTATCTTCTTGGAAACCGGAATGCCTCTTGATGTTGTAAGGATATCTGCAGCTTCGTTATCGTTTACAAACCAATCGATAAACTTTTTTGATTCTTCGATGTTCTTGGAATCTGCACTTACTGACCAAAACATTGCAGGTTTTAGCCAACCGCCGGATTGTGCGGCTTTAGGTGTTTTAACTAATGTATAGGCACCCGGTTTCATGCTTTCATAACCTGGGAATATAGCAGCCAAAGTTCGTCTGATCAGTACATTATTGTTATTCATCAGATCCGCTTTCGCATCATATTCTACATCCGTTGTTGTTATTTCTGGAGGAGGAACGATCCCTTCTTTTCTTAGCTCCGCATACTTTTTAATGAATCCTAGCCAAGTTTCTTTATCAACATTAAACTTTCCATCTTCAGTAATCGGATAACCTTTACCTTGGCTGACTTGATAGGAAGTATAGGTATCATAATCTGACGTAGCATCCATCAGTGCATATTTATCTTTTCCGAGCTTTGCTTTGGCATCCTTTCCAAATTGAAAATACTCATCCCATGTCCAATCATTGCGCGGGGGAGTGATTCCCAGTTTATCTACAATATTCTTGTTATAAATCATTCCGTTCGCGTTATTACCAAGCGGAATTGCGTAGAGTTTATTTTTATATTTCCCTGAATCTACAAGAGATTTATCAATATCGTCCGTCCGAATACCTTTGGATAGATCCGCCAATTGATTTCTTGCCGCATATTCAGCAAGCCATTTAGCATCCATTTGAATGATATCAGGCGCATTTTTAGCAGCTGCTTGAGTTGCCAACTTATCAGCATATCCGTCAATTCCTGAAAATTGAGGCTCAAAAGTAACATTAGGATGTTTTTTGGTATATAAATCTAATGCTTTTAATGTAGCATCATGTCTGGCTTGCGAGCCCCACCATACAATACGCAGTTTTACGGGCTTATTGCCTGTATCTCCAGAAGATGGACCTGGATTACTTGCTCCGCTTGATTTATTATTTGAACCGCAGGCTGTCATACTTAGAGCTAGCATCGCAGTAAGCGAGAGCAACCCCCATTGTTTTGTCTGCTTATTCATTTTTGTAACCCCTTCCAATTGTGTTGACTATTACTTAATGAACTTAATTATAAGAAATTATGAAAAAAGTAAAATGGGAGTAATGAACACACATCTTTCAATATTGATCAAATCAAAACTATATTTTTCTTGACTCTCTTGGGCTGATTCCAAGCCCTTAGAAGTTCAATGAGGTCCGGATCATTCGCAGACCATGATATGTAGCATTGACGAAATTACCCCTAACAAACTCCCGCCTAAACGCCTTCCTCTAGTTCGTCCGCGTTCTGTAATGCCTCGCTGGCGTTCGCCAAAACGTCCGCATATTTTATTCATGGGCGTGTATCCCTGTTGGGACAAAATAACTATCCCTTAAAATAACAGTAAAAAGTGATCACCAAGGGATAAGTCTTTGAGGGTGCTTGAGAATAACGATTGGCGGTGGATGGAGAATATGGGGAAAAAATCAATTCCGAACAAACCGGTCATTGCGGTCACCGGCAGCTCCGGAAAAACGACAACAAAAGAAATGATTGCCGCGATATTGAAAAAACGTTGGAAAATCTTCAAATCCCCCAGAAATCGAAATGCCATGTCAGACACCAAAAGGTATGCCGCATTGCTCCGTCCCGGCCATCGAGCAGCTGTTTTAGAATATGGTATGCAGTATTACGGAAACATCAAACGCCACTGCCAATATATTCGTCCCAATATAGGGGTTATCACGAATATTGGAAGGGCCCATATCGGCAATTTTGGCGGCCGAATCCAGGGTATAGCCAAGGCGAAGTCGGAATTAATCCGTTACATGAAAACGTCAGGCACCTTATGGCTAAGCGCCGACGACCGCCATTCCAAACTGCTGCACACGAAGGGGTTCAAAGGCCGCATCGTGCGAATCGGAATCCGCAACAAAGCCGATTACCGTGCGGGTCAAGTCCATTATGCCAAGCGTGGAATGACATTCCGGGTGAAACTCGATGGGACAGAATACCGTTTCTATATCCCTATTCTAGGAATGCATAATATTTATAACGCTTTGTTTGCCATTGGCATTTCACATCGTTTGGGATTTACGCCGAAGCAGATTCAGGATGGCCTCAAAACCTATGAAAAGCAAAAAAGACGTTTGTACGTATACGACTTGGGAAGAGGCATAAGAATAATCGATGATTCTTTCAGCGCAAATCCGGATGCGGTAAAAGCTGCCCTTGATGTATTATCCGCTATTGGCAAAAAGAAAAAAATTGCAGTACTAGGTTCCATGCTGGAATTAGGAGCCTATTCAGTCAAAGGCCATAAAGAAATAGGAAGGCATGCAGCACGGAAAAACATCACCAAAGTATACGCCATTGGAAAAGGCGCCTCACAGATTATCGCCGGGGCCAAAGAAACAGGCTTTCCCACTCAAAACTTGCATAGCTTCGTCTCTAGGGCACAGCTTCACAAGGCATTAGTTCGAGTTATACAACCGGGAACGACGATTCTTGTAAAGGGGTCACATCAGATCAGAATGAACAAAACGGTAGCGTATCTGAAGCGAATGTATTTCAAAAACAGAGAGAATGCATGATGAAGTACGCTCAGTTTGCCAAATCGGCTATCGCGGCTAACGTGGATACGGGTAAAATTTTGTTTAAAAAGCATCCCTTCAAGAAGCTGCCCCCCGCCAGCATGACAAAGATCATGACATTACTCCTTGCTATGGAAAGGCTACGATACGGAAAAATGAAAGTAACCGATCGGGTTACCGTTTCCAGACATGCAGCATCAACAAGAGGCTCAAGTCTATTCTTAAGACCGGGGGAAGTTTTGCAGCTCTGGGATTTGCTCAAAGGAATTGTTCTTGTTTCGGGCAACGATGCGGCGGTCACGTTGGCGGAGCATATGGCAGGTACCGAAGCCAGCTTCGTTAAGCTTATGAACAACAAAGCGAAGGCACTAGGCCTAGCCAATACGCATTTCGTAAATTCGCACGGAATGGATCATAAAAATCATTTTTCCTGTGCGTATGACATGCTTATCATGTCTAAAACGCTTCTTAGACATAAGAAAATTCTAAAGTTAACCGCATTGAGATACGCAAGGATCCAAAGCAATCGTCGACGACGAATGATGTTGAAAAATACGAACACCTTGCTAGGAAGTTATAGGGGTGTTGACGGCTTAAAGACCGGAACCACACCAAAAGCCAAATACTGTCTTACCGCAACAGCGAAAAGACAAAATGCCCGAGTGATTGCCATCGTCATGGGCGAACCTACAGCACGGAAAAGAAATCGGGAATTAATCGAGCTGTTGGATTTTGCTCTGTCATCCCTGTAACACTCTAAGAGTGATTTCAAATTGACGAGAAACCCGGTTATGGAGAAAAATGCAAAAGGTAGTATTGTGGGGTATCCCCTGTAGGAGCGATAGCACCCGCCTTTGTTATCGGAAAATGACCGCTGCATAGCGAATAAATTGAACATTTTCCGATAACAACAGCGGCCGGAGGGGGATACCCCACCGGAGTACCAGGGCAAATTTCTCTATTTTATGGGTCTCTCTACAGCCTGGAATCACTCTAAGAGTGATTTTTTTGTCTAATGGGGGATTTTTGATGATCAATAGTCTGAATCCTTTGTGGATCATCGAATTCTATTTGTTAGTGTCCTGCTGAGTGCTTTTAGGGCGATTATACAGGAATAAGCTTTAGTGCCAGTCCATGAAACACTCGACTTTTCTTGCAATTTCAATCATCTAGAAGAACATTACATTACATAGAATGGAGTACATGTGAACGAGTGTGAAGACCATAGCCCATGTGAATGAGCATTTTTATAAAGAACTTCAGCAATTAAGCTATGAGGATGAGCTAAGACCCAGGCTGCTTATCTATGGGGTCAAAAGGATTTTGGAACAGAAACAAAAGAAGAACCTCCTGCAAAAAATGTTCCATACCAAAGTGCAGACGAAACCGGTAAGTTGGCGCTGACGGGCCCACCTGAAAAAAAAGCAAACCGATCCAAAGTTATCCCATCAGGCTTGTCTTTTCATTGGTGTATATTGGAATCATGGGCGCGCTTAGCGCCATAGATATTGCATTGTGGGACATTGCGGGCAAATATTACGGCGTTCCCGTCTATCAGCTTCTCGGGGGCACTCGATCTGCCCCGGGGGACAGTGACTCCGTTCGAATCGAATGCGCAGATGATCAACCGCGCCGTCGACCGGGTAAGACAGTATCGGAAAGCGGTGGGGGACGAGGTGGATTTGTGCATCGAGATTCACCGGCGGTTAAGTCCGGCGGACGCCATCGTGCTGGCTAACGCCATCGAACCGTTCCGGCCTTATTTCTTCGAGGATCCGACGAAGCCGGATAATTTGGACTCGATGGCCTATATTGCGGAGCATATCAACATCCCTATCGCCACAGGAGAAAGACTCCATACGCCTCAAGAGTTCGCCATGCTGCTTAGACGCAACGCCGTCCAGTTTGTGCGTCCGGACGTGTGTATTGTAGGGGGCCTGACGGGCGCCAAGAAAATTGCGGCATTAGCCGAAGCGTTCGACGTGCAGGTGGTGCCTCATAATCCGCTCAGTCCGGTGAGTACGGCAGCCTGCATTCAGCTGGCGGCGTGCATTCCGAATTTCGCGATTCAAGAATATCCGATCGGAGAGAATGAAGCGCCCAAGAACGAGATTGTCAAAAGCGTCGTCACGCTGGAGAACGGGTATTTGCTCATTCCGGATGCACCGGGTATCGGAATCGAATTGGCGGAAAGAGCGGAAGAGAAATATCCGTTCAAGCCGCGGGCTTTTAAAACCAGACTGCATGTCGACGGCTCCGTTATGGACCATTAAAGATGTGAAGCCGAAAGGATCTGCCGCAGGGCAGATCCTTTTTGCCGGTTATCCTGCGAGGGGTTAAGCGGGTTTGCCATCAATCTCTCACGCCTCCATCGACCCGCCTCCCTGCTGCTCCGTCTCCGACTCCTTCCGCTTCGCCTTGCTGCGCTTGATCTTGAACGCCACCAAGGCCGCAATCACCATCACGGCGATCAGAGTGGGAACGAAAACTCCGATCTGGTCCATGAATTCCTGCATCCTCCGCCAATGATTGCCCAAGATCTTGCCTGCCGTAATGAAGACGAAGCACCAAAGAGACGCCCCCGTATAGGCTACCAGCATATAATACCGGAATTTCATTCTCGAGATCCCGGCCAAATAAGCGGCGATATGCCGGAGTCCCGTAACGTAATAGCTTACGAAGATTAAGAAGAAGCCGTATTTTTGAAACAGCACCTGCGACTTCTCGATTTTGTCGGCGGTGATAAAGATATAGGGTCCGACCTTGCGGAGAAAAGGAAGCCCCAGCTTCATCCCGAGGAAATAACTGACCGAAACTCCGCAGATGGCGCCGAGACAGGCGCTGAGCAGCGACAGCTCGTAGGAGAGCATCCCTTGATGAACCATGTATCCTACGAAAGTCATCAGGATTTCGTCGGGAAACGGAAGTCCGATAATGCCCAGCGATAGTGCCGCAAAAATACCCAGATAACCGAATTCCCCGATGAGCTTCATAAAGGTTTGTTCCATGGGTTAGATCTACCCGCCTATGACGAAAGTAATTTCCTTTCTATTATATAATGCTTGTGCCGTTAAGAATATAGCGGGTATTGTAAAGGATTTAATGTTATTTACCATTAGTCAAAAAAGATATTCCACTCTTGGCGCAAATCGGTTAATCTTAGGACATGACTACGTTAATCCATGAATGGAAGCTGCAGCTGCTTCAATATAGCCGCAACATCCGGCTCTTTCTTCTCTTTAACTTCGTATGGAACCTCGGGATCGGGATGTTCGGTCTCGTTTACAATTTATATGTGAAGTCCATGGGATACGAGCAAACGATGGTAGGCCATCTGGTAGGGATGACGGCCATAGCCTCCGCCATCGTTCTGATTCCTGCGGGCATCTTGAATGACAAATTCGGACCGAAGCGGGTCATCCCGTTCGGGCTCTTTTGCGTGCTGGCCGCCTTAACGGCTCGGTCGCTGCTCGTAGGAGAGCATGCGCTGACGGCGACCGCTTTCCTGGGCGGCGGGTGCATCTGTTCAGCTTCAACCTCGCGCTTACGATGCTCGCAAGCGTGATCGGGAACGTCCTCGGCGGCTATCTCGGCGATACGCTGCAGTTCGGCTTCGGTCTCGGGGAAGTGCTGAGCCTGCAGATTACGCTCCTGATCGGGGTCGGCATCGCCGCGCTCGGGCTTATTCCCGTATTGATGTATTCGGATGACGGGGGAATGGCTCCAAAGAGCGTAACCCGAGAGCCTATGCCCCTGCGGGAGGCGGCAAAGCGCCATAAATCCTCCCTGCAGGTCATCGGCCTGTTCGCGCTGCTCGGGCTGCTCTCCTCGACGGCGGGAGGCATGGTCGTACCCTATCTGAACGTGTATTTTGCCGACCGGTTCGAGGTTTCCAAGACCGTCATCGGGGTTGTCGTTTCGCTCGGACAAGGAGCCACGGCTCTGGCCTATCTATTAGGTCCGGCCATCTCGCGGAGGATCGGAGAAGCCAAGGCCGTCGTGCTGCTTCAGCTCAGCTCCATCCCGTTCCTGCTGCTCACGGGATACACCACGAACTTCTATCTGGCGAGCGCCGGCTATTTGTTCCGGCAGGCGCTCATGAATGCGGCGAACCCGTTCTATAACACGGTCAAAATGAAATATGTCGACCGTTCCTTGCGCGGACTGGCCTCAAGCTCGGGAGAAGCGATGTTTAATTTGGGCTGGTTCATCGCCGCACCGATCTCCACCGGGCTTGTATCGCGCTGGGGTCCCTACTACGGCTACGCCTATACGTTTACCATCACGGCGGTGGTATATTCGATCATATCCCTGCTGTTCTATCTGTTCTTTGGCAAAGAACGCTTCCGCTCCGCGGAAGAACCGGAGTCACCCGAACGGAGCGTTTAACGGCGGCGGTTGCTCGGCCCGGTCCCTTGGCCCCCTCCCGTCAAGCTTACTCCAGCAGCTTGCCGAGCGGATGGTAGATGAACTGTATCAGCTGAGTAGGTCCCGGGAGGTCGGGGAAGAGCACAAGCAGCAGGGTCAGCAGCCAGCCCGTCACTGTGAGCGAAGCGAGCGCCCTTTTCTCTTTTTTCGAGTAGTCTTTCATATGGGGCCGCTCGTAGAGGAAGATGGCGATCACGAGCAGCGTGATGACGATAAAGGAACCCCATCTCACTTTTTCTTCACCTCTTCTTTCGGTTTGACGGTATTGACGCTGGCAAGACCGGTACGCAAAATTTTGCTTCGGGCTACGATCGTTACCTCGACCTTAGGGAAGATCTCGTCCCAGCGGTCCTTCGCTTTTTTCCACTCCTTCGGATACTTCCGGTGGAAGGCCTCCGCAAAGCCGAAGATATCCGCGTTCAATTGCGTCTGGGGCTGCACAAGAGCCGTCCGCACCCGTTTGGCAATCTCGGCCTCCAGTTGATTCTCCATACGCTCCGTTACTTCGGGATCCACTAAACTGATGTTGGTCGTATTCTGAACGACATCGTCTTCGGTTTCGAGCTTGACCGTCATGCTCCAGCGGTCGCCGTCGATCCGCGGAACCAATTGCGTCCAGCTTCTTAACAGGGTCAACGTAACATAACCCGGCCCCTCCTCCGGTTTAATCGTAACGGTAGCCGTCTTGACTTCATCCCTTAGCCACAGCAAGCCTCTGGTCGTACGATCGTTAATCGTTCCGATCATCCTGCCCTTCTTAATAACTGCCGAACCGTGAATATAGGCGACCGTTTGTTTAGGATTCGTTCCCGGCTCCGCCGGAAGGATACGGATCAAGGGAAGGGCGGCCGCCTGGGCGTCGCCGATCATCATCTCCGCTAAATCCTTCACCGACACCTTAAGTCCGGTCTGCCCTTTGGCCAGTTCCCGGAGCACTTCCGCCGTGCTCTTCTCCAAGGGCGGGACCAGCGCCAGCACATCCTTGACCGGACCTTTGGAAATAAATACATTCGCCCGCTCGCGGGGGGCCGGAGCCCGCATGATAAAGTCGATATGTTCGCGAATGTCCCCTTTTGCTACTTCGTCGCTGAAGATAAAGGTATCGTCATGGCCCCAAAAGATGCGGCGCGGAAGCTTCTCCTGCAGCTTCGACACGGCATCGGCAAACGTAGTGCCTTCCGCCGACCGGACCAAGGTTTTCCCGCCGCCTGTCTTGCTTGTGCTGCCCATCCCCGATTGGTCGCCTCCTGAGGGAGGGCCCGGAATGTACACCTGGACCGAGAGCTCGAGTAAATTCCCTTTGCCCTGATCAAGGCCTGCCGCCAAAATAATCGCGAGATCGTTGACTTCCAGCCGGTCCCAGCAGCCGGTACACTGCAAGAACAGGAGCCCGCAGATGACGGTCTTCAGAAATTTGCTTGCTCTGCGAAGCGGTGGAGTGCACACCCTTCAGACCCCCTTCGCTTTAGGCTTTTTGCCGCTCCGGATCATGGCGGTGATCAGCAGCACGGTCGGGATCAAATACTGCACGGTGGCGTAATAGAACGTGCCGGATGTACTGATGGCATAACTGAGCCCTTGAAGATTCGGAGCCAGCCATACGCTGAGAGGAAGGCAGATCAGCGCTACCGGCAGGACCAGCAGCCTATAATCCGAAAGGTTCAGCCATTCCGCTGTGCCGACGACGGCGGCGTATAAGAACATGGAGACTTTTACAAATACGCCGAGAATCCAAATGGCCATCACAAGGGATTCCACATGCTCGATGAAGTCGGCCAGCTGTACATATCGCGAGGCCAGTATGACCGGGAAATGGATCGATTCCATCAAATTTCCGTAAATGGATAGCGTGGCCAAATTGGTGATCACCATCGTGAGCGTCACGAAGAGTACGGTAAGGAGGCTCCACTTGAATCCCCGTTCCCCTTCCTTGAGTGCGGGAAACAGAAAGGAGACGAGGCAGAACTCCCCGAACCATCCTCCCATCGGCACGATCGCGCCGATCAGCGTAGGCTGGATTCCGTTCTCCAGACACGGCAGCCAATTTCTCGGCTTCATGTTCGGAATAAGCAGAACCAGGAGCATCAGGAACAGGATCAGCACCATCGGAGCGAACACGCTGGCGCATCTTCCGAGCACCTCCATGCCTCCGCGAACGGCGTAAGCCGCAACGAGCACGATACTGCCCATCACGACAAGAATCGGCGTTTTCGGGAAAAAGAGGCTGATCATGAACTCCCCGAACTCACGGATTATATAACCGTTCAGCTGCAGGAAAAAGAGGAGGAGAATAACCCCGACCGCCTTGCCCGGAATCCGGCCGATAATGTGCTGGGCGTACTGAATCATGGATTGCCCGGGATACAGCTGATGCAGCCGGTAGCATACCCAGACGATGAAGACTCCGCCGGAGGCCGCCCAGATCGGTGACAGCCACATGTCCCGGTGGGCAAACTTGGCGATCATGGAAGGCAGTAGAAGTATGGCGGTGACCACAATGGTCGGATACATGATCATGGCCAATTGAAAAGCGGATATTTTGGCTTTCTTTTCCAAACGCTGCTACCTCCTCTAACCTCTTCTAGCTCATCGGACTCGGGCGCATCGGATGTCGGGCCATAGCGACTGCGAGAAGCAGCACCGGCATCGCAAACTTGACGGAGAGAAAGTAGAATACGCCTATGCTCTCGAAGAAATATCCCATCGACTGCACATTGGGCGAAACCCAGACGCTTAGCGGGATCAGGGTCAAGCCGACCGGAAATATGACGGAACGGTAATCGGGCAGCTTGAACAGCTGGGATACGATAAGTACGGACGCGTAGTAGTAAATGCATACTTTGATAAATATAACCATCACCCAGATGGCCATCAAAATGGCTTCCGCATGTTCAACAAAATCAGCCAGACTGATGAACCGCGCTGCCACCATTACCGGATAATTAATGCCGGCCGTGGCCTGGCCGAACAGCATCATAATAGATACGTTGGTAACGATCATGGTCAAGGTAATCATGGTTACCGACACCAAGCTCCACTTCAGTCCTTTATCCCGTTCGGATATGGAGGGCAGCAGAAAAGAGACGTAAACAAAGTCGCAGAACCAGTTCATTGGGGTAAAGGAGCCGCGGATCGAACGATGAACCCCTTCCTCCAGGACAGGAAGCAGATTTCTGAACTCATACTCCGGCGTCAGAAGAACCGCGATAAGCAGCAGGAAGAAGGCGAATAACGGCACGAAGATCTGGGCGCATCTTGCGATTACTTCCACTCTGCCGCGCAGCGCAAAGGAGCAGACGATGATGAGACAGAGCATGGTTACGACGGTAGGGGTGCGCGTCAGGAAGTGGCCGACGACGAATTCCCCGTACTCCCTCAGCACGAAGGAGGTATCATGCAGCTGCTCGAACAGGAATAAGATGCCGAAGAGCTTACCTAAGGCGGAGCCGAGTACAAGCTCGCCGACCTCGATGATCGTTTTTCTCGGGTAACGCCGATGAAGCTGGAAGATGGCCAAGACCAGCGTATAACCGATGAGCGAAGCCCATACCGGAGAGAGCCACAAGTCTCTGTCCGCATGTTTGGCTGTGATCGACGGCACGCTCAAAATGCCTGTAGCGAGAAGTGTCGGATACATGAGCATGCCGATTTGAAAGCCGGTGATTCGTTCTTTATCGATCATGTCGGTTCATTCCCTTGCCGAGGTCCCGGCTTAAGTCCGGCGGCCTGCCTTTGAAGGTTTGTGCTATTTCCTGTCAAGTGGGGCCGGGTGTTTCTCATCCATATAGGCACCCTAACCAGCATATTAAGCAAGTTTCGGCTCATCGGAGCCAGCGGCGTCAAATAAGGCACCCCAAAGGAGCGAAGCGTACTGAGGTGTACGAACATAGTGATGATCCCCAGCATGAGACCGAGCAGACCCATCATGCCGGCCAGGAACATCAGCGGAAATCGGAGAAGTCTTACCGAGATTCCTAGGCTGTAGCGGGGGATCGTAAACGAGGCGATCCCCGTCATTGCGACCACCATGACCATGGGAGCGGACACAAGCCCTGCAGCAATGGCTGCCTGACCAATGACCAAGGCCCCTACGATGCTGACGGCTGCTCCCACTTGCTTGGGCAGCCGCAGGCCCGCTTCGCGGAGCGCCTCGAAGGTCACTTCCATGAGAAGCGCCTCTACAAGAGCCGGGAACGGAATTTCCTCGCGGGATTTGGCGATGCTGAGAAGCAGCTTCGTAGGGACCATTTCCTGATGAAACGTAAGGATCGCTACGTACGCGGACGGGATCGTGAGCGCAATGATTATGAACAAATACCGCAGCCAGCGGATGAGCGAACCCGCCCAGAACCCTGCGTAATAATCCTCCGGCGATTGCAGGAGCGAGAATATCGAAATCGGCGCGATTAAAGCGAACGGAGAACCGTCGACAAGAAGAACGGCACGGCCTTCGAGCAAATTGGCACTGACCACATCGGGGCGTTCCGTCGACATTAGTTGAGGGAACACGGAGTACGGATTATCTACGATCAGCTCTTCCACATATGAGCTCTCCAGCACCCCGTCAATGTCAATGCGCTTGATGCGCTGCTCCATTTCATCAATCAGAGAGGGCTGCACGATCCCTTCGATATACGCAATGATCGTCTTGGTTTGGGTATACCGTCCAATGGTGACGGACTTCATCTTGAGAGCCGGGCTCTTGATGATCTTGCGCAGCAGAGAAGTATTCACGTTCAGTGCTTCCGTGAATCCTTCCCGGGGACCGCGGACGACCGACTCGGCCGAAGGCTCTTCAATGGCCCGCTTTTCCAATTTGGTTGCGCCGATCACAATGGCCTGGCTGATTCGATCGGCTAACAGCACGGGATGGCCTGACATAATCTCATTCGTCATCCCTTGAAAGGTTAGGACCGTTCTGGTATTCGACACGGGAATGTTGTTCATCAGGTCTTCGATACTCGGTTCCGCCGTATCTTGTCTCATCAGGAGCGGAGCAAGGACGTGCTGATCAATCAGCTCGATATCGCATATGCCCTCGATATAGACCAGCAGCGCATTCAAAGAGCCGCCGATCAGAAACGAATGGAAGCGGACATCCGAGCAATCTTTAAACAGGGTTTGAAGCTGCTGCAGATTGTCGTTTAAATGGAGGGAGAGCGCCTGCAGGGGAGCCGTGTCCTCCTGTTCGCCCGCAGCGGGCCGCTGCCGGGATTGAATCAGGGCTCCGAACTTTTTCCGGAATAAGTTCATGGAGGAAGCCTCTTTCTATTTCTTCGTTCAAATCCTTCATATTTTCCCCGGACTGGATGATATTATCCAAACTGGAATCTTGGTGCAGAGAGGTTGAGGGGACATTTCACGGGAGGGTCAGCCCTTGTCCGGCTCCAAGCTTTTCACGAGTTCGATGAATCGCTGGGCGGCTCCCGACAAGTAATGATGGCTCAGCCAGATTAATCCCGTAGAGCCGTTTGACGGTCCGTCATCGATTTCATAAAAGGCGACGGGATACGTACGATTTCTTGAGGCAAGGCTGTACGGGATGATGGCGGCCCCGAAGCCGGAGGAGATCAGCTCGAATAAGATGCTAGCGTCCGAGCACTCGCAGATGATCTGCGGGGTCAGCTGGCGCTTGGTGAACGCCTCCAAAATCAGATGGTATACGCCAAGTCCTTCGGTGCTCGGCAGAATGAGGGGATAAGAGCAAATGTCCTCATAGCTTACTGTTCCATCAGACAGCTTCGCCCCCCAGGCGCCGGGAACGGCAAATATGAACGGCTCCGTGTACAGCGGAAGCATGGCGAAATCGTTCAGCCGGATCGGCAACCGGACGATGGCCAGCTCGAGCTGCCGGTCCCTGACCAGAGAGCAGAGCTGCTCGGATTCGTTCTGCTGGATTTTGTAGGTCACATGCGGATAAGTCTGCCGGTAGGCCTGCAGCAGGCCGGGCAATCTCGCATCGGAGAGGGTGTTCACGCCGATCGTCAGCTTCCCGCGGATTCCGCTGCCGGTTTCCTTGACCTCGGTCTGCGCTTCCTCCATCAGCTTGCTAATGTCCAGCGCGTATTTATAAAGGCGCCTGCCGGCCTCCGTCAGCTCCAGATGCTTGCCCGTGCGTTCGAATAATTTCAGGTCCAGCTCCTCTTCCATCAGCTTCAGCTGCTGGCTTAGCGGAGGCTGGGCCATATGAAGACGCTTTGCCGCCGCTGTAATTTTCTTCTCTTCCGCGATCGCGATGAAATATTTCAATTGACGGATGTCCACGGTTTTTCACTCCAGCTATATGATTTTCATATGGAAATCAAACGAAATGAATATTTTTAGTATACTCCGACCTATGATAACATAAGTTCATGTCAATTTTCTGCCTGGAGATAGGCACGGCACAAGCCGGTAAGATTGACCATGAATTTCAAGAGAGAGTGTGATCACCATGAATAACCTGAAATTATCCATAGACCGGGCCGCGGCACAAGAAACCGCGGCTCCGGTTCGTCGCTTGCCGGAAGAGGGGACTGGGACAGAACAAATCTTGACCGAGGGCGGAAAGCGGCCATGAGGAACAGGATTGCGAACCATTCCGAAGGAACCGGGCCGCTCAACCGATCGGCTTCGATGATCGGACTGGCCGGCTTGCAGTGGTTTTTCTTTATGTTCACGAATACGGTTGTCGTTCCGTTGTCGCTTGGGGCCGCGCTGCATCTGCCGCCGGAGGAAATCGCCGCTTCGCTGCAGCGGTCTTTTCTGCTGACCGGTCTCGTCTGCATCTTGCAGGCCTGGATCGGCCATCGCTATGCCGTCATGGACGGTCCGGCGGGGGTCTGGTGGGGGCTGGGGCTCGGATTGTGCTCTTCCGCCCAGTCCGTCGGTATGAGCCTGACCGCTGTCGGAGGGGGTCTGGCCACCGGGTTTCTGCTGTCCGGCTTTCTCATGATCGTGCTGGGCGCACTCGGTTTTGGACAACTGCTCAAGAGGCTGTTCAGCCCCATCGTCATGGGGGTCTCGCTGCTGCTTCTGACGGTCCAGCTTACGATGAACTTCTTCAAGGGCATGATCGGCCTTCAGGCGAACGGACAGATGGACCCGAAGGTTGCGGGCTTGTCCGTTGCCGTTGCGCTGCTCGTCGGCTTGATTCAGCTGAAGGGACCGAAGCGGTTTGCGAACTATGCGATTCTGATCGGCATCATCGTCGGCTGGATCGCGAACGATTTGTGGCTTGGCGCGAATCAGTCCCGCCAAGCCGCCGCCGGCCCGCTCTTCAGCTTGTTTCCGTGGGGCGCGCCGAATCTGGAGTACGGCATCATCGTGGCGTCGGTCATCGTCGGCTTGATCAACATGACCAATACGGTTACGGCCTTGTCCACGGTTGAGAAAATTTATGGAACGCAAACCAGCGACGCCCGGTATAAGCGCTCCTACGCGCTGACCGGCCTGTTCTCGATGCTGTCCGCACTGTTCGGTCTGCTGCCGTTCGGTCTGTTCACCTCGTCGGTCGGACTGCTGGAAAGCACGAAGATTCTGGAGCGCTCCGCCTTGATCGCCGGCGCCGCGATGTTCGCCCTTCTCGGGCTGGCGCCCTCGCTCAGCGGCTTCTTCTCCATGATGCCTAGCAGCATCGGCAATGCCGTCCTCTTCGTCGCCTATTTGCAAATGTTCGGTACGGCGCTTCGCACGATTCGCTCGGTCGAGTACAACTCCAAGACGATCTTCCGGGTTGCGCTGCCGGTGCTGCTCGGGATCAGCATCATGAATACGCCGCCTCAAGCGTTCGCCGCGTTCCCGATGTTCGTGAGCCCGCTCCTCAGCAACGGCCTCGTTATGGGAGTATTGCTTTCGCTGGTGATGGAAAATAGCGTCGATTGGACCAAATTGGATACAGCCGCCCCCGATGGAAAGAAGCTGAATGCGTAATAAGCGAGCACAGGATACCGAAGTGGCATACAAAAAAGAGGGATCCCCGGACACGGAAGGGGCCCTCTTTTCTATTGTACCATCTTGACGGGCGCGCTGCCTGGCAAAGCATGACGGCGCAGCCGTCGTTGATCCTGATCGGGTGCAGTCTGATCGCATCGGCTCACCGCAGCTTGGCAAACGAAATCCAGCTGAGCAGATTGACGCGCGATTTCCTCCCCTTTTCCTTCACCAGGCCGTAGAACGTTCCCAGAAAATGCTGCCATTTCGCTCCGATTTCATGGCGGGCTCCGTCATTCTCCAGAACGGTATGCACACTTTGGTTGATCGCGCTCTCCAGGTGCTTAAGCGCCTCTTCCAGATGCTTGTCTATGGTTTGGGTTGACAACCGGCTTCGCTCCTAACAATCAGATTCCATTGCTGCCATTTCAATTTCCTTGTCGAGCCGCTTGCGCATTCGCTCGAACTGGGCTTCTGCCACGACGTCCTCGACCTCGTTGCGCGCGATTTCGATACCGGCCTTAACGCGCTCCGTGAGCCCGCTCAAGGTCTGAAGGCCGGTTTCGGCCAGAGGAATAAGCGTTCTCCGGGCGACCGGCAGCAGGGTCGAAGCGGCGAGCGCAAGTACGGCGCCGACCAGAAGCCTCTCGGCATTCTTCTCTAGCATGGCAAGGTACTCCTCCTTTCAAAGAATGTAAGTCAAGCCAGGACCGCAGCTAAGCTGCGGCCAAGGCGGGTACGGCAGTTTGGGTGCTCGCGCTTCTGCCGGATAACAGCCCGAGAAGGGGCTTCGATACGAAAGTAACCGAGGCGGCGACGAGCAGGATCGGCCCCCAGTGACGCAAAGCCAGCGGAGCCGTATGGAACAGCCGGGCAACCGGCGGAATGTACAGCGTGCTGAGCAGGGCGAGCCCGGAAAAACCGAGCGCACCTAGGAGGAACCGGTCCTTGCTCCAATCGCGGAACGTTTCTTCCGTCCCTTCTTGCCGCCAGGAGAAGGTTTGAACGAGCTGGCCCGCCACAAGAGTGGCGAAGGCGATGCTTTGCGCCACATGCACCGGCTCGCCCATAGCCAGCGACAGCGCGAACAGCCCGAGGGAGCCGATTCCCAGCAGGACGCCGCGAACGACGACCTTCTTGTAGAGCGGCTTATCCACGATATCGATCCGTTTCGTCTGCTTCGTTTTGCTGCCGGGACTTACGGCAAGCACCATCGCCGGAAGCGCGTCGGTGAGCAGGTTCATGAGCAGAATCTGGATCGGCACGAGCGGAATCGGAAGACCGGCGATGACCGCGGCGCTCGTGACGAGGATTTCAGCCAGATTGCCCGTCAGCAAACAGCCCAGCGCTTTGCGGATATTGCCGATGATCGTGCGGCCTTCCTTCACGCCGTCGACAATGGAGCCGAAGTGATCCTCCTTCAGAATCATATCGGCGGTTCCCTTGCTGACCTCGGTGCCGGTTCGGCCCATCGCAATGCCGACATCGGCCTGCTTGATGGCCGGCGTATCGTTCACGCCGTCGCCCGTCATCGCGACGATATGTCCTTTCCGCTGAAACGCCCCAACGATCCGCAGCTTATGCTCGGGATTCATGCGGGCGAAGATCGAAATGTCTTCGATGATGCTCTCCAGCTCGGCGTCGGACATACTTTCCAGCTCGTGGCCCGACACGACCCGGCGGGTGCCGTCATCGATGCCGAGCTCCCTGGCGATGGCGATCGCCGTGATCGGGTGATCACCCGTAATCATCACCGGCTTCACCCCTAAGGCGTACGCTTCTCGAATGCTCGTCTCCACATCGGATTTCGGAGGATCGATCATGCCAGCCATGCCGACGTAGATCATGTTCCGCTCGTCGAGGCCCTGCTCTTGCTCATGTTCGTCCTCTCTCAACGGCCGGTAGGCACACCCAAGCACCCGAAGCGCGCCGGAAGCCATTCGTTCCGTTTGCTCTGCGATCTTCGCCTTGACCGCGTCGGTAAGCAAAAGCAGCTGACCGTCCTGCTGATAATGGCTGGAGTGCCGCAGAATGGATTCCACCGCTCCCTTGGAGAAAATAAAGCATTCGCTGCCGGAGCCTGCATCCCGGCAGACGACGCTCATCTTGCCCGTGCCGGAGTCGAAAGGAATCTCTGCACCGCGGTGCCACTGCGACATCGTATCCGCCTTGTACCCGCCTTTGGCCGCAAGTGTTAAGAGAGCGCCCTCGGTCGGATCGCCCTGGATGCTCCAGACCCCGCCCCGCTGCTCAAGCTTGCTGTTATTGCACAGGTAAGCGATCTGCAGCATGCGGTGCAGCTCCGGCTGCGCCGGCGCATCTTGTGGAGGGACGACCCTTAGCGGGCCGGCGGTCTCCTCTTGCCCGGACCCGGAATGCGCATCGTAGATGCCGCCTTCCGGATCATAGCCGTTCCCGGTAACGCGCCATGTTCCTTGAACCGAGGCGATTTCTTTGACCGTCATTTCGTTCTTCGTCAGCGTTCCCGTCTTATCGGTACAAATGATCGTCGTCCGGCCAAGCGTTTCCAGAGCCGACAGCTTGCGCATCAGCGCGTTCTTCTTCGCCATGCGGAAAATACCCGCGCTCAGAGCAATGGTAATCGTAACCGGAAGCCCCTCGGGAATGGCGGAAGCGGCCAGGGTGACGGAGGTCGTGATCATTTGAGTGATCGGCACACCCCGAATAAGCCCGGCGGCGAAAACCAAGGCGCCCGCGGCCAGCGCCCATTTAATGAACATCTTGCTGATCGACGTTACCTTCTCCTGAAGAGGGGTGGCCGGTTGGCTTTCCGTTTTCAAGAGCGACATCAGATGCCCGATTTCGGTGTTCATACCTGTCTGAACGACAACGCCAATTGCTTTCCCGCGGCTGACGTCCGTTCCCATATAAAGCATGTTGCTCCGCTCCGGAAGCGGACAATCGATCTCGAGGGAGCTTTCCTGCTTCGTAACCGGCATCGATTCGCCGGTCAACGCCGCTTCGTTCACCTCGAGATTCCAGGCTCGCATAAGGCGGATGTCGGCGGGAACGCGGTCGCCCGGTTCCAGGCTGACGATATCGCCCGGCACCAGCTCGTTTGCAGGCAGGGTGAGCTCTTCTCCGTCGCGGATCACCCGGCAATCCGGAGGCTGGAAGTGGTTCAGGCTTTCCACCACTTGCTCCGCCTTGCGCTCCTGTATCGTACCGATCGCAGCGTTGGCCAGCAGGACGGTACCCATGGCCAGCCCGTCGAACAATCCGCCGGTAAACAGGGCGAGGACGGAAGTCCCCAGCAGTATCAGCGTCGTAAACTCCTTGAACTGCCCGAGATAAGATACGAGCCACGGACGGCTCCGCTTCCGCTCCAGCTCGTTGTAGCCGAAGCTGACGCGAAGCTTATCGATCTGTCTTGCAGTCAGGCCGTTCCGATGATCGGCCTCGAAACGGTCCGCGATACTCTCCCACGGCAGTCCATGCCAAGGAATCGCGCCGCCGGAAGCGCCGTTTCCGGCAATGACCTCCGCTTCTAGTGCGGCTGCGACTTCCTGCGCCGCCAAGGAAGCCGGTTGTGACAGAATAGGGAAGGCCGCTTCCGCCTGCCTTTGCGAGCGGGACAGGAAGAGCAGCGAGAGTGCGTCTCCCGCCAGATTCGCCAGCGGCGCGCTGATCGCACCGGCGGCGGCGAAGGCGGAGCCGAAGAGATTCCACCACCTGGTCACGCGAAAGTGCTGATCGACCGTCGCCTCGATCCGTTTGGCTCGGGTCCGGGCTTCCAGCACATTATCCAGACGTTCGAACGGGACATTCGGGATGCCCGCTTCCGCCAGAAGGGCGCCTTCCGCCGAAGCGGGCGTTCCGGTGACGAGCAGCGCATGGCTGCCCTCTTGATGGCGCACAGCGATCCGTTCGAGCTGCTCCTGCGGGCCCAGTTTCAGCCAATCCGTTCCGATGCCGAGCCGGGCGGCCGCTTCAGGACCAGCATTCATGCTGTCGTTCAGCAGGAGGGTTCGCATGCCCTGACGGCGCGCCTCGATCAGCCACTGGCTGTCCGGCAAGGCAGGGCGGGGCCGGCAAACAAGCCCGATGCACGATTTTCCGGCAGCGGTCTCCTCAGCCGCGTAAATAACCTCGTAGCCTTGATTCTCCATTCGTTTCGCTTCCACATAATAGCTCTCGAACGGGATGCCGCGGCTTCGGCAATAAGCCAGATTTCCCAGCGAATAGACCGTGTGATGGATTCGCCCGCTCACGCCGTCCTCCTGCACTTCCACGTGGAATGCGGTGCGAACGGTTCGGCATGTGCGCTTCGCCTGGGCCCAGATGTCTTCCCGCCAAGGATGAATCGTTTTTTCCAGCAGGGCCGCCGCTGTGCAGAGCACTTTGTCCGGATCGCCGTCGTGCGTCACACATGTCGGTTCCGCTGCGTCGTGATGACGGAACAGCAGCGCTGAATCCTCCAGCAGCAGCGTGTCCGTTCGGGCGAGGCCGGCAAGCGGAAGCTGCCCCGGCAAGGCAGGCAGCGATTCCTTGGAGCGCAGCTCGGCTTGCGCCCAGGCGCATCGGCCCGGAATCGTAGCCGGTCTGGGATTCGCCGCGAGCAGGACGGCTATGCCCCGTACCGGATCGCGGGAGAAGAGCCAGGTGCCCAGCGCGGCGGCGATTCCCCAGCGGCCGGCCTTCTCGCTGTAGGCCGAGATGTTAGCCGGGAGAGGCTCCTCCCCGCCGCTTGGGAGGCCGAGCCGGCTTTGCCGCCAGTTCACGTACTGCAGCAGGCTGATGGCACCAAGCACGACAAGGTTCTCGCGCACGAGCGCAAGGCCGAGCGCCCCGGCTCCAAGCAGGAGGTCGGAATTGAGCTTCTTATTCTCCGTGAACCGATGCAGCCCTCTTCGCAGGAAAGGATACCCCGTTAGCACCGAAATCAGACCTGATAAATAAAAGGGAACCGGGCTGCGTGCCAGAGCCGACTTGCCGAACAGCAGCTGCTTGCCTCCGAGAACGACAAGGCCTCCCATGGCTAATGCGAGCGGGAGGGGAACGGCCGGAGGCGAGGCGCGGCCGGAAGACGCGGATGCGCTCAGGCCCCTATGCGTGAACGGCCGGTTCCAATCGCCTGCCGGCAGTCCCTTGCTCGCAACCGGGCCGGGTCCTGACCGTGTCTCGCTGGCGGCGGCCGCCTCCATCCTCGCCGCGGGGGATTCAGGGGCTGCCGGCTCTTCCGGCAGCTTCCCGCCGGAGACGGTTTCCTCGTTCATGACAGGTTCCGGTTCGGCAGCCAAACCGCGTTCGAGCGCTTCGATCTGCCGGAGCAGCTCGGCCGGCGCGATCCGCTTCTCATCATAGAGAAGCAGCAAGCGACCGGTACGTGATGAGGGTTCCGCATTGGTCACGCCGGGCAGTGCAGCCAAGGCTTGCTTCAGTCGGCTCTCTGCCTCCGGGTTATGCAGAAGTCCATAAAATTCCATTCGGATGCGGCCGGGCAGCATCCGGATAAATCGTTTCTTGCTGGGAATGGACGACATACGACAACCTCTCCTCAGGGACGGTAATGATTACTTGCCAGTCGATTCTAGGTAGTATGTACAGGCAAATCCGGATTATGCAGCATGCGGCGGCCATGAATAAAGGGAGATATTGGTGGCAAACTAAGATTCCAGCTTGCTACTAAATGAAAGTCCGGAGGACCATTATATGTTGAAATCACGCACAGGCATCTTGTTGGGTGCGGCGGCTCTTCTGCTCGCGTTATCGCCGGAAGCGAGAAACGCCGCCCGCAGATGGGCGGTCCGCGGGACGGAGGCGCTCCTCGATTTGTCCGAGAAGACGGGAATGGAAAAAATTTTTACGAAGTCGGACCGCAACTCTTAGGAGGCTTATGGGCACACTGCACTCAAGATCCTTCGTTAAAGGGATCTTCATCGTATCTTAGAAGGAGGGCTGCTTATGTTTCAGAACGGATCGCTTTGGGCGGGTATCGTTTCCGGGGCCATCTCGCAGGTACAGGACACGAAGGGCCTGACGCAAGGGCAAATCAACAGAACCCAGTATGCGGTGCAGACGACGGAAAACGTAACCGGAGCCTTCGGTGTCATTGCCGGCGTGGAATATGGCGCCATGCTCGGTACGGCCGTTTTTCCGGGAGTGGGTACGGTCATCGGGTCCGTTGTCGGCGGACTCCTCGGCGACAGAGTTGGGCGAACGGTCGGCAATCGGGCGGGGGGCATGATTTTTCAAAACGGCACGGTCAATCAAGCGATGCAGGCGGTGACACCGCAGCAGCAATCGTAATGAGCAAACGGCAAAAAGGCGGGAGCTGATCCCGCCTTTTTTCGATGATAAGACTTTATAAAATTTTGCAGCTTATAGCTTCGCATCAACCTTGATAAACGCGCTGGTCCTTGTAAGACAAGGACGGCGTAGCCGTTATCCTCGCTTCGTCAAATCGATTTCCTCTTCGTGAACACTGAGGCGCACCGGCGAAGCAAATCCCATGTTACGCTGCAGGGTACCGAGAATTCCCCTGGTTTATTCTCCTTCTTGGCCATCATGATCCCTCCAGTAGCGGCCCGAATGAAAGAGCGCTGTGTATGAATTGTACCCATCGGACCTCGGTCCGTAACCATTCCGTTATTTCCTGTTTTTGGATAGAGGTTTATGAGGTAGCCTACAGCCAATATTTACCCCGCTGGGGGATGTTACGGCGAACAACGATATGATATGGTAATAGTAGATTAATGCCGAAAGGCCTAGCCGAGCTTGTTCGTCATATGACCTTAGTTCCTGCAGGAGGGAGCCCGTTTTGTCCAGGCTGATGCTGTTCTTGATTAAGCGGTATGCGCATTACACTAGAGAAACGGCTGCCATTGTCGGCTGTATGCTCGTCATGGTCTTTTACTTCCCTGTCTTTCGTCTCCAAAACGATAGTCGACCGGGTCATCGCCGAGAAGAACGAGCGCCTGCTCGGCATTCTGCTCGCCGTTCTGCTGGGCGGGTTTCTGATTCACGCCGCATGTCACGTTTATAAACAATATTTGCTTGCCCAGCTCGGGGTGGATATGCAGAACGATGTCCGGCTGCAAATGTTCGGGCATCTGCAGCAGCTTCCGGTCTCTTATTTCGGGAGAGTGGGCAGAGGTACGCTGACTTCGAGGTTTACGAACGACTTGGCCTCGCTCCAAGCGGCATTCCTTTCTCTCGCTCAGGTCATTCATGCCTTGCTCGCCATCATTGTCTATTCGGGCCTGAACGCTTGGCTTCATTGGAGCCTTGCCTTATGGTCCCTGGCAGGGGCTGTGCTGTCTCTTGTGATGCCAGCCCTGCTGAATCCGCTGGCTATGAGGCTTAACGATACGCTCAAAACGAGGCAGTCCGCCGTTCAAGATCTGATTCAGGAGCACATCGGTGTGCAGAAAACGGTACGCGCCTTCAATTTGAGCGGATGGGAATACGATCGTTTGAAGCAAACGACCGGCGCACTGGCTTCTCTTGCCCGGAGGGCGGCTTTTGTGCTGCAGTGCATCCCGCTCTCCGTCTCCTCGGTGCTGCTGCTCAGCCAGCTCGTCTCGCTGACGGCCGGGGCTTATCTTGCCATTCGCGGTACGATTTCCATCGGTACGCTGCTTGCGTTCCAGACGATATTCCTCGGAATCGGACAGCAGGTCCGCGAGCTGGCCAAGCATATCCCGGCTTTATCGTCGGCGACGGGGAGCTGCAGCCGCATCGAGCAGCTGCTGGAGGAAGCGCCCGAATACCGGGCACGTACGGAGGCGGCCGCTTCGAGTATGGAGCGGGTCGACAAGCAAATCGCCCTGAATAACGTAAGCTTCTCTTACGATTCCCGAACCCCGATCCTCGAGGGGCTCCAGCTGACCATTCTCGCAGGGCGGTATGCGGCGATTATCGGGGCGAACGGGTCGGGCAAGAGCACGCTGGTGAATCTCATCATGCGCTTCTACGAGCCGACGACCGGCAGCGTCGAATTCGACGGGACCGACACGCGCGTCCTTCCGCCGGAAACGGTCCGGGAGATGATCGGCTACGTATCTCAGGATACCGAGCTGATGCAGCTGTCGATCATGGACAACATCCGGCTCGGCAAAACCGATGTCCCCGATCGGGCGGTCATGGAAGCGGCGCGGCTGGCGGGCATCCATGATTGGATTGCGGGACTGCCGGAGGGCTACGCCACGGGCTGCGGGGCGAACGGAGCTTTACTGTCCGGCGGTCAAAAGCAAAGGGTCGCTTTAGCCCGGGCGCTCGTCCGCAATCCCAGCTTGTTGCTGCTTGATGAAGCGACCTCCGCGCTGGACCCCGACAGCGAGGCGTTCATTCATCAGCTGATCCGCCGTCTGGCCGGCTCCACAACGATTATTAACGTGACCCACCGGCTGTCTTCGGTCCAGGATGCGGATACCATCTTCCTTATGGACGGCGGGCGTTTGGTCCGTTCCGGCACGCATGACGAGCTGTTCGCCGCAAGCGAGCTGTACCGCATGCTGTGGAACAAACAAAGCGGGTTCGCCGTCAGCGGCGACGGCCGCTCCGCGCATGTGGATGCCGAACGCCTGAAGCGGATTCCGCTATTCAGCGGGATGGACGACGAGTTTCTCCACTACTTATGCGGCTGTTTGGTTACGGAATACATTCCGGCCGGCGAGATGGTCGTGGAGCGCGACGGCGAGGGAGACAAGTTCTATATCGTCGTGCGCGGGCAAATCGAAGTGCTCAAGCTCCGGCCGGATTCGCAGGAAGAAGTCCGGGTGGCCGTTCTAGAGGACGGGGACCATTTCGGGGAAATTTCGCTGATGATGTCGCTTCCCCGTACTGCGACCATCAAGACCTTGACGCCTTGCACATTTCTCACCATCCAGCGGAGCCTGTTTCAAACGATGCTGGGCAAAGCTTCTCCCGAGCTCCGTTGGCGCCTGGAGCAGTCCTGCCGCGAAAGACTTACATATTAAAAACAGGCCGTCCCTCGTACAAAAGGGACGGCCTGCTCTTTCTATTCCTACTCCTCCAGCGAAGCTTGGAGTAAGGGGCGCAAGTAAAGTAGCAGTCTGCGCAGACGTGGAACAAAGAGGCCTTGGGCATGGGGTGGAGAAGCGTAGCGTCCGCCTTTAAAATCGTTTTCCTCCCTCTAACCTGAAGTTTTATTAAAAGGAACACGATTTTAAGAGCGGTCGTAACCCCATGCCCATGGCCTCCAACGCTCTAACGCCCGGGTTTGCACATATTTCCCGTACACTTTACTCCAAATTCGCATGCCGCCCAAACATCGCGCTCCCGTCAAGCTCTTTACGCTCCATCAGCTCCAGCACGATCGCATCGAGCAGCAGCAGCAGACTTTGCTCGAACAGGGTGCCCATCGGCTGGATCGTCGTCGAGCCGTCATCCGCCGCTTCCTTCGCGGCTGCAGGCAGCCGTACGATCACGTCGGAGCGCTGCGCGATGGCCGATTCGGGCTTGATCGTGACGAGCGCCACGGCGGCGCCGATACTTTTCGCTTTCTCGGCCATCGCCAGCAGGCTGCGCGTCTCGCCCGAACCGGAGCCGATCAGGAGCAGATCCTCCTGCGTCAGCCCCGGGGTGACGGACTCGCCCACGACATAAGCTTCGAAGCCGAGGTGCATCAGCCGCATGGCGAACGCCCGCATCATCAATCCGGATCTCCCGGCGCCGGCGGCAAAAATTTTCCGTGACTTCAGGATCCGCTCCACCAGCTGCTCCGCGGCTTCCTGCGATACTAAACCTACCGTACGGTTTACCTCGTCCAAGATTCGGTCCGTTAATAATTTCATAGCTTTACCGTTAGGCTTGTTTAACAAGCTTCCGCATCTCGGAGGCTGCGAATTTCAGGTCTTGGTGGCCCGTGATGCCCCCGCCGACAATGACCAGGTCCGGATTCGCTTTGATTACCTCGGGCAGCGTATCCAGCTTGATGCCGCCGGCAATGGCCGTTTTGGCCTGCTTGACGACCCGTTTGATCGCGTTCAGCTCTTCGAACGAATTTTTGCCTGCGGCTTGATGGTCGTAACCGGAGTGAACGCAGATGTAGTCTACGCCCAGGGCGTCGATTTCTTTAGCGCGCTCCTCCATATTTCGCACATTAATCATGTCGACCATGATTTTTTTGTTTTGCTTGCGCGCTTCTTCTACTGCGCCATGGATTGTCGAGTTGTCGGATACGCCCAGCACGGTAATGATATCGGCGCCGGCTTCGGAAGCTTTCATCACTTCGTAGCCGCCGGCATCCATAATTTTGAGATCGGCCAGCACCTTCAGATGTGGGAAAGCTTCCTTCATGGCCTTGACGGCATGCAAGCCTTCGTTAATGACGACAGGCGTTCCGATTTCCACAATATCGATATAAGCTTCCACTTCCTTGACCACCGCTTTGGCCTCAGGAATGTTCACAAGATCAAGCGCCAATTGCAATTCCATGTATTTACCACTCCTCTAAGTGAATTATTTGTTGTATTGTCCGGCGACAAGGTTTATTCTAGGACTGAACTGCAAATTACGGAAGTACGCACTTTCCTGTGGTATAGTCACCCAAAGGATACTATTGTGATAGAAAGGGGCGTTTGCATGGCAACCGAACTGAAAGAACGGATCAATTTGAAGGAAATCAATTGCGAGAAGGAACTGACGCTCGCCGTCATCGGCGGGAAATGGAAGCTGATCATTCTGTGGCATTTAGGCCTGGAAGGAACGAAACGGTTCAGCGAGCTGAAGAAGAAAATTCCTTCGATCACCCAAAAGATGCTGACGAACCAACTGCGCGAGCTGGAGGAGGATCAGCTCGTTCACCGCAAGGTGTACGCCGAGGTTCCGCCGCGGGTGGAATATTCGCTGACGCCTTACGGCGAAAGCCTGATGCCGATCCTGCAGCTTATGTATAACTGGGGAAAAGATTACGGAGAGAAGGTTGTGTGGAAATGCATTCATACTTGAAGGAGCGGACCGGCGTATTTCCGTCGGTCTGTTCACTGGATTGCCCGGACCAATGCGGGCTTCTCCTACATAAAGTAGACGGCAAAATCGTCAAGATCGAGGGCGACCCGAACCATCCGGTGACGCGCGGTGCGATCTGCAACAAAGTGCGGAACATGGGAGAGCGCATTTATGATCCGAAGCGGCTGCGTTATCCGCTGAAGCGGACGGGCAGGAAAGGCGAGGGCTCCTTCGAACGGATTTCCTGGGAAGAAGTGATCGGTACGATAACCTCCCGCTGGAAGCGGCTCATCGCGGAGCACGGCTCCGAATCGATCATGCCTTATAGCTTCTACGGGAACATGGGCCGGCTAGGTACGGAAGGTATGGACCGCCGTTTCTTCCACCGGCTGGGCGCAACGCGGCTGGATTATACGATCTGCCAAATGGCGGGAGAAGTAGGCTACCGCTACACGATGGGTGGAGGCTACGGATTCGATCCCGAGGACTCCGTGCACTCGAAGCTGATCATCATGTGGGGGATCAACGCCGTCAGCACAAATATGCATCAGGTGGTACTCGCGGAGCAGGCCCGCAAGAACGGAGCGAAGATCGTCGTCATCGACGTGCACAACAACCGGACCGGCCGGTGGGCCGACTGGTTTATCCCGATTGTGCCGGGAACCGATGCCGCGCTGGCACTGGGAATGATGCATGTGCTTTTTGCGGAGGGGCTGGTGAACGAGCCTTTCCTGCAGCAGTATACCGTGGGGCATGAAGAGCTGAGGGAACATGTCCGAAGCTACGATCCGTCCACCGTCTCGGCCATCACCGGCGTGCCGGTGGAAGACATCATCCGCTTGGCCCGCATGTATGGAGAGACCGGTCCGTCGTTCATCCGGATCGGCAACGGGCCGCAGCATCACGATAACGGCGGGATGTGCATCCGTACGATTTCGTGCCTGCCCGCGCTCACGGGCGCTTGGCTCTGCAAGGGCGGCGGCGCGATCAAGAGCAACGGTGCTTACCTGGAGCACAATTCGAAGGCGCTGCAGCGCCCGGATTTGCTGGAGAGGCCCACGCGCCGCGTCAACATGAATTTACTCGGAAGCGCGCTGCTGGAGCTGGATCCGCCGATCCGCTCAATGTACGTGTACAACTCGAATCCTGCCGTTGTAGCTCCTCATGCGAACAAAGTAAGGCAGGGGCTGGAGCGTGAGGATTTGTTCACCGTCGTCCACGATTTGTTCATGACGGAGACGGCACTTTATGCGGATATCGTGCTGCCGGCGACGTCTTCTTTTGAAAATACGGATTTTTACCGTTCTTATTGGCATCATTATGTCCAGATTCAACAGCCGGTCATTGAGCCTTACGAGGAAAGTAAATCGAACGTGGAGGTATTCCGTCTGCTGGCGGAGGCGATGGGCTTCGAGGATCAGGCGCTGCGGGATACGGAGGAGGACATGATCCGGCAGGCGCTGGACCATCCGAACAATCCGGTCCTTGAGGGGATGACGTACGAGGAGCTGGCGGAGAAGCAATTTCTAAAAGGCAAAGTACGGCCTTTGCTCTCGGGCCGCCTGAAAACCCTGAGCGGCAAGATCGAGCTCTATTCGAAAACAATGGAGCGTAATGGCCTCCCTCCGCTGCCGACCTACGTTCCGCTGCCGGAGGAAGGGGACCTGCCGTTCCTGTTCGTTCCGGCGCCGAATCACAATTTCCTGAATTCGACGTTCTCGAATAACGACAAGCATGTCCGCATGGAAAAGAAGCCGCTGCTGCACATGAATGCCCGGGACGCATCGACTCTGGGCATTGCGGACGGCGATGCGGTCAGGGTGTGGAATGAACGGGGCGAATGCCAGCTGACGGCGGCCGTGGGCGAGGATGTGCTGCCGGGCGTCGTCGTCAGCCAGGGGCTCTGGGCGGATTCACCGGTCGGAGGCAAGGCGCTCGTGAATGCGCTGACGCCGGATCGCGTCGCCGACATGGGCGGCGGAGCAACCTTCTTTTCCGGCCGGGTACGGGTAGCGAAGCAAGGGTAGATCTTCCGGTGTGAATGATTCAAGATCATGGACCGAAGGGGCGGAGCCGATCCGCCTCTTTTTTTGGACCTGATACTGGTTGAGGACCGCTGAGGGTCGAGGAGTAGCGGATAATCTGTTGATGAATTGTGAACAACTTGTGAATAACTTGTGGATAGTTTGTGGGTGAAATGTGGGTAAGAAATAGCGGAATGTGTATAAGTGGGGTCGAGTTGTGGGTGCTTTGTGGATAAAACGTTTAAACGTTCCCGAAGCCTCTCGTGAAATTCCCGGAAGGTCCGGGAAAAGGTGCAGGGAAAGATCCCGGGCAAGTCGTCAAAGTGGCGGCGGGACTCTCGAACAAGGAAATCGCCGGGAGGCTAACCGTAACTTCGGAGACGGTGAAAGTGCATGGCCGCAATATTTTTACCAAAATGAACGTCAATCTCCGCGTCACGGCCGTCATTGAAGCCAAGAAGCGGAATTTGCTGCCGTAATCCGAGCTAAGACTGAATCTATGGAACGGGAAATCATAATCGGATCAGGCACGAGCGAAAGCAAGGGAAACGCTTCCTTGTTTTTTTGTGTTGACATGTTCCGAGTCCGTGCTATAATCGCTCAATACTCATCAATCGGATGAACGCTCATTTATGAACAGGAGGAGAGAAACCATGGCGAAACCCGCCGCGAATCCAATGCTGCCGGGGGCTGCCGCCCGCGCCACTGCTACGGTATTCCCGATTTTATTCGCCATCAGCATCGTTCACCTGCTGAACGATTCGATGCAGTCTACGGTTTCCGCGCTCTTCCCGATTCTGAAGGAAACCTTGAAGCTCAGCTATCAGCAGATCGGGCTCATTGCATTTGCCATGAACATGACCGCTTCCGTCATGCAGCCGGTTGTCGGGCTGTATTCCGACTTGCGTCCGAGACCCTACATTTTACCGATCGGGGTGCTTTTCACCCTGATTGGGGTCATTGTCTTGGCGCTGGCTCCCAGCTTCACGCTGATCTTGACCGCAGTCATCTGCATGGGGATCGGCTCGGCGATCTTCCACCCCGAATCGTCCCGCGTCGCTTATCTTGCGGCTGGAGGCCAGCGGGGACTCGCGCAGTCGATCTTCCAGGTCGGCGGCAATTTTGGCAGCGCGCTCGGTCCGGTCATGACGGCGCTCATCTTCGTGCCGATCGGGCAGATCGGCGTAATGTGGTTCACCATCGCCGCGGTCATCGCCATTGCGATTCAGTATTTCGTGGCCGGCTGGTACAGCCGGCAGCAGCTGCAGCCGCGCCCGGCGAGTAAGCAGCGGACTGCAGAGTCCCGGCTCCGCAAGGCAGGCTTGTCGCAGACACAAGTCGTCTGGGCGATCGTTATTCTGGTTTTTCTTGTCTTCTCGAAGCACGTTTACATGTCGAGCATCACGAGCTTTTACTCGTTCTACCTGATTAAGGATTACGGGATTACCGTAGAGCATGCGCAGCTGTTCCTGTTCGCCTTCCTGGTCGCCTCGGCGGCAGGCACCTTCTTCGGCGGCCCGTTGGCGGACCGGTACGGGCGCAGAAACATCATCTGGCTGTCCATTCTGGGGACGGCGCCCTTCTCGATTCTGCTGCCTTATGCCAATTTGTTCTGGTCGGGCGTGCTCTGTGTCTTCGCCGGCTTCATCCTTTCGTCGGCGTTCTCGATTATTGTGGTCTACGCGCAGGAGCTGCTCCCCGGCAAAGTGGGACTGGTGTCCGGTTTGTTCTTCGGTCTGGCTTTCGGCCTGGGCGGACTCGGATCTGCGGTGCTCGGGGCCATTGCCGACGCGACCAGCATCGCATTTATTATGAAGCTGTGCGCTTACTTGCCTCTGCTGGGCATCCTGGCGTTCCTGCTTCCGAAGGATGAGGAAGTGCAAGCCCGTTAATCCGTTCCCTTCTTTTCCGAAACAAGGGCGGGCGCTATCCCTCCTAAAGTGGATACCCCACCTGCTACCTTTTGCATTATCCGGGTTTCTCTCAATCAGACCGAATTCTCTTAGGATTCGGTCTTTTTTCGTTTTTTGGGAAAACAAAATTGTATTCAAAGCGCCATTGACAACCGACCGCAAATGGCGAATTCCTTACTTCCGCTTCGTGCTCGCACGATGACGGTGGTCTGGGGAGCGGTTCTCCTCGGCGAAGCGGTCGTACGTACGATTCTCGTCTATGAGCTGACGGTCACGGAATTTCTCGCGGTATCGAACTTCGTCATGTACGGGTTCATCGGGGCGGCGATCGTGTTCACGGTAAGTTTCCGGAAGCGCGCCAAGAAACGGTTTGAGCAGCTAGGGTTGAAATAATATGAACAAAGGGCGTTCCCTTCGGTCGGAGAAGACCTTGGGAACGCCCTTTGATTTGCCCTACACCGGGAGTCCGGCGCTTGCCTGTATGATGTCCTCGATCAAATCGGAAGGATTCTCCAGACCGACGTACAGGCGGACGAGCGAGCCGGTAACGGATTCGTAGCCGGGTCCGAGCCGGCCGACGGTGACCAAGCTCTCATGGCCGCCCCAGCTGACGCCGATGCGGAAATAGCCCAGCCGGTCGGCCCACGCTTTCATTTCTGCCGCCGGCAGGTCGGTTTCGAACGAGAACAGGCTGCTCGAACCGGACATCTGCTTCTTAGCCAGCTCATGCTGCGGATGGGAGGGGAGCCCGGGGTGATTCACCTTCCTGACGAAGGGAAGGCCCTCCAGGAAGCGGGCGACGGTCAGCCCGCTTTGCTCCAGCTTCTCGAGCCGCAAGGGGAGCGTCCGCAGTCCTCTCATCGTCAGGGAAGCCGATTGCGGCGTCATGATGCCGCCGAGCAGCAGGTATTCGCCGGCGTTGATCCGGCTGATCCGCTCCGCGGAGCCGATCAGCACGCCGCCGACGATATCGCTGTGCCCCCCGATATATTTGCTAATGGAATGCACGACGAAATCGATGCCGTATTGGAACGGATTCTGGAACACCGGCGTCGCCCACGTATTGTCGATGATCGTCACGGCCCCGATGCTCCTCGCAAGGTCCGCGCAGGCGCGCAGGTCCTGAAGGCGGAACGTCAGCGTCGTCGGACTTTCCAGATACACCAGCTTCGTATTCGGACGCACCGCCGCCTGGAAGGCTTCGAGCGAGGTGCCGTCCACGAAGCTCGTTTCGACGCCGTACCGCGTAAGGAAATGCGTCAGCAGCTCCCGCGTCGGCCCGTACACCTGATCGATGCAGATAATATGGTCCCCCGCACGGACATTGGACAAGATGGCGGTGGAGATGGCGGCCATGCCCGATGCGAAGC
This sequence comes from Paenibacillus gyeongsangnamensis, assembly GCF_027533625.1. Taxonomy (GTDB): domain Bacteria; phylum Bacillota; class Bacilli; order Paenibacillales; family NBRC-103111; genus Paenibacillus_G; species Paenibacillus_G gyeongsangnamensis. The sequence goes on along the minus strand of NZ_JAQAGZ010000018.1, from coordinate 148,584 downwards.
ACCGCGCTTTCCCGCCGCCCTGGAGTTGGGCCAGCCTCTGCTCCAGCTGCCGGACCGTAGGATTATGCCCCCGGGAGTAGACGGCGATATCCTCCGTGCCCGTGGAGGCGAGGTCGAACTCCTCATATGTAGCGAAGGTGAACAGACTGTTCTGGTAAATCGGCATCACGACAGCTCCTTGATGCCGGTCGTCATGAGGATCGTGGGCAACCCGCGTGCTCGAGTCGATCATAGGCTCGGAGCTCCGGATATCTCCGGCGCGGTCTCTTGTTTGGTCCACAGGAATCGGTCCTTTCATGTTAGGATTGCCCGCCTTATCCTTTTACCGCGCCCTGCGTCAAGCCCTCGACGATGAACCGCTGGCAGATGGCGAAAAGGATGACGGTCGGAATAATGGACAGCACGGTGGCGGCCGACATGGACCCCCAATCGATATCGAATTTGGTGATGAAGGAGTTCATGGCGACGGGCAGCGTCTTGGAGCTTTCCTTGTCGATGAACATGATCGCCATGAACAACTCATTCCAGTTCTGTACGAAGGCGAAGATGAACGTTGCCGAAATGCCCGGCATCATGATCGGTACGATCACCCGGAACAAGGCGCTGATCCGGGAGCAGCCGTCCACCATGGCGGCTTCCTCGAGGCTCGCGGGAATTCTCTGGAAGAAGCCCCGCAGCATGATGGTGCAGAACGGTACGAGGCCGACCGTATACATGAGAATCAAGGAGCCTTGTTTGTTCAGCAGCCCCATCTTGGACATCATCAGATACAATGTGCTGAAGCCGATGAACAGGGGGATCATCTGCGTCACGAAAAAGGCCATCATCAGCTGGCGGCTGCCCCGGAACGTGAAGCGGGCGAGGACGTAGCCGCTTAGAACGGTTACGATCAGCACGATCGCCGCGGAAGTGAGCGAGATCGCGAGGCTGTTGCCGATGTAAATATGAAACTTTGAGATCTTGAAGATCGAAACGTAATTTTCCACGGACAGCCGTTCGGGCCAATACTGCAAGGGCAGCTTGAAGATGTCGCCGCGCGGCTTCAGCGAGGTGATGACCATCCAATACAGCGGGAACACCATGAAGATCAAATATAACGCGAGCGCGATCGTTTTACCTGCCGTTCCGGCGTGCTTGAGCGGCTTCTTCATCAGAAATCACCCGCCTTTTCCGCTTTGGTCGCAAACAGATAAAAGGCGGTGAAAAGCACCAGGATGGCGATACACAGGATCCCGATCGCACTGGCCTGCCCGTAATCGCCGGAGAAGACGATTTTGTCCAGCATGAAGGTAGTCAGAATATGCGTCGAGCCGGCAGGACCGCCGTTCGTCATTCCGTAGATCAGGTCGGGAAAATTGAATATCCAGATGACCCGAAGCGCAGTGGTGGAAATGATCGTCGGCATGATGTAGGGAATCGTCACATGAACCAGCTGCTTGAAGCTGCCCGCCCCGTCGATCTCCGCGGCTTCGTACAGCTCGGAAGGCACCGATTGCAGAGCCGCCAGCAGCATGATCGCGAAGAAGGCGACGCCGTACCAGACGTTGGCGACGATGACGGAGAACATCGCCCACTTCGGGTCGGACAGAAAGCCGATACGCTCCGAGATGAGCCCGAGCTTCAGGAGCAGGTCGTTGACGACGCCGATCTGCCCGTTGAACAGCCAGCGCCAGATGATGCCGATCAGGAAGCCGGATAGCGCCCAGGAATAGAATACGAACCCTTGGTAAACGCCGCGGCCGGGAAAGCTTTTGCGCATCAGCAGCGCCAGGATGAAGCCGATGACGAACTGAAAGAAGAGCGAGACGACGACCCAGAGCGCCGTATTTTCGAGGATGGTATGGAATTGGTCTGCCGCCAGCACGGTACGGAAATTATTCAAGCCCACAAAGCGGACGTCCGTTAAATTGAAGAGCGAGTAATTCTGGAACGCTACGCTGATCCCTTTGAGAATCGGAAAATACGTGAATCCGAAGACAAGAAGCAGTGTCGGAAGCAAGCTTAAAAAGATAAACGTCTGCGTTCGGTTCAGCGGCAGCGACCTGCCCGCCATCCGTGACGGCCGTACTTCCCGGTTATTCATGCAGGATCCCTCCAGGAATGGAGGCGGCGGTTAGGGGGAGGCCTATCCGTCGCCCGATTGTGATTATTTGCCCTGTTTCTTCTCGTTCACCCAGTAAGCGTCCCACTTCTTCAGCGCATCATCGATCGTCATCTTCCCGAGGAGGACTGCCTGCGCGTCCTGCTGGACGATTTTTCTCCACTCGCCGAAGCCCTTGTAGTCCGTCTCCGGCTTGTAAGGGAAGTAGTGGGCGGTATCGTTAGCCATATCGATATACGGCTTATAGGCGCCTTCCTTAAAGTACTTGTCGACCGATGCGCTATTATGGATCGGAATGACGCCTGCCACCTTGGTGAACACCGCATTTTGCTCCGGACTGGAGAGGAATTCGATCAGCTTCCACGCTTCCTTCGGATGCTTGGAGTAGGAGGTCATCCCCCAGCCCGCGGCGCCCACTTTATAGTGCGAGGCTCCGCTCGGTCCCGTCGGCATCGGCGCCGTCGCCCAGGTGCCTTCCTTCAGTCCCTGCTTCACCGGATCGATCGTATCCGGGTCCTGAATGAGCATCCCCGTCGCGCCCGAGACGAACCCCTGCACCTGCTCGGCGAAGGCCCAGTTGATGGAATCCTTCGGAGAGCCGTCCTTATATAAGCTGACATAAAGCGCCATGCCCTGCTTCGCCTCCGGCGTGCTGAAGATGGTCGCGCCGCTCTTCAGGAACATCGCGTCGTCCAAATTGACATTCGTGCCGTTATAGTCGCGGAGCAGGTCGACGATGTAGCCGTCGGCGCCCGATCCGCCGCGGAAGGAGTAGCCAAAGCGATTGTTCGGGGAATCGGTAAGGGTCTTGGCCGCTTTGGCCAGGTCGTCCCATGTTTTCGGGGGCGTTAGGCCCTTTTGATCAAACCAGTCTTTGCGGTAGAACAGCATTTTCTGATAAAGGCCGTAGGGGATGTAGTAGGGTTTGTTGTCTATGTAGTTGGCCATGGCCAGGGAGTTGGCGTTCAAGTTCTTGTAGCCGCTCCAAGCGGACGTATACGAGGTTAGGTCGGCGATCCACTTGTTGGTCACGAATTGCTTGACGGTAACGTCCCGTACCTCCAGCACATCGAGTTCATCCTTGACGGAAAGCAGGGTGGATATCTTGTTGTCGGCGCTTTCCAGAGGAGGAGAGATCAACTCGACCTTGATATTCGGGTTCGCGGCCTCAAAGCTCGCGATCATTTTCTTGATGACTTCCGTTCTTGCCGGGCTGGTCAAGCTTTCGATCATCTTCAGGTTTACGGTATTGGAACCGCTCCCGCTCCCGGCTCCGCTCTGCCCGCTGCTGCAGCCGCCCAGTGCGCCTGCGGCCAAAACCGGAACCAGTGATACCGCCAACCATCGTTTTGTCCCCTTCATCATGTATACCTCCACCATCATTATTTTCTATAGAAGACCAATGTCCAATATAGCTTATCCAGCGTAAAGCGAGGTGGTACGATCAATACCCGGTCAACCTATACACCTGTATGATAGGTTAGGTTAAGATGAGCAATCAAGGCACGGAAATTGAAGCTGTTCAAAAGGTAAATGGATCGGAAGCTATATGCCTGTATGACAGGTATATAGCCTACTTTTTATACCCAAATGATAATATGGCAAGGTTGAGGAAGTCAATACATTTTGTTATATTTCATCACCTGGTTTCATTTATGAAAACGCTGTACTGGATTACATTTGGATATTGATGTTATATATGTTTACATTAATTTATACGCTTTTGATCGATTGTTCCATGCTGTCCATCATTTTGTTGAACTCCTCGCGGGCCTTGGCCGGATTTTTTTCGACGATGGCCTGGAACAACGTTTGGTGGAACGGAAAGCTGTCCTGAAAAATTTCCTGCCGTCCGAACGGCGCATTCCAGAACACCGAGAACAGCTCCCATACCGACTCCGCGATGCTTTGCAGGATCGGATTCCCGGACGCCTTATAAACGGCCTGGTGAAATTTCATATCCGCAATCGAGCTGGCATGCCCGCGGGTTGTTTCGATCTCGTGCAAATAGCGGCGCATTTCCTCCTGATGCTTCTCCGAGGAACGCTGTGCCGCAAGCTCCACGGCAAGCAGCTCCAGCGCCCGGCGAACCTCCATGAGCTGCAGCAGCGCCGACCGCTCGTCCTCGATGTTGATCTTCGCGGACATATGATACTGGGCGGTTTCCTTCACATAAATCCCCTTGCCGTTAACGACCTCGACGATGTCCGTCGCCTCCAGGTAACGAAGCGCTTCGCGGAGGGAGGACCGTCCGACGCCAAGAATCTTCATGATGGTCTCGGCGGAAGGAAGCTTGTCCCCGCGCTTCAAGTCGTTGCTCCGGATATATTCCTTGAGCTCCTCGGATACCATTTCGTGCATCCGGACTTTGTTGATTTTCTTCATTGTTAACTTCCCTTCTTGGCATGCCCTATGACAATTTCATTCTCATTATAGCAATTCTCCCAAGGAAAAGAACCCTCATCCTCGAGGAGTGAACGATTGGCCTGGGCGAACATACGCGGGTGGGCAACAAAAAGAGCCGCAGACCTGGGAGCCGGTTCCCCCTGACTGCCGCCTCATATCCTGGCCGTGATCTTCCTTCCACCGCACTATTTAATGAATTTTCTTCGGATACACGGCAACCGCTTCGATCTCGATGCCAGTCGCTGCTTGCCAGCTGAGGCACGCCGATGGTCGAGCGGGCCGGCTTCTCCGGGTTGCTCTTGGTATTAAAGAACTGCGCATAAGCGTCGAACCAGCCGCTGAAATCGAACTTGTTCTCCTTCGCCGCGTCCGGGGCGATATAAACGCGCAAGTAAATGACGTCCGTGAGCGTGAGGCCCTTCTCCTTGAGCTGCTTTCCGGAAAGGGCGGATGGAGGGACCCGGCTGTATTCATTTCGGGATGTGGAACGACTTGTGGAATTCCGCCCAGAAGGAGGAAGGGCTGCATACCTATGACATTCCCAAGCTGGAGAAGAAGCGGGAGAAGCTTCAGCTGGGAGCGGCGTTGGGAGGGGGGCACTCCCAGAGGAGGATAGGACGGGGATCAATGCTCAGCGGCTTTGTCGCATGGATCCCGTTGACAAGTCTTTGTTATTTAAGCTTCAATGTTCTCAATTAAGCGTATCGCTTATGTTGCGGCAGACGGCTCCGATGAGCTAGTCTGCCTGTTTATTTTGCCGAAGAGGCGGGAAAGTTGAACGGATGCAGGGACATGCTTCATAATAGAGGCCATAGGATCAGAGTTGGTCCTTAAGCTGTCAGCCCTTCATCGGAATATATAATTTGATCTGAAGGGGAACCGTGCAGGCATAGCGTCTGATGAAATAGGAGACAATAAATTCTTAGCCGTTCTTAAACAATTCTTCAGAATTTACCCCCATGTTTCCTTAGAATTGTTGGTTATCCTATATTCATCAAGCGAAAAGGATGTGGCCTCTTATGGCAGCGATCACTTCGTCCGACAAATGGACCTTCTTCTATAAATTCCTTCAATCTCCCCGGGTGGTCGGCAGCGTCGTTCCCAGCTCGTCCGCGCTGACCCGGCGGATGCTTCGTCCGGTCGATTGGACCGAGATCCGGTCCATTGCCGAGCTGGGCGCAGGAACGGGCGTCTTTACGAAGGCGATCCGCGCTTCCGTCCGTCCGGGCACGAAGGTCGCCGTCTTCGAGAAAGAGGAGGTGATGAGACGGCGGCTTACGCTGCAGTTCCAGGAGTTCAGCTGCTTCGAGAACGCGGAGGATCTGAGCGGTGCCATCCGGAGCCTTGGCCTTAGCGGGGTGGACTGCATCGTCTCGGGACTGCCGTTCGCCAATTTTCCGGTTGAGCAGCGGGAGAAAATTATGGATGAGGTCCAGGCTTCCCTGCGCGGCGGCGGGCCGTTCATTACCTTCCAATATTCGCTGCAGATGAAATCCATGCTGCAGGAACGTTTCGCTTCGGTCCGGATTTCCTTCGTACCTTGGAATTTTCCCCCGGCATTCGTTTACGTATGCACGAATTGAGAGGAGTTTATCTATGACCATCAACGTGCTGCTTCACTCCATTCAGCATTTCGGCTACTTCGCCCTGTTCTTTGCTCTATGGCTGGGAATCGTCGGCATGCCGATTCCTGACGAGGTCATCGTAATGACCGGCGGCATGGTCGTCTCGCTGCACTGGCTGCAGGCAGTGCCGTCTTTTATTCTGACTTATATGGGAGTCGTATCAGGCTTATCGCTCGGTTATGTGCTGGGGCGGTTTATGGGCGCTCCGGTGCTGAACAAGCTGGCCAAGAAGCCCAAGCTTGCCGCCGCGATCGACCGCTCCCGGAAGCTGCTGGAACGCTTCGGTCCTTATACCCTGGTGATCAGTTATTTTCTGCCCGTGGTCCGACACGTCGTTCCTTACCTTATGGGCATCAACCGGATGCCGTTTCGAAAGTACGCCTTTTATTCTTACACGACGGGACTCGTTTGGACGGCGGTATTTTTCATGACGGGCTATTTTTTTGGAGATCATATGGATGTCATCCATACCGTAGTGACCCGCTACGGCTTCTATGCGCTTGGGATTATCGCGTTGGGGGCTGCCGCATTCAAAGTGCTGGATATGATGAAAAAGAAAAAAGGGGCTTCGTCTTGGAGAACGCCGCCGTTCGGACAAAGGTAAAACGACGCCGGCATTGAATTGATCCCGTGAGTTTTTTCAGTGGCCTTCCGTTGCGGAAGGCCTTTTTTCATTTTATGCCTTGTGATATTAAGCTATCTCATTGTGCCTGGTTTTTCTGCGGGACAGCAAGGACGGCGTAACCGGTCAGACTGACGAGAAACCCGGATATGCAGGAAAAATGCTAAGGTATAGTGGGGTATCCCTTGTAGCGTCCGCCTTTGTTATCGGAAAATGACCGCTGCATAGCGGATCAATTGAAAATTTTACGGGTAACAACAGCGGCCGGAGGCGAATACCCCACCGGGGTACCAAAGCAGATTTCTTTATTTCATGGGTTTCTCTACAGCCTGGGACTGCCGAAAGGCGGTCAATTCGCCGCTGCGGTGCCATCCATATGTACATACAATTTGCCCCAAGGTATAATGAATCTCATGAAGACGGCGATGGAAGATACGAGGTGCTAACGCGGGATGAGAGAGAACAAAACGATGCCGAAATATTTGCAGCTCAAGCAGGAGATTCTGGGCTGGTTCCATTCGGGGAAGCTGAAGCCGAATGATCAGATGCCGACGGAAAACGAAATTGCCGAGACGTTCGGCATGAGCCGGCAGACGGTCCGCCAAACGTTCGGGGAGCTGGAGCAGGAAGGCTGGCTGCAGCGCGTCCAAGGGAGGGGAACATTCGTCTCCACCCCGCACGGGCGCAAGACGCCGGAGCTGCAGACGGTCGGCATCATTACGACCTATATATCGGATTACATCTTTCCCCATATCGTACGGGGGGCGGAAGCGGTGCTGCGGGAAAGGGGCTACCGCCTGCTGCTGTCCAGCACGGATAACGACAAGCAGCGGGAGCAAGAGAGCCTGCGTCTCATGATGAGCCAGCCGCTGAGCGGGCTTATCATCGAGCCTACCCGCAGCGCGGAGGGAAATCCGAATTTAAGCTATTATTTGTCCTTGGATTATCATCAAATTCCGTATTTGATGATCAACGAACGGTATGCCGAGCTCGATTGCCCTTATGTGAAGGTAAACGATGAGGCGGGCGGTTATCGGGCCGCGGAGCATTTGATCAAGCTGGGGCACCGGCGGATCGCCGGTTTCTTCAAGATGGACGACCTCCAGGGCGTGCACCGGCTAAAGGGCTTCATGCGGGCGCATCGCGATATGCGGGTGCCGCTGCAGCCGGAGACGGTCGTCCATTATATGACGGACGACAAGCAGACGAAGCCGTTCGAGGCGGCGCTGGCGATGCTCGCGGATGCGGATCCCGCCGTACGGCCTACGGCGTTCGTATGCTACAATGACGAATTGGCGGTCCGACTGCTTGAGGCTGTTCGGCAGAGTGGGCTGAGCGTCCCGCAGGACATTTCGGTCGTCGGGTTCGACGACTCCTCTCTTGCGGTAGCTACCGAGGTGAAGCTGACTACGCTAACGCATCCTAAGACGGGGATGGGAGCGCAGGCGGCAGAGCGGCTGATCGGAATGATCGAAGGTCAGAGGCCCCCGGAAGAAGGCTTGGTGTTCGAGCCGGAGCTGATCGTGCGGGAATCGACGAGAAGGCTGTAAAGTTCCGGCTTCCGGAATACTTCCGGAAGGCCTCCGGGAAGTAAGAAAGACCATGTGATTCTGCGTATGCGCAGAGCCGCATGGTCTTTTTTCAGTTGATAAGAATTTATAAGTTTTCATAACTTACAGCTTCGCATCAACCTTGATAAACGCGCTGGTCCTTGTAAGACAAGGACGGCGTAGCCGTTTATCCTGGTATGCACTTCACATCAAAACCGGATAAGGTATCATCACGGATGTGCCGGTGACCAGAACAGGGCTGAATTGATGGTTAAGGTCTTCCAGTACGTAATAAACCTTGTATTCCACGCCGGTTTCCAATCCTGTAGGATATGGCGCGAGCAGATTCGTATTGATGCCGATGGTATCAAAGAAACCGGCTTCCGGAGCGGGAGCGTCATCACCGGTTTTTCCTTCCGCCACTTGTTGAACGGTAGGTGCCGCCGCTATGGAAACGGGCTGATACACATAATGAATACGTCCGTAATTCGTCACGCCGAGGGCGAAGACGACATTCCCCATGTAATAATAGAGCTGGACGTCATATCCCGGCGAAATCGTCATCGGCCCTGTCGTATAGGAGAACATTTGGCTGCTGACGGGGCCGTCGAGACCGTCGTTTGCGTAAGCTTCAACATAATAATAATTGCCTGATCCCGTGTCCTCCGCGAAATCGGGATTGGTCAAAGTCAAAGACCAGGTCGAGCCGCTGACCGGTGCATGAAAATCGTAGACCGTCGAATCCGTGGCAAACGTGCCGTCGGATTTCAAGTATTGTCCGTTCTGATTTTTAATGCGGACCTTGACGAAGCCTACATATTCATTCCCGTCCGGATCATACACGGTGCCCGAAAATACGGTAGGTTTAGCAGTATTGCGAAGACTCGGCGAAACGATGGTGACGCCGGCATTGCCTTGGATTTGAGTAACGGCGATGACGGCCCCGGCATGATATCCGCCGTCGATCGTCGTTGCCGCAATGGTTGCCGTCCCGACCCCAACTCCCGTGACGTTGCCCTTCGGATCGACGATTGCGACGGACGGATCACTGGTGGTCCAGATGACGTCCGGATTGGATGCGTTCATAGGTGTAACGGTCTTGGTGAGCGTCTGTGTTTGTCCCCGAATGATCGTCGCCGACGCGGGACTTACGCTGATCCCCGATACCGACACCGGCAGAACGGTGATGCCGGCCCAGGCCGAAAACGTGCCGTTCAGGGTCGTTGCCGTAATGATGGCGGTTCCCGGGCTGACTCCCGTTACGACTCCCGTATTGTAAACGACGGCTGCCACCGAAGGGTTGCTGCTGGTCCAGGTTACGGCGGGATTGACGGCGCCAGCCGGCACGGCGCTGCTTGTGAATACCGCCGTGTCGCCCCAGGTAATCGTTGCCTTCGCAGGAGTGACGGTGATGCCGGTTATCGGGACGGGTACGACGATGACGAGGGCCGACGCGGAATGCAAGCCGTCCAGGGTCGTCGCCGTAATCGTGGCTGTACCTATGCCTACTCCCTTTACGGCTCCCGTGTCGTAAACGACGGCCGCCACCGAAGGATTACTGCTCGTCCAGGTTGCGTTCGGATTCGAGGCATTGGCCGGCGTGACGGTTTTGGTGAGCATTTGGGATCCGCCCAGAGGTATCGTCGATACCGCAGGAGCTATCGAGATCCCGGTGACCGGCACGGTAACGGGCAGCACCGAAATGACGGCCGATGCGGTGTAGCCGCCGTCTGCCGTAGTCGCCGTAATGGCAGCCGTTCCTGCGCCAATACCGGTGGCCACTCCGGTATTGTACACAACCTTCGCGACGGACGGATCGCTGCTGGTCCAGTTCACGTCCTGATTCGTGGCGTTGGCGGGAGAAATCGTCTTCGTAAAGCTCTGGGTTCCCCCTACCGGAATGGTAGCGGAGGTTGGCGTAATGCTAACGCCGGTAACATAGACATGATTATAAACCGATGGCATAACGGCCATGGGTTGGATGCTTTTCAGCAATTGGACAATGTCGGATTTCGTAAGATGGTTTTGAGAAATTTGGTTTACAACGTCATCGATATGTACGCCGCTCACGTCGAGAGTACCGGGAGCCGGCTCGGCCGCCTGCACGGCAAAAGCGGGCATCGCCAAAAGGAGGGACAATGTCCAACAAACGAGCTGTTTTATAATCGGTTTCAAAGCGTTCACCACCAATAAAAGAATATTTTTGGCATGCCGGTTAGGCGCTGCCGCTTGCATCTTAAGAAGACCGCTCCTTACAGGTCTTTGTATCCGTGCCGGAAAATGTTGGACCTGCGGTCCAATCTACTGTTCATTATAGCAGAATTTGTCGAATTGGAAATTGGTAGATTGGGCGCTGCCGTCGATTTAACTAGGATTTAACTTGCTGTTCAAGTAAGCAAAAACGAGTCACTTATTTAGCAAAAAAGTATTGAATAAATGTACGTACAAATATATAATGTGTTTAAGGAATGATATGAATAAAGAGAGGAGACGGTGACGAAATGTTGGAACAACTGAAAAAGGAAGTGCTGGAGGCCAACCTGGACCTGCCGAGGCACGGGTTGGTAACGTTTACATGGGGGAACGTAAGCGGAATCGACCGGGAACGAGGCCTTGTCGTCATTAAGCCCAGCGGGGTTCCATACGAGGCGTTGAAGGTGGACGATCTTGTCGTCCTTGATCTGCAGGGGCATATCGTCGAAGGGGATCTGAAGCCTTCCTCCGATACGCCGACGCACCTGGCCCTGTACAAGGCATTCCCCAAAATCGGGGGAATTGTACATACCCATTCGCCTTGGGCTACGACCTGGGCGCAGGCGGGTAAGGGCATTCCGGCGCTGGGAACAACGCATGCGGATTATTTTTACGGAGAGGTGCCGTGCACCCGGCCGATGACGACTGCGGAGATTGAAGGCGCTTACGAGCTCGAAACCGGCAACGTCATCATCGAGACCTTCCGCGATAAAGATCCGGAACGGATTCCCGGAGTACTCGTTCACTGCCATGCGCCGTTCAGCTGGGGAAAGGACGCTTCTAACGCCGTGCATAACGCCGTCGTTCTTGAGGAGGTGGCCAAGATGGCCTACTGCACCTTTTATCTTAATCCGGCTGCGCCCCCGATGGATCAAACGCTGCTCGACCGGCATTTCCTGCGGAAGCACGGAGCCGGCGCTTATTACGGTCAGGACGGAAGGAGGTCTCAGCCCCAATGAACAAAAAATACGCCATTGGCATCGATTATGGCACCGAATCGGGCCGTGCCGTGCTCGTCGACCTGTCCGACGGGACGGAAGTTGCGGACCATGTCACCCCTTATCCGCATAACGTGATCGACGAGCGGCTGCCGGATTCCGGCGTCAAGCTGGGCCACGATTGGGCCTTGCAGCACCCGGCCGATTATATCGAGGTGCTAACGCGGTCCGTCCCTGAAGTGATCCGCGCTTCCGGGGTCGATCCGGCCGACGTCATCGGAATCGGGATCGATTTCACCGCCTGCACGATGCTGCCGGTAGATCAAACGGGAGAGCCCCTCTGTTTCGACCCGGAGCTGAAGCACCGCCCGCACAGCTGGGTGAAGCTCTGGAAGCACCACGCGGCGCAGGAGGAAGCGAACCTAATTAATGAAATCGCCAAAGCGCGGGGCGAAGCTTTCCTGCCAAGGTACGGCGGTAGAATCTCATCCGAATGGATGATTGCGAAGATATGGCAAATTTTGAACGAGGATGCGGACATGTACGCAAGGGCCGACCGGTTCCTGGAAGCGGCCGACTGGGTCGTATCGCGGATGACCGGTAACATCGTGCGCAACAGCTGTACGGCAGGCTATAAAGCCATTTGGCACAAGCAGGACGGCTACCCGGGCAAGGAGTTCTTCAAGGCGCTGGATCCGCGGCTGGAGAATTTGACGGAGACGAAGCTGCGGGGCGAGGTCGTACCGCTGGGCACGAAGGCCGGCGGACTGACGGCGGAGATGGCGCAGCGCATGGGGCTGAAGCCGGGGATCGCGGTGGCTGTTGGCAATGTGGACGCGCATGCGGCCGTGCCCGGCGTCGGTGTCGTTACTCCAGGCAAGCTGGTCATGGCGATGGGCACGTCGATTTGCCACATGCTGCTGGGCACGGAAGAGAAACGGGTGGAAGGCATGTGCGGCGTCGTGGAGGACGGTATTATCCCCGGGTATATGGGTTATGAGGCGGGACAGTCGGCGGTAGGCGACATCTTTGCCTGGTATGTGGATGAGGCGGTGCCGGCTTATGTGAAGGAGGCCGCGGAGCGGGAAGGCGTGAGCGTGCACGTGTGGCTGGAGCGGCAGGCTGCCGCATACAAGCCGGGCGAGTCGGGGCTTCTCGCGCTCGATTGGTGGAACGGCAACCGTTCGGTGCTCGTGGATACGGATCTTACCGGTCTGCTCGTCGGCTGCACGCTGCTGACGAAGCCGGAGGAAATTTACCGCACCCTGCTGGAGGCGACCGCTTATGGGACGCGCAAGATCGTCGAAGCGTTCCATGAGAACGGTGTTGAAGTGTATGAGCTGTACGCCTGCGGGGGACTGCCGCAAAAGAACCGGCTGCTGATGCAGATTTACGCCGACGTGACGAACCGCGAAATCAAGATTGCTGCTTCGAAGCAAACCCCGGCGCTCGGCGCGGCGATGTTCGGCGCGGTAGCTGCGGGCGCGGCGCAAGGCGGCTACGATTCCATCGTCGAGGCGGCGCGGAAGATGGCGCGGGTCCGCGAAGAGACGTACAAGCCAATTCCGGAGAACGTTGCGGTATACGAGAAGCTGTATCAAGAATACAGCAAGCTGCACGACTATTTCGGCCGCGGCGGAAACGACGTGATGAAACGGCTGAAATCGATCAAAGAGGAAGCAAGCGGGCATTAATCCCATCTTCATTCCATTATCCGAGGAGGAATAAGTTTTATGCTGCAATTGAAGCCTTATGTATTCTGGTTTGTTACGGGAAGCCAGCATTTGTACGGTCCGGAGACGCTGCGGGAGGTGGACGCGCACTCGCTTCGGATCGCGCAGGGGCTGGACCGCGACGAGGCGATTTCTTATCCTGTGGAATTCAAGCCGGTGCTGACGAACCCGGAGGACATTCACCGCCTCTGCATGGAGGCGAACGCGGATGAGCGCTGTGCGGGCCTCATCACATGGATGCATACATTCTCCCCGGCCAAGATGTGGATTGCCGGCCTGACCGAGCTGCGCAAGCCGCTCCTGCACCTGCATACCCAGTTCAACCGCGACATTCCGTGGGATACCATCGACATGGATTTCATGAACACGAACCAGTCCGCTCACGGCGACCGGGAGTACGGCTTCATCGGCGCGCGGCTCGGCATCTCCCGCAAAGTCGTCGCCGGCTACTGGGAGGACCCGGCGGTCCGCAGCCGGATCGGGGGCTGGATGCGTACGGCGGTCGGGTATACGGAGAGCCGCAAGCTCAAGGTGGCCCGCTTCGGGGACAACATGCGCCAGGTAGCGGTCACCGAGGGCGACAAGGTCGAAGCGCAAATCCGGTTCGGCTGGACGGTGCACGGGTACGGCGTCGGCGACCTGGCGGCGCGCGTGGACGCGGTCCGCGAGACTGAGGTGAACCGGCTGCTCGGGGAATATGCCGAGCGCTACGAAATCACGCCTGCGGGAATGTCGGACGGACCGGTCCGCGAGGCGATCAAATACCAGGCCCGCATCGAGCTGGGGCTGCGCGCTTTTCTCGAGGAGGGCGGCTTCACGGCCTTCACGACGACGTTCGAGGACCTGCACGGGCTGAAGCAGCTGCCGGGGCTGGCGGTCCAGCGGCTGATGGAGGACGGTTACGGCTTCGGCGGCGAGGGCGACTGGAAGACGGCGGCGCTTGTCCGCGTGGCGAAGATCATGGCAGGCGGCAAAGGCACCTCGTTCATGGAAGACTACACCTACCATCTCGAGCCGGATAACGAACTGGTGCTCGGCGCGCATATGCTGGAGGTATGCCCGACCATCGCGGCCGCGAAGCCGAAGCTGGAGGTGCATCCGCTCGGCATCGGCGGCAAGGCGGACCCGGCCCGCATGGTGTTCGACAGCCGCTCCGGCGCGGCGTTGAACGCCTCGGTCATCGACCTCGGCCAGCGGTTCCGCCTGCTGATCAACGAGGTCGACGCGGTGCAGCCGGAGCGGCCGATGCCGAAGCTGCCGGTCGCGCGCGTGCTGTGGAAGCCGCAGCCTTCGCTTAGCGAATCGGCGGAGGCCTGGATTTTGGCGGGCGGGGCGCATCACACCGTATTCTCCTACGAAGTGACGAGCGAACAGCTGATCGATTTCGCCGACATGGCCGGCATCGAATACGTACTGATCGATAAGCACACTTCGCAACGCACGTTCCGCAGCGAGCTGCGCTGGAACGATATCGCTTGGAAGCTGCGATAGACATGAGTGAAGGCTGTCCCCGTGGTCATTCGACCGGGGGACGGCCTTTTTTGTTCGAGCGGGTCGGAGGGAAGCTGCATTGGTCCGCAGGAAGCTTGTGCGCAAACGCAGCTATGAACCGCTCGTGCTTCATGTTCGGCATGGCGGCGGGCACTCTTTTATTTCCCGGTTTCCAGTCTGGACGCCGTCCGGATAAAAGCAAGCAGCTCCCGCAGGGCATAGGACACGTATCGCTCGTTGTTCCAGATCACGTACAAGTACCAGGGGATTTGCGGGGTCGTGGACGGCACGATGCTCACATCCGGGCTTGTTACCTTCGAGCAGATAGGCTCCGGCAGGAAGGAAACGCCCATCCCCGCGGCGACCATCTCGACGAGCAGATCCCACTGGGAGCTCTCGTAGGCGATGGGCGGATGAAACCCCGAGCTGTGGCAGGCTTCGAGAACGTGCTGCCGGACGGCAAAGCCTTTGGCGAACAGCAGGAACGGCTCTTTGCTTAATTCCGTCAACGAGACCGAGGCCCGATCCGACAAGGGGTGGGTCTTATGAAGAAGAAGCGACAAACGCTGTTGAAGGAAAGGCAGCCGCCCTAAGCTGGAGTCCTCGTCGGGAGACAGGACGACGCCTACATCGATTGACCCGCCCAGCACGAGCTGCTCGATCTTTTTTGCGCCCTCTTCCACCATGTCGAAGTCGATGTTCGGGTATTTGCGCTGAAACGGAGCGATGATTCGGGGGAAAAAGACCGTACTGACCACCGGAGGCAGGCCGATCTTGATCGAGCCGGTCTTGAGCTCGGAAACGTCGTCCAGTGTCGTATACAAATCGTTCACGGACTTCAGAATGTGATGGATTTGCTGCACGGCGGCCGCGCCTGCGTCGGTCAGCTTGATCGTTTTGCCCGAACGGTCGAACAACGTGACGCCGAGCTCGTCTTCCATGCTTTTTACCAGCTTGCTCAGGGTCGGCTGCGTCAGGTGCAATATGTCGGCTGCTTTCGTGAAGTTTTGCTGCCTGGCGACCTCAAGAATATAGGTTAAGTTCCGCAAATCCATAGCTATCATCCCCAACCTATAAAATTTTGGAATGGTTTTTATTCGATGTATGAATTTTACCTCGCCGGCTTTCCCGTTGTAAACTGTTGCTGTAAACGCTATCAAGCATCGACAGTTTGAACAATTTCTTTCAGGAGGAAAGAGGGGAAGGCGCATGGTGTTCGTGCAAGTGGTGGCCATTGTGTTGGCACTCGGACTGCTCATGTTTTTCGCCTACCGGGGCTATCCGGTAATTGTATTCGCTCCGATCTTCACCTTGCTTGCGGTCGTCATTTCGGGACTGGCTTTGATGCCCAGCTATACGGAAACGTATATGACGAATGCCGCGAATTATATTAAAACCTACTTCCCGATCTTTCTGCTCGGCGCGATCTTCGGCAAAGTCATGGAGCTAAGCGGCGCGGCTTCGTCGATCGCCCAGTCCATCGTCAAAGCCTTGGGCTCCAGAAGGGCGATGCTGTCGGTCGTTCTGGCCTGCGCAGTGCTGACCTACGGCGGAGTGTCGCTCTTCGTCGTCGCCTTCGCCGTCTATCCGTTCGCGGTGGCCGTATTCCGCGAAGCGAACATCCCGAAACGTCTCATTCCCGGGACGATCGCGCTGGGCGCCTTCACGTTTACTATGGATGCGCTTCCAGGAACGCCGCAGGTGCAGAACATTATTCCGACCGCCTATTTCGGTACGGACGCGTACGCGGCTCCGGTCGTCGGCACGATCGGCGGGCTGATCGTCTTCGCGGCCGGCATGGTCTGGCTGGAGCGCCGCCGCAGGCAGGCCGAAGCGCTCGGGGAAGGCTATGGCACGGGACATAAGAATGAACCGGAAACGGCGGAGAACCAGGGGTACCCGAACCTGTGGATTTCGATCGTTCCGCTCGTTCTCGTGCTGCTCTTCAACTTTCTGCTGAGCCGCGGCTTCATCTCGGTAGCGGACTGGTACAGCGCCGACGTGCTGAAGCAGTACAACATCGCCAATGTCAAAACCGTTGCCTCCTCGTGGGCGCTCATCATTGCCTTGACCCTCGGCATTGTCGCCGCCGTATGCATCAATTTGCGGCAGGTGCAGACCAAGCTGGCGACGGGCCTCACGGCGGCGGCCATGGGCGCGCTGCTTGCGATTTTCAACACCGCCTCGGAGGTCGGCTTCGGCAACGTGGTCAAGACGCTGCCAGGCTTTAAGGCGATTCAAGATTGGATTCTGAACCTCAGCTCCCACCCTCTCGTATCGGAAGCGATATCCGTCAATATTTTGGCCGGTGTGACCGGCTCGGCTTCCGGCGGCTTATCGATCGCCCTGGAAGTCATGGGCAAGCAGTATATGGCGGCCGGGCAAGCGGCCGGCATCAGCGTCGAGTGGCTGCACCGCATCGCTTCGATGGCCTCCGGAGGCATGGATACGCTGCCTCATAACGGCGCCGTCATTACGCTGCTGGCCATCACCGGCCTGACGCACCGGCAGTCGTACAAGGATATTTTCGCCATCACGGTCGTCAAGACGCTTACCGTTCTTCTGCTTGCCGCCGTACTATCTTTCTTCTAAACCAATATCTTCAAACCAATGGAGGGAACGCTGCTATGACTGGCTTGCTTGATTCGAAAGTCGCTTTCGTCACCGGCGCCGCCAGCGGCATCGGTCTGGAGATCGCCCGCTCGTTTGCGCGGGAAGGGGCCCGCGTCGTCATTTCCGATATTCAGGAGGAGAAGGCGCGGCTTGCCGCACAGCAGCTCCAGGATGGCGGCTATGACGCGCTCGGACTCGCCTGCGACGTAACGCAGGAGGCTGCTTTTGCCGGCTCGATCGATGCTGCACGGCAGGCCTATGGCCGGCTCGATATTCTGGTCAATAACGCGGGGCTGCAGCACGTGGCGCCGATTGAGGATTTTCCCGTAGAGAAGTTCGAGTGGATGTTGAAGGTGATGCTCACCGGAGCTTTTATCGGGATCAAATACGCCTTTCCCATGATGAAAAAGCAGCGCTACGGGCGCATCATCAACATGGCTTCGATCAACGGGGTGATCGGCTTCGCCGGCAAAGCGGCTTACAACAGCGCGAAGCACGGCTTGATCGGCCTCACCAAGGTGGCCGCGCTGGAAGGTGCGGCGGACGGCATCACCGTGAACGCCCTGTGTCCCGGCTACGTCGATACGCCGCTCGTCCGGGGGCAGCTGGAGGATTTGGCGAGGACGCGGAGTGTCCCGCTGGAAAGCGTGCTGGATGAGGTCATCTATCCGTTAGTTCCGCAGAAGCGGTTGTTGTCGGTCGAGGAAATCGCCGAGTACGCCGTTCTGATCGCCAGCGACAAGCTGAGGGGAGTGACCGGCGCATCGCTGTTGATCGACGGGGGATATACCGCACAGTAGAGAGAGAAGACAACATGGGAGGAGAGTGCAAGATGGGAATGAACAAGCTGATGGGCTCGATGGAAGAAGCCGTGCAGGATATTGGGGACGGAGCGTCTCTGGTCGTCGGCGGCTTCGGGCTGTGCGGCATTCCGGAGCATTTGATCGCCGCGCTGCGGAAGCGGGGGACGCGGCAGTTGACCGTGATCAGCAACAACTGCGGCGTCGACGATTGGGGCCTCGGACTGCTGCTGGCGAATAAACAGATCAACAAAATGGTTTCATCCTACGTGGGCGAAAACAAAACGTTCGAAAAGCAGTTCCTGAGCGGCGAGCTGGAGGTGGAGCTGGTGCCGCAGGGGACGCTGGCCGAGCGGCTCAGGGCCGGGGGCGCGGGCATACCGGGCTTCTATACGGCGTCGGGCGTCGGAACCTTGGTGGCCGAAGGGAAGGAGCATAAGACGTTTGACGGGCGCACTTATGTGTTGGAGCGCGCCCTCACCGCCGATTTCGCTTTGGTGAAGGCTTGGAAGGCGGATGCGGCGGGAAATCTTGTGTTTCGCAAGACGTCGCGCAACTTCAACCCGCTGGCGGCCGCGGCCGGCAACATCACGATCGCGGAAGCGGAGGAGATCGTGGAGACCGGCGGGCTGGACCCGGATGAAATTCATACGCCGGGGATTTATGTGCAGCGCGTCGTCCGGGGGATAGGCTACCAGAAGCGGATCGAGCGTCTGACGGTCCGGAGCAGCTAAGGAGGAATTGACATGAGCGATCACCGTTCGATCATTATTCAGCGAGCTGTACAAGAAATCCGGGACAGCATGTACGTCAATTTGGGTATAGGTATGCCGACCCTGCTGGCAGGTGAAATTCCGGCCGACCGGAACGTCATGCTTCAATCGGAGAACGGGCTTCTGGGCATCGGGCCTTACCCGCTGCAAGGGGAGGAAGATCCGGATTTGATCAATGCGGGCAAAGAAACCGTGACGGCGGTGCCGGGCGCCTCTTACTTCGACAGTGCGGAGTCGTTCGCTATGATTCGCGGCGGGCACATGGACTTGGCGGTTCTCGGCGGCATGGAGGTATCGGAGTCCGGAGACCTGGCGAACTGGATGATTCCCGGCAAGATGGTGAAGGGCATGGGCGGCGCCATGGATCTCGTAAGCGGGGCGAAGCGGATCGTCGTCATTATGGAGCATGTGAATAAATACGGCGAAGCGAAAGTGAAGCAGGCGTGCACCCTCCCCTTGACCGGAAAGGGCGTCGTCGACCGGCTCATTACGGACCTGGCCGTGTTTGATTTCACAAGCGAAGGCATGATGCTGGTGGAACTGCAGCCCGGAGCGAGCCTGGAGGAGGTCCGGGCGAAGACGGAAGCCCGGTTCCTGGTCGATTCCCGGCTGGATAACCAGCTCGGCGTCTGCGGACAGGGAGGACTGGAATGAGCGGGGATGCGGTAATCGTCAGCGCTGTACGCACGGCGATCGGAAGCTTTCAAGGCTCGCTGGCGGGCGTCTCCGCGACGGAGCTGGGCGGCGTCGTCATCGAGGAGGCGCTGCGCCGGGCGAACGTGAAGGATGAACAGGTGGATGAGGTCATTCTGGGCAACGTACTGCAGGCGGGACTGGGGCAGAATCCGGCCAGACAAGCTTGGGTCAAAAGAGGCTTCTCCCACGCCGTACCGGCTCTGACTGTGAACAAAGTATGCGGCTCGGGTCTTCAGGCGGTCATGCTTGCGGCGCAGGCCGTCCGGCTGGGCGATGCGGAGATCGTCGTGGCCGGCGGGATGGAGAATATGAGCCAGGCCCCGTATTTGCTGGAGGGGGCGCGCTCGGGCCTGCGGATGGGCGACGGCAAGCTGGTCGACTCCATGCTCCGCGACGGCTTATGGTGCGCGATGTGCGACATCCATATGGGGATCACCGCCGAAAATATTGCCGAGCGGTACGGACTCGCCCGCCGAGAGCAGGATGAATTCGCAGCCGCCAGCCAGCGGAAGGCGGAAGAAGCGATCGCCGCCGGACGGTTCAAGGAGGAGATCGTGCCAGTATCCGTGCCCCAGCGACGGGGGGAACCCGTCCCGTTCGACACGGACGAGTTTCCGCGCGCCGGCACGACGGCGGAAGGGCTCGGCAAGCTGCGGCCTGCATTTCGCCGGGACGGCACCGTCACGGCCGGCAATGCCTCCGGCATCAATGACGGAGCGGCGGCGCTTGTGGTCATGTCCGCCCGTGAGGCGGAGCGGCTGGGGATGAAGCCGCTGGCCCGGATTCGGGGGTACGCTTCGGCCGCCTTGGACCCGTCCGTCATGGGACTGGGGCCGGTAGACGCCGTCCGGCGGCTGCTTGCGAAGACCGGCACCTCGATAGAGGAGATCGACCTCTTCGAGCTGAATGAAGCGTTCGCGGCCCAATCGCTTGCGGTAGGGCGGGAGCTGGGTGTGTCGCATGAGAAGCTGAACGTGAACGGCGGCGCGATTGCGCTCGGCCATCCGATCGGCGCGAGCGGTGCCCGGGTACTGGTTACGCTGCTTTACGAGCTCGCCCGGCGCGGCGGCCGTCTTGGCCTGGCGGCGCTGTGCATCGGCGGAGGGCAGGGCGTCGCGCTGATGGTGGAGCGGGTCTAGCGCGATCCACGCTTCGCCGCAGCGCAATCAGGCGTTCGTTCCCTTGGAGCCGGGGCGAGTTGAAACGGCTCGCCGGACGGCAAGCCCAAAGGGACCGTGAGGAGTACAAAAAGAACAGCTGCCGGCAAGGTCAAGGCAGCTGTTCTTTTTGGCAGGTCGGCCGTTACGGCTCCGGCTTGGGGCAGCGTTTGCCTACGCACCCTCGCCCGAACACATAGGTTACCGCGCAAGGACCGTCCGGGTGTTCCGGACGGTCAGAATGACGAGAAACCCGGATATGCAGAAAAATGCAAAAGGTAGAAGGTGGGGTATCCTCTGCAGGAGCGTTAGCGCCCGCCTTTGTTATCGGAAAATGACCGCTGCATAGCGAATAAATTGAACATTTTACGGGTAACAACAGCGGCCGGAGGGGGATACCCCACCGGAGGAACAAGGCAGATTTCTCAATTTCATGGGTTTCTCAACAGCCTGACCGTCCGGGTATTCCGGACGGTTGTTCTTGTTTAGTTGATAAGAATTTATAAGTTTTTCGCAACTTATAGCTTCGCATCAACCTTGATAAACGCGCTGGTCCTTGTAAGACAAGGACGGCGAAGCTGTTTATCCTGGTTTCCCCGAGCCTGCCGCCGCCCGGTCGGCATCGCTAACAGTGTTCGCCTGCTCGGCGGCCTTCCGAACCGCGATGTTCACATCGTTCATTCTTCCGGCGCCTTGTGCTTTTCTCAGGCGGCGGCTTTCATGTCCGTTTCAGAATGGGGGTCTATACTGGGTTCATTCACTTGAGAGGAGAGTCACTCGATGAGATCCGTCACCAGATCGAAACTGATCAAATGGAGCGTCTCCGCAGGCTGTACGCTCGCAGCAGGGCTGCTGTTCAATCACGTTAAGGCGGCTCCCGCCTTCACTATAGCTCATAATCAGGCGCTCGCGGAGGGCGCGACTCAGCCGCAATCGGCACAGGCGCAGGCGCAGGACCCGGTACAGCAGGAGTATGGCCAGTTCCGGCAGCGCCAACAGGATTTTGGACAGGATGGCGGCCAGCTGCAGCGTCCGCATGGAAGGCATAGGCGGCTGCGGGACGGGACTTCGCAGGGAAGCGCCCCGCAGGACGGCATTACTTCGCCGGACTACGGGAGCCAAGGGAGCGGCTCCATGACGCCGAGCACGCCCGGCACGCCGCAGACGACGACGCCGTCCAAGCCCAGAACGCGGACGAGGAGCTCGTGATGCGGACCCGGGGCGAAGAAGCTTACGCGTCGGTGCGTTTCAGGGCGATGAATACGGACGTGGACGTCGTGCTGGACGCTTCTGCCGGAGGCTTGGCCGCAGAAGCGCAGAGCTGGTTCGAGTTCGCGGAGCGCATCTTCAGCCGCTTCCGGAAGGACAGCGAGCTTTCCTGTCTGAATGCCTCCGGAGGCCGTCCGTGCTTCGTATCGAAGACCATGATGGCCGTGCTGCAGCTGGCTGAAGACTACCGCGTTCGAACCGAAGGCATATACGAGCCCTTCGTGCTGCCGGCACTGGAGCAGGCGGGATATGACGTCAGCTTTGAGCGGCTGAAGAGTGCGGCGGGAACACGGTTGCGTTTGCCCATGCCGAAGCTGAAACTGAAACCGAAACCGCCGACCGCCGCGCAGACCGCCTTGACGCTCGATCCCCGGATGGGTATCGTTCGCCTGCCGGAGGGCGGCCGCCTCGATCTTGGCGGACTCGTGAAAGGCTGGACGGTGGACCGTCTGGCTTCCTGGTTCTCCGGCGCGGGAGCCGCGGCGGGCCTGATTAATGCCGGAGGCGATCTGCGGGCTTGGGGCGGAACGCAGATCAGCCCCTGGACGGTAGAGGTGGCCGACCCCTGGGAGCCCGAGCGGACGCTGGCCAAGCTCCGTCTGATCGAAGGGGCGGCTGCCACCTCCAGCGTGATCGGGCGCCGCTGGAGTACGGACGAAGGCGAACGCCATCACCTCATCGATCCGCGGACCATGCGGCCGGTGCGGACCGACGTGGCGCAATGCACAGTTGCGGGAAGGACGGCGGGAGAGAGCGAGATAGCCGCCAAAACCGTCTGCATCCTCGGCCTTCGAGAAGGGCTCGAATGGCTCGGACGGCAAGGTCCCCGGTATCAGGCGCTGCTCATAACCAAGGACGGATTAAGGCATTATTACGGTACGGAGGCTCAGTGGCTGGAGCAGTGGCAGGGCGAGCGCCCGGATGCCGTGACGCTTCGCCCGGCGTCATCCGACTCCCCTGATAACGAAAGCGAAGGAGGATTAACCTATGGCCGGATTACTGATTAACCTGCCGACCTGGTGGATAATACGTATTGCAGGTTTGACTTCATATGCTCTATTATTCGCCGGGGTTGCCCTCGGCATCCTCTACAGCATGCCCCTCTTCAAGGGACAGGCCAAAGCCCGGCTGTACCGCTGGCATTCGCGGACGTCGAATGCGGGACTCTTGATCGGGCTCGTTCACGGCCTCATACTGATGATCGACACATATATGCCTTACGGCTGGCCGCAGCTGCTGGTACCTTTTACCGCACCGAAGGATCCTTTCTGGAGCGGGCTCGGGACGCTGACGATTTACGGACTGATCCTCGTTCTGATCACGACGGACTTTAAGAGTCTGATCCCTTACAGGCTGTGGAAGTACATTCATTTGCTGGCCTACCCCGTATTCCTGTCGGCCATGCTGCACGGCATTGGAGCCGGGTCGGACAGCAAAGTGCCGTGGATCGGAATTTTTTACGGGGCCAGCTGTGTTATGATAGGATTACTGACGGTCATTCGGATCAGGATGGCCGTACGTCAGAAGAGAGGTCGGGCGCAAGATGCATATTCTGCTGGTGGAGGACGACGAGAAGCTGGGGATGCTGGTGCAGTACAAGCTGGGCCAGCAGTTCCACAGCGTAGACTGGGTACAGGACGGAGAAACGGCTGAGGAATACATGCGCCGCGGCACCTACGATTTATATATCCTCGACTGGATGGTTCCTTACAAAAGCGGGATCGAGCTCTGCCGCGATCTGCGGGAACGGGGAGACCAAACCGCCGTGCTTATGCTGACGGCGAAGGATGCGGTGCCCGACCGGGTGGCGGGACTGCGCGCGGGGGCGGATGATTATCTGGTCAAGCCGTTCGCCTTTGAAGAGCTGGATGCCCGGATCCATGCGCTCGGCCGCCGGCCGGCCGAGTGGACCGGCGACGAATGCCGCTTGGGCGAGACGCTGCTGCTCAACCGCGTGACGCACGAGGTTGTGCGCAGCGGCAGCCCGGTCAGCTTGACGCGGAGGGAGTTCCAGCTGCTGACCTTTCTGTTGCTGCATACCGGACAAATCATTTCGCGCGAGCAGCTGATGGACCAGGTATGGGGAGTCGATGCCGAGGTGACGCCCAATACGGTGGACGCCACCGTCAAGCTGCTGCGCAAGAAGATCGACGACCCGTTCCCGGACAAAATCATACACAGCGTACGAGGTCTCGGCTACCGGCTGTCATTGGAGGAATGACGCATGTTTGAGAAGACGCGGCGCAGCCTGACCATCTTCTTCAGCGTCATGCTGGCGCTGATCCTGCTGCTCATGACGGTGCTGTTTTATGTCGTGCTCAGCCAGACGCTGCACCGCAATCAGAATGCGGCGGTCGACGGCATATACGATAAAGCGGTCAAGACGCTGGAGCACCGCAAAAAGGAGCCGCTCGACAGGCGTCCCCCCGGCCCCGGACCCGGCGATCGCCGAAGCGGAGGGCTGATCGACCTGGATGCCGTTCAATCGAACGAGCTGATGTTTCTGGTAGGCCCAAGCGGCGACCCGATCTTCGGCTCGTCCTACGATGATGAGATGAGGACGTTTTGGACGGCCTGGCTGAGCCAAAATATACACGGACACGGCTTGCCCGTGAATCATTCGAGCGGCTATCTGGTCGAGCGCGGCGACGATACGTATTTCCTCAAAGCGTATCCTTGGCCCGACATCAACGGAATCTTATTGGCCGGACAGAACATTTCCGGGGATACCCGGCTGCTGAGCCAAATGCGTCTCGCGCTGCTCCTATTCTCGGTCTGCCTGCTCGCGGTGGCCAGCGGAATGGGCTACCTGCTGGCCGGCCGTTCGATGGTGCCCATCGTCCGCGCTTACAAGCGGCAGCAGGATTTTACTGCGGACGCTTCTCACGAGCTACGTACGCCGCTCAGCGTGATGCAGTCGTCCGTTGAGATTCTCGGGGAGGAGCAAGAGGCGCTGCCGCCGTTTCACCGTAAGGTGCTGAGCAATATGGACGAGGAGGTGCACCGGATGATCCGCCTGACGGAGTCGCTCCTCACGCTGGCCCGAAGCGATTCCGACGCCGTGGAGATCCTGCGGGAACCGATCGGGCTCCGCGGCCTCGCTCAAGATGCGGTGGAGAAGCTGCGGCCGCTGGCAGAGCGCAAGCGGATCGCGCTGGAGCTGCGGCATGCGGTCCATGCGGGCGGTCCGGATACCGCCCGGCTGGACGGGGAGCGGGTTCGCCAGCTGCTCGTCATCCTGTTGGACAATGCGATTAAATATACGTCGGAGGGCGGGAGCGTGACGCTCGAGACCGCTTTGTCGGAGAAGGGAGCGCGGTTCGTCGTCACGGATACCGGCATCGGCATTCCGGAGGATCAAATTCCGCATATTTTCGAACGGTTTTACCGCATCGACAAAGCCCGCTCCCGCCAGGAAGGCGGGACGGGGCTCGGCCTCTCCATAGCCAAATGGATCGTGGATGCCCATGGCGGCACGATTCAGGCCGAGAGCGGGGCGGGGCGGGGCAGCCGGTTCACGGTGCTGCTTCCGGAGGCATAAAAGCAGCGCAAAAGGATCGGGGGACTTCCCCCGATCCTTTTGCGCCGCTTAGACCGTCCGCCGCGTCAAGCGTGGGCTGTCGGCTTCGTGCCTTTGAATACGTTAGGCGTGTGATGATCGTTGCCGCCGCGGTGCAGCAGCTTGCGGAGCAGCGGCATCAGGTAGAAGTCGAAGCCGAACCGTCCGGCATTGGTGCCCGCCGCAAGGACGATACCGCCAAGGAGAATCAGCCACGGATTCGTGCTTACCGTACCGGCGAACAGGAACATGAAGTTCATGAACATCCCGAAGAAGGCGGCCGTCAAGGTTAGAGCGCCGAGAATCAAGCCGAGACCAATCAGGAGCTCGCCGAGCGGGATCACAATGTTAAACAGCTTGGCGTTCGGCAGGGCGAAGTGCTCCAGGAAAGCCGTAAAGGTCGGGTAGACGAGCTCGTTCGTCGCTTTATCGACAATCGGCTTGCCGACAGCGCCTTTAAGGAACCCTGTGGCGTCGAAGCCGGCGGTCAATTTGTGCCAGCCCGCTGTCATCCAAGTCCAGCCTAGGTACAACCGAAGCAGTAGCGTAAAACCGGCAGCATACACGTTTTCTCTCCAAAATTTCATCATGATCGACATCTCCTTAAGGTGGGGCTACCACCGGATATTTAAGTGATTTTTTTCACAAATTAACCTATAAAAAGCAGGCTTCCCGTCTATTCAAGAGAGTACCGGGACTGGCCGGAACGTACAAGGTTTCCCGGGTTCGGAAGCAGGTATCGTAAGCGGAGTTGCGCGTTCATGGCTCTTGCTCCTTTCCTTGTGAGGATCGCGGCTGCAGCGGTTGCCGGGCTCCCGGGCGGCTTCCCCGGGCATCGCTCGGGGCGTTGCTTTCATTCCCGCCTTGCTGGTCCGTCGCTTTATCTTTAACTTCCTTACCGCATCTTTAATGTACCATAGGACATCCGCTTTCGATGTGAAAAAAATCACAAACACAAAAAAATTTGGAGGCCTGCGGAAGCCGGCTGCTGCCGTCCTCCGAGACCTTCACGTACGATCACGCCCCGAAAGCCCGCTAACCGTTCGCTCTCGGACAAGTTTTGCAGTACGCGGCTTCGGGCAGCAAGCAGCGCATGCAGCACGTTTTGCGTACCGGGGGCTTTCCCGGCACGAGGGCGGTGCTGTACCCGGCAAAAGGATGGGCGTCCTCGCCGCCCAAGAGGTCTGGCCCCGCTTCCTCCATAAGAAACCGGTAATCGCCCTCGATCCGCTGCCGGTCCGCTTCCGATGCGGCTTCCTGCACCCATTCGCCGTAGCCGTGACGGATATAGACCAGCGCGTTCTCCCACAGGATGTCCTTATTCACACATGTATGTCTGGCGATCGCATCGAGCAGCTGCGCAAGATGCTCCGCAAACAGCTGACGCACCGTCTCCCGGCGCCAAGCCGCCCGGCCGGACGCCGGAGCGGGGACAAGCTCCGCGTTCCCGGTTCGGATGCGGAAATCCGGCGCTTCGCGCAGCTCCAGCACGGCGCAGCGGAGAGGCAGGAGCAGCCCCTTGTCCATAACCGACATGGCGTAGAGGACGCCGCACAGCTTTTTCGCATAGTATTTGGTAAAGAGGGAGGCCGTCGTCTTCCAGGCGGTCGAGCCGAGACCTTGCCCGAACCGGCGGAGAAGGCTCTCCAGGCCTTCCCGCGTCAGGAGCTCTTCCCCGGGGCATCGGAGGCTGGAAAGCCCCGCGTCGTCATCCGTCTTCCCGAGGAGGAGGCCGAAGTCTTCTTCAAACGTTCTCAAGCTCGCGTTCCGCATGTTCATAACCGCTCTCCTGACGTGGTAGTAGCATTCGTCCTTTGCCGAAAGGTATGCACATCGGCGTCCCGAAGATCGGGTCCTGCGCCACGCGGCATTCCATGCCGAACACATCCCGGATGAGCCGTTCGGTCATGATCTCCTCGGGACGGCCTTCGCCGTACACGGCCCCGTCTTTGATCACTACGATGTGATGGGCATACCGACAGGCGAGGTTCATATCGTGCAGCACCATCACGATGGTGCGCCGTTCCTGTTCGTTGAGCTCGAACAGAAGATCCAGCACCTCAATCTGGTGCGTAAGGTCCAAGTAAGTCGTCGGTTCGTCCAGCAGAATCGTATCCGTATCCTGCACCAGCGTCATCGCGATCCAAGCCCGCTGCCGCTGTCCGCCGGACAAGCTGTCCACCGTCCGTTCGGCGTAGGGCTCCATCCGGGTCAACTCCAGTGCGGTGCGGACCTTGCGTTCGTCCTCGGCGGACCACTGCTGCAGCCAGCTTTGGTAAGGGTAGCGGCCCTGCTTGACGAGCTGCAGCACCGTGAGTCCCTCGGGAGCGGCCGGACCTTGCGGCAGAATCGCCATCCGTTTGGCGATTTCCTTCGTCGGGAGCCGAAGCAGCGCCTCGCCGTCCAGCAGAATGGCTCCGCTCTTCGGTTTCAGAAGCCGCGCCAGGGAACGGAGCAGCGTCGATTTGCCGCAGCCGTTGCTGCCGATGAATACGGTAATCCGGCCCTTCGGTATGCTGAGATTCAGGCTATCGAAGATTGCGGTATCCCCGTAGGACAGATGAAGCGACCGGGCTTCCATTGCGGGTTGGTGCGTCATGAGCGTCAGCTCCTTCAAAGTATGGTGGCAAGCCGGACGGCGGCTGCGTCAGCGATGACGGCTGCGGTACAGCAGATAGATGAAAAAGGGTGCCCCGATCGCCGCGGTGAATACGCCCGCCGGAATATCGTGCGGCGGCAGCAGCGTTCGTCCGGCCAGATCGGCCAGCAGCAGGATGATCGCGCCGCACAGGGCGCTTACCGGCAGCAGCGCGCCGAAGCTGGGGCCGACCAGCTTGCGGCCGATATGCGGGGCAAGCAGGCCGATGAAGTTGATCGCGCCGCCGAAGGCGACGCCCTTCGCGATATCCTCGCCCAGCCCCTGAATATTCAGGTGCCTGGCACAGAGGAAGATCAGCGGCAGCAGGACGATCATCCACGGCAGCAGAGGGAGCACCGATTTCTCCCAGGAGACGCCGTAGACGCTACCGGTCATGAACGTCAGCGATTGGTTGGCCAGGACGATCGGGCCGGAAATCATCAGCATATACGAAAGCGAGCTCATGGCGGCCGAGAAGCCGATGCCGACCAGAACGAGCCGGAGCGGCATCACGCCGTTTTTCCACGAGAGGATGTAAACGAGCAGGGTGGCCGCAAACGCTCCGATGACGGCCGCAAGCGGCAGCAGATGAATGCTGAGCTTATTCGAGAGGAAGAAGAAAAACAGCACCGCGCCGAGCGTCGCCCCTCCGGTCGTGCCGACCGTATCGGGGGAAGCGAGCGAATTGCGGACAATACCCTGCAGGATCGCACCGGACACCGCCAGCGCCGCTCCGATCAGCACCGCCATGATGACGCGCGGCAGACGGAGCGAGCGGACGATCATTTCGCTCGAGTCGGAGCCGAAGCCGAAGATCGAGCGGACCACCTCGCCCGGAGCGATGTAGACGCTGCCGATGCCCGTGCTTACGATCATCAGTACGGTCGTGACGGCGAGCAGGAGAAGAGTGACGGTGACGGCTTTCTTGTGCACCAGGTAAGAATAAAGCGGGCCCCGCAGTGTGACATAACGGCTTCTTGCGGTCGTCTTCATCCGGGCAGCCCCCCTTTCCGCGCGATGTAGACGAAGAACGGAACGCCGAGCAGTGCGGTCGTCACGCCCACCTGCACTTCCTTCGGCATCGCTATGAAGCGGGCCGCAATGTCCGCGCTAACGAGCAGCAGCGCGCCTAACACGGCGCAGTAAGGAAGCAGCCAGCGATGGTCCGTTCCGACCAGAAATCGGGCGACATGGGGCACGATAATCCCGACGAAGACGACGGGACCGGCCACCGCCACCGAGCCTCCGGCGAGGAGGACGATGACGACCGCGGCTGCGGCTTTGACGAGTGCGGTCCGCTGCCCGAGGCCTTTGGCCACGTCTTCGCCCATGGACAACACGTTAATGGGCGAGGCGAGCAGGAATGCGCCGATGATAGCCGCGAGCATATAAGGGAAGACGGACAGGAACATGTCCATCGTGCGTCCCGCCACCGACCCGACGAGCCAGAAGAGCACCTGGTCGAACGCTTTGCCGCTGGCCAGCAGGATGCCTTGGGTCAGCGCAGCGAAGAAAGCGCTCATGGCGGAGCCCGCCAGCGTAATCTTGATCGGCGTCAGGCCGTCCCTGCCGAGCGAGCCGAGCGTATAAACGAGACCTGCGCTCACCGCTGCGCCGAGGAAGGCGATCCAGGTGAACTGCGAGAGTCCGGACACATTGAACAGCGCCACCGACAATACAATGGCAAAAGCCGCCCCTGCATTCACCCCGAAGATGCTGGGCGAAGCGAGCGGATTGTGGGTGATCGCCTGCATCAAAGCTCCGGCGACGGCCAGGCTGCCTCCAACGAGCGCGGCGATGAGCGCTCTCGGCACACGGGCGGTCTGAATGATGATATGCTCGTTGGAGCCGTTAAACTGCATATAAGCGGAAACGATCTGCTCCCAGGAGTAAGTGCGGAGTCCGAACATGACGCTGAAGGTCATGGCGGCTCCGAGCAGCAGTACGGATAGAGCGAATCCGATGCTTTTATAGGATCGGCGGAAGTTGATCCGGTTGGTATTCATGTTCATGTTCATGTTCATAAGGGCGCAGCCTGCTTCCTGTCACAACCCGCCTACAGCGGGTGATGTTAAAAAAGATTGAAGGGACGGCGGGAATGCTTTGCGCTTTCCCAGAGGACCCTTGCCGGGTGGCCCGGCTCATTTCATTGTATGAGAGTGGTTATCACCTGTCAATGAATTTGAGAATCATTATCAAAGTATTTTTTGACAAGTGAGGCTGCTGCAAGTAATATATTGTTCGTTAATGATAATCATTATCAATTTGGGATGCATTGCATTTTTACTTGGGAGGTCAATAAACAAAATGGGGTTTCACGATCGTTTGCTTCGAGGTAAACCGGCGGCGCTGCTGGCCTTGATTTTTATGCTTTCCTTAGTTCTCGTGGCCTGCGGGGGCAGTAAGCCTGCGGCGCAGCCGGGGACTGGCGACGACAAGTCCGGTTCGGCGGCGGCAGCCGACGCACCGCGCAAGATCAAGCACGCGATGGGCGAAACGGAAGTGCCCGCGCATCCGCAGCGGGTCGTCGTACTGACGAACGAAGGCACGGAAGCGCTACTGGCGCTCGGCGTCAAACCGGTAGGCGCTGTAGAATCGTACTACGGCAGCCCATGGTTCGATCATATCCGTGCGGACATGGAAGGCGTAAAGACGGTCGGGGGGGAATCTCAGCCGAACCTGGAGCTGATCGCTTCACTTAAGCCGGACTTGATCATCGGCAACAAGATGCGTCAAGAGAAAATCTACGAGCAGCTGAAAGCAATCGCGCCGACGGTCTTCTCGGAGACGCTGCGAGGCGAATGGAAGAGTAATTTCAAGCTGTATGCGGATACGCTCAACAAGAAGGCGGAAGGCGACAAGGTCATCGCCGCGTTCGACAAGCGGATCGACGATTTCAAGAGCAAGGCCGGCGACAAGCTGAAGGAGAAAGTGGCCGTCGTCCGCTTTATGGGCGGGAAGACGCGCTTTTATTACGGCGATATGTTTTCCGGCGTCATCTTCAAGCAGATCGGCATTCCGCGCTCCGATCCGAAGAGCGACGAGAAGTCGTTCGAGGATATTACGAAGGAGCGGCTGCCGGAGCTTGACGCGGCGGATAAGGTATTCTATTTCACGTATGAGATCGGGGACGGCAAAGGAACGAAGCAGGAGCAGGAATGGATGAACGATCCGCTCTGGAAGAACCTGAAGGTTGTGAAGAACAACAAGCTGATCAAGGTGAGCGATGCGACGTGGAACACGGCCGGGGGCGTCAAAGCGGCGAACCTGATGCTGGACGATTTGTATAAGATTTATGACGTGAAGCCTTAAGGGAACGAATCATTCAGAGGGTGAAAAGCCGGCTTGTTCTTCGGAACAGCCGGTTTTTTTATGGCAAGGTCACTAATGAGGGGTGCTTGTACAATAGAGTTGACGGTTATCACCGTTATGATACATAATGTATCATAGTTAATCTATTTAGAATAATGAGGTGCTTCCGGGAATGGGTCTGAGACAATTCGTTAGCGAGCTGCTGCACTATACGGCGAATCATGTGGTGAACGGCATCCCCTTTTATTCGATCCGGTATTTCTTTTATAAACGAATATACGGCATTCGGATCGGCCAAATGACGGCAGTTCATATGGGGCAAAAGCTAATGACGCGCGGAGGGATCGAGATCGGAGACCACTCCGTCATTAACCGGGATTGTACGTTGGACGGGAGGGGCGGGCTTACTGTCGGCAATAATGTCAGTATTTCCCCCGAAGTGATGATCCTCACGGCGGAGCACGGAGTAAACAGTCCAACGTTTGCCGGCGTGCTGGGGAAGGTAACCATTGAAGATTATGTTTGGATCGGCAGCCGGGCGGTCATACTGCCGGGGGTGAGGCTCGGGGAAGGTGCGGTTGTTGCCGCCGGCGCCGTGGTGAGGAAAGATGTTCCCCCTTACACGATCGTAGGCGGCGTGCCTGCCAAAGTGATCGGAAAGCGAAACCAGGAATTGATCTACGAGCTGGAGTATATGAGGAGATTTCACTGACACCAGGATAAACGGCTACGCCGTCCTTGTCTTACAAGAACCAGCGCGTTTATCAAGGTTGATGCGAAGCGATAAGCCTTCGAAAACTTATCAATTCTTATCAACTAAACAAGAAGCCAGGCTCCGCCGCGAAGCGGAGCTTGGCTTCTTCTCGTTCCTCGGCTGCGGCGGACCCGTTAAGCGAGACCGCCGCCTGCCGGCTAGCAGCTATCAGCTACCAGCCCATCGATTGCCTCATCATTTCCTCCGGGTTCATCGCTTTGAGCTGTTTGACGTATAAATCCTTGTACAGGCCGCCGGCGGCCAGCAGCTCGGCATGGCTTCCCCGTTCGATGATTTCGCCGCGGTCCATGACGAGAATGAGGTCGGCGCGGACGACGGTGGCGAGCCGGTGGGCGATGATGAAGGTCGTCCGGTCCTCCATCAGCCGCTCCAGCGCCTCCGTTACAAGCTCCTCCGATTCAGCGTCCAGCGCCGAGGTAGCTTCGTCCAGAATGAGAATGCGGGGCTGCTTGAGCAGCGCGCGGGCGATAGCGATCCGCTGCTTCTGGCCGCCGGACAGCCGTACGCCGCGCTCACCGACGATCGTGTCGTAGCCCTGCTCCATATCCATGATGAATTCATGGGCGTTGGCGGCGCGGGCGGCTTCGATCACCTTCTCCTCGGTAGCGTCCGGATCGCCGTAGGCGATGTTCTCGAACACCGTGCCGGAGAACAGCACGTTATCCTGCAGCACGACGGCAATTTGCCGCCGCAGGTCGTACAGATCGTAGTCCCGCAGGTCTACGCCGTCCAGCTTCACAGAGCCTTCGTCCGGATCGTAGAAGCGGGGAATGAAATTAACAAGCGTCGATTTGCCTGCGCCGCTCGGTCCGACGAGTGCAATGACGTCGCCCGGCTTCGCCTTAAAGCTGATGCTCCGTAATGCGAGCCGGTGCTCCTGGACCGTTGGCAGCGGCTCCGGCCTCGTCTTGGGCGGGATCAAGTAGAATTTCTTGTCCGGCTTGATCAGCTCGACCAAATCCGGGTCGACGGAGCTCTCGTCCCGGGAAGCCGCATCTTTTCCTTGTCCCTTGCCGCGGCCCCCGGGGCGGTCCGGCCGTTCGGAGACATAGGTGAACGTGACCTTGTCGAACACGATGGAGCCGTGGCAGGCGGCGATCCGTACGGCGTTCTCCTTGATCGTCACCTCGGGCTCAATGTCGAATACCTCGAAAATCCGCTCGATGTTGCTGAGCGAGTTCTGGATCGTCACGTTCGCTTCGGCGAAGCGTTGAATGGGACCGTAGAGCTGGCCGAGGTAGGCCTGGAAAGCTACCAGCTCCCCGATTTTTAAATGGCCCTTCAACACGAGCAGTCCTCCGGCGAACCAGATCAGCAGCGTGCCGGCCTGGGTGAACGTTTGGCTGATGCGCCCGAGCGAATTGGAAAGCAGGTTGGCCCGGTTCGCAAAGCCGATGTGATGCTTGGCCTGCTTCTCAAACCGTTTCATCTCCTGATCCTCTTGATTGAACGACTGCACGACCTTCATGCCGCCGATCCGCTCCACCAGCACGCCTTGAATCCGCTCCATCTGGCGGTGCACCGTCCGCCATGTGAGCCGGATGCGCACATTCATGTTGGTGAAGACCAGATAGTACAGCGGCAGCATCCACAGAGACAGCACGGCGAGCTGCCAGTGCAGCTTGAACAGCATAAAGCCGGCGAACAGCACGAGGAACATGTCGAAGAAAAGGCCGATCATGCCGCCGTTCACGAGATTTTGGGCGCCGTTCACGTCATTGATGATCCGGGTGACGATGCTGCCCACCTGACGGTTATCGTAGAAGCGCTGGGACAGCTGCTGCATGTGCCGGTACAGCTGCTGGCGGATGTCGTACACCATCCGGTTCCCGAGCCGGAACGTAATCGACCCCCGTGCAAAATTAATCCATATGCCGAACAAGTACACGGCCCCCAGCACGGTCGTGACTTTTCCGAGCGTCCAATAGCTCTCTTTGCCCGGCAGCACCTCGTCGATGAGTATTTTTGTCATCCAGGGGGTGGTCATGGGGGTTGCGAACTGCAATATGCCGAGCGCAAGAATGCCCAGCAGCGTCATCCGGTAGGGCTTCAAGAATGCGAGATAGCGTTTGAACAGCTGCTTCTTATCCGCCTTCGAAGCTGTTTTCATCCCGGAAGCGACGGGGGGTGCAGCTTGAATTTCCAAATCCAATTCCCTCCTTCAGGAAAACCAGGACAGTATCTTTTGTAATGAAACTTTTACCAAATTAACACAAAGTTGCCGGAGGCGAAATGAACGATTCGATCAATTAACATGGACTATTATGCTATGGAAAAACCTTCACACTATCTTCACAAGAATTCCGCTAGACTACCCTTAAGATAGTGTATATTGCGCGTGGAGGCGATTACATGGCCAAAATATTGATCAATCACCTATATAAACGATACGGTAAGGATAAACATCCGGTCGTTAAGGATTTCCATCTGGAAATTAAAGACAAGGAGTTTCTTGTCTTCGTCGGACCGTCCGGCTGCGGCAAATCGACGACCTTGCGGATGATTGCCGGGCTTGAGGATATTTCGGAAGGCGAGATCTATATCGGCGATACGCTGGTGAACGAATTGCCACCGAAGGACCGCGATATCGCGATGGTGTTCCAGAACTACGCGCTGTACCCGAACATGAGCGTCTATGAGAATATCGCCTTCGGACTCCGACTTCGCAAGCTGCCGAAGCATGAGATCGATCTCGCCGTGAAACGGGCGGCCCGGGTGCTTGAGATCGAGCAGTACCTGGACCGCAAGCCGCGCCAGCTGTCCGGCGGCCAGCGCCAGCGCGTCGCGCTCGGACGTGCCATCGTGCGCAATCCTCAGGTGTTCCTGATGGACGAACCGCTCTCCAACCTTGACGCGAAGCTGCGCGTACAGATGCGGACGGAAATTATCGGACTGCATAAGAAGCTGGGCGTCACCATGATCTATGTAACGCACGATCAGATCGAGGCGATGACGATGGGCGACCGGATCGTGGTCATGAAGGATGGCATTATCCAGCAGGTCGATACGCCGGAGACGATCTATACGCAGCCGAACAATACGTTCGTGGCCAGCTTTATCGGCTCTCCTCCGATGAATTTCATCGACGGGCGAATTCTGGAGAACGTGCCGGGCAAGCTGGAATTCCATACCCCGCGCTTCGCCATCGAGATCCCTGAGGGCAAAGCCCATTGCCTAGTGAAGAACAAGCAGGTGAACCGCACGGTAACGCTGGGAATCCGTCCGGAGAACGTCAGTCTGGAAGAGATCGTGTTCCAGGCGTTCCCGAACGCCGTCGTGCCGGGTGTGTTCAAAATCAGCGAGCTGATGGGCGCAGACCGGTTCCTGCATTTGGATATCGGTCAGGAACGGATGCTGGTGGCCCGCGTGAATCCCCGTTATCATTATGCCGAAGAAGACAAAATCAAAGTCGCGATCGATATGTCCAAAGCGCTGTTCTTCCATAGCGAAACCGGCGAACGGTTTATGGATTAAGCGAAAAGAACCGGAAGGAAGGAGTGAACCTTTTGTTGTCCGTTAACACCCATAAACCTTGGAAGCGCTTACTGTCTTTGTTGATGGCCGGCTTGCTGGGAACGGCTTGTCTGGTTCCGCCCGGAGGCTTGAACTCGGCCTCGGCGGCGGACGATACGAAGAAAGATGCCGCATCCGCGCCGGCAGCGCAGCCGCAGAAGGCAGCGTCAGCGCCGGCGCCAGGCTCGTCGCCTTCATCCAACCGCAAGCTGATCCAGGCGGCGGATACGGAGCCCTACTACGCGGATGTGCTGAAGGGCTGGCTGGATAAAGGGGCGAAGCCTGCGGAAGCCCCGATTACGATAGCCGGAGCGAATCCCGCTGCCGTGTCGAGCGGCGCCGATATTCGCCCGGGCAGCTATGAAGGGAAGGACAATGTTCTGGTTTGGAACGGAAGCTCGAACGGCTACGTTGAGTACAAAGTGGACGTGCCTGCGGACGGATTGTACGAAATGCAGGTATCGTACCGGCCGGTGACAGGCAAGGGGCTTCGCCGGCCGATCGTTTGGAACATGATGCTGGACGGCAAGCGGCCGTTCCGCGAGTCCTCTTCCATTACGCTGTACCGGCAATGGCGGGATGCCCGTCCGATCAAGAAGGACCAGGACGGCGACGATATCCGGCCGAAATCGGAGGAGATTACGTCCTGGACGGTCCAGCCGCTCTTCGATTCGGGCGGCGCTTATGCGGAGCCGCTGCAGTGGTTTCTTACGAAGGGGACGCATACGCTGCGCCTGGAAGGGTACGAGCCCGTGGCGATCGAATCGATCCGGCTCCAGGCGCCGCAGAAGCTGAAGCCTTACAGCGAGGTGGCGGGGACTTATCCGGCATCCAAGCCGGTACAGGCCGGTTCGCTTACGATTCAGGCGGAAGAGCCGGCGATCAAGAGCGATTCCGCCATCCAGATGGTGTCGGATTCCGACCAACGCACCGTACCGCAGGCGAATGGGTACATTACTTTCAATACGATCGGCGGCAAGAAGTGGTGGAACCAGAATCAGGCGCTGACTTGGAACTTCGAGGTGCCGGAGAGCGGCAAATATAAGCTGGGCATGCGGGCGCTGCAAAACTTCATTTCGCAGAAGGCATCCTATCGGACGATCCGCATTGACGGCAAAGTGCCGTTCCAGGAACTGCTTACGTACCGCTTCGGATATGACACGGCGTGGGCCGGCATTGAAGTGGCCGACCCGTCGGGCAAGCCTTACGAGTTTTATTTGGAGAAGGGCAAGCACTCGCTAACGATGACCGTCACGCATGCGCCATACAAGCCGATGATTCTCGGCATCGAGCAGCTGACCGATTTGCTCGAAACGGTGGTCCAGGACCTGAAGTCGCTTACGGGCGGCGTCGATGACAAGAACCGTACCTGGAAGATACAGCAGGATTTGCCTGACCTGCCGAAGCGTCTAAACGATGCAGCCGCCGTGTTGATGAAGCTGGCGGAGCAGACGGAGAAGGCCAACGGACGGACCGACAATATCAGTCAAGGGTTCATTTCGTCGGCTCAGGACATTCAGAAGCTGCTTAGCAAGGTAGATGATATTCCGTATCATGGCGACCAGATCGCGTCCATACAGACCAAGGTCAGCGGATTTATCGAACAACTGATTCAGCAGCCGCTGCAGCTGGATGAGATTTATGTAGCGCCGGTGGAGAAGAAGTTTCCGGATATGACGGCTTCGTTCCCAGCCAAGGTCAAAGGCATGATCATGAATTTCTTTTACACCTTCCGGACCAAGGATAGCCTTGGCAAGATGAAGGATACGGAGCTTAATGTATGGGTGCACCGCGGACGCGACTATGTGACCCAGCTGCAGGAGCTGGCGGATGCGCAGTTTACGCCGGAAACCGGGATCAAGGTCAAGGTCAATCTGCTCCCCAATACGCAGCTGCTCGTTTTGTCCAATGCGGCAGGCATCCAGCCTGATGTCGCGCTCGGCTTATCGCAGGATTTGCCGGTTGACTATGCAATCCGGAACTCCGTACTGGACTTGTCGAAATTCCCGGACTTCAAGGATATCTACAACCGGTACAGCCCGGGCTCCTGGCTTCCTTTCTATTATAACAAGGGATACTACGCTATCCCGGAAACGCAATCGTTCCAGGTATTGTTTTACCGGAAAGATATTTTAAGCCGCATGGGACTCAGCCTTCCGGATACTTGGCAGGACGTGTACGATATGCTGCCGACGCTGCAGCAGAATTATATGAACTTCTATGTGAATCCGAAGGAATACATGATGTTTTTCTATCAGAACCAAGCGGATTTCTTTAACAAAGAAGGCTCCAAGACGATGCTGGATTCACCGGAAAGCTTCAAGGCGTTCCGCCAATGGACCGATATGTTCAACATTTATGCGCTGGAACGGGAAGTGCCGAGCTTCTACCAGCACTTCCGCAAGGGGGAAATGCCGATCGGCATTTCCGATTACAACATGTACATCCAGCTGTCCGCCGCGGCTCCCGAGCTGAACGGACGCTGGGGCATCGCTCCGATTCCGGGGACGAAGCAGCCGGACGGCACCGTCGCCAGGTGGGCGGGCGGGGGCCAGTCGAGCGGCGTTATTTTCAAAGCGTCGAAGAAGCAGCAGGAAGCCTGGCAATTCCTGAAGTGGTGGAATTCCGCCGACGTGCAGGAGCGCTACGGCTCGGATCTCGAAGCGTTCAACGGCATTTCGTTCCGCTGGAACACGTCCAATCTGGAGGCCTTCACCAAGCTGCCGTGGAAGCGCGAGGATGCGAACGTCATTCTGCAGCAGTGGGCCTGGTATAAAGACATGCCGAACCTGCCGGGCGGCTATTTCGTTCCGCGGGAAATAAGCAATGCGTGGAACCGGACCGTTGTGGACGGCATGAATTACCGCAATTCGCTGGAGCTGGCCCAGATGGAGATCAACCGCGAGCTGCGGCGCAAGCAGCAGGAATTCGGCTTCGTCGATGCGGACGGAAATTCGATCAAGACGATGGATTTGCCGGTCGTGAACAAGCCGTGGGAAGGAGTGAAGCCGTATGTTAAGTAATCAAGCGAATACCGCAGGAAGTTTGGCGCAGCGGGATACCGCCACAGTCAAGCCGTCCTTATCGGAGAAGCTGAGGCAACTCCTGTCCGACATTTGGGCTTACCGGATTTCTTACCTGTTTATTGCGCCGTTCATGCTCTGCTTTCTGGCCTTTATCGTCATCCCGGTGCTCGCCGCGGTCGGACTCAGCTTCACCTACTTCAATGCGATCGAGCCGCCTCGGTTCATCGGCTGGACCAACTTTCAGTACCTGATCTCGCAGGATTTGACGTTCTTGAAATACGCACTGCCGAATACGTTCAAATTCGCCATTATCGTCGGGCCGGGCGGCTACATCGCCGCCTTCCTGCTCGCCTGGCTCATCACCCAGCTGCCGGCTTCGGCCCGCAAATGGTTCGCGCTCGCCATGTACACCCCGTCGCTTACGATGGGGATCGCGATGTCGATCGTATGGCTCCCTCTCCTTACCGGGGACCGGATCGGTTACCTGAACAGTATACTGCTTCAGCTGGGCTTCATCGACGAGCCGAAGCTGTGGGTCACGGACAAGGCTTACCTGATGAATTCCATGATTGCCGTCACGCTGTGGTCGAGCATGGGCGTCGGCTTCCTCGCGATGCTGGCAGGTATTCTGAACGTGAATCCGGAGCTGTATGAAGCCGGACGAATCGACGGCATGAAGAGCCGGCTTCAGGAGATTTGGTACATTACCATTCCTTCGATGAAGCCGCAGATGCTGTTCGGCGCGGTCATGGCAATCGTATCCACCTTTAAGGCGGGGGCGATCGGGGTGGAGCTCTCGGGCCAGAACCCGACGCCGCAGTATTCCGGACACCTCATCATCAACCATATCGACGACTACGGCTTTATCCGGTTCGAGATGGGGTATGCGGCGGCGATTTCCGTATTCCTGCTGCTGCTCATGTATTTATCCAACAAATTTTGCTGGGGCTTGTTCGGCTCGAAGGAGGATGAATGATGCAGAGTCAGATGGCTTCAATGAAACGATGGCTTCCATGGAAGAAGAAATCCAAGCTGAAGCAAATGGACGGCTTTCAGAAGTTTCTGCTCGTTCTGCTCGTCATCCTATCGGCCTTCATGCTGCTGCCGCTCGTTTATATTTTCAACCATGCGCTGAAGCCCTACAGCGAGCTGTTCGTGTATCCGCCGAACTTCTTCGTCCGGGAGCCGTCGCTGCAGAACTTCACGGAGCTGTTCCTCGTCGCTTCGACGTCCACGGTTCCGGTTACGCGGTACTTGTTCAACAGCTTTATCATCTCCGGAGGCGCCGTCGTTTGCGTAACCATCGTAAGCGCACTGTGCGCTTATCCGATTTCCAAGCACCGGTTTCCGGGACATAAAATCGTATTTGCAACGATCATTCTTACGCTGATGTTCGCCCCCGAGGCCGTCCAGATTCCGCGTTACCTCGTAGTCAGCCATCTCGGCATCATGAATACGTATTTCGGCCATATTCTGCCGCTCGTGGCCATGCCGGTCGGGGTATTCCTGCTCAAGCAGTTCATCGACCAACTGCCGAACGAGCTGCTGGAGGCGGCGCGGATCGACGGAGCGGGCGAGCTACTTATTTTCCTGCGCATCGTCATTCCGATCTGCTTGCCCGCAGTGGCTACCGTAGCCATCCTTACCTTCCAGCATTCCTGGGGGAATACCGAAACGTCGACGCTGTTCATGCAGGACGACCAAATGAAGAATTTCCCGTTCTTTCTGTCGACGCTTACGAACAACCTGGCCAACAGCGTAGCCCGTCAAGGGGCGGCTGCGGCTGCGGCGATGGTCATGTTCGTGCCCAATCTGATCATATTCTTATTCTTCCAGGGTAAAGTGATCGCCACCATGGCTCACTCCGGGATTAAATAAGAGGGGAGGAAGAACCGTTGCGCTCAAAGAAACTGCACAAGCCGTTCCTCCTCGCGCTGGCCACCTTCGTACTGTTGCTAGCTTTGGCTCCGGCCGGCGCATGGGCTTTCGTGCCATATGATACGAATTATAAGGATAACTACGGACGCCTCGTTTGGACCCAGTCCGCTTACAATCCGGTTGATGTGCTCGGAAGGGAGATTTACATTCCCGATCCGAAGGACCCGTCGAAGCAGGTGTTCTCGCCGCTCGTCCAACCGAAGGACTTGTTCATCAACGACAAGGATGAAATTTTCATCGCCGATACCGGCAACAACCGGATCGTGCAGCTTGACCCGGCGGGCAATTTGATCCGGATCATGGACGTCAAGGAAAGCCCGCTCAAGAAACCGGAAGGGCTGTTCATCGACGGCAAAGGCGACATTTATGTAGCTGATACCGGCAACAAGCGCGTTGTCCGGCTCGACAAGAACGGCAAGCTGATCAAGGAGTTCAAGCGTCCGGACTCGAAGTTCCTCCCGGAATCGTTCAAGTACGATCCGATTAAACTTGTGGTCGACAAGCGGGGTTTCCTCTACATCGCCACGCTCGGCGGCTATCAGGGGCTGCTGCAGCTGGATCCGGAAGGGAACTTCCAGAGCTTCTTCGGCGCCAACAAGACGGACTTTTCCGTCATGGATGCGATCAAGCGCGTGCTGTATACGCGGGAAATGTATTTGCGGGAAATCAGCAAGCTTCCGGGCTCGGTAGCGAGCGTGACGATCGATAAGAACGGCCTGATCTATACGGTGACTAAGGATATTCCTAAGGGGCAGATCAAGAAACTGAATATGGCGGGCAAGGACCTGCTCGCAGCCAAAGACGAATACACCGATAAGGTCGAAACCAAAAACTACGGCGAGATCCGGTTCCCTCCGAAAGATAAGAACGCCAAGCCTCAACTGAACGATTTGACGGTCGACGGCGACGGCAATATTACGGCTGTGGACGCCACGCTGAAATATGTGAACCAGTATGACGCGAGCGGCAATCTGCTCTTCTACTGGGGAGGCGACGTGGCGGCGTCGACGTCGAAGCTGGGTGTGGTGAAGACCCCATCCGCGATTGCTGCGAATTCGAAGAACGAGCTGTTCATTCTGGACGAAGAGAACAACGCGGTTCAGATGTTCCGGCTGTCGGAATTCGGCGCCATGGTGCATAAGGCGAACCAGCTGACGCAGGAAGGCAAGTACGAGGAGAGCGAGAAGCCGTGGGAGGAGGTGCTCCGCTTGAACTCCTTCTATACTCCGGCGGTTCTCGGGCTTGCCAAGGCGGCTTACAAGAAGGGCGATTATGAACGCGCCGAG
This sequence comes from Paenibacillus gyeongsangnamensis, assembly GCF_027533625.1. Taxonomy (GTDB): domain Bacteria; phylum Bacillota; class Bacilli; order Paenibacillales; family NBRC-103111; genus Paenibacillus_G; species Paenibacillus_G gyeongsangnamensis. The sequence continues at coordinate 106,510 of NZ_JAQAGZ010000018.1, read as the reverse complement.
AAGCTGTTCCTTGAAGCGGGCTTCGCCCAGGGCTACTCCGACGCTTACTGGCAAATCCGGCTGCGCTGGTTCCAGCAACATTTCGGCACGCTGATGAACATCGTTCTGATCGGCGGCATTGGGCTGTACCTGTTGAACCGGCTGACGAAGAAGACGGAATGGCGGAGACGCTGGCGCGAGCGGGAGCGCTCGAAAATTCCGATGGTCGTGCAGCTTAAGCATGCGTTTTATATTTTGAAGCATCCGATCGACGGCTTTACCGCCATCCGCTATGAAGGCAAGGGCAGCTTATGGAGCAGCTTGATCATGCTCGTACTGGCTATCGCCTCCTTCGCTGTCATGCGGGCAGGTACCAGCTTTACCTTTAATCCGTCCGTTGTGCTTGACCTGAATCTGTTCACGGTGATCGTGCAGTTCCTGGTCGTCTGGGTCGGATGGGTCATTTCCAACTATTTGATCAGTACGATTTACCGCGGGGAAGGGCGGTTCCGCGATGTCGTTTACGGCAGCACGTATGCGCTGTTCCCGTTCGTCATCGTAGGTCTGCCGCTCACGCTGATTTCCAATGTGATGACACTCAGCGAGCAGTCGATCTATAACTTCCTGAGCACGGGCCTCATGGTATGGGTGGCCGCTCTGATTTTCTGGAAGGTGCAGGCGATGCAAAACTACAGCGTCGGGGAATCCGCCATGAATATCTTCTTATCCCTGCTTACCATGACGATGCTCGGCGTACTGATCTTCATCACCTTCGGGTTGAGCAACGAATTGAAAGACTTCTTCTATTCCATTTACCAGGAGGTGACGATCCGATGAGCCGCATAAGCAAAAAAACGAAGCTGACCGTCATCACTGCAGCTTCCGTGCTCTGCGCATCGCTACTCACCTTCCAAGCGGTTCCGCTGCTCCGTGCGGCCGATAACAACGCTCCGGCGGCAGGCCAAGCCGCGCCGCAGCCAGCCGCAGGGCAGCAGCAGCCGGCGGCGGGTCAGACCGCGCAGCAGCCTGCGGCAGGTCAGCAGCCGGCTGCGCCGGCTGATGCCCAGCCCGCGCCGCAGCAAGCCGCGGCACCGCCGGCGAACGCGAGGAACGAGCTGCCGGATGACGGCAAGTTCACTTTGGCTGCCGAGAATGCGAGTCTAAGGCTCCTGGTCGACAGCACGACGGCTCACTTCAAGCTGGAGGACAAACGCAGCGGACAGGTATACCGCTCCTTTCCGGACCCGGACTATTGGCCGAAGGAAACGATCACCGGCACGTGGAGGAACAACCTGCGTTCGCCGATCATGATCGAATACATCGACATGGCGAATTTCAAGTCGCAGCCGAAGATCATCAGCTGGCTTGAGGATAAAGGCACGCTGGAGGGCTTTCAGAAAACGCAGGACGGGTTCAAGGTTACGTTCAGCTTCGGCGGAACGCAGTTCAAAATTCCGGTTGAAGTCAAGCTGGCCGCCGAATATGTAGAAACTAAAATTATCGACGACGGGATCAAGGAAGGGAAGTTCAGCCTCCTGAACTTGAAGCTTTATCCGATGTTCGGCGCGGAGCCGTCCTCGGGCCAAGACGGATATATCGTGCTTCCCGACGGATCGGGAGCGCTTATCCACTTCAAGGTGAACCGCAGCAACGACAAGTCGGTATACCGGGAAAATCTGTACGGCAGCGATATTTCTTATTTTAACGAAAGAACGCAGCGTCAGAAGGTCACCATGCCTGTATTCGGCATGAAATCCGGCAGCTCGGCGTTCGTTGCGGTCATGACCGGCGGCGAAGAATACTCCAAGCTTTTCGCATCGCCTTCCGGCGCTTTCGGCGGTTCGAACTGGATCACTTCGGAGTGGCAGTACCGGATCAAATTTTTCCAGAATACGAGCCAGAAGGGCAATGCGGGCTTTTACACCTACAGTAAAGAGATGTTTAAGGTGCCCCAGCGTGCGATGCGCTATTATCCGCTCGAGCAGGGGAAGAACGATTACGTAGGCATGGCCTTGAAATACCGCGATTATTTGATGAAAGAGAAGGGGCTAAAACCGGTCAAAGCAGACAGTCCGAAGGTTCCCTTCTACCTCGATATCGTCGGCGCGGACCGCAAGCAAGGGCTGCTTTGGGACGCATATTTGAAAGGGACTACGACCTCCGAGGCCATGGAAATGGTCAAGCGGCTGTACGGCCTGGGGATTGAGAATATGTCCATTCAGTATTCCGGCTGGCAAAAGGACGGCTACAGCTCTTACGGCCAAGTATTCCCGGTCGATTCGCGGATTGGGGGAGGCGACGGGATGAAGCAGTTCATCCAGTTCGCTCATTCGCTCAAAATACCGGTATTCCTGACGGCCAACTATACGCTGAACAATACGCAAGGCAACGGCTTCAGCCCCCGATACGACGGCATGCGCAATCTGGCGGGCCGCCTGCTGACATTCGAGAACTTCAATAACCGCGATACGATCACGCTGATGAGTACGAAATTCGCGGCTTCCGTGCTCAGCAATGATTTGAAGCAGTATAAAGGGCTCGGCGTGGACGGCATTTATTTCGAGGACGGTGTCGGCCGCTACCTCGATACCGATTTCAATGACCGTTACAAGGCGAGCCGGACCGAAGAGATGAAGACCCAGAACGCGATGCTCAAAGAAACGCTGGATACGCTGGGAGGCGTCAGCATAGAGAGACCGAACTTCTACACGCTGTCCAATGTAACCCATCTGCACCGTTTGCCCGAGGATTTCTCCTACGATTTGTTCGTAGACGAAAGTATTCCTTTCACGCAAATCGCGCTTCACGGCCTGATCACGTATACGTCCAACTGGGCCAATCTGCGGGATCAATATCAGTCCGAATTCCTGAGAGCGATCGAATACGGCGCGTATCCGTCCTTCGTATTCACGAACGCTCCGTCCGGTGCGATGAAGGGAGCCTACGGCATCTGGTATTACAGCATGAACTACCGGGATTGGGAAGCGAAAGCCGTCGAAGAGTACCAGCGGTTCAATCAGGCGCTCGGCGACGTGCAGAACAAGGCGATCGTCGGTCACCGTACGCTCGCGCCGAATGTGAAGGAAGTCGTGTATGAGGGCGGCAAACGGATCGTCATCAACTATAATGCGGAAACTTATACGAACGGCAACCTGAAAGTGCCGGGGCAAGATTTCATCGTCGTGACGGGAGGGAAGACACCATGAATCGCAAATTCCGATTGAACGCCGTCGCCCTTCGGCAGCTCGAAGGGTCTCTGTTCATCGCCCCTTGGGTGTTCGGTTTCCTGGCGTTCATCGCTTTCCCTCTGGGCTACTCGTTCTATATGAGCTTCCAACGGGTCAAAATTACGGCCAGCGGGATCGAATACACGCCGGTCGGCTTCCAATATTACCGTGAAATTTTGTTGGCGGACGGGGGATTGCTTTACAACGATTTGCTCCCGTTCCTGAAACAGGCGCTCATGATGATTCCGGTCATCGTCGTGTTCTCGCTCCTGGTGGCGATTTTGCTGAACCAGAAATTTCTGGGGCGGGGCTTTTTCCGGGTCATTTTCTTCTTGCCTGTCATTTTCTCGTCCGGTCAAATCATTCAGGAGTTTATAACCCAGGGAGAAGGCACCCTCGCTTTCATTCAAGATTTCGATGTGGGCTCTTTCTTGAATACGTATTTGCCGACCACTTGGTCCAAGCCGATCATGGCGATCATCAACTCCTTCGTCATCGTGCTGTGGTATTCCGGCGTACAGATTCTGATCTTCCTGGCGGGACGCCAGACGATCTCCGCTTCGGTATACGAAGCGGCGCGCATCGACGGGGCGGACCCTTGGGAGACCTTCTGGAAGATCACGCTGCCGGGCCTCGCGCCATTCATCTTCCTTAACCTGATCTATACGGTAGTGGACTTGTTCACCTATCCGTCGAATCCGATCATCAGCAAGGTCAATACATCCAACTACGGGCTTTCAAGCGCTTTGGCGTGGATCTACTTTGTCATCGTTCTCATATTCATGGGAATAGCGATTCTGATCTTCAGCCGATTTGCCAAGGCTTCCGGCGGAGGCCGATAGAAAGGAGGAAGTACGCATGGAGCGAATGATCGATATTATCCGGAACCGGCGCTTGTCCGCTTCGGGACTCAATTCCCGCAAGCTCTTGCTGTCCACCCGGAATGTGCTGCTAGGGAAGGAAGCGGATAAAGGGCTGATCTTCCGGCTGTTCATGTATCTGATTCTCGTCGATACCGCGTTTATTTACATCAAGCCGATCATTTATATGGCTACAACCATGGTCAAGGATGCCGGCAATTTGCTGGACCCGGCCGTCATTTGGGTGCCGCGTTCCCTGTTCTGGGGACATCTGCAGGAAGCGTTCCGGCTGCTGAAGTACCCTAGCGGGTTTACGATCAGCATGACGGTATCCCTATCGGTGGCGGTGCTGCAGGTCGTCTCCTGCGCGATTGCGGGCTATGCGTTTGCAAGGCTGGATTTTCCTTTGAAGAAGTTTTGGTTCGTTTGCTTGATCTTTACCTTCGTGATGCCGCCGCAGGTGACGATTCTTCCGTCGATCCTACTGTTCAAGCAGCTGGGCTGGATCAACACGTACCTGCCGATGATCATTCCCGGCATCTTCGGCCACGGACTGAAGGGCGCACTGTTCGTCATCATCTTCCGACAGTTCTTCTCGACGCTGCCGAAGGAGCTGGAGGAAGCGGCCAAGATTGACGGCGCCAGCGTGTTCCGCGTATTTTTCCGCGTGATGCTGCCGATTTCGACCTCGGCGATCATCGTCGTTTTCCTGTTCTCGTTCGTGTGGAACTGGAACGATTTCTATTACCCGTCGATGTACATGTTCGGAGCTAAGGAGGTGCCGCTCTCCATTTCGTTATCCCGATTGGCGGCGGCGATGTCCGCGGAGGCGGAGCAATCCGGCCCGAGCATCTTTGCGGAGCCGATCAAGATGGCGGCTTCGTTCCTCATCATCATGCCGGTGCTGGTCGTCTACACCTTCGCGCAGCGTTGGTTCGTGGAAGGCGTAGAGCGCACGGGATTGGTGGAGTAGCAGCATTCGGAGCCGCATGAACGCGGTTGTCGTACGGCAGAGGAAACCGGACTTCGGTCCGGTTTTTTCGTTTTAGGGAGGGTACCAGGAGATCAACAATGCCTCCGGACTGGCATCCGGATTACCGCGAGGGGCAGCGGCCGAAGCCGCTCAGGTTCTTGAATTGCGCGTTTCCGGGCGCCGTGTTCGCGGATTGCGACTTAAGCGGGGTGGCGCTGCGCCACTGCCGTTCGGAGGGGATGACGATCGACGAGCGGGGTGGCGCTGCGCCACTGCCGTTCGGAGGGGATGACGATCGACGGCATCCCCGTCGCGAAGCTGCTGAAGGTATACAAGCAGATGGAGCGGGAGCCGAACAAGCCCTAGCGAATAAGTCCGACCGCCCTCCGCATCTACCCGAATTTACGGATATAATGGGCCAATGCAAGAAGCGGCCAAATCGTGTTATAGCTGTGATAACGAATGTAAAAGGTACCCGGCAATCCGGAGCCCGTAGGATAGCTGTCCGTCCAGTGCGGCGGCCGGAGGCGGGCTTCGGACAGCCAGCGGACGCCACGCTCCAGCTCGGGTGAAGACTTCACGCTTACCGAGATCAGGGCATCGACGGCCCAAGCCGTTTGGGACAGCGTGCCCGAGCCAAGAGGAACATACCGGCGCTGACGGTCGCTGCGGCACGATTCACCCCAGCTGCCGTCGGCGTTTTGCGTCTTGCGCAGCCAATCGGCGGCTTTGGCGATCGCCTCGTGCTCCGGCGGCAGTCCGGCTGCGGCTAAACCTGTCAGTGCCGCCCACGTTCCGTACAGGTAGCAGATGCCCCAGCGTCCGTACCAGGAGCCGTCCGGCTCCTGATGCTGCAAGAGCCACTCCGTGCCGCGGCGTATGATAGAAAGATTGCGGCGTAGGCCGGCAAAGGTCCCAAGGAACTGTAAAGCCCGGCCCGTAAGATCGGCCGAGGAAGGGTCGACGGCAGCGAATTCCGCGCCGTCGATAGGCAGCCAGGACAAAAGCTCAAGGTCCGTAGCCCGCTCAAACGCGGGCCAGCCCCCATCGGCGTTTTGCATCGCGACCACCCACTGCAGCCCCCGGTTCCAGGCATCTTGCCCCGCCGCCGAAGGCTTCAGCGCCCGCAGCGCCGCGGTCGTATCGTCCACATCCGGGAAGCGGGTGTTTCCGTCGGAGAAGCCCCAGCCCCCCGGCTGTGTGCCGGACGGGGCGTGCAGCTTCCAGTCCCCGAACCGGGTATGCTGCCGGGACAGCAAGTACGAGGAGGCTTGCCGGATGGCAGGATGATCGCTTGCCACACCCGCCTCCTGCAAGGCATGCGCGATCAGCGCCGTATCCCAGACGGTGCAGCCCGAGTTCTGGATGTGGGCCTCGCCGTCCCCGTAGCAGGCCCACCGGCGCATGCCTTCCCATGCGTTTCGCAGTACGGCATCCTGCTTGTCATAGCCGAGAGCCAGCAGCGCGAAGATCATAAGAAACGTTGCGCTTGCATAGCTGTACAGCATCCCGTCGGGCTCGATGCGCTCCAGCATGAACCTTTCCGCAGCTTGCACCGCCTTCGCGTGCAGCTGCTCCTGAGTTTCCGCCAGCTTCGGCCCATGCTGCTGCAGTAGCTGAAGGAGGGACCGGTGCCGGCTAAGCTGAAGTTCGCTCCAAGGATCGGAAACGGACCGGACCCCTTCCGCGCTCTGAACGGGCGACCAGTCCGGCAGGCCGGGCAGCGGCACAACAAACCGGCGGTCCGCCAAGATCAGTGCCGGAACCAAATGAACGCGGCCAAACCCGGAGAAGTCATACAAGCTGAGCGGGAAGGAAGGAGGCAGCAGAAGCAGCTCGATCGGCACGGGCGCCGCCTCCGGCCAGCGGGAAGCGCCGACCACAGCGAGCATCAGCTTGGTCAGCAGGCTTCTTACCTGTCTCAGCCCGCCCTTCTTCCGGATAAACCGCTCGGCCCGTTGCATTGCTTCACTGCTCGCAGGAACGCAGCCGGACAGGCTTAAAGCGCAGTAAGCTTCGGCGGAAGCGTCCAAATTTCCCTCCGCTTCATCATCCGCGAACAGCTTCCAGCCGCCTCCGGGGCTTTGCTTCCGCAGGATCCGCTGGCAAAGCCGCCCGATCAACGCATCGTCTTCAAACCCAAGCGCCCGGCTTGCGATGATCATGAAGGCGTCCGTCATCGACCCCATCTCAAAGCAATACCGCCACGATCCGTCACCCGCCTGCCGCTCCAGCAGCTCGCGAACGAGTCGTTCCATCGCTTCACGCGCTTGAAGCAGCAGCGGAGCAGCACGGGGAAAGCCTCGTCCATTCGCCGCCGTCTCATCCGTCCGACCCGTCCCTCCTGAACTTTGTTTCTCCATCCCCGCAGTCCTGCTCCGGGCTTCCCCTTCCGGCGGAGAACCTTCAGCCGCCTGCCCATCCTTCCGCTTCCGTTCCTCCCGCATCGCTTTCGCTAACCTCCCCACCGTACCTGAAATAGCGTGAATACTCATGTTTATGTACGAGGTACGTTTTCATTCATTTCGCGTTATCGATGTTTAATCTCCGTTATTTCTTCGAACGCTAAGATCGCTTAAGCTTAGTCTATCAACAAAAACAACGCAAAACAGGGGGCAGGCCGAACGAAGGCAGCTCGGCCAACAGCTTAAGGGAGGATAACGAAGATGAAAACATCCGTAAAGCGCTTACTCGGCGTAGGGCTTACGACTGTGATGGCAACCGGCATGCTGGCAGCCTGCGGCGGCGGAAACAATGCACCGTCCGGAGGCGCGCAGGGACAAGGCGCTCCAGCCGCCAAACCGTTTCAAGGCAAGACGTTAACGCTCGTGACCGCCAACCATCCGTGGGGCGAAGCGATCAAGCCGCTGCTGCCGAAGTTTGAAGAGCAGACGGGCATGAAGGTGGAAGTGCAGAGCTTCTTCGAGGACCAGCTGACACAGAAGCTGACCGTCCAGTTTACGACCGGATCGACGACCCCGGACGTGTTCATGTACCGCCCGCTGCAGGAGGGCCAGCTCTTTTACAAGAACGGCTGGGTTCAACCGCTCGACGACTACGTATCGAAGGACCCGAGCTATGATTTCGGCGATTTCACCAAGGCGGCGGTCAGCTCTACAACCGTAGACAAGAAGCTGGCCGGCGTTCCGATCATCACGGAGCAGGAAATTCTTTATTACCGCAAGGATCTGCTGCAAAAAGCCGGCATCGCCGTTCCGAAAACAATGGACGAACTCGTCGCCGCCGTCAAGAAGCTGCATGATCCGAAGAACGAAATGTACGGCTTCGTGGCCCGCGGTCAGCGTTCACCGCTCATCACGCAGGTCTCGTCGTTCCTCTACTCGGAAGGCGCGGACTTCATGAAGGACGGCAAAGCGACGGTCAACACGCCGGAAGCGATCAAGGCGTTCTCGACCTACGCCGATCTGCTCAAAAACTACGGCCCTCCGGGCGTGCTCAACATGTCCTGGCCGCAGGCGATCGGCATCTTCGCTCAAGGCAAAGTAGCGTTCTACACCGATGCGAACTCGATCTATCAGAATGCGACCGATCCGTCGAAATCGACGATCGCCGACAAAGTGGGCTTCGCGGTATTCCCTAGCGGTTCCGCCGGCTCCAAGCCGTACAACATCACTTCCTGGGGTCTTGCGATGAATTCGAAGTCCGCGAACAAAGACGCGGCTTGGGAGTTCATTAAGTGGGCGACAAGCAAAGAAATCGTGCTTCAGACGCAGCAAAAAGGAAACCCGGGCGCCCGGATGTCCGTATGGGATAAACCGGAAGGCACGACCGGCTTCCCGGCCGACCTCGTACCGGTCATCAAGGAATCGTCCAAGGGCGGCGTCGACCATGACCGTCCGACCGTCATCAGCGTAGGCGAAGCCCGCGACGCGGTAGGCGCCATCGTACTGAAGGCGATGACAGGCGAAGATATTAAAGCGGCCGCCGAGCAGGCGAACAAAGAGCTGCAGGCGATCATCGATAAAGACAAATCGAAATAAAACGGCGCTAAAGGGAACGAACAGGAAAGTGTCTTCGCGGCAAGCCTTGTGCGAAACCGAGGGGGCACTTTTCTCTTCCCGGACGGCCTTACCGATATTTAAAGCAAACCGAAAGGGGATGGAAAAGGATGCCGACCAACTGGTTCGACCGCAACCTCAAATGGATTTACACCTTGCCCGCCCTGCTGTTCGTTCTGCTCATGATGGTGTTTCCCATTGCGTATACGGTGAGAATCAGTTTCTATGAGTGGAGCATGTCGGCGACCACGCCGCCGAAATGGGTAGGGCTTACGAATTATCTGGCATTGTTCAAGGACGAGCGCTTCTGGCACGCCGTATCCTCGACGTTCCAGTTCACGCTGTTTGCGATCGTGCTGCAAACGGTGCTCGGCGTTGCGATCGCCGTTCTTCTGAACCGTGAATTCATGGGCAAAAACCTCGTCAAAACGCTATTCCTGCTTCCCATGGTCGCTACGCCCGTCGCGATGGGCCTCGTTTGGCTCCTCATCTATGAGCCGTCCATCGGGGTGGCCAACCTGCTGCTGAAATCACTCGGCCTCCCGGCCCAGCTGTGGCTGGCTTCGCCGACGCAGGTCATTCCGTCGCTCGTGCTGATCGACGTATGGGAGTGGACGCCGATGATCGCGCTGATCGTCATGGCGGGCTTGTCCACGCTGCCCTCCGATCCGTACGAGGCCGCCGACGTAGACGGCGCAACGGGCTGGCAGAAGTTCGCTTACATCACGCTGCCTCTCTTGCGCCCGACGATCATCGTAGCGGTCATGCTGCGCCTGATCGACGTGCTGAAGACGTTCGACATCATCTATTCGACGACGCAGGGGGGACCGAACCTTGCCTCCGAGACGCTCAATCTGTATGGATACGTACAGGGCTTCCAATACTTTAAATTAGGCATGGCTTCGTCGCTGCTCGTCATTTTCTTCGCACTCGTCATGGGCCTTACGCTGCTTCTGATCTGGGTGCGCAAACGACTGGAGGTGTCGGCATGACGGCCATATCGGTGAAAAAGAAACAACGGCGGCTGAACGTCCTGTATTCCGTGTTAACCGTCATCGTGCTCTTCTCCTTCGCCTTCCCGTTCCTGTGGATGCTGCTCGCCTCCTTCAAGACGCAGGCGCAGATCATGTCGACCAAGAACTTCCTGTTCTTCGCGCCAACGGGCAAAAACTACGTCAATGTGTTCAACCAGTATGCCTTCATGAAGTTCATCATCAACAGCTTCATCGTGGCGGTCGGCTCGACCTTGGGCTCGCTCCTTCTCGGCCTGCCGGCGGCGTACGCGATCGCCCGCTATAAGCTGCAGGGACTTGGCCTCGTCATTCTGGTAGCGCGGATCATTCCGGGGATTACGTTCCTCATTCCGTGGTTTATCATTTTCAGCAAAATGGGCCTCATCGACACGTACGCTTCGCTTATTCTGAGCCATATGCTGGTCGGTCTGCCGTTCATCATCTGGGTCATGATCTCGTTCTTCGAGGGGCTGCCGACCGAGATCGAGGAAGCCGGCCTGATCGACGGCTGCACGAAATCGCAGGTGTTCCTGCGGATCATTCTGCCGATCTCGGGTCCCGGCGTCATCACGTCGTCGCTCTTATCGTTCATTTTTTCTTGGAACAACTTCATGTTTTCCATTATACTGGCAGGAGACAAAACAAAGACGCTGCCGATCGCCGTATTCAACTTCATGTCCTACTCCGAAATCAACTGGGGCGCACTGATGGCCGCCGCCTGCATCATTACGCTGCCGGTGCTGATCATCGCGCTGCTCGCCCAGCGATACATCGTCAGCGGACTTGCTGCGGGTGCGGTGAAGGGTTAATCCGGTCCGTACGGCAGGGCGCATCACGCGAAGGGATGGGAAATCGATGGCGCGGACGACCTTGTTTCGCAAAGCCGTGGCGGCGATTATACTGCTGCTGGTGCCGACCCTGATACTATACGGCTATTCCAATAAAGTCAGCGTGAACGTAGTGAAGGATGAAATCCAGAGCTCGAGCCTGAGCCAGCTGTCCTTCTTCTTAAGGCAATTCGATTCCACCGTGGAGCAGCTCTCGCTGTTCCCGGTCATACTCGGCTTCGACCCTTATGTTCGAGCGTTTATCGAGCATAGGGGCGGCTTTGTTTTTGATACGCTGAAGGAGCAGTCGCGGATTTCGGAGAAGATCAGCCTGCAGAGCGTATCGAGCCCATGGACCAATGAGCTGTCCGTCTTTCTACCGCAGGAAAAGAAGGTCATCTCGACCAATATTTTCAAAACGTATGACGCAGACTATGTCAAAAACCACCTGCCGTTACAACGGTGGAGCTACGAGAAAATTTTCGTCGGCTCGGCCGAGGCCGATCACTTCGTGCGGCAATATGCCGAACCTGCCAACGCCAAAACGCCGGAGCAGGTGAATGCGATGCTGCAGGTCGCTTTTCCGGTGGATAATATCGTGACGATGCTGGACCAGGTGAAGGCCGGGGGCAAGGGCGATCCCTTCCTGTATCAAGCGGGGACGGAGCCGATTATGAACGGATCGTCCGACAGTGTGCGGATTCATCAGCTGCTCGGCGTTCTGGGGCCGGAGCCGCTGCCTCCGATCGGACACCGGGTCGTCGTTCTCGGCGGACGGCAATATTCGGTCAATTTCGTCCAATCCGACCAGCTGGGCTGGTATTTGGTCGATTATTTGCCGGTAGACGCTATTCTGAAGCCGATTACGACGTCGAGCGTGCTCTTCTACGTCAGCTTCGGACTGCTGCTGCTGCTCGGACTCGCGATGGCTTTCCTGCTGTACCGCCATGTGCAGTACCCGATCCGGAAGCTGCTCCAGGGTGTGCAGCAGATGCGCAAAGGGGACTTGTCCGCCCGGATTCACGCCCGCGCCGACAACGAATTCGACTTTCTGTTCGCCCGGTTCAACGGCATGGCGGAGCAAATTCAGGAGCTGGTCGAGGACGTCTACGAGGAGAAAATCCGCCGCCGCGAAGCGACTCTGAAGCAGCTGCAGGCGCAGATCAATCCGCATTTTCTGTATAACAGCCTATTCTTCATCATCAATACGGCCAAGCTCGGCGATCAGGAGTCCGTCGTGGCGATGGCGCAGAATCTGGCGGAATATTACCGGTATACGACCCGGATGGAAGAGCAGTATGTGCCGCTCCGGGAGGAGCTTCAGCTCGTCGAAAGCTACCTCGCCATCCACAATTTGCGTCTGCAGCGGCTGTACTACGATATTGAAGTGCCTGAGGCGATGCAGGAGCTGACGCTGCCGCGGCTCTTGCTGCAGCCGCTGGTGGAGAACGCGATCGTCCATGGGATCGAGCATATCCCCGGCGACGGCGTAATCCGTATTCGCGGGAGCATGGACGGCGGAATATGCCGGCTGACGGTGGAGGACAACGGCGCGGGGCTTGCCTCCGGGGCCCTGCAGGAGCTGCGCGGCAAGCTGCGGCTGCCGATGGACCGCGGCATGGGCTGCGGCGTCTGGAACGTGCACCAGCGGCTGCAGTACGCGTTCGGCGGAACCGCCGGGCTGACGCTGGAGCCTTCCGAGCTCGGCGGCCTTCGCGTGATGCTGGAGTGGAACCCGGAGGAGGGCAAGGAGCGCAAGGCGCTTGCGGAAGCGGGAGAAACGGAAGCAGCGGAAAAGGCGGAGGCCGATCTCAAGGCGGAACCGGAGGAGGAAGCCTCGGGAGAAGCGGAAATCGCGGGAAAGGCGGAGGCCGAGGGAAGATCGGAAGCGCAGGTCAGGGCAGACAACGGCTCCGGCGCAAGGACTCGGCCGGAAGACGAAGCGGTGTCTGCACCGGACAAGAAGAAGACAGCGGGAGGAGACGATTCGGATGGCGGAGCTGCTGATCGTAGACGATGAATCGCATGTGGTGCAGCGGCTGGCAAATCTCGTGCCGTGGGCGTCGATCGGCATCGGGCGCGTGCATACGGCGCAGTCGGCCTACGAGGCGCTGGAGCTGCTCGCCGAGCATCCGGTGGATATCGTGCTCAGCGATATCCGGATGCCGGGCATGACGGGATTGGAGCTGGCGGAGCGGCTGCAGGCGGCTTGGCCGAAGACCCGGTGCATCCTGCTGTCGGGCTTCGCCGAGTTCGAGTATGCCAAGGAAGCGATGGTGCGCGGCACGGCCGATTATTTGCTGAAGCCGGTGAAGGACGAGGAGCTGCTGGCTGCGGTGGAACGCGTGCTGCAGAGGCTCCAGGCGGAGTGGGCTCAGGTGCTCTCGCAGGAGCGGGCGCTTCGCATGCTGCGGGAGAACCTCCCGCAGCTGCGGGGCACCCTGCTCACGGAGCTGCTGCAGGGCCGGCGCTACGCCCGGGAAGGGCTGGCGAACCGGCTGCGCATGCTCGAGCTCCCGGCGCTGCTCGGCGAGCCGTTCACGCTCCTCCTCGTGCGCATGGAGGACCCGTTCCCGAGCTACGACGCGCACAGCCTGGCGCTGCTCGAGTACGCGATCGCGAACATGGCTGAAGAGCTGTTCGCGCCGCAGTTCGAGCTGTGGCCGGGGCGCGACGCGCACGGCTATCTGGTGTTCGTGATGAAGGCGGCCGATTCGCATGGGGAAGGCGGCGAGCCGGAGGCGCTGCGCCAGCTGGAGCGGATGGCGGCGCAGCTGCAGCAGGCGATTCGCACGTATTTGAAGGGCACGGTCACCATCCTGCTCAGCCGCTGGGGCACGTTCCCGGACGAGCTGCTGCCGGTGTACGACAGCACGCTGACGGCGCTGCGGCAGCGGATCGGCAGCGAGCCGGAGCTGCTGCTGACCGTGCACGGCGAAGCGGAGCCTCTGACATGCGTGCCGCCTATCGCAAGCCTGTACGAGCTGCCGACGCTGGCGCAGCTCCTGGAGGCCGGGCAGTGGTCCGCGCTCGGGGAGCGGACTGCCCGCATCTTCGAGGAGCTGCGGTGCGTCGGGACCGAGTCCGAGGAACACCTGCTCGAGGTGTTCTTCACAGTCTCGTCCGCCGCGGCGCAGCTCGCGCACAAGAACGGCCGCCGGCTGTCGGAGCTGGCGGGCGGCGGCTACGAAAAGCTGCTGCAGGGCACGCCGTACCGCTCGTTCCAGCAGCTGCAGGAATGGACGGCCGACCTGCTCGGCCGTCTGCAGCGAAGCAGCGAGGAGGAGGCGCAGGATTCCCGCAAGCGGATCATCCAGCAGGTGCACCAGTTCGTGGAGCAGCATCTGGCCGAGGACGTGTCGCTGCAGGCGATCGCGAGCCACGTCTATCTGCATCCGGTGTACGTATCGAAGATTTACAAGCTCGAAACCGGCGAGAATTTGAGCGATTACGTTTACCGGGTCCGGATGGACAAGGCGGCGCAGCTGCTCCTAAACAGCCAGGAGAAAATTTACGAAATCGCCGCGCGGATCGGGTACCAGCGGGCGCATTCTTTTATCCATGTGTTCAAGAAGCACACCGGGCTCACGCCGCAGGAATACCGGGACAAGCATCTTTCTTCGTAGAAGGCCCCTGAGGGGTCAAGCCGGGAGCATAGCCCTTTCCAAAAACGGTTATTGAATTATAATGAGAAATTGGTCATGATAGAAGAGTCTGGATAAGATAAGGTGTATCCTGACTTTTTTCTTGTTCTAACCGTGATGGTAACGAAAGGGGGGTTCCCAGGTGAGCGGAAAAAACACCAAATCGACAGCCGCTTTATCGCTCGGCGTCATGGCCGCAGGCTTCGCAGCCACCCTGCCATGGTCCGGCGAGCCTTGGGTACGGTTTCTACAGAATGGTTTCGAGGCGGGTCTCGTCGGGGGACTGGCCGACTGGTTTGCGGTAACGGCCTTATTCCGGCATCCCTTGGGGATACCGATACCTCATACGGCGCTGCTGCCGAAAAACCGGGAGCGGGTGACGCAAGCGCTCGTTTCATCGGTTGAGCAGGATTTGCTCAGCAAGGAGAGCCTTAAGAACAAGCTGGCGGGCATGCATATCGTTCCGCTGCTGCTGGATGCGACGGAGCGGCAGCTCGGCTCGGAGCAAGCGAAGCTGACGATTGTTGGGCTGGCTGACTATGCGATTGCGGCCGTTCCGTGGGACAAGGCCGCCGTCCTGCTGGAGAAGGAGCTGCTGAAGCAGCTGGATGCGGCGGATGTGCGCAAGGCGTTGACGGTGCTGATCGACGCCGTGCTGGAGCGGGGCATGGAGGAGAAGGCGTTCGATTACGCACTTGACGTCGCCGAGCGGTGGGTGCTTCGGGAAAGCACGGTGCAGACGATGGGCGCGATGGCGTCGAGGGCGATCGGGGAGCTGCAGACGAGCGGCTTTATGAGCTTTGCGCTGAACGCCTTCGCCGGATTCATGACGGAGGATCGGCTCGGTTCGATGATTCAGCGTTTTATTCTATCGTCTCTGGAATCGCTGAGGATGCCATTAGAACACAACCGGATGTCCCTGCTTCGCGAGGTGCGGCGACAGCTGCAAAGCCTGCCGGACCGGCCGGACGTAGAGGAGCAGGCAATGGAGTGGCTGCGTTCGCTGGGCGGGCGGTACGACCTGGCGGCCATCATTGCAGGGTTCCTGGATCGCCTTCGGGGGCGGCTGACGGAAGCCGTCCACGCGGAGGGCTTCGCGGAGCATACAGCGATTCCGCTTCTGAGGGAGCTTCTGCAGAAAGCCCGTTCGCAAGAAGGCTTTACCGAACGCGCGGAGGCATTCGTTCAGGACCAGGCCGCGCAGCTGATCGAGACGCATCACCACAAGATTGGGACCTTGATCCGAGAGAATGTGGACAAGTTCGACAACGAGACGCTGATCGAGATGCTCGAGGACAAGATCGGCGCCGACCTGCAGTGGATTCGCGTGAACGGCGCGGTGTGCGGCTTCCTGATCGGCATTATTCTAGCTGGAATCAAGCTGCTGGCTCCTTAATAAAATGCAAAAGGAAGTAGGCGGGGTATCCCCTTTAGGGTAGATACCCTGCCTCCATATGTATCTCTATTCTTGTCAAAAACGACTTTCTCAACATTCTGAGGCCGCAGCGCGGCCTCTTCTTTTTTTTGCTGCCTCCCAAGCCGTCTTGGAGCGATTCCTTCGCATTTTCCCAAAATCAGCACTTGAGCAATCGCTTCCTTATCAAGTATCATGGAATTATATGGGCATTACTTGCAGGCGGAACTCACAGAAGGAAATAGCCCGGGGGTGGCAGGCATGCGTGTGTTAGTGGTAGAGGACGAGCCCAAGATTCGTGAAGTGCTGATCGCTTATTTGCGTAACGAGGGCTGGGAGGTCGATTATACCGCCAACGGGCAGGAAGCGCTCGATTGGTTCAGCCAGCGGGAGTACGGCCTCGTCTTGCTCGATTTGATGCTGGAGGGGCTTCATGGCGAGGAAGTGTGCCGGCGCATCCGCGAGTCGTCGATCGTGCCGATCGTGATGCTGACGGCCAAATCGCGGGAGAACGATACGATCGCAGGGCTCAAGCTGGGCGCGGACGACTATATTGCGAAGCCGTTCCGGGTGAAGGAGGTCATCGCGCGTATCCATGCGCTCCTCCGACGGATGAAGGCTTATGTGCCGGAGCCGCAGAAGCCGTCCGTGCTGACGTTCGACCGGGGGCGGCTGGTGCTGGACCTGGAGGGCAAGACGCTGCTCGTGCGCGGTCAGCATGCGAATCTCACGAGTACGGAGTTCAAGCTGATGACGGTGTTCGCCGATAAGCCGGGCAAAATATTCAGCAGGACCGATCTTTCCCATCAGGTTCTTGGATACCGCTTTCACGGCGACAGCCGCTCCATCGATACGCACGTGAAGAACCTGCGTAAGAAAATCGAGGAAGACACGAAGGAACCGCTGTATATTCTCACGATGGTGGGGGCGGGGTATAAATTCGCCGCGGCAGCGGATCAGAAGGAATAGACGGGCATGTGGGCTTATTTTCGCAGAACGAATGTGATCTTGTTCATCACGCTGCAGGGCTGCTTTCTGGTCATCCTGACGATTATCGCCTACGGGTACAGCTACAATTGGCAGGATGTGTTCGAACGTTATCAAGAGGATCAGGTCAAGGTCAATGCGTTTAAGATGATTGACGACATCCGGAACGAGGAGCTGCTGACGGGGCCGTTTACGGACGAACAGAAGGCTTGGCTGAACCGCCGCGCGACGCTGTACGGCGTATTGATCCGCTACGGCAGCGACCGGCAGACGATATGGTTCGACATGTTCTCCCGCATTGAGAATCCGAAGGTGGCTGCGATCCAGGAATACCCCGTCGTGGCCAAAGGCACGAACCGGGGCTTACTGCAGGTGGCTTATTTCAAGCAGATGGACAAGCTTGACCCGAGCTTCTTGGCGTACCAGAGCATGATGGATCGACGCTCGGCGCTGCTCTTCGGCATCGCGGCGCTGCTGTCGATCGCGGTCAGCTACTTCATCTCGCGGCAGCTGTCCGAGAATTGGAACCGGCTGAAGGAGACGGCCGGACAGATCCGCGCAGGGGACCGGGATGTGCGCGTGCCGATCCGCGGCCCGGAAGAGGTGCGGCAGCTGGCGGTGACGCTGAACGACCTGTCGGCCGAGCTGAAGAAGCAGGAGGACTGGCGCCATCATTTGATGGAGGATTTGACGCATGAGCTCAGGACGCCGATGACCTCCATGCTGTCGCAGCTGGAAGCCATGATCGATGGCATTTACGAGGTGGATATTCAATGGCTGCAGCAAATCTATGACGAGCTGATCCGGCTGAGCCGGCTCATGACCGATATGGAAAAACTGTCCGAAGCCGAGGCGGCGCGATTCACCGTCCATATCAAGCGGGTAAATATGATCAACCTGGCGGAGCAGGTGTACCGGAATTTTCTGCCCATGGCCAAGTCGAAGGACATCAAGCTGCGCTTCATGAATCCGAATGTGCCCTGCTACGCGGAGGTCGACCGGGACAAGATGGTGCAGGTCGTCTCCAACATCGTCTCCAACGCGGTAAAATATACGAATCCGGGTGGAATGATTACCCTTGGCGTCGATTGGCGGCCGGAGACGACCATCATCTATTGTCATGATACCGGGATCGGCATCGGGCCGCAGGATTTGCCCTACGTATTCAACCGGCTGTACCGGGCGGACAAATCCAGATCGCGCTTCAGCGGAGGCGTAGGCCTCGGTCTCAGCATCGCCAAAGCGCTGGCGGAGGCGCATGACGGGACGATCGAGTTGGAAAGCGAGGTCGGCATCGGGTCGCATTTTCGCATCACGGTGCCGAATGTGTACAAATCTTGAACGGAAAGCCCGGGTACGGGGCCCGAAACGGCCGCGTCCGAAACTGTCCTTAAATTGTAATATTTTTTTAAGCTTGTTTTAATCATCGTAATTTATACTATTTTCAAAATGATCATTTCATAGGGACGGTGTGCAGGATGAAAGTATTCGTGACCTTTCAAAATAAGCAAATCCCCGTATTTGCCGAAAATTTGAATAAGAAGACGCTGACGCTGCTCAAGAACGCGTTGGACAAGAAGGTGCAAACCGGGCGCCGGGCGGTTCAGAAGTGCTTGCAGTCGCTCATTAGCATAGAAGTCGTCGGGTGCGAAGCCATTCTGCACTCGTACAACGAAACGGATTCGCTTGCGTTGTCTCTCTACTAGACTAGAGAGACTTTTTTTAGTTGATAAGAATTTATAAGTATTCGTAACTTATAGCTTCGCATCAACCTTGGTAAACGCGCTGGTCCTTGTAAGACAAGGACGGCGTAGCCGTTTATCCTGGTGCCCGAAATTCAATGCATTAGGGTGCTCCGTGCTGCTCTGCTCCGGTTTCCGCGGCGCGGAAGCGCGCAGGAGAGGTGCCGTATCTCGCGCGGAACACCCGGTGAAAGTAAGAGTAGCTCGCAAAGCCGCACGTTTCCGCGATCTGGTCGAGCGTCATGGAGCTGTACTTGATGCGCTCCACGGCCGTGTTGAGCCGGATTTCCAGGGCGTATTGAATCATGGTTTTGCCGTAGCAGGCCTTGAACAGGTGAACGGCCCGGGACAGGCTGAGACCGACGTGCTCGGCTGCCTCCTCCAGCTTGAAGGTCACCGTGGCGTGTTCCTCAATGAACCGCTTCAGCCGCAGCGCCGTGAAGGCGGAGCGGTCGGCCGGAGCCGTCTCGGAGATGGCCCGGTCCAGGTACAAGCAGAGCCCTCTCAGCAAGTAGCCGATGAGCTCGGTGCTCTCCTCCTTGGGTCCGCGGCGCTTCTCCAGCAGCAGCTGCCGCCACAGGCCGAGCAGCTTATCGTCGGTGCCGATCCGGTTCACGGCCGTACGGCTCCGGCGGTTCCACCACTCGTCGAGCCAGGTTCCCTCGCAGAACAGGAAATAGTCTCCGCTCGATATTCTGCCTTCCTCATCCGTATCTCCGATCCGGAGCTCATATTCGTCCCCCGGTTTCAAGAGAAGCAGGTCCCCGCTTTGCAGACGATAATGGGTGCCGCGGCACAGCGCCTCACAGGTGCCTTCCGTCTGTAGCCGGAACAAGTACGTCGTAAGTCCGTTCCGGTGGCTGTTATAGAAGCGCTGCGTGTGATAGGAATATCCGCAGCTGAGCAGTTCCGCTTCCCTCATACGTTCCCTCCGTCCAAGAAAAGTAGCCAAATAGTTCATATAATGCGTATATCGTTTATGTTCATTTTAGCTTATTTTCGTGTATGATGAAATCAAATCGAGCAGTACAAACAATATGATTAAACGAGGTGCGCTCTAATGAGAAGAATGGGCATCGGACTGCAAATGTACACGCTTCGGAATGAAACGGCACAAGATTTCATAGGCACGCTGCGCAAGGTGGCGGAGCTGGGCTATGAAGGCGTAGAGTTCGCCGGCTACGGAGGCATTCCGGCGGATGAAATGAAAGCGCTGCTTCAGGAGCTTAATCTGCAGGCGATCGGCAGTCACGTGGGACTTGCGGCGCTGCGCGCGGATTTGCAG
The DNA here is from genome assembly GCF_027533625.1 of Paenibacillus gyeongsangnamensis. Classification (GTDB taxonomy): domain Bacteria; phylum Bacillota; class Bacilli; order Paenibacillales; family NBRC-103111; genus Paenibacillus_G; species Paenibacillus_G gyeongsangnamensis. Next base: position 86,540 of record NZ_JAQAGZ010000018.1, on the reverse strand, counting down.
AAGGAAATCGATTATTTGAAAACGATCGGCGCGAAATATATGATGTGCCCTTATGTGGCGGCGGAGGACCGCAGCAGCGCCGAGGATTGGAAGCGCTTGTTCGCTTACCTGGAGGAGGTAGGCGCCGAAGCCCGCAAGCAGGGGCTGATCTTCGGCTACCACAATCATGCCTTTGAATTCGAGGACCGGGTGGACGACGCTTTCGTCTTCGATGCGCTGTATGCCGCGACGACGCCGGAAGCCGTTCAAGTGGAGATGGACGTATGCTGGGTGCAGTTCGCGGGTCAGGATCCGCTCGCTTACATTCCGAAATATGCCGGGCGCTTGCCTCTGCTCCATCTGAAGGATTTCAGCAAGAGTGCGGAAGGCGGCATGCAGACGCTGGAGCTGGGCCAGGGCTCGGTGAATCTGCCGGGCGTCCTTCAGGCCTCCTCGGAAGCGGGCGTGGAATGGCTTATCGTCGAGCAGGACCATTGTCAGAACCCGCCGCTCGAGAGCGTAACGAACAGCCTAGGCTGGCTGAAGCGGAATTATCTTAACCAATTTTAATATGCCCAGTAAAAGGGGAGCCTACCAATGAGCAAAATCAAAGTAGCTGTAGTAGGCTGCGGAGCTATCGCGCAGCGCAGACATATTCCGGAATATGCCGCCAATCCGAACGTGGAACTCGTTGCCTTTGCCGATCCGGTGACGGAGCGCGCGGAGAAGATGGCGGACACCTACGGCGGCAAAGCTTATGCAAGCTATGAGGAGCTGCTGAAGCAAGAGAAAGTGGATGCCGTCAGCGTCTGCACGCCGAACTATCTGCATGCGTCTGTAACAATAGCGGCCGCGAACGCCGGCGCGCACGTGCTGGTCGAGAAGCCGATGGCGGTTACGGCAGAAGAAGGAGAGCAAATGATCGAGGCGGCCCGCAAGAACGGCGTGTTCCTGATGGTCGGACATAACCAGCGGCTGATGCCTCCGCATGTGAAGGCGAAGGAGCTGCTGGATTCCGGCAAGCTGGGCAAGGTGCTCACCTTCCGTACCTCGTTCGGCCATTCGGGTCCGGAGGGCTGGAGCGTCGACGGGCGCGGCAGCTGGTTTTTCCGCAAGGAAGAAGCGATCATGGGCGCCATGGGAGATCTCGGCGTACATAAATCCGACTTTATCCGTCATTTACTGAATGACGAAGTATCCGAAGTTGCCGGCTTCATCGGGACGATCCATAAGGAGGGCACGGACGTCGACGATAATGCGACGTGCATTCTCCGCATGAAGAGCGGCGCGGTCGGTACGCTCGTTGCCAGCTGGACCCAGTACAAAAGCGGCGATAACAGCACGGTGCTGTGGTGCGAGAACGGGGTTATGAAGATTGGCACGAACAGAGGCGACGAGGTGATCGTCGAGCTTCGCAACGGAACCGTTGAGACATACAAGGTGGGCGCCATGGCGACGAACGAAAAACAGGTGCCGAGCGGTGTAATCGACGCCTTCGTCGAGTCGATCGTGAACGGAACGCCTCCGAGCATCTCCGGTGAGGAAGGGCTTCGCTCGCTTAAGGTCATTCTGGCGGCGTTCGAGTCCCAGGCGACCGGCAGAATCATTAAGCTGTAAGCAAAAAACAGCGGTGTCCGGTTTTCCGGGTGCACCGCTGTTTTTATTGGAAGAGCGCCGTCTCCCGGAGGAGACGGCGTTTGTAGTCTACGGGGTCCGAAGAAGCTCGGACTGCAGCTTGCGGAAACGCACGAACATGGCGATCCTCCAGGGCAGGAGCATGCCGAAGGCTAAGAGAAAGAACAGTGCGCCAGTTTGCGGAATCGATACGAATTGTTCGATATAGCTGTGCAGCGCCAGGCGAATCGCCAGCAGACCGAGCAGCACGAAGATGAACTGCTTCGATTTCTGGACATAAATCTCGCCGCCGGATACTTCCAGTTTGGAACTGCGGATTAATGGGTAAGAGAATAGTAACGCCCCTGCCAGAAATGCGGTCAAGCCCCATCCCGGGGGAATGTGCGTGGCCGGAACGGCGAACATGAGAAATCCGGTGCTCATGCCGACGGGCGGCATGATGATTTTGGCCGCGGTGGCCGGTTTATTGCTGGCCTTCGAGCGTACGAAGATGGCGAGCAGCGCCATCATCAGGGTGCCGAAGGTCGTGGCAGTTTGCATATTGATTGAGCCCATATGGAGCATGGAGCATCCCTCCTGGCAATGCGTAAGATTTCATATTATCATTATATAGCACACAGGGAGCGTGATTCAATTCACAGCTTTTCCCGCCGTTTCCGGGCATAATGATCCTACATGGTTCACAGCCTATATCTTAAAAGAAGAGGTGAATGGTTATGCCTTATACTAACGTGCTTGTTGCATACGACGGCTCGAAGGCCTCCGAGAAAGCGCTCGATTCCGCCGTTCAGCTGGCCCGTCTGAATCCGGACACGAAGCTGGAAGTGCTTCATGTATTTCAACTCCCTACGATTGTCGTGGGTGAAGCGTTCGTTACAGCGCCGCCTGAGGTAAGCGAGGAGGAGTACGAACGCTCCAATGCGCTGGTCGAAAAAGCGAAGCTCAAGACCGCGGGACTCCCCGGGGCCAAGGTGACGACCCTGCAGGGGCCGGCGGCCAAGCTCATCCTGGAGCACGCCGAGGAAACGGGTTCCGATCTGATTGTTATCGGAAGCCGGGGGCTGAGCGGATGGGGAGAGCTGATGCTGGGAAGCGTCAGCCATAATGTCGTGCAGCATGCCAAAATTCCGGTTCTGGTTATCAAATAAACGCCTCAGGCGCAAGGATTTTCTGTCCTTGCGCCTTTTTGCTGCCGATCCCTGAAACATAGGGCGTTTTGATTGATTTTTAACTAGACTGCGGTCAAAAAAAACAGTATAATAAATCTGCTAAAATACATAACTTAAGAGTTACACGACATGTACTGAAAGTTCACACAAAAAGGGGAGAAGATTCATGAAACATTGGATCAAAACGACAGCCGGCCTTATGCTGGCCGCATCGCTGGTGCTTTCCGGCTGCGGCAGCAAACCGGCCGACAACAGCAGCGCGGCAGGCGGCTCCAAGCCGGCAGAGAACAGCGCAACCGGAGGCGGCTCCAGCAAGAAGGGCGAGAAGTTCAAGATCGCAATGGTTACCGATATCGGCGGCGTAAACGACAAGTCGTTTAACCAAAGCGCTTGGGAAGGCCTTAACCAGTTGAAGAACGAAACCGGCGCCCAGATCAAAAACCTGCAAAGCAAGAGCGACGCGGACTACGTACCAAATCTTAACCAATTTGTAAAAGACGGCTATAACCTGACTTGGGGGATCGGCTTCCTTATGGGCGATGCGGTAAAAACCGTAGCAACCCAGAATCCGAAGGCTCAGATGGCCATTATCGACAACGTGGTGGAAGCTCCTAACGTAGAGTCCGTCACGTTTGCGGAGAATGAAGGCGCCTTCCTGACCGGCGTGGTGGCGGGTCTGACGACGACTACGAACAAAATCGGCTTTGTCGGCGGCATCGACATTCCGGTGATCAAGCGCTTCGAGGCAGGCTTCAAAGCCGGCGTAGCGGCGGTCAATCCGAACGCGAAGGTCACCATCAACTATACCGGCGCGTTCGACAAGCCGGACCTCGGCAAAGCGGCGGCGGCCACGATTTTCAACGACGGCGCGGACATTATTTTCCATGCCGCGGGCGCAACGGGCAACGGCGTGTTCAACGAAGCGAAGGACCGTCTGAAATCCGGCAAGAAAGTATGGGTCATCGGCGTGGATAAGGACCAATCGCTGGAATTCGGCGACGACGTTACGCTCACTTCCATGCTGAAGCGCGTCGACCAAGCGGTCGTTCGCGTATCCAATGACCTGATCGACGGTAAATTCCAAGGCGGCAAGAACGTCGTTCTCGGTCTGAAGGATAACGGCGTAGGCCTGCCGGACACGTCCAAGAAGAACGTGAAGCCGGAAGTGCTGCAGAAGGTGGAAGAATACAAGCAGAAGATCATCAAAGGCGAGATCAAGGTGCCGGAGAAGTAAGAATCGACTGTAGCATAAGTTCGAACATAGGAAGCGGGACCCGACAAGGCTGGTGACTCACCGGCCTTGTCGTTTGATTTCGAGCTGAAGAATAGAACGATAGAGGTGAAGACGATGCGTACGGCAGAAACCGTTGTGGAGCTGAGGGGCATTACCAAGCGTTTCCCGGGAATCGTGGCGAACGATGCGATCAGCTTCCAGCTGAAGAAGGGCGAGATTCACGCGCTGCTGGGAGAGAACGGGGCAGGCAAATCGACGCTGATGAATATCCTGTTCGGCCTGTATCAGCCGGATGAGGGGGAGATTCTCATTCAAGGGAGGCCGGTTTCGATCGGCAGTCCGACGCAGGCGATCGAGCACGGCATCGGCATGGTACACCAGCATTTCAAGCTGGTTCAGCCGTTCACGGTGACGGAGAACATTATCCTCGGCAGCGAGCCCCGCAAGGGAGCGTCCATCGATCTGAAGGCGGCTCAGGCGAAGGTAGGCCGGCTGTCGGAGCAGTACGGGCTGAAAGTGGACCCGCGCGCGCGGATCGAAGACATCTCGGTCGGCATGCAGCAGCGGGTGGAAATTTTGAAGACGCTGTACCGCGGCGCGGACATCCTTATTTTTGACGAGCCGACTGCCGTTCTGACACCCCAGGAAATTGTGGAGCTGATCGAGATCATGAAGCGGCTGGCGGCTGAAGGAAAGTCGATTATTCTGATCACGCACAAGCTGAAAGAAATTATGGCGATCGCCGATACATGCACGATTATACGCCGGGGACGGGCGATCGATACCGTTGCCGTGGCCGAGACGAATCCCCAGCAGCTGGCCGAGAAGATGGTGGGCCGGAGCATATCGTTCGAGGTCGCGAAGGAGAAAGCGACACCGGGGAAAGCGGTGCTTTCGGTTCAAGGCGTACGCGCCGTCGGCAGCCGGGGAGCGTCTACGCTGGACGGGATCTCGTTCGAGGTGCGGGAAGGCGAGATTCTGGGTATTGCCGGTGTCGACGGCAATGGCCAGAGCGAGCTGATTGAAGCGCTTACGGGGCTTCGCAAGGTCGATGCGGGCGAGGTGGTGTTGAAAGGGAAACCGATCACGAACTTCTCGCCAAGGGAAATCTCGGAGGCCGGCTTGTCCCACATTCCGGAGGATCGGCATAAGCACGGGCTGGTGCTTGACTTCACGATGAGCGAGAATATGGTGCTCGAAACGTATTACGACAAGCGTTTCAGCCGAGGTCCGTTCTTGAACGAGGCGGCTATCGACGCCCACGCGGAGAAGCTGATCCGCGAATTCGACGTCCGGACGCCGAGCATCCATAACAGCGCCAGGTCGCTTTCCGGAGGAAATCAGCAGAAGGCCATTATCGCCCGGGAGCTTGATAAGAACCCGGATCTCTTGATCGCGGCGCAGCCGACGCGAGGGCTGGACGTGGGCGCCATCGAATTCGTTCACAAGAAGCTCGTCGAAGCCCGGGATCAAGGCAAGGCCGTGCTGCTCATCTCATTCGAGCTGGACGAGATCCGCAGCGTGTCCGACCGGATTGCCGTCATTTATGAAGGCCGGATCGTGGGCGAGGTCGAGCCGGAAACGACGAATGAAGAAGAGCTGGGTCTGTACATGGCGGGCCAAGGGAAAGGAGGAGCGGGGCATGGACAAGCTCATTAAAATATTCACCAAGGAATCCGCGTTGATGCCGCTGGCCGCTATCGTCATGGGTCTGCTCTTCGGAGCCGTCGTGATGCTGGCGGGCGGTTATAATCCCGTAACGGCTTACGGTTCGCTGGTCAGCAAGGTGTTCGGGAACCCTTATGATTTCGGCGAAACGATTCGCGAAATTACGCCGCTCATTCTGACCGGTCTGTCGGTTGCCTTCGCATTCCGGACAGGGCTGTTCAACATTGGCGCGGAAGGCCAGTTCATCATGGGGATGACCGGAGCCACGCTGATCGGCGTCAAGCTGCAGCTGCCTTGGTTTATTCATGCGCCGCTCGCCATCGTGGTCGGCGCCGTGCTGGGCGGCCTTTGGGGAGCGATTGCAGGCTACTTGAAGGCGAAGCGGGGCGTGAACGAAGTCATTACGACCATCATGCTGAACTGGATCGCACTGTTCTTATCGAATTATATCTTAAACGCATTCCTGCTCCAGCCGGGCCAGCAGCGCTCTTATCCGATTCATGACTCCGCATCCCTGTCGATCGGCTGGCTGTCCGAGCTGATGGGCAATGCCCGCATGCATTGGGGCACGCTGCTGGCGCTGATCGCGGCCGTTGTGTTCTATATCCTCTTGTGGCGGACGAAGCAGGGCTTCGAGCTGCGTGCCGTCGGTCTGAATCCGAATGCGGCTCAGTATGCCGGGATGAATGTGAGCCGCAGCATCGTGAAGGCGATGTTCATCGGCGGCATCTTCGCCGGCCTCGCCGGAACGTTCGAGGTTCTCGGAGTATTTCATTACCAGGTCGTCGCCGCGTCCCATCCGGGCTACGGCTTCGACGGCATCGCCGTAGCCCTGCTCGGAGGCAATAACCCGCTAGGCGTTGTGCTGGCTGCGATTCTCTTCGGCTCGCTGACCTACGGCTCCGCGGGGATGAGCTTCGGAGCGGACGTCCCGCCGGAAATCATTCGCGTCGTCATCGGTTCGGTCATCTTCTTCATAGCGGCTCACGGCATTGTCCGCTGGGTGCTGCGTCCGATATACGGCAAACGCAAGAAAGGGGAGGCGGCTTAGATGAATGTGCTGCAAATCATGGGAGAGCTCGTCAACACGACGCTGGTCTTCTCCACCGCCCTGATCTTCGCCGCCATGGGCGGTATCTTCTCCGAACGGTCGGGCGTCGTCAATATCGGTCTCGAAGGGCTTATGATCTCCGGAGCCTTCGCGTCCGCCGTTGCCGCGCATGCGGCGGAGCAAGCCGGCATGAGCGGGAGCGCCCCCTGGATCGGGCTGGTTGCGGCTGTGATCTTCGGGGTGTTGTTCTCGCTGATCCACGCGGTTGCCACCGTGACGTTCAAGGCCGATCAAGTGGTCAGCGGAGTCGTTATCAACTTCCTGGCGGCGGGGCTGACTGTCTATCTCGTCAAGCTGTTATTCGACGGAGCGGGACAAACCGAGACGCTTAACGCCGTCTTTTCCAAGGTTTCGATTCCGGTGCTGTCGTCGATCCCTTTTCTCGGGGAGGCCTTGTTCAAAGCTTATCCGACGACTTATCTGGCGCTCATTCTCGTCGTTGTCACGTATTACGTTCTGTTCCACACGCCTTTCGGACTTCGGCTGAGGTCGGTAGGCGAGCATCCCGGCGCGGCCGATACGATGGGCATCCGGGTGGCGAGGTACCGGTACATCGGCGTGCTGATCAGCGGCGCCATGGCCGGTCTTGGCGGTGCGACGATTACGCTTACCACGACGAGCAACTTCTCGCATAATACGATCTCGGGCCAGGGCTTCATCGCCCTGGCGGCCATGATCTTCGGCAAATGGCATCCGTTCGGAGCCTTGGGCGCGGCAGTATTCTTCGGACTTGCCCAGGCAATCCGCAACTTCGTGCAGCTGTTCGATTTCTCCAAGAACATTCCGATGGAATTTCTGTACATGCTGCCGTACATTCTGACCATCCTGGTGCTGGCAGGCGCCGTAGGCCGCGCCGTAGCGCCATCTGCGCTGGGGGAGCCGTACGATCCGTCGAAACGTTAAAATTAGTTTTAGAAAATAAACAAAGGAGCCGATTTTGGCTCTTTTTGTTTTTTTTGTAATTGACGATTACTCACCGGCAGGTGATATAATGAAAGTAATTAAATGAGAACGCTAACATTTGATGTGAGAAACACCATTGTAACGTCTAGTCAATCATCCGGTTTCGTCGTCATGGAGGCACATATGAGTAGCTCATGTCTTGTAGCAGATTCCCTATTTCTCCAAACGTTTCGCCTTGCGCCCATAGCCATGGCTGTCCTGTCGGCGGATTACCATGTCCTGATGGCTAACCCTGTGCTGTGCCGCATGCTCGGTTATCAAGAAGAGGAGCTTCAAGGCATCCGGTTTGACGAGCTGCTGGACCGGGGCTCCTGGAGCTCACGCATGGATTTATCCTCCTTCTTTGTACAAGGTAAAGCGCTATCTTTCCGGACTCGGGGCGGAGAGAGCGTTCGTTTGAATGTGAGTGCCTTTGCGGCGGAGCAGCAAAGGATATTTGTGCTCCACCTGACTCCCACGGAAGAAATCGAGTTCGCGTACGGCAAGCGGACGGAATCGGCGGACGAGCTTCAGTCCGGTAAAGTCGAATCCATGCTGATGGAGAGCGAGCTGCGTTACCAGTCTTTATTTGAATACCATTCGGATGCCATCTTCTCCATTGACTTGGATGGTTTTTATATTGAAGTGAATCCCGCCTTCGAGCAGCTGTTCGGGTATACCCGGGACGACCTTCGGGAGTTCTGGCCCGATTACACGGTTCTGTCCACTCCGCACGAGCTGGAGAAGGCCAAGGATTATTTTCTCGAAGCAGCCAAGGGCCGTACACAGCATTTTGACATGCAATGCTATAACCGGCAGGGAGAAACGCTGGACATCAGCCTGACTTACATCCCCGTTGTCGTGGAAGGCCGGGTTACCTACTTGTACGGCGTCTGCAAAGATGTTACGACTCAGAAAAGGCTGCTTCAGGAGCTTCAGGAGAGCAAGAGGCTTTGCGAGCTGATATCGGTGAATGCCCAAGACGTCATTGTGCTTTCCCGTCCGGACGGCATCGTGGAATATATCTCCCCGGCCATTACGAAGCTGACCGGATATCAGACGGAAGAGCTGGTTGGCCGGAATTACTTCTCCCTTCTCATGAAAGAAGATATAGAGAAGATTTGGTCGCATTATGCGGCCCCCGGAACCGATGAATCGATGCATACTTACCGGATTCTGCACAAGGACGGGTCGATCGTCTGGTTCGAGAGCAGTGCGAAGCTGCTGCGGGACGAAGACGGCCGCGTTCAACATGTGCTTTCGGTAGCACGGGACATTACCCGGCGCAAGCAGGCGGAGAAAGCGCTGCAGTTCAGCGAATGGAAGTACCGCAGGCTGATCGAGGATTTGCCGGACGGCATCCTCGTGCATTCCAACGAGCGCATCCGGTATTTGAATGAAACGGGGTGCCGGCTGCTGGGCGTCAAGAACAAGGAGGAGCTGCTGAACCGCAGCATTTACGATATCATTGTCCCTGCCTATAAGCGGGATGTAGAGGATCGCATCCAGCTTCTGCGGCAAGGGGAGAAAGTCCCTGTTCGCAGGCAGCAGTTCATGACCGCCTCCGGCGAACCGCTGGACGTGGAGGTTCATTCCCTCTTGATGAGCTACGAGGGGGAACCCTCCATCTATGTGCTGTTCCGGGACGTAAGCGAATCCCAGAAGACCCGTGAGCTGCTCCAGCATTCGGAGAAGCTGACCATGGTCGGGCAGATGGCTGCGGGCATCGCCCATGAAATCCGAAATCCGCTGACGGCGATCAAGGGATTTATAAAGCTGCTGCAAACGGTAAGCGGAAATAAGCGAAGCTATTGGGACATTGTCACCTCGGAGATTGAACGCATCGAGCAAATCTTAAACGAGCTGCTTGTCCTGGCGAAGCCTACGGCAGCGCAGTACAAGCCGGAGGATCTCAAGACGCTGCTGGAGAACGTGACGACGCTGATCGATTCACAGGCCATCATGAACAATATCGAGATCGTCTTCGACTGCGAGCCGAACCTGCCTGCGATCGAATGCGACATGAACCGGTTGAAGCAGGTGTTCATTAATTTTATGAAAAACGGCATCGAAGCGATGACTCAGGGCGGCCGGCTGTCCGTAGAAGTAAGACGGCACGCCCACGACGCGGTTAAGGTGGTCATCGCCGACCAAGGCTGCGGCATCCCGCCCGAGAAGCTGGCCCGCATCGGTCAGCCGTTTTTTACGACAAAGGAAGAAGGCAACGGGCTTGGGATGATGGTCAGCTATAAAATTATCGAGGACCACAATGGCAAGGTGAAGATTTCCAGCGAGGTCGGCGTTGGAACGGTGATCGAGATTTTACTCCCGATCGGTAAGGAGACGGTTTAACAGGTCTTCAAATGCACTGTCGGTTTCATCCTCCGCGGCGCCGCCGGTCCTGCCGGCCGGCTCGAAGCCCTCGGCATAGCCTTCCATAAGCAATCCGCCGTAAGGAGCAAGCGATTCCAACGCGAGGAGACGCAGTGCATCCGGATCGTCCCGGCCGTAGTAACTGTCCAAGGCATCCGTCAGCCGCTTCGCCCAGGAGGCGTTCCATGCGGCGAGTCCGCGATAGACCCACTTGCCGTCCCCAAGCCAATGCCCGTTCACGCGCAGTATAAACTCGCACAGTACTTTCTGCAGCTTGTGTACGATGAAGTGTCTTTCGCCGCGGTCCGAACTGCCCTCCAAATCATCCAAAGCTTCGGTAATCTCATATCTCGCTTTGTCGATGTCCTCCGCCGACCAGGTGGGCGGACCGGCGAGCAGCTCTTCCCGTGCTTCCTCCACGATATCTTCAATGACGCCCTGCCCGCGCAGCAATAAGCCGTTCGCGCACATCCGCTGCAGGGAAGGGATGGCGGAATCCACTCCTTGGTCGAAGAAATGCCGGTAAGTGTCCCGGGTCAGCACGAAAGCTTCCACAACCCAGCCATACTCCCGGAAGGTGCGTCTGGAGGGCATGCCGGCGCTCTCGTCGAAGACGATGAGGTCGAGGTCCGACGAGGCTGTCGCCCGGCCGATCACGACGCTTCCGGCCAGAATCGCACCCTCGCAGGAGGGAAAGAATTGGTCCACAAATTTTGTAGCCGCTTCATAAGCAGACACACGCATAAGTCGATCACGCCCATCTATAGAGGATGATACAGCTTATGCGGAATCCGCTGCCTTGGTTTGCATTGGCCGGAATCGATTTTTATGAGATCCATAATTGAACCGCAAGCTGCGAGGACGACATTAAGGAGGTTCTCTTATTTTTTGCCGATGAAGAGCGCATACCCCAGCATACCGCGGTTGGATTGAATCAGGTCGTCGTGCTCGATCGTCGTCTGCCAAACAAGCGGATCAAGAAATGCATTCCGGTCGATCATCTGCAGCTCGTCGGGGTGAAGGGTTTGATCCTCCGTCAAATTGCTTCCGAACTCCGACGGGTTCCAGATCTGCACTTCACTAAAGCCATTGGCTTGAAGCTGCTCCTGCCAGCCGTCGGCGGTCAGCAGCCCTCCGAAGCCGAAGAAGGACATCAGCGCTCCGTACGAGGGCTCCGGGATCGGCTTCAGCTGCATAACCTCCCTATCGTATAGTACACCTCCAGGGGCAAGCACGCGGCTGTATTCGGACAACGCGGCCGCGATCGAAGCGAAGTTGGTTACGGATTCGGCCAAGACTACGTCGAACGACTCGTCGGCAAAAGGCATCGACGTGATGTCCCCTTGGACGAAATTTACCGTAAGCTCTTCCTTCTCCGCCCGCCGGCGCGCCTTGGCCAGCATTTCGGGCCGCAGGTCCATGCCTGTAATGTCATAACCGAGCCCGGCCAAATGACAGGCGGTCCTCCCTGTGCCGCAGCCTACCTCCAGTACCCGGCAGCCCTGCGGCAGCGGGAAACGGCGCAGCTGCTCCAGCGTCGCCTCAAAGCCCCCGGGATGGGCGCTTCCGACACCGAGCTTCGTAATCATATCCAAATAATTCATGTCTGCATTCCTCCCCAAAGATAAATCCGGTTTATTTATCTTATGTGGGGGGAAGAGATGGGTTTGGATCATCAATCGGAAAATATCCGGTGGTCGTCCGCGGCCGCTATTTCCGTACCGGTCTGCCGTAAGCGAGCAGCTCGGAGACTGTGACGAATTGGAACCCCCGCTTCTTTAGCTCCGGCAATATTTCTTTCAGCGCCTCCACGGTTTGCGACTTGCCTTCCACATAGTCATGGAACAATACGATGTCCCCGTTTCGAGCATTCTTCACCACCTTGTTCACGATGCGGCGGACTCCCGGGGTATTCCAATCCTGCGTGTCCTGATGCCAAGACCACAGGACGACGGTATAGCCGTCATCGGTCACGGTTTGCACAAGCCGTTCGTTATAAAATCCTCCGGGCGGGCGGAACAAGTGGCACGTTCTCCCGGAAGCCGCATAGATGACCTTTTCGGCCCGCTGGATTTCGCTGCGGATTTGTTCGGAAGAGACCTTCTTGCCGAAATATTTGTGACTGTAAGTATGGTTCGCGATTTCATGTCCCTCCGCCACTTCCCGGCGGAGCAGATCCGGGAACCGTTCCACTTTGTTGCCTACCGCGAAGAAGGTAGCCTTTGCGCCGTATTGGCGAAGAAGGTCCAGAATTTGCGGCGTATCCTCCGGATCGGGACCGTCGTCAAAAGTAAGGGCGATGACTTTCTCCTCGGTGGCTACCTCCCATACGATTTCGCCCCGGGCTTCGTAATAGGCTCTGCCTTTACCCGGGGAAGTCCAAGTGTCTTCATGCTCGGGCAAGCGGGGCCAGCCCGCTTGCGCAGCTCCTGTGCCGTTCGTCAGGAACAGGCTGCAAGCCAAGACCAGAGTACATAGCGTCGGTCTGAGCATTATTTTAACCTCCTGCATGGCAGTTGTATCCTTTAGGATGATCCGGGTTGCGGGATAATATGTTCAATACGAAGGCAGCCTTTTATTGCCATGCATGCGTCCCATACGCTTACCGTACCCTAAGCAAGGACCGATTCCATGTACGGAGGAGGAGGAGCTTCATCATGAGAAGGATCGTGGCGTTAGGGCTGACGGGAATCCTTTGCCTGCTGACCTTGGGCTCCTATGACGCTTTAGGGGCGGCAGAACCCGCAGCGGTGCTGGTCGTGAAGGCTTCCTCCGATTCGGGTTACCGGACGGAGCTGCCGGTCGACTCCGCTGAACTGCTGAAGGCGATCCAGCGGAAGAATCGCCCGTCCCGTCAAGATGTATCGATGCCCTTAACCGATACGTTTCTCATTCTGAAACGAAAGGATACCGCCGAGACCGAATTTTCGGTGGACAGTCAGGGCGGCTTGAGGAATGGCGAAGGGGCCGCGTTGGATTTGCCCCCGGAGGTTCAAGGGGAACTGCACCGCCTGAGGCTTCAGGCCCGTAAGCAGCATTATGGAGAAATGACGCCTTGGAGCGATGTCAAGCGGAAGCTGCCGCTGAAGTCCGTCAGTACGGTGAAGGATCTGGAGACCGGGCTCAGCTTCCGAGTGCAGCGGCGGGCAGGCAGCAAGCACGCCGACATGCAGCCGCTCACGAAGGCGGATACGGAAGTCATGAAGGAGATCTATGGAGGGGAATGGAGCTGGCGGCGCCGCGCCGTTCTGGTGGAATACGAGGGACACCGGTTCGCCGGCTCGATGCACGGCATGCCGCACGGCGGGGACGGTATACCGGATAACGGCTTCTCCGGCCATTTTTGCATCCATTTTCACGGCAGCACGACCCATGGCTCGGGGAACACCGATCCCGACCATCAATGGATGATTCGCAAAGCGGCCGGACGCTGGGATGAGACCTTTGCCGCCGCTTCCCCGGGGGACATCATCGAAAGCTTCCTTGTGGCTGTCAACCAGCACGACCCGGAGCTGCTGAAGCACGGCTTCGCCAGGATGGATCATCCGCAGCTGGTTGCTTTTCTCGGCGAGATGAAGGAAATCAAAGCGATTCGCATAGCCGCCTCGAAAGATAAAAGAAAGCCGGCGTCCTGGGACGGTCTGTTGTCCGCGGATGTTCCTGTGGAGCTGACGCTGCACCGGTCGGGTATGAGGCCGGAAAAGCAGGTATTCACCTTCCTGATGAGAAGAGCGGGCCCCGATGCGCCGTGGAAGATTGATGGGATCAACCGCATCTCCCCTCATGGCAAAGGAATGAAATCTCCGTGATGCACGGAGATTTTTTGTTATGCAAACAGGAATCGGGCGATTCATGTAGAAGTTTATATAAAGGTTATTTAAACGTTTCAATTATAGTTGAATATATCGGGAGGCGACCTATCGTCATGATCACCTTTAACCGCGTTCGTTCGTCGATTCTGAAAGCGAAGGATCACCGAAGGCAGCTGCTGGGCATTCATGAAACGGATGTGCTGCGCGCATCGATTGCCGAAGCGCCGCACTTTCGCGCCCTATTGTCGGAAATTCAAGCGGAAGCGGAACGGGCCAGGCGCGAGCCCGCTCCTGAGCTGAGCTTCACCGACTTTCACCTGTTTGCGGCTCAAGGCACGCGGATAGAATATGAGAAGCCGTATTTTGAACGAAGAGGTAGGCTTCTGGCGTTGGCTCTGGAGGCTTGGCTCCATCCGGAACAGAAGGATCTGGATGCGCTTCAGAATGAGATATGGATGCTGTGCAATGAATATTCCTGGGCCCTTCCGGCTCATCTGCCTTATACCTTGGAGGGCGTCGCTTCTTCCCGCGTTACGATGCCTGAGGTGGTGGATCTGTTCGCCTCCGAAACCGCGCATGCGCTGGCGGAGACGCTCTATCTGCTGGAAGGCCGGCTTAACCCCTGGGTCGTTCACCGGGTGAGGGAGGAGATCGAACGCCGTATTTTTCGCCCGATGTTCGATACCCCTAATACGTTCCCATGGGAATCCTCCACGAACAACTGGTCGGCCGTCTGCGGCGGCGCGGTCGGGATGGCGGCGCTGCTGCTGGTCGATGACCGCGAGCGTCTGGCCGGCATGACGGACCGGGTGATCCGGGCGATGGGCAGCTTCCTCGAAGGCTACGAGGACGACGGCTGCTGCGCCGAGGGCGTCGGTTACTGGAATTACGGCTTCGGGTATTACGTCTATTTTGCGGAGATGCTGTACGAATTTACGAATGGCAAGCTGAATCTGCTGCAGGGGGACAAAATCCGCCGGATCGCATCGTTCCCGGCTGCCGTCGCTTTGACGGCGCCGCTCTATGTGAATTTCTCCGACTGCAGCGAAACCTACGTTCCGAATACCGGGCTGGTCAGCAGACTGCATCGCCGGCTCGGGCAGCCGGTTCCGGAAATGACCGCGGTGCCGTCCCTGCATGCGGATCATTGCTACCGGTTTCCGCATACGGTGCGGAATTTGCTGTGGACCGATGCTTCGCTGCTGCATCAGCCTGCGGCCGAGGGGACTTTTACATTCCCGGACACCGCGTGGATAATAGACAAGCACCGCCTGGCCGGGGGCTTGTTCGCGTTCGCCGCGAAGGGCGGGCATAACGACGAGCCTCACAATCATAACGACCTGGGTCACTTCATCCTGCATGCGGCCGGTGAAACGCTGCTGTCCGATCTGGGCGCGGGGGTGTATACGCGGGATTATTTCCGGGAAGGAAGATATACGTATTTGCATAACGCATCCGAGGGACACTCGGTGCCGCTGATCAACGGTCTGCCCCAAGCCGCGGACCGGGAGCATGAAGCCGCCGTGCTGAAGCAGGAGGTCGCTCCGGATTCAAGGCTTGTCTACAGCCTGGATTTGACCGGCGCGTACCCGAAGAATTCGGGGCTGCGCTCTTATATCCGGACCTTCGAGTGGAGCGGTCAGGCCGAACGGGAGGAGGCTCATCTTCGGGTGAACGACAGCTTTACCTTTGCGGAAGCGGTGAACGGGGTCGAGGAGTTCTTCATCAGTCTGCAGCGGCCGATTCTGTCACCCGGCAGCGTTACGTGGCGCGGGCAAACAGGCGAAGTGAAGCTGACGTATGATGCGGATACCTTCTCGGCTGAAGCCGAGGTCATTGAAAGCCTGGACCACGGCTCGCACCCGCTTACGGTGCACCGGCTTCGATTGCGTGCCGGCCGCGTTCCCGGCGAAGCCTCTTGGAGCTTTCTATTCACGGCCCGGGCGCTCTAAGCCCGGACCGAATTATACGGCAGTCCTTTTCCGCATCAGGAAAGGGCTGTTTTTTTCTGTATATTGACTATGACAATAGCTGTCGGGGTTTCGTGGTAGTCTAATGGACGTTGGGAGGGAATGGTTATAAGGATGCTTTCCCCTGCCGGGAGCACTCTCGTGTGGTACGATGGTACAGCTTAGCGAGAAAAAGAAATTCGGAGAAGTGAGAAGGGAGCTTGAACTATGCTTGACGCTTCAACAGGAGCCGCGGCGCCTGCTGCCGCATCCCTGGATGTCCGGAAGACGGCGCCATGGATTATGTTTCTGATTTTTTTCGGTGTGCTTAACGAGACCGTATTTAACGTATCGACGCCTGGCATTGCCGCACAGTATGGTTTATCGCCTTCGGGCGTGAGCTGGGTGCTGACGACTTTTATTATTTTCTTCGGGATCGGGTCCGTCATTTACGGGAAGCTGTCGGACATTTACAGCTTGAAGCGGCTCATTGTGATCGGAATTGTCATTTACAATGCCGGTTCGATTCTCGGCTTCCTTTGCCAAGCTTCGTACCCGCTCGTCATCGTATGCCGCGCCGTTCAAGGGGCCGGCGCTTCGGCGATTCCGGCCTTGATCATGGTCGTCATCGCGCGCTACTTCTCCGTGGAGGACCGTGGCAAAGTGTTCGGCATTTTGAACTCAACTGTAGCCTTTGCCGTTGGCGTGGGACCGGTCGTGGGCGGCTTCATCTCGGCAACGTATCATTGGACGTACCTGTTCCTTATTCCGCTGTTTACGCTGATCTCGATCCCGTTCTTCCGCCGCGTCCTGCCAGAGGAAGGCATGCGACAAGGAAAAGTCGACGTGCCCGGCGCATTCCTCATCGGGCTCGGCACCGCGGGCTTGATCCTGTTCTTCACGGAACCCAGGTGGTATTTCCTCGTTACGGGCGCCGCTTTGATCGCTTGGTTCGTCGTGCACATCCGCAGAACGGAGCAGCCGTTCATCGAGCCGTCGCTGTTCGGCAACCGCCTGTTCCGCAGCGGTCTGATCGTCGGCTTCATCCTGTTCTGCACCGTTATGGGTATCATGTTCGTCGTTCCGCTCATGCTGAGCGGGGTGATGGGGCTGGATACCAAGAGCATCGGTTGGGTGCTATTTCCCGGCGCCATCAGTGCCGTCCTGTTCGGTCCGATCGGAGGGAATCTGGCGGACCGCCGGGGGAATCGCTTCGTCGTGCTGCTGGGCATTGGCCTGCTCGTCATCAGCCTGCTGCTTGTCTCGACATGGATCGGATTCTCTTCTTGGATGATCGCTGCCGCGATGGTGCTTACGTATATCGGGTTCTCGTTCGTTCAGACGGCGATTGCGAACAGTGTATCGCAGACGCTGGAGCTTCACGAGACCGGCGTAGGCATGGGCTTGTTCAACCTGGTCGGCTTCATCTCCGGGGCCGTCGGAACCGCCATTGTAGCTCGCGTGCTCGATCAGAAGCTGTTCAGCTTCAAGGTGAATCCCTGGGTGAGCGACGCTTCAGCCTGGATGTACAGCAACTTGCTGCTGCTTTGCGTTGTGACGGTGCTGCTGGCGGGGGCCCTTTATTTCAAAAGCTATTCCCGTGTCGGAAGAGCATAGCCGCAAAAGATAGAAAGAAAGCTCCGGATTGCCGCATCCGGAGCTTTCTTCTTTTGCTTAGTAGCAGACGAACGAATCGATGCGCCGGAGGTCGAGCCCGAAATAAATCCAGAAACCGAACGGACCGGTACCATACCAACGGAAGCCGGCAATCGAGGTTCGCCCCACATGGGTGAGATACATCCAGTATGCTTCGCCGTTCGTCTGCCAAATATAAACGTAACGGAACAAGCATCCCCGGATGCTGCCAGGATCGACCGCTTTCAGCTGGGGCGTCTTCGCAGGCGTGAAGGACGGGGGCGGGGATGATGGGGCGCCTGCCGCTCCTCCCGGCCCGCCTGGGCCTCCTGGGGGCCCGCCGGGTCCGCCGGGGAAACCGCCGGGTCCGCCTGGGAAACCGCCGGGTCCGCCTGGGAAACCGCCGGGTCCGCCTGGGAAACCGCCGGGTCCGCCCGGGAAGCCGCCAGGTCCACCGGGGAAACCGCCGGGTCCACCGGGGAAGGCCCTTGGTCCTTCAGGAGACTCGCTGGTCCCATCGGGGAAGCTCCCGGGCCCTTCAGGAGGCCTGCCGGACCCGCCGGTCCCCCCTGGAGGCATGCCTGGTCCGCCTGGGAACCCTCCTGAAGTGCCTGGCATCCCGCCTGTTTCACCGGGGAACCCTCCTGGAAAGCCAGGCATTCCGCCAGGCATTCCGCCAGGCATTCCGCCAGGCATTCCGCCAGGCATTCCGCCAGGCATTCCGCCAGGCATTCCGCCAGGCATTCCGCCGGGCATTCCGCCAGGCATTCCGCCAGGCATTCCGCCGGGCATTCCGCCAGGCATTCCGCCGGGCATTCCGCCAGGCATTCCGCCGGGCATTCCGCCAGGCATTCCGCCAGGCATTCCGCCAGGCATTCCGCCGGGCATTCCGCCAGGCATTCCGCCAGGCATTCCGCCAGGCATTCCGCCAGGCATTCCGCCGGGCATTCCGCCAGGCATTCCGCCAGGCATTCCGCCAGGCATTCCGCCAGGCATTCCGCCAGGCATTCCGCCAGGCATTCCGCCAGGCATTCCGCCGGGCATTCCGCCGGGCATTCCGCCGGGCATTCCGCCAGGCATTCCGCCAGGCAATCCGCCAGGCATTCCGCCGGGCATTCCGCCGGGCATTCCGCCGGGCATTCCGCCGGGCATTCCGCCGGGCATTCCGCCGGGCATTCCGCCAGGCATTCCGCCAGGCATTCCGCCAGGCATTCCGCCGGGCATTTCGCCGGGCATTCCGCCGGGCATTCCGCCGGGCATTCCGCCGGGCATTCCGCCGGGCATTCCGCCGGGGATCCCCCCTGGAATGCCGGGAAACAGGCCTCTCTGAGAATGATCATAAAACGGATATGCCATATTGTACCTCTCCTCTTCATATCGGTGTGAAAACAAGCTTCACCGGTATATGAGCATATAAACAGTACAAATATATGTAGATGCACTCCGGTTTTTCCTATAAAAAAAGAGGCCATGTCCCATGATCTTTGCGGGGCGGCTCTATTCTTATACGCAGGTGGGGTAGGGGCTAGGCCACGAGCAACCCGTTCCGTGGATGGCAATTTGTAATAAACCTAAATTCACTACTAAGGAACCTAGGGTCACTATAACCGTGCCGCAGCCGATGTAAAGCCCCGTAATGAACGTCAGGGCACTTATAGCGATCACTGGTTCATTTGTAGAGAACCGGAGTTCATTACACGCATCCGAACGCTTATATAAGAACCTATAATGAACCTAAGCTCACTACTACTGAACCCAGGCTCACAACAACCCCGCGCGGCAAAGGCAGAGCCCCGAGGGAGCGCGCCTCTAGTCACTAGCGATCACTCGTGCCAACAAAATGCCAATCTCCTCTTCGCGTATGTGACCCCGGAAATTGCCGACTTCAATATGGATGTTCCCTACTGCCTATTAACAATTAATCTCATTACTGATTTTAACGATGAAGCATTAACTTCGTTGATAGCCGGGATGATTATAATCCGGATGACGCAGATTGCTCAGAATCATCCATTTAACTGCGGGTTTCTGGCACACTTAGCTCGTAGATATAAGAGTATAGCTTCAGCATTCCGTCATTGTATGCATCCATGGCTTCATCGTGATCCGCGGAATTATATTGAATCGTTGTCCGGACGAAGGACTTCTGCTCATCCCCCTTGTGGGCATCCAGCAGCTCCCGGAGACAAGCCAATGCCTTTTCATCCGCTTCGACGGCGAAATCATATGTATAGTTGGCCTGCGCTTCCTGCGTCCGATCCTCCAATGTACCTGCTCCAATCGATACATCTCGATCACACCCGGCACTTGGTATTCCTTCTAATCCGGAAAGTAAAAAGCATGAACCAAAACGATCGGTAGCCGGAAACATCAAAAACCGGCCTGCCCCTCTGAAAAAGGACAGCCGGTGCAAAACGGAACACGGAACGGTATAAGAGCGGTTTAGGAATGGATTCGACAAGGTTCGTACAATTTGTAACAGAAATGAAATCTGTTTTTCATCTGACTTTAACGAAATTAGCCTATACTAATCCTTGACCCCCTTTTTAATATAAAACCTTTGGACTCGCGGCCCGTTGCCGCGGGTCCCTTTTTTTGAACGTTACAGAATCCTGGAATCTAGAGCCAGGTTGTCTTCTCGGAAGCTGAAGTGCGCGGGGTGACCGGAGTTTCGGCGGCCGGATAGCCTACGAATAAGGTGCCGATGATTCTTCGGTTCTCGGGAGAGCCGATGAACTCGAACATGCGCGGGTCACGGGCAAGGCCGACTCCCCTTGTCCGCCAGACCAGGCCGAGCCCGAGATCGGAAGCGGCCAGCCACATCGAATGGATAGCGCAAGCGGTGGCATACTCGTTATCCTCCGAAGCCTCCGCATCGCCCGGTACGAGGTCGGACGTTACTACGATCGCGAGCGGCGTATTTTCGAGCACCTTAATCGATTCGGCAACGAGATGGGGCTTTGTAGGGAAGCGCTCTTCAAGGTATTGCTTCGCCAAATCTTCGTATCGTTTCTTCGCTTCGCCTCGAACGACATAGAAATGCCAGGGCTCCCGAAGCCGGTCGTTCGGCGCCAGGACGGCGGCTTCGAGCAGGGCTTTGATCTTCTCGGTTTCTACCTCCCGGGGCAAGTAATTTCGGACGGCTCGGCGCTTTTGTAAGCTTTCTAAGACGGACATGGTGCAGGTACCTCCCGGATAAATAAATGATACTGGACGAGCATTCTTCCTAACTATACACGGGAAGCGGGAGGACGGGAAGAGGCGAGGACGGAACGGGTCGTTTTACAGGTTTACAGAACCGTACGTCAGTGCTACCATTACGTTAAATGTAAAGTGAAAACGTGTGCAAGGAAATGCGCATTTAGGAAACGGTAAGCCGTATTCGGCGCTTCTGCGAATTAGGCAGGATACCGTAGGGGAGTGGAACAACGGATGGAAACGTGGAAACGCAATTTATGGCTGTTATGGGTCGGATGCTTCGTCACCTCAGCCAGCTTCTCGATGGTGGTGCCTTTCTTGCCGCTGTTTCTTATCCATATCGGCGTAACAACGCATACCGAGCTGTGGTCCGGACTTTTGTTCAGCTCAGCCTTTCTGGCGGGGGCGATCTCTTCGCCGTTCTGGGGAGCCATGGGGGACAAGTACGGCCGGAAGCCGATGATCGTTCGGGCCGGCTTCGTACTCGTGGTCATTTACCTGCTGACGTCGCTCGTCACCAATCCGTACGAGCTGCTGGCGCTTCGGCTGCTCCAGGGACTGCTGTCCGGCTTCATCCCAGGCTCGATCGCCCTCGTAGGCACGAATACGCCGGAGCAGAAGGTGGGCTACGCCCTGTCCATGATGTCGACCTCGACGGCGACGGGAAGCATTGTGGGGCCGCTGCTCGGCGGTGTTATTGCAAACGTGTTCGACAATCGGGTAGCTTTTGCAAGTGCGGGAGTATTCGTGCTGTTCTCAACGCTGCTGGTGCTGCTGTGGGTGAAGGAAGAAAAATTCGTGCCGGCCAAGGAACGCCCGTCCATCTTCGGCTCATGGAAGGACGCGGCGGCGAACGGGCCTTTCCGGATGATCTTGTGCCTCTCGCTGCTCACGCAGTTCTCCGTGATGACCATCGAGCCGGTTCTGCCGCTCTATATCGTCCAGCTCGGCGGCTCCGTCAAGGATGCGTCCCTGCTTGCCGGGGTCGTGTTCTCGCTTGTCGGCATCTCTGCGATTTTGTTCGCGCCCCGGTGGGGCAAGCTCGCGGACCGCATCGGCTTCCACAAGGTGCTGCTTATCGGGCTGCTGGTCGGCGGTCTGGGCAATCTGGCGCAAATTCCGTTCCACAGCATTTGGGGCTTCTCCATCGTCCGGTTTGTTTACGGCGCTTTCTTCTGCGCGGTATTCCCGGCGCTGAACGGGCTTGTCGTCCGTTCCACCGCAAGCGATTTCCGGGGGCGGGCCTTCGGACTCAACCAGACGGCGAACCAGCTCGGCGGCATGCTGGGGCCGCTCGTCGGGGGCGCGATCAGCGGCGTCTTCTCCGTCCACAGCGTCTTCTGGGTGACGGGACTCCTGATGCTGGCAGCCATGGGCCTCGCTTATTGGTCCGGCAAGCCGTCCTCGGGCGGGACCGCAGGGACTACGGCAGCCGGGCAATAGAGCCGGCGGGGTTACGTGGCCATGTACGCCTCATAGAACCGTCTTACGCCTTCTTCTATGCTGTGGAGATCGGGACGGCTGAACGTAAGCCGCACATGCCGGTGGCTTGTCCCGAGCAGGCTGCCGGGGGTGTAAATAACGCCGCGGCGCAGCGATTCGACAAAAAGACGCTGGCTGTTTTTCTCCTCCTCCAGTCCGCACCACAGATGAATTCCGCCTTCCGGCAGCCGAAGCTCCACCCGGTCCTTGAACTGTCCGCGCAGCGCATCCGCCAGCACATCCCGGCGGAACTGCAGGGAGATGCGCAGCCGGTCCAGGTGATCTTGCAGCGCGTCAGAGGATAGAATCCGGGCAGCCAGCTGCTGCGGCAAAGTCGATTGGCCAAAATCAAGCTGCTGCTTCGCATCGGCCAGCCGTTCGACAATCGCGCGGGGCCCGGAGATCCAACCGATTCGTAGGCCCGAAGCGACGATCTTGGACAGCGAGCTGATGTACAGCACGGACCCCGCCGCATCCATCGACTTTAACGTGACGGCAGGCTTGTCGCCAAAGCCGATCAGGCTGTAGGGGTCGTCTTCGACAATGGCGAAGCCGTACCGGCTCGACAAATCGAGCAGGCTGCGGCGGTTGTCGACGTTCATCAGGGAGCCCGTCGGATTCTGATAATTCGGATTCAGAAAGACCATCTTAATACCGTACCGCAAATAGGCTTGGGCGACCTCCTCCGGATCCACGCCGGAGGGACCGGAGGGAAGCAGGATCGTTCGCAGCCCGGAGGAATGAAACAACGGCAGCGAGTAAGCGTATGAAGGATCCTCGATGGCGACTGCATCGCCCGGTTTTAGCAAGCATTGGACAATCAGATGGAGCGCCTGCTGGGCACCGGAGGTGACCAGAATCGAGGAAGGCGTCGAACGGATGTCGCGGAAGCGCCCGAGATGCGCGCAGATGCTTTCCCGGAGCTCCTCGTTTCCCAGCGTAGGCTCATAGCCCAGATCGTACCCCAAGGTTCCCGAAGCGAGAAGGCTTCCGATCCATTCCTTGGGAGAGAGCTCCGGGTGCAGCTCTCCCATGGCAAAATTGATATGCTCCTGACTGGAGCGCACTTCCGTTAGGATGGTCTGAAAGGTCCGGTTGTTGGGAGCGAGCACCCCACCGCGGAGAAATGACTCCCAAGACGGCGCTGGGCGCGCCTCCTCGGTGTCCCGGAAGCCCACGATCGTTCCGCTGCCGCGGACGCGGCTGACAAGGCCGTACGATTTCAGCTCGTCGTACGCCGCGACGACGGTGCTGCGGTTCACGCCAAGCTCCTTGGCCAGCTCCCGCTCGGAAGGAAGAACGCTGCCTTCGGGGTACGCGCCGTCCGCGATTTGCGATTCGATATACGCGGCGATTTGTTTATAGACCGGCGCCCGGCCGGCGCCTTTGACCGGTGTCCATTTCATAAGTCTATCTCCCTTAAGCTTGGGCGGGCTGCCGCCCGAGTGGATGAGCCTTCCGCCTTCGAAGTGGATGTTAACAAGGCGAGCCTCACCTCCTACAATGGTGACGTACGATTGATTTGACACAGCTTCTTACAATTAGGAAGGGGAAGTGAATGGATATGAGTTTATATGTATACTATACGCTATTTTTGCTGATCATGCTGTTCGCGGCGGGAGCGACGATGGTTATAGGATATTCCAAGAAGAATACAGAAGGCAATCCCGAATACGACAAAAAAACGAAGACCTACTGGCTCGGTCTGTCGATGCAGTATATTGTCGCCATTTCCGCCGGACTTATCGCTCTGATCATTTACATTTTTACCCGGCATTAAAACAGCTACCGGCGTGGAGGCAAGCGGTATGGGGAAGAGTGAGAAATAGGCGTTCATGCGGCATTTTGCATCTGTGCGCCCCTAGTTGGAACCGTGCCGATAAGCCCAAACGTAGCAGCGGCTGTTATCCCTGCCACCGATCATGCAAAAAGGATCGTCGAGCTTCCTCTGACGATCCTTTTTTTTGCGAAGGAATCAAGTTATGAGCCCAGTTTCTTCGGGGTTACGCGTTACGGCGTCCCGTCGAGCGGAGAATCAGACTGACGATGAAGATCAGCAAGACTGCGCCGATGAGCGCCGGTATGAAGTAGAATCCGCCGGTCTCCGGACCCCAGTTCCCAAGCAGCAGCCCGCCCAGCCATGCGCCGACAAAGCCTGCGATGATGTTCCCGATGATACCGCCGGGAATATCTCTTCCCATAATTATGCCAGCCAGCCAACCGATAATACCACCTATGATTAAAGACCATAAGAACGACATACGATTCAACTCCTTTGGGTGTATGATAGTGTACTGCCCGACTGCTTACTATTAACCTATCATTCGGCAATTTAATCAACTTGTCTCCAAAAGTCCCGAACAACCGCGGACGAATGGAATTTCCCGGGAAATTGTCGCAAGGGGAACAGGCGCATGTCGAATAGGCCGGCATATCCAACCAGGATAGCCGGCTACGCCGTCCTTGTCTTACAAGGACCAGCGCGTTTACCAAGGTTGATGCGAAGCTATAAGTTACGAAAACTTATAAATTCTTATCAACTAAAAAACCGCAGAAAGCCCGAACGTTCAGGCTTCCTGCGGTCTCTTGGGGTTCAAGCCGCAGCTATACGGTTTGGAAAATAAACTTCTCGACGACATGCTGAATGCCGTCTTCGTTATTGCTTCGCGTGACGTAGTCGGCGATTTCCTTCAAGGCCGGCACGGCGTTGTCCATCGCTACGCCAAGTCCGGCAACCTCCAGCATCTCACGGTCGTTCCAGCTGTCGCCGATGGCGATCACCTGGGACAGCTCGACGCCGAAATGGTCCGCCAAGTGGGAAAGCGCATGGCCCTTCGTGCCTTCTCTGTGCATGATCTCAAGGAAATGCGGCTTCGACTTGGTGATATGGACCTCCTGGCCCAGCAGCTCGCGCAGCTCCAGCGCGATATCGTCCAGCTTTGCCGGTTCGTCGATGATCAGCAGCTTGGTCGGGGCCTTGTCGGCGAGCTCATGAAATGCAGGATAGACGGTGAATGGAATGTTCGACAGCGCCGCGTAATCCTTCGCCTTCTCGTTACTTTCCTTCACGTATAGCACGTCGTCCAGATAGGTTTGCAAATGAAGTCCGTAACGCTCGCAATATTCGAATAACTTGCGCGCGGCGGATTGCGGAACGGTCCGTTCATAGAGGACGCGTCCGTCGAGCGCGTTTTTGACCAAGGCGCCCTGGTACGTGATCAGCGGTACGTTCAGCTTCAGCTGGGAAGCCAGCTGCCGCGCAGACGCATACATCCGGCCCGTCGCCAGCGTGACGATAACTCCATGGGCCAGGGCATCCGCCAAGGCTTGGGCCGTCCCCGGTGTAATCTGTTTCTCATCGTTAATCAGCGTGTCGTCGATATCGATCGCCAGCATCTTGTACATCCCTTAGCTCCACTCCCGTTTCTTATATAAGGATCGACCTCATTATAAAGCAAAAGCAGAGGGAAGACGAGTCATTTCCAGCCCTCAGCAAGAAAAATAAGCCTGAGAACGGTCGATCAAGGAAGGGCGCTCCAGCGAACGGCTCGGAGGGCTGAGCTTAAGCTCAGGCGGTTCGGACAAACGCTGCGCAAGGTCCAGCAGCGCCGACTCGGCGAGCTCGGCCCGGACGCTTCCCCAAGCTTCGCGCTTGCCGCCGACGTAGCGGAGGCCAGCCTCTACGGTAAGACCCTTCAGCTGCATTAGAACAGAAGCCCAGCGAACGAGGTCAAGCGGCTTCTCCACACCGGGAAGCACATATTCACCCCAGCCGCAGAGACCGCGGCTTGAAATCTTAAGCATCCCGCAGCTGCACCCCTTGCAGCTGTCACCGACTGCAGCATCGATCAGAGCGCAATCGTTTTGGAATATTTCAATGTGGCCTATTCGCTGGTTCAAGTATGCTTCCTGACGGAATTCGGGCAGGGGATCGGAACATTTCTGCATGAAAATGACTCTCCTTTTTGTTCAAATTTTTAGTAGAGAAAGCGCAAAAAAAGCCCGGAGAGCAGAGAAACTCTACTCCCGGGCAACCTGCGCAGGATTAGGCTGCGGGCCGGTGTGCTTCCTCTCTCAGTGCGCTTACGAGGTTAGCTGTCGGATTCGGGCTTGAGAGCGCCCTACCCAGTGCATGCAGAGCATGCATGAAGGATTCACCCCGGGAAGCCGGGGCTGCTTCAGCCCGGCTTCGGTCGGTTCCCCCGTTTCCCCTCAGGGAATTCAGCGTATGATATGGACATATCCGGTTTAATTGAAGTGTATCATACGCCGGAGGCTTGGAGTTGTAAAACGCGAATCCGCCGGTTATTCCGAAGTTTTCGACATTTTCGGCTGATGGAAACGGATTCATATGGTACGGATTTTTATTATCGCCGTAAATGCTTCAGTATGCTTCGTAATTCGTTATTTTCATGAAATTCGGAGAAATAGAGAGGATCATGGAGTATGGGAGAGATCGTTTCGGATTTAGAGGATAACAATGTCCGTAAGTACGAGTTTTGATTGTTGGAGATGATTTACATCGGGAGCGGCCCGGCGTATGATACAACTCATGAATCAAACGAAGTTTCCAAGTTCTAAAATCGCTTAATTTCCTTGCATCTGCAAGGAAAACGGGGGAACCAACAAGAGCATGAAGCGGCGGTGTGAGAGCCGTCCGCTGACATCGCTTGGGGTGAGTCTTGATGCATGCTGCGCATGCACCGAGTAGGGCGACTCTCACCGCCCGAATCCGTCAGCTAACCTCGTCAGCGTTGAACGGCAGAAGCCCTGCGCCGGAACCGGTACCCGCAGCGGCCATGCTTAGGAGAGAGGATGATGAAGCTTGTGATCGGAAAGATCGACCGCAGAGCTTAGGCCTCTGTGGTTTTTTGTGAAAAGAAATGGAAAATAGGCTCAAATATCATTTATTTTCGCTGAATCCTTGAATGGAAAAGGAACGGGGGAACCGACGGACGCTATGACGATTCATAGCGCCATGGGGTGAATCTTGGTGCATGCCCTGCATGCACCGGGTAGGGCGACTCTCACGCCCGAATCCGGCAGCTAACCTCGTAAGCGTATGAAGAGAGGCAACGATTTCGTGCTCGGGACACGTGTGTTTTACTGTGTCTTTTAAGAAGCCGCGAGCGGAGTTCTTCTCTGACCGCCGGCTTCTTTTTTGTTGCCTTCTATTTTGATAGGAGGATAAGCAGGATGGATAACCAGCATGAACTCATTCTCGTATCGGCTGCGACCAAAGCGGGGGAAACCTTCGTCCGGGGGCTCATAAGAGAGGGGCTGCCCTTTGCGGCGATTGTGAACAACAAGGCCGAGCGGGCCGATATGGAGAAGCTAGGCGTAAAACGGATCATTATGGTAGATACTACCGAAGAGTCCACTTGGCTGCAGCCGGACGGTCCGATCGGCAAAGTGTATTTGTTTGAAACGAGTATGAATTTATGCTGCCGCTACATCCGGATCTGCAGGAGTTGGACGGAGCAGCCGGTCTATGTCATTACGAAATCGAATCATCCGAGATTGATCTACAAGTCGCTTGGAGCGACCTACGTTATTCATACGAACAGCGATGATGTGAAATTTTTAATCCAGACCCTGGTCGGATAAAACATTCCGGTGAATGCAGGAGTGGAAACGGCCCGCGCTTCCCTCGGGATCGCGATTCGGGCAAGCGTCGTGTTTATCGCGCTGTGCGGCATCATTTATCCGCTCGTATGCACGGGGATTGCTCAAGTGATTATGCCGGGAAGAGCGAACGGAAGCTTGATTACCGACGCTAAAGGACAAGTGATCGGTTCTTCGTTAATCGGGCAAAAATTTGACGACCCTAAGCATTTTCAAGGCAGGGTATCCAGTATCGATTATAAAGCCGACGCTTCGGGCTCGAACAACCGCGGGCGGGAGATGGGATATGGAGAGCTTTAAGCGGAAAACGCCGGAAGAGCTGCTGCTGTCGATCTCGAAGCTGCATCTCGGCCGGTTGAAGATTTATATCGGGGCCGTAAGCGGGTCGGGCAAGACTTATCATATGCTGCGCGAAGGAAGGAGTCTGAAGGAGCAGGGCATCGATGTCGTCATGTGCGCGGTATCCACGATGCAGCGTCCCGAGACGGTAGAGCAGGTGGGCGATCTGGAGCGGATACCGAGCATTCACTGGATGAAGGACGGCGCGGAGAAAAAGGATTTGAACCTGGATGCCCTCTTGGAGCGCAATCCCGAGGTGGTGCTGGTGGACGGTCTTGCTCACAGGAACCGCAAGGAGGCGAAATTCCCTACACGGATGGAGGACATCCGGTTTCTGTTGAACCGCGGGATCAGTATCATTACGACAGTCAATGTATATGAGCTCGAAGGCGTGAAGGAGCTGGCCAAGAAGCTGACCGGCGTCGAGGTCGGCGAGACCGTGCCGGACAATACGCTCGAGGCGGCGGACGAGGTCGTGTTGATCGATGCGACGCCGGAGATGCTCTTGAGTCGGGCTGCGGAGGGACATGTCCGGCTTAGGAGGGGCAGCACCTTCTTCAAGCACGGGAATCTTGCCGTGCTGCGTGAGCTATCGCTGCGCTTGATGGCGGAGGGCGTGAACGAATCGCTGGATAAGTACCGGGAAGAGCTCGGTCTGGTCGGCCCGTCCGGAGCGACCGAACGCATTCTCGTGTCGGCCCAGTACCATTGGAACGGCTCCATCTATGTCCGCAGAGGACAGCAAATCGCCAAACGGCTGAACGGCGAGCTGATGGTCGTCACGTTCGTGAACAAGGAACGTGAGCTGTCCAAGGATGAAGCGACGTTCCGGCGCTCGATCATCAAGCTTGCGGAGAAGGTGGGCGGCGAATTCGAGGAGCTGCCTCTGTGCTCCCGGCGTTCGCTTCCGAAAATCCTGGTCCGTTACGCGCTGGACCATAAGGTGACCCGAATCGTGCTCGGCCATTCGAAGCAAAACCGGTGGCAGGAGCTATGGCAGGGCTCTATCGTTCACGACATGCTGAAGCAGACGCGCAATATCGACGTCTTCGTAGTCGCGGACCGGGCGGAGCACGAGGGGGAGCGGATTCTTCCGGCGAAGCTGACGAAGCCGCAGGAGGAAGCGGAGCTGTTCCGGCGGCTCAGCTCGCTGGAGGTAGAGCGGAAGATTCAGCAAATCCGGCGCGGGCGGTTCAAGGTATACATCGGAGCCGCGCCTGGCGTCGGGAAGACGTACACCATGCTGCGGGAAGGCAACGATCTGTTGAAGAAGGGGATCAAGGTGCTGGTCGGGCTGCTGGAGACGCACGGCCGCAAGGAAACACTCGCCCAGGTCGGAGGCCTTGAGCTGATTCCGCGCAAGGTGATCGACTACCGCGGGACGCGGCTGGAGGAGATGGATACCGAGGAGATCATCCGGCTCAATCCAGAGGTGGTGCTGATCGATGAGCTGGCGCATACGAACGTGCCGGGAAGCAAGAACAAGAAGCGATACGAGGATGTGCTTGAAATTTTGGCTGCGGGCATATCGGTCATCTCCACGGTCAACGTGCAGCATCTCGAGAGTCTAAACGATGCGGTGGAGCAAATTACCGGTGTCAGGGTGCGCGAGACGGTGCCGGATCATATTCTGCGCCTCGCCGACGAGGTGCAGCTGATCGACGTGACGCCCCAGTCGCTGCAGCAGCGCATGCGGGAAGGGAAAATTTACGCGATGGATAAAGTCGACCAGGCGCTCGGCCATTTCTTCAAGACGGGCAACCTGATCGCTCTGCGGGAGCTCGCCCTGCGCGAGATTGCCGACGACGTGGATGAGCGTCTGGAATCGTGGGAGCGGAGCAGCTCTCTGCGCGGTCCGTGGCGAAGGAAGGAAGTGATCTGCGTCTGCATCGATTCGTCGCCTCACGCGGAGCGGCTCATTCGCCGGGGCTTCCGGATCGCTTACCGGCTGAAAGCCGCGTGGTATGTCACTTACGTGCAGCAGGAGCATGCCGCGCTGACCGAGGAGCTCAGTCTGCGGCTAGAGCAGCTGAAGAAGCTGACGGACCGGCTAGGCGGTACGTTCGAGGTGCTCGGGGCGGTCCGTCGCAAGGAGATTCCCGAGCTGCTCGTGCGCCGGGCGGACGAACATCAAGCGACTCAGATCATTATCGGCCAGTCGAGACTCTCGTTTTGGAGGGAGCTGCGGAAAGGCTCCATCGTGAAGCGGCTGCTTCGCCGGGCAAGGCATATCGACGTGCTGGTTGTTGCGGATTACGACCGGCTGCAGCCGGCGGCGGCACAGGAGCCGATCGGGTAGGCGGGCCGCTGCTTAGCACTCGCTGCGGGAGGCCGCTACCCGTTGCCCGCCTTAGGGAACATGCCGTACCAAAGCAAGCCGACAATGTGCTCCGCCGCTTCGTCAGGAGAAGAGAAGAGGGGGAGGCCGTCGGCTTGTTTCATCCGTCCCATCTGCATCAGGGCAAAAAACGCGTTCGCCGTTACAAAAGGATCGATGCTTCCGATTTCTCCCCGCTGCGAGGCGGAAGCGAGCTCATCGGAGAGCAGCAGGAGCATCCGCTCCTTCGCTTCGCGCATCTGATCAAGCTGGGCTTCGGACAGCATCCGCTCGGCCTTTTGCATCAAATCGTCGAAGGAACCGGATTGCGAGGCGAGCATGCCTGCGGCGTTATCGATTAACCTCTCCCGAAGGGGCTTATCCGCTTTCAAAGACGATTCGGTCTCACAGCGCACTTGTTCCATACGGTGCAGCATGGAGGCTGTCAGAAGCGCCGCTTTGTTGGCATAGTAATAATAAACCGTTGCTTTCGTGACCCCGCTCTCCTTAGCCACTTGATCCATCGATACCCCGTCATATCCAAACCGTAAAAACAGCTGAATGGCGGTCTGAAGGACGGTCTCCGTCAGAGGCTCCTCCGAATCGTCCAGGCGCGGTCGGCCCGGCGGTCTGCGAAGCGGTTCTCCCATAGAAGATTTCCCCCGTTCAAAAGTACTGGTACCATTATATCATAAGCGGCCGCTCTACATAATCCGACAAAGCTGAAAAAAAACGGCAAGAACGGATTTGCGTCCGTTCTTGCCGCTTGCTTCAGAGCACCTATGACCAGCATCTGCTGCTCATCCCGCTTTTGCTCCTTTATCTTGTTCCCCTTCGATTCTTCAGGACGGTTCCTTTTGGATCTTGGACGGATTGTTGATTTTGTAAGGCACGGGATGCCTCGTCAGCTTCTTGGAAACGATCTTCGCCTCGAAGGCGATCTTGTCGCCGATTTCCAGCTCCAGCTTCTTCAGCGTGGCGCTGTTGCTCGACCAGGCGTCGCCGATTTCGGTTTCCGGCTCAAGAATGGAAACAGCCTCGTAAATGATCACTTCATCGTCGTTGTCGGAGAAATTGTTCGGCACCGTAGTAAATTCCTTGACGGTAGCGGTCATTTTCACCTTGTCTTCGGGAAGCTGAAGCTTCGATGCCTTCTCTTTCTTGGCCTTTCCCTTCGGCGATGGTTCTTCCGGCGCCGTCTCCTCGGCTTGGTTCCCCGCAGCATCAGCCTCCATCGCTTCAAGCTTAACGGGCTCGGCAGCGGGCGATGCCTCTTCCTGTGGCGTCTCCGTCGCCGATCCTTCGGGTTCCGCGCCTACCGGCTCCGAGCCCGCCGTTTCCGCCGCTTCTTCCGCTGCGGCGGCCGGCCTCTGGCCGTAATTCGCTGCCTGCATTTCCTTCAGGTAGGAGGGGTGGATGCAGTGCAGCTGCTTGTTTTCAAGCTCAATGACTGCGGTCATTTTATCGACGTAGCCGATGATGCTGCAGGGCAGGCTTAGCCCGTTTCTTTTGTAGAAAAAGACTTTGGCCTTGGACGCTTTCTCCGAAAGCAGGTTCCATTCCTTGCATTGTTCCAGCTGTGCGGCTTCGTTCTCAAACACGTGGTATGTTGTCGGTTCGATTATAGAGGAATGCACCGTAGGTTCCGCCTTTCTTGTTTTGCAGAAATAGGAGCAGCCGTTTATCCTGTTGTGCGGGTCTCTAGCTCGTTTCAATAAAGTATACAGGAAGGTCCGAGGAATATAAAACTCATGGGGCCTCATCTCTGCCTACCATAATCGGCAGGCCGGCCCATGGAATCGCAAGCAAGCGAATAGTCGCTTAAAAACGGACATATACAAACGGAGCGATTTTGCTATTATTATGTATCCGGAAGAACGGGAAAACCCGGCTGATCCGGGTAAAGAGACTAGCGGGAGAGCCGTGCAGGCTGAAAACGGACTGGAGTGGGGAACTCGCTCCGTTTGGAGTCGGACCGGCCGGTACGCTGGATGCTGCAGGAGGGCGGCATGCTGGAGCTCGGCCTGGCCCTTGGGGAAGAAGCCGTCATCGTGTGCGGAGACGCTTCGGAGGACGAGCTGACGATCCGCCCGGTCGAGGCCGTGAAGCACCTGCGCAATTATTTCGGCGTACCGAAGCCTTGGCGCTTGTACGGGATTCCGTTCGAGCGATAGACCGAGCTTCCCGGCGGAAGGAAGGCAAAAAGGGAAGACCGTCCTTTAATGAACGGTCTTCCCTTTTTGAGTATTTACTTCCAGCGAACGATGATGTCAATCGGATAGCGTCCCGAATTACGGCCGTATATGGCGAGTCCGCCTTCGCCTTCAGGCGTGCCGTCCGGAACGGACAGCCGTAAAGTAAAGCTGTTTTTCTCAAGAATAGACGGGATCAGACGGCTAGGGATACGAATACGCTGAAGGTAACCGTAGGATCCGGCCTCTTCCAGCTTGCGGTTATTCGACTGATAATGCCACGATAGCACGCCTCTGCTGTCCGCAGGATCGTCTTGCAAGTAAATTGTACGGAGATGTTCCCCATCCACCGATACATCGACATGGGACGGGTGGCATATTTCATCCGTCATGAAATAAGAATTGATATTCATGCCCGGATCCATTTTGGCTCCATGCATGTAGGAAATATCGCTCGGCTTGAACGCAACCATCTCCATATCTTTACCGAGCACAGCTTTGGCTCCGGCCTCGAATATCACTTCGATTTCGTTTACCGACGCATGACTCAAGCTCTCAGGCAGAGCGATGTCATATTCGAAAAAGCCCGTCGGGCCGCCGTTCACTTTATGATCGGCAAGCGCCTTCCATTCAAATTTCCATTGGGACGATGTATAGGCCGCCGGGCAAATGCTTAGCCACTCACCAGACATGTCGTAGATTCCATTAGGATTACCGCTTTTCACATCGAAAGTAATGAAGTTGCGCGTAATGACCGTTCCTCCCAAGGTTTGCAAAGATACGGCAAGATCAGCAACGGCATCAAACCGCGGCATCGTAAGGTGCAGCCGTTCCGATGGGTGTACCCCGTATCCGTTCCATTCAATAAAGATCGTTTCTGTCCCGGCAATCGTTTTAACACCGAAATTGTCGTAGGATAATTCCCACTTCAATTGCAGCGATTGTCCGTGATAACGGTCGGAGTAGCTTGATGCCAAGAGCGGCACTTCAACGGTTTGGCCCGGCGCTACCGTACGGCATGGAGGAGCGTCGATCACAATAAAATCAGGCGAATGCAAATCTTGCAAGCTCATGTCCGGCAAGAACGAGCCGTAGCCGAAATCCTTCTCCTGACGGTCCATCCTGTAATAACCGTTAAATTCGTTTATGACATCATGAAATTCGGTGAAAATAAACCCGCACATCTTGTCATGCCGGCGGAACTCATTGATCATGTACCGGTAATGCCATGCCAGATCGCTGTCTCCTGCACTGCCTTCAATCCCCCATACAGCTCCGCATTCGCTGTTCATGAGGGGAGCGTCGCTCTGCACATTGCCCCCGATGTAGTTAAAATCAGATCCCGGGAACGTCTTATCCACTATTTCCTGCACATGATTACGGACGGCTTCGTATCCGTTGATATAGAAATGCCAAGTATTTAAATCGGTCTCTACATGGTCATAATTGCAGGGGGAATTATCCTCGACAAGCCTTGTCGCGTCTTCCTGCTTCGCCCATTTGTAGACGGAGCGCACCCATTCTTGTGTTTCCGGGAGATATTTTCTTTTGCCTTCCGCCGCTTTCGTGAACAGGCCCCAAGTTTCATTGAAGACAACCCAGGCAATGATCGAAGGATGGTTGAAATCGCGCTGCATGATCTCTTGTGCCTCTCTTTCGTAGGCATCTCGGGCTCTCTCATCCGGTTCACCCCAAAAACAAGGCATATCCTCCATCACTAGCATACCAAGCTTGTCGGCCCAATAAAGCTTACTCGGTTCCTCCGGCTTGATGTGAATGCGAACGAAGTTTAAGCCTAGACGCTTCAGTCTCCATATTTCATCCCGAATGTAGTCTTCGCTTGGGAACGTAAAGTACCCGTCCGGGATAAACGATTGGTCCAGCGTGCCATTCAGAAATACCGGCTTTCCGTTTAATGTAATCCACTTATGCTCCCGTCCGTCGAACTTCGCCGTACCGATCTCGCGAATGCCGAAGTAGGTCGAGATCGTATCTTTTCCATTAATGGCGGACTCACTTTCAAGTTCTATCGTGCCTTCATAGAGATACGGCGACTCGGTGCTCCACAGGTTCGGGGAACCGACTTGAAAGGAGGTCCGGAACGGATTGATCCCTTCGGACAGCTCCAACGGAAGGCGATGGTCTACAGCGCCGTTATCAAAGAGGAACCGAAGAACGGCATTCCCCGAATGATGGGACTGCACCGTGCCTGCAACTTCAACGGAACCGTCGATGCGGGTATAGAATCGCGCCGATGCAATATAATTTTGCGGGCGGGATTCCAGCCAAACCGTCTGCCAAATGCCGCGAAGCTCGCCATAGCCTTGCTTTCCGCGAGTTTGATAAGCTTCATCATCATCCTGAACGCGAATTATAATTCGGTTCTCTTCTTCCTGCTTCCATTCATCCGTAATATCAAATTCGAATGCGCCATAACCGCCTTCGTGCGTACCTACCAGAATTTGATTGACCCATACGTCGCAACGGTAATCCACCGCGCCGAAACGGAGGAACATGCGGCTTTCCTGCTGCCGGGGCTTCCATCGTATCGTTCTGCCGTACCAGGCGATTCCCTTCACATCTTGTCCGATTCCCGAAAGAGGGCTTACCCAGGAAAAAGGCACGTTGATCCGCTGCGGAAAAGCCGGCCCGCCTGCCAAATACCATTCTTCCTTCCTGCCTTGATCCTCGCCGTCAAAAATAAAATCCCAGCTGCCGTTTAAATTCAGCCAGTCGTTTCTTTGCCAATCAGGCCTTGGATACTCAGGTCTTGGAATTTGATTTTGTACGTTCGGACAGGTTTCAATTAACGACATGTTCTACCACTACCTTCCGTTAAAATTGAATTCGCTTACATTGCATTAATCCAACATTACCCAAGTATATCTAATGTGTCAACGGTTTTTTCTTGAATTTTTGTTTGTTACAAAATATCTGTAATGGTTAATCGTTATTAATCAAATCTATCTCATGAGATTGGACAAAAAGAGCCCCTGGGTTACACCTAAGGTATAACTCAAGGGCCTTCTTATCACTTTGGAATATAAAAGAAACGATGATCTGCTCCGTTAGGTGTAAATCATTCTCATGATGATATCCTGATCGTGATCGCCGAGCTCTTTTCCAAAAAGGTTAATCCCCCCAATATGCTCGGCATTCGGCTTATTGCCTACTCGAAATTGAATAAATTTATTCATTCCCAGTTGAATATCGTTTAAAGTTACATCCGATATTTTAACGTCATCAAGATAGCTTCCGGATTGATCTACCTTCCAGGTTTTTAATAAACCGTATTGCGTGTGATGATCAGGGAACCAATGAGGGTTTAATTTTCCCCTTCGATCACCGAAATCTCCCGGACAGGTCCATGTGCCGATTTCATGATGATTGATCCATACGGTTATATCCGAAGGCCAGTTGTGATCATATTTCGGCGCTTCCGAACACAGCTCCATGGAAAATTGAATGGATTGTATTTTGGCGTTAGGTACCGTCAAAGTGGGGAATTTATACTCAACGTAGCCTCGGCGGAACCAAATCAGTTGAGCGGATATCCGTGTCGGATTGAAAAAAGCCGACGGTTCGTCATCAGGCGTTATAATCCCGTTATTTGTGATCAACCCGCACGTCGGGTGGATCTCGCAATCCGTATAACATCCTACGGGCATTTCAATTTGGTAACAGTTTGGGTTATTATAGCCGACATTCACATTGAGATTCATGTGGACATCATCAAACGTTCTAGCGCAAACTTTCATTGTTCCTCTCGAAGCGCGCCGGATCTCCGTCATAATGATCCCCGCATCCTCCATAACCTTGACATTGGAAGCGACGGTTGATACAGGGAGATTTAATTTTTCTGCAATATCCACAATATTTTTGTTTTGATGATTTAAAAGCTTTAAAATATTAACGCGGACTTCCGAGGATAACGCATGCGCAACTTTGATCAATCGATCCGGTTCGTCTATCGTTAACTTTAACATGCTGTCACGGCTCCTTGCCTAATCTTTTCCGCGTTCGGAAACTGCAGTTTCATTGTACCTTAATTTTTAGGTGTTGCAACATGAAACAAAAGGCCAGGTATAGGAGAGTTTGCAAAAGTTATAGGACGTCAGAACCATCGGCTTCTTCTGCTGATACTTAAGCATGTTACTCCGTTTATCATGTGAAAGGGGTCCAAGGCAACCGCGGTTATGATCCAAGAGGATACAAGTTCCATTTCACAAAGGACTGAATTCAGGATAAAAACATCTGAACTTTGATTATTTTTATCCCTTCCATTACCAGTTATGATGGAGTGTGAACAATAGAAAGCGCTATCATTTGCTGCGTAACTTATCAGGTCATCTGCACAGCGGTTTTTAAATGAAAATAAGGGGGTTGTTTCAATGAACAAAGGGTTATTATGGGCTGTTGCCCTAAGCTGTACCGTTTCCATGGCGGGCTGCAGCGGCGGGGCCAAAGCGCCGGAGGATAGCAAGAGCGCCGATACGGCTCCCGTGCTCAGCAAAGATCCCGTGACGGTGAAAATCATGATGGGCGGGCTTAACGACGATGAATTTAAGAAATACATCGCCGATCCCGTCAGCAAGAAGTATCCGCAAATTACGGCACAGCGGGTAGGGCAAGGCCAAAAGCTGCAAGATTTGATCTCCGCGGGCGAGATTCCGGATATCGTATCCAACTATCCGGGGCCGATGGGCAGCAATCTGAGGGATTACAAGCTCGTGTACAACATGGAGCCTCTGATGAAGAAGTATAAGTTCGATCAGTCCCGGTTTGCCCCCGAAGTGCTGGAAACGCTTAAAATTGCCGGAGGACAAGATTATATCGCCGGTTTGCCGGCGTATACGAACACCTTCGCTTTATTTTACAACAAGGATATTTTCGATAAATTCGGAGTCCCCTATCCGAAGGATGGAATGTATTGGGACGAAGTGGCGGGCCTCGCGCAGAAGCTGACCCGCATGGACAACGGCGTGCAGTACCGGGGGGTCTTCCCTGACGGCATCGGGCGGATTCAGCAGCAGCTGTCCATTCCTTTCGCGGATTTCAAAACCAATAAATCGCTGCTTCAGAATGAAGCTTGGAAGGAAGCGTTCACCCTCTGGGGGCAGCAGTTTAAAATTCGGGGCTTGACGGAAGGGGACTTCAAAGCGCCGAATGCCGGCAAGAACCAGAAGGCGTTTACCGAAGGCACGCTGGCGATGATCGCGAGCCACAGCAATCTGCTCACTTCCTTACGCCAGGCGCCGCAGCTGAACTGGGACATGGTCGTGTATCCTCAGCACCGCAAGGCCCCCGGAATCGGACAGCGGCTCGATGCCGTCATCATGTCGATTACCGAGCCGAGCAAGGTCAAGGATGCGGCGTTCCTCGTTCTCGATACGCTTCTTTCCGAGGAAGTGCAGACCGATATGACGCGCAACGGCCGCTTCACCGTGCTGAAGGAAGATAAGATCAAGCAGGAATTCGGGAAAGCGATGGATGAATTCAAGGGCAAAAATCTGCTCGCCATGACCAAACTGAAATTTGCCGTCATGACGCCGTTCAACTATTTGCCTGACGGCGATGTCGACAAGGTCCTTACCAAAGCGTTCAACGCGTATATTGTGGATGAGAAGGACTTAAACACAGCGCTTCGGGAAGCGGATGATGATATGAATAAGCTGATCCAGGACAAGTTGAGCGGAAAATAAGTAGTTTTGCGTGGCGTATGTTAGCCGGCGCTCTCGTAGTGAATCCAGGTTCCATTGTATCGAACCTGGAATCCGGCTGCCGACCGATTAGCGTGCCGTAGTGACCCTCCGTTCTCTACAAGTGAACCTAAGGTTCACACGATATACCCGGAGGTTCACTACGGCCTGCCGCATGAAGGCCGACGCTCTCGTAGTGAATCCAGGTTCCGTAGTAATGAACCTGGATTAACGCGTCCTGCACAGCGAATGGGTCGGGCTCGAGCATTTCGTCCGGTTCTTTCCAAATTATGGGCAAAGAGCCGATCGAGTCCTGGGACAACTATGTGAAGCAGCTGAAGGCTGATGCCAATTACCAGAAGATTATCGAAGAGATGAATAAAGCGTACCAGGATTGCCTGAACGGAAAATAATTAGGCTGGAAAGGAGCCTTGCCATGGAACAGAAATTACGGCTTGCCGTTGTCGGGCTCGGACGCGTGTCCAAGTCGCATTTGCCCGCCGTACGCGCATTGTCGTCCGCCATTGAGCTGGCGGCGCTCGTATCCCGCGATGAAACCAAGCTTCGTCAGGAAGCGGAGCAGTGGGAAGGGCAGGTTAGAACTTATACCTCGTACGACGAGGCGCTGAAGGATCCGGGAATCGACGCAGTCCTTCTGCTGCTCCCGCACGATCTTCATGCGGAGTATTCGATCCGGGCGCTGCACGCCGGCAAGCATGTGCTGGTCGAGAAGCCGATGGCCATGAACGTCGCGGAGGCGGAGGCGATGGCGGCCGCGGCGGATGCGAGCGGAGCCGTGCTGATGGTCGGACAAAGCCGCCGTTTCTTTGGGACTGTTATGGAGTCGGTCCGGCGGGTCCGCAGCAGGGACATCGGCGAATTGATCAACATCAACGCGCTGCTGCTGGCGCACATGGATCAGCCTGCGACCGAGTGGTGGAAGGATGAGGCGAAGATCGGCGGCTTCATCATTCCGCTGTGGGGCAGTCACATTTTAGATTACGTGCTCTGGGCCTATGGAAGGCTGCCGGTATCGGTCTACGCGCAGGGGCATTCCAACAATCCGAACTGGAGCGGGGAGGACGAAGTGGCGATCTCGCTGAATTTCGGCGGGGACCGGATGGCGAACGTGCTCATGTCCTTCAATGCCGGCTGCCGCCCGACGGATGAAGAGGGGCTTACTGGCAAGCGGATTTGGTCGACGCAGAACAGCATTTACGACCGCTATTTGATCGGCACGAACGGGATGATGCAGCTGAAGGATGAATATGAGCTGCTGCTGAACGGAGACAAGATCGCCGAGACCGAGCGGACGACCGCGAATTTTACTTGGCAGCTGGAAGAGTTCGCCGGGGCGATCCGGAAAGGGCGGCAGCCGCTGGCCTCGGGCCGGGAAATCATTCATGTGATGAAAGTAATCGACGCCTGCTTCGAGTCGATGCGTACGAACCGGGTCGTCACGCTTCAATCCTAGAACCTTTCAAGGAGGAATTTGCCATGAAATTGAAGGCGTTGGTGCTGTCCCCTGAATCACGTCTGAATGAGGTATGCTCGCAGGCTTGCAGGCAAAGGCTGAATGGCTATTTCGATACCAAATGGAACGAAACGGGCCGGGATTATACGAAGGAGGAGCTGGCCGGCTTGGTGGAAGACGCCGAGGTGATTATCACCTCCTGGGGATCGCCGCCGCTGACGCCCGAGGCGCTGGAGAAGGCCGTCAAGCTGCGAGCGATCGGCCATGCGGCGGGAACGGTCAAGAACCTCGTGCCGAGGCAAATTTTCGACCGCGGGGTGAAGGTGTTCTCCGCCGCCCCCCGGATTGCGCAGAGCGTCGGCGAATACTGCCTGGCGGCGCTTCTGGCCTCGCTGCGCCATCTCAACACGTTCGACGCCGATCTGAAGATGGGCCTATGGCGCGAAAAGGGGCTGAAGGGAAGAGAGCTGGCAGGCAGCACGGTAGGCATCATCTCCGCCAGCTCGACGGCGAGGGCCTTCATCAAGCTGCTCGCGCCCTTCGGCGTGAAGGTGCTGATCTACGATCCGTATTTGACGGAGGAAGCGGCCTCGCGCCTCAATGCGCAGAGGGCGACCCTCGAGGAAGTGATGAGCTGTCCGATCATCTCGGTGCATGCGCCCAAACTGCCGGCTACCGAACGGATGCTGACGCGCGAGCTGATCGCCTTGATCCCGGACGGCGCCGTCTTCATCAACTCCTCCCGGGGGAGCGTGCTCGATTCGGAGGCGTTTCTGGAAAAGCTGCAGACCGGACGGTTCTTCGCGGCGCTCGACGTGTTCGAGAAGGAGCCGCTGGCGCCGGAGCATCCGCTCCGGTCGTTGCCGAACGTGCTGCTGACTCCGCATATCGCGGGAGCGTCGGTACAGGGGCATCTATCCCTGATGGAGGAAGTGGTCGAGGACATCATCCGCAGCCTGGAGGCGGAGAAAACCGCTTACGAGGTCAGTGAGAATATGTGGGAAGTGATGGCTTAATGGGAATATGATCCAAATGTCATGGTTGACGGAACGGCCAAATAAGATAAATAATGGATGGTAAAGGTTGGAGCAGGCTGCAGGCGGCAGCCTGTTTTTGTTCTCGCGATTCAGTCGGAATAGGAAGCGGGTGTGCAGATGAATGGAAGCAGGCAAACGAAACGGCATCATCCTTCGGCCGCCGGAGGAGCGGTAGCGGCAGGCGCCGGTGTATCTCTGGCGGATCCCCGGGATTTGAAGGCCGTCCGCAAAACGATTCTGCAGCTTGCAGGCCCTTCGCTGGTCGAGATGCTGCTGATCAATTTCATGCAGATGCTGAACATGATTCTGGTCGGCCGGGTCGGACCGGAAGCGGTTGCAGCGGTAGGCCTGGCGAGCCAGCCGTACTTCCTGCTGATCGCCGTCTTCATGACGCTGAATGTCGGCACGACGGTCATCGTGGCCCGTTCGGTCGGCGCGGGCCAACTGGCAGAGGCGAACCGGGCGGCGGCGCAGGCGTTCGCTTTGAACGTCCTGCTGTCGGCCGTCATTGCCGCGGGAGGCTTCTTCTATGCGAAGGACCTGCTCCGTCTGATGGGTGCGACAGAGGAAGTGATGGGGATCGGTCTGAATTATGCCCGGATCCTCTTCTTGTCGATCGGCTTCAACGCGATCTCGATGGCGCTGACGGCCATCCTGCGAGGGGCGGGGGATACCCGCACGCCGATGAAAATCAACGTGCTGTCGAACCTGCTGGTCGTGGCGATAGGGTTCCCGCTTATCTACGGCTTGTTCAGTCTCCCGGCCATGGGCGTGACGGGAGCGGCGGTCGCGACCATCGTCTCGCAGTTCATCTCGATGCTGTGGGTAACCGGGGTGCTGTTCAGCGGAAAGTATGCGGTGCAGCTTTCAAAGGAAGGGCTGTTGAAGCCGGACCGCGCCATGATCGGCAGAATTCTGAAGATCGGGCTGCCTACGGCGGTGGAGCAAATCATTATGCGCCTAGGCATGCTCGTGTTCGTGAAGGTGGCGGCGAGCCTCGGCACGATTGCGCTGGCGGCCACTCAGATCGCCTTCAATGTCTTCGGGCTGACGTTCATGCCGGGAATGGCGTTCTCCATCGCCGCCTCGACGCTGGTCGGGCAAGCCTTGGGAGCCGGCAAGCCGGAGCTTGCGGAGAATTACGGCTGGCAGGTGCGCAAGATCGGGATGATCGTGGCGGGTCTCATGGGCATCGTCTTCATCCTGTTCGCTCCTTATATGATGATGATGTATACACCGGAACCGAATGTGATTCAAAAAGGGGCCGTAGGCCTGAGGATCATGGGCTGCATCCAGGTCTCCCAGGCGACGCAGTTCATCCTGGGCGGCGCGCTGCGCGGCGCGGGAGACACTCGCTACCCGCTGTATTCCACCTTCATCGGTGTCTGGGGCTTCCGCGTGCTGCTCAGCCTCCTATTCGTGTATGGGCTGCACTGGGATATTGCGGGGATTTGGGTGGCGGCTGCTGCCGACCAATTTATCCGGTCGATCCTGATTTATGCGAGATTCAAGCGGGGAAAGTGGAAAACGGTACGCATATAACAGGATGAAGAGGCAGGTCACCGTGTTGATGTGAACCTGCTTTTTTATTGACGACGGTATATATTCGGGTAAAACAGGAAATCCTTTAACCGCCCAATGGGCTTAACCTCTATCGTTCCGTAATGATGGCGCCTCTGCTATAATGTAGGAATAAGAAGAGGCTGCTGCTTGTTCTGCAGCGGCGTAACGTCATAATTTTGAGGTGGCTCGCGCATGAAAGCTTATCTGGACTTATTGCAAGATATTATGGATCACGGGGTGGCGAAGGGGGACCGGACCGGCACGGGCACGATCTCCGTATTCGGCAGGCAGCTTCGCTTCGATTTGGCCCAGGGCTTCCCGCTCCTCACGACCAAGAAGCTCCATATCCGCTCGATCCTTCATGAATTGTTGTGGTTTATCAGCGGGGATACGAATATCGGTTATTTGAAGGAAAACGGCGTCTCGATCTGGGACGAATGGGCGGACGAAAACGGCGACCTCGGACCCGTCTACGGCTCGCAGTGGCGCTCCTGGCCGGCGCCGGACGGACGGCATATCGATCAGCTGGCGCAGGTGGTCGGGCAGATCAAGACGAACCCTGATTCCCGACGCCATCTGGTCGTCGCCTGGAACCCTGCCGAAGTGGACCGGATGGCGCTGCCGCCGTGTCATTACGCTTTTCAATTCTATGTAGCGAACGGCAAGCTGTCCTGCATGTTTCAGATGCGGTCCGTCGATACGTTCCTGGGGCTGCCGTTCAATATTGCCAGCTATGCCTTCCTGACCCATATGATGGCGCAGCAATGCGGTTTGGAGCCAGGAGAGCTTGTATGGACCGGCGGCGACGTGCACATCTACTCCAACCATGTGGAGCAGGTGAAGCTGCAGCTGACCCGGGAGCCTTACGCTTCGCCGCAGCTGGTCATCAAGCGCAAGCCCGATTCGCTGTTCGATTACAAGTATGAGGATTTTGAAATCGTCGGCTACCAAAGTCATCCTTCCATAAAAGCTCCGATTGCCGTTTAAATTCTAAAGCCAAAGGACGATTGCCGATGACCATTTCCTATATCGTTGCCATGGACCAGTCCCGGGGCATCGGGACCAATAACCGGCTGCCGTGGCATTTGCCGGCCGACCTGGCGTACTTCCGCAAGAAAACAACGGGCCATACGATTCTGATGGGGCGCAAGACGTACGATTCCATCGGCAAGCCGCTCCCGAAGCGGCACAACGTAGTGCTCACACGGGATAGAAGCTTTGCCGCCGAAGGCGTCGAGGTGCTTCATTCTCCGGAGGAGACTGCCGAGCTGTACGGCCAGACCGGACCCCACCGGGACGAAGAGCTCTTCGTGATCGGCGGAGCCGAAATTTTCAAGCTGCTAATTCCTTATGCGGACCGGATGTATGTTACGGAGATTGCCCATACGTTCGATGCGGAAGTATTTTTCCCGGAGATCGATGCGGGCGAGTGGATTGCGGTATCGCGTGAACCGGGCGTAAAGGACGAAAAAAATCCTTACGATTATACCTTTGTCACGTATGAGAGAAAATAAGCCGTCTTACGGACTCCGATGCTTCGGGGTCCGTTTCATTTTGGCACGGCCGGCAGGAATGAGGCGTTCCTTTGTTGTGCATCTTAAGAATTGAATTGCTGGGAACCATCCCAAGAAATGCACAAGGGAGATGCTTGACTATGACCGAAGTAAATCAGCATCAAATGCCGCTGCGCCATGTGATCGACAATGCGGAGAAAGCGATGCAAATCGCCAAGGATGCGGAGATGGCCGTGCGGCATGCGCAGGTACAATCCGATCCCAATCAGCTGAGAGCGGCGCTGGCGGAGCTGGAAGCGGCGCAGCATGCGCTGCACAAGGCGCAGAGTCAGCTGGATGCGAAGGATAACGACCATCACCATCTGGAGCTGACGCAGGTTCAGGATCAGCTCGGGCAAATGCAGCAAAGCGTCGACGTCGTCGACTCCAACACGCAGCAGCCGAAGCAAGTCCGATAGGCATGCCGGATAGGCGCAGCCGGACCGCGGATCGATAAATGCCGATACGCGGCCGGGGGCCGTTTTCACGGGAGCTGGGACGGACTTACCTGTCATGAAACGGGCGAGGCTGTCATACATTGGTTCCATACGTCCACCGGGGAGGACTGGATTCGTATGGAAGCGTTGGATTCGATGGGGGCAAGGGCTAAAGGTTACGGGAAATTGAGTCCATATGAAGAGCATCTGTTCTGGCTGGAGGTACTGGAGGATCACGCCATCTTCCTGCATGACCATTTGGCGCCCCAGGAACAGGAATGGATTCGGCAGGCTGCCGATTACATCCGTGCCTTCCGGGAAGCCGTAAGGCGGCTGGAGCTTCTGGATCCGGGGCTGACCGAGGGCTCTCCGGAGATGAAGGAAGTGAGCGGGGCGGTATATCCCGCCGTAGCCGGCTACTTCCGGCTGGAAGGACGCA
Source organism: Paenibacillus gyeongsangnamensis (assembly GCF_027533625.1). Classification (GTDB taxonomy): domain Bacteria; phylum Bacillota; class Bacilli; order Paenibacillales; family NBRC-103111; genus Paenibacillus_G; species Paenibacillus_G gyeongsangnamensis. The sequence continues at coordinate 41,678 of NZ_JAQAGZ010000018.1, read as the reverse complement.
TGCAGAGCCTGCGGCTGTGGAACTGCGTGAACGTGAACCTGACGCCGACCTACTTCAACGGCACCTTGAACGAGAATCAGGAATACCTCAGACTGCTGTCCTTTTACCGCCGCGGCGAACGGCCGGTGGAGCTGCCGTTGACGGCGCTGCTGGACCTGTGGCTGGAGGATCAGCTGGGCCATGCCGTGCTGCTTCGCAATGTGCTTGACCCGGTCGAGCTGAGGCTGTCGGCGCAGGCGGACGCTTACGCGGAGGCGTTCCAGGGGATGATGGTGAAGAACAGGGAGATGAAATCGTACGAACGCTTTACCCCGTCGGGCTTTCCTGCTCAGCAGCAGTTCGCCGGGGAGGTGCTGACTCTTGTGAAGGAGTTCTACGATTATGTTCAGCGGGTGATCGCCCGTTACCAGGAGGCGAAAGTGCTGACGCGAACGACGCTACGCTTTCTGGAACACCATCTGCCCGAGAGCTGCTATTTCATGCGTAAGCTCTCGCTATATTTGCCTGGGGCCGAGTCGGCTGAGGGCTGCCCCTTGGTGAAGCCGTCCTTCGCAACGGAAACTGAAGTTTAACAGAGTCCAAAGACCAAGAAGACGAACACCAATGTGTTTTCTTTGGTCCTGCCAGATTGAAGAGAAACCCGGAGATTCAGAAAAATGCAAAAGGTAGGTGGGGTATCCCCTGTAGGAGCGATAGCGCCCGCCTTTGTTATCGGAAAATGACCGCTGCAAAGCGTATCAATTGAAAATTTTCCGATAACAACAGCGGCCGGAGGGGGATATCACACCGGGGTACCAACGCAGATTTCTCTATTTCATTGGTTTCTCTACAGCCTGCAAAAACCAAGAAGACGAACACCAATGTGTTCGTCTTCTTGGCCTTGCTGCGGCCTTCGGAGCAAGGCCGCCAGCATATTAATGAAAGATCTGCATGCCCTGATATGCAACGATCAGGAAAAACGTAAGAAGCATGCTAGTGAGCGCATATTTCCATTGCTTTTGGGTAAAGTTCATTTCCCGTTTCACTCCCTTTAAGATCGAAGAATAGCCGAATTTGTCTCTCTATCTATCATAGTAACTTATCCGCCCGCGTTCCGGTGTTAAGGTTTTATGAAGAGGCCTGCTTCATCCGTTTAAGCTCCTTCAACGAATAAAAGGTGCCGCGCCAGTAGATGCCCCCTTGACGAAGCGTCAGCCACACCGAGCGTAGGACGACCCAGCACATCAGGCAGGCCGTAGCCGGAAAAACGAGGATCTCGCGGCCGCTCTGGCCCAGGATCGAGCGGATCAGTAAGAAGTAAACCGTCTCCAGGAGCACGGCCGAGAGGCCGAAGGCCCATGCGGTCCAGCCTCCGAGCGTCAGCATGCCGATGACCGGGAACAAGAATAAGCCGAGCAGTCCGACCGCACCGAGAAGCGCGACGCTGATCCGGTAGCCGAAGCCGGAGAACATGTTCTTCTCGAGGCCGCGAACCGCTTCCCGCAGAGAGGGATACCACTCTACGGCAATGTGGTCGGTGCCTGCAGCCAAACGCTGGCGGAGCCGGGCCTGCTTCACCAGCATGCCAAGCTGCAAATCGTCGTCAGGACGGAGGGCGATGGCCCGGTGGGTGCCGATTCGCTCGTAAGCGTGGCGAGTCAGCATATTGAATGCGCCGACGCCCATGCCGTGCTTGTGCTGGAAATCGTCGTTGGCCCGCCAAGGCCGGACGTACAAGCTGAAGGTGAAGAAGAAGAATTGTACGAACGCCTTCAGCCAGAAGCCCCGGGAAATCATTCGCGGAGCCAGCGTCAAGTGATCCGCATGCTGCTGCTGCATATATTGCACGGCGTCCCTGATCGTGTCCGGCTCGAAGCGGATGTCCGCATCGGTGAACAGCAGATAGGAGCCTCGCGCCTGAAGATAGCCTTGGTAGAGCGCGTGGTTTTTGCCGAGCCAGCCGGAGGGGAGCGAAGTAATATGAATGATGCGCAGCGGAATCGGAATGTCCCGTTTGCCCTCGGACCAGCGGCGGAGCTCGTCCAGCTTGCGTCCGGTAGCGTCCTTGGACCGGTCGTTCACGGCGATGATTTCCACGCGGGGGTAGGATTGGTTCAGCAGATGCTTCACGGTATCGGCGATGGAAGCCTCTTCTTCCTTGGCCGCTATGATGACGGAGACAATCGGTTGTTCAGAGTCCGTCTTGCCCGGGTCCGAAGCCGGCAGCTTCAGCATCCACTGCCTGGCGCGAAGTGTATCGGCAAGCATGAGAACCCAGTAGGTCAGCGATATCAGCGCCCAGACCTCGATAAAGCGCATCGGGCTAGCCCCCTTACGTATGAGCGAAAATGACGGTCGCCGCAGCCTGTTCTTTATTTGAAATTATAGCATGCCGTATGCAAAGACAACAAATCCGGCGGTATGCTACAATGGAGGGAAAGCTAGGCTGAGGAAAGGGGATGAACGGATGACAGGAAGTCAGCCGGTGCCGTTGTACCGCAAGAAAATCAAAGGAACGGAGCTTCCGGAATTTCTTCGCCATATCCGGGAGGGAGGGGTTCGGGCGGAGGAGCTGCTGTTTCTGTGCATCGGAACGGACCGTTCCACCGGCGATGCGCTCGGACCGCTGGTTGGCACCATGCTGGAGGAAGCTGGGTATCCGGAGGTGATCGGAACGCTGGCCTATCCGTTCGATGCAAGCAATATGCGGGAGAGGCTGCTGACGATGCCGGGCGGACGAAGGGTCATTGCCATTGACGCGTGCCTCGGCCAATCGTCTTCTCTCGGCTGGTATCAAGTATCTAACCGGCCGCTTGAGCCGGGGAAATCGGTAGGCAAGCAGCTGCCGCAGGTCGGAGACTACTCGATTGCCGCCATCGTCAATGTGGACGCGGGGCAGAAGTATGCGATTTTGCAGAGCACCTCGCTCTATCGGGTGATGACGATGGCGCGCGAGATCGTCGAAGCCATCCTCGGAGCCTTTCCTATAGAGGCGCCGGCCGGCCTCGAACGGAATCGGGATCGGGGGGAAGAAGCGCAATGAGAGACGGAGGCATGCGTTGGGGCGAAGGCTCCGGCGGAGGCGGCAGGCATGCGCTTCAAACCAGAGGAAGAGCGAAGCTTGGAGACGTATCGCTGAAGCGGATTTACCGGTTGTTTAACGGCTACCGCTGGCAGCTCGGCGCGATTCTTCTGTTGGCGCTACTGAGTGCGGTGATCGGGCTGTTCCCGCCCTTGGTCATGAAAGAAATCATTGACAAGGCGCTCGCGAATAAGGACAAAGCGCAGCTGCTGTACCTGGTGGTGCTCATGGTGGCGCTGCCCGTGATCAGCGGACTGCTCGGCATCTGGCAGAATCACGAGAATACGAAGGTAGCCCAGGGCGTCATGCGGGATTTGCGGCAGTCGCTGTTCGCTAATCTGCAGCGGCAGTCGATGAGCTTCTTCACGGACGCGAAGTCCGGAGAAATCATTCAGCGCCTGACAGGCGACGTGCAAGCGGTGCAAAATGTGGTCACGACGCTCGTCGTTTCCGCCGTGACGCAATCGGTCATCGTTCTGACGAGCGTGGCGATTCTCTTCTGGCTGGACTGGCGGCTGGCGATCCTATCGACGATCATTTTGCCGCTGTTTATTTTGCCGGTACGGAAAGTATCCGAGGTTCGCAAGCGGCTCCGGGGCGAGACGCAGCGGGTTCGCGGAGATATGTCGGCGCAGCTCGGCGAAATCTTCGGCGTATCGGGAGCGCTGCTGACGCGGATTTTCCAACAGGAGCCCTATCAGCAGAAGCAATTCACGGGACTCAACCAGAGGGTCATGGACCTGGAGCTCCGGCTGAATCTGGTAGGTCGTTGGTATGGCATGGCGCTGGGCGTGCTCGGACCGCTGGGAACGGCGCTCATTTATTTGTACGGCGGATGGAATGTGATCGAAGGCTCGATGAGTCTTGGAAGCATCGTGGCGTTTACGGCTTATCTCGGCCGTTTGTACGGTCCGGTAGGCACACTGCTTAACCTGCATGTCGAGGTCGGCACGGCGCTGGGCGTATTTCAGCGGCTGTTCGAGTACGCCGATCTGGAGCCGGAGGTGTCCGATGCGCCGCAAGCGCTTTCGCTCCCGACGACGGCAGGGCTTGTGGAATACCGCAATGTCAGCTATGCGTACCAGCCGGGGCTGTATGCGCTCCGCGGCGTTAGCTTCCGGGCGGAGCCCGGCGAGATGGTCGCCATTGTCGGGCCTAGCGGCGCGGGCAAATCGACGCTGATCGGGATGCTGGCCCGCTTGTACGATCCGACCGAAGGGGTCGTTTCGGTCGACGGCCGCGATTTGCGCGGCATCACGCTGGAGAGTCTGCGGCGGCAGGTGGCGTTCGTCACACAGGAGTCGTTCCTGTTCCATGCCTCGGTGCTGGAGAATCTGAGCTTCGCCAGGCAGGACGCCTCACGGGAGGAAATCGAGGAGGCTTGCCGGCAGGCTTACATCCATGACGTCATCGCCGCGCTGCCGGAAGGCTATGATACGACGGTGGGCGAACGCGGCCACCGGCTCTCCGGCGGAGAGCGGCAGCGTCTTGCCATTGCGCGGGCGATTCTGAAAAATCCGCGCATCCTCATTCTCGACGAAGCGACGTCGCACCTGGACTCGGAGTCGGAGGCTTACGTCCAGGCGGCGCTCGACAAGCTGATGCAAGGCCGCACGACGCTCGTCATCGCACACCGCCTGTCGACGATTTTATCCGCGGACCGCATCGTTGTGCTCGAGAACGGACGCGTCGCAGAGACGGGGCACCACCTCGAGCTGCTCGCTCTGGACGGCTTGTACGCGCGGCTGTACCGGACGCAGTTCGCCAAGGCGGAAGCCGCTGCGGCGGCGCAGACTCCTGCAGCGGGGGAGTAGCCGGCAGGAGCCCCGTCCTCGGGCAGGCAATTCTTCAGCAGTTCTCGTCGGTCCGCAGGACGGCGTAAGATTTCCTGTCGGCGGGGCCGGTCCCTTGTCTAGGCAGCATGAGACCGCAAATAACATTTGGCGAACTGCCAAAAAGGCGAATCCCGCTTATCACGGGCTTCGCCTTTTCTTCTTGGCCTGCCCTACACATTGCCGGGATGCTGCTCCCTCTTGGCAAATTTCGTTTGGGCCCACTTATCCAGCCTCTTGATTTGCTTCCGCCCGATCGTGGCGCCGTACAGAATCAAGAGAACAATAATGGCGGTGAACAGGTCGAGCGTCTGCGAAGAGACCAGGTTGACAATGCCCAGCAGCACTTGAGGGATAACCCCCGTCAGCACGGTCAGCGCCGCCCCGATTCGGAACAGGATATTGGATTGAGCCCGGTAGCGGGCATAGAGCATAAAGAACGTGGACGCCCACGCGAGCACCTCCAGGCCCAGTAGAATAGCCCATTTGTATTGAATAATGGCTTGCATCATGATGATTGTGCCTCCTTTACACGGAAGCTCTCCTGAGATGGCACTTCCTATTATTTCGCGGCCAGTCCTTGCCAGTAAATTCTCCAAACCGTCTGCAGCCGGTGCTCCCAGTCGTCCGGACGGTAATAAAACTGCTGAATGAACATGCCGTCCAGCAAGCAATAGAAGGACATGACCAAATCGTCGGCCGATTCCGCCGTTCTAAGATGACCCGAGCGCAGGCCGTCTTGAAAAATTTGCTTCAGCAGTACGTTAAGCCGTTTCTCCGATTCCTCGAACCGCTCCAGCAGCTTCTCCTTCAGTGCAGCCGGAGGGAACAGCATCGTGCGTTTCAGGAAGGTGACATGGTTCTCTGACAGCAAATACGTATGGCACGTATCATGCAAAATCGTATGCAGCCGCTCCTCCACGCTGCGTCCTTCGAGCCGGCGCATCAGGTCTTCCAGCCGTTCGGCGTGCTCTGCAAGCACATCCTCGAAAACGGCCATGAACAGGTCGTCCTTGCTTGTGAAATGGGCATATAAGGAAGGGGTCTTGATCCCGACCTCCTTGGCGATTTCCGATAAGGGAACGCCGTCGTACCCGCTGCCTGCAAACAGGCGAAGCGCTGCCGCTTTAATGGTTTGCGCCGACATGGCGGAAGCCTCCTTTTTTCCTAACTAACGATCGTTAGGCAACTTTCATTATACATCCGGAATGCGTTAACCGCAAGCCCTTGCTTTATCCGGTTAAGTTATCCGGGTGAGCACCAAAGTATACAAGCTCCTTTAAGGAATTCACATATCTCGGAAGCGGCGCATATATAATGGTTATTACCTTCGGAAAAGCAGCTTGTGAAAGGAGAGGGTAAAGTTGCCGCAGGTTAGACATATCAATCGTACGGATAGCAGCGGTCGCATTTATTGTTGTCTTCGCAACAAGGTGGTTGTGCTGGATAAGGAGCATCGGAGCCTGTTCTGCGCCGGATGCCGGATGTATGCGGGGGATGCGGGAGGACTTGGGGTGGAATGCTTGTGGGAGGATGTTCGTCCGGTCGGCAACCCGCACCTCGTAGACGATCCCGAGGCGGAGCTGCGCAGCAACCAGACGAAGAAAATTCCGACGAAGCCGGCGCCGCCGGGCTTAGGGGCGCCATAAATCCCACAGCTGCTTGCCGATGAGCACCGTGGTGACGATGATGAACAGCGGTTTCACGTAACGGGAGCCTCGGCGAATGGCAAATTGCGACCCGGCCAAGGCGCCGAAGATCATGGACAAGCCCATGGGGAGCCCGTAACCGATGTTTACGGATTTAAACAAGAAGAACGAGCCCAGGCTCGCCAGATTGCTTGCCAGATTCAGCACCTTTGCGTTGGCGGTGGCGCGGACGAAGTCGAAGCCGAGCAGCAGGAAGAAGAACATTAGGAACGAGCCCGTTCCCGGCCCGAAGAAGCCGTCATAATACCCGAGTACCAATGCGCATACGCCTGCGGCCAGCTTGCGGCTCCAATTGAAGGTGACCCCCGCGCCGGTACCGTCCCATTGCTTCTTCATGAGGCTGTAGATCAGCACGACGATCAGGAGACCGACTACGATCGGCCTTAGAAAATCCGACGGGAGCAGGTGCACGGTATAGGTTCCGAGCGCCGAGCCCACGAACGAGAGCGGGAACAGGATGATGACCAGCTTGCCGCTGACCTTGCCGGAGGCGAGGAAGGATGCCGTGCTTGTCAAAGAAGACAACGTGCCGCCGAGCTTGTTCGTGCCGAGCACCATATTCGGCGGCAGTCCGGTCAGCAGCAGCGCCGGAACGGAGATTAGCCCTCCTCCGCCTACGGAAGCGTCGATGAAGCCGGCCACAAAGCCCATGCCGATCAAAAATAGGAGCATATCGAGTGCAGGTAGTTCCATGATGTGAAGCTCTCCCTTGTCGCTTTATAAATGAACAATAGGTTCAGTATAAAGAATAGAAGCCCATCCGACAATCCTTCATTTTCCCTTTTCCGCGTACCGGGCACGCCGGTTTCTCAAATCACTCGTTGCGCTGGAGTCAAGCACGTGGTATCGTCAAACCGAGGAGGTGTATCTCATGATACATAAATTGGAACATATCGGCGTCCGCGTCAATGACATGGATGCTTCCATCCGCTTCTACACGGAAGTGCTGGGAATGAAGCTCGTTAAGCGGGCCCCGCTGGCGGATGGCGTGGAGCTTGGATTCTTATCGTTTCCGGGATCGGACGACGTCGAGATCGAACTGATCGGCCGCGGCTCGGACGGCTTGTCCGACAGCGGCAAGGTACACCACATCGCCTTCACGGTGAGCGAGATCGAAGCGGAGATCGAGCGGCTGAAGGCGCACGGCGTCACTATGATCGACGAAACGCCGAAGACGATCCTGAATGGAGCCAAGCTGGCTTTCTTCTTCGGACCGGACGGCGAGCGGCTGGAGCTGTTCCAACCGGCGAACGTTTAGGCCGCTGCCCGCATACACTGCTGTAGCCGACATTAGGCAGTGCAGCGGGGAGTGAACGGAAGATGGAACAGGAGGCGCGTTCGGTTCGCCTGTTCAAGGAAAAAATCATTACGCTTCGGTTGGTGAAGCCCCGGCTAGATGTGAAGTATCCGAAGGTGACGGGGCTGAAGAACTCATTTGTCCAGCAAATGATCAACGGCGCCATTCTGGATGCGGTATACGGTTTGATTCGTACCCAGGGGTATGTTCAGGATCCGACCAAAACGGTCACCGGCGATTACAAGGTGGAGCTGCATGAGAAGGAGCTGCTGAGCCTGCTCTACAGCAACTATGGGTATGCCCAGGGCGCAGCGCACGGCATGACATATCAGAGCTCGCAAACCTTTGATCTCTTGACCGGGCAGCTGTATACGCTGGCCGATCTGTTCAAGCCCGGCAGCAACTATGTCGGGAGGCTCTCGGCCATCATCGCGAAGGAAATGAAGGCGCGGGATATTCCGCTGCTGACACCTTTCAAGGAAATCCGGCCGAACCAGGATTTTTACCTGACGCCTAAGTCGATCGTCATTTATTTTCAGCTGTACGAGTATGCGCCGTATGTATATGGATTTCTGACGTTCGAGATTCCATTCGCCGAGGTACAGGAGTTGATCGATCCGAACGGTCCTATCGGCCGTTTAATGTAAAGAGACGGCGCAGCCGGTTCCCACCGCCTTCCGGGCCATGGTGAGAATCGGCTTTTTTTTTGTGTTCCGGAGATATTCGTGGAATAATAAGGGAAGTGGACTTTGTAAAAAGGAGATGAATTACGGGTGGCAGCCTATACCGCCATAGTTGCAGGCGCAACCGGGTTGATTGGCACGGAGCTGATGCGGCTGCTGCTGCAGGACCCGGACTATGACAAGGTCATCGCGCTGGTACGCCGTCCGGCCTTCGAACCGCAGGACAAGCTTCGGCAGATCGTTACGGACTGGACGCCCGAAGACATCGAGCGTTCCCTCCGGGACGAGCTTCGGCATGCCCATGTCTTCTGCGCGCTCGGCACGACGATCAAGAAGGCCAAGACTCAGGAGCAGTTCCGTAAGGTTGATCTGGAATACCCCCTGCTGCTCGGACGGATGGCGGCGAAGCACGGCGCTTCCTGCTACCTGCTCGTATCGGCGATGGGGGCGAACCGGCGGTCCGGTATCTTTTACAGCCGGGTGAAGGGAGAGGTGGAGGAAGGCTTGCAAGAGATGGGTCTGAAGTCGCTGCACATCTTCAGACCGTCGTTCCTGCTAGGGAACCGAAGCGAGTTCAGGCTTGGGGAGCGGGTAGCGCAGTCGTTAAGCGGCATCCTGTCGAAGATCATGGTCGGAAGCTTGCGGCCTTACCGGCCTATCCCCGCGCTCTCGGTAGCGGAGGGCATGATCCGGGCGGCCAAGAGCGGTCGTGAAGGAGTCATGGTATACTCCTCGCATCAAATTTGACGCAATGGAGCAGGGCGCCCGCCCCGGTGAACGTACTTGGCAAGCCATGTCACAGGCATCTCGCACGCGACCGTCGTCACCATCCGTCGGCGGCTGCTCTCTTCATGCGTCAAGCCCGCCGCCGAGGCGATATCACGGCAAGCAGGCTTGACGCATCTCAAAAAGTCCGGTTCGAAGCGAAATGCGATTATTTGCTTGCACCGGTTATCCGCCGAAGGATTCGCGGAACGCTTTTCCCAGCACCTGGGGGCTGACGTTCCAGAGCGCGGCGATTTCAGGGCAGACGTTCTCTTCAAACCAGTCGGCCAAAAGCCTGCGGTTGCTGGCGTTCTCGACAATGTAAGGCAAATTCAGCAGCACCTTCTTATAATAGAGCTCATCCGCTTTATCAACCAGTTCGGGAGAGATCCACTGGTTGATTTTTTTTCGCGCGCGGTACAGCTCTTTGCTGCATGTCCGGCGTATGCCGCGGGCGCTGGGCAAGGGATGGCTGTGCTTCATTTGATTCGCTTTGTTCATCCTGACGACACCTTCCTTCCTGGGTTATCTTATGCTGGCGGGAAGAAGGGTGCGACAGGGGCGGGAGCCCGGCATCCGGGGATACGGGGCTCGGCACGATCGGCCGGCCCTTGCCGGGTTCACCGCCAGCGCTGCGGGGAGCATATCGTGCGGGAAAGGCCGTGGGGTGCAGCAGGCGCAAGCTTATGATAGAATAGAGAAAGTTAAGAGATAAGCAAGAGCCGTGAGGCTTGGAGAGGAAGAGGCTGCCTACTTATGAGTATATTGCATGATTTGGTGCAATCCGCGCTGCATTTTATCGAAGGCTTGGGCGTATGGGGCATTCTGCTCGGGCTCATGCTGGAAGTGATCCCCAGCGAGATCGTACTGGCTTTCGCCGGTTACCTGGTATCCCGAGGAGAGATTTCCCTTGTAGGAGCGATTATCTTCGGTACGATCGGCTGCTTGCTGCAGCAGGTCATTCTGTATTGGATCGGCCGCTACGGAGGCAGACCCTTTCTGGACAAGTTCGGCAAGTTCCTTCACTTAAAGCCTAAGCATCTGGACATTGCGGAGGGCTGGTTCAACCGTTACGGTGCAGGCATGGTATTTACGGCGCGCTTCATTCCCGTGCTGCGGCAGGCGATTTCCATTCCTGCGGGGATGGCAAGGATGTCGATGGTACGCTTTTTGTTTTATACGCTGCTGGGTACGATTCCATGGGCGATTATTCTCGTCTACATAGGGCGTACGCTTGGCGAAAACTGGGAGCAAATCAATCAGGCTGCGGCTCCCTATATTAAACCGATCATTCTTTTATCGGTGCTCCTGACGGCAGGCTATGTGCTGTGGAAGGTGCTGGCCCGGAAGAAGCCGGTCAAAAGCTAAATGGTTCAAGACGTCTGCTGTGAGTTGGAGCGGCGTCTTTTTTTTGGTACAATAACCCATAGGTTCATATCGCAAAGGAGGCAGGATGCCATGAGCAAGAGCTTGGCGGACAAACTGAAGAAGGGGATTACCCCGCAGCAGTTTACGGACGGCATGACCAAGAATCAGGAGAAGTTTCAGGAATGGTACAATGCGTTTTCCTGGGAGAACGAGGACGACAAGGATTTCTTCGAATCGCTCAACAACAGGGACGACCTGCGCTGCCTGATTCTGTGCGCCGACTGGTGCGGCGACGTCGTTCGCAACGTGCCGGCCGTATTCCGTGCGCTGGAAATTTCTGGCATCACGACGGAGGTACTGATCAAGGAAGAGCATCCGGATGTGATGGCACAGTTCCTCACCGGCGGCGGCGAAGCGATTCCGATCGTCATCTTCACCGATTTCAGCGGCCATGTGCTCGGACATTGGGGACCGCGTCCGGCTCACGTTCAGGCTGTCATGAACCAATTCAAGAAGGAAAACCCGGACCGCGAAGCGCCGGACTACCAAGATAAAATTAAAGTGGCCCGTGAAGAGATGGGCCGTCAATACGGCGAAGGCACCGGCTATCAGACGGTCATCGTCAAAGAACTGCGCGAGCTGCTGTCCTCGTTCTAAGAGGCCGCATCCGCCGCAGACGAAAAGGAGCATCAAGGCTTCATGGACAACGCAGACTTGAAAATCGAAGCGTTCTCGCTCGGGCCGCTGCAGACGAACTGCTACCTGCTCTCCCGTCCGGGCGAAAACAAAGGGATCGTCATTGATCCCGGCATGAACCCGAAGCCGCTGCTGAAGCGGGTGGCGGATATGGAGATCGAGGCGATCGTGCTGACGCACGCGCACTTCGATCATATCGGGGGCGTGGATGAGCTGCGGAAGCTCAAGGGCTGCCCGGTGTATTTGCACGATGCGGAAGCGGAATGGCTGACGAATCCGAAATACAACGGCTCAGCCCGCTGGCCGGAGCTCGGAGCGCCGATCTTGACGGAGCCGGCGGAATACGCACTGGACCAAGGCCAGGAGCTGAAGCTGCTCGGCCTGGTGTTCAAGGTGTTCCATACTCCGGGGCATTCCCCCGGCAGTGTGAGCTTACTGTACGGAAGCCATTTGTTCGGCGGCGACGTGCTGTTCCGGCTGTCGGTCGGGCGTACGGACCTGCCTGGAGGCGACCAGCAGGAGCTGCTGGACTCGATCCACGACAAGCTGTTCAAGCTGCCGGACGAGACGATCGTGTATCCGGGTCACGGACCCAAGACGACGATCGGCTACGAGCGTGAGAACAATCCTTATGTTTGATAATGAACAACCTCCCGGGAAAATCTCGGGAGGTTGTTTTTCGTTGTTTAGGTAATGATGAGTGCTTGCGATCGAGGCTCGTTCGGGCGTATGGCGCTGGTGAAGCAGGTGTACCGCGCGTTTAAGATTTTGCGGGGGGAACCGTATCACAAGTAACGGCGAAAATTTTTGTGGGCGAAAAATTCGGAATGTTGTGGGGACTGAGGAATTATTAAGAAGTGTAAGTCGCGAAGTGCGGCGGGCATTCAAATAATCCATTTAGCTTCTGCTAACCTCTATTTTTCCTAAAACTTCCGCCGCTCGCGGGATTCATCCCCAAATGGCCATTCGCTTTGAGACAGCCCTTACGCGATGAAGGAGCAAAGGAGGGATAGATGACTATATCGGATCACGTTCTCTATACTTGACTATGGAACTAAATTTATCTAATACGTTTTGCGTTATGGTTGAAATGTTATTGTTGTAATTGTTATGGGACAAGCTGCCGCAGTACGCGATAGAACTTACCGAAAACACCGCGCCGCCATTTCGGGTCGGGTAGTATACCATGTCGCCTCGCACCCTGGGATGTTCAATGCCGTTTACTCCGGACAAATTAAAATAAAGTTCCTCTAGGACTATCATGTAAACGTTGCTATGATTTTCGGAAGAAGCTAGTATGAAAGCGTGTGAGGGGGTCCCTAGTTCACTGTCGCAAATATCCAATTCGAGTCCTGCCGCTCCTCCTCCAACTAGTCCAAAATCACCAAGCAGTTCGTCGTCTCCGATTCCTCTAAAAATCCAGGCAACTCTTGAATCGAAGCTATCTGGATTTCTGCGGTAGTAGGACGACACGTCAAATCCCTCTGAAGCCCAACCTGTTCCACAGATGGTTTGCGGAGGTCTGCCTCTATGGCGCCATAGACCGCCCAATTCACCCGTAAAGCTTAAATGCAACTCGCCGGGATTTGCTCTCCATGCTTGGGAGCCATAGTTTTTCCGGACCTCAATAATATTGGGATTTTCAGGATGAAATTGCGTGACCCAATAAAATCCGTTTGCCCCCATATACATAACCCGCCCCCCCATATGTTGGTACGCTTGGATGGCGTCCAGCATCGGTCCGGAGCTATATTCAGGATGAGTTCCGGTAAGCGCCACTTTGTAAGATTCCAATATACCAACGCCTTCCAAATGAAGGTCCTGATCGGTAATGACGTCAAACGAATATCCCTTAACTGTCAGCCAATCGATGAGGTGAAGATCAGCGGGCAACCCCCATACCGACGGGGATATATTGGCTCTATATTTGGGGCGCATAGTAAGTATGGGTCTAAGAGCTGAAGAGTAACATACCCCGCTTCCATCGGAGTGCACTTCATAGGTGGATAGACCGTATTCCATATGTTTTTGAAGAAACAGGTCTGTACCAGTAACAACAGGCGCTCGGCCGAACATAACTTCAGTGATTGGAAGATCTTGAAAGCGACTATTGGCATAAGCTAAATAGGTGGCTGTAGGCGCGATCCAAACAATGTCGGCAGTATGCGTCCCCTTTTTTGGTCTAACGAAGAAGGGAATATATTCTTCCTCATCCTCGGCTATTAAATGGGCTGCATAAACTCCGCTCCTGAAATCGTCCGGAACGTGAAACTCAAAGTCTGCCTCCCATTTGGCATCGGAGAGATCATCATCATGAAAATGAATCGCGCCATATTGTTCAGGGGCATGAATAAAATTGTGCTCCGTGCCGTTCCAGTTATACCCCGTAACCGCGCGGGTTGGGAGATTAACCGCCTTTCCGTGCATCCGATTTGGCGAAATGTCAATGATGTCGCTCGGACGAGAAAAACCGTGCGGAGTGCCTCCCGCGGCAAAATCCCAAGCGGCAACGATTCCTTTTCTGACGGGATTTTCTGCACAAAGCTTCATCTCTTCATAAGTGAGCGCTACATTCGCCATGCGAGGTCTATCTATTTTCCCATTATACAGTCCATCTATGATCGTTGTTTTCCGGTCTATATGTTTTACGTAACCAGCCATAATCAAAGGGATATGATCATTAGTCCGAGGCAAAATTTCGATGTGCCGTTCAACATGTCCGCTCATAGCTTCCAAAGCATACGGCTGTATCAATATTCCATCTGCTTTTCTGACAACAGGCTTCTGAAAAACCGCTACTTTACCGGTGGCGGCGTCGAATGAAGCGCCAACAAAATACCAATGCTTCGCGGTTATCGGTTTTCCCGTACTGACCTTTGCAACTTGGCCTCTGCCGTCCCCGCTCCAGAAAGACACGCAGTTTTTGTCATCGATAAACAGCCCGTATCCCGCTTGTTCGGCATCGGACCATTTGGTAAGCAATCCTTGTACGCCTTTGTCAGGAGTGGTCGGGAAAATCATCGCCTGAAGGGACATGCTTTTCAGTTCCCTTAATATCGAATTGTCAGGAACGATAACGTAGGAACCGGTCCAGATTGATTGTGCTCTCCCTTGATATTCTCCATTCACATGAGCCTTAACCGATTCAGCTTTAAATCCGGGTCCCGCCGGATTCGTATCCCCATGAATGAGCCGGACGATAGTCGTGGTATATTTCGAATGGCCATCACAATTCACCATAAACGTTATTGTTTTTCCCTGCTCCACACTCAAATTATCGGCATAACCCGTAATCGTCATCTGCGGCTGCTCCTTTTATCAATCCTTTTTCGTTCCCACAATAACTATATTTTCTCCGTTGAGTGGAAATACCCGATACTACGCGATGCCCCCACATCTTCTATGGTTACTTTGACGGAAACATGAATGTCCGCTTGGCCAGCGCACTAAGTAAATGGCCGTACAAGCAGGTCGGGAGCGTGGGTAAACAGCATGCGCAATTCGTCCAAATTTTGCTGTTTGTTTGCATAGATGTCACCTCGGAAATAACTCGTACCCTAAAGAACGTATCCACTTTTTCCAATTCACAAACATGAACATAGACTCATATCTATATTCAGTGAGGAGTGATTTTATGTATGGCAAAACTAGGACTGTTAAAGAAAAAGAAAAAGAAGTTTATTTATCGAACGATAAACAAATTTGGGAACAGCATATTAAGCCTCTTGTCACAAAGAAAATAATAGAGGAACATAAGCAAAATCCGATTGGCAAACATAGTTGTTCTCTTCAAATGGTCCTGAATTATTTGCGAAGAAATCACGAAGAAGTGATTAGAAAAGACTTTATCATTGAAGCAATACCTTATAAAGAATGGGTCCTCGGCCAAAGGATCATGAATAAGGGGGAATATATCATTTTTTGGGATGAACGCTACGGATCGCTTGATGCTGCCGAACACGGACTGTTTCTGAAAAGGTTGAATAAATATGGCGTGCTGTGACAGTTTCCAAGAAATTGGTTTGACCAATGCCGATACGCAAACAAATAAATAACCGAATTTTGGGAGAAATTCAAAGGAGCTGTTCGCGAACAGCTCCTTTCGCATTTTTCGCCGTTATGACCGTTAAGGTGAACCTTATCACAAGTAACGGTGGAAAATTTCGTTGTTGATATAGCGGGGGAGTGTTGTAGGGAACCCATTTCGAAATCTGCAAAATTCAGCAAACAAAATCAATTTCTTTACCGTCGAAAAATAATGTGAGAAGTTCGTACAAATCTTTACTTTGCTCAGCTGAGAAGCTCTGAAGTAATCTCTCCGAAATTTGCTCCTGAATGTATCTTACACGGCTGACGTGAGTCAATGCCTCTTCAGTAAGCTGCAGCAGCGTCGCGCGGCGGTCCTTCGGATCCGGAATTCGGGTGATAAGCCCGTCACTTTCAAGCGAATCCACATGTTCGGTTATTGTTCTTGCCTTTAATCCTAATTTGATGGCAAGCTCATTCATTCGGATAGTATCGGATTTCCATACGGTAAGCAGAAGACGGAGTCGCGGTCCGGATAGCTGTACTGGCATATCTAACGCAACAAGCTGGGCCTCGAATTCATGTTGTATATAGTGTGACGCGCGCAATAGAAGCTGAATAAGCTCTGCTGCCTTGGGTGCGTTGGCATCTTCATTAGCCATATGAAAAGTCTCCCTTGACAATTATTAATAGACAATGTAAGCTTGATTTCAATATTAGTGAGGGCCCTCACTTTTACAAACCCTAATATTTTTTGTGACTCTCATTAAGTGTACACGTTTCTTGCCAAGAAGCAAATACAAACTGGAGGATTAACATCATGCACGTTTTGTCGGTGGTATTACAGATATTGATGGGACTCGTTTTTTTGATGACTGGCCTTTCGAAGGTTACGGGCAATAAAATGCAGGTTCAAATTTTTGATCATCTTCGCTTGCCGCAGTGGTTTCGTTTCATAACTGGACTCGTGCAACTCGTCGGCGTAGCAGGTTTAATCATTGGCATTTGGGAGGAAAAGCTGGTACTCTGGGCAGGATTGTGGTTAGCGATTACGATGTTCTTCGGCATGCTTGCTCATGTTCGAATCAAAGACCCAGCCAAGTCCCTAATCGCGCCATTTGGACTGATGGTTATCATGCTAATCATTGTTTTTCTTCAGTAAAGACGACGTAATGTTTTAAATGGAATACGTGAAATTCAATAAGGCAGAGGGTGTAACGAAACATGAGTGAAATAGAAACACCATCGGCTTTTAAGAAAGGTCCTATCCTATTCGTATTGTTAATCGGATCTTTTGTTGCCGTCTTAAATCAAACCTTGCTTGCGACGGCGCTTCCTCGGATTATGCAAGATTTACAAATTGATTTAAGCACGGCGCAATGGCTAACGACCTCATTTATGCTCGTGAATGGAATAATGATTCCGATTACCGCTTATCTGATCGGTACTTATTCCACGAGACAACTGTTTATCGGCGCTATGACATTTTTTGGTCTGGGAACACTGGTCGCAGCCATATCACCAGATTTTACGATGCTTTTAATTGGGCGTATTCTTCAGGCTTTTGGAGCCGGGGTCATGATGCCGCTTGGTCAAGTTGTTATTCTGTCTCTGTACCCGGTCAATAAGCGCGGGGCGGCCATGGGACTTGTCGGATTGGTCATCGGCTTGGGTCCGGCTATCGGTCCGACGCTTGCAGGAGTGATGGTGGAGCATTTTCCTTGGCGTTCGCTCTTCTATATCGTTCTCCCGATTGTTGTACTGAATATACTTTTTGCCGTCTTTATCATGAGAAACGTCACCGAGCGTACGTATCCAAAGCTCGATCTGTTGTCGATTGTTCTTTCGACCATCGGGTTTGGCGGCTTACTCTATGGCTTTAGTGAGGCTGGCACGAGCGGCTGGAGCAGCACAGTGGTCATAGTGGCCCTGATATTGGGTGTCATTGCTCTCACGGCATTTATTCTACGGCAGAATCGGTTGAAACAGCCGATTCTGGAGTTCAGGGTGTTCCGCGATCCAAACTTTTCATTAACGACGATTCTTAGTGTGATTTCCTTTACATCCATGATCGCCGCGGAAACATTGATCCCAGTATTTATGCAAAACATGCTTGGCTACAGTGCGCTGGAGTCTGGGCTTGCGCTGATGCCGGGGGCTGTCCTTATGGGAGTGATGATGCCCATTACGGGCCGACTGTTCGATAAATTCGGTATCCGCTGGCTAGCTATCGTAGGCTTTACGATCATTACGATTACAGGTTATCTGTTTACCCGGTTGGAAGCCGCCACTTCCTTCCCGTATGTACTGACGGTTTATATGATTCGAATGGTGGGCATTTCACTTATCATGATGCCGCTGGCGACAGCGGGCATCAACAGTCTGGATCGCAAACTGATCTCTCACGGCACGGCCATGAACAATACGATGCGTATGGTTGGCGGCTCGATTGGCACCGCTATTTTGGTTACGATAATGTCCAACTCAATTACGGCAATCGGTAAGCCTACCCCAGGGGATATGATTGAAGGTGTTAATGCAGCATTCTGGGTTGCAACCTTATTGGCGCTAAGCGGAACAATTCTGACTTTCCGCTTATAAGACTTTAAATTCAGAAGTTCATACTGACGCAAGGATGCTACAAAAGTATTTGGAGCTTGACGAAGATAAGCAAAATGTAATAGCGATTATTTCCCTCCCGAGTGATAAAAACATTGAAGGATCATGGTTTGTTTGGAAAACCCTTCAATTTATAGCCAATATATTTGCTTCATCAACATGGAGGACCCTACCACAAGTAACGGCGATTTTTTTGGGTGGAAACCCTTATTTGGCGAGGAAAGCGGCGTATTGGGCGCAAGCTGTGGTTTCTGTTTGGTAAGGCTTGAAAAGCTCGCAGAGGGCTGCTACTACCTGGTGCCGAGCATTATCACCTATTGTCAGCTTGGCAGGATGACGGCGTTCTTGGACCCTATCACAAGTAGGCGAAATTGAGTGGGTTGGATTAAGAGGGGGATAAGTGTCGGTATAGCATCAATGGTTGAAGCATAACTGGTTACCCCACGTATCGTGTATTGAAACATATGCATAAAAGAAATGGCGGAAGGCGATTGCCTTCCGCTAAGCATGCTGATAGGGGTAAGATGTTCGGTGCTTACGCTAAAACGTCATGGTATTCCGAGTGCCGATCAAACTGACTTTTTGCAAACGGGCAAAGAGGTAAGATCTTAAGCTGTTCCTCTCGGGCGTAATCAACGATGCGTTTCACAAGCGCATCCCCGACTTTCTGGCCTCGTAGGCTCTCGGAAACGAATGTATGATCCACGGTGATTTGGTTATTTCCGTTCGGTACAAAGTGAATTTCGGCTGTTTTGTCACTTGCTTCACCGATATAAAAAGAGTTCTCGTCTTTTTTTATCTCCAACATCGTCCATATCCCCTTTGTTCAGTTTTTTTGCATCCAACCGAGTATCCCCGAAGTTTGACAATTAATTATACAAGCGTCGTTATCGGTGCATACTTAAACCGATTGCATTGTAAGTTTTATCATAATTTGATAATGTGTCCATAGATTGAGGGAGTGTGTGTCGTTGTTCTGTGATCATGTTACCATGCGACAAGAGACACAGGACAACTTTTTGGAACGATTTAGAATCTTTTAGAGGAAGGATGATTGTGGTGACAATTCGGATTTATTCAGTTGATGAACAAGCTTCTGGACAATTCGATGAAGGTAAGATTGTGGAGCAAAAGCCGATCGGGTTTCCCGGGGAAGGGTCAGCCGTTGATCGCGTTGGAACGTTGTTTTACTGGGCGTGGTTTCGCACAAAGGAAGAGGCGAATCTCCCTATGCACCCCCATCGTGGATTTGAGATCTTGTCCTATTTGCTAGCGGGCTCCGTTCATCATCGGGATACGCTTGGGAATGAGCGATCGATCCAAGCGGGTGGTTTGCAACTTATGCAAACGGGCACCGGGGTTCAGCATGCCGAAAAGTACGGGAAAGAAACTTCCGGGTTTCAAATCTGGTTTGAACCCTTTATGGGTGAGGCGAGCTATGCAACGCCAACTTATGCGGATTATGAAGACCGGGATTTTCCTGTTCAAATCCGAAACAAGGCAAGAGTCAAAACGATTCTAGGTGCAGGCTCCCCGGTTCGAATGGTAGCTGACGCCCAAATGTGGGATCTTATACTTCCTGCGGGGCAGTCGTTTGAGCATGTGATTCCCGAAGGATATTCTATTGCGGGGCTTGCCGTAGAGGGTGAGTCCACTTGGCAATTTGGGATCGATTCGCATCAAGTAAGCGCCAATGAGTTCACAGTTTGCGAAGCGGAAAACATGCAAACCTTGCATATACAGTCCGAGGAACAGGCGGATTCACGGATCATTCTCATTCAAGTCCCTAGCATTCTGCCTTATGCTTCCTATAAAGAAGTCAAAATTCGCTTGGAGTCGAGACGTAAGTAACGAAGGGATACAATAGCAGACACAGAAATCAGACTTTCTTTTCCGAACCTGAAAAATACCGAAGTGCCCGTTCAAAGCCACCTTAGTGGCTTGAAACGGGCATTTTGATTTGTTAAACAGACAAACTTGGACTTTTGCAGGGCCCTCCTATTGACCGCTACATGAGATCTTGCGGAAATCCTCCCAAGCAAGGTAACATGCAACAATTTTTCTTGACTGATTCCATTAAGCTCTTGCTCCGTAGAACAGTCCCTGCTCCTCATTAATGTCTACAATAACAATCTTCGCGCATTCCTTGGCCATCGCATGAAAAATAATGGAAGAATCACACCTTTCGACAAATTTCCACGTTCTGCTCGCGCAGAGGTCACAGTTATTATGGCTATTGCGGGATTCTATCAGCTATAATATAAGCGGACTGGGGGCGATCAACAGTGATAACGATACTGAAAGACTTTTTGCTGCAACTGGCGCTTAATGCGATTCTCATATTCTCCTACCATATTTTTTTTGCTGAGAAGTATGAGCGAAAGAAATACGAGAAGATTACATTAACTGTATTATATGGGTTATCCGTCCTTTTGTGCATGTCATTCCCTGATATTTTTGCTTTCGATTATCGTGTGGATATCAGAATCGTTCCACTGCTGCTAGGGACGTTATATGCAGGCTGCGGAGCAGGGCTCGCGCTTTCTGCGTTTATCATCTTATACCGAACCTTTATCGGGATCGATTTGGGGCTTGTCACGACAACGCTGACCTTATTATTCAGCATGCCGGTCATCCTATACTTTCAAAAATTCTTTGCCCTCGCAAATAAGAGCAAAAGGATACAAATTGCTCTTGCGCTACTGACCTTCTATAGTCTGGTTGGCATAACAACTGTGTGCGCGGTCAGAGGGATTTCATTGCTAACGGAGCTTCATATTCATTCCATTCATATTGTTATTAATATAATAGCGGTGCTATTCTTCACCTCACTGAACGAGATGATAAGGGAAATGGTGAGCAAGAATAAGCAATTGCAAGATGATGTCAGGGAGGCGGAAATCGCCTTTTTGCGTTCCCAAATCAAACCTCATTTCCTGTACAACACGCTGAATTCGATTGCCGCGTTGTGCGTCAAAGACTCTGGTAAAGCGGAAGAGCTGACGCTGGAGTTTGCACAGTATTTGAGAAGAAGCTTTGACTTCAAGCATCTGGATTCTTTGTCGACTCTTGAAGATGAGTTGGTGTTGGTGCAAGCGTACCTCAACATCGAAAAGGTGCGTTTCGGTGCGAAATTGAATGCGGAATATGACGTGGATACGAATCTCGACATCCGGATGCCCCCGCTGATCCTGCAGCCACTGGTGGAAAATGCCGTAAGGCACGGACTGATGTCCAATCTGACTGGGGGAACGGTAAAAATATCGGTTAAACGGATGACGGATGCTGCCGTCGGCATTGCCGTAGAAGATAACGGTTGCGGTATGAGCAAGGGGCAGCTGGCGGAAATCCTCCAACCGAATGGCAACAAGAAGGGCGTTGGGCTAAGGAATATTATTCAGCGCATCAAACTGATATACGGAACAAGCGTACATATTGAAAGCGTGGAAGGAAAAGGCACCAAGATTTATTTCGACCTTCCTATGCAAGCCAGTCAGGTGCGGAATGGAGGATAAAGCGGATGATGCGAGCCTTGATTGTGGATGACGAACAATTGGCGGTGGAACGTATGGAGATGATCCTGTCCGCTGTCGGCGATATTGACATATGCTGCACCTCTCTGAACCCGTGGGATGCGTATGAATACGCGAAGACGAATCGCGTCGACATCGCGTTTCTGGATATCTCTATGCCGGAAATAAACGGGATAAGGCTGTCCAGCCTGCTGCTTGATCTCCATCCTTCCCTAGATGTGGTTTTTGTCACCGGGTACGACAACTATGCAGTTCAAGCCTTTGATATGGGCGCGCTGGATTATCTGTTGAAGCCTGTAACCACTGAGCGAATGTCAAAGACGCTGGACAGGATCAGAAGAAGACATCGGCACGAGACGGTGAGGCCCTCCGATTCATATTCTGCACTACCGGCTGAAGAACGATTTGAACAAGTCATGCTGACCGAACAGGAGACAAGGGTTATACAGTTGATTACCGATGGCTTCTCGAACAAGGAAATGGCGGATCATCTGAACATCACGACGGAAACGGTTAAATTTCATCTTAAGAATATATACAGAAAGCTGAATGTCAACAACCGGTTGCAGGCTCTGCAGCGTGTCATGGAATTAAATAAACGGATATAAGCGAGCCCTTTTCTCCCTCATACCTACCCATTCGGGTAGTATTTTTTTTGTCCAGAACAGTTTAAGATGAAGGTAATGGTTCGAAAGGCTTGGAAATAGAGAGAAATTGTCGTTTTGTGCCACTGGTTTTGAAGAGTCTGTCAAGAATTTTGTGAAAACTAAGTTATACCAAAGTTTGGTTCCGGACTTGATAACGTAAAAGTTGAGTATGAAGGCTCCAAAATTTCCAAGTGGAACTTCCTCAAAATGATGATTTCCAAAAAAGCGGACTTAACTAAAACATCGCCAGAGGATGTAAAAAGGCTGAAAGTGACCAATGACCTTCAAAGAGGAGGAAAAAATGAAAAGAAAACGATTTTTATCAACACTTGTAGCCGCTGCTTTGACTTTGTCAGTGTTACCGTTTGTACCAGGTGGGGGAGTGGCGCAAGCAGCAACAAGTTTTACCCCAGCAGCACTAGTGAATGGGGATTTTTCTTATTCCAATAATACCTTTTTTCCACATTTTTCTGTTGCAGACGGGAGCGATCCTAATCTAGGGTGGTATGTCGCACCAAATCTTAATTCTGGGAATACTTTGAAGCCTGATACTGGTTCTAACTTTAATCACAATCATAGTCTCGAAACCAATGCCCCAGGCATTTATGGTTTAAGTACTACTTTACCCAATGGTCTGGTGGTTAATCAAGTCGCTGAGGCAAATGGTACAACACAAACGGCATTATACCAAAAAGTTAAGACAACGCCCGGAGAAGTCATTCAGTGGTCTTTTTACCATGGGGGACGAAATATTAGTCAGACACAAACATTGAATGCGATTATCGGCTTCGACTCTTCCCTAGATGCGAATCCCACTTATGATAATTTCACGGCACTTGGGAATTTAGCGGCTACCAGTGGGGGCAATATTACGAAAACAACGGATATAGTGCCTGCCGGAACATGGCAGCTAATATCTGGCACTTATGTTGTGCCAGCTGGACAAAATTATACCTATTTTGTTTACCAAAGTACTTCTCCGAGTTCTCCCGATAATGACGCAGTAGGGAATGTCTTAGCGGCTGTAAAGTTCAACACGTTGATGTCGCCGTTAGCAGTTTCAATGAATCCTGATGGGATAACAGCAACCGCGTCGGGGTATTATACAGGCACTTCAACTACCATTTACTATCAATTTTTTGATTCCAACGGACAGCCTGTAGGGAATATCGCCAGTGCGACCATCACTAAAGACGGGACTAATAATTTCACAGCACCCATCAACATACCGTCTCTAAGTACAGGAAGTTATACTTTAAAAGCATCTTTTGACAGCACTTTTCCTGCAAACTTGACAGCTCAGACAGCGTTTACCAGACTTGCACCACCTACAAATTTAAGCTGGAATGGAACAAATGCCGTATGGAATTCAGTAGTAAATGCGTCAGGTTACAGCATTCAACTGTACAAGGATGGCACCGCTGTAGGCTCACCAGTTTTAGTAGGATCGAATGTAAACACAACCGATTTTTCATCACTGATTACGAGCAATGGAACGGGAAAATATACATTTAAAGTCACAGCGAACGGAGATGGGCAGAGTTACCTAACGAGTCTTCAGTCAGACGCGAGCCAAGCGAGGCCGAGCATCACGGCGCAGCCGACGGGAGCAACGGTGAACGTGGGCGCCACGAGCCCGTCGCTCAGCGTAACGGCTACGGTGAGCGACGGCGGAACGCTGAGCTACCAGTGGTACAGCAACACGACGAACAGCAACGCGGGAGGCATCGCGGTCAGCGGGGCGACGAACGCCTCGTACGCGGCACCGACCACTGTAGTCGGCACGACGTACTACTATGTCGTGGTGACGAACACGAACAATGGGCAGACGTCGACCGCGACGAGCAACGCCGTGGCGGTGACGGTGAACCCGGCGACGCCGAACATCACGGCGCAGCCGACGGGAGCAACGGTGAACGTAGGCGCCACGAGCCCGTCGCTCAGCGTAACGGCTACGGTGAGCGACGGCGGAACGCTGAGCTACCAGTGGTACAGCAACACGACGAACAGCAACGCGGGAGGCATCGTGGTCAGCGGGGCGACGAACGCCTCGTACGCGGCACCGACCACTGTAGTCGGCAGCACGACTTACTACTATGTCGTAGTGACGAACACGACCAACGGGCAGACGTCGACCGCGACGAGCAACGCCGTGGCGGTGACGGTGAACCCGGCGAGGCCGAGCATCACGGCGCAGCCGAAGGGAGCAACGGTGAACGTGGGCGCCACGAGCCCGTCGCTCAGCATAACGGCTACGGTGAACGACGGCGGAACGCTGAGCTACCAGTGGTACGCGACGAACAGCAATATAGAAGGCACTGCGGTCAGCGGGGCGACGAACGCTTCGTACGCGGCACCGACCACTGTAGTCGGCACGACGTACTACTATGTCGTAGTGATAAACACGAACAACGGGCGGACGGCGATCGCGAGGAGCAACGTCGTGGCGGTGACGGTGAACCCGGCGACGCCTTCAGCGCCCACAGCACTTTCAGCAACTGCCGGGAACGGGCAAGTGACGCTAACTTGGAGCGGTGTTTCAGGGGCGGTCACCTACAGTGTGTACGAGGGAATGGCTTCTGGTTCGTATGGCTCCACCCCTGTCGCGACAGTGACAGGTTCGACCTACAGTTACCAGGCAACAGGCCTGACGAACGGGACGACCTATTACTTCGTGGTCAAAGCAAGCAACGCGGGAGGAAGTAGCGGCAACTCCAGCGAAGCGAGCGCAACTCCCGAACCCAACCTTTCAGTGGTTTATAACAGCAACGGCGCTACGTCCGGCAGTGCGCCGACCGATAGCGGCACCTATACGCCGGGAGTCACAGTGTCGGTATATGGCAACAACGGAAATCTGGTGAAGGTGGGCTACACGTTCGCAGGTTGGAACACGGCGGCGGATGGAAGCGGAACGAGCTATTCTCCCGGTGCATCGTTCCCGATGGGTGCGTCGAATGTGACGTTGTATGCTCAATGGCAATCTGCAAATGCGTTGTTGTCGGGCTTGTCCGTAGATCAAGGAACGTTAACAACGGCATTTTCGACATCGCAATCGAATTATAGTGTAAGCGTGCCGTACACCGTTTCGAGTCTCAATATGTTCGTGACCAAAGGAGATCCCAACCAAACGCTCACGGTTACTGGTGCGACTTACAGTTCAGTAACGGGCAATGTGTATGCTTATAATGCTTCAAACTTGGTTGTCGGGTCTAACCCGATTCAGATTGTGGTGACAGCGCAGGATCTGACGCAGAATACGTATACTCTTACTCTCAACCGTGCAAAGAGCAGCAATACCGACCTAAGCGGATTGACGCTGTCGAGCGGTACGCTAACCCCTGCGTTTTCAACCGGAACAAGCGAGTATCTTGCAAGTGTGGGGAATAGCGTATCCACCATAACGGTAACGGCCAGCGTCTATGACAGCAACGCAACGATGACAGTGAACAACGCAGCGGTTGCGAGCGGTCAGGCAAGCGGCGCATTAAACCTGAATGTCGGGTCTAACACAATCAACATCATTATAACCGCACAGGATGGCACGACAAAGACGTACACCGTGGCGGTGACGCGCAAAGCGGCCCATTCGTCATCGTCCGGCTCGACCTCAACGGGCAGCAGCCCGTCTGACATCCCTGCAGCATTCCACCTCTTGGTGAACGGCAAGGAATATAATCAAATAGCTACAGGTACTACAACCGAAGAGAACGGGAAGACCGTACTGACGGCCAAAGTAGATGCCGACAGTTTAGCGGCGCAGCTGGCGCAAGAGGGGGACAGACCGGTCGTCACGATTCCGGCAGCCACGGTGAACGCAGACAAAGTGGATGCGGTTCTGACCGGGGATACGGTAAAAGCCATGGAAAACAAGCAGGCGACGTTGGAAGTGCAGACGCCCAACGGGAATTACAAGCTGCCTGCAGAGCAGATCGTGATCGACCGCTTGGCCTCGCAGCTTGGCGGGCAAGCGAAGCTTTCGGACATTGTCGTCCATGTGGAAATTGCGAAAAGCGATGCGGAGAAAGTCAAGCTGGTGGAAAGCTCGGCGGGGAAAGGCGAGTTCAGTATCGTCGTGCCGCCGGTTGATTTCACAGTGACCGCCACGTATAATGGCAAGACGGTGATGGTAGACAAGTTCAGCTCCTACGTGGAGCGCGAAATTCCGCTGCCGGAGGGCGTAGATCCGAAGAAGGTTACAACCGCAACCGTGCTTGCGGCGGATGGAACCGTTCATCATGTCCCAACCCGCATCACGCTTCGCGACGGAAAATACTACGCGGTCGTAAACAGTTTGACGAACAGCACGTATACGCTGATCTGGCACCCGGTGACGTTCGCGGACGTGGCAGGACACTGGTCCCAAGCCGCTGTGAACGATATGGCATCACGGATGATTGTCACTGGCGCAGATGCAACGCATTTCAAACCGGATGCGGCCATCACCCGCGCCGAGTTCGCGGCGATCATCGTGCGGGCGCTGGGACTGGCCGAGGATGGAAACGCCACTGCTTTTAAAGATGTGAAGTTTGGCGATTGGTATGCCGGCGCGGTGGCGAAAGCTCAGGAGTACGGCATCATCGACGGATACGAGGACGGAACATTCCGCCCGGGCCAAACGATCACCCGCGAAGAAGCAATGGCGATCATCACGCGGGCGATAAAGATCACAGGACTTGATGCAAGCGTCAGTAAAGCGGACGCAGACGCCGTGCTTGCCTCCTTTGCGGATGGCTCGGCGGTAGACGCATGGGCGAAGCAGGCGGTTGCGGCGACGGTGAAGATCGGACTCGTCTCAGGCTCGGATGCGGGACTGCAGCCGGCCAGCAACATCACCCGAGCGGAGACGGCGGCCATCGTGCAGCGGATGCTGATCAAGGCCAAGCTGATCGACAGCGGAAATTCGTAGAATTCCAAGCTGAAACAGGGCTGCTCCGGAGATGATCGTTTATCCGGGGTATCTTGATTAAAGATGACCTGACTCCATCATTAACGGTTATTGGGGCGACTGACGGCAAGATGCAAGCGCCGGTATCGTCAGTCGTTTTCCGGACGATTCGTTGAGATGGGTCGGCACAGCGACTATGGCAACAGGCTTCGCGGACGACAAGGACATCCCGGACTGGGCGAAAGGCTCTGTGGCGGCCATGAAATAGCTCGGCATTATCGAAGGAAAAGGCGCGAACCAATTTGCTCCGGGCGATAAAACGACAAGAGCAGAGGCGGTTACGGTGCTGCTGAAAATGCTGGCGCACAAGGGCAAGTAAATGAACATTTTGCAAGGCTGCTTTGAAGTCAAATTCAAGGCAGCCTTGTTTTTGAATGATCTGGATTCCCCTGCTGCCGATCAGGCGTATTGGAGGTTGAATCATGTTGCGAGCCATGATCGTGGATGACAAAGCTTTATCGGCAAAGCAGTTGAAGAAGATACTGGAAAAGAGCAGCGATATCGAAATATGCCATGTGTTTTTGAATCCTCTGGAAGCCTATGATTATGTAAAGGCGAATTCGATAGATATCGTATTTGTAGATATTCTCATGCGGGAAATGAGCGGGTTTAGGCTGTCCAGCTTGTTGCTTGATCTCGATGCTTCCATAAAGGTCGTTTTCGTAACCGCAAGTGACGATTATGCGATCAAAGCTTTCGAGATGGGAGCGCTGGATTATCTGAAGAAGCCGGTAACCGCCCTGCGCATGTCGAAAACGTTGGATAAGGTTAGAAGGTGGCATTGGTGAGGGGGGGACCTCGTCCATGAGCTAGTGGGGATGGTAACAATGATTGATCGGTATCTTCGAAGGGTCAAAATAAGTCACGCGGAGGGGATGGAGTGGATTGAATCAGGGCACCCTTGCCTCAGGGTGCCCTGAAAATTTCGTCTTAGAGATGATAGGCTGAACCGTAATCGTAACGGCAAGTGAGCCTTCGGCTCGTCTTTAATAAAACACTTTGGTATGAAGAAGATCGAGCGCACGCTCAATTTCCTCCAGTTCTTCATCGGAAATCGTTCCTATGCGTTGGACGAACCGGGCTTCAATGCGTCGAAAAGCCTCGTTCATCATCGCTTCCCCTTTTTCGGAAAGCCGAATAAATTGCTTCCGCCTGTCTTCGGTAACGGTAACTTTTTCACACAGTTGTTTTTCGCTTAATTTCCTCATCTCGCGACTTGTGTTTGGCATGGACATATGCATACATTCACTGATTTCACTGAGAGTAACAGGCTGACTGACGGCAATATATTCGAGTATTTTATATTGAACCAACGTAATCGCTTCAGATTTAACATCTTTTGTCAACTCGTTCGTTATTTGGTGGACGGCGGCTGTGAAGGCCACAAATTTACGAAATATGGCGTTGTTATCCATAAGCTCACCTCTTACTGCCATAGTAGCAAATTATTTATCAAAAAACAATTATCAATTGACAAGTATAAACGAGGTGTGCTAGTCTTTGCTTATCAAATGATAAGTAAAAGGGGCGAGAAGATGAAAACGCTGGTTATCTACACGCATCCGAATCAACAGAGCTTAAGCTATGCATTTTTGCAGGAGGTCATTAGAGGATGCAAGGAGAATGCGAAGATAGAAGAGGTAAAAGTCTTGGATTTGTATGAGGAGGGCTTCAACCCGGTCCTGATTTTTAACGAGAACAAACGCAGGAGAGATATGCATGCCGACCCGGACCTCGCTAAATACCGAGATCAACTTAGGTGGGCTGACAAAATTGTTTTTGTATATCCAATCTGGTGGGGCCGCCCTCCGGCTATGCTCTTGGGATATATAGACCAAATGTTTGCTTCGGGATTTGCTTATAAAGAGACTGGCGGACTTTTTCCGGAAGGACTTCTGAAGGGAAAGTCGGTAGTTTGCATCTCGAGTATGAAGGGACCGACTCATTATCCATTCATTTGGTTGAATAACGCCCACAAAACATTAATGCGAAAAGCGCTTTTTAACTTTGTAGGCATCAAAAAAGTGAAGTTCTTTGAGTTTGGAAGCATGGAGAGTCCACGGGGAAGACATAAGGAAAAACTAAATAAAATCTATCGCTATTTTATAACGGTAGACCAGTAACAACGGAGAGAACCCAAATGACTTGCCGTTACAGACAGCGCGGTGAACCGTACCACAAGTAAAGGCAAGTTTTTTGAAGTTGGTTACGCATAAGGCGTGAAAAACGTATCAAGCGGGCATTTTCACGCATGCTAATGCGGAAGCGCGCTTGGCGATTTCTTCTTGGGAAGCGTTAATGATGCCAACGTAACGCCGCCTACGATGAACAAGGAACCAAGCAGCTGCTGCGAAGTAACGAGCTGGCCGAGTACCAGATAGCCGACGACCATGGCGACGAACGGCTCCAGATTTGAGAACATCGCTGCTTTGGCTGCTCCGACCTTTTGCAACTGGCTGTTCCAAATGAGGGTAACCACGCCGTGCATCAAGATGGCGGTCAACAATAACAAGGCCCACGCCCAACCTTCATGACTGACCACCCAGCCTGTTCCTTGACTCAATGCGACCGGTACGATCGTACCGAACCCAATCAATGTGGAATATACCGTAGTAATCAGGGGAGGGAGCCTTCGGGAAAGCAATCTTACGAGTACAATGGAAATTGCAAAAGTCAACATCGTTACGAAAATCCAGAGATGGCCGATCGTAAAGTGAAGCTCCGTGCCATTATAAACGACGAGAAACACACCGGAAATGGCCGCGAGAGAGCCTATCAACATGGCCATCGTGAAGGTTTCTTTTAAGAATAATACGGCTAATAGGGCAGTCGTGATAGGGGTTAATGCGAGAATAAGCGCCGATGTGGTCGGGTCTGCCGTTTGAAGTCCTTGATAAAATGACCACTGGTTGATAAATACGCCGATTATGCCGAGGAGGATGAGCAGTTTCCACTCATGTTGGTGTATAGCGATGAAACGACGCCGAACCCATGTATAGCTGAGTAAAAACAGGGAGATAAAAAACAGGCGGCCCATGCATAGAAAAAGAGGGGAGAACTGCTTAACAAGCAGGTTCCCGAACACAAAATTGCTCCCCCATATTGTCACGCAAACCATTAACAGCAAATAGGAACGAAGCATACAGGTAAATTCCTCTCAATGATTTCCTAATTGTTTCTTCAGCAGCTTGCTTCCCAAATGCATCATAACGAGCAGGCTGGACACCATCATGCTAACCCACACGGCATCCAGGTTTCCGACTTTATACCAGCTAGCGTAGCCTGAAGCCATTCCGATTAGTGCGCTAAGAGGGACGAAATTGTCAGTTTTGCCTTTGTATAGCACAATGGCCAGGACAGGGACGATGAGCGCCGCATAAATAATGCCAAAGAAGAGGAGCAGCTCCAAAAGCGTCGGTGTGAAATAATAGGTAAGCGCAAAGGAGAGCACGCCGATAACAATCGCAATCATGTAGCCCATTCGCATCTTCTGTTTTTCATCCGCGCCTGGATTAAAGTAAGGATACACGTTGCCCACGATCAGACTGATCATCGAATGCAGCCCGGCTCCGAACGCGGAAATGATGGCCCCGAAAGAACAGAGGACGAACAAGACCAATAAGAACACCGTATCGATTTTGCGGATCAGGTCATAAAGCAGCGAGTAGATGTTGTGAAAGCCGCCGGTAAAAATAACGATCATGATCAGCGATGAAAAGGCTAAAGGGACGGTTGCCCAAATGAGCCCGGAAAGCAGGAAAGTGGGCACGATTTTTTTCTCTTCAATCATGTAGAGACGCTGCCAGGATGCTTGGTCGATAAATACCTGCCCGAAGCCGATTAGTAAGCCCGTGACGATAAAAAATAACCCCTCATGATTGTTCAGCACAAGCAGGTAGGGATGATACAAGCGAATTCCCTGATATACATGCTCCACGCCTCTTTCAATAAAGAAGTAAAGCGGAAGGAGTATGGCCGCGGTAAACATAAAGATGACTTGAACGAAGGCCAAACGATGAATAAGTACAATCCCGCCGAACCCCACGTACAAGACGCAGCAGAGGAAAAAACAGAGCATGCCGATGGAAATCGGGATGCCGAACAAGATGTTGGTCAATACGCCCGCGGCCATACCCTGTACAAACATGCCTTCGATACTGATGATCAGCAGGATCGCGATCATCATCCAATAACCAAGTCGGTGAAGCTTGACTTGAAAAAAATCGCCGATCGTCTGTCCTTCAGCGAGCTCTTTGCGCACTCTTTTTCCAAGCCAACCAAAAGACATGAGAGCGATCGCACCCATCAGTGCGTAGCCGATTCCGCCGAAGATGCCATATTTGACCAGTGCCTCGGGTGAAGCGAAGATGGTATTGCCCGTCACCCATCTCGCCAGGATCGATATGACACCGACACCTATGCCGATCTTGGCGGCGCCCTGAACATATTCACGAAATGATTGGTACTGCAAGGTTATTTCTCCCTCTCGCGATATTCTTTAGGTGTCAGGTTCAAGCTCTTGCGGAAAATCGTACAAAAGTAATGCTGGCTGTTAAAACCGGCTTTCTCAGCCACGGTAGATATGCTCCAGTCCGGGTGGGCGATCAGGTATTTCTTGGAGACATCAATGCGGTATTGCATCAAATACTCAGAGAAAGAAACGCCTACCTCATCATGAAAGCGGCGGCTTAAATAGGTCGGGTTAATGTGCACCTCGGCGGCAATGTCGGCAAGCGAGAGCTTGTCCGCAAACTTTTCATGGATGATCGTTAAGGCGTCATAAATAACGTGCGAGTAATTGGCATGAGGCATTCGGTCACGGTATTTGCCCAGAATATCAACCAATTCGCTTTGAATGACCGGTTTCGTCATATAATCAACCACACCTAGGCGGATAGACTGCTTGGCATAATGAAAGTTTTGATAAGCGGTCACGATGATCAGCTCGATGTCCGGATTGTGCTGGCGCAATTCTTCTCCAAGCTCCAAACCTGACTTTCCCGGCAAATTAATATCCAGAAAAGCAAGGTGAATCTTAACCTTCTGGCTAATCGCTACAGCCTGACAACTGTCAGAGGCTTTGTACAGCTTCCAAAACGGGAATAAGGGATTAATCAGATATTCAAGCTGTTCCAGTTCAAGGGGCTCGTCGTCGACCAGCAATACATTCATTTGGGCACCTCTTTTACATTAAGCTCTGAGATGTATGGCCACTTCACTTGCACTTCGGTACCTGTTTCAGAGATGGATTGCATGGATATGCCGGCCCGATCCCCGAAATATAAATGCAGCCGGCGCCGAATGTTGTCGAGGCCATGCCCGCTTTTATTCTCGTCCGGCATCGCCTCCGGTTCCACCCGGCCATTATCGAAAACCAGCAGAATAACGTATTCATTGTCACAGAGAAAGCGGATGTTCAGAACAACCCCGCCCATTTGCCGCTCCAGCCCGTGTTTGAACGCATTCTCGACGATCGTTTGCAAAACATAGGGTGGAATATAAGCTTCCAGGATGGCCTCATCACACTCTAGCGTTACCGTGAGGCGGGAGCCGAAACGCAGCTTCTGGATCTCGATGTAGTACTCCGTGTAGCGAATCTCCTCCCGAAGAGGGATCAAGGGTTCGGTGGATTTGTACTTGAATTTAAGAAATTGGGAAAAGACTTCCAGCGCCCGAACTAATTCCTCCGTACGTCCCAAACGGGCCAAAGTTAAAATAACGTTCAAGGTATTGAATAAAAAATGGGGCTGGATCTGCTGATTTAACTGACTGTACAGCGACTGCTGCAGCTCTTTTTCCAGCTCGATTTTTTTCGCTTTGTTTTCCAACAGGTCAATGCGCTTTTCAAAAACAAACAGAAATAATAAAGTAATAGCTCCAATAATTGGAGCCAAGATGAAAAACAAAATGAGTATGGTAAAGCCCTCAAAGCTAAGCATGGGATCCCTTCTGCTTTACAGGTTATGGTTGCTTCCATATTATCTTAAATTAGTTTATAAAGTATGAGCTGCTTTATCCGTTTACCAGATGACAGGCGACCTGATGTCCTTCTTCGGTAAAACGAAGCTCAGGTTCCTTGGTTTTGCACGCTTCGACGGCATGCGGGCAGCGTGTATTGAAGCGGCATCCCAGCGGCGGATTGATCGGCGAGGGAACATCGCCCGTTAACAGGATTCGCTCTTTCTTTTCCTTTTGGCCCAGTACGGGAATCGCGGAAAGCAACGCTTGGGTGTAAGGATGCTGCGGATTGTCGAACAGTGTTTTTTTATCCGCGATTTCTACGATTTTACCCAGGTACATCACCATCACCCGGTCCGAGATATGGCGCACTACGCCTAAATCATGAGAAATGAACAAATAAGTCAGCTTATATTGGTTCTGCAGCTTTTTCAGCAGGTTCAGCACCTGGGCTTGGATGGATACATCCAGGGCGGATACGGCTTCATCGCAGATGATGAGTTTAGGCTCCACGGCCAGTGCGCGTGCGATACCGATCCGTTGGCGCTGGCCGCCGCTGAATTCGTGCGGATACCTGTCGATATGGTCATCGCGTAAACCTACATGGGCCAGCAGTTCCTGGATTCGCTCCAGCCGTTTCTCCTTCGGAATGACATCTTGAATCGCCAGCGCTTCGCTGAGGATTTGTCTGACGGTTTGCCGAGGATTGAGCGAAGCGAACGGATCCTGGAAAATGACCTGCATGTGCTTGCGAAGCTTTCTAAGCTCGCTCTTGTTCAGGTTAAGCACATCCAGATCTTGAAAGCGGATATCCCCGTCCGTAGGTTCGTCCAGTCGTAATATAGCACGTCCTGTGGTTGATTTGCCACACCCGGATTCACCTACGATGCTTAGCGTCTCTCCTTCATAGATGGTAAAGCTGATATCGTCTACGGCCTTGACATGGTTGACCGTTCTCCCGAAGATGCCGCCTTTGATCGGAAAGTATTGTTTCAGATGGCTGATTTGGACTAAAGGGTGCTTGTCTTGGCGATGCTCCACAGGTAAGGTCATATGCGTGCTCCCTTCGTAATCGTATTCGCTTCCGGCTGTACGTCCCACTCCGGTGTGTAGATCCAGCAGCGGACCTGGCTGCCGTTGTCGGCTTCGGTAAGTTCCGGAAGTCTGTTTAAGCATAGGTCTGTCGCGTGGGGACAGCGCGGAGCAAAGCGGCATCCGGCAGGCATGTTGTAGGGCAACGCTCCCCTGAATAGCCTGCAGTTCTTCCTGGTCTTGGTCCGGACGAGGCAGCGAGTTCAACAATCCCTTCGTATAGGGATGCTTGGGATTATCAAACAGCTCGCCGGCTGTGCTGTATTCCACGATCTTGCCGGCATACATGACGGCAACACGATCGCATGTTTCGGAGACGACGCCCAAATCATGGGTGATCATGATGATGCTCATGCCCAATTGCTTCTGCAGCAGCTTCATCAAATCCAGGATTTGCGCTTGTACGGTGACATCGAGAGCGGTGGTCGGCTCGTCGGCAATCAGGATTTCCGGATTGCAAGCCATCGCCATGGCAATCATGACCCGCTGCCGCATACCGCCGGATAATTCAAACGGCTCCTGTTTGGCGCGTTTCTCCGGGGATGGAATGCCTACCAAGCGGAGCATGTCTACGGCTTTATCCCAGGCTTCCTTTCTTCCAAGCTTTTGGTGATGACGGAACACTTCCGCGATTTGCTCTCCGACCGAGTAAACAGGGTTCAAAGAAGTCATTGGTTCTTGAAAAATCATCGAGATTTTGTTGCCGCGAATCGAGCGCATCTCGTTTTCTGTTTTTTTGACTAAAT
The DNA here is from genome assembly GCF_027533625.1 of Paenibacillus gyeongsangnamensis. Lineage (GTDB taxonomy): Bacteria > Bacillota > Bacilli > Paenibacillales > NBRC-103111 > Paenibacillus_G > Paenibacillus_G gyeongsangnamensis. The sequence continues at coordinate 6,701 of NZ_JAQAGZ010000018.1, read as the reverse complement.
CTTCTCCCTTGAAACGAATTTCTCCGTTCACGATTTTTCCGGGAGGGCTTGCGATCAACTGCAGGATGGAAAGCGAAGTAATACTTTTGCCGCAGCCGGATTCTCCGACAAGCCCCAGGGTTTCCCCTTTGTAAAGCGTAAAGTCAATGCCGTCGACCGCTCTGCTTACGCCTTCACTGGTAAAGAAATGTGTCTGAAGATTGCTGACTTCCAAAACCTTTTCTTGTTGTTTAAGCATCCTGTTCCCCCCATTTAATCCAGCTCGATCCGTTTGTTGAAGTTGCGATAAAGTACGTCGACGGCAAGGTTGACGATGACGAAAATGACCGAGGCGACAAGCACGCCGCCCTGTACCATAGGCAAGTCGCGCATGCGAATGGCATCTACAATGAGCCGTCCGAGTCCGTTAATGGCAAACACGGATTCCACCAGCACCGTTCCGCCGAGCAATACTCCGAATTGCAGTCCCACAACGGTAATGACAGGAATCAAGGTATTTTTGAGTGCGTGCTTATAGATGACGACGCGAACTTTTAACCCTTTGGCTTTAGCGGTGCGAATATAATCCTGGCGAATGACATCCAGCATGGTGGAGCGCGTCATCCTGGCGACAATAGCGGCGCCTGAAGCGCCTAAGGTGATAGCAGGGAGTACGACATGCTTCCATGTTCCCCAGCCGGCGACTGGAAAGAGGTGCAATTTTACGGAAAAAAAGTAGATGAGTGAAAGACCGAGACAGAAGCTGGGCAAGGATACGCCGAGTAATGCAATGATCATGATGGCAATATCAGCTGTTGTGTACTGCTTGGTTGCCGAAATGATGCCTGCGAGCATCCCAAGCACGATGGTGATGAAAATACTGGCCACGGCAAGCTCGATCGTAATTGGCAGACGGGTCATGATTTCGCTGAGTACAGGCAAATTGGAGCGCAGGGAAATGCCCAAGTTACCCCGAAGCACATCGGCAACATATTGGAAATACTGAATGATAAGCGGCTGATCTAACCCTAATTGATGGCGGATGCGTTCGACTGTTTCTGTTGAAGCCCCTTCCCCTGCCAGTAAGACGGCCGGATCCCCCGGAACGAGCTGCATAATCAGGAATACGACTAAAATGACGCCTAACAACACCGGGATCATCTGAAGCAGCCGGCGAATGATGTATACGAACATGGATATCCTCCTCAGAGTTTTCGTGAGAAAACTTGCTTCGAAAGCATAAGCTTAATGTTTCATTCTTGGATCCAAGGCGTCCCGGAGTCCGTCGCCAAATACGTTAAAGCCAATAACCAACGTCGAGATGGCAAGTCCCGGAAACAAAGCCAAAAATGGCACTGAAAAAAGAAAATCGCGTCCGTTGCTCAGCATGGCGCCCCATTCAGGCAATGGCGGCTGTGCGCCGAGTCCCAGGAAGGACAAGCCCGCTGCAGACAGAATGGCGGTTGCGAGTCTGAGCGTGATTTGAACGATAATCGGAGAAAGAATATTCGGAAAAATGTGAACGAAAATGATCCGAAGACCGCTGGCTCCCAATGAGCGAATGGCGTCGATGTACTCCAGCTTTTTGACCGACAGGGTGGATCCGCGGACGATCCGGGCGAACATCGGAATGGAAAACACGCCGATCGCAATCATCACGTTGATTAAGTTTGGACCTAGCGCACTGACGATGGCGAGGGCGAGCAAGATGCCGGGAAAGGCAAGCAGCACGTCGATGATGCGCATGATGATCGTATCCAGCCATTTTCCGTAATAGCCTGCAAACAACCCGAGAATGATGCCGAAGAAGGCACCGATAAAGACGGCGACAAACCCTACTGAGAGTGAGAGGCGTGTCCCGAAAATCAACCGGCTTAACACGTCCCGCCCCTTATCGTCTGTCCCCATCCAATGCTCGGCTGAGGGCGGTTTTAATTTGTTCGCTAATTCAATCTGATAAGGGTCATGCGGAGCCAGCAGCGGTGCGAAGACCGCGACAAAGATGTAGAAAAGGATGACGCACCCGCCGACCATGGCCAGCTTATTTTTTCGAAACTTAAGATAAAACGTCCTCCATTTGTTCGTGCGAACCGATCGTTCCTGTTTTGGTAGCGCTTGCTTTTGTGCGGTATAATCAACATTCATAACAGCAAACCTCCTTTGTTAAGTTAAAGTTATCAGAAAAAGATGCGAAGTAAATAAGCTTTGATGAACTCGTAAAGATACTTAAAATAGAGGTAAAGATACTGAAAATAAAACACAGAATATTCTTTATAATTGAGGTTGTACGTGCGAATCAAACCGAATTTTGGAAAAGGAAGGATGAACAATTCGTGAGTTCTGCTTATTGGTTAACCAACGTTCGTTTGGAAAGCGGCTATTTGTATGAGAATGAGGCGATAGCCGGGACAGAGACAGAAATCTGTCATTTACGAATTGAGAGCGGTATCATTCGTGAAATCGTTTCGGCTGAAACACCTTTGCAGACCGATCTTCCGAGGCATGATGGAAAGAAGCTGCTTTTGCTGCCATCGTTTATTGAGAAGCATGTTCATTTGGATAAGACCCTGATCGGGGATAAGTGGCGCGCTGTGATCCCTGTAGCCAATCTTGTGGAACGCTGCGAATTGGAAAAACGGATCCTGCCTTCGCTGCCGACCACAACCAAGGAACGGGCAGCGGGCCTGCTGGGTACGCTGCTGAGGGCCGGCTCGACTGAAGTGCGGACGCATGTGGATATTTATCCGGAAGCAGGGCTGAGCAACCTGGAAGCGGTGCAGCAGGCGTTAGAGCAGTATCAGGGGAAGCTTTCTTATGAAATCGTGGCTTTTCCGCAGCATGGTTTGCTGCGTTCCAAGTCCAGAGAACTGGTGAGAGCGGCACTTCGTGAAGGCGCTACCTTAATCGGCGGCGTCGATCCTGCAACCGTGGACGGAGACATCGAGAGGTCTTTGCAGCAAATGATGGAGCTGGCGATTGAGGCGAATGCGGGCGTGGATTTGCATCTGCATGATGCGGATTACTTGGGTACTTTTACGATGAGGCGTTTGGCAGCGTTAACAATGGAAGCGGGTATGCAAGGGAGAGTGGCAATCAGTCACGCGTTCGGTCTGGGTGAAGTGCCTGCCGGAGAGGCGGCTGATCTGGCAGCCATGCTCGCGGAAGCAGGCATTACGATTATCACCAGTGTTCCTCACAGCAGAACAATTCCGCCGGTTCCATTACTGCAGGAAAAAGGGGTTTCGGTTGCCGCCGGCTGCGACAATATTTTCGATACCTGGCAGCCTTTCGGCAACGGCGACGTCCTCGAGCGGGCAACCCGCTTAGCGGAACGGTTCCGCTGGATTGATGAGCGCTCCTTATCGCAGTCTCTCGGTTTCATCACCGGCGGCAAGACGCCGCTGGATCGGGAAGGCAATCGTGCATGGCCGAAGATTGGCGATGAAGCGAACATGGTGCTGGTGGATGCCGCATGTACGGCGGAGGCGGTCGCAAGAAGAGCGAAGCGCAGGGCTGTCTTCTACCAAGGACAAATCGTCGCGGGAGAGGTGCGCGAATGATTGATTTGCAGCTTGTTCACGGTGTCGTCATTACGATGGATCAACAAAGGCGCATTCTTGAGGATGGTGCCGTTGCCATTCATAATGGAAGAATTCTGGAAGTAGACGATACAGCACGGCTACTGGAAAAGTATGAAGCGACCAAAACAATCGACTGCCATCATCATTGTGTGCTGCCCGGACTGATTGATGCGCACGGACATGGCGGCCATTCGATGTTCAAGACGATCGCGATGGACAACATCAGTTTTTGGATGCCGATTATGACGCACACGTATAAGCATATGGTCACGGATGAGTTCTGGTATTACGAGGGGAAGCTCAATGCGCTTGAACGCTTGAAGGCCGGGGTGACGACGGGGGCCTGTGTACTCGGCTCGATGCCGCGCTCGGACGATCCGATCTTTGCCTTAAATCATGCCAAAGCCTATGCCGAGGTCGGCGTGCGTGAAATTGTGTGCACAGGTCCTTGTAATCCGCCGTGGCCTCATCCGTTCAGCCGCTGGGTAGACGGCAAGCGTATAACGAGAGAGGTGACGTATCAAGAGGTGCTGAATGGAGCCGAGGCGGTCATTGAAGCGCTCAATCATGCGCACAACGATCGCATTCGCGCCTTTATCACGCCGTTTGTCATCGTCACGTCCGTCAACCCTTCGGCTCCGACACCGGCGGATCAGCTGTACGGTTTGACCGAGCATGACCGATATCAAGCGAAAAAAATTCGCGAGATCGCCAGAAAGTATGGCACGCGGATTCACTCCGACGCTTTCGGAGGCATGATCCATTTGGCGATTCAGGATAAAGAGAACGCGCTGCTGGGGCCTGACGTGCATCTGCAGCATTGCCGCGGTATCTCCTTTGACGAAGCGCGCATTCTGGCCGAAACCGGCACGAATGTCAGTTCCGCTCCAGGCTTTGGACAAGTCAACGCACGGACGCCGATCACTGAACTTATCGAGATGGGAGCGACTGTGGCGATTACGACGGACGGCACTTCGCCATCGGCCAGCTTCGATATGTTTCAAGCGATGCGCAAAACGCAGATGCTGCATCAGGCGGCACTAAAGGATTACTACTATTTGCCTCCCGGCAAGCTGCTGGAAATGGTAACCATAGACGCAGCTCGCTGCGTAGGGTGGGATGATGAACTGGGATCACTGGAAGCAGGGAAGAAAGCGGATGTCATTACGGTGAACATGCGGCAGCCTCATTTGACCCCTGAATACATGTATGTGCACCGGTTGGTGTATCAAGCCGTAGCGAACGACGTCGACAACGTCATTGTGGATGGGCAGCTGGTAATGGAAGACCGCAAAGTGCTCACCGTAGATGAGCTGCTGGCGCTCGATGAAGCAAATGATGAAGCGAAGCGGACCATTGAGCGTGCGGGCCTGCAGAAGTATATGGAACCGACCAAATATTTTTGGGGCCATGCACGGGTTTATGTGGACGAGAAACGTTTTGATCCCGAGCTGCTGTAAGAGAACTTCAATAGAAAGGGTGTAAAAGTCATGGTCATGGCTTCGACTTATTGGTTGACTAATGTGCGTCTGGAGAGCGGCTACCGTTACGAGAATGGAATCATCGCCGAAACGGAAACGGAAATCTGCCACCTGCTTATTGAAGATGGGAAGATTGCGAAGATCGTCTCTGGGAATACTGTGATAGATGACGTAACGCCGAGACAGGATGCCAAGAACCTGCTGCTGCTCCCAGCGTTCCGCGATATGCATATTCACATCGATAAAACGTATTACGAAGGGCCGTGGAAAGCATGTACGCCTCCAGTGAATATCTTTAAACGCATCAAGGAAGAAGAGACACTGCTTCCTCGTCAGCTGCCGACAGCCAGAGAGCGGGCGGAAGCGGTATTGGGTCTTTTGCAGAAGAACGGGAGTACGCATATCCGAACGCATTGCAATATTGACCCCCACATCGGCTTGAAAAATCTTGAAGCTACCCTGCAAGCGCTGGAAACTTTTTCGGGCAAGCTCTCCCATGAAATCGTAGTCTTCCCGCAGCATGGCCTGCTGCGCAGCAACGTAGTGAATATGGCCCGGGAAGCGCTGCGTATGGGGGCGAATTTCATGGGCGGCGTAGACCCGGCTACCGTCGATCAAAACATCGAGAAATCGCTCGACACGATTATGGAATTGGCTGTAGAGGCGAACGCCGGTGTGGATATTCACATTCACGATCCGGGTCATCTAGGCATGTTTACTTTCAAAAGACTAGCCGCTCTGACGGAGGAAGCGGGCTGGCAAGGACGCGTTACGGTGAGCCACGCCCTTGGTCTGGCCGATGTTCCGGTTGAACTGCAGAGCGAGGTGGCGGAGTTGTTTGCCCGGCTCGGCATTTCCGTCACATCGACCGTACCGATCAACCGGGCGACGATTCCGTTCCCGCTGCTCAAGCAAAAAGGAGTCTCGGTTTCGCTCGGCGACGACAGCATCACGGATCATTGGTCCCCATTCGGCCAAGGAGACAGCTTGGAAAGAGCCGGGCGTCTGGCAGAGCGTTTCCGCTGGAGCGATGAGCGGTCGCTGTCAGAGGCACTCGGCTTTATTACAGGCGGCAAGCTTCCGTTAACGAAGGAAGGCGAACGCGTCTGGCCGGCTATCGGCGACGAGGCCAGCATGGTTCTGGTTCATGCAAGCTGCTCAGCGCAAGCGGTGGCGCGCAGAGCCGAACGGCAAGCGGTTATCTATCGCGGAAGTATCGTATCCGGTTCATTATGAGGTAAGAAAGCACAGCTTCTCTCTAGGGTTGAGGGGCTGTGCTTTTTTTCGCTTTTGAATCGAAAAGAAGTAAAGATTTTTTAAATAGAAGTAAAGATTTTTTAAATAGAAGTAAAGATTCTGAAATTAAATAATCAGAAAATTATTTATTATCTAAATCACTGGCGTTGCATTAATTTTCTCTGAATGTTCATAATCTTCTGCCTTTCTATCATCAGGGCATAAAAAAATCCTTTACAATGAAATGGCAGGTAGTTCCTGTCCATAATCCACTGAAAAGGATTAAGCCCATGGACAAGGATACTCTATTTTCTTCATTTGGTAAATGGTTAGCACCCATTTGTACGAAATCGTTCACGGAAAAAGTGAAGGAAACGAACCAAGATAAGTACGTCAAGAAATTCACTACGCTGTCCTATCTGAA
>NZ_JAQAGZ010000017.1 GCF_027533625.1 Paenibacillus gyeongsangnamensis | reverse complement strand
GAGCAGTGTTCAGGAATGATGGTGTTTTTCTTAATTTCCGTCACGACCGCCACATCGTGCTTCAGGAGCGCTTCTTTCTGATCTTCGGCATCGAAATATCCCAGATCGGCGACCAGATAGTCGACCTTTAGTCCTTCGATTTTCTTCATCATTTCAATGAGCGGCAACATCACTTTGACGTCCGCCGTATCATTGGGCAGGATGATCGAGAACAAAACAATGGGGCCTTTCGGGCTTGGACAGACGATGGAGTGCTTACGGTAACCGATGAAAAACTTGTTCTGGTTCGCCTTCGTCCGTTGCATGCCGCAAGTAGCATCCGGATCAGAGTACGTCTTCTCGCAAGCGCACTGGTTCTGATCCGAGCAAGAGCAGCGCTTGTGCTTGTATCCGTTAACGTTAGCCCAAATCGGCCTAGAATCGATGCCCGTTAGCATCGGTAGCAGAAAGTCTTTCAGCTTCAATGCCTGGGCAATGAGGTCAAAAAGAATGGCATAAAACAATTCGCTGCTTACCTTGGCTCGGAAGTTGCTCAGGCAGCTGTGAGCCGGCACCTTTTCGATGTTGGGGACACCGATAAAGTTCCGCCATGCCTGATTTTTCGGTTCTTTTAATTGCCTCACCAGTTCTCGAAACGAGGAGATCTCCGGGCGGGTAAAGTACAGATAATGCATCCGAAAGCAGATTCTTGGATCGATTGGAGGACGCCCGCCATTTTTATAAAGCGGAGCGATCTTCTCGAGCACAATGGAGTCATCCACATGATCGATGTAATCAATTAATTCCGCATCAAAACCGAGTGTGTTATAGTAGTGGTAGGGCAGCAGTTCAAGCTGCAAGTCCATAAAAATGCACCTCGAGTATGGTTTGATGTTGGTAGGGGTACCTTCATTTTACCATTTCTCGCTTCGGTGCATTTTTGTTTTTATGCTATTTTATGAGCTTTTTGAACAGGCTCTATAAAGTAATTTATATCTGTAAAATAACCATTAAAAGAGTTTAGTCAGTAAAGAATTGTTCAGTGGACGGAAGTTCGTACTGCCGAACAGTAGCATCAGAGAATGGAGCTTGGCAAAATAGCCATTACCATAAGTCGGTATCCTAGTTTTATGTTGTGCAATCAGGATGGATTGTGTACGCAGAAAAAAAGAGGGTGAATTTAAGCTGCAGCTATTAAGGGAAGGAGAATGTGTGACGGGATTTTCGCATACACAAAAAGAAAACCCCGCGTTTTCACTTTAACGCAGGGTTTTGGTTGTTAAAGTTAAGCTCTTTATATAGCTTACTGATGAACCACGTTGACGTAATAAAGCTCAACAATGGTATATGGCGTAGTGGTCACCGTACCTGATGTCGCAGTTTGATCGTAATCGCCGCACTTGAAGTAGAATTGTTTTCCCGAATAGCTTGGGGTACGAGAATATACCTGCTGACCATTGATGTAAACAGTCAGTACGCCGCCAGAAAGCGACAGCTCATAAGTGAATTTTGAATTCAGAGCAGCCGTGTTATTAAAATAGATGTTGGTACCGGCTCCTTTTGCTTCTTCATATAAGATCTGGAAATTACCGCCACTTGAGTTGGGGGTTGCCGTATACTCCAATTCGCACAAAGGTATGGAATCGGTACTATCGAAAACTTGTGCAATCGTTGTTTTACCGCTCGTACCGCCACCTTGTAATGTCACAGCAGCCGTATTAGTCATTGTGTTCGTTCCGGTCCAACTCCAAGCTGCATTGGCTCCGCCGGTCGTTTGCTCCCTCAGTTCTGAACGGGGATGTACCGAGCCCGATGTGGTAGCACCAGTCTTAGGATCCATGAACGCCTGGCCTCCATCGGAAGCTTTATAGAAATAGGGACTGGAATATCCCGAAACCAATTGCGACGAACTAATCGTTGAGCCGTCCGGTTGCTGCAATGCCCAAATATGGTAATCAATAATGGCTCCGCTGCCAGCTGCCGTTGTTGCACTCGCCGTGTTGCTCGCGCTTGAAACATTGCTTGCCGCGTCGTAGGCTTTAACCGTATAGCTGTAGGAAGTGGAGGCGGACAGTCCCGTATCGCTGTAGGAGGTAGAAGTCGAAATGCCTACCTGCGTACCGTTACGGTAAATGTTGTATCCGTTTACGCTCACATTATCCGTTGACGCTGTCCAGCTCAAATTGATTTGACTGCTTGATGTAGCCGTTGCCGTCAAATTCGCCGGTGCAGTCGGAGGTTGTGTATCGCCACTGCCGACTCCTTGCTCAATGACGAGTTGAGGTATATTTGACCCGGATTCTTTACTGTTAAAAGTACTATATTTGCCTACCGTTTCTTCGAGTACAAAGGAGGCGATCTTAACGCCGGCAAGTTGTGCCTGCACATAGGACGTTACATCAATTTCATTGTACATGACCGTGGTGTTGATCGGAATACCATTGATGAGGTTGCCGACCGCCGGCTTGTTATTCCAGGTGAGGGTCGATTCACTCCAGCTATCTGTTGTACTGTAAGCATTCAATGTAGTAGATGCCGATGCGCTGCCGTACACACGCAGCTTTGCGGAGCTGACCGAAGCGACCGAAGACAAGTTAAATTTCAAATAAGCGTAACGATTGCTGCCTGATGCGGTTTTAACTGCAAGAGTTGTAGAAGATCCATAATTCGTACCGGCATTGGTTCCCTCATATACATAGGTATCATCCGTCGGAGTCAGAGCTATACTGGAAGCATATGCGTGAGGGGGGACATTTGTAAAACTGAATATCATTAAGGCCGATAATAAAAATACAAGAAGTTTCTTCATGGACATAGAATGAAAATCATGTTTAGCCATTTTCCATTCCTCCTTAACTTGGTACATATTACATGTAGTCAAACAAGCTCCTCTTTAAGCTTCTCGGATGTCAAGAAAACATTTTTATCAAACTCCCCCCTAAATTTGTTTTGTAATCGGTTACAATATTATCTTATCACATAGATGTACATATAAATTTTCAAAAATTGCTATTTAATTTTTTAGAATTGCGATTTTTCGATGCAATATTGAATGCAATACATTGAATGATGTAGCAGCAATTATTCCTTTTCACGAAAACTCACGGAGCCTAGTTGAAAAGATACCTTCGCAGTTATTAATATGACACAAGTTGACCTATTTAAGATCTATAATGAGCGTTAGATCAACGAAAGGAGTAACAGGTCATGAAACCTCTAAATGGAAAAGTGGCTTTGGTGGCAGGTGCAACACGCGGCGCCGGTAGAGGAATAGCTATCGAATTAGGAGCGGCTGGGGCCACTGTTTATGTGACAGGACGTACGACTCGAACACAACGCTCCGAGTACAATCGTCCTGAAACTATTGAAGAAACTGCTGAACTTGTAAGTAATGCGGGCGGCCAAGGAATAGCGGTTCAAGTGAATCATCTGGATCCTGATCAGGTTCAAGCACTAATTGTTCGCATTGAGAATGAACAGGGGAGACTGGACTTCCTGGTCAATGTTGTGTGGGGGGCTGAATATTTGGCACAGTGGAACGTGCCCGTGTGGGAGCACTCCCTTGAACGGGGGCTTCGTCTGCTTCGGCTTGCGATTGACACGCATATTATTACAAGTCACTTTGCACTACCCCTGTTAATCCGAAACAAGAACGGACTGGTCGTTGAGATAACGGACGGCACGGCAGAATACAACGATAAAAACTACCGTTTATCACTGTTCTACGATCTAGCCAAGACGTCTGTCATACGTATGGCTCAGTCTTTAGCCCATGAACTTTCGCCACATAAATGCACCGCAGTAGCAGTGACCCCGGGTTGGATGCGTTCTGAAATCATGCTTGATCACTATGGTGTTAAGGAAGAAAACTGGCGTGACGCCACTGTGAAGGAACCTCATTTCGTCATCTCGGAATCGCCCCGTTTTGTAGGGCGTGCCGTCGCTGCACTAGCTGGAGATCCGGAAGCTGCCCGATGGAACGGTCACTCTGTTTCAAGCGGTAAGCTCGCACAAGTGTATGGTTTTTATGATCTTGACGGCTCACAGCCAGACTGTTGGCGGTATCTCGTAGAAGTGCAGGATGCAGGTAAACCGGCGAATGCTTCCGGTTACCGTTAATATAATAGACCGAATTCAAGCGTTCTGTTGAAAGTTTATGGATTCATACAAGTTTAATAGAAGAAGATGTGATTCACGTCAATTGAGAAATCCCAATAGCAAGATGACCACACAATGTCTTTCACCTCGGTGAAGGACTTTTTTATTGTAACGGTACCTTTACAAAATAAAAAAGCCAATTTAACACTCATCTTACATACTAGATATATGATACTTGTATGCATGATGTAATTACATGAATACAAGATAGCAAAAATTGGAGGGACACGGCATGAAGATTCAATTTATTCACATTACCGACACACACTTGAATGCACCTGGGAGAGAGTTTCTGAAAGTGAGCATGGCGGACAAGCTAAAACAAATATTCGAACACGTGAGAATGTCGAAGTTGGCCCCTGCTTTTGTCGTCATTACCGGCGACCTAGCACATGAAGGGATCGCGGAAGATTATCAGTATATCCGCAAGCTTGTAAATGAAGGATCGGACATTGTCGGAGCACCGGTGCATGTCACGCTGGGTAACCACGACCATCGTTCGGCCTTCCGCGAAGGATATCTCGGAGAAGAACCGTCTGAACAGGCTTACTACTATTCCACGACGATTAACGGTCTCCGGTTGATCGCACTCAACTCCCAAGTTCCGGGCAAACATTCGGGGACGGTTGACGAGGAACAGCTAGCATGGCTGGCTGAAGAACTGACGTCATCTGCACCTAACGGTACTATCGTTGCTCTCCATCATCCGCTGCTAAATTTTAGCGGGATGCCGTCCGAGCACATAATTACGAACGCACCGGCGATCGGTGACATCCTCAAAACGGGAGATGATGTTGTATGTATTGTTGCCGGTCACGTGCATACGAATAACGTCGGACTGTACGAAGGAATTGTCAGTGTAGCTGCTGCCGGATCGGCTTTTGCCGGGGAAAGTACGGAAGATGGTCAGTTTCGGATGTACGATTTCTGCAGCTATAACATCGTTACCGTATCGAACAAAAACGTGACCGTTCAAACCGTTGTACTTCCGACTACAAACGTGGAGTACGCTCGGTTTGATATGTCGATACTTACCACACAGCATTAATAAGAACTCCAAGGGGGAGATGCCCTATGAAACGTTTACCCGCCATTTTGCTTGCCTCGATGATCTCGTCCATCGTTGCTCTTTCCGGTTGCAGTACAAAGGAAGAAACGTCTGCAGTTCATCCGTCGGGAAGCCAGGACATTGCGAATGAGGCCCAAACGAAATCAAACAAGAAGATTACGATTCGTTTCTACAGCTATAACCTGGGAAATGCCGTTTTCGGCGCGGGAACCCAGAAATTGATCGACGAGTTTCAGGCCAGCCATCCGAATATTTCGGTGGAAGGCGTTCCCGTCCCGATCACCGATCTGATGACCCGGGTACAGGCGGATATTGCTGCCGGCTCACCACCGGATGTTGCTCAGCTTGGTTTCGGTGCAATGGACTTGTACGTCAACGGTTTCGGGGCCGTACCGCTTGAGTCCATTGTATCGCCGGAGGAATGGAAGAAAAACTTTGAAGGCTTCTCGCCTAACGGACTTGCGCTTGGGAAATACAACGGCAAGACGTATGGGCTCGCCTTCACCTTCAGTACGCCGGTATTGTTCTATAATGCGAGCTTATTCAAAGAAGCCGGACTGGATCCGGAAAAGCCGCCGACGACCTGGGAGCAGACGAAGCAGCAGGCGCTGCAAATCGTAAGTAAGACGAAAGCGCAGGGCATACACGTTTCCGGTTCCACACCAACTTCTGGCGACTGGCTCGTGCAATCGATCATCGGTAGCAACGGCGGCTCCGTTCTATCTGATGATCGTAAAAAGCTGAATTTCGACGCTCCGGAAACGATCGGCGCACTGCAAATGTGGAGAGACCTTGTTGACAGTGGCGCGAGCGACAAGCTGAACGACAATGAAGCAATGGAGGAGATGTCGCAAGGTAAGCTCGGAATGTTTCTGCAAAGCAGCGCCATCCAAGGGTCGCTGCTGAAAGGTGCGACAAGCAACAACTGGGAGCTTCGGGCAGCGGAAATGCCCGGCTTCGGTACGAAGCCGACAACGCCGACGAACTCGGGAAGCGCACTTTTCATCCTGTCCAAAGATGCCGAGAAGCAAAAGGCGGCGTGGGAATTCCTCAAATTCGTCACAAGCGAGCGCGGATATACGATCATTACTTCGGAAATCGGCTACCTGCCGCTCCGTACGTCCATTCTTGACGATCCGAAATATTTAAAGGATTGGGCGAAAGATCACCCGTTAATCCAGCCGAACATCCGACAGCTGGAAAGATTGCGTCCCGCAGCCGCTTTTCCTGGAGTGAATTTCAGCCAAATTTCGACTATTCTGATCAATGCCGTGCAAAAAGCCGTTCTGAGTAAGTCCGATGTAACGAAGGTCATGCAAGACGCGCAAAACCAGGCACAGAAGCTGATGCCATGAGAATAAAATTGACCGTTTCGATCTTGGGAAACGGGCGCCGAAAGTACATTCTAAGAGGTGATATTTATGTCAACAATACGAGATGGGGCGTATCCGGGACAGAGAGTAATCGTTCTCGAGGGCGCACACAATTTCCGAGATATGGGAGGCTATCCAACGGAAGACGGTCGTTCCGTCAAATACGGCTTGTTTTTCCGGTCCGATGAGCTCGGGGCCTTGACCGAACAAGATTTGGAGTTTCTGAAAACTTTGAAGGTGCGGACGATACTGGATTACCGTAGCGAGAGTGAAGCAGAGCGCAGCCCGACGCCTACCTTGGCGGGTGTGGACTACTACCGTTTGGAGGCCAGTCCGATTGCGCCGGCAACGAGCGGTCGTGCGGAAGACTACCTCATTAGCGGTGCGTTGAATCGAAACACGATGATCGACATGTACGCGAAGCTTCCGTTCGCGAATCCCGCCTATCAGTTTCTGATCGGTGCGATGGGAAATCCGGAGCAGCACGGTATCATTCATCATTGCGCCGGAGGCAAGGACCGGACGGGTGTTGGCGCACTGTTGATTTTAAAACTGCTCGGCGTACCCGATGCTGTCGTGATGGAAGATTACTTGCTGACAAACGAGACGCTCGGGCCGAAAATGAAGCTGATGCTTGAACGGTTATCCGAGAAATTAGACTCGCAGCAGGTACAGAACCTGCAGGCTGTGTTCTCTGCTGAAGCAGATTATTTGCAATCGGCTATTACAGCGGTAATCGAAAAATACGGCAACTGGGATGTTTATTTCGAAAAAGAATATGGAATAACATCAGAGAAACGAAGCAAGATTCAGGAATATTGTTTGATCTAAACAAGAAACGAAAAAGGCTTAAATCAATCGGTGCTTAATACCGTTATCGGAAATTAGCACCGATTGATAATGTTGCCACTCATAGCAGAGCTACTAACATCAAAAGGAGAAGTTTATGAAGAAAAGTTTATCTGCTATTTTGTCCCTTGCTATCGCATTCTCGATGTTTGCATCCGTTGCTTTGGGTGCAGAAGCCAACGTAACGAAAGACTCTTCCAGCTTCAGCGATCTGAAAGATCTGGACGCGGCAACTAAAGCCAAGTTCGACGAAATGATTAAAGCCAGTATTTTCGACGGCGTTAAAGACGGCATATTCGGCGTTAAAGATAAAATGAACCGTGCGCAATTTGCAAAGGTTGCAGCGTTGGTCTTCCAATTGAAAGTGGACACCTCTGTGAAAACTTCCACTTTCTCCGATGTAAAAGCTGACGATCCGGCTAACGGCTACGCTCTTCCTTACATCGAAGCACTCGTTAAAGCAGGCATCACGGATGGCTATGCACCAGGCCAATTTAACCCTGCCGGCGAAGTAACGACAGAACAACTGGCTGCTTTCTTGCTCCGCGGACTTTGTCAAGACTCGGCTGCGAAAGCAACTCCAGGCGTAAGCGACAAAACCGTTTCCGACTGGGCAAAAGGCTACGTTGCACTGGCGCTTCAAAAGAAATTGCTGAGCAGCGGTGCTGACGGCACTTTCGGCGGTACTTCCGCAGCAACTCGTGAATTGCTGGCACTGGGCTCCTACGAAGCTAAGCTCCAATACATACCTCCGGTTGGTCCGATCGTAACCAACGTTTCCATCGTTAAAGCAGAAGCTACTGGCGCGAAAACGATGACAATCACGTTGAACGGCGCAATTGCTGATACTTCCAAGCTGAATGTATCCGTACTGCGTGGGACAACGATTTTGATTGGTACTCCTAAATGGAATGACACAAAAAACCAAGTAACTATTACTTTGGACGGTAAATTCACCGAAGGTACCTACACTGCGAAAATCGAAGCAGTTAAAGACGGTGGTTTAACGGTTACTGATAAAGGTACTGCCGACGTTGCGGTTCAAAACGAAAAGATTACTAAAATCGAATTCGTTAACGCTAGCGACACGGTTGCTCAGGGTGCTAAAGTTAGAGTGGCTTTCAAAGCTTATAACCAATACAATGAAGTTTCCGATCTTGCCGCTTCCCGTTTTAATATCGTAACTAGCCCGGATATGGTGAAAGATGTTAAAGGCGACCAGCAAGCTTTGGACGTTAATGTTGCAGCAGCAGTTTACGGTAAAACGTTGGTAAGAGACCAACTGTTTGCTGTAACGATCATCGCTCCGGATAACACAGCACAAGCAAGCAAAACCTTCAAAGTAGGCGACGTACAATCCGTCGCTAAAGTTGAATTGGGTGACTTCCAATACGCTAGCCGCAAAACACAAATCGAAGCTGGCGATACAGCTTACATCAACTACAAAGCATATGACCAATACGGTTTCGAAGTAACCGACCTTCCTACGCTGATCTCCGGTACTTCCACTTATACAACGGGTGTAGGCACTGTAAAGAGCGGTACAGATACAGTTACTATTCTAGATCCTGTAACGAATACAAACCGTATTTATAACGTGAACAGTGGCTTTCGATTCGTGGACAGCGAAACGGGCGGCAACAAACCGGATCTGAAAATCATTGCAGCAGACAGCGATAGCTCCAGCTTCCAACTGGATCAAGACGTAACCTTCTCCGTTGTTGCTAACCAATCCGGTCAAACAGCTGTAAAGAGCTCGAAAATCGCTTCAACGAAAATTCCTTACGAAATTTCATTTGGCAATTTCAACAAAACGTTGGCATGGTGCGATGATGATCAATTCGTACCGGTTATTGCTAAAGACAAATATGGCAATACTTTAACTGCCGATGAACTGGCTTCCTACGTTCAAAAACATCCTAGCGACTTGTCGATCTATGCATACGGGAGCTCCGGTGCAACTGTAGATACAACTATTGAAACTGGCGGTGCAAACAAAGGTTCGATCAGAATTACCGGTCTTACTCCTGAAGATGCAGCTACTCGCAAAGCGGGCAACTTGATAGTTAACGTACTGGTTGCCAAAACTGGTAAAACTGCAACATTCAACAGCCAAGTAAACGAGTACCGTTATCCGAACCAAATCTATGTTTCGTACAAAGCAAATGACGAAATTCTGCCGAATGCAACTTCCGTATTTATTTTGAAATTCAAAGACCAGTATGGTGAAGAGCTTGACAAAAACTTCTCCAACTACCGTCTTGAATTAAGTCTGCAGCGTACTAATGGAACAAGTACTGCAACAGATGCTGTTTATGCCTATCTCGACTATAACCCTACTGTAACGATTAGAGAAGCCAATACAGAATCCGCACCACTGGTTATCGATGGCGCTTTGAATGACAAAAGACCTGGAAGCACTAACCAGATCAGAGACTTGATTACCGGTAAAACGATCAGGTTTAGTACGCAAGCTTCAGCAGGCGACTTGATGACGGAAGGTACCTATCAAATAAAAGCGAAGTTGGTTAACAAAACAACGGGTACAACAATCAGCACGTCGACTAGCATTGATAGAATCAAAGCCGACAGAGCCAATACGGATTTGGTCTATAGCCTGTCATCCTTCCCGAATGGTGTATATGCAGTGGATAAGCTTTCCGATGCTTTGAGTGGTCTGAGTGCTGAAGTGAAATCTTACTTTTATGGTAAATTAGACATCAAAGCGAAAGACGGCTCAAAAACGGTTGCGCTGCCGGACAACAAATACTTGATCAAATCGATCGGTTTATCTAATTCCGCAGTTGCAAAAGAAGGAACGAAGGCTAAACTGGATGGAAGACTGCCAACTTACAGTGATAACGTTACCTTCGATGTTTATGGTCTGCATGGAATTAAAGCAGGTAAAACAAGTGTAACTGTTATTTTTGCGCCAGCTATAAACGTAATTAAACAAGCTACTTTAGAGAACATCAACATTGTTGAAGACGGCATCACTGCAAACTCTATTATAGCGGGGGAAAATGGTAAGAATAAAAAAGTTTCCTTGGCAGCCCTCAATAACCTGAACCTCTTCAACGACGATTTCGCTCAAAACAAAACGTTCGGCGATGTGAAAGTAAAAGACCAATTTGGCAACGAATTGAAAAACGCAGGTCTTGTTAAAGGAGATCAGGTACTAGGTATTGAGTTTTATGTAAGTGATCTGAAATGGAAACAAAGTATTCCAATCGGAGCAACTATTATTCAAACAGGTTCAGTAACTATTGACACCAGCTCTGGAACAGCTGTCTATAAATATCAGCCATACGTATATCAAGTTAACGATGGTATTCCTGTTACGGTTGATATTGATACGTTTAAGGCAAACATTACTACCGGTAACGGAAAATCAGTCAGCATCTTTGTTACGCCTCATTAGAGACGTGAACGATTATTGAATAAAGGCAGCGGCAGTATAGAACTTCATTGTCATAGTCCTAGGATGTCGCTTCCTTTTTTAGTTGATAAGACTCCCATGCCGCTGTTGCGGCACCACTGATAAATGAAAATTTTGTCCATACTTCTACTATGGCTGGCGAAGGTAGGTCGTAAATTCTTGGTGCCACGAGCCCGTTGATAAGACGGACCACAAACGACCCGGTGCATCGCAGATTGTTGCTCCTTCGGGAAGCACGTAGGGCAGAATAACCCTTTTGGTAGTTTGCACCAGCCTTAATCAATCCAGTCTAAGGAGAAGCAAGTCATGGATGTATTGCATGAACGCTGTTGCGGTTTGGATGTTCATAAGAAGAGCATCACTGCCTGCATCATCACCCCTCAAGGAAAGGAGATTCGAACATTTGCTACAATGACTCGGAACCTGATTGAACTCGTGGACTGGGTCAAGCAAAACCGATGCACCCATGTCGCGATGGAAAGCACGGGAGACTACTGGAAACCAATATACAACCTGTTGGAATTAGAAGATCTCAAGCCGATGGTAGTCAATGCTCAGCACATCAAATCCGTTCCCGGACGTAAAACGGATGTTAAAGATGCCGAATGGATCGCCAAGTTAGTAAGACATGGTTTGGTGCAAGGAAGCTATATCCCGAATCGGGATCAAAGAGAGATGCGAGAGATTATTCGTTACCGGCGAAGCATCATTGAAGAGCGAACACGCGAAGTGAACCGGCTTCAAAAGGTACTGGAGGGCGGCAACATCAAGCTATCCTCTGTGGCTTCCAATGTAATCGGAGTTTCCGGACGAAACATGTTGGAAGCCATGATTAACGGTGAAACCGATGCTTCCGTCTTGGCCGATTTCGCTCAAAAGAAACTAAAGTTAAAGAAAGAACAGTTAAAACTGGCGTTGGAAGGGCGACTCGGAGCTCATCAACTGCTCATGATCGAGAAACAGCTAGCCCATATCGATTATGTGAACGAACTGATCACGGAATTGGATACAGAGATCGATAAACGTATGGCCCCTTTTGCGGAAGACCTGAAGTTATTGGATTCTATCCCCGGTGTCGGTAAACGAACTGCTGAACAAATCTTAGCAGAGATCGGTACGGACATGGCACGGTTTCCAACCCCCGGACATTTATGCTCATGGGCGGGAATGACTCCAGGTCATGACGAAAGCGCGGGGAAGAAAAAGTCGGCCAAAACGCGAAAGGGAAACAAAAAATTGCGAAGCGCCCTAACTGAGGCGGCGCGAGCTGTAGCGCGAAAGAAAAACTCATACTTATCGGCTCAGTACCACCGAATCGCAGCGCGGCGAGGGAAGAATCGAGCGGCGATAGCCGTTGGTCATACCATACTAACCATCGTTCATATCTTGTTAACGCGAAGACAAGAATACCTCGAACTAGGATTCGATTACTTTGACCAACGAAAAAAAGAAATATTGATAAAGCACTCAATCAAGAGACTGGAGTCATTGGGACTCCAAGTAAATATTCAAGATCAAACTGCTTAAACTTAATGACATTAAATAATTGTGTATCCGGGGGCTTAGTTTCTTATTGCCAAAAATAGAGCTTAGAGGGCTGTTTTTAATAACAAAACCCAGCATGAAATTTTCAAAAGCTTTGGCGTGCAGCAAGTTACGATTTTTATTTTCAGGGCGGAATTTATAAGTTTTCGTAACTTATAGCTTCGCATCAACCTTGGTAAACGCGCTGGTCCTTGTAAGACAAGGACGGCGTAGCCGTTTATCCTGGCCAGGTCAGTCTATCACTATATTTTTTTGAACAGCTCCGGCTGTGTTATTCTGATTTGGATTCAACAACGACTTTCCAAGCTTTGCCGATCGGAGGGAGGCTCCTGGTCATCGCCGGTCCGTAAAAACCGATGACTTTGGCTCCTTTAACCAGCTCGCTCTTCGAGATCTCGCTGCCATCCTTTTGAATCAGGGCTGTTTCATCTGTTAATTGAAGATCAACTTCACTCGGTTGTTGGCCGGTTAAATCGGTGCCGTTGATGCGCAGGCTCACCTTGCCGTCATCCGTCGTCCGGATATCCTCGATTACGCCGGCCGTTCCCAAAAGATCAGCCTGGATCTTCGGATCCAGTACCGTGATTTTGGTAGTCGACGTTTGAGGCGGCAGGCTGAGGGTCGCAGCCATCGAATGCTCGGCGGACACCGTCAAGCCGACATGAAGATCGGAGAGACTGATCGCCGTGCCGTCCAGCATTTGATAAGCGGTTTCCGGATTGACATTAAGCACTAGCCCGTCCGTGCCGACCCCTTGAATATGTACATAAGAACGGTTATTGGACTGATAAACCGCAGTGATGACACCGCTGGTCTGGACTTTCTTTTGCTGTTCTTCCCGGGATACAGCCACCGAATTTCCTTGAGCCGAGACGGTCCCATGCAGTATTTTGCTTACAAACGAAGCGGGAACATACATTTTGTTATCCACCAATACAGGCGCGGTACCGAGCGTCGTGTACATTTTATTGATAACATAACGGTCCTCACCGGTTTTGACGGTCGTGAACAGGTTGTTCTTGCTCAGGTCCACTGAAAGGTTCTCCTGATTCCAGGTCAGAGTAAACCCAAGTTCCTCGGTAACTGCGCGGAGCGGCAGCATAAGCTCCTTGGTATCAGCTGACGTGAAGCCGGCCTCCGTAATGGATTTGCCGTTCACGGTAATGGTAAGGGTCTGACGAGCCGATGCGGAGATGCCGACCGGAAGCGGGCTGTTCTGAGGCATGCCGCTCGGAGAAGCATAGGCGGTTCCTGCGGTCATCAGGCCGGCGAGCGTCAGAATAGATAAGCTTTTTTTCATGGAAGGTTTCAATAGTGTAATTCCTTTCTGCGAGTTAATTTAATGTACGTCCTCCTGACGCAGCAGGTTTGGATTATGTTGCAGCTTTTTTTGGATTAGATCCAATCAAGATCTACCTTATTACGGTCATAGTGTAGTAGAATAGTTTTCAGCATAACGAATCCCCATGGGTCATGGGGATTTTTTTGGGGATGCGAGGCGGAGTTAAATAACGATAAGAATGGGTGGTTCGTATTGCAAAACAGTAAAACGGTCGGCGTAGACGCTGGAGGTACGCTTATCAAAATTGCTTTCTGGGAGAATGAGGAGCTGAAGTTTCAGAAATTTCCAAGTACCGATCTTCCGGCCGCGACGGAATGGATCCGCCGTCAGTTCCCAGGTGCCGAGATCTGTGTAACAGGAGGGAAAGCAAGTTTATTCCAGGCCCTGATGCAGATTGATTCGGAGCAAATGATCGAATTTGAGGCCACCTGCAGCGGGGCGCAATATTTGCTTCGCAGCCAAAGCTTGCCGGCGGATTCCTTCATACTAACCAATGTCGGAACCGGCACCTCCGTACATTACGTGGAGAATAACCGTCATCTCCGTGTCGGCGGCATCGGTGTAGGCGGGGGGACGCTGATGGGACTTTCCTGTATTATGACCGGAATGAGCGATTATAAAGAAATCATCAGCCTGTCGCGTCAAGGAAGCCGCAAGGCTGTCGACTTGAAAGTAAGCGATATCTATGAAGGAACCACGCCTCCGATACCCGGCGATCTGACGGCCAGCAACTTCGGAAAGGCCAATCATCCCGGTCAGAAGTGGTCGGACCAGGATTTGCTGGCATCGGTCATCGGTGTTGTCGGCGAGACGGTAACGACCGTTAGCATTCTGGCCGCAGCACAGCACGGCACCTCCGCTATCGTCTATATCGGCTCGTCTTTTGTAGATAATGACGTCCTTCGTGAGACGGTAACCGGCTATACGATTCTTAGAGGGGCTGTGCCCACCGTTCTGACGAACGGAGAATACAGCGGTGCGATCGGAGCTCTGCTGTCCCTCAACAGGTGATTTGGGAAAGGCACAAGGCTCCGATCTTGACATGGTTACCCCAGCCGGAACTAACGGATTTAGGTCACGCATGAACCATAGACGAACGATACCCGCATACCGTTCACGTAGAATTGGAGGCATTGTTGGTGAGGAATGGTACAGAGCGCTGAGATTGTAGTAGTAGTGAGGGTTTGGGGAGTAGTACAGATGGTACAGAAATGTGAAACAGAGTCAAAATAAGAGTAGAGTTACCTGATTGTTGACGAAATAAATAGATAATTGTTTTGAAACACCTGTCGTTGATGACAGGTGTTTTTTACTTTTTTAAAATTAATTTTAAAAACTTGCTCAGTGAAACGGTGCATAGCGGGGTTAGAGGGGGTAAATTTTTTTGCCTGCCACAATCCTTAATGCCCGGAATAATTTACGTGGTTACCAAATATGAGTAAGTAGGAGTAAAAACGCTTACACCAAAAGTTCAAAAAAATGAGGTAGAAATCGCATGAAGATTACGATTAAGGAAGTGGCGCAAGCAGCTAACGTATCGATCGCGACCGTGTCCAGAGTGCTGAATGGAAAGAACAAAGTAAAGCCATCCACCCGCGAGAAAATCCTTCACGCCATTGAAAGCTTAAATTTTCAACCGGATCAGAACGCTCGGACCATGATTAATAAAACAACCAAAACCGTCGGGATGCTGGTTCCTGAATTAAAAAACGAATACTGGATGCTGCTGCTGGATGTCATTCAGAAGGAGCTTTGGGAACAAGGGTATACCTTAATCATTGGCTCAACCGATCATCAAGTGGAGAAGGAGACTGCTTTCGTTAAATCTTTTGTCGAGAAGAGGGTAGACGGCATTATTTACAGCTCTTCCGTTATGGAATCTGCCGAAGAAATGAGTGGCATAATTCAGCTGGCCAAGAAATACGATATCCCGATGGTTACCCTGAACCCCAGCATTTCGCAAGCCAATTGCGTATTCGGCGATCATATTCAGGGAGCCTCGGATGCAACGGAACACTTGATTGGGCTGGGACATCGGCATATCGCTTATATTGGCGGCCGTTCCGTCTCAACGAAGCGGGAGCTGGGTTACCGCAATGCCTTTATGATGAATAATCTGGTGGTCAATGAGGCTTTGATTCAAAGGATACCGGGTCTTCCCACGTTCGAAGCCGGATACGAGGCGGCTCATCAGCTGCTGCTGTCGGGTGAGCCTTTCACGGCCATATTCTGCGGCAATGACGTGCTCGCCTTTGGCACCATCAAAGCGCTGGAGGAGCACGGCAAATCCGTTCCCGGGGAAATCGCCGTAGTCGGATATGATGATGTGCATTCGGCCCGTTTGCTTAAACCGGCGCTGACTACGGTCCGGCAGCCGATTCAAGAAATCGGAAGGAGCCTAGTGGAATTGATTATGGATTCCTCCAGCAAAAACCTGAATCAAACCGTTCCCAAAAAAATCATTTACCGGATGCAGCTCATTGTTCGGGACAGCTGTGGAGCGGGTCTAAAGAAAGAAGTTAAAAATTAACCTGTGGAGGGATGACTATCAATTTTTCAAATACGGATAAAAACGTTTTTACTCTTTGTACTTAGTTAAGAGGGTTAACAAGAATTTAAAAGGAGTTGAGCAGGGATGAAGACAACGAAGTTAGTCCTCCTCACGACCGCTCTTGTTCTTTCCGCTGTGGGATGCTCGGACTCAGGGCAGCCATCGCCGAAGGCCGATCCGGGTCAGCCCGCCGCGAAATCCAATCCACCCGCGGGCAATGAGGCTGCCGCCCAGCTGCAGTTCTGGGATATGGTATGGGGGCCCCCGGAATACATCGATACGGCCAAAGCGCTGGTTGACCAATTCAATAAGGAGCATCCGAACATCAAAGTAAATTACCAATCCACCCCCTGGAACAACTGGTATCAAACGTTTACTTCCGCGATCGCCGCGGGGACGGCTCCCGATATCAGCACCGGTGCCGGATACCAAGCTTTTCAATTTTCGCAAATGGGAGCGATTTTACCGATTGACGATGTGATCGACGATCTGAAGAAGAACGGAAAGCTTGATGATTTTTTACCGAATACGGCAGATCTGATGAAATATGACGGTCATTACGTATCTCTGCCTTGGGCCATCGATATCCGCGTACCTTACTACCGGAAGGATTTGTTCGAGAAAGCGGGCGTTACGCCGCCGAAGACCTGGGATGAACTGCGGACGGTCGCCAAAAAACTGAGCGGCGGCGGAAAATACGGCATGGTAATGCCGGGAGATACCGGCGGGACCCATTATGTATTCTCTTTCATGTTTAACAACAATGGCGGGCTTTTTACCAAAGATAAGAAAATCGATTTTACCAATGCACGCAACACCGAAGCGATCCAGTTCTTATCCGACATGGTCAAAGACGGTTCGATCAATCCGGCTGGCTCCGGATTTACCGGCGACGATGCAACCAAGTCCTTCGGGCAGGGCGATGCCGCCATCATTATTAAGAATCCGGGCTTCCCCGCTCAATTGCCTGAACTCAAGGACAAAATCGGCCTTATGGATCCGCTCACGGGACCGCACGGCGACAAAGGAACGATTTTCTGGGTCAATAACATCATGCTGTATAAGCAATCCAAGCATCCGAAGGAAGCGAAGGAGTTCCTGAAATGGTGGTCCGATAATAACAAACCGCTGTGGCTGAAAGGACATGTCACTCAGCTGCCGGTAAGGAAAACGTTTACAGAAGACCCTTACTTTACGAACGACCCGGAACGAAAAGAAATTCTGGAGAAATGGATTCCGATCGGCAAGACAACGGCTTATCCATATCCGGCCGTCTTCCCGGAGCTCAATGAAATCGAAGGCGAAGGCGTCATGCAGACCATGACCCAGGAAATTATGCTGGGTAAGAATCCCAAGTCGATTATGGATAAAGCGGATAAAACGATGAAGTCCATCATGAAGGAAAAATGATTTTTCATCAAGGAGAAGGGCGGTCCGCTGTTTGCCGCTCTTCTGCTCCCTAAAGGGGGAAACTGTTGCAAAATGGAAAATTCCAAAACGAAGCGGAAGGTTGACCTGCTGCCGATCTATTATTTGCTTCCGTCTCTGCTCCTCATTGTACTGATCAATTTTTACCCCTTTTTATCCGGCTTGTTCTACAGCTTGAGCGACGGATCGCTGGTGAAGCAAGGATCCTTCGTGGGGCTCGCCAACTATGTAAGACTTTTTGGGATGCCCGATTTTGGCCATTCCTTGGTCTTTAGCGCCATCTTCGCTTTCTTCTCCGTTATCGGCAGCTACGTCATTGGCCTGGGGCTCGCCGTGTTATTGAATAAGGATTTTCCGGGGAGAGGTTTCTTCCGGGTGGCGCTGCTGGTGCCGTGGATCGTACCCTCGATCGTGTCCATTATCAGCTGGCGTTGGATGCTGGGGGCGCAGGAGGGACTGGTCAATACGTTCCTTGTCTGGCTGGGGCTGGAGCCTGTCTTATTTCTGGCGAATGAGAAATGGGCCATCTTTACGGTCTGCTTGATCAAGATCTGGCGAAGCTTTCCGTTCATGATGGTATCCTGTCTTGCGGGCCTGCAGAGCATCGATTCGGCTCTTTATGAATCGGCAGCCATTGACGGCGCGGGAAGATGGAAATCGTTCGTTTATATTACGCTTCCCCAGCTGAAGTCGATATCGATCGTATGCTGGATTCTGATGACGATTTGGTCGTTTAACGATTTTGATACGATTTGGCTGTTAACCCAGGGAGGACCTGCCAATGCCACCGAAAATTTAATTATTTTGGCTTATAAATATACCTTTACGAAAAATGACGTAGGCACCGGTTCGGCCATGGCGATCATCGCGCTGATCATTCTTATGATGCTGGCCACATTATTCTTGAAAAATCAGAACAAAGAGCAGGACGTATAAGGAGGGAGGGGGCCAAAGTGAAACGCAAGAGCTGGCGCAAATGGATCTTGTTCGCTGCCCTACTGATCATCGTGATCTTGGTCAATTTGCCCATCATTATGGTTATATTGAATTCACTCAAAACGACATCCGAGATCTTATCGAGTAAAAGTATTTTGCCGAAGCACCCCTCGTTTGATAATTATATTTATTTAAATACCCGGGCCAAGTTTTGGATGTATTTCAAGAATAGTATCATCGTTGCGGTCATCGGAACGGGAACGAGCATTGTAATTGCAGCTTTTGCCGGGTACACGCTGTCCAGAGCCCGTTCCCTATTCATTACGCTGTATTCCAAATCGCTGTTGCTGCTGCAGATGTTCCCGCTCATTCTCGTGCTGATTCCCTTGTTTATCATGTTCCGGAAGCTCGATCTGATCAATACGTATTTTGCGGTTTGCATCCTGTACATCACGGCGAATCTGCCCTTTGCCATCTGGATGTATAAGGGCTTCTTCGATGCGATCCCCAAGGATTTGGAGGAGGCCGCATGGATCGACGGATGCACGAAGTCCCAGAGCTTCGTACGAGTCATTCTGCCTATATCGGGTCCCGGCATCGCGGCCGTTGCCATCTTCTCGTTCCTGTTCTCTTGGAATGAATATTTGATCGCCAACGTATTCCTCAGAAAGAACGAGCTCATGACGATCCCCGTAGGGATTCAAATGTTCATGCAGCAGTATGCGACGGACTGGGGAAGCCTTAGCGCAGCCGCCACCATGGCCCTGCTGCCGACCTTTGTGATCTTCCTCTTCGTGCAAAAGTATATGATTCACGGAGCGGTGGCCGGTTCCGTCAAAGGCTGAGGCTTGCCCGTTAAACTCATTAAAGGAGATGAAACGATGAAACGTTTGAACATTGGGGTAGTCGGCTTGGGCGAGGTAGCGCAAATTATTCATTTGCCCATCCTGGAGATGCTCTCTGGGCAGTATAAAATAGCGGCCCTATGCGATATCTCTCCGCAGCTGCTGGAAGCCATCGGAGAGCGTTATGGCGTAAATCAGCGGTATACGGATGCGCACCAGCTTGCCGCCCAGCAGGATCTGGATGCCG
Organism: Paenibacillus gyeongsangnamensis; assembly: GCF_027533625.1. Lineage (GTDB taxonomy): Bacteria > Bacillota > Bacilli > Paenibacillales > NBRC-103111 > Paenibacillus_G > Paenibacillus_G gyeongsangnamensis. The sequence continues at coordinate 172,804 of NZ_JAQAGZ010000017.1, read as the reverse complement.
TCTTTGTGCTCAACAGCGACGAATACCATGCAGAATGTGCCATAGCTGCGCTGAAAAACAAGAAGCATGTGCTTATTGAAAAGCCGATGGCGTTAAACCAAGCCGATGCGGACGCCATCATCGAAGCCAGGGATGAAGCCAAGGTTCAAGTCATGGTAGGCTATATGCGCCGCTTCGCCCCGGCTTATGTCCGGGCCGTAGAAGAGGTTAAGAACCTGGAGAAAATCCGGTATGCCCGCGTTCGCGATATTATCGGTCAGAATCGTCTCATTATCGAACAATCCAGCAACGTTCTCCGTTTCAACGATATTCCTGAAGAAGCGATCCGAGATCGGTTGAAGCGGGCAAAAAATATGGTGTCGGAAGCCATCGGAGAAGCGCCGCCCGAGCTTGTCTCCGCTTACCGCTTGTTGTGCGGTCTCAGCAGTCATGATATTTCCGCCATGCGTGAAATCATCGGGGTTCCGAACCGCATCAAAGCGGCTGCGGAGTGGAACGGCGGGCGTTATATCAGCGCTATTCTCGAGTACGATGATTTTTATACCACCTTCGAGACGGGCGTAGACAATCAAAGGCGGTTTGATGCTCATATCGAAGTCTATTCTCCCGCCAAATCCATCAAGGTTCAATACGATACGCCCTATATCCGCCACCTGCCGACCCATCTGATCGTATCCGAAACCAAAGGCGATGCTTACCTGGAATCCGTGATCCGGCCGACCTTCAAAGATCCTTATACCCATGAAATCGAATATTTTTATGATGTGGTGACGAACGGTCTTAAGCCCAAAACGACGCCGGAGGATTTCAAAGAGGATCTCTCCATCTTTCAAGAGATTATTGATGTATTGAGATAAGCCGTAAGAATGAGGCTAAAAGGGAGGTATGGACATGAGAAAACCGCTATCGCTTCTTGTCGCTTCGCTAATGCTGCTCACATTCTCGGGCTGCACATCTCCACCCGCTTCAAGCCCTTCCAAGGATTCTACTGCGGGTACGGAGGCATCCACTAAGAAAGCGGAAGTCGGAACAACCGAAATTACGATGATTACGCTGTCGGAGTGGGATAAACGAGGTCTGGCGGATGTCATAGCCGGCTTTGAAAAGCAAAATCCCGGCATTAAAGTAAAGCTGGAGATGTATCCCTTCCGGCAGCTGTTCGAAACCATTGAAGTCAAGCTCGGCTCCAAATCGAAAGAGTATGATATTGTTACCGTCGACGGGCCTCTCGTTTCCAATTATTCTGCCAAAGGCTATCTGGACGCTCTTGAGCCTTATCTTCAAGGAGAGGATTGGAAGAACAAATGGATCGAATCTTCCATCAAAGCCGGGACCTATAACGGGAAACAGCTGATGGCGGCACCGATGAATACCTCGTCGCAGGTGCTGTATTACAATAAAGATATTTTTGAGAAAAAGGGAATCACGCCTCCATCTTTCGATATCAACCAAAGATGGACATGGGAGCAGGTGGTCGATAAGGCCAAGCAGCTGACGTACGATAGCGACGGGCAGCATGTGTTCGGATTCAGCTTCGAGCAAATCGGCCGCGCTTATCAGGTCCTGGCCCTCGCGGAAAGCTTGGGGGCCAAATCGTTAAGCGACAACGGCATAACGGCAACGGGCTTTATTAATTCGGATAAATCCTTGCATGCGGCCAAGTTTTATTATGATTTGTACAATACCTGGAAGGTGAGCCCGAAAATTACCGCCGAAGAGTCGGGGGATTACTTCGCAAGCGGCAAGGTGGCCATGTTCGTCGGGGGAACCTGGAATACGGGGAAATTTAATGCGGCCAAGCTAAACTACGGCATCGCGCCTCATCCTTATTTCCAAGGACAGAAGGTAGCGACGCCGACGGGAAGCTGGCATGTCGGAATCAGCAAATTTTCCACGAAGAAAGAAGCGGCCGCTAAATTCATCCGTTACTTAACCCTCGGGGAGGGATCCAAAATCTGGTTTAACGGAAATCATGACCTTCCTGCCAACAACGATATTTTGAAAATGATTAGTGAAGACAAGAGCTACGACGCATTTCCAAACAACATTTACCGTATAGCCGCTTACGAGGCGCAAAACACGGCCGTTCCGAGACCGGTGACGCCCGGCTATCTGGAATTTGAAACCCTGTATAACAAAGCTTACGACGATATCAAGAACGGCACCGATCCGAAAAAAGCGCTGGATGACGTAGCGGCCCAGATGGATCGCCAGTTGAAAAAATACGAAAGATTAGTGAAGTAACGCCGAAAGGGGAGGGCTATCATTAGAGCCAGATATGTGCCCTATCTGTTCTTGTTCCCCGCTATCGCGCTATTGGTCATCTTTAAGGTTTATCCCATTTTGCTCGGACTTAAGAACAGCCTCTATGCACCGGGCTTTATTGCCGGCCTGGATTCCTTCGTGGGCCTCAGCAATTACGCCGCTTTATTCTCGGATAAGGTGTTTTGGAATTCCGTCTATGTCACCGTTTTCTTTAATCTTTTCATCAATCCGATTCAAATTATACTTGCGTTTATGCTTGCATTATTGCTGAACTCCAAGCTGAAAGGGATCCGCTCATTTCGCAGCATTTGCTTTATTCCGATTGCCGTTTCTTTACCTATTGCGTGTATCTTATGGAATATTATGATGAACCCGGAGCAGGGGGTTATCAATTCCATCTTAATCGCATTGGGATTTCCCCAGCAGCCCTTTCTTACAAGCAAGGATCAGGCGATCTGGGTTATTATCCTCATTGCCACCTGGAAAGGCGTAGGCTATTGGGCTGTTTTTTTGCTGGCCGGTTTACAGGAAGTGCCGGCATCCTTATACGAGGCGGCGAGTATCGACGGGGCCGGGAAATGGGACCGGTTTAAACACGTCACCTTCCCTATGATGAAACGCCCGCTCACTTTCGTTACGGTTGCGGACACCGTCGCCAATTTTTTACTGTTTGCGCCCATGTACATTTTAACCAAGGGGGGACCGGAGAACAGTACGAATGTATTGATGGAAGAAAGCTTTAACAACGCGTTTGTCTATTCGGATCCGGGGCGCGCTTCCGCGATCGTCATTTTACTGCTGATCCTTATCTTGATCATTATAGGGGTCCAGTTCCGATTGCTTCGATCCAAGGTATAGGGGGAATAAGAGGTATGGGAAGAGCATCGCGCCGGGTGAATGCGGCTGTTTATTTCTTACAGATCGTTGTGGCCTTTCTTATCTTGTTCCCTCTGTTATTTGCGATCGTTTCTTCGATCAGGCCGCTGAACGACATCTTTAAATACGTATCGCCGGTGACCTGGAGGACTTTTTTGCCAACAGGCGTTACAATGGAAGCATATGAGCACCTCTTTACTGAGCGTAATTTCGGTACCGTTCTGTTCAACACGTTTTATGTAGCCCTGATGACTGTTGTGTTCGGTGTGTGGATCGGCTCGATGGCCGCCTTTGCTTTTGCCAAGTTTCATTTCCCGGGAAAGCATGTGCTGTTCGGTCTGGTATTGATCACCTTCATGATTCCGTTCGAGGTGATTGCCATTCCTTTGTACGGGCTTGTGAATCAACTTGGATGGATCGATACTTATTATGGGATTGTGGTTCCTGCCGTAGCCAATGGGCTGGTCATTTTCCTGTTCAGGCAATTTTTTCTCGATCTGCCCGATGCTTTGATCGAATCGGCACGAATGGACGGAGCATCCTGGGTAAAAATTTATACGTCCATCATTATGCCGTTAAGCAAGCCCGTTACGGTAAGTGCCGCCCTCATGCTGTTCATCTCCCAATGGGAATCGTTCATGTGGCCGCTGATTGCGACCCGGTCGAAGCAGTACAAAGTCATTCAAGTCGCCATGAGCGATTTCTCGACTGAGCACGCCACGATATGGAATGAATTGTTTGCGGCTTCGGTCATTGCCTTTATCATTCCGATTCTTCTGCTGCTTCCGCTGCAGCGGTTCTTCATCCAAGGCGTTACGAATACAGGCGTTAAGGAATAACATTACATGAAAAGGGAGCGATCCGTATGCCATTTCCAAAATGTCCGCAGGAACAGCTGATCCGTCGTTTGAACCCGCCTGAAGGAAAAGTAAGAATTGTATTGGACACGGATACCTATAACGAAATTGACGACCAATTCGCCGTAGTCTATGCGCTTCAGTCCAAGGCGAAAATCCAGGTTGAGGGCTTCTATGCCGCCCCCTTCTTCAATTCGCTCTCGTCGAGTCCTAAGGATGGAATGGAGAAGAGCTACCTGGAGCTGGAAAAAATATTGTCCATTATGGGAAGAAACGACGATATTCCAATTTATAAAGGCTCGGAATCGTATTTGATTGATGCGCACACTCCAGTGGAAAGCGAAGCGGCGAGGAATCTGGTGGAGAGAGCGATGGCTTCCGGTGAAGACGACCCTTTGTATGTAGTGGCCATAGGCGCAATCACCAATGTGGCTTCGGCTCTTCTCATGGAGCCGCGCATCGTAGATAAGATCGTTGTGCTGTGGTTAGGAGGGCATGCGCTGCATTGGCCGAATACGAAGGAATTTAACCTTGCCCAGGATTTGCATGCTTCCCGAATCATACTTGATAGCGGAGTCCCGCTCATCTTGGTTCCCTGCATGGGCGTGTCCTCCCATTTGCAGACAACGTTGTCGGAGATTCGGGATTATGTGAAGGAAAAGGGGGGGATCGGCGAGTATTTGTACACGACCTTTAAGGATTGCCACAACGATCACTTCGGTTACTCCCGCGTGATCTGGGATATTTCGACGATCGCTTTTTTGAACAACGCCGCCTGGTTGCCCAGTTCTCTCGTTCACAGCCCCATCTTGTCCGAGGACTTCCGCTGGAGCTTTGACTCATCCCGGCATTTCATTCGATACGTCAACCATATTCATAGAGACGAGATATTTAAAGATTTATTCGGGAAGCTCTCCTAGCTCGGCAAAAAATAGACGGATTGTATGCTGAATCTTCTCGTGTCTAAAACGGACCGAGAAGATTTTTTTTATTTGGCAGAAAACAGCAAATGCCGGAGTTCACTTCAGCCATAATAGATTTGCATCTTGCCCAGAACAAAGACATCGATTATACGATAAGTAACTTTAACCTAGAGAAAAGGCTGTCACGCAAAATCTTATTCATTCCCCTGATCTCAAATTTGTTACCGGTACATGGGAATATTCGAAGTAATCAAAGGAGGTTCTGCAGCCGTTGCCCATGGGTGACTGTGCTGCTACTCCAACCTTGATTTCTGCTGGAGCTTCCATACGGAAATACCTCACCAGAGTCCACGATTTTCCATCTAATGAATAAAAGAAGGCGAAACAATTCCCGAATCTGGAAGCTCTCAGGTAAGGCTTCTTCTCGCTTACTTTCTCTGAATTGCAGTCATCCGAAGTACCCCTAGTCACTACACTTACCATAGTCGGAATTTTATTTGGAAATTCAAAGCATAGCTTTGCCCAGTTTTCTTCATCAACCAAGAACATGATACAAGCGGAATCGAAATCTTCGATCATGTCCGCTTCGACTCGAGTCGATACTGTAAAATCGCCGTTGAGCATGGTGTAAAGGTAAGGGGCCGAGTTTCTCGAACTTCCTCCCTTTGGATCGCAGAAGATATCCGCTAAAGGAGGAGCGATTATCGTTAGCTTGCCGTCATCGTCAAATCCCCAAGATTCAGGTTCATTATTCCAGTGAAAGTCTGGAGCTAATTGTTGACCCTGCCGGCATTTTTCAAAAAGATTCATATTAGACCTCCTCACTCCTGCTAAGATTCCGGATCGTCTCAACCGAATGCTTGAACGTGAGCGCTTTGTCTTGATCATGAAACAGCGGGGCACCTGCATACAGCTGAATCCCCCATGATGGTACATCCGATGCCGCAGTATCCGTCAGACTCTCTGAGTAATCCAATGCATCCAGAATCAGCTGAACCTTGCGATGGGCTGGAACAAATTCAGACGACTGTGCGAGCCACTCCCGTCCCCAGCCCGGGCTGCGTCCGCTTTTCGAACAATAAATAAGCGGGGTAAACACATCAATAGCTTCTGATAACCATTGATAATTCTGGGCGAATATTCGGGTCAACGCGCCATTGAATTCATCGGGTGTCCATGGACACATATAGGCGCCGACTATGCAATCAGGCAGGCGAGCTTTGATCAGTCTCGAATAATGAAGCGCTAAATCGGCAATTTTACGACACTTATAATTCTTCCATTCCTCCGAATAGCTTGCTAATATTTCTTCCGGAGCTGTGGCGTCAACAGCTGCAGTATTGCAGAAATCGGCGATACAGTCCCGGCAAAAGCAGCTTTCCTGCAGATCAGGCTGAGAAGTTTCGAACCAGCCTGCATAGGTCAAGTAATCGAGCCATATACCTCTTGGTTTAAATTGCTTCATACCAGCTAGCAGTTGCTCTTCAATTTCGGCCAAAAAGTCCTTTTGTGATAAACATACTCCCTGTACCAACCGGCCGTATCGAATCGGTTTACCGTATACCCCGATAGGAATGAGCTTGGGATACTTTTGGAAATCGGCGCGAAAAGTTTTGAATTCCACACAGGCTTCTAATTTCTGCTCCGCGCAGGCTGCGAAATTTGCTTCATTAAACCCGTGAAACCATCTGGCGTTGACGCCATAATCTTTAATGTTGGCGGGCAACTCTCCGCTTCCGTATGGACCGAACAATAAGGGTATCGACATCACCATTCTCCTCATTGTTAATATTCATCAGGGGGGGCTTGACTATCTAGTCTAAAATGGCAGCTCCACACCAAATTCAGCTGCCGCATCGGATAGGATAGCCATATGATTTTCGTCTACAGGAATACCTGAGATTCCCCAGTCCACCTCGCGCTCAAATTCCAGAACTCCGGGTAAACTCGCCTTCTCATACCCTGGCATAGGTTGCATTTCTCTTGTTAACTTCATGTAAGTATCCATTTCATTTTTCAAGTCACCAATGGCTATGAAGCGGCCGGGATCCAGCGCAATGATCAAAGAACCCTGATTCGCACCTTGATACCGGCGTTTGGCTCTCTCTTCGTTTACCGGAACACCCGCCAGAAAGCCACCTAATGCTTGACACATAAAACCGAGGCCCATGCTGCGAAAAACAAGACCAGGAGCCAATTTGAACAGCTCCAAAACATGTGGAGAGGATTCATACAAGTCATGCATAGCGCCAAAGTCAAGCACCATTGGAACCTTTTCTCCACCGGGTACGGCAAATGACATCGGAGAACCTCCTGCTGCCCGCATGATGGAATCCTCAGGACGAAGAGATAACTGATGTCCGGATGTAACATAACCAATGAGGCCATTCTCGGCCAATATACGAGAGTAGATACCCGCTGCGCCGATATGCCCGTGATTGCGGGTAACAGCGGCTGCTATACCGATGTTACGGCATCGGTCAATAATTTCCTCCGCTCCTCGGTAAGCGGCGAAATATCCGAGTCCCCCATCTCCGTCTATAACAATCGTCGCAGAGGATTCATTTGCCGTGCTCATTTGCGGATCCGGATTAATCAATCCGTTACGCATAATGCGGGCATACGCGGCTATCTGTATGGAGCCATGACTATATACACCCCGGAGGTCATTCTTGACTAAAAGCTCAGCTAGAAATTTCGCCTTTTCTTCAGGCATGCCGGCTTCTTGTGCAAGAGTGCTAACAAAGCTTTTCATCTTGCCCTTGTCGACTTTTACAAATTCCCTGCGATCTGTATTCATTGACTCCATTCCTCCATTAATCCAGAATTACTTTCTTAGCGGGGGTAAGTTTAATCCATCAATTGTCCGCCATTGACTTCAATAATTTCACCGGTTATATAATCTGCATACGGAGAGGCCAAAAATAATGCGGCACCTATGGTTTCTTCAGGTGTACCTTCACGGCCCATCGGGATGGAAGACAATGTTTTCGTCCTGATGTCGAGAGGCGTGAACCGATCATGAAAAGGAGTTGTAATGACGCCAGGCGCTATAGCATTAACTGTGATGTTGTACTCGATTAAGTCCTTAGCCAATCCGCGGGTCATTGTGCTGACTCCACCCTTTGAAGAAGCATATGCAATGGACCCAAAACCGCCGCCATTTCTTGCTGCAACGGAAGTTACATTAATAATCCGGCCTTTTTCTGCGCGTTTTAATAAAGGTAATGCGGCTTTCGTGACCAGATAAACGGATTTCAAGTTTACGTTCATTACACGATCCCACAATTCCTCGTCCAAGTCCTCTAACCGTGCTCTTTTAATCAATGCGCCTGCATTATTCATCAAGATATCCAATCTTCCGAAGGATTCCTCAATCTGACGCACCATGCTCTCCACTTGGAGACGGTCTGCTACGTCGCCTTTTAATAGCAAGCATTTTTTGTTACAGTCTTTAATTTCCTCTTCCAGCTTTTGGGCCTCGTCCACACTGGAATTGCAGTGAATGATGACATCGGCTCCATGATTGGCAAATGCCAGCGCAGCAGCCCTGCCAATTCCAGTGCTGCTGCCTGTCACCCAAACGACCTTGTTTTCAAAAGAATACAATTGAACAATCCCCTCTCTAGCAAAATAATGAGTTGGATGAATTACTTCTTTATTCTAGAATGGTTCTTTCTGCCCGGTTAATTTATAGTGGGCGATTTCCAGTTTATTGACAATCGGCAGATGGTATGGACACAGCTTCTCGAGTTCCTTACAATCATTAAAATGTTCAGGATTCACATTCAGCTCAGCATATCGCTCCATAGCTACGTTTTGCGTCCCAAACCAGTGCCGCAACCGGTCTCTTAAAGCAAATTCAGCCGCATCGCGAACCTTGCCGTCTCGCAGTTGACGGTCATACATGCCTTCCAACTGAAAAATCTTTTCGATCGGAAGATCATGAGGTGCCGGTTCACATTTGCTGCAAAGCCTGCATACGTAATTACCTAATTCAGGAGCCGTACGGAATAAATCTTCCTTCTCCTCTTCCGTCATCGGGGTAAAATCTTCAGCCAGCTTCAGATCCATTTCCAGCATTTCCATTGTATTGAATCCGGCCACGACCGTCGACACAGGTAAACTGAAAGCGTAGCGGAAAGCCTGCTCCGGCGAACGGTACAACAATCCGTCTGCTACCGGCTTCATGCCGATAATACCGATTCCTTTTTCCTGACAAAGCGGTATTAACTCTGATTCGCTGGTTGGAAAATTAAAACGGTCGAAATAATTAAACGTATGCATGACCGCATCCATCGGATAACGATGGATCGACTCGATGAGCGTATCGGCCCATCCGTGCATCGACATGCCGATATAACGGATTTTCCCCGCCTCTTTTGCCTCTTCGAAGGCCCGGACCGCTCCTTCCTCTGAAAAAATTTCGTTGACTTCCTCAAAAGATTTCACACCATGAAAAAGCATCAGGTCCACATGGTCGGTGTTCAAATTTCGAAGGGATTCGTCAATGAGTTCGGACGCCGTTTTACGATCTCTAGCCGGACATTTGCTGACAAGAAACATGGAGTTCCTGCGGTCCTTTACGACTTGTCCGATTTTCTTTTCCGATTCGCCTTTACCGTAGCTGTAAGCCGTCTCCACGTAATTGCCGCCCGCGTCGAGATACCGGTCTATAATAGCCTTCCCTTCAGATTTACTAATTTCCAATAAGTGAAAGCCGCCTAGACCAAGCATACTGATTTTTTCACCGGTTTTACCTAAAGTACGCATCTGCATCGATTCATTTCCTCCTCTGATTAATCTAACTTCATTATAGAAATAAAATGTAATTCACGTAAGAACTTACAATAATCTAACCTAGTATTGTTCAGGTAAGGAAGCCTTACTTCAACAAGATGATATCGATATTCGTCTATCGAAAAAGTATAAATTTTTTCAAACAGGTCACTTTCATGGCTTATGGAGGCTTGGCAGGTTCCTTATAATTAAAATAAAAAAGAAAGGAAAGGCTGAGCTCATGAAAAAAAACAATGTAATCGAAACTATAACGGGTTATATGTTTATTGCCCCATTAGCCATAGGATTATTAGTACTTACGCTGATTCCTATCATCTTATCGTTGATCATAAGTTTTACGAGCTGGAGCTTGGTTCAAGGGGTAAAAGGGATTAAATTTATCGGAATGAAAAATTTTGTCGTTCTTTTCCATGATCCCGTATTTCTTAAATCATTGAGCAATAACTTCATCTTTATTCTTGTTGTACCGACCACCATGGCTATAGCGTTACTTCTTGCCATTATTATTAACAAAAACGTATATTGGAAAGATTTGTTCAAGGTTGTTTATTTTATGCCTTATATCTCAAGCATCGTGGCAGTGGCTATCGTTTGCCAGGTGCTCTTTCATCCGGAATACGGTCCGATCAACGAGACGCTTAAGACACTCGGCATGGCCAATCCTCCGAAATGGCTTGCCGATCCCCAGTTTTCATTGCTTACTGTCATGGGAATTACGGTTTGGACAGGCTTGGGGTATAATCTGATCATTTATTTGGCAGGCTTGCAAAATATTCCGAAGGATTTGTATGAAGCTGCAGATATCGACGGAGCAGCGGCAATTACCAAATTCTTTAAAGTAACACTTCCTCTGTTATCGCCGACGACATTTTTTCTTCTGGTTACCGGTATTATAGGTTCGTTTAAGGTGTTTGATATCATTGTCGTGTTGACCAACGGAGGACCTTCCGATTCCTCTTCGATGATGGTGTTTTATTTGTACCAGCAGGCTTTTATCAATTTGAAGACAGGCTATGCTTCGGCGATATCGGTCATATTGCTCTTATGCGTATTGGTCATCACGTTGATTCAATTTTTCGCCCAGAAAAAATGGGTCAATTACTAGGAGGTTCGCCCAATGAATCTTAGCATACGAAAAGCAAGTGTCACAGCTCTCATGCTGATCGTGGGATTGCTGTTTCTGTTCCCGTTCTTCTGGATGATTTCCGCTTCTCTTAAACAGGAGATTGATGTATTCAATTTTCCGATCGAATGGATTCCCAAGCATTGGAATGCCATTCAAAACTATACCCAAGTATGGGAGAAAACTCCGTTTCCGCAGTATTATGCCAACTCGATCATTGTTGCAGTAATGACGACCCTTATGTCCGTTCTCTTTTCCTGCATGGCGGCTTACGGTTTTACCAAAGTTAAGTTTAAAGGAAGAGACGTTATATTTATTATTTTGCTGGTCGTGTATATGATCCCGCATCAAGCGATTCTTGTGCCGCAATTTATTATTTTTCGTTGGCTAGGCTTGTATGATACCCATCTCGGCTTAATATTTTTGAACTGCTTCAGCGTATTGGGCACCTTTCTGCTCCGGCAGTTTTTCTTAAGCGTCAACGATGAATTTATCGAGTCCGCCCGAATGGACGGAGCCGGCCATGCCCGTATTTTTTTATCAATCATCCTGCCTTTGGTAAAGCCGGCCGTTGCGACTTACGCGATATTAAGATTCATCTGGACCTGGAACGATTACCAAAACCCGCTGATTTTTATCAAAAGCCAAAAGTTATTTACTTTGCAGTTGGGCATACAATCGTTCGGCAATGAAAACGGACAGTTTTATTCTTTGGTTATGGCCGGAGCCGTATCGGCGATTTTTCCGCTGCTGATCGTCTTCGTGCTTGGACAAAAGCATGTCATTGAAGGTATTTCCGCAGGCGGTGTGAAAGGCTAAACCGCATTCAGGTAAAAATATTTGCTAACAGGTTAAAATTTTTACTTATGCCATTATAGTTAGTTCACTATAATGAAATACATCCGAGACATATTCAATACATTTAAAGGGGGATTTTTTTCCATGAAGAAGACAAGTGCTTTGCTGCTTTCAAGCGCAATGATGGTTTCTTTATTGGCCGGCTGCGGGGGCCAGCCCGCGGAAGAGCAAACGAATAAGGGCGCCGCTAACGCCGGTCAGGTCAACTTAAAGCTGTACACCTGGTTATCGGAAGATACGGCTCACTGGAGTAAAATTTTGCCGGAGTTCTACAAAGAATATCCGAACATTAAAGTCGATGTGAACATTCTTGCGACGAAAGACGACGCACACGAAGCAATGAAAAAGCTCGACTTGGCTGCCGCTTCGGGACAGGAAATGGACGTTGTCATGCTGAATAATTCAACTGGCTACTCGCAACGCGTCAACGCGGGAATGCTGGCTCCGCTCGACGATTACCTGAAAGCGGATGGAGTCACTTACGACAGCGAGTATAAAGCGACTACCCAAATTAACGGCAAATATTATGCGCTTCCAGGAAGATTATTGACCTGGTTCGTCTTACTGAATAAGCAGAAGCTGGATGAAGCGGGACTGCCGGTGCCAAAAGAATGGACTTGGGACGAGTTTATGGACTACTCCAAAAAGCTGACCAAGGGCGAAGGTCCGTCCAAACTGTACGGAACGTACTTCCACGCGCCTAACTGGATGCAGTACATCACCCTGGCTAACGTGAACAATCCGGAAAACAACCAGATCGTCTCTTCGGACGGTAAAGTTAACATCAACACCGACCGCATCCGAAAATCACTGCAAATCGCGAATCAAGTGGAAAACGTGGACAAATCGGCCCATTCCTATGCGGATGTCATTTCCCAGAAGCTTACGTACCGCAACGAATATTTCGGCGGCAAAGCGGCCATGATTCCAACCGGTAACTGGATGATTACGGAAACGGCTGGTACTGCAGCAATTCCAGCGAAATTTGTTACCGCATTTGCTCCGTATCCTAAATATTCGAAGGACGATCCGAACGGCCAAACGCTTGCAACCATTGACTATGTCGGTGTAGCTGCAAGTTCAAAACATCCGAAAGAAGCTTACCAGTTCACTCGCTGGTTTTCGACAAAAGGGATCCTGGCTGCGGAAAATATGATTTCATCCTGGAATAAAGCGGATTTGAACAAAATGATCGACGGTCTTTTAAAAACAGGCACGAATCCGGAAATGGTCGACAGAACGTCGTTGGAGTATGTAATGAACTCGGCCAAGGCGGTTAAAATCGTCGCTCCTCCAGCTTACATCGTCGATGCAGAAAGCCGTTATACATCGGAAGTCGAGAAATACTTGCTCGGAAAACAGGATTTGGAAACGACGATTACGAATGCAGAGAAAGCCGTAACCGACGTAGTTAAAACAAATAAATAATCTATAAATGTATAAATAGGTTATAATGGTTCTATCCAGCTCAAACAAACTGTGGAGAGCGGAATGCTCTCTACAGTTCCTACGTTAAAGGCGAAGAAGTGATAGAATTGAGACAAAAATTTAGAAAACTTGTTAATCTGTCTTTGCGGCGGAAGATTATGTTCTCCATTATTATTTGTCTGATCGCTCCGCCGGTCATAGCCATTCAAGTATCCAATTATTTCACAAGAGATGTCTTGCGCGAACAAGCGGCCAAAAATGCGCGTGAATCGTTGGATGTCGCGAATTTATTTGTCACGCATCTGTTTAATACCATGATCTACATGACCAATAATATTCAATTCGATAACGAAACCACCACAGTCATGAAGAAGCTGGGACAACAACCGTTAGATCCGGCGCAATTAGTGCTGGATGGCAAATATATGACGAATAAACTGGAGACGCTCGTTTTCTCGACGGATCATGTGTATATGTCTGTCCTGTTGCCCAACAACGCGTATTTTACCAACTATTCCGGTTCAGAATTCGATCCTTTGAAATTCCGTTCTGAGCCTTGGTTTCCAAAGCTGGACCGATTGACGGATTACGATATTCTTTGGGTCGGCTCGCACCCGAACTATATTCAATCCAGAAGTAAAGCAAGTCCGTATATGATAACGATAGCAAGAGTATTGAAATCGGGAAATTCCCAGCCTTATGCGTATCTTATTTTAAGTGTGGAAGCGCAGATGATCAACGATTTCTTCAACAAGTATGCCCCTACGCAAAAGATGGCGCTTACGGATTCCGCGGGAAAGATACTCGCAGGCACGGACAACGATCAGATCGGAACAACATTCGCTTATGCAGACACGATAACGGATCCGTTGAAACCGAAATTTTTGATGGTAGACCATCAAGAGTATATTTTATTAAATGAATCCATTCTTTTTTCCGGATGGCATCTGGTTAGTTTAATATCTTATGAAAATGCTATCGGAAAGATTCAAAATATTCGAACGAATGATTATTTGGCGCAGTTTGTCTTTTTACTTATTTTTATTGTTTTTCTATTTTGGATTATTAACAGAATTACGAAACCGCTGATCGTATTGGCTAAAGTGGCTTCCAATGTCAACTTGGGGACGTTGAGTGTCAGAGCGGATATACATGGTTCGGATGAAATAGGACGGTTGGGCCGGGTATTTAATCAAATGCTGGACCGAATCGAATCGATGATTGATCAAATTACGGAGGAACAGACACGTAAACGCAAGCTGGAGCTGGAGCTGCTGCAAGCGCAAATCAATCCGCATTTTTTCTTTAATCTTTTAAATTCCATTCGTATGAAGATCAGAATGAGGGGGGATATTGAAAGCGCAGATATCATTTCTTCTTTGTCTAAATTGCTTCGTATGACGATCAATCGAAATAACGAATTTGTACCGGTGCATTTGGAAGCGGATACGGTCAGACATTATGTCAAGCTAATGAATGTAAGGCACAATCAGAAAATACAGTTTGAGGAATCTATTGCTTCTAACGTCCTTTTGGAGGAGATTCCCCGGCTAACGATCCAGCCATTTATCGAAAATGCCTTTATCCACGGATTAAATCAAAAATACGGTCATATCGTCTTATCCATCTGGAAAGATGAAAACTATTTGTTCATCTCCGTGAAGGATGACGGGGTCGGCATCGGGGTTCAAAGAATGACCGATCTCCAAAAATCGTTAAAACGTGAGGAGAACAGCAGAATCAACGGCATCGGATTGAAAAATGTGTATGACCGGTTAACGATGGTTTACGGCACTTCCTTTAAAATGGATATTCATAGCGATGTACACAAGGGCACAGAGATTAGAATCAAACTTCCGCTTACAGGAAAAGGGGAGGTTTACCATGTATAAGGTAATGCTGGCAGACGACGACTATCCTGTGATTGAGTTTTTAAACCAAGAGCTGCCATGGGATGAGCTGAACCTGAAGCTGATCGGCTACGCGGAGGACGGTTTGTCTGCACTGGCTAAAGCGCAGCAGGACATGCCCGATATATTGATCACAGATATCGGCATGCCCGGTATGGACGGGATTGAGCTTGCGCAGCATTTGAAGCAGCTCCACCCGGGAATGCGTACGGTTATTTTGTCCTGCCATGATGAATTTCACTACACTCGCCAAGCTGTTCAGCTGCAGGTGCAGGATTATGTGCTGAAGGAATCTATGGAAATTGAAGAGATCGTCCAGATCTTGAAAAAGCTTGTGGTTCAACTGGACGAGGAGCGGATCGAGGCCAAGAAAAACCAAGGGTTTATGCAATCGGTTAAGCAGAATCAGGATGTTTTGAAAGAGAAGCTGATCAGCAAGCTGTTACATGCTCCTATCTTTAATGAGGAGGAGTGGTACGACAAGTTTGAAAAATTCGGTGTGAGCTTTTCAGGTAAGCCGTACCTCCCGGTCAATTGCTACATCAATCAGTATGACAAACAAATGAAGCGGTTCCAATCTGAAGAAGTGCTTGCTTATGCGGTAAGCAACGTCGTTGAGGAAATTCTGGATCAGTCTTGTGAGGCCGTTTATTTCCGTTTAGACACGAAAGAGCTGTTGCTGTTGTTTGCCGGCCCGGGAATCAAGCGGAACAGCGCTGCGGAATTCGATATGCAGCCTTTAAGAGAAATTCAATCCGCCATTCATAAATATGTTAGAATCAATGTTTCTTATGTGATAGGTGAACATTACAGCAGCAGCATCAAAAGCTTAAAAAAGGAAATTAATACCCTGCTGGAGCTGTCCGATCAACGTTTTTATTTGCCCGATGGTGTGATTACCCGTGTAAATCAGGTGTCGGTTCCATTTGCCCAAGAACATATTTTTCAATATTACGCTGAGGTCTCTGATGCTTTGGGAAAATTGCTAATGGATGAAACGACGGAGCAGATCGATGAAACGATATCAGGATGGTTTCGATTTTTTGTGGAGCGCAGGTTTCATCCGGAAGAGCTGAAAAGCTTCATTCTCAGATTAGTGATGGATCAGTATGTGAAATTCAGGTCATCGGCGCAATATTTTGAGTATACCTTATCTCAGGAGCGGCTGCATCAAGCTATTTTATCTGTTGAATCCGTTTTTGAGCTGGAGGTATGGCTGAACCAATTTTGGAAATCGCTTATTGAATCTATATCGATGATGTCCAAACGCTCGCGGCGTATGGAAATTATTAAGGCGCAAAAATATGTGCTTACCCATCTCGATCAGAAGATCACACTGGAAGATGTTTCGGACAAGCTGCATTTGAACCCGGCTTATTTCAGCCGATTATATAAAAAAGAAACGCAGGAAAGCTTTATCGGGTACGTGACCCGAATGAAGGTGGAGAAGGCAAAGGAATGGCTGGAAACGACGAACAAAACCGTGGAAGAAATTGCTTATCATCTGGGGTATGACAACAAGAGCTACTTTAATAAGTGTTTCAAGTCCATTTATAATATGTCGCCCTCCCAGCTGCAGAAGCATTTTGGTTCCAAATCATTTTTATAGGATGGAGGTGTTGAGTGTGAGGGGAGTTTACGGGTGAGATAAAGACCCCATTAAAGCGCTTACTTCTTATATATGTTTTATACTGCAATTGACAGGAATGTATTTATCATCATATGGAGAGGAGATTTATGAAATTGAATGCAAAGAAGAAAGTGAAAATCGGTCTTATCGGTTTGGGTGCGATTGGAGCGGGGACGTATGTGCCTATCTTAAAAAATAATGAACAAGTCGAGGTTGTAGGTGTTTGCGATACGGTTAAGGAGAAGGCGGACCAGTATGCAGCCGAATTAAAAACAAAAGCTTACTATAATTACTTGGATCTGTTCGATCGATCCGGACTGGAAGCCGTTATTATTGGCGTTCCTCACTATGATCATACGCCAATTTCAATTGAAGCGTTTAAGCGCGGGCTGCACGTGCTTTGTGAAAAGCCTATCGCGGTGCATGTGAATGATGCGAAGAAAATGATTGCTGCCTACGAGGAAGCCAAAACGAAGCAACCTGATTTAATATTCGGTCTCATGTTCCAGGAAAGAACCTTGCCGTTCCATAAGAAAATTAAAGATATTCTGGACGGAGGAGAGCTTGGCAAGCTCATCCGTACAACCTGGATCAATACCAAATGGTTCCGTTCCCAATTGTATTATGACAGCGGAGACTGGCGTGCAACGTGGGCCGGCGAAGGCGGCGGCATCTTGACCAACCAATGCCCGCACAATTTGGACTTGTATCAGTGGCTGTTCGGACTGCCAAGCTCGGTTCACGGGTTTGCGCATATCGGCAAATACCACCATATCGAGGTAGAAGACGAGGTAACGGCCTATTTTGAGCATGAAAACGGTATGGTTGGACACTTTATCGTGACAACAGCGGAAACGCCGGGAACGAACCGTTTCGAAATCGTAGGCGAATACGGCAAGCTCGTGTATGAGAACGAACAGCTTTTGTTCTATAGAAACCGCAGCTCGATGCTGAAGTTTATTCAAGAATCCGAGACGAAATTCGGTAAGCTGGAAAGCTGGTACACAGAAATTCCTGTACAGCTCAACATTCCGCATAATCATCCGTATGTTTTCGAGAAATTTATTAGCGCGATCCATTCCGGCGAGCAGGAGCTTGTTGCTAGAGGTCCGGAAGGCATTAACGGCGTGACACTGGCCAATGCAATTATGCTGTCCTCCTTTACTAAACAAACGGTAGAACTGCCTCTTGACGCCGACGCCTATGAGGTTAAACTAAATGAATTAATTCAAAGCTCGAAATATGTTAAAGCAAAATCCGACGTCCAGGTAACCGAAGATATGTCGTCTTCTTTTTCCAAAGCTTAAAACAGTCTTGCGCTATCATTTCATATACAAAAGGAGAAAAGGATATGAAACTTTCATTTACGACCCTTGGCTGCCCGGATTGGACATTGGATCAAATTATTGAGAGAGCGGTACAATACGGCTTTGACGCCATTGATTTCCGCGGACTAACCGGTGAAATGAACATTTACAAGCTTCCGGAGTTTTCGGAACACCTTGAGCAGACCCGCAAGCAAATTTCCGATGCAGGTTTGCAAGTGTCCTGCTTTTCAAGCTCGGTGCATGTATTCTCTCAAGAAAACTATGAGAAAAACTTGCAGGAAGTAACGGAATACTCGAAGCTTTGCGAATTTTTCGGCACCCGCTTTATCCGCGTGTTCGGCGGCCGCATCGGTGATACGAAGCGGGAGAACGCGATCCAAACCGTAGTCGATCATATCAGCGAGATGGCGAAGGTCGCTAAGGTTCACGGCGTCAAGCTTTTAATTGAAACGCATGACGACTGGACCGCTTGCAATGATGTTAAAGCCGTTATGGAACAGGTGGATCAGGAGGCAGTAGCGGTGCTGTGGGATGTGCATCATCCGTACAGAACGCTAGGGGAAAAGCCTGAGGACACTTGGGCTGCAATCGGTCAGTGGGTTGAATATACACATGTGAAAGATTCGCGGCTTAAGGGAGAAAGTGCGGATGACTTTCAATATTGCTTGACGGGAGAAGGAAATATACCGCTCCAAGCGATTTACGAGCTGCTGCTGAAAAACGGATACGAAGGGTTCTATACTCTGGAATGGGAGAAAAAATGGCATCCGGAGATTGAAGTTGCCGAAATCGCATTCCCTCAATATGTCCAGTATATGAGAAATTTGGGTTCTGGTGCAAACTATTAATCAATTCAATCGTGAAAGGACAGACGAATGATTGTATTAACATCTAACAGTTAATAAGATAAGTTCTGCTCGTAATGTTTCCATTTGAACAAATTCAATGCCGGTTCCCATGTCAGCGAAGAAGAGTGGGCTAGGATGCTGGAAGCCTTGGATATTGTCCGTACTGTTATGTTTTTGCTGACCAACGAGCCCTATGTGCAAATCGACAATATCAACGGTGACTCCGTGAGGCAGACAGCCGATGTCGCCGAAATCCTAATTAGCAACGAGGCATTAACGAATGGGGCGTCTAACTAATTCTTTTGCCACAACTTCATTTTAATCATGTTATCATGGATTTAAGATCTTTACACCAAAACCCGAAAAACTCTGTTGTATCAACAAGTCCAGTCTAATCTTTATTTTCATCAAACACCTCTTTGACTATGTCCGCTTACGTCGAGGTGAGTAACGTACCCTCTTTTCAGTTCTTTTGTAATCCCGGGGCTTGTATTATGATAAATGGGTATCCATTCTCGTAGCGCAAAAGGAGGAGCCAAGGTGGAGTATAAGCATTTAGGCAAGACCGGGTTAAGAGTCAGCGAGCTTTGTTTGGGGGCGATGACTTTCGGCCGGGAAACCGGCGAACGCGAGAGCCAATTGATTATGGACCAATTTATCGAGGCGGGCGGTAACTTTATCGATACGGCGGATGTTTATACGGGCGGGGCCTCCGAAGAAATTGTCGGCCGCTGGGTAAAGGAGAAAAACCGCGACGATGTTGTAATCGCAACCAAAGTTCGTTTTGCCATGGGAAGCGGTCCCAATGACGTAGGCCTCAGCCGCAAGCATATTCTTTCCGGCGTGGAAGCCAGTCTTCGCCGTTTGGGCACAGATTACATCGACTTGTTCCAAGTACATGCCTGGGACCCGAGAACGCCTCTCGAGGAAACGCTGAGCACACTTAACGAACTGGTGAAGCGGGGCTGGGTGCGTTATCTGGGCGCTAGCAACTTCCAAGGCTGGCAGCTGCAAAAGGCAGTCGATATGTCTAAGCATCAGGGCTGGGAGCCATTTGTCAGTATTCAACCGCAGTATAACTTGCTGTGCCGGGCCACCGAATACGAAGTGATTCCGGTCTGTTTACAAGAAGGCTTAGGCGTCATTCCGTGGAGCCCTTTAAGAGGTGGCTGGTTAAGCGGCAAGTTCTATAGAGGAATGTCGCAGCCTCCGACGGATTCTCGGATCGCGGCAGCGGAGGAAAAGGGCTGGAGCGAATCCTGGACGAATTATAATAACGAGCATACTTGGAATGTCATCGATACGTTAACGGAAGTAGCGGAGGAAGCGGGTAAAACGCCGGCGCAAACGGCCATCAACTGGCTCCTGCAGCGTCCTGGAGTCACTTCACCGATCATCGGGGTCCGAACGTCGGAGCAACTGGCTGCCAACCTGGGGGCGTCAGGCTGGTCCTTAACGGAGGATCAGGTTCAACGCTTGAACCGATCCAGTCTCATGCCCGTCAGCTATCCTTACGATGACCGGGCGGCGCAACAGCGGCGAGCGGGAAGGGATTATTGAATGGCTAAAGAAGCCTGCGAAAACTAATGCGTGATTGTTCCAACAAATTCCTTTACTTTTTTTGGGGTTTATTGGTTAGTACACTTGACAACGAATTTATTTCCGATAATTTCGGTTTTGGTGCAACTATTAAAATGGATCAAAGATAGTAGCCATATTGTTGTTTGACTATGCTGTTAAACCAAACATTTTATTGATTAATTGTACCGTAGAAAGGACAGGCGAATGGATGCATTCGACCTGGCCTTTCTTTATCATTTGCATGACTTGATTCCGGCAATTGTTTTCTCTGCATTATTAAAAGACTTGAATCCCATCATTGGTTTATATACGTTAAAAAAGATTAAATTGCAATCGAATTATATCGACTACATTCTTTAAAATTTGAATATCTCTTTGATTCTTCATTAATAAAATATCTCCTTTAACCATCGCTGCAATTGCTTCGGCACTTTTTCTTATATCGACATTTGAATTTAATTGGTTTTGTTCAATCATTTCTACAAGCGAGTCAATTACCCCACATTTAACATGCATCTCTTAGATGTTTGTATTCCTAGGATTAAAACTACATGTTTCTCTTTGAGTGCATATAGCCCATTTTACTAGAGATCCATAACATGTACCCACTAAATTTTCTACTGGGTGCATATTTTTTGTTGCATACAATTGAATGTGAATAGTGATAATCATAAAAATCAGGATTGTATCAGAGACGATAAAGATCGTTAACATCCTTATAAAATATGTTGGATATATGTTAAAATGGTTTATAAATGATAGGTGTAAGCACAATGAATGAAAGGTAGGGATATAGCGCTCGTTTTTTATTTGCTCAAAATGCTGAGAGGAAGTACAATATTAGTCGGATTGTTAAAGTAATCGATTACTGGCTACATTGACAGACGGGAAGCAGCTGCACAAAATTTTCACAATTTGACAATTGTTTGAGTCAATAAATTTAATTACTTTCGAGGGCTCCCTCAGTCCGTATGATCGATGTTCCTCAGGGGCATAAACCAATCGCCAATTCGGACGGGGAGCCGCTTCAAAATTTATCACGTGTTGGGATAGGAGTGGAGAAATGAGCCAATTGACAATCGCTCAGTCGGGGCAAACGGAAAAAAAGACGCAGCGACCCTTCGTTCTTGCCGCCATTATAGTTTCGATGTTTATGGCCGCCATTGAGATGACCATTATTTCGACCGCCATGCCCAGCGTGGTCGGGGACCTCGGCGGATTCTCGTTGTACAGTTGGGTTTTCTCGGCTTTTTCGTTGATGCAGGCTGTCACGACCCCGATTTATGGGAAATTGTCCGATTTATTCGGCCGCAAGCCTGTTTTCATTACCGGTATCATCATTTTTCTGCTTGGTTCGATCTTGTGCGGACTCGCGAAGTCCATGGTCGCGCTCGTGATTTTCCGATTGATTCAAGGATTAGGGGCCGGCGCCGTACAGCCTATCGGAATTACCATCGTGGGGGATTTGTACACTTTGCAGGAACGTGCCAAAATTCAAGGCTTTTTCTCCAGCGTATTTGGCATCTCTTCCGTCCTCGGCCCGTTGGTCGGCGGTTTGATCGTGCAATACACGCACTGGTCGTGGATATTCTGGATGAACATTCCGCTCGGGATTTTGTCCATTATCGGAGTGATCCTCTTTTTGCACGAAGGCATTGAAAAACAAAAACGTTCGATCGATTACGCGGGTTCCGGCCTGTTTTTCGTATCCATCACTTCTCTGATGATCGTATTGATTCAAGGCGGCGTCAAGTGGAGCTGGACATCGCTTCAAATTGGCTCGTTATTGCTGGTTTTTGCACTTGGGGCCATTTTGTTTTTCTTATGGGAACGGAAGGCTTCCGAACCGATGATGCCTTTGGATATTTGGAAAAACCGGTTTATCGCTACCGCCAATGCGGCGACATTTACGTCCGGTGCGCTGGTGATCGGCTTAACCAGCTTTCTACCGACTTATATTCAAGGTGTAATGGGTCACTCCGCAATCGTTGCGGGCTTCACCTTGACCGTAATGACGGTAGGTTGGCCGCTGGCGGCGCTGGCGGGGAGCCAGTTGATCATGAAAATCGGCGTGCGGCCAACAGCAGTCATGGGCGGAATCGCCGCTTTCACAGGCTCGCTGTTCTTCCTTACCTTGGACCCGGCTAAAGGAGCGATATGGGCCGGCACGGGCTCGTTTATTATTGGCATCGGAATGGGCTTGACCAGCATTACCTTCATGACGTCGATTCAAAACAGCGTAGACTGGCAAAAGCGAGGCGTTGCCACTGCATCCAATATGTTTATGCGTCTGCTTGGGAGCTCCGTAGGAGCCGCATTGCTCGGAGGAATACTTAATATGAGATTCAACGGTTTCCTTTCTAGTGAAAATAATTCGCTGGGGGGGGCCGTTTCCATGAATTCCATCGATCAATTGCTGAATTCCTCAGGGCTGCAGCAGATGCCGGAAAAGGAGATGCAAATCGTACAATCCGGCTTGACGATAGCGCTGCACAGCGTGTATTGGGGCGTGTTTGTACTGGCCGCTCTCACCATGATCGGAACGTTATTTCTTCCTAAAGCGGAAAAACAGGACATGCGCTAAACGTTAACATCCAATAAAAGGACGAACAGCAGGATATACGAATTTACAGACTGTTCCATTAGCCGCATCGTTGCTACAATCTCTATTGTAGGTTCCAAAGAAGGAAAAGACATTCACAGTATGAGCGAAATCATTGTATGGAGGGAAACGCATGCCACATGAAGATAAACTCGGACAAATAGTGATTCTGAACGGCAATCCGCGGGCCGGGAAGTCCAGCATTGCCACCGCGATCCAGAATACGTTTGAGGGTGTATGGATGAACGAGGGGGGCAGTCAGTTCAAGAAAATGACCCCCGAACGTGTCCCAATCTTGAGGAATTCAACCACCACGATGTATTGCACACCGTTCCAGTCGATCTGACTGGATATAAAAAGGCCGCCATATGAAACACGTTCTTACGCAAAAACCTGACTTTCGTCGACTTTTTATAGGGAACTCCGTCTTGCTTCTTGGATCGAACCTCAATGCAGCCCATAGGTGCACTACTCGGCAGACTCCTCGGATCAGCAATTAACCTGCGGGCCACCTTGCTCATCAGCAGCGGCGTGATGTTCCTTGGCATCACGATCGCGATTCTTTCGCCGTTACGCTCACAAGGGCCATCGCCCAATTTGCAGCTAACGAGAACGTTAGTTGAAATCGCTGAAAATACGAAAGAAGGCGAAAGCACTGGGAACCTTAGTACTTATAAAATTAGTTTTATCAGTTCTTATCATAGTTGGATTAGCAGAGATTTCGAAGAGAATAAGTCCACAAATCGGTGGTATTATTTCTGGATTACCACTCGGCACAGGATTATCTATTTATTTCATCTCCTTTGAACAGGGGGTAGATTTTACTATTAAAGGAGTTCCATGGGGTATTGCTGGATTATCAGCTTCTATCTTATTTTGTGTAATTTATTTACTTGTATCAAGAATGAAAGAATCAACTAATCGAATTTTATTAATTGCAAAATCGTCATTTATTAGTATAGCTTCATTTTTTATTTTTGGATATTTTATATTTTTAATGAAGTTTAATCTTTTCCAAGCGATATTAATATTTACAACAGTATTCTTCATTAATCTATTCATAATAAACAAGTTGATTAGAACTCCTGAAAAAACGAATAAACCTACAAGTACATTGCTTCAAATTCTTAGCAGAGGAGTTACTGTAGGAATAATTCTATTAATAATTACTGGAGTTGCTTCAATAGTAGGGAGTAAGTGGGCAGGGATATTAAGTTCTTTCCCCTCGACGCTTTTTCCATTAATTTTGGTTCTACATTATGAGGAAGGTAGTAAGCTATTTCCATACGTTATTTTCGGATTTTCCTATAGTATAAGTACTTTACTTGTGTTTTACTTGTGTTACATATATTTCGTTCCGTTGTACGGTCTTAATATTGGTTTCTTAATAATTTACGGTATATGTGTTATTTACTTATATTTTTTCAGAAAGATTCAAGTAACTCTTAGGTTAACTCGAAGAAGCCAATAATATCAGCTTACACAGCATTCTCGTATCAGGAAATACTCGGTTATGGTGCAAAGCTCTAATACATGATAACATGATTGAAAATGAATTCATGGGATGGAGCAATTACGTTGGAAACGGAATTAGATTTGTTTAAATGGAAGCAGTACGAATCAGAGGTTATCTTGCTAACAGTAAGATGGTATTTGAAATATAGCCTAAGTTATCATGATCTAGTGGAGATGATGGAAGAACGAGAACTACATATGGCTCATACAACCATCACCGATCCCTAAAGAAAGTCATTAAACCAATGCTGGGATTCAAGTCTTTCGGTACTGCAGAGGAAACAATTGCCGGGATTGAAGTCATGCATATGATAAAGAAAGGGCAGGTCGAATGCAATCATTCGGCTGTCCTTTCTGCAGTTGAATTAATCAATAAAATGTTTGGTTTGATAGCATAGTCAAACAATAATATGGTGACTATCTTTGATCAGTTTTAATCGTTGCACCAAAACCATGAAAAGATTACTGACTCCTGATTTCTATGAAGGATTTCATATGAATAAAAGATGCTTTTTTGTGATACGATTATGTAGCAATTTAAATCCTTTCAGAAAAGAGAGCCAAACGCGATGATCAAAATAATCAGGGAGCAAGTAGAAGCCGAGCTTCAGGCCTTCGTCGGGACTGACGTCTATATCCACAGCGAAGCGACCTCATTTGTCTTCGTTCGCAATTTTAAGGTCAAGGTTACCCATGCATTAATAGCGGGGGAAGGCCCCTTTCGTGCCGCACTCCGATTCGATGGGCATGGCTGGCTGCGAATGGAGGCGCTCACGTATTATGAGGTAGATGGGAACGGTCGTCTATTGCTGGCCGGATATGATGACAGAGGTCGGATGAATGTTGCTCTCCACTTGGGAAAGGAGCCGTTTCCAGAATGAACAATATCGATAAAGCCCCACTGAAAAAGCTCCTCGCGGTGTTTGCCCATCCTGACGACGAATCGTTTATTTGTGGAGGTACTCTGGCCAAATACTCCAGCGAGGGGGTCGACATTACGCTGGTAAGCGCCACGCGGGGTGAAATGGGACGACGCATGGGTAATCCACCCTATCTCAACCGGGAATCGATAGCGGCTGCCCGCGAGATGGAACTACGGCAAGCCTGCGAGAGCCTGGGCATCCGGCAGCTCCTATTTTTGGATATCCGGGACAAGACAGTTGAGTTTACCGATGAGGATAGCCTGACAGCACGGATTGCGGCTCTCATCCACGAAGTGGATCCCGATGTCGTGCTTACGTTTCACGAAAAGCTGGGTGGACACCCGGATCATTGCGCAATTGGAAAAGCGACGACGGCTGCTTTTCAAAGAACAGCACATCAGGGCGCTTTATATTTCATTACGTTCGGCGACGCGATGGAACGTCCGGAGAGGTACGGTTATTCCCGCAAGGATGTCATCAAAATCGACGTGCATGCTCATCTGGAAGCAAAGCTCGCCGCGTTTCGGGCCCACCGCTGCCAGACTGAAATCGACGAATGGGTATGGCTGCCCGACCAAGAGGCGCTGGCGAGATTCGGCAGATATGAATACTTTTTGAAGTGGGATAGGGAGGCTCCGGTGCTGGTTCTCGATGATTTGTTTTAGCGTCTCCCTCGGATCATAAGGATGTCTCGGATAAAGCAGCACAAGCAAAGGTATGGAGTACCGTACTATCCATTGGCGGATTATGCAGGCCTGCACGAACATCCCGGTAGTACCGTTCCAAAGGCCGCTTGCGGGACAAACTCGCGGCACCGACAATTCTCATCGCCAAGTCCACGATTTTGATGGCGTTGTTGGTAGCAACATACTTGGCCAAGCCGAGCTCCGGTTTCAACGCGGGTCGGTCTTCCTTCTCCCGATCCCAGCGATCCGCCACCGCATAAAGGAGCGAGCGTGCGGTTCGCAATTCGATTTCCAGCTCTCCGATCGAAGGTGTTGATCATCGTCCCGTCACTCACGACGGAACGGCACAAAGTGGCAAAAATATCCTCCGGCCATTTCCGGGTTGTCCGGAGATGAAGGATCTGACCAACATGCCAGCCAACGGCCAATGCGGTCGATCCGTACCCATAAGCAAGCCGCTCCTGCAGCATGACAAGGTCGTAAAGTGAGATTCCATTCCCCTCCTTTCCTTATTATTATATCAGTTAGCGTTTAGCTGAGTTAAACAGGAAAAACAGCTAGGGGAATCTGAATCTTCAGCTGTTTTTTTGTGAAGCTGACTTTTTATGGTTTATCATATTACCGTGGATGATGAATTTCCTTTACAAAATATGGCTCAAAACAGAAATCAGTGCTTGACAGATTAATGCTGGACTGAAAATAGAAAAACATCTGCAATTCCAGTAATGTTGAAAGTCCGACCAATCAACAAAGGAATTGACAGATGCAGACTAAGTATATCAATGAAATGCTAAACTTACCAGAGCTAAGGATTCACCAAATTCTGTCCATCAATGCCGATGAACTTCATATAGAAGCCTTACCGCTTAGCGATAGGCAATGCTGCCCATGCTGTGAGTCCGATCAGGATGTCATCCGCAAGGGAAGCAATGAACCGCGAACCGTCCGGCATCTTTCCGTCTTTGAGAAGAAAACCTATCTGCACGTGCCGTCCATTCGGATGTATTGTACACGTTGCGAAGCTGGGTTTGTTTGGACGTACGAATTTGTCGGACCCAAAGAGCGTTACAGCCGGCTCTTCCGTTCCCATACGGTTGAACAGGCACTAGGTTCAACAGCAGCGCACAGCGCCCGCATGCAGCAAGCGCCGACCAGCACCGTACAGCGTATGCATAACGAAGCGATTCCTGTTGAGTGCGAGCGGATCTATGAGCAAGTTTGGGAAGAAGCGAAAGAAGCGGCAGAATTGGTATTGGGTGTCGATGACTTTGCGATCAAAAAAGGCCATACGTATAACACCGGCATTCACAACCTCAAAGGCGAGACGATGCTGGACCTGCTGCCGGGTCGAAAACTGGAGGAACTGCGGACATATGCCCAGCAGCATCCAGACTTCCTTCTGCTCAATCCCAAGGCGGTGGTCATGGATTTGGCCCAAGCTTACCATACCTGGATCAGCGAATGTTTTCCGAATGCAATTCGCATCGCCGATCGTTTTCATGTTCACGGCTATGTAATTGAAAGCGTGCAGGAGGTTCGAAAAAGCATCCAGCATACGCTGTCACCACGGGCTAAGGCGTATCTGAAAGCTAACCATCGGTTGCTGAATCCGCCAGCGGAATCGCTTGGTGAAGAAAGCAGAAAACGGCTAGAAACGTTGTTGAATTACTCTCCGCTTCTTCGCAGCGTATGGGAATGGAAAGAAGCGTTCACGACTTGGTACGACTGCTCCCTTAACTTTGCCGTTGCTAAACTGGGATTTGAGCGTTGGTGCGAGCAAGGTGATCGAATCGACCACGCCGCCGTCCGAAACACCCTCAAGACGATGCGCAATTGGAAAGCAGAAATCGTGAACTACCATCAATGCCGCTGGACTAACGCGACCGTAGAAGGTCGCCACAATCGCATTAAAGCCTTTCAGCGCCGTCATTACTTTACGCGAAATCGTAGTCACTATAAAGCGGGCATTCTCATCGAATGCAACCGCCATCGGTTGTTAGGCTGATAGTCAAGCACTGATTTTGAGGTTGAGCCCAAAATATTGGTGTTAAATTGGCGTAAAATTGGTGATCGGGATGGGTAAGAAACAGCGAGAACGGCAGCGCATTGCAAGCATACCAGATTCGGAAGAACGGGTTTTTATAGCTACAGGTAAATTGATTGAGGAAGGCTTTGACTATGCCAGGCTGGATACGTTATTTCTGGTGCATCCGATTTCATGGAAAGGTAGCTTGCAGCAATAAGCTGGGAGATTACTTCGGTTCACACGCCAACAAACGACATTGGGATTTAAAATTATGTTGATATCCAAGTTCCACTTCTCATGAGTATGTATAGGAAAAGAATAAAAGGTAAACGTGCCATGGAATATAGCGGTATGGAATTGTAAATGTATGTTATACTAAATAAACTGATATTGAAGAGGTTGTATGTTATGAAATGGTCTGAAATTTTAGCCATTCCCCATTCGATTTGTTTTGGGGAAGCAATGTCCTCCATTCCAGTAAACAAGAAATTGAAGTTATCAAGGAATAGGTATTCGAAGATCATGATGGGACTTAAATTATAGAATGGTCTTCCGTTTGTTTCATATTCGTATACTTACCAGGAGAACAATAGAAGCGAAGTACAAATCATTTATGAAGTGATGATTAGAGTAAAGCAAAAGGCAAGGGCGGAACAGGCAGGGGAACAGACAAAAAGGGCTGGAACCGATGGCAAGCTAGTGCCAACAGAGCAAAAAACGCACCCAAACCTTATAAAAGCAAAGGCACTAAAAATCAGGATGGCGCAGCACCTTGCAGTAATCATAAAGGCGACAAATCCGACATGTAGGGCAGCCTGTAACCTCTTTTACGAGGCAAGGTATAATTTAGGTATTTTTATAAATGCTCTTTGAATTAAAAATAGAACAGGATGGGATCAATTGGGTAAAAATGAAGTGAAAGTTGAGTTGCCTTCAAATTATGAACAATTAAAAATATCTGCGAATAGAACGTCCAATTGGAGAGAACGTTTAGATGCCGTGGAAGAGTTAGGTCAGTGGAAAAACAAACAAACCATCGATGTATTAACGCATAGAATGAATAACGATGCCGTATATCAAGTTCAAGAGGCTGCTTTCCAGAAGCTCAAAGAATTTGGCGAAGATATTCAACTACCGCCAAGGAAAATAGGCGACTTGATTAAAGGAGTAACTAAAATCTTGGTAAGAATTAAGAAAAGCATGCCGGAAGGCCATTCTTTTGAAGAGTTTAAAGAGAAATTAAAAAAGATGAGACTCGATGTATATGATACCTACGAAGGTGAGAAGGGCGCTGACTTTGATAAGTGGCTTGAAAACGCGTGGGCTTCGTTATCGACAAGGTAGGCTGGAATCGATAAAATTGATATAGGGGTGGTAATCTGAGAAAGCAAAAGCCAATATCATTTGACGAACTATTGAAGGAATTAAAAGGCCAGAAAACGATTCAAGAAGATCCGAATCATATTTCATTAAGCGAGTTGTTTAATGAATCATTCATGAGTAAGCATTCCAGCTTTAAGAGTTTTGGAGAGTTTATAGAGAAAGGCAACTTTCAAGTAAAGATTCAAGAAGATATCAATAACATTCCTGACGAACTTTTTGATCGGCATGTTGTAAGGGAGACGGATTTTGCAAATTGGAAATCCATGCTGGATACAGCGACTATGGAATATGCCGGTAAATAATGAGTTATGGATACTTGATTCGGGCGTGACCTTAGCTTGTTATAGGGGCATTAACAAGAACCCGAGCGATTGCAAGTAGCTATCGTTCGGGTTTTTTATGCTTCTTTTTGATGTATAAAGGGAATGATCTGGTCAAACTTATTGGCAGCTTCTTTAGATTAAGGTGAACGCTGCTATCATTCCACGGGGGATATTCCCCTTCAGAGGCAGCACTTTTCTAATTTGGATTTTTCAAAAAAAGCCATTCTTATTTTATTCCTGTAAACATGAAGCTTTCTACAATCTTCCGTTGAAATAAGATAAATATAACAATCAGGGGAAGAACCACGAGCAGCGTCGCTGCTGTAAGTTCGGGCCAATGAGCACCAGATTCAGCAGTTTGAGCAAATAGCGCCAGCCCGACGGTGACCGGCCGGTTCTGGGGCGTATTAGTTACGATTAAAGGCCAAACGAACTCATTCCAATGGCCGATGACGGATATGATGCCAAAAGCGGCGAGCGCCGAGCGAGATAACGGAATGAAAACATGGCCCAATAACTCCCAGGTATTCGCGCCATCCATGACGGCGGATTCCTCCAGTTCCTTTGGAATGGCTTTAAAGGCTTGACGGATATAGAAGATTCCAAAGGAGGAAGCGAAGGACGGAAGTACGATGGCCCACTTGCTGTTCATTAATCCCAAATCATGAATGGTCTGATAGTTAGGAAAAATAAAGATTCCACCCGGCAAGAAGAGTTGAACCATGCAAAGGATAAAAAGGAGGTTCTTTCCCGGGATCTGTCTTCTGGCAAAAACAAAGGCTGCCAAAATTACGGTGCTATACTGAGCGACCAGAACGACAGATACAATCCACAGGCTGTTACCGAATAACATCGGAAACCGTTCCGATTGCCAGACTTCGTTGAAATTAAGGAAGGTCGGTTGGCTCGGTAACCATTTGGAACTTGTCAGAAGCTCTGTTGTGGATTTCAACGCAGAGACAACGATCCAAATAAAAGGGATAAACCAGAATCCTCCAAAACCGATTAAGATACCATGACGTACTAATCTTAATGCTGAGGTATACACTTTACCACTCCTGCCGATTAAGCTAATTTGTAGAAAGGGGGGACATATGAGATGTCCCCCGCGAAATCCTTATTTAACAAAAGGCTGCAGCGCTTTGTCGATTTTGGACTGGGCATCGGTGAGCCCTTGATCCATAGGGATTTTTCCAAGAAAAATACCCTGTTGCGCGTCTCCCATGATTTTGAGCACTTCGCCGTTATTGTGTGTGGTTAACTCGGTCTGAGCATACTTTAATTGATCTCTGGCTACCAGCGCTTGCGGGTATTTCTTTGCATATTCCTGGAACACCGGGACTTCGTAAGCCGATTGCCGGGTGGCCACATAACCGGAATCAATACTCCATTTCGCCGCTCTTTCCGGTGTTGTCATCCAACGCATGAACTCCCAAGTCGCTTTTTCTTTCGCTTCGTTTTTTGTGTTCAGCATATACATGCTTCCGCCGCCTGTCGGTGTGGCATATTGATTCCCGGCCGGTAAAAAGGCCGTGCCAAATTCAAATTTGGCATTCTCCCTGACAAAGCCCAGCCCGCCTGTGGAGTAAAACATCATTGCCGCCTTTCCAGATACAAAATCGGACGTAAAGGTTCCTCCATTGACGATCGTATCAGGCATAACCTTGTCTTCTTTGCCAAGCTTTATGAAGAAATTCAAAGCCTTTTTGGTTGAGTCGTTATTGTAGTCGACTTTGTTGCCGGCATCGTTAAATATCCGTTTCGGCTCATTAAATCCTTGCATTATGAATCCCTGGATGATCCAGGTATCGTCGGCTCCAACTAAAACTCCCCACTGACTTACCTGCCCTGAAGCATCCCGCTTTGTCAGCTTTTTTGCATCTTCCTCTAGTTCGTTCCAGTTTGCCGGAGGTTTGTTCGGGTCAAGACCAGCCGCTTTGAATGCATCTTTATTGTAATATAAGACTGGGGTGCTGCGCTGAAAAGGAACACTCCAGTAATTTCCCTCAATCTTAGGCATATAGGCAGGGAAAAAATCCTTAACATAAGCCTCTCCGTCCGAATCCTTATTGATAAAAGCATCAAGAGGTACTATGGCATCCGCGTCTTTCAGCCCTAAAACTTCGGTAGCCCCCATAACCGCCACGTCAGGCATATTCCCGCCATTCGCCGCTGCCAATACCTTGGTCTTGGTTTGCCCATAGTCCCCCGAATATACGGCCTGCACATGAATGTTCGGGTGCGATTGATTAAATTCATTCACATACGACTCCATGATCTTGGCCAAAGGACCGGCAACGGCAACCGGATAGTAGAAGGTAAGCTCCGTCACGCCGGAAGCTGCGGTTTTCCCCTGTGAGGCTGTCGGAGCGTTTGCCCCGCAGCCCGCCAATAATGATAAACTGATTGCAGCTGCGGTCAACGTAGTATAAGAAGTTCTCATTCCCAATTCCTCCTAATAATCCATTAGTTATAGTGTACTTTTCGATCAAAAACAAAGAAATTGAACAGCATGATCGTCAATAAAATTATGGCCAGAATAACGGTTAGCGTGCTCGCGAGTCCGATATTCCAATTTTGGAACGCTATCTGATAGATATAGAATAACGGCATGATAGTAGCATTATATGGTCCACCGTTCGTTAATATATAAATCGTATCCATGGTTAGAAATGAATCAACCAGCGCTATAATACTTGTGAATAGTGTCGTAGGAGCTAAGAGAGGAACGGTAATGCTCCAAAGCGATCTCCAACGAGAAGCACCATCCAATTCGGCTGCCTCCATCACATCCTTGGGGAGCTGCTGAAGACCAGCCAAGTAAAATAACATAAAATACCCTATGTGTTTCCATATCGTAATAGCAATCAAGGCCGGCATCACCCATTGTGGATCTCCAAGCGGGTTCCAGCCCGAGCTCTTAAACAACTGCATGAGTTGATGCAATAAACCAAAATCCGGGTTCAAGATAAATAACCAGATATTCGCTATCGCCACTGTCGGCAGGATATTCGGATAAAAAAACAGGATGCGGTACAACGTCGATAAGCGAGATGCCCGATGGATCAGGATGGCTATGAAGAAACCAAGAATAATGCTGGTAGGCACTGTCCCGACAGTGAATATCAGGTTGTTTTTGATGGATTTCCAAAAAATTTCATCGCCCGCCAAATGGGTATAGTTATCAAACCCGATAAATACCGGGTGCTTATCCCCCACCGTTTTGGATTGAAAAAAGCTTGTCCAGACAGAACGCAGAAAAGGAAAGTAAGAAAAGGCGATTAAAAATACCAAGGCAGGAACTAAGAAAAGATAAGACTCTACCGTTTTTCTCATGAGGAATAGGCTTTCCTTTGCGGCAATAAAATGCTGCAATTACGGTCTGATGGCTCTCCATGCGCATTCATCGGGGCATGATAACCCGGCAGTTTTTTGAATAATTCGTGGGCATGCTGCAGGATTTCCGGATCTTCTACGTGATTGACCCTGGTTTGGATTTGGCCCGAGTCGATTTCAACGATTCGGAAGGATGGGTCGCATAAGCAGGCTGCCGTTTGAATAAAAGACCAGCCTTCTTTATGTACAATGGAGTGGGTATGATTATGTCCATTAAAATACAGTCCAATCCCGTTTCTTTTGCCAAGTATCGAGGGGATGTCCAGTAACGGGTCAATGTGCATTTTATTTTCTCTAGACATATGGGTTGTATCATAAACCGGATGGTGGGCAAAAATCAGGATCGGTTTGTCCGGATTCCGCTGAATTTGGGACTCTAACCATTCCAGCTGCTGGGCGTCTAGGTCCCCACTCCAATCCTGCGGCTGCAGCTCTCTGGTGCTGTCGAGGAAAACCAGGAGCGCCTCCTCTGTTTCTAGGGCTTCATACGGCGGATGGTCCATTACCGATGAGATTTGGGCTTTAGACATGGCATATGCATCATGGTTTCCCAAAACATGGCGAAAGGACACAGGACTCGTACGAATACAATGGTATACTTCTTCAAATTCCTGCATTAGGCCATTATGGGTTAAATCTCCCAGTGAAATATGAAGATCAGCTTCTAAATCCAGGAAGCTTTTTAAAAAGTTAAAATAAAAGCCTTCCCGCAGCTCAAATAATTCCCTGTTCGCCTGTTCTATTAGCGGGTAATGCAAATCTCCCATCAATGCTAAACGTAACATGATTTCATCCCCTTATCTTCATGTTTATAAAGCAACCCTTTGTTGCTTCCTACCTCTGAAAAAGACCCAATGTTTAAAGCCAATTTCTTTCAGCCGCTGCCGAACCTGTTCTCGCTCGTATCCGACATGCTGCGGGTCATGGGAATCGGAGCCAAAAGTAACGTTAATCCCATAATGGCATGCTCTCTCTAATATGTCGTCCGATGGGAACCAAGCTTGACATTCCTTGCGTTTGCCGGAAGTGTTAATTTCAACAGCTGCACCCGAGTCAGCAATCACCTTGAGAGTAAGGTCGAGCATATCGGTTTGAATGTCTGAAACAGCGGGATTGCATCCCTTCATTCCATCCATATGACCGAGTATGTCGAACATTCCGCTATGAACCGATTGTTGGATAAGCTGATAGTATTGTTCCTTTTCCGTTAAGAGATCGCATTCTGCTGCGTTATTCCATCGCTTTTTGTCAAAGATATGGAATCTGTTTACGTAATGAACGGAACCGATGATGTAATCAAAGGGAACTTGACTGTAAAACTTCCGATAATGCTCGAAATGCTCGGGGAAGAAATCGGACTCCATTCCTAGGAGTACTTCTATTCGATCCTGATATTTTTCCTTTAAAAGCAAAACTTCCGATATGTAGCTTGGAAATTCACTTTTTGCCATCGCCGATCCGGCAAACGCCTGATCCTCTTCTTCAGCAAAAAAAGGAGAGTGATCAGAGATACCAATAACATCAAGCTCAGTTTTTATTGCAGAATGGATATAGTCTTCGATTTTCCCGATAGCATGTCCGCACCGTTGATGGTGTGTATGCAGATCAAATTTCATTTTTCCCCTCCATTCTAAAGTCCTCATCCAAAAACCCAAAAAATTGAATGTAATATTTCATATATTTTATATTTTATTGCTTATTTGAATATTAACAACCAATTGTAATAAAGAAATCATCTGCAAGTAAATATTTATTTAAATTTCCTCAGAACTCTCTAAAGGAAATTGAACTTTTATGGTCATTTCCGTTATAATAAGCAGTAAAATGACCAATTTCGTTTAAAGGAATGAATTTGTATGAAAAACAAGAGAAATAGACAGCAAGATATCATAACGATTTTAGAGAATATTCATTTTGCAACCGTTGATGAATTATGTGTTCGATTAAATGCTTCCATCTCTACCATTCGCCGTGACCTAGATGAACTTCATAAGACTAGTGTAGTAAGGCGTGTGAATGGAGGTTCATTCTACCTGGAGAAGAAACATACGATTATGAAAGAAAATCCAGAAGAAGAAATTCCTTTTTTTGATGAAAAGCAACGAATCGCTACGGCAGCGATTTCTTTAATTCATGAGGGAGATACCATATTTATGGATGGAGGAACTACCAACCTTCAAATTGCCAACAAACTTGTTGAATTTTCTAATATTACAATAGTAACTAACAGTATTGATATCGCTTATAAATTTAGAAATAGAAAGGATTTATCTATGTATATTTGCGGCGGGACTATGGGCGAGGCGAGACCGGGTACGAGTATTGTTGGTCCGCTTGCAGAAAAAATGATCTCATTATTTAGAGCAAATATATGTTTTTTAGGAACATTAGGTATCCATGCAAAAAAGGGTATTACCGATCCCGATCTATCCTCAGCCCGAATGAAGAACATTATGATCGAAAATTCCTCAAAGGTTGTTCTGGTGACTGACCATAGTAAATTTGGGAAATTGAATACGGCTTTTGTTTGCCCTGTAGATCATTTTGATCAAATCATTACGGATAAATTGGCTCCTAAAGAGGATATTGATTATCTTTTTTCCCTTGGTATAAATGTAGAATTAGTATAATATGTATCAGGACTACAAACCAAAAAACCTCCAACCACTTAGCATATGGTACTGGAGGTTTCTATCGTTCTCTATGTACGGCATCCCTCTATCCCCGGGTGACTACTACCTTCTGCTGTTGCCGCGCATGGGGATCGGCGTCGTCTGCCATGATTCTAACAGCTTGGAGCTGCTTTTTCGCATAGGTGCATTTTTGTTTTTATCTGATTTTCAGGTTTTTTTGAACATACTCATATAGAACTTTTAAAGCCAGTAATAGTTTTCTTTAATTAATAACTCAACTTTCGGTGCCTAGGTTGTGAAGTTTAGCGGGTGGAAATCCCGCTTGGAAAGGCTAAAGCCAAGCCACCAATAGCGAGTCTTGGACGGCTGCAAGTAATTTCTGACGTTAAGCGTAGACAGCCAGATAGTAGGCCTGAAAGTGATTGAGCCTCGAAAAGAGTAAACCGGAGAGGTCGACGTTGTCGAAAGTACGGAAGACCATACTCATTCATGCGTCAAAGGCTAGCAGGAATGAGCTCTCCCGGGGTCGTAGAGACAGGCATGCTATACAATGACGACACCGCAACTTGGGAGACCCCGTTCGTTCTCCTTCATGGGAGTATGACAAACAACCGTAAGCATCAAACAGAGCCCACCTGTTCAAAATAAGCAAAGCCTGCCACAATGAATCCATCACGCGAACGAGAGGATGGATTCCGATGGAAGAGACGTTACAGGAAGTATGGGCAACCATATTGCAGCCTATCAGGCAAGTGGGCAAACGAGAAGGCCTGGTGTGCGGAACAGAATCTGTAATCAGGTGTAAATGAGATCACGTATAAGAATGGTGAGAAATACGCTTGCGGTGGTGAAGCAAGTAATGGCAAAACGAGGATAACGCGCCAACCAGCTTTTCAATCCTGAGGCCACTCCCGCATTGGAGTGATTACAGCAGGAGGTGGCAAGAGACTTAAGTAGGGCTTGCTGAATGTTCAAAAAATCTAGTAACGGCAAGGTTTTAACCCGGTTTTCGTCGAATTCATATGCAAGGAAATTATGAACGGAGTACAAAAACCCTTGCACTTGGAGTGGATGAAACGTGTACCAACCGGTATCCCATTTGAATCAGCAGTTGCTCTTGCCCGGAGATTTTTTCCTCCCGTTTGGCACTGGATCTTCCCGGTATTCGCATATTTGAAAATGCTCAAGCCGTTCAAGCTTCGCTTCAAAATTGCTTGGATAAAAAAAGGGCCTCCCTGCTCAAAAACGTATTCAGAATATTCAGCAAAATCAATGAGTTTCGAGCAGATTACGAAGAGGTAAAGAGGTGGGCAACACCCTTACATCATATCGCCGACCTCTTGCATCCTGACGTGGACAAAAGCAGTGAATCAGACCGCTTTCATATGAACCACTTTCTAGCATGGCTTGATTCCACCTATACCAACCCGCAAGATGAACCAATGGTCAAGAACCTTAAAAGTTACACCATTGGCTTTTGGGATGGCTTATTTACCTGTTATGATTACCCGTACCTCCCTCGTACAAGCAATGACCACGAGCTGTAATTCCGCCATACCAAGACCCGTCATCGCCGGATGACGGGTCTTCGCAGTTGGATCGAATACATTTTACGTAGTGGAGAATACGTTGTGTTTGTGGATGACGCACTACGTCAAAAAGATATTGAACATAGGTTACAAAGCGTATCCTATGAAGATTTTCGGTCTGAACAGAAGCAATGGGAAGAGCGTTTAGCAGGTACGACCAAACGCCCGAAGGTTCAGATTGAAACCCAATGATGTACCTTACAGATGTTGTGAAACGATTTATGCGTTATTTGGTCAGTCGTAGTTTAGAAAGAATGCTGCGGCTCAAGTCGATCGCTTTGCATCAATTTCTCCCACTTCGCCTCAGCACCGCAAGCAACTGTTTATTGATCGCCGTGAGCGCCGAGTGAAAGACGCGTTCATCTGCAGAATGCGGCCGTGCAGCAGCTTCGCCTTGGCATCCTTCACATCCTGCGCCATAAGGCAGGAAACGAAAACGGCCACCGTCCGAATGCGCGCCGACAAGTCCTGAACGCCATCGAACCGGTCCGCCCACGACGGCGCTTCCTCCTTTTTCACGTCAAGCGTCTTCACCGAATCTGTAAATTGCGCCAGATCTTGCCCCAGCGCATCCAATAAATCCGAAAACTGCGGAGAACTGCTGCCTCCGGCGAAAATCGATTCCATATCTCACAGAGGCTTCAGAGGCTTCATATGTTGGTGAGATGAAAAAGCGCTTCCCAAATGTAGGGTAGCTCTCTTATTCCATTAAAGTCAATATGAAATCGATCAAGCTATGGTTTAAAGGGCAACTTTATCATCGCAAGAATAATTTCGAAATCTTGTGTAAAAAATACATATATGAACAAGCTGATAACGGATTTCAAGGACATTGATCAATTAAAAAATATATCCAAACAATCGAATGACTTTAAAACAATTCAAATTTCTTTAGCCGGTCGACAAGTAAGCATCTCATACTTCAAAACGTTGATCGATGAGAAATTGCTGCAATCCCATGTAATTCTTCAGGCGCAAAACCGCGCATTGCTCTTCGAACTCCGCCAGCTTGAGGATATAAAAACCTGGATTCCGATTGATGACGTAGAGATAACTGATCAGATTGAAGATATTCAAGCGAAACTATTGAAAGGATATGCAATTGTTGAGCTTGATGAACACGATCGGAAATGCGCGCTTGTAAATGTAGCGAGTAAAGAAGGATTGCGAAAAAATAACAATACCGAAAACGAGTTCAGCGTTATCGGATCCAAAATAGGGTTTGTCGA
The DNA here is from genome assembly GCF_027533625.1 of Paenibacillus gyeongsangnamensis. Lineage (GTDB taxonomy): Bacteria > Bacillota > Bacilli > Paenibacillales > NBRC-103111 > Paenibacillus_G > Paenibacillus_G gyeongsangnamensis. Next base: position 134,072 of record NZ_JAQAGZ010000017.1, on the reverse strand, counting down.
GGACATTGATACGAACATAAGCTTATTAAGAGCGCAAATCAACATCCCAAACTTAATTGTAAAAGAAATAACGATAGGATCAACATCCAAAACCAGAGTCGCCATCATTTATATCGACGGGGTGACCAATGAGGAGCACGTTCAAACCGCAGAGCAAAGGCTGAAGCAAATCGACTTCGATGTTATCTGGGGTACATCTGTTTTGGATCAATCCATCTCTGACAACTCGTTGACGCCGTTTCCGTTATTTTTGACTACGGAACGCAGAGACCGGGTTGTGTATGCCCTTATCAACGGGCAAGTTGCGTTCATAAGCGACGGGTCGCCTTATTTTGTTACGGGACCCACAACATTGTTTGACTTTTTCCTTTCCCCGGAAGATTATTATTTGCCTTGGATCTTGGGTTCATTTTTTAGGCTGATTCGAATTTTCGGGGTTATTTTCTCGTTATTTGCAACGTCAATGTATATCGCCTTAACCACATTCCATTATGAGGTCATCCCGAGGAATTTGATGGAACCGCTTATTTCTTCCAGACGAAATGTCCCGTTCCCCCCTATTATTGAAGTGCTTTTCTTGGAAATTACAATCGAATTACTTCGGGAAGCGGGCGCCAGATTGCCGACAAAGATCGGTCAAACATTAGGTATCGTAGGAGGGATTGTAATTGGAGAAGCTGTGGTCCGAGCCGGTTTGACAAGCAATATTCTGGTCATCATCGTCGCTTTTTCGGCGTTGGCCTCGTTTGCGACGCCGATTTATATAATGTCGAGTGCGATACGGTTTTTGCGTTTCCCCTTGATCGTTATTTCAGCCTTATGGGGAGGTCTGGGATTGTTTATCGGGGTTGGTTTTCTGCTCGTCCATCTTAGCCGTCTGACCTCTTTGGGCACTCCGTATTTGGTGCCGATATATCCTTTGCGGGTCAAGGAACTTAAAGACAGCTTTATTCGTCCATCGTTTCAATTTCTTAATCATAGGCTGCGGTACTTAAGGCCAAAGTCTTTAATCAGGTACAAACCTGAGCAGTTTAGACGGAAGTACCATTTTGACGATGAATGATGGTGAATGAGGAAGTTATGGGTTTGCGAAAAACTTTTCCGATTATCGTTCTATGTACATTTATTGCCGCGTGCGGCGATCAAAAGATTGTGAATGATATTAAGCTTGTCGAAACCGTCGGTTACGATGCCGTCGAGAATGGAGTACAAAGCGCTGCCTTTATTGCCGATTACGAAGAAAAAGGAGGCAAAGCGATAGAATTATTCGTGACGGAGTCCAAATCCGTTTACGACAGCTTGCCAAGGCTAAACACGAAACTTAATTTACCGATTGAATATGGACAGCTGAGAATGGCGTTGTTTGGAGAAACGTTCGCGCGCAAAGGTATCGAAAAAGCAATCGACAGTATGATCCGCAATCCCCAAATATCACCCAGAATGCAACTTGGCGTTGCGGATAGAGACGCCTTGGAAATATTGAAAGTAGCCGAAAGCAAACGCAATCCGTATTTTTTAGCCGATATGATTGAGCAGAATATTTGGAGAGGAAATTTGCCCCACACAAATCTTCATGAAACGTTTTTTAATTTTTACGGCGAAGGAAGGGATATTTTCTTACCCTATTTCACAGTAGAACGCGGAGAAATAAAAATCGACGGTTTAGCTTTGTTTAAGGGTGATCATTTCACAACCAAAATCGGTTCAAAGGACGCATTCATACTGAAGATGCTGCTGGGAAACTCAAAGAACGGGAGCGTCATGATTCCTATGAGGAAAACGAATCAAAAGCATGACGACTTCTTCTTAATGAACAGTATCGGTTCTAAGTCAAGATTAAAAGTGATTAACTTAGGGCCTCCGGCATCCTTTTCGATCCGTGTGAACTTGGACGCGCAAGTGAAAGATGTTCCTTTTTGGATTGATCTTAGATCAGAGGATCAGCTTGCATGGCTTGAGAAAATAATGGGGGCTTATTTTGAAAAGGAAATTCAAAAATTTGTATCGTTATGCAAAAAAAATAAAGTGGACCCGGTGGGCTTCGGCGATTTAATCAGAAGCAGATCATCTAAATGGAATGCACAAGATTTTGAAGAACAATATGAGGCATTAAAAATGACAGTAAGCGTTAAAGTTATCATTGTCCAGACCGGCGTCGGTGAGTGACGGCAGCAAGGTAAAGTATGGGGGGCGGCGTGTAAGTGAGCAATCAAATCAACGAAAAATATATGGTATCTCACTACTTCGTAATTTTTCTTCTGTATGTCAGTATGATTGGAGTTGGAGTGACGACTTTCCAAAAAAAATTATCTGAGCATGCGGGGTACAACGCATGGATATCCGTTCTGTTAACGGGTATTAGCATTCACATCATCTTATGGATGATATATAAAATATTATCCTCTAATGGTGACGGTCAAGATGTAACCACAATCAATATTACGATATTCGGGAAAATATTGGGCAACTTTTTAAACTCTGCTGTTGTTCTATATTTTGTTTTCGGGGCGTTAATTAAATTTATCGTGTATAATGAAGTGATTCAAGTTTGGTTATTTCCGGGTATGAACTTTTTGCCTGTTAGCATTGTTATGGCTCTGATTATATATTATGCTGTGTCCGGCGGATTCCGGTCCGTTACCGGAACCTGCGTATGGGCTGCGTTTTTTTCAATCACTTCCTTCATCCCGCAAATATTGCTTGTTTTTCCTTATTTGCATCCGTTAAACTTGCTGCCTCTACTGAACCATTCGGCAACCGATATTTTACTCTCTTCAAAAACCATGGTGTTTGAATATTTGGGGTTCGAGACGCTTCTTTTATTTTATCCTTTTATAAAAACACAGGCAAAGTCGCAAAAATGGGCTCAAATTCTAATGATATGTGTTACATTGATCTATTTGATTATCTTGATCTTCTCATTTATGTTTTTCAGTGAAGGTCAGCTGCAACATTCCATATGGCCGACATTGGATATGGTCAATATGTATGAAGTACCGCTGTTCCAGAGACTTGCATCATTTTTCATTTCATTGTGGTTTATAAAAGTTATAGCCGGTATTACCGTATACTTATGGGTGGCTTGCCGCGGAATAAAAACCGCTTTTCGCATAAGACCGCGAAACAGTTTGATTGTTGTTCTAATTGCACTTGTAGCATTGAATTATTTCATTACAGGCCACAGAAGGATTGAATGGATTACCGGATTATATTCAAACATCGGATTTTATTTTATTTACTCTTATATCCCGTTTATTTTTGTTTCCGTGCTTGTTAGAAAAAAGTTAATGTGTTATATCCACGGAGGAAAGCCGGCGTAAATTTTACACCGGCTAAGTTATTCCGCATTCGGAGTACGTCGTCAGCTAAACCTAGGTATCTAGTAATCGTTCAGCAAGCCCTAAGTATACCGCTCCATTCTGATAACCGTTTTGGAACATGCCGGATACCTGCCGCACGTCTTAATCTTCATTCATCATACTTTGGCTTCCATCTGACTACTAGGTGGGGCCTATTTGACGTTCACAAACAACCGATCACAAGGAAGAATGTCAAATGACGAACAGGGAGTCGGATCACTACGTATTACCAACGAAACCGAGTAATGTCGGCGGAGGGAAGGCAGTGACATATCATCGATCTTGTTAAGGACACATTTTCTACGTGTGGTAAAACACATTATTAACGACGTCACCTATCCGGTTTACATGAACAATATACCCGGGGGCAGAAATGCTATCCGGGTATCTTTGTCAGTGTGCGCGACGATGAGACAGTATCAAAGAAAGGGGTGTGAATATCGGGCCTTGAATAGGAACCGATCAAATGTAATTATTTCAGAATGGCCGCCGTACTTTGGATTTATATTAGGAAAATCCTGAAATAGAACCTGCCTATAGGACAATAGGATCAAGATTTTCTCAGGATATTTCTTTCTCTCCTTGCCGGGCGAAAGATACCGCATATAATTGTGTTGCGTGGTGGAGTGGGGGAAAAGCAGCGTGAAGCTTTGATATGAGGAGCGGGTATTTATTGAAACAGGAAAATAAAGAATCAATTAACCTTATAGAAAATTCCTATGGTTTATATCAAACCGGCATTGACAGAATAAATGACATATAATAAGATTATTTCAAGAAAGCGGTATCAAGAAATAAATGTAATGGATTACATTTTATTCATCCATATCGGGAGGGCTTAACATATGCCAAAGGTGACGATGGATGATGTTGCAAGGAAAGCTAGCGTGTCCATAGCAACCGTGTCGCGCGTATATACGGATCCTGATAAGGTTTCTCCAAAAAATCGAGAGAAAGTATTTCGTGCGATTGAAGAACTAAATTATCAACCCAATGCTCTAGCACGTAACCTTAGAAGGCTTCAAACCAATACGATTTTAATAATCATTCCTAATATCGTTAATACATTTTTTACGTTTATTTTAAAATCTATACAGGATGTAGCTTTTGAGAATAATTATCAGGTTTTATTAGGCGATACAGACCGGTCTCTTGAACGAGAAGAGCAGTATTTATATCTTCTTCAGCAAAAACTGGTTGATGGAGTAATCCTTTTGTTTCCGCGTCTAAATCCCTCTTTAATCGAAGAAATCGTCGACAATCATCCTGTTGTTATCGTAGGACAACCTTTGTTTGATTCAAAAATACCTACTGTTACAAATGATACTTGTTTAAGTACCCAAATTGCTACAGAGCATCTTATTAAATTGGGGCACAGCAAAATTGCATATTTTTCTGGTCCATTAAATTTTTTATTAAGTCACGATCGGCTAAAAGGCTTTCGACTCGCTATGGTGAAACATGGACTAAAAATTGACGAATCGTTCATTTTTGAAGGAGATTTTTATTTTCAATCTGGTTATGAGTTAGCGGCAAAAATGCTGTCTTTACCCGATTTGCCTACGGCCTTGGTAGCGGGAAGTGATGAAATGGCCATTGGCGCAATAAAGGCTGCAAGAGCTTTGGGAAAAGTCGTACCTAGAGATTTAGCTGTTATCGGGTTTGATGATATCAAAATGGCTTCTATTTGTGAACCGTCCTTATCTACCATGGCACAGCCTGCAGACGAGCTTGGGAGAATATCAACTGAAATGCTGCTTGCCTTAATTAAAGGAGAAACTATAAAAGAACGTTTTGTTCTTCTATATGATAAATTGGTCATAAGGGAATCTTGCGGGTTTAAGAAAGTATAAACTGAAAGTCTCAAGAAGTTTACATGGATTCACGTCGAGCTTCCCATTTCGTTTCTTATTTGTAATCGATTACATTTCATGAAGGTTTGGAACTGTTCTTAAAATTTATTTATTAATGATTTTGTAATCGATTACTGTAATCGATTACAAAATCTTAACATTTAAGGAGGTGATGGCAGTCTAAGTCGAGTCGTTATAAAACATTGCATTGTTCTACTAGCCAAAATCATAGGAGGGTTGTAAAAATGAAAAAAGCCATCGCATTGTTGAGTGTCGCATCCATGATATCACTTGCAGCTTGCAGCAGCTCACAAACACCAGCTAAACAGGACAATTCAGCAGGTACTAAGACAGCAGACACGGGGAAAAGCGGAGATAAAAAGACTTTGGAATTCTGGTACATCGACCCGGGTGACAAAGAAAAGGTTTACCTGGAAGCTGTAGAACGGTTCAAGAAAAAGCATCCGGATGTTGAAGTAAAGACGGTGCAAACGCCAAACGATACCTATAAGCAAAAATTTGCCGTAGCGATGTCCGGAGGCACTCCGCCAGACGTATTCCATTCCTGGGGCGGAGGATGGCTTAAGGAGTTTGTCAATCAAGGCAATGTGCTCGAAATTACAGGGAAATTCGACTCCAATGCCTTTAGCAAACAGGCTCTGGATAATTCAACTTTTAGCGACAAAGTATACGGGCTGCCCCTCGGTTTGTCATTGGCGGAATTCTGGTACAACAAAGATTTATTCGCCAAATACGGCTTAAAGGTTCCAACGACCTGGGACGAATTACTGAACGTGGTCGATGCGTTAAAGAAAAATAAAGTGATTCCGATTGCGCTTGCGAATCAACCGAAGTGGCCCGGAGCCTATTATTTAATGTATATGGCAGACCGTTTGGAAGGCCCGGATCTTTTTAACAGCGCCTTCCAACGGAAGGGTAAGGGCTTTGACGACACAGGTTATGTCAAAGCCGGGCAATACATTCAAGACCTTGCCAAGAGAGACGCGTTTAACAAAGGCTTCAATGGGATTCCTTATGACGCGGGTGCCGGGCGGCAACTCCTCTATACAGATCAAGCTGCAATGATGCTGATGTCCAACTCCATCGTTAATAACGTCCGAACCGAAGCGCCGAATTTTGAGAAAAAACTGGATTACTTCCCATTCCCAACCATGCCTGAAGGTAAAGGTGATCCATCTGACCTTCAAGGTACAACGGCCCCTGTCTGGTCTGTATCCAAGAAATCGAAAAATCCGGACTTAGCCATCGAGTTGGTGAAAGAATTGACGAGCGTGGAAACGGCACAGGCTTATTCGGATCGGACCGGTTCAGTCGTTGCGGTAAAGGGAGTCAATTACAAAGACGAATACGCAAAACGATTAGCTGAACAGACGGATAAAGCAAAAGCTATTTTTTGGCCTTATGATCAAACCTTGCCGGCAGACCTAGCCGAACTTCACAAGGATACGACGCAAGCGTTATTCGGTCAATCGATTACACCGGAAGAAGCAGCCAAACAGATGGAAGCTAAGGCTAAGCAAGTATTGAAATAGAAAGCAGGGCGGGGAGGAAACTCCCTCCCCTTTTCTCATAAACTTTTGAAAGGATGTGGGAACCTTGCAAAATATTGAACTTTCTTCCCCTGTTCAGTCAGCTGTTCGTGAAAAGACGAAATATAGGAAGCATTTGGACAAACGAATAACCATTTGCTTATTTATAGCCCCTGCGTTGTTAATCTATTTGATTTACATTTTGTATCCGATATTTGGAACACTTCAGTACAGCTTGTTTAATTGGAAAGGCGGACCCGAGAAAACATTTGTCGGTCTGGATAATTATGCGAAGCTTTTATCAGATGCCGTTTTTTGGCAAGCTCTAATGAATAACGTAAAGGTCGTATTAACCTCGGTATTTCTTCAAATTCCTTTGGGATTGATTATGGCATTGATGTTATTTGCACCCATACGGGGCAAGCGTTTTTTTCAAACGATTTACTTTATGCCATTCTTGATGTCAACCGTAGCGATTGGATTGCTCTGGGTTTTTATGTTTGATCCGCTAAATGGTGCGGTCAATCGTTTAATAAGTTTATTTGGTTTCGAGTATGTAGCTTGGCTCAGTGATGAGAAGACGGCAATGAGTGCGATCATACTGGTTATTGTTTGGCAGTATGCGCCCTTTTACATGATTTTATTCAAAGCAGCGATTGTTGGAATTCCAGAGGACCTCTATGAAGCGGCGAGCATTGATGGAGCGAACGCTTTGAAGAGATTTTCGCACATCACCTTTCCGCTCCTGATTCCAACGATCGTTACTTCATCTACTCTTGCGGTTGTCGGTTCATTAAAAGCTTTCGACATCTTCTATATTATGACGGGCGGCGGTCCGAACAATAAAACGGAGCTGCTCGGAACCTATATGTATAAACAGGCATTCATTCATTTCAACATGGGATACGGCAGTACGATTGCTTTTATGATGTTTATGTTAGCTTTTATAGCGGCTGGGGTCATCCAAGTGTTCGAAGCCGGCCGTAAAAAGAAGGGGGCGGTGTGATGCTTTCAACAGTGAAGGTGATTCCCCTGTATGCAGTAGCCATTGTGCTGTTGGTTTTTACAGGTTATCCATTTTTATATATGTTGGCCACCTCCTTCAAAACGCAGGAAAAGTTTTTTATGGACCCGTTTTCCCTATTCACATCGATTCAATTCAGCAACTATGCTTTGGCTTTTGAAAAGGGACTGGCGAATTATTTCTTGAACAGCCTCATCGTTACGGGGGTTTCTGTCGCACTTACCGTGCTGATTGCATCCATGGCCAGCTACCCGCTCAGTCGTTTAAAGTTTCGCTTTAGCAAAGTGCTGTTTCTTTTGTTTATTTCCGGGATGATGCTTCCCATTCACTCTACCTTAATCCCCATTTTCATACTTACCAAAAATATGGGTTTAGGGGATTCACTACCTGCTTTGATCGGTCCGTATGTAGCTTTTAGTTTACCTATCTCTATATTTATCTTAACTCAGTTTATGTCTGAGCTTCCCCGGGAAGTCGAGGAGGCCGCTGAAATTGATGGCTGCAGCCATCGTCGTATTTTTTGGAATATTATCCTGCCCATGATTGTACCTGCTTTAGCTACCATCTTAATCTATAATTTTATTCATATTTGGACGGAATTCGTATTCGCTCTCGTTCTGATCACAAGTCCGGAGCATATGACACTCCCGCTGGGGATGCAAAAATTTTATGGAGAATTAACGGTTAACGTGCCTGCACTGATGGCAGCATTGACATTAGCCAGCTTGCCGATTCTCTTAGTTTATTTCCTGGCACAGGAAAAAATCGTTACGGGATTAACTGGCGGAGCAGTGAAATAGATGATTCTAATTGCAGGAGAGGAAGAGATCCAGTTGAAGAAAATGGGAATTGGATTGCAAATGTACACGCTTCGTGAGGAAACGGACAAGGATTTTCGAAGTGTACTGCGAAAGGTATCCGAGTTAGGATACGAAGGCGTGGAATTTGCTGGTTATGGTGATGTGCCTGCGGAAGAAATGAGGGATTTGCTGCAGGAGTTAAATTTGAAAGCGATCGGAAGTCATGTAAGGTATCACCTTCTTCAGGAAAACCTAGAGAAGGAAATAGCCTATTTAAAGACCATTGGCGGCCATTATATTATATGCCCAAATATTCCTCCGGAAGATAGGAAAGACTGGCAGCGCCATTTTGAATTTTTCCAAAGCGTTGGAAAAGAAGCGCAAAAGCACGGCCTGCAATTCGCTTATCATAACCACGCTTTCGAATTTGAAAATAAAGTGGAAGACCAATTAGTTTTTGACGCGATCTATCATTTTTTGTCTGATTCTTTGGCAAAGGTGGAAATGGATATTGGGTGGGTGCAATTTACCGGGCAAGATCCGCTGGCTTACATAGCCAAATATGCGGGTCGCCTTCCACTCCTTCATTTGAAAGACTTCCGGTATGCATCAGACGGGAGCATCGATACCCTTGAACTGGGAAAAGGGGTCATCCGATTGCCCGAAGTGCTTCAAGCCGCATCGAATGCCGGCGTGGAGTGGCTGATTGTGGAGCAGGATCAATGTCAAAACCCGCCTCTGGAGAGTGTATCTACTAGTATGAAATGGCTTCAGGACAATTATTTAATACACACGTAATGATGCTTACCTAAGAGATCCCGTGGCACAATGATTATTGTGATACGGGAATTCTCCTTTAGTTATCACCATTTTCATATATGAAAGGAGAGAGAAAATAGAAAAGCTCTTATTTTCAACGGGTATTATTATAACTGGTATATTTTTGGGAAGAGGGCTTAGATGGTTATGGGATCGCGATAAAATACCTGCATCGGTGCCACTGGATGATATTCTAAAGCAGATCATCAAAATCGTTATTATTTGTCTAAACCCGATTATCGTTATCGGAGCATTTTGGCTCGCTCAATTGGAAAATATCAAACTCATTGTATTGCCCTTTTTAGGAATATTCACTCTGGTCTTAGGCGGGTTATTGGCCCTAGGTGTTTCGAATTGGAGGAATTTGTTTATTATTCGGTAGGCTTCCCCATAGCCAGAATATACGGACTTAATGATTTGAAAGAGAAGAAAGCCATGGATCCGTTGAATTCGTTAATGAAAATAGTACGATCCGTTTATCCTTGTATCTTTGTCTTCCGTTTTGATCGGATGTGCGTTACATTTCTCCCCTTGGGAAAGACCACACTTTTATGGAATGATAAACACAGTCATAGTACCTCTTTCAACTCTATTATTGGTCATACCTATTGGCTTTAAAATGAGGATTAGTGCAATACAGGGATACATAAGAGAATGTCTTTCCATCTCTGTGGTGAAGTTCATAATCGTTCCTTCCTGTATGATCTCATTTGGTTATTTTTTAGGGCTAGGGGATATTGATCATCAGATGGCCCTTAAAGTCATTTTAATTTTGTCTGCGATGCCCCCGGCCTTCACATCTTTGATGCCACCACAGTTATATAGATTGGATAATGACCTGGCGATTTCCAGTTGGGTTCTAAATACAGGTTTGTTAGTCTTCGTGCTCCGAGTGTTGTATTATATAGTTCAAATCATGTAAAAAAGCTAGGAAGATAAACCGGGGAATCAATGATGAAGATTGATTTGCTAAGGGAGTATCCATAGCGTTGATAAGCATCTTACCCAGCAACGAACCGCTCCCCAAACTGGCGTTCAGCCTCGTAAGAATACCTAAAGAAAGTCCCATCCAAAAACCACCGAAGATACTGCCGATCCCAAAATTGTGGATACCATAAGGAATTACTAAATCTTGCAGAAATCCAACGACTAATGAAAGAACGATGATACTAATGACGGATTTGTAAAACAAAGGACGAAAATAAAGGTAGGCCAGAATGAAGAGAGGTAAGTTAAATTTAGGCAATGAGACACCATCCGGTTGTACATTTGGTGTTAAACTGGTGTTAAATAAGAGTCACGCTATGGCTTCGATGGACTTGATCTATCGGAACATGAACGAAACCGGAGGAGGAACGTCAGTGGACGATAACGATAAGCGGTTGGTGGATTCCGTTCTTAAACGTTTCTTCACCTTGGACGGGAAACTGAAGCATCTGCCGGCTCAGTTGAAGAAGAAGCATTGTATTGGAACACCTCATTGCGGATCTGGAGAAGGGGAGGACCTATTCAGAGAAAGAATTGAATGACTGGATTAAAGGCTATCATGATGATTTCGCTACGATTCGCAGGGAATTGGTCATGCATCAATTCATGTTTAGAGAAAAGGAGACATATGAACTAAATCCCCCTGAACTATGGACGCGATGGGAGGCATTATCCTGACAAACCTATACAACCTATTTTTCCTTCATGTCACATGATACAATAGTTCAAAAGGAAAAATTGATGCTCTACAAAGAACAATATAGATAATAAAGGAAGTCGAATACAGGATGTATAAAATCGGATTAGTCGGTCTAAAAGCTTCTATAGAACAGATTTTAGACTTGTCAGATGAATATAAACATGAGTTGGAATTCATCTTATTTCCCTATGTACAAACCGAAGAGGTAGAGAACATTGTAATAGAGCATCATCCTCACGTACATGCTTGGCTTTTTTCCGGTCCGCTTCCTTACGAAATTGCGAAGAAAACGCTAGGTACAGATAAAATAATGGTCCATGTTCCTGCTACGGAATCAGGTTTTTATAAATCTTTTTTAGAGATGATTTATGAACAAGGAAAAATTATTGAGCATCTAAGCATGGATACCATGTCCTCGAACAATATTGGCGAAGAAGCTTTGTCACAGTTAAATATAAAAATTCCAACGATCTATACTAAAGTGTTTGAATTAGATGTTGATTCGAATGAATTGCTGCATTTTCACTTAGATTTATGGAATAAGGGAAAGACGGAAGGCGCTTTGTCTTGTTTTCCTTCCGTGTGTGAAGCTTTAAGGGAAAACGGAATTCCAGCCTACCGGATGTCAATGAGTAAGATGGAAATACGACAAACGCTTCGGATTCTTTCTGAAAAAGTAAAGACATCCTACTTTAAAGACACACAAATCGGTGTTGAAATCATTGAAGTTGAATTTTTTAACAGAGTGGCGGAGGAAATGAAAACTCCTTATCATTTGCAGTACTTAGAGCTTCGGTTAAAAGAAATGTTGATACAAATGGGCGAAAAAATAAATGGTTCTGTTTCAGAAAAAGGAAACGGCAGATACATGATTTTTAGTTCTCGCGGTGCCATTGAACGAGAAATTATTTCGCTTGAAGCTACCGTTCAGAAGCTGGCTTTTGAAGCAGACACTACCGTTGCCGTTGGAATTGGCTTTGGCGATACGGCCTATTCGGCGGAAATCAATGCTTTTCGTGCTATTCAACATTCAAAGGAAATGAAGAAGCGCGAAATTGTAATTGTTCAAGATGACGGCAAGATTGTCGAATCACCAGGCAAACAAAACGAACTGCAATATGCCAGCCGTACCCAAAATGACATCCTTATTGAAAAGTTAAAAAAAGGGAATATCAGTGTAAAAACGTATAAAAAAATATCGGCCATTATACAAAAAATGGGTTGGCGTGATTTTACAACAAAGGACTTAGCGACACATCTTGAGATGACAGAGCGCAATGTACGGCGTATTGTTACGGATATGTGTGAAGTTGATTTGGCACAATGCGTTGGCAAAGAGGCCTATGCCACTCGTGGAAGGCCAAGTAATATTTATCGATTGTTGTAAGCACCCATGATTTTGGGTGCTTATTTTTGTAGAGAAACCCATGAAATAGAGAAAGCTGCTTTGGTCTCCGGTGGGTTATCCCCTTCCGGCCGCTGTTGTTATCGGAAAATTGTCAATTGATTATTATGCGGCGGTCATTTTCCGATAACAAAGGCGGACGCTGCCGCTCCTACAGGGGATACCCCACCTACACCTTTAGCATATGTAAAAAAGATATTGAAATTAAACTCACGAAACACTATACTTCATTTAAGGAAAAAAATCCTTAAACAATCCTAAAATACGGGTTTTTAAGAAATCTGAATAAAAAGGAGCTGAAATAGTGTCTCAAATGGCAACGATTCATGATTTAATCGAGGATGTTAAAGACGAAGTGATTGGGTGGCGAAGATATTTACATAAGTACCCGGAGCTGTCTTTTCAGGAGGAAAAAACGGCACAATTTGTTTATGAAACGCTGCAAACGTTTGGCGGTTTGGAAATTTCACGGCCGACAAAAACAAGTGTTATGGCTCGTTTGATTGGCCGGCAACCCGGGAAAGTTATTGCACTGCGGGCAGATATGGATGCGCTCCCAATTGATGAAGAGAATGATTTCGACTTTGTCTCGCAGAATTCGGGCGTGATGCATGCTTGCGGACATGACGGGCATACGGCGATGCTGCTTGGTGCGGCAAAGATTCTTGCACAGTTACAGGATCAAATTATAGGGGAGGTGCGCTTTTTATTTCAGCATGCTGAGGAACTACCGCCCGGTGGCGCCGGGGAGATGGTGAAGGCCGGTGTGCTTGAAGGAGTAGATTTGATTATCGGCACCCATCTCATGTCGACGCTTCCTTTAGGGAAAATTGGTTTGGGTTACGGTCCGATCATGGCTGGAGCGGATACATTTAAAATTACAGTAGTGGGTAAAGGAGGGCACGCCTCACAGCCTGAGCTCACCATTGATCCCATTGCAATCGGAACCCAGGTTGTATCCAATCTCCAGCACATTGTTTCGAGGTATCGGGATGCTCAGGCAGCTCTTGTGATTTCAGTGACCCAGTTCCATGCGGGGAGTGCGATTAATGTTATTCCAAGTAAAGTGAACATTGGAGGATCCGTTCGAAGCTTTAATCCGGAGCTTAGGGATAAGATTCCAGCTTTTATCGAACGCATAGTAAAAGGGATTACAGAAGCGCACGGAGCTGCTTATGAATTCGATTATCAGTTCGGTTATGCTCCGGTCATTAATGATGAAGAAGTAACACGCTGGATGGATGAAACGGTCTGTGAAGTCTTTGGCGAAGATAGCCGAGAGATGATCAAGCCAGTGATGGGAAGCGAGGACTTCTCTGCTTATCAGCAAGCAGTTCCAGGAACTTATATTAGTATAGGAGCTCGTAATGAAAATAAAGGGATTATTTATCCTCACCATCATCCAAAATTTACTTTCGATGAACAGGCTTTGCAATATGGGGTGAAGCTATTTGTACACGGGACTTTTAAACTGTTAAATCTAACATGCTAGGGGGAAAAGTATGAAATCCATATATTGGCTCGGAATGATTCCGTTTCTTGGCTTTATTGTGGGCACTTTCTTTACGAATAAAGTGACGCCCTATGTTCTGGGAATGCCGTTTTTTCACTTTTGGATTGTATTCTGGTCTTTTCTAACCACGGGTATTTTGGGAATTATATATAAACTAGATCCTGCTAATCAGAAGGGGGATTCAAGATGAATATTGCCGTGTTTTTCATCCTGTTTTTTTTCATCATTTCTGTTTTGATCGGGATCCGGGCTAAAAAAGGGAAAGAAATGAACTTGGAACAATGGTCCGTCGGAGGACGCGGAATGGGAACCCTGTTGATTTTCCTCTTGTCCGCAGGAGAAATGTATACGACCTTTACCTTTTTGGGTGCAAGCGGTTCGGCTTATGGGGATGGAGGTTCCATCTTTAGTATCGTAACCTACGGCTGTCTGGCTACCGTAATCTCCTACTGGACCTTCCCTGCGATTTGGAGATACGCCAAGAAGCACAAATTAGTTTCCCAATCGGATTTTTTTGTAAAAAAATATCAAAGCCCTTATCTTGGCGTGCTTGTTGCGGTTATAGGCGTTATAGCTTGTACTTGCTACTTAGTCCTGCAATTGAAGGGGTTAGGTTATATCGTTTCTGCCACATCGTATGGAGCCATTCCTTCTACAGCCGCCATTTGGGTTGGAGCTATTGGCGTGACCATTTTTGTGATGATTTCCGGCATTCACGGTTCTGCCCGGACATCCGTTTTGAAGGATATTCTGATTCTTGGCATTGTCGTATTTTTAGGAGTTTATTTCCCGATTCATTATTATGGCGGTTTTCAATCGATGTTTGAGGCTGTTGAACATGCAAAACCGAACTTTACCGTTCTTCCGGAACAAGGAATGAGCGTATCATGGTACATATCGACCGTTATTTTAAGCTCGATTGGATTTTATATGTGGCCTCACGGATTTTCTCCTATTTTTGCTGCCTCCAGCGAAAAAGCTTTACGAAAAAATGCAATCTTAATGCCAATATACCAATTGATATTGTTGTTTGCCTTTTTTGTAGGATTTGCAGCGATCTTACAGGCACCGGGGTTAAAAGGCAGCGAAGCGGATCTTATTTTGCTGCAGCTTTCTAAACAGTCTTTTGACCCGTGGTTTGTAGGTTTAATTGGCGGAACCGGCGTGTTAGCGGCTCTAGTGCCAAGTTCAATGCTGCTGATGTCCATATCCACCTTGCTTGCTAAAAATATATATCGCGTGTTCACGCCGTCTACAACGGACCAACAGATTGCCAAACTGGTAAAATACTTGGTGCCACTTATTTCTCTCACAGGGATTTACTTGACGTTTAAAGGTGGGAATACCCTTTTTAGTCTCGCTTTAATCGCTTATAATTTTATCACCCAGCTCGCTCCCGCCTTTTTCGCCAGCTTGATGAGAAGGAATTTTGCAACCAAACATGGAGTATTTGCCGGGATAATAACTGGGGGAGCGCTAGTCTCTTTTATGGACCTGGGGAACATCAATATCGGTCAACTGTTTCCTTATCTTCCCCAAGCAATGAAAGACTTGAATGAAGGAATTATCGCCCTATTCGTTAATATTGCAGTCTTAGTGATTGTCAGTTTGATAACCAAAAATATGGCTTATGCTAAGCAGGGCACCGATGTTTTGGAGACTACGGCAGGGCATTAGGTTCAAATGCAAAAAGAATATAACAGCTAACTCTTCAAACCAAGGGCTCGATCTTAGTGGAAGCGATTTCAATGAGTTGGCTGATGAGCCCGGCTGAGAGCGGATCTTCATCGTCGCATCGCTCGAGAAACGATATTATCCTTAGCCGCGCGCCGGTTTCAAGATTTTCTCGTTTCGTATAAGATTGCGCTTGACAATCGGCATAGCCGTTCGTTATGATTTATGAAAAGCTTCGACCAAGGACATGAAAGATTATCGATGCCACTCAGAGAGAGGGGACCCGGCTGAAAGCCCCTTCGGATATCCTAAGCCTTTTACCCCCTTGCAGCTGCGATATGGAAATCATCCAACGGGTGAGAGTATACGTCGCCGGGAATTCCCGTTACAGAAACCGATATGAGGATCCTGCCCCGTAAGGCGGATCGAATTAGGGTGGAACCACGTGCGCACTCGTCCCTTCAGGACCGAGTGCTTTTTTGTTTGTTCCAGTGAAGAAGGTTAAAAGCGACGACCAAGGACATGAAAGCTTATCCGATGCCGAACAGAGAGAGGGGACCCGGCTGAAAGCCCCTTCGGACATCCTAAGCGTTTTACCCCCTTGCAGCTGCGATATGGAAATCATCCAACGGGTGAGAGTATAGGTCGCCGGGAATTCCCGTTACAGAAACCGATATGAGGATCCTGCCGTACGGCGGATCGAATTAGGGTGGAACCACGAGCGCACTCGTCCCTTCAGGACCGAGTGTTTTTTTGTTTTTTCTAGTGAAGAAGGTTAAAAGCTTCGACCAAGGACATGAAAGCTTATCCGATGCCGAACAGAGAGAGGGGACCCGGCTGAAAGCCCCTTTTCGCATCAACCTTGGTAAACGCGCTGGTCCTTGTAAGACAAGGACGGCGTAGGCGTTTATCCTAGTGTAGATTCAAATACCAATAAAATGGAGGAATGAACATGTCGATCAAAGTAACTTTTCCGGATGGGGCTGTACGGGAGTAAGCCACAGGGACTACGGTTGAGCAAGTGGCGGAGTCCATCCGTCCGGGATTCAGCAAGAATGCGGTTGCCGGGAAGCTGAACGGTCAATTGGCGGACCTCAGCCGGTCGATCGAAGAGGACTGCCTCGTCGAAATCGTCGCCGCAGACAGCCGGGACGGCTTGCAGGTGCTAAGGCACAGCACGGCGCATCTCATGGCTCAAGCCATCAAGCGAATCTATGGGCAGGGTTCAGTAAAGCTCGGAATCGGTCCCGTCATCGAGGATGGCTTCTATTATGACATCGACATCGAGAAGCCTATCTCGACTGACGATCTTGCTGCGATTGAGCGGGTCATGGAAAGCATTGTGCAGGAGAACCTGCCCATTACCCGGCGTGTCGTAAGCCGCGAAGAAGCGATAAGAACATTCGAGAAACTCTGGGAGTCGCTGAAGCTGGAGCTGATACATGAGTTGCCCGAGACTTCGGTGATTACTCTGTATGAGCAAGGCGAGTTTGTGGATCTGTGCCGTGGGCCCCATCTGCCGTCTACCGGCCGGATCAAATCATTCAAGCTTCTAAACGCAGCAGGCGCCTACTGGCGAGGGAGCTCGGACAACAAAATGCTGCAGCGCATTTACGGGACCGCCTTCCCTAAGAAGGAACAGCTGAAGGAACATTTGTTCCTGCTCGAGGAAGCGAAGAAGCGCGATCATAGGAAGCTGGGGAAAGAGCTCGGCTTGTTCATGTTCTCTAAGGAGGCCCCCGGCATGCCGTTCTATCTGCCGAAGGGCATGACGCTCCGTACGGAGCTAGAGAATTTCTCGAGGGTGCTGCAGAGGAGACATGATTACCAGGAGGTAAGGACGCCGTTTATGATGAATCAACGGCTCTGGGAGCAATCAAGGCACTGGGATCATTATCACGAGAATATGTATTTCACGGAGGTCGATGAAGACAGGTTCGCGCTGAAGCCGATGAACTGTCCGGGGCACATGCTGATCTTCAAAAACACCCTTCATTCGTACCGCGAGCTTCCGCTGCGGATCGCCGAATTCGGGCAAGTCCACCGGCACGAGTACTCCGGCGCCTTGAACGGCATGATGCGCGTACGGACGTTCTGTCAGGACGATGCCCATCTCTTCGTAAGACCGGATCAGATCGAGGATGAAATCGCCCGCGTTATAGCGCTGATCGATGAAATGTACCGGATATTCGGATTCGACTACAAGATTGAGCTGTCCACTCGTCCAGAGAGCTCTATGGGCTCCGAAGTGTTATGGAACGAAGCGGAAGACGCGCTTCAGAATGTGCTGGACCGGCGGGGCATCCGCTACGTTGTTAATGAAGGAGACGGAGCCTTCTACGGCCCGAAGATCGACTTTCACATTCTCGATGCGCTGAAACGCAGCTGGCAATGCGCCACGATCCAGCTAGATTTCCAAATGCCCGAGAAGTTCGATCTGTCATATATTGGCGAAGATAACCAGAAGCACCGTCCGGTCGTCATTCACCGCGCCGTTTACGGTTCGATCGATCGGTTCATCGGAATTCTTACGGAGCATTATGCCGGAGCCTTCCCATGCTGGCTTGCGCCGGTGCAGGTCAAAATATTGCCGGTGTCGGATCCGTACGTTCCTTATGCGGTTCAAGTGAAGCGTGCGCTGGAGGCGGCGGGCCTTCGCGCGGAAGTTGATCAGCGCGGCGAGAAGCTTGGCTATAAAATTCGTGAAGCCCAGCTTGAAAAAGTGGCTTACATGCTTGTGTTAGGCGAGAATGAGCAAAGCTCGGGCACGGTCGCGGTCCGCAAGCGAGGGGAAGGAGATATCGGCTCGCTCGGCTTAGAGGAGCTGATTGAACGTTTGGTCGAAGAGACGATCAGTAAATCGAATTAAATGCGGGGATCGTTCTTCGAAGCAGGCTGCCCATACATGGAGCAGCCTGCTCTTCTTTGAGGATGCTTTTCACATCCCTTCTTCCATGGTATGGTATAACAAAACAACCATGCATTGGGGATGGGTACGATGCGGATCGCAATACCAAACGCAGTCTCCATGAAAACGAAGCTTCTGCTGCTGATCTTATTTTTTCTCTGTTTCCCGCTTCTTATCTTCGGAATGATGTGGTATGTCCGATCGACCGAGGCGATCGAGAAAAATGCAATCGGTTACAGCGAGCAATTGGTGCAGCAGATCAACTCCCAGCTGGACTGGTATTTTGCCGATGTGGAACGGATTACTTATCCGCTTCTGCTCAATCCGCAAATTCAGTCTTTTATGAAATTGGACCCGTCGGATCAATTTGAACGATTTTTGATCAGCAGCAAAATTTCGGAGGAGCTGTTCCCGAGCATCATTTTCGGCCGGCCGGATATATACGGGCTATCGATCGTATCGAAGTCGGGAATTGCTACGGCCAGCTATAACACTTTTGCCGCTAAAGACAGCTACGAGCAGTACAAGGATGAGCTCATGGATGACCGGAACTATAAAATCATGGGCCTCAGCTACAAGGATTCGACGCCGGTATTAACCATTTCCCGTAAATTTATGGATACGCTTTCTTACCGCTCGGCCGGATTGCTTATCGTGCATCTGCGCTTGAATGAAATCATACATATTTTGGACAAGGTCAAGCTGGGACGAACCGGATACGTCTGGGTGATGGATGGGGGTGGCAGCATCATCTACCACCCGGATAAGGAGAAGTGGGGGCAAGCTGCAGACGAACGAGGGGCCCGGTTGAAATTCGGCGGAAGCAGCGGTTATTCCGTCGACCGGGTAGATGGGGAGAAGCGGCTGGTCATCTTCCACCGTTCGAAGCAAACGGGATGGACGCTCGTATCCGAGGTGCCGCTTCACGAGCTGAATGAGGATATGATCAGCCTGAGGAACATGACCGTATGGATCGGTCTTCTGCTCGTCGGCTTGGCCTTATTATTGGTAGCCGGCTATTCGCTGCGGGCCACGCGTTCCTTGTCCCATCTTCAGCGGCTGATGCGCAAAGCGGAGGAAGGGGACTTGGCGGTTCGGGCGCCGGAGAATCGGAGGGATGAAATCGGACAGCTGAATCACAGTTTTAATAAGATGGTGAAACGAATATATTATTTGATCGAAGAGGTGCACTCCTCCCGGCTGAAAGAAAAGGAAATGGAAATTCGGCAGCGCGAATCCGCTTTACAGGCTATGCAATCTCAAATTAACCCTCACTTTCTATACAATACGCTGGAAATCATTAATTCTTATGCCCTTGTCGAGGGGGTGAGGCCGATCAGCCGGATGACCGCCGCATTATCCGATATATTCCGTTACAGCACGGGACATCCGAGGCAGACGGTTACGCTAGGCGAAGAGATTCGCCATACCGGCACTTATCTGGATATTCAAAGAGAACGGTTTAAGGCACTGGAAACGGAGATCAAGCTGGACGGGAGCTTGCTGGAGCAAGTACCTATTCTGCGCTTGACCGTTCAGCCGATCGTGGAGAATGCGTTTAAGCACGGATATCAGGCTCACAAATTGAAGCCGACGTATATCGGTATTTCAGGTGAGCTGCACGAATGGGGATTCGCAATGCGGATAGAAGACCGGGGCAGGGGAATGGAGCCGGAGCGGAGAGCCGCTTACAATGAAGCCTTCCTAGCGGAAAATTCGCTTAGCGGCTCTTCTTTCGAAGCAATCGGCTTATGGAACGTTCATCAGCGACTCCGGCTTGTATTCGGTCCGCCTTACGGACTCTACATCGTCAAATCGGATGCCGGCGGAACGATCGTTGAACTCAGGCTAAGGTATGAAGGCGAAGGTCCGGCAAGTTCCATTTCACTATAAAAAGGCGGGGATTCCATGTACAATGTCATGATCGTAGACGACGAAATCATGATCAAGAAAGGCTTGTCCAAGCTGATTGGCGATAGCCCTTACGGTTTCCGGATCAGCGGTGAAGCGGAGGATGGAGACGAGGCGCTGGCCTTATGGGAGAAGGAGCCTGCAGATTTGATCATTACGGACATCAGCATGCCGGTAATGGACGGATTGGAATTCATCCGGGAAGTGCGCAAGAACGGTGGATATCGTGATTTTATCCGGCTACGACGAATTTGCTTATGCCCAGCAAGGACTGCGGTATGGCGTTGCCGATTACTTGTTAAAGCCGGTTAGAGAAGAGCAGGTGTACGAAATACTGACGAAGACGGCTTGCAAATTGGAGGCGGCGCGCAAAGCCAAGGAGCAGCGGGGATTCTGGCTTCAAGAATGCAAGAAGGCCGCTGAACAAATCGCCGAACACGTCTGGCTGCTGAACGAGGAGGAAGCGATACGCGCTTGGATTGAATTCATGCGACGTTTGGAGATAGCGAAGCCCGGAGCCGGAACGATTCGAAATGCAGCTGACGACCTGATTGCCCTGCTGCAGGGCGAGCTGCAATTGCGGGGCGATGAGGAAAGTGCGGAGATGGATCCCGTTCCCTCGGCTGCAGAAGACGATCTACTCGAGCTAGTCAAGAACGGTCTTATCGACATCATGAATCGCATCCGACAGTCCCGCAATTGGGGCCTATATCATCCTGTTCGGAAGGCGCTTGCTTTTATTCATGATCGTCTTAGTGACCCGGAGCTGTCGATGCAGCAAGCCGCCGCAGAGACCGGGATGTCTATCTCGTATTTCAGCCGAAGTTTCAAGGAGGAGATGGGGATTTCATTTACCGAGTATGTTATCCGCCGGAGGATGGAGCATGCCAAGGAGCTGCTGCTGGAGGCGGGCAGCAAAACCTATGAGATCGCCTGGGCCGTCGGCTATATGGATTACCCGCATTTTGCGAAATCATTCAAGAAATGGTATGGATTAAGCCCGACGGAATATAAGAAGCGGATGACCGGGTTCTAGCGACAAAGATGGAAGACGTCCGGCAGGCGTCTTCTTTTATTATGCCGCAAAACCCGCGCGAAGGAAGTAAAATAAACACAACTTTGAGCATCGGAAGACATGTTCTGATTCCGTGAGAACGTTTACAATGGTTCCAAGACAAGTCACTTCAGGAAAGGAGCTGCGCTATGGAGGGAAGCGGAAATCAACCCGCGGTTCAGGCCGCTGCGGCGATCGGAAGCAGACCGCGAATAGGCAAATATTTGTGGAAGCATTGGCAAATTTATTCCATGGTGCTTCCCGGACTCTTGTTTTTTGTGCTGTTCAAATATGTCCCGATGGCCGGGATTGCGATTGCATTTCAAGATTATAACGTATTTAGCGGCGTGCTCGGCAGCAAATTCGTAGGGCTCAAGCATTTTCACAACTTGTTTACGTACCCCGAATTCCTAAGAGTGCTGAAAAATACGCTGCTGATCAGTATTTACCAGCTAGTGTTCGGCTTTCCGGCTCCCGTCTTCATCGCGATACTGCTGAACGAGGTGCGCCGGATGGCGTTCAAGCGTACGATTCAAACGATTTTGTATTTGCCGCATTTTTTGTCTTGGGTCATTGTAGGGGGATTGGTCATTAATTTCCTGTCCCCCAGCTCCGGGATGGTGAACGATGTACTGCGCTCGCTCGGGCGACAACCTGTATTTTTTATGCAGGAGCCGGATTATTTCCGATCGATTGTCGTGATCTCGGGTATTTGGAAAGAAGTAGGCTGGAACACGATCATTTATTTGGCGGCGCTTGCCGGAATTCATCCGGAATTATATGAGGCGGCGGAGGTCGACGGGGCAAGCAAGCTGCGGCAGGCGTTCCATATCACCCTTCCTTCCCTGCTGCCTACCATTATGGTTCTGCTGCTGCTTCGAGTCGGTCACATTCTGGATCTCGGCTTCGAGCAAATTTATATGCTGCTCAATCCGCTCGTAACCGTCACCGGTGAAATTATCGATACTTACATTTATCGCGTCGGTCTCCTCGGGGGACAGTACAGCTACACGACAGCCATCGGATTATTCAAATCGGTTGTCGGCATTATCCTGGTCGTCGGCGCCAATCATTTGAGCAAAAAAACGACTGGCAGCTCGATTTATTAGTCCGCAGGGAAAGGAGGGGCCCATCCCATGATTGGAGAAAGCGCTTCGCGCAAATGGTTTTTAGGCTTCAATTACGCGTTTCTGACATTGATCGGGCTGGCAATGCTTCTGCCGTTTCTTCATATATTCGCCGGTTCATTAAGCAGCGGGACGGCCATTTCGCAAGGAAAAGTGACGGTTTGGCCTTCCGATCCGACCTTCATCAACTATCAGGCGGTATTAAAGAATGCGGCGATCTGGAAATCGTTCGGAGTTACGATCTTCCTGACGGTTTTCGGTACGGCCTTCAATTTATTGTTCACCGCCCTGATGGCTTACGGCCTATCCCGGAATGAGCTGAAGGGGAGGACTTTCATCCTGCTGCTCGTCGTATTCACGATGATTTTTCAGGTACCGCTTATTCCGGGGTATCTGTTAGTCAAGTCGCTGGGGATGCTCAATACGCTCTGGGCGCTTATTGTTCCCGGCGCGATCAGCGCATTTAACCTGATCATTATGGTTTCTTTTTTTCGCGAAATCCCGGACGGACTGGTGGAAGCGGCCAAGATCGACGGAGCGGGCGATTACCGTATATGGTGGAGCGTCGTCCTTCCCTTGTCGCTGCCTTCCTTAAGCACGATCGGCCTATTCTATGCCGTGGGACATTGGAACGGATATTTCAATGCCATTATGTTTATCCGCAATCCCGGCTTGTTCCCCCTGCAGGTGAAGCTTAGGCAGCTCATCGTGGACAGCGATACCGAGTCTCTGATGCAGAGCGTGAACGTTACGCTCCAATCGATGGAGGGGATTAAGATGGCTACGATTATGGTGGCCACCTTGCCTATATTGTTTGTTTACCCGATGGTTCAAAAGCATTTTATTAAAGGGGCCATGCTGGGATCGGTGAAAGGCTAATTTCCAAGCGAAGGAGAAGGGGATATGTCAAAAAAATGGTCTATGTTTGCGTTGTCTCTCACTTTATTATCCGGTTCATTGACGGCTTGTTCATCGGGGAGCGATAGCGCGAAGGCGCCGTCCGGGGGGAACGGGGACAATAAACCCGCAAAGCTGAAGATCGGCATCGGTACCGAAGGGCTGCAGTACATCGAGGGCTCGCCGAATATCAATGATGACAAATATACCAAGAAGCTTCGCGAGCTCTCGAAGACCGACGTAACGCTTGATTTGATCCCGCACCGGGAATTCGATCAGAAGCTGACGCTGCTGTTTGCGGGCGGAGAGCTGCCCGATCTTCTGCAGACGCACGGGATCAACAAACCGGAAGTAGCGCCGGCCGTCGACACCGGCATCCTTATCCCGCTTAACGACCTCATTGACAAATACGGTCCCAATCTGAAGAAGAACATTTCGAAGGAAGCCTGGGACTTCGCTTCCGTCAGCAAAGACGGCAAGATCTACGGGATCCCGACCACGAATCCGACACCGAACGGCAATGTCATGATGGTAAGAAAGGATTGGCTGGATAAGCTCGGCCTCAAGCCTCCGAAAACGGTGGACGAATACATCGATATGCTGCGCGCATTCAGGGACAAGGACCCGAACGGCAACGGCAAGGCCGATGAAATCCCTTACTCCGGACGGGAAAAGCTTGCGTTCACGGAAGCCTTCTTCGGTGCTTATGACGTGCTGCCGGCCGACTGGAAGTTCGAGAACGGCCAGCTCGTGCCGAACATGATCCGGCCGCAGATGAAAACAGCGCTCGGCGTTTATAAAAAGCTGTACGAAGAAAAGCTGCTGGACAACGAGGTATTCGTACAGCAGGCCAAAGACTGGGATGCCAAGATTAAAGCGAAAGGCATCGTCGGCTTGTGGACGCATGCGGCGCGAATGGCGGATAAATGGTCTGCCGAGGTGAAGACGGGAACACCCAGCGCCCAGCTGGAGGTGATTCCGGCGCCGACCGGCCCGGACGGCAAAGGAGGCTTCGGTATCGGATCCCAAGTCGGAGGCAACGTATGGGTGATTCCTAAGACGACTAAAAATCCGCAAGCGGCCATTCAATTTCTCGACTGGTTCTACTCGGACGAAGCGCAGAAGTTTCTGACTTACGGGCTGGAGGGTGAAGACTATACGGTAGATAACGGGAAGATCAATTATAAGTTTCCGCAAAAACAGGATGAGATTTACAAAGAAGAGATGCATCAAAATTGGCTGAGACTCGTGGGCCCCTCTTATTTGACGAATAACGAATTTATGAAGGCCCGTCCGTCCGGAGATCTGGTATTAAAGGCGATTGACCTCGCAAACAAGGAAGGGCGCAAGAACGACGGCATGGGAATGCCCGCGCTGCCGACCCTGCAGTCCCGTCCGGAGCTGGGCAAGGACGGCTTGTGGTTGGAGCTTGCAGCCAAAATTGTGACCGGCAAAGAATCGGTAGACGCCTTCGACAAATTCGTAGAGGACTGGAAGAAGCGGGGCGGCGACCAAGTGATTAAAGAAGCTACGGAATGGTATAAGAGCACGCACAAATAATGAATTCGTGAGGAAGGCATGAAGCCGATCGTGAGGCTATGCCTTCTTTGCGCGAAGCCGGGGAGAGATGAAGAATGGAAGCTTTGAAAGGAACGCATGACCTGCCGCAGCTTCCGGCTTGGGGTCCTTATACGAAGAAGTACATGGGTCTGTCGCATATTGCCGATTCGTACCGGGGAATCCGCTTCGACCTTAGCGTGTTTCCCGGATTTTACCGCAGGAAAGTGGACGTCCCGAACGTGATGTGGGAATCCGGCTATCATCCGCGGGAAGCGGCGCCTGATTTGAGCTACTTCATGCACCGTCACGAAATGGAGTGGAAAGACCGCGTTTATGCCGATGTCGCTTTTGCCGCACTTTCCGATCATACCCGTTTGGTCCGGGCGGAGCTGGTGAATCGTACGGAGCAGGAACAAAATCTGGTGCTCCATTTGATGGGATCCCTTCATTTTCCTGAGTTGCGTTCACACGGTCCCGTCCTGCAATGCGACAAAGTTGTTCTGCCCTCCAAAGCCGTCTGGGCCGATGCGCTGGATTATAGCGAGCTGCAATTTGCTGCGCCTCGTCCATCCGATAACCTGGTGTATGACGGCTGGTACAGAGGGGAGATCAGGGGGCATGGCTTCGTTGGAGGTTCGGGTCTCGGAAAAGGCTTCGGCTTGGATAAGGGGGACCAAGTAGCCTATGACATCGAAACGCCGGGACCGTACGAGCATGCCGTTCTCCTTATTCGCTATAGAATGGAAGCCGGCGCAACGCTGCGCCTGTCCGTGAGAGGCGATATCGAGGCATTGCTGGAGCTGAAGGGCTCCGGAGAGCTCATGACGGAGCGAATCGATCTGGGGCCGTTACATGCGAGGCGGCTTGTCCTGCGCTTGATTTCCAACGGAGGGGCGGAACTGATGCTGGACGGCCTTGTGGTTACTGAGCACCAGTCGGCGGGCGAGGTCCGGTTTGAAAGGGAGAATCGGAATCAGCACCCTACTTTGCTGCCGGGACCTGTCCGCAGCAGCTTGATTTTGAAGTATGAGGGATTGAACCAATTCTACGGCATATTGTGGAACTATCCGGATTATGAAGTCCGGGAATTCCACTGTGACGAATTAGACCGCTTCATGCGCCACACCGTATATCATCATGTCAATTCCGTGTTGAAAGGCGAGGGCGAAGGCCACTTTACGAATGTGTTTCTGCGGCCGATCCGGCTTCAGCCTGGCAGCAGCAAACGGATATACGCCATAGTCGTCTCCGGATCTTTGCAGGAGGTCGAAGAAGCTCTAAGCAGCGGAATGCCGGAGGAAGCGGAATGCGAGGAAGTGTTTGAAGAAGCCAGAGCCCGGGTACCTCGGCTAGAGAGTACCCCGGCTGGAGATGCCTTTCGTTTCAGTCAGCAGCTTATGGCTGCGACTCTGTTAACGAACGTCGTCTATCCGGTTTATACGAGACGTTCGTATATCCGGCACAATACGCCGGGCCGCTGGTGGGATAGCCTCTACACGTGGGATTCCGGCTTTATCGGTCTTGGGCTGGCCGAGCTTAACATCCGGCGGGCCGTTGAATGCCTGAACGCGTACCTGACCGAGTCCGGCGATCCTCACGCCGCTTTTATCCATCACGGGAGCATGGTGCCCGTACAGCTTTATTTGTTCTTGGAGCTGTGGAATAAGACCCGATCCAGCGAAATGCTGCATTCGTTCTACCCTAAGCTAAGGCAGTATTATCAATTCTACGCCGGTAAAACCGGCAGCTCCACAACAAGCGCCTTGCCGTCGCATTTGCTGAAAACATGGGATTATTTCTATAATTCCGGGGGATGGGATGATTATCCGCCGCAGGTAGCAGTGCATCGTGAAGGCTTGACCGGCCGTACCGCTCCCGTATCCAATACGAGCCATGCCATCCGGATAGCCAAAATTTTAAAAATGGCCGCGGCTGCCATCGGAAACCATTCGGAGGATATTCTGGAATATGATGAAGATATCGACCGGTTCCGTGAAGCGATCCAGCAGAATGCCTGGGATGAGGCGGAAGGTTACTTCGGTTATGTGCTGCATGACGAGGAAGGAAAACCGGTGTCGCTCCTGCGTCATCCCGGCGGCCAAAATTACAATATGGGCCTGGATGGAGCGTATCCTTTAATCGCGGGCATTTGTTCGGCCGAGCAGGAAAAGCGTCTCCTTACTCATCTATCCGACAGCTCCCGTCTATGGAGTCCGATCGGATTAAGCACGGTCGATCAATCCGCAGCCTATTATCGTCTTGACGGTTACTGGAACGGCGCAGTCTGGATGCCGCATCAATGGTTTTATTGGAAGGCGCTTCTGGGGCTAGGGCATGGAGAGCTTGCCCGCCGGATTGCCCTTACGGCTCTAGCCCTCTGGGAGAAGGAAGTCCGCGAATCGTATCATTGCTTCGAGCATTTTATTATCGAATCGGGCAGGGGAGCGGGGTGGCATCACTTCGGCGGATTATCCTCCCCGGTGCTTTGCTGGTTTCATGCTTATTATACGCCAGGCACATTCACGGCAGGCTTCGATGTATGGATTCATCACTTTGAGTTTCACGAAGGGAAAACGGAAATGACCGCCAGCCTGAGCCATAACGGCGAGTCCGGGCGGAAGCACCTGGTGCTTGCCTGTATGAACGGCAATGGCGCATATTCGGTAACCTGGAACGGGGTTACCGCTGAGTTCAAGCTCATGGATCATGGACTTCTGGAAATCCGGCTGCCAACCGGTTGCACGGGAGAGCTGGTCATTCGACAAACGGCCGTCGGGCATGGGGTGGAATAGCGATAGCAGCCGCCTTTGAGATCAACAGCGGTTGGAACCCCATAGCCCACCCTCCAAAGCGCAATGAATAAACACGCTAAAGGACCGTCCGGTGATTTTTTCGGACGGTTTCTCACATATTAGTGGCCTCTTGAGCCCCAAGGCTTAAATACCGATATGACGGTCATGCCGGCCAGCGACATGATTTGAAGCGCAATCCCGGTCCACAGTGCTGCCGTATTCACTTGAAAGACCGGATTGTGAAGCGCTTCGAGTCCCTCGGCGGAGATCATGGTAAGTCCTCTGAAGCTCCAAACGTAGAAGCCGATTACTCCGATCCCGATAGACAATAAGGTCAAACCCTCCTTGACCATGATCCAATAATAGCGAAAGAGCCCCCAGCGGGTTAGAACCGAGAGAAGAATGCCGGTCAGCACGGTTCCGATCATGGAAGCCCGTATTCCCGTGCGGGCTATTAAATTCATGATAAGATAGCAGGCCTGCAGCACTTCCCGGCTCGTCGCGGACAGCGCTGCGATACTGACGATGACAATGACGACCGATTCGCCGAGCAGAATGCCGTCAAACAATAGATGGAAGGAAAGCAGCCATTTTTTTTGTTTCGAGCTTAACGATTTCAATGCTCCAGCTCCTCTCGCATCGTTGTATCGATGACGGATCATAAACCATTGTAACCTAAAATTGTCTTAAAATGATGCTCAAAATGGTCACAATCCGGTCACAAGCTTATGCTGACGGAACATATGGCAGGAATAAAGTGAATTTTGAATAAAAACAAATGAGGATATGAGATGGAATATCCAGACTATCCCATCTATAATAGCAACAGCTATATTCATGACGACTATAGGGGGAGTATATCATGATTCGAAAATCGCTATTCGCTATTCTCGCGCTATCCTTCGTAAGCGCTTGCAGCAGCTCGGGAATTCCAAGCGGCACACCCGGGGGTGCGGGGGAAACGAAGAAAGCTCCGGTAGAATTGACGGTTTATTATCAGTATGCCGCGGATTGGAACGAAAGCGATTTCAACAAAGTATTTGCTGAGCCGATTAAGAAAAAGTATCCCCATATTACTTTAAAGTATCTGGTTGGAGGCAAAGGACAGAACATCCCGGAATTGATTACTGCCGGACAAAAAATTGATATATTGTTCACGTCCATCGGTCAGACGTCCTCCCAGCTGCTCGACAACGGTCTGCAATACGACATTACGCCGTTAATCAAGAAAAACAATTATGATCTCTCCAAGCTTGACGCGACTATGGTCGACGCAGCAAAGAAGCTGGCTAAGAATAACGGCATTTATGGCCTGCCTGTGTTTGTGCCGCCGACATCGATTTATTATAACAAAGATCTTTTTGACAAATTCGGCGTACCTTATCCGAAGGACGGCATGACTTGGGACGAGCTGTACGAATTAAGTAAGAAGTTAACCCGAACGGACGCAGGGGTGCAGTATTGGGGGTTAGGCTCTTCGCATGGACATTTGGTGCTGATGAATCAATTATCGCTGCCGATTGTGGACAGCGCTACGAATAAAACTACCTTCAACACGGACGACAAGTGGAAGACATGGATCGATAATCTGATGCGATTTTATCGGATTCAGAACGGTCCTCTGCCGGACAAATTGTCCGAACCGCATGAAAGGAACCGGTTCTTTAAGGACCGTACGGTCGCCATGTTCCTGTCGGTAACGGCGCTTCATTCGCAGACGGAGATTGGGGACATGAACTGGGATCTAGCTTCCTTCCCGGTATTCTCAGGCAATAAGGTCGGACCTCAGGCGTATCCGACGTATTTCTACGTTACCTCCATGAGCGATCTTAAGGACGATGCTTTCGACGTGATCTCTTACCTAACATCGGAAGAATTCCAGACGGCGCGCGCCAAGGAAGGAACTCTATTGCCGACGCTAAGTAACCATAAGGTTCGGGAGCAATTCGGCCAAGATAACCCGATGTATAAGGGGAAGAACGTGAAGGCGCTTCAGCCTGACCAATATGCCGCTCCCGGTTCGGTTAATCCGTATAATAAGATGGCCGCCGACGATTTAGGCTCGGGGATGAAAGATATGCTGCTAAAAGGCAAGGATATGAATACGATGCTGCGGGATGTCACCGAAGGCTCAAACAAAAAAATCGAGCAGGCGGAATCAGCAAAAAAATAGATGCGTCGTGCGATGGCAAATCGTCGCTCATCTTCGTTAACCCTTTGCTGCCCAGACAGAGAATGATCTGGGCAGCTTTTGTATTTATTGCGTCACCTCGTTCCTTCCACCGCAAGCATATACATGGTCAAGGATTGAGCCTCGCTAAAAATCCATTCCCGGTATTCTTGTTCGGCGCTGATTACATCGGACTCTTCCATATACCCGTCCCGGACCATTTGGGCCCCCCGGCTCGACGCCGTATCGGCCCAGAGGGCGATGCGCGATTCGAAATCGGGATCGCTTCGCTTCGTTATTTCATGCTGGGGCGTTACAACAATCTCATGAAGCCCGGCGTCCTGGAATAAACCGGGAAGACAATCGGCTATATCATTACGAATACCGGCATCGGCTCGCCACTTCAGATAAGCCTTGTAGAAGTGAAGCATGCTAGCCGGCGGCTCCGGCTGCCAAGATATTTTGAGATGATTATAATCCGAGATCAAGATGCGCCCGCCGATTTTTGCGGCATGCTTCATCCGATGCAAGGCTTCCACCGGATCCGATAACCAGATAAATACTCGAGCAGCGGTGACCATATCGAACGATTCTTTGAAATCAAGTTTATAGATTTCACCGGTTTCAAAGGTTAATCCGGGCACAGTTCCATGCATTTGACGGGCTTTGTCAATCAGCTTCGGGTTGCTGTCGATCCCGACGACTCTCCCCCCAGGACCGACCGCTTCGGCGATTCCCCGTGTAATGGCTCCTGTTCCGCACCCTACGTCAAGAACGCGTATCCCTTTGTGAACGAGCTCGGACAGTCTGCGATGCGATGCGCTTAATGTACGTGCATCTAAAACGTTCGTCAGCTTTCCAGACAATTCGGCTCGGCTGCTTGCCGTATCCATAGTCATCCATATCCCTCCGCATTCGAGTGGTTTCACGTTATCGAACATCATAAACCTATTGTATGGCTCGAACTTCCATTGGTCTAATATATAAAATAAATGAAATTCATAGAAAATAACTATAAGTGGGTGGATAGAGTTGCTAGCAAAAGTATGGATTAATTAACACGTATTTCCTCATTCCAAACGTAAACAATGTATGCGAACTAAATATTATAATATTGGCCTAAATATTGTAATATTGAACGTGGTATAGTTTAAAAATAAGTTGAATGAGGAGAACATAAGACATCAATCGAGGATTCATATAAGACAGGCTTCCCGGACAAGAGTCTAATGAAGGAGGAAACGATCAGTTCTTCCTTATAGAGTCTGGGTGTAATGAGATTGTGCTGTGTCAACGGCACGCAATCGGTTTAGTGACTGGGCCATAGCTTCAGTCGGAATACGATGAACACTGTCTCAGCGGCATGAACGGAGCCGACTTTAGGGCAGTGTTTATTTTTTGTGCGTGGTTTTCTTGGCCGGTAATGGTAATATAAAGATTGGGCAAACTTGGATATTGGAAGCCGATGGGCCGTATAACCATCCATAGAACAGAAGGGATGAGAAGCAATGAAGGACGAAATCATTCAACGATTTACATCCTATGTCAAGGTAGACACCCAGTCCGACGACAGCAGCGAAACCTGTCCCTCGACACCCGGACAGCTGACGCTGGCCCGGATGCTTGTTCAAGAGCTGGAGGCGATCGGCATGGAGGACGTCACGATCGACAAGCATGGATACGTCATGGCGACGCTGCCTTCCAAGACGGAAAAAGCGGTGCCGACCATCGGATTTTTGGCTCATATGGATACGGCCACCGATTATACCGGCGCACACGTCAATCCGCAAATCACGGAGTCCTATGACGGCAAGGACATCGTCCTTAATAAAGACCTGCAGGTCGTTTTGTCGCCGCAGCATTTTCCCGAACTCGCCCGCTACATAGGACATACGCTCATAACGACGGACGGAACGACGCTGCTCGGAGCGGACAATAAGGCTGGGATCGCGGAAATTATGACGGCGATGGCTTATTTGATCCATCATCCGGAAATCAAACACGGGCGGGTCCGGGTCGCTTTTACGCCGGATGAGGAGATCGGGAGAGGTCCCCACAGGTTCGATGTAGCCGCCTTCGACGCTCGCTATGCCTATACCGTGGACGGAGGTCCCTTGGGAGAGCTCGAATACGAGAGCTTCAATGCCGCCCAGGCGAAAATCACGATTAAAGGAAAGAACGTGCACCCCGGAACGGCGAAGGGCAAAATGGTGAACTCCGCCAAAATCGGCATGGCCTTGCACGGGAAGCTTCCTTCAGAAGCGGCGCCTGAGCTTACCGAAGGCTATGAAGGCTTCTACCATTTGATCTCCTTTCACGGAACCGTCGAAGAGACCAAGCTGCATTATCTCATCCGGGACTTCGACAGGAATGCGTTCGAGGCCAAGAAAGCCGCGCTCGTGCAAATCGTGAACGAGTTCAAACGAACGTATGGCGACGAAACATTGATTTTGGATATGAACGATCAATATTACAATATGAGAGAGAAAATCGAACCGGTGAAGCAAATCGTCGATTTAGCCCATCAGGCCATGACCCGGTTGGGGATTGAACCGGTGATTAAGCCGATCCGGGGCGGAACGGACGGTTCGCAGCTCTCTTATATGGGACTGCCTACACCGAATATTTTTACAGGCGGAGAAAACTATCACGGCAAATACGAGTATATCTCGGTCGATTCTATGGTCCAAGCCGTTTTCGTCGTAATTGAAATCATTAAGCTGTTCGAGCAAACCGCAGAAGGTGAACAACCCCTTCGGAGCAAGCCGTAACAACCGGATCTTGTACAAGAGGATGAGGAGGGGAAAGCATTGCAATATTTCAATTTAACGGGACAAACGGCAGTGGTTACGGGAGCGGGGAGAGGGCTGGGCCAAGCGATGGCCGTCGGTTTGGCGGAGGCGGGCGCCGATGTAGCGCTGCTTCAGCGCTCAAGCGCCGGCCTGGAAACAAGGGAGCGGATTCAGGCGCTCGGGAGGCGGTGCGAGATCGTTCCGTGCGACCTCTCGGATATGCAGCAGGTCAAGGGAGCGCTGAATCAAGTGGACGCCCTCTTCGGTAAAATCGACATACTCGTCAACAACGGGGGCATTCAGCGAAGAGCACCCGCGGTGGATTTCAGCGAACAGGATTGGGACGATGTCCTGGACGTGAATTTGAAATCCGTATTTCTGCTCTGCCAGGAAGCAGGGCGGAGGATGATCCGCGGCGGCCGGGGCAAAATCATAAACATCGCTTCGCTGCTATCGTTTCAGGGAGGCATTACCGTACCGGCGTATGCCGCAGCCAAGGGAGGCGTCATGCAGCTGACGAAGGCGCTCTCCAACGAATGGGCCGGTCTCGGCATCAATGTCAACGCCATCGCGCCGGGCTACATGGACACCGACATGAACACGGCGTTGAAACATAACGAAACGCGCAGCCGCCAAATTATGGAACGCATTCCTGCCGAAAGATGGGGCAGGGCGGAAGATATGGTGGGCGCCGTGATCTATTTGGCTTCCCCAGCATCGGATTATGTTCATGGCCATGTGTTGGCTGTCGACGGCGGCTGGCTTGGCAGGTAGCCTTTGTTTATAAAGATGGCGGTCCTTGTTTCCATGCAGGCCGTCTTCAAATAATTCTTTAAACGACCAAGGAGCTGCCTTAGCAGCCCTTTGGCCGATTCTTTTTTTATTGAGATGAAACCGGCTTCCGATAGTCATTAAGCATAAGGACAGGGCATGGGCAGCCTATTTTCGGAAAGATAGATTACGACAGGGCGGCTCCGGCGCAACCCTAATTATAGCTGACGACCATAGCGAACCGTTAGTCCATGGCTCCCGGCCCAAGCGAGGTTTTGCGCCCTCTGGACCGTGAACGCCGTTGCAGAATCCGACATCCTGATCGGGGTCAAGATCCTGCGTTTGAAAAACCGCTAGATGAGGCAATGACGCTCTTGCATTCATGGAATTCCCTCCTTCTAGGGTTCGGCCGCGATGCCATTGGTCCGGTCTGTACCCAGGACTATTCAGCAGCGGCGAATAAAAAGGGAATAACCTGCTGATCCTATTGTAAGCAGATTCGGTACCGCTTACTATATTTATTTAAACTATTCTGGAGAGATGCAGAGGTTATGACGAATGGCGAAGATACTTTCCCTCAATTCAACGACTTCGCGAAATTGGCCCATCATATATTGTCTCTGGAGATGAGAGTACCTAATTCGGAGGTAGAGCGCATCATTAAGGATATGGAAGGGTTCGGGTTCAGATTTAAGAACTCTTGGGCGTCTGTCGAGCTGCTAGAACATACCGTGATTGATTTCTGGAAAAAAGAGTGCAGCCGGTTTTTCCCCGATAAAAAACGTCATGGGATCAATTTCTTGTTAGCGGATAACAAGAAGTTGGTCCCATTACTTTTTTGTAAAATGCTATTTTTTGGTCGACAACCAATCGGCGACCGCACTGATTTCATTGTCTGCAAGTCTGCCTTTAAAGGTAGGCATAGCCCCTCTTCCGTTGCCGACAATGGTCGCGATCTGATCCTTTGAATATTTGGCCCCGACCTTCTGCAGGTTGGGCCCGACGCCGCCCTCCAAGCTTGCCCCGTGACAGCTGATACAGTTTGCTTTAAAAGTGGCTTGCGCGTCCACCGTGGTTCCTCCAGCAGCGGCTCCGGGACTGGGGGCTGGTGCAGGAGCTGGGGCAGGTGCCGGCGCCGGCGCTGTTTTACCGCAAGCGGACATCGAGAGGGCAACCAGCAGCGAAAGACTTACGAGTGATTTCCTCATAGTGTGCCTCCTTACTTCATTTTCGTTATAAATCAATAAGCCTTGCTCGAATCTTCCGGTAAGATTCGATAATAACGTGCCCTTTTATTTGGTTTTCATACGGGCGCTTGGTAAGAAAGATGGAATGCTTTGCATAAAATGGCCGTTCGCGGTTGAATCTAAACACAAACCCTGCATTTTCCAATAAGAAGGCATGAACAAACCAACTACTTGAAGGAGGAATGATCATGGCAGAGCAGCACAATGAACAAGCGCCCAATGGTTCCCGGCGGCGTTTTTTGAAGTATTCGGGAACGGCAATCGGGGGAGCGGTTGTCGGCGGGGTAATTGGTAGCGCGCTGACGGGCGGATTAAACAAAAAGCCTGCGGCGCCGCCGCAGGCGAACCAGCCGGCACCGGCCAATTTCAATCAGGCGCCGATGTTCTTCACGCAAGCCCAGCTTCAGATTACGGAGGCGGCGGTGGAACGCATTTTCCCAAAGGACGATTTAGGTCCTGGGGCGGCGGATCTGGGCGTTGCTTTCTAGATTGACCATCAGATGGCAAGTCCGTGGGGATACAATTCCCGTGAATACCGGATGGGTCCCTTCATGAAAGGGGAGGCGACCCAGGGCGATTATCAGAGCATGGAGCGGCACGAGGTGTTCACCATGGGATTGCAGGCGATAGAAGAGGCCAGCAAGAGCAAATATTCCAAATCGTTCGTCGATTTGGCCAATAACGAGAAGGATGCGATCCTCACCTCGCTTGAAAAAGGAGAAATTGCGGTCGTCACCGGAGTGACAGGGAAAACGTTCGTTAATTTGCTGCGCAATTTAACGATGGAAGGAGCTTATTCCGACCCACTATACGGCGGGAATAAAAATATGATGGGGTGGAAAATGCGCAAATACCCCGGCAAC
Source organism: Paenibacillus gyeongsangnamensis (assembly GCF_027533625.1). GTDB lineage: Bacteria > Bacillota > Bacilli > Paenibacillales > NBRC-103111 > Paenibacillus_G > Paenibacillus_G gyeongsangnamensis. The sequence continues at coordinate 98,296 of NZ_JAQAGZ010000017.1, read as the reverse complement.
CAAATGAGCTATGCGAACATCATGGATAAAGATCAATTCGTCGTCATGGAGCCGCGCAGCCTGCACGATCATTTTGCAACGCACTAGAATAACGGAAACGAGGAATATCTTATGGCTACTAAAGTGCCGAAAGTTCCGGTAGTGATCGTCGGAATGGGCTGGGTCGGAGGCATCATCGCCGCCGAATTAACGAAGCAGGGCACCAAAGTCGTAGGCTTGGAGCGGGGAAAGCCCAGAAGCACCCAGGATTACTACATGGTGCACGATGAGCTGCGTTATGCTCTGCGATATGATCTGATGCAGAACTTGTCCAGGGAAACCGTTACTTTCCGTAACAATGAGAAAATAACAGCCGTCCCCATGCGGGAGTACGGTTCTTTCCTGCTCAGCGAAGGGCTCGGAGGCGCAGGCGTCCACTGGAACGGACAAACCTTCCGGTTCCTGCCTTACGACTTCGAGATCTATAGTAAGACGGTGGAGAGGTACGGAAAGAAAAAAATACCGGACGGCATGACGCTGCAGGATTGGGGGATTACGTACGACCAGCTGGAGCCGTATTTCGACAAATTCGAGAAGCTGGCCGGCATCTCGGGGGATCAGGAACAAAATCCGCTGGTCGGCAAGCGCTCCAGTCCTTTCCCTACCAAGCCTATGGTTAAAACGCCGGTGATCAAGCTATTCGAGGACGCAACGAAAAAGCTGGGATATCATCCATATATGATGCCCTCCGCTAATTTATCGGAGCAGTACACGAATCCGGACGGCATCACGAGAGCGGCCTGTCAATATTGCGGCTTCTGCGAACGGTTCGGCTGCGAGTACGGGGCTAAAGCGGATCCCGTCGTTACGATTCTGCCGATCGCCCAGAAATCGGGTAATTTCGAGCTGCGCAGCTATTCCAATGTGATCCAAATCTTGCACGACGGGAAGAAAGCGAGCGGTGTCGTCTACGTGAATACGGTAACCGGCTAGCAATTCGAGCAGCCGGCCGACATCGTCATCCTGGCGAGCTACGTATTCAACAACAATCGTCTGCTGCTAACCTCCAAGCTGGGCAAACCGTACGATCCCGCTTCGGGAACCGGCGTTATCGGCAAGAATTACGCTTACCAGACGAACGGGGGAACGGCAACCGGGTTTTACGACGACAAGGAATTCAATTTGTATGCCGGTGCCGGTTCGCTCGGGATGGAAATTCCCGATTTCAACGGAGATAACTTCGACCACGGCAATCTCAACTTTATCCATGGCGCCGGTATCCATATCTCCCAAACCGGGCAGCGGCCGATTGCGACGAATTCCGTACCCAAGGGGACGCCGGCTTGGGGGAAAGAGTTCAAGCAGAAATCGGTCAAATACGCAAACAGCGTTCTGGCGGTCTCCCCTCAAGGAAGCTGTATGCCATGGAAGCATCATTATCTGGATCTGGACCCTACCTACAAGGATATATACGGCTTGCCGCTGATCCGGGTCACCTTCGACTTCGAGGACCAAGACCGCGAAATGATCAAGTTCGTTGCCGGCAAAGCGGCCGAGATTATGAAGGAAATGAACCGACCTCGATGGACTCGGCCGATCAGCTCGGACCTTACAACATCGTCCCTTATCAATCCACGCACAATACAGGAGGGGTCATCATGGGGGCCGATCCCGCTGCCTCGGCGGTCAATTCGTATTTGCAAATGTGGGATGCGGAGAATGTGTTTGTCGTCGGAGCCTCGGCATTTCCCCACAACAGCGGCTACAACCCGACGGGGACCGTGGGCGCACTGGCTTACCGTGCTGCGGAAGGGATCAGCAAATATTCGAAGCAGGGCGGCATGCTCGTGTGAGCTGCGAAATACAGACGATGTCACGAGAGGAGGGGATGGGGTGGAGCAGGAGGATTGGATTTTTCACTTGACGGAGGTACGGAAGAGGCTCTTGATCGTAGGAGGATGGTTTGTCGTCACGCTCGGCCTGGGAATGTACGTGTCCCCGCAAATCCTGCGTTACATTAAATCGCGGCCTATGGAAGGCGGCATCGAATGGAATGTGTTTTCCTTCACGGACGGCCTGCTGATTTACATGAAATGCGCGATTCTGTTTGCCGTCCTGTTCACGATGCCCTTGCTGCTCTACCATCTGTGGGCGTTCGTAAGGCCGGGATTAACCGATTCGGAAGCGCGAAGCACCTTGCCCTATATTCCCGCAGCCTTCGCCCTGTTCCTGTTCGGAGTCGCTTTCAGCTACCTTGTCGTCTTCCCGATGATGCTTCGGTTCATGAAGAGCATCAATCATACGATTGGCGCTGTAGAAACGTACGGTATCGACCGTTACTTTTCGTTTCTCTTCGATATCGTCTTTCCGATGGCCGTTGCCTTCGAGCTGCCGGTAGTTCTGCTCTTTTTGACCCGAATCGGGCTTCTTACCCCGGACAGGCTAAGAAGGGCGAGGAAATATGCTTACGTTGGCTTAACGATTGTAGGCTCTTGCATTTCGCCGCCGGATTTCGTTTCCCATCTGTCCGTAACGATCCCGCTGATCCTGCTGTTTGAAATAAGCGTCTTCTTCTCCGGCAGGCAGTGGCGAATGATGAGGGAAAATTCAACCCCAAGTTGACAAACCATAGAAAAGAGGAAAGCCCAGATGTTTAACAATATTGGCGTTTCCGGTTTAATATTGATTCTGGCGATTGGCGCTGATCCTGTTCGGTCCCGCGAAGCTGCCGCAGCTTGGACGGGCATTCGGGGATACGCTTCGCGAATTCCGCAACTCCACCCGCAGCATCGTTGACGAGCCGGAGCAGGAGAAGGGTTCGGGGAACGATATGAGAAAATGATTGCAAATGGGATTTCATTGACGGAAGGACCGCGCAACACTCGGTCTTTTTTTGCCGTTGCGGCGATGCCGGGGCCCTGATGATATCGTTCCTCTAGTTGCAGATAAGAAAGCGGTTGCAGTACATGATGCACGCTAGGTATTATTGTAAATAGGGTTTGGATAAAAATACCATATAGGTGGTGGAAAACACGATTTTCCAGTCATTTAGGTGAAGGAGGATCAGATCTCATATTTCTATCCGATGAAAAGCTGGTCGATATCATAAGCGAATATGGAATAAGCCAACCGGACATTACCCTAATACGGCATAATGAAAACAGAACTTATAAAGTAACGGATCGAGTCAACCTAAATTCGTATTTGTTCCGCATCCACCAGCCGGTTACGAAGAATTTGGAAGGCATGCAGCATCGTCGCGACGGGTTAGGCTGCGAGCTTCAGCTGCTGAAAGATATCGTAGAGAGCGGCGTTCTGACTGCGCAGACTCCGGTTCCAAACTGCAACGGAACGATGATTTCCGAGATCCGTCACGAAGACGATACGATATACTGCTCCATGCTCCGATGGATCGACGGACGGGACTTAACGAAGGAAGACTTAACGCAGGATGGTTTTGTTCATGAGTTGGGCCGTGAGACAGCCAAACTGCACCGATTTCTCCGAACCTATAACCGGGTCGAGACTCAATTTCGGCCGAAGTATGGGGAGGAACGGATTCATACGATGAGAAAGCAAATTTTTAGCGGGGTGGAGAAGGGCTTATTCGATCTTGACGATTACAGCATAGTCGATGCATTGTTTCAACTCATCGGCGCCCGTCTTCAAGCGATGGCCGACAGGCCGGAAGCTTGGGGGATCATTCACGGTGATCTGAATAAGAGTAACATTCTGTTAACCCCGGCTGGTTGTGTGTTTATCGATTACAGCCTCTTCGGCTCCGGTTATTATTTGTATGATGTTGCGATGGGCGCTTTAAACTCCATACCTGAGAACAGAAATCGATTCTTCGAGGGTTATTTTGAAGAAGAGGCCGTATCGGAGGAGTGTCTCATGATTGTGGAAGGCTTCATGCTGATGTCGATACTGGGATATTTTGCGTTTCATATGGAAAACGAATCCATCCATCCGTGGATCAAAGAACGTATGCCGATTTTTTGCGAGAAGCACGCCAGACCTTTTCTGAGCGGAGAACGTATCATTTATCATTTTTAATAGGGCTGGGAACATTGTTAAAGGGAGCGAATTCGCATAGTTGAAGCGAGCACGTTCCCCCGAACCAGAGCGGGAAAGGCAGGTAGCTCCACTCCGTGATTGCATTTTAATGAAGCTGTGCACGCAACGGGATGAGGGGAATAAACATGGGTATCTTGCAGGCAACATTGCCGACTTGCAAGAAATCGATCCAATACAGAGCTTAGGGAGAAGTTCCCGGCTCTGTTTTTTTGGACAACAAAAGAAATAATATTTCATAAAAGTGTTTACAAAATGAAACATTACTCGTTATAATAAGGTTGTAGCTCGAACGAAATTGAACGGCAAAGGATGGTTTCCATGTTGAAAGGCGGCTTGATCAGCATCGAAGCGGCCATGGGCAGTTTAAAGCCGATGGAGCGCAAGGCGGCGCAGTATATATTGGAGCATCCCGAAGAAGTTGTGAAGTTGTCCGTGCAGAAGCTGGCGGAGCTGGCGGACGTGAGTGAAGCTACGATCATTCGTCTATCCCGGTCGCTGCACTGCAAAGGCTTTCAAGAATTAAAGCTGAGGCTCGCCGGCGATTTGTCGCAATCGTCGCTGCCGGCGGAATCATATCAGGAAATCCGGACGGACGGCTCGACGCAGCAGCTCATCGAATCCGTCTCCCATAACAATATCGTTTCGATCCAGGATACTTTAACGGTGCTCTCGGCGGAAAGCGTGGAAAAAGCCATTGCCGTGCTTAGCGGCGCAAGAAAAATCGGCGCGTTCGGCATCGGCGCATCGGCGGTTATCGCAGAGGATTTCAAGCAGAAGCTGACGCGGATTAACCGTTGGTGCGAGATCGGTACCGGCTTCGATATGCAGGCGACCATCGCCGCCAATTTGCTGCCCGGGGACGCCGTCTTCGGAATATCTTATTCGGGTCAAACTGAAGACATGATCCGCTCGCTTGCCATTGCCAAGGATAGTGGAGCAGATGTGATCTCGCTCACCCGTTTCGGGGCGAATCCCGTATCGGAGCTGGCGGACATCCGGCTATATACTAGCACCTTGGAGAAGAGCATCCGAAGCGGTGCGATGGCGTCCCGGATCGCGCAGCTGAATGTGATCGACATTCTTTATGTCGGCATTGCAGGCGCCCATTACGAGGAAAGCGTTCAGTCTCTGGAGAAGACACGTCAGGCGGTAAAGGTGGGGAAACGCGGTGGATAACGTAGACCGGCTGGTACAAGGCTGGGTGAAGGATCGGCTGCTTCCGGGCGCTGTCCTCGACATTTCAATTTGTAACCGCTTTAGGTTTCAGAAAGCATACGGTTCTTATTTGGATAACCAAGGGGCTGAGCATCCGATTCGGCTGGATACCTTATTCGATATCGCCTCCCTAACGAAGGTAACGGCCACGCTTCCCGCCGCTCTGCTCCTTGCCTCGCAAGGCAAGCTGTCAATCGACGCGAAGGTCCAACACTATTTGCCGGAGTTCCGGCATCCGGCGGTTACGCTGCGCCATCTGCTGATGCATGCTTCGGGTCTGTCTCCGAACTTGCCTTTTCAGCCTCGCAGCGTTCCGAGACCGGGGCTGATAGCTGAAATCTTCGCTAAGGAGCTAGACTACTCTCCGGGAACCGATATGCAATACAGCGATCTGGGCATGATTCTTCTCGGTCTCGTGATTGAGCGGACGTCCGGCGAATCGCTGGACCGGTTCATACGGCGGACACTGTTTGAGCCGCTCAGAATGAATAGTACCACCTTCAGACCGGAAGCGGAGCTTCAGAGCCGCATTGCCGCAACGGAACGGGTGGACGGAGCATTCGTCATTGGAGAAGTGCATGACGAGAAATGCCACCATCTCGGCGGTGTCTGCGGCAGCGCGGGATTATTCTCGACCGCGGGCGATTTGCAGCGTTATGCCGGCTGGTGGCTTCAACCGGAGCGCAGAGACATCCTGTCTCCGGATGTGATGCGGGAAGCCGTGACCGATCCGATCCGAGGACGCGGTCTGGGCTGGGAGGTATGGCACGATGCCAGCCGGGTACCGAGCTGCGGGCAGAGCTGGCCGACAGGGAGCTTCGGCCACACCGGATTTACCGGAACGAGCCTCTGGATCGCGCCGAAGCAGGGGCTCAGCGTCGTGTTTCTCACGAATGTCGTTCATTTCGGACGGAATCACCGGCTTAGAGAGCTTCGGCCGATCCTGCATGAAGCGGTTTGGTCCTCATGTATTTCATGAGGTTAAATATAAATGAGGTCAATTAAAAGGGAGGATTTTCTAAATGAAACGTGCACTCAGCGGGATATTGGTCACGATGGTAGCAGCTTCTTCGATGCTGGCCGCTTGCAGCAGCAGCACAGGCAATACCGGTAATAGCGGCAATTCAGGTACGTCCCCGGGTGCCGGTACGGCGCCTGCGGCAAGCGCGCAGCCGAAAGTGAAGCTCACCATGGGCAGCTGGCGTACGGAGGATACGGATGCCTACACGAAGATTATCGCCGAATTCACGAAGAAGAATCCGAACATCGAGATCGAATTCAAGCCGACCAAGAATACGGAATATAACACGTCGCTCAACACGGCTTTGCAAAGCGGCAGCGGACCGGACATTATCCAACTTCGTCCTTATGCTGCGGGCGCCGCGCTGGCCGACGCCGGCTACTTGGAGCCGCTGGACGGCTTGAAGGGCATGGACGTGTTCGCGAAGGATACGCTGCTGGCCGCCACGGGTTCGAACGGCAAGGTCTACGGCGTACCGACCGTATTCAGCTCGACGCAAGTTTTTTACAACAAGAAGATTTTCCAAAAGTATAACTTGCAGGAGCCGAAGACTTGGGATGAATTTCTGAAAATCGCGGATACGCTTAAGAAAAACAAAGTAACGCCGTTCGCCTTCGGATCCAAGGAGGGTTGGCTGCTGTCCTTGACCCACGGGATGCTCGGCCCTTCCGTCTACGGCGGGACCGACTTCATCAAAAAGCTTCTTTCCGGCGAAGCGAACTTCAAGAGCCCGGAATTTATCAGCTCCATTAAAATGCTGAAGGATTTGACGCCTTATTTCCCTGATAATTACGTAGGGATCGGAATGGACGACATGAGGAACATGTTCGTAACCGAGCAAGCCGCGATGATGGTGATGGGCGACTGGGAATATGCCGTCATGAAGAAGACGAATCCGGACCTGCAGATGGATGTGTTCCCGGTGCCTCCGATGAAGGAAGGGGGCAAACCTTCGGTGACGACATGGGTCGACGGCTCGTTTGCAGTAAATGCCAAGTCGGCGCACAAGGCGGAAGCGCTCAAGTTTATGGAGTTCATGACAACAAAGGAGTTTGGCGCCTTGGTAGTTGATCAGCTGCAGAAGCCGAGCGCCATTCCGGGCATACCTGCGACAGACCCGCTTGTAGCCAAGCTTTCCAAAAACGCCGACACTATTGCCACGCCTTACGCCGCTGTTGTCTACTTTAGCGCAGGCAACCCGACTACCAAAGTCACTTTGGAGAATTCGATTCAAGGCATGTATTTGAACAAGCTTACGCCGGAGCAGGTCGCGGACGAAGTGCAGAAGAGCGCGGACACTTGGTTTAAACCGAAGAAGTAAGATAGGGACCAAGTCCCGCGGAACAACCATAAGGAGAGGTGCGGGGGCATGAAGAACTTAGCCAAATCGTCCGGGTGGAGGAAGGGAGCGGTGCATCTGTTCCCGGTTCCTGCCCTCGCGGTTTATATCTTGTTTGTGATTTATCCGATCGCGGCGGCGTTCGGCTACAGCTTTTACGATTGGAAGGGTCTCGTACGGGGCGAATTCGTGGGGCTCGGCAATTTCGTCAGCCTGTTTACGAAGGAACCGTTCAATCATTTGTTCTGGAATGCGTTCGGCCATAATCTGTATTACTTTGCCGTAGAGATGGCCGTACAGAATACGCTCGCGTTCGTGCTTGCCTATCTCGTTTACAGCAAGCTGAAAGGTGCGGGCTTTCTAAAAATGGCGTATTTCCTGCCCAGGCTGCTGTCGGTTATTGTCGTAGGCTTCTTGTGGAAGCTGATGCTGAACCCGAACAACGGCGTGGTGAATGTGCTGCTGAAGAAGATCGGACTCGTGTCTTGGGCGAAGCCGTGGCTTGGAGATCCGGCAACGGCACTCACTTCGATTACGCTGGCTAACAGCTGGTTTGGCGTCGGCTTCTCGATGTTGATCTTCCTCGCGGGCCTTCAGTCGATTTCCAGTGAAATCATTGAAGCGGCGAAGCTGGATGGGGTTACGGGGATGCGATTGATCCGCTCCATGATTTTGCCGATGATGAGCCAGTCCCTGATCATCGTTACGGTGTTTACTTTCATTCATGCGTTCGAGGCGTTCGAGCTCATTTACGCAATGGAGGGCTCGCAGGGCGAGCCTTACAACGCGACGGATACGCTAGCGGTCTTCTTTTACCGGATTGCGTTCGGGGGCTCGTCCGGAGGAGATTCGGTCGCGCTCGGTCTCGGTTCGGCACTGGCCGTCGTCTTGTTCCTGATCATCGCATCCATATCGGCCTTGTTCCTATATTTCACAAGAAACCAGCAAGCCAATCAATAGGAGGGGAGGCAGACCATGAAAACAGGCAAAATCGTCCGGGGCCTCCAATATGCGGCCGCGTACGCGGGAGCGCTGATCAGCTTGTATCCGATCTTTCTGATGCTGACCTCCTCCTTGAAGACGAACATCCAGATTTTGAAAAGCCCGCTGTCGCTGCCGGTTTCGATGTCTACCGCCGCGTATGCGAAGCTGCTCAGTCAAATCCCTTTCGGAATGTACTTCTGGAACAGCGTGCTTGTCAGCGTCGTTTCCGTTGGGCTGATTCTGCTGTTCGCCGCGCTAGCTTCCTTCTACATCGCCAGATATCCGTTCCGGTGGAACAGCACGCTGTTCTTCTTTTTCCTGCTGGGGATGATGATTCCGATCAAGCTCGGCATTGTACCGCTGTTTCTCTTAATGAAGCAGCTCGCGCTGCTGAACAGTCTATGGTCCCTGATCAGCGTATATACTGCGATCGGGTTGCCGCTTGCCGTTCTCATCTTGACCGGGTTTTTCCGGACGCTGCCCAAGGAGCTGGAGGAGGCGGCACGCATCGACGGATCCTCGGACCTCGGCGTCTTGTGGCATGTGCTGCTGCCGCTCATCCGTCCCGCTCTCGGGACAGTCATGATCATGAATTTCATTACAGCGTGGAACGACTTTTTCTTCCCGCTCATTTTTATTCAGGACGATCTGAAGAAGACGATTCCGGTAGGGATGCTGTCGCTCTTCGGGCAGTACTCCACGGATCTGAGCATGCTGTTCGCCGGATTGACGCTCTCCTCGCTGCCGATGATCGTCATCTTCTTACTCGCCTCGAAGCAGTTCATGGACGGTATGACGGCAGGGGCGGTGAAGTAGAATGCAGCACGGAAAGAGGCATGATCAAGGCATAAGAGTAATCGGTATCGACGGAGGCGGCACGAAAACAGTCTGCGTTCTGGGCGACGGGGAAGGACGTCTGATTGCCGGAAGCCGCGGAGAATCGAGCAGCTTGACCTCGCGCCCCTGGGAAGAAGTGACGCGGGTGCTGCTTAGTCTGATTCGGGATGTCCTCGCACAGTCGGGAACGGAGCCGTCCGAGTTAAGCGGCGTGTTCCTGGGACTTGCCGGAAGCGATAGGCCGGAAGACAGGGAACAGATTAAGAGTTGGCTTGAGCAGGAGCTTCCGGAGAGCGTCTCGATCACGGTTCACAATGACGCGGTTACGGCACTCATTGCCGGTACCTGGGGAGAGAAAGGAATCGCGCTGATTTCCGGTACCGGCTCCATCGCTTACGGGTTCGACCCGGCTACGGGACAGTTCGTCAGGGTCGGGGGCTGGGGATATTTACTCGGTGACGAGGGAAGCGGCTATGATCTCGGACGGAAGGCGCTCGCGGCCGTAATGAAGGCATATGACGGCCGGGGTCGGCCTACAGCGCTCACGAAGCTGGTGCTGGATCACTTGTCCCTTCACGATCCGGCGCAGCTGATCCGTTCGGTCTACGGTCAAACAAATGTCCGGACGGCGATAGCCGAGGGATCCAAGCTTGTCATGCAAGCGGCGTCGGAGGGAGACGCGGTAGCGGTCGAACTGGTGGAGGATGCGATTAGGGAGCTGGAAGCGCTGGTCCGGCGCGCGGCGGAAGCGATGGGAATCCCACTGCTGGTTGAACCGGCCGAAGGCGGAGAAACGGGCGAGCGGGCGGTCCCGCTTGTTCTTAGCGGCGGACTATTCTCCGATCCCGTGTTCGAGCGGACCTTCCGGGAAACCCCGCTGCTGCGCTCGGGGGCGTTCGATATCCGGCTGCTTATGCATCCTCCGGTGGTCGGAGCTTACATGCTGGCCTTGCGTCAGCAGGGCTGTGAATTGACGGAAGGGATAAAGGAGCAAATCGGGGCGTTCGACGTTCAAAGCCTCTGGAATGGAAGCAGCATGGAATAAATAAAAAATTATGAACGGCTGAGCCGTTCAGGAAGAGAAACCCGGATATGCAGAAAAAATGTTAAAGGTTAGGTGGGGTATCCCCTGTAGGAGCGATAGCGTCCGCCTTTGTTATCGGAAAATGACCTCTGCAAACACGAATAAATTGAAAATTTTCCGATAGCAACAGCGGCCTGAAAGTGATACCCCACCGGGTACCAATGCAGATTTCTCTATCTCATGGGTTTCTCGTCAATCTGGAACGGCTTACCGTTGATACTAGAGAAGGAGGAAAGGATACGTGACACAGGAAGCGAAGCGTCATCCGATTTCGGAGCAGAGAAATGAAAAGTCACAGCACCTTGACCGCCTGAGCGTTCGCGAGATCGTCACCTTGATGAATGAGGAAGATCAAAAGGTCGCGCTCTCGGTACAAGAGGCTTTGCCGCAAATCGCCGATGCGGCCGAAGCGGTCGCCGAGGCGATGAGCAGCGGGGGGCGATTGTTCTATATCGGAGCCGGAACGAGCGGACGGCTCGGCATCCTCGACGCCTCGGAATGTCCGCCTACGTTCGGCGTCGAGCAGGGGCTGGTGAACGGCATCATTGCGGGAGGGGAGCGGGCGATTCGCTATGCGATCGAGAATGCGGAGGACGACGAGGCGGCCGGCGCCGCGGCCGTGTCAGCGGCCGTCCGTCCGGGCGATGCGGTCGTCGGCTTGACCGCAAGCGGCACGACGCCGTACGTCATCGGAGCGATGCGCGAGGCGAACCGGCTCGGTGTGCCGACGATCGGCATCAGCTGCAACCGCCAAACTCCGTTAAGCGCGGAGGTGAGGTTCCCGATCGAGGTTCCCGTAGGGCCGGAAATCATTACCGGATCTACCCGGCTCAAGGCAGGAACCGCGCAGAAGATGGTGCTCAACATGATCTCCACTACCGCGATGATCAAGCTGGGCAAAGTGTACGGCAATCTGATGGTCAATGTCCAGGCAACGAACAAGAAGCTGAGGGACCGTACGGTTCGGATCATTCAAGAGGCGACTGGCGTCGATGAAGATACGGCGAGGCGCACCGGCGAAGCTGCAGAAGGGGATGCGAGAGCCGCCATTCTGATGCTGAAGTTCGGCGTGAGCCCGGAAGAGGCGCTGGAGGCGCTGAACCAAGCCGGCGGGCACTTTGGCAAAGCGTTAAAGCTGCTGGAGGGCAAATGATAGGGGAGACGGGTCGCCCGTAAATGGTCTACTTGCCGGAAGTCCGGCAGGCTTTTTTTCAAGGAAGGAGGATAGGCGTATGTTAGATTCGAACGTGACTGACAAACTGCGCTCCATCGTCGGAAGCGAGCATTATAAAGACGACTCGGAAGCGCTGGTGACGCATTCCTATGATGCTACGCCGATGCTTCAAAGCCTCCCGGACGGGGTGATCTATCCTTCGTCGAAGGACGAGGTGTCGGCCATTCTGCAATTGGCCAACGAGCATAAGATCCCGATTGTCGGGCGGGGTGCGGGAAGCAACTTGTGCGGCGGAACGGTCCCAGTGCATGGCGGCATCGTCATGGTCATGAACCGCATGAACAAGCTGATCGAGATCGATACGGACAATTTAACCGCGACCTTTCAGCCGGGGTTGAATACCAAGGAGTTTCATGCGGCGGTGGAGCGGAAAGGTCTCTTTTACCCCCCGGATCCGAGCAGCATGGTGATTTCGACCCTTGGCGGCAATATTATGGAATGCGCGGGCGGGCTTCGCGGCCTGAAGTACGGAACGACGAAGGATTACGTGATCGGCCTGGAGGCGGTGCTTCCTTCGGGAGCCGTGATCCGTACGGGTGGCAAGCTGTACAAGGATGTTGCCGGATATGACCTGACCAAGCTGCTGGTCGGCTCCGAGGGGACGCTCGCGATCATTACAGAGGCAACCGTCAAGCTGCTTCCCGCTCCGAGATACAAGAAAACGATGCTTGCGATGTATAAGGACATTTACGCTGCCGCCAGTACGGTCTCCCGCATTGTAGGAAGCCGCATCATTCCCGCCACGCTGGAGTTTATCGATAATCCGACGCTCCGGGTCGTGGAGGAATTCAACCGCATCGGCCTGCCGCTGGAGATGGAGGCAGTTCTTCTTATTGAACAGGATGGCATGGACGAGGAATCGGTCGATCGGGATATCGAGAGCATCATGAGGATTTGCCGGGAAGAGAAGGCCGAGGAGGTGAAGGTGGCCCGGTCCGCAGAGGAAGCCGATAAGCTGATGAAAGCAAGGCGAAGTGCCTTATCGACGCTGGCCCGCATCTCACCGACGACCATTCTGGAGGATGCGACGGTTCCCCGTTCCCGGATCGCCGAGATGGTGCTCGAGATTAACCGAATCGCCCGGAAATACAACGTGCAGATCTGTACGTTCGGCCACGCCGGGGACGGCAACCTGCATCCTACCTGCACAACCGATGCCAGAAACCCGGATGAAATCCACCGGGTGGAGCAAGCCTTCGAAGAAATATTCGAGGCCGCTATCGGCTTGGGCGGAACCATTACCGGAGAGCATGGCGTCGGAATCGTGAAGGCGCCTTATTTGGAATGGAAGGTGGGTGCGCCCGGCATCGAATTGATGAAAGGCATCAAGATGGCCTTTGACCCAAACGGCATAATGAACCCGGGCAAAATCTTCGCCAAAGCTTCCCGTAAAAGGCTGGTGATCCAAAGATGAGCCATCCGCCAACGTCCATCAAGCCGAAGCTTGCCGCGGCCGGTGGGAGTCCCCTGGCCGAACGTATGAAGCTCGCGCTGGACTATGACGAGCTGACGAGCTGCATGCGGTGCGGTTTTTGCCAGCCGTCCTGCCCTACCTTCAAGGAAACGGGGCTGGAAGCGGCGTCTCCCCGGGGCCGGATCGCCCTGATGAAAGCCGTCGTGGACGATTTGATGGTTCCGGATGAATCGTTCCATAAGCAGATGGATTTGTGCCTGGGCTGCCGCGCCTGCGAGCCGGTATGCCCAGCCGACGTGAAGTACGGTCATCTGCTGGAAGCTGCGCGGGGAGCGATGGAGGAGCAGCGTGAGCATCGCTGGTGGGTGAAGCTCGCCAGACATGTAACCTTTAAACAACTGTTTCCTCATCCCAAGCGGATGCGACTTGTTGGAGCCGGACTTCGTTTCTATCAGAAATCGGGTCTCCGCCGGCTTGCGCTGAGGAGCGGAGCTCTCAAGCTGCTTCCACGGGAGCTTCGGCAAATGGAAGAGATTCTCCCCGAGGCTTCCTCTTCAGGCGTAGCCGAACGGCTCGGCTCCTTTATTCCAGCCCAAGGCAAGCCTATAGCCAAGGTAGGGATGTTCCGCGGCTGTGTCATGGATGTGCTGTTCACGGATACGAATGTGAACACGGTAAAGCTGCTGTCGGAGGCCGGCTTTGACGTCGTCATTCCCGAGACCCAGACTTGCTGCGGCGCGCTGCATGCCCACGCCGGGGAACTGGAGCAGGCGAAGGAGCTGGCACGCAGCAACATCGCTGCTTTTCGGGAGGCGGATGTGGACTTCGTGGTGTCCAATGCCGGCGGATGTGGGGCGCTGCTGGTGGAATATGGCCATCTTCTGCGGGATGATCCGGAAATGGGGGAGGCAGCCGCTAGGTTTTCTTTGAAGGTGAAGGACATCAGCGAGCTTCTCGTGGTGCAAGGCCGGCTTGATTCGTTCAAACATCTCTCGGCAGAGGATCAACCCTCCGTTACCGTTACTTATCAGGACTCCTGTCATTTGCGCAATGTCATGAAGGCCGGCAATGCCCCGCGGGACTTGTTGGCACGCATGGACCGTATCCGTCTCGTGGAGATGGAAGGGGCGGACCGCTGCTGCGGCTCGGCAGGCATTTATAACCTGGTGCAGCCGGATATGTCTATGGACATTCTGGATCATAAGATGGAGCATGTAAAGGAAACGGATGCGCGTTATGTGCTGACCAGCAATCCGGGTTGTCTGCTTCAGATGAAGCTTGGAATCGAACGGGAAGGGCTCTCGGATCGAATGCAGGCTCTGCATGTCGCTGATTTTTTGTATGAGCGGTTGTCGAAAGGCTTCTCCAAGCGTTAGCGCGTCGCGGCCCTATGCATAAATGCTTAAGTTAATCTTGACAAAATAGGCGACAGAGGTGCTACTATAAGGGGGGACCAAATCATACTAGTGGAGGTTATAAATGGATAATCGGTTTCAGGTGATTTACTCTGAGGGCAAGTTAGATGTTTTTCGTATTCTTCTGGATACGGAAACCGGAGTGCAATATCTGCAAACGATCCAGGCGGGGAGCGGAAGTACCAGTCTTACGGTTTTAGTTGACGAAGAAGGGAAGCCGCTTCTACATCCACAATAAATCCCCTGATAAGGAACGTTGGACCGAGCTCAGCTCGGTTTTTATTTTGGTTCTTATCTAAAAGATTATTTTGATTATCCAGTTTGCTCAGGAACCCCTATCAACACGAACGAATGTTTGGTATAATGAAATCAAACATACGTTCTGGAGTGGTTTCTATGGCAAAACAAGAATCGATGAACCTTATCGAATTTCATAAAAAGTTTCAAACTGAAGAAGCTTGCCATGAGCACCTGTATAAAATGAAGTGGCCTCAAGGGTATTATTGTACGAAGTGTAAGCACGATAAGGCTTATGAAATCAAGACTCGCAAGTTACCTCTGTACGAGTGCATGAATTGCGAGCACCAGACAACTGTGATCACCGGAACGATTTTCGAAAAGACAAGAACGGATTTAGTGAAATGGTTCTGGGCCATATTCTTGATCTCTCAAGACAAGCGGGGCGTCTCTGCCACTTACTTATCCGAAGAGCTCGGCATTGCCTATCAGACAGCCTGGACGATTCAGCACAAAGTCCGTAAAGCCATGGGAGAACGTGACACTACCTATACGCTAGCTGGCATTGTTGAGCTTGACGAAGGTTTTTTCGGAGCGCCCACGGAAGGCGGGAAACGTGGACGCGGGACTGAGCAAACCCCCGTCTTAGTCGGACTTTCGCTGGACAAAAAGGGCTGCCCGAAATACCTGAAAATGCAGGTCATTCCTGATGTCAAAGGCAGTACGCTCGTTGACTTTGCAACAAAGTACATCGAAGCTGGCTCAACCATAGCAAGCGATAAGTATAGCTCTTATAAAGTCTTGGCCAAGGAAGGCTTCCAGCATGAAGCCCACAAGTACGATCTGAAAGAAAATCCAGATCATCTGAGATGGCTTCACACGATTATTTCAAATGCAAAAGCTTTTATTGGCGGAACTTATCACGGATTAGATTCAAAACATTTACAGGCGTATCTCGATGAATTTTGCTATCGGTTTAACCGACGTGAGGTCAAGAGTGAATTATTCAACCGGCTAGTTCATTGTTGTCTTTCGGCAACGACGATCACCTATCCTGAGCTAGTTGGATAATCAAAAAGATTATTATTGCCAAATAGGGCATGTGACATAATGAACGAGAACAATTGTTCGCGAAAACCTGCAGCAGTGGAGGACTGACTCTCCATCTCGGGATCTGAGCGATATAGTTGAGATTTCAAAATCGGAACTGGTATGATGTAAAAGAAGAATGGAAATGGATGCCCGGTTTGACGAGGCTGTTACAGCAGAAAACATTTGAATGGTTGGAGGAGCGAACGTGACCCAGATTACCGATGAGTTTATGATGCAAATGATGGCCACCACCAAGGGTTACAGCGTTGTGATTTTAAAATCCGGGCCGAATCGTAACATGGATGGGGTCGAGCGCATCATTTGGGAGCACGGCAGAAGGAATTTCGTTCTCCGTGAGGAAGGCGTGTTATCGATTGTTTGCCCCGTCATCGACGGAAGCGAGATCGCCGGAATCGGAATTTTTAACGCGGATTTGGATGAGGTACGACGGATTATGGATGAAGATCCGGGGGTGAAAGCCGGCGTATTCGTTTATGACATTCATGCTTCCAGAAGCTTTCCTGGGGACAGCCTGCCGAAATAATTAAGCCTTTCATTGGACACCGCTTGCAGAAAGCGGTGTTCTTTGCGTACCTATTCCCAACTAATGCGTCCGGCGCAAATGTCTTATTGACGTGACGAAGATCGAGAGCGTCAGAACAACTGACCGCCGGCATCATGTTACATTCGTCTCAACAGGGATTAACCCTGATTGAGACCCCGTACAAAAGCGCTCACGTTGCCTAAGCAGCAAGCCCCTTGAGGGTTGTTTACCTCGCATCCACAGCGACCTTCCTGAACATGAGCTTTGATTTGGTCAGCAGGTTGTCGGTCATTCCCTATCGTTTGAAGAAGGCGCTCCCTCGTCCAATCAAAGCAGTAACACACAGGTACATCCATGCTTGGGTTCTTTTGGTACACAGGCACCTTCAGGTCGCTCGCGGCGAATGTTTGCGAATGGTTACCACTAAAGTAGACGATAGAACAAGCAGGGTTCGAACAAAATACGTAAGAGTTTTCGGGTTCCATTGTTTCTAATGCCGAAGCTTTAAGCAGGGACTTGAGCGTTATGAGCTGTACGTTCTTGCTCTTCTCACCGCAAGAAGGGCACTCCGTTTTTGCGACTCCAGTATTGTAGGAAGGTGCACAGCAATCCATTTCTAAGCCAATCCTTATGCAGTTTTGATTGAACAAACAGGTGAGAATACTGCTTTTTACAAGCCTTTAGCACTATTGAACGCTTCATCATTTCTTGATTATCTGTTTGTGCCGCTCTAAGATGAAGAACCAGAATAAGTTGCCGATGTAGTGCGTCCAGGCTCCGTTAAAATGTTGCTTTCAATGTAGCGTAATGCATTTCTCCGGCATTAACTCAAGGTTCGGTTCAAGAAGGCCTTCGTCCGCTCATGGCGGGGGTTCGCAAAAAGCTCCCCGGGCGGGCCGGATTCGACGATCTGTCCATTATCCATGAACAGGACCCGGTTCGCCACTACTCTGGCGAAGCCCATCTCATGGGTCACCACGATCATCGTCATATGCTCTTCAAGACCTGGTCCGAGACGGGAAATATTCGAAGCCGAAGGAGATCAAGATGATCCTATCGAAGATGGGGATGGTCTTCCAGCCATCCAGCTTGGTTAAGCCCGACTTGGCTAACGTAACCACCACTTGCGCATTTTTGAGATAGGGCTTGGTGAATAGCACCTTGCCTTTGCGTTCGTCCGTAATCGTATAACCGTTCCATATCAGATCAATGCGTCCGCTGCTGAGCTCGGATTCTTTCGTTGCCCAGTCGATGGGCTGGAATTGTGCCGTCATACCCATTTTTTCAGCGGCTGCCTTGGCATAATCGATATCAAAACCTACAATTTCATTCTTTTCGTCCCGAAACCCCATTGGAGCAAACTTGTCGTCGATGCCGATGATCCGCAGGAGGGGGAGCATATTCTTCAAGGCATTCTGCCGGGGAAATATATCGCTTACGGCGGGCTGGCTTTGGGGGATATCATTATTATTGAGCCTGAAGAAGATCATCATCTGACTTCAAGCGTGGAAGACCCGATCGTAGTGCTGTGGTGCCATGCGGGCCAGAACCGAAATGAAATACAGCGGATCTGAACGGCTGGTTGGCCGAACATCAAGCGGCCGCTATGTTTTAAGCGGTCTCAGATTGACGAGAAACCCCGATAAGTAGAAAAATGCAAAGGTGTGAGGCGGGGTATCCCCTGTAGGAGCGATAGCGCCCGCCTTTGTTATCGGAAAATGACCGCTGCACAAGCGAATAAATTGAAAATTTTCCGATAACAACAGCGGCTGGAAGGGGATACCCCGCCGGGGTGCCACGGCAAATTCTCTATTTCATGGGTTTCTCTACAACCTGGCCGCCATACTTTGGCGGTCTTTTTAGATTCGTTACGCACAACATGAAGATACCCACTTTCATATGGATTGATTTATAATAAGCATTAGGTTTTCCAATATTTATACTGAAGGGATGATGAATGATGAGCCTAGAGGGAAAAGTAGCCGTTGTGACCGGTGGGGCCCGCGGGATTGGAGCTTCCGCCTCCAAGCTGCTTGCAAGCCGTGGTGCAAAAGTAATCGTCAATTATTTCAGCAATGAGGAAGCCGCGGAGCAGGTAGTGAAAGATATCCGATCCGCCGGCGGTGAAGCCGCGGCCATCCAGGGGGATGTGAGGGATCCCGAACAAGTCTCCGCTTTGATTTCGCGTACCAAGGAAGCGTTCGGTTGCCGAATCGATATTATGGTGAGCAATGCGAATATGCGTTTTGCCATGAAGTCTTTTCAAGCAATGACCTGGGAAGAATTCTCGCAAAAGCTGAACGACGAGCTGAAAGCGGCCTTCGAAATCACGAAAGCTGTCATTCCGGCGATGATCGAACAACAATACGGACGGTTAATTTATATTTCCAGCGGCCTCGGCAAATCGCCCTCCGGCAACTTCATTGCCCACGGTACGGCCAAAAGCGGACTGGACTCCTTCGTAAAGTATATTGCACAGGAGATGGGACCCTACGGCATTACGGCCAATGTCGTCGCCCCCGGATTGGTGGAAACGGAGGCTACCGTTCATATGAGCGAACAGGCGAAGCAAGGGATTATCGGATTCACGCCGCTCCGCCGTATTGCGCAGCCGGAGGACGTAGCGCGTGTGATCTCCTTCCTTGCGAGCGATGACAGCGAATTTGTAACGGGCTCGTACACCCCGGTTAACGGCGGGATGTCCATGGAATAAATTTCTGATGATGTGTTTAAATTCGCCTGAAGGTATGGGATGCCCATTGGCCCCGCACCCGAGGGCGTTTTTTGTATAGAGATTCAGCCATCCATCCAACATTAAATGGCAAGCCCCAGGTAATAATGAAAAAGGAATGCGCCCGGCCATACCATTGCTCCTTCGGAGCGTCGGCTGTTTGGGCCAAGTAAAACTAGGCCGCCCGGCAGGTGTTCGAGTCGAAGCAGAGGCAGTTATTCGCAGCGCCGTCTCCGTTCAAAAAAATGTTGTCAACAACGTTCATGACGAAAAGGCACTTTGATTTGATTGATCATATAAGCGTCATTGCTTTACGATATAAACATGAATCAGCTGAATGGGGGTAATATATATGGATACGCTTGCTGCGCAAAAAACAGCCTCTTCCGATGGAGTGCGCGTTAAGGTTCAACGTTTCGGCCGCTTTCTGAGCGGCATGGTCATGCCTAACATTGGGGCCTTTATCGCCTGGGGACTCATCACCGCTTTATTTATTCCGACCGGCTGGATCCCGAATGAATATTTGGCGAAGCTCGTCGGACCGATGATTACGTATTTGCTGCCTTTATTAATCGGATATACGGGCGGCACGATGGTCCACGGTACGCGTGGCGGCGTCGTAGCTGCGGTAACGACGATGGGCGTTATCGTCGGTACGGATATTCCGATGTTCATGGGCGCGATGCTGGTCGGCCCCTTCGCCGCCTGGGTGCTGAAGCAGTTCGACAAGTCTATCGAAGGCAAGATTAAGTCCGGCTTCGAGATGCTCGTCAACAACTTCTCATCCGGCATCATTGGCGGGATTCTGGCCGTACTCGCTTATACTGTCGTCGGACCGGCCGTCCAGGTGGTCAGCAAAGCCCTCGCAACCGGAGTTCAAGCACTTGTGAATGCAGGCTTGCTGCCGCTTGCGAATATTTTGATCGAACCGGGTAAGATCCTGTTCCTCAACAACGCCATCAATCATGGCGTGCTTAGTCCCATCGCCTTGGATCAAGCGTCCAAGACGGGCAAATCGATTCTATTCATGCTCGAATCGAATCCGGGTCCGGGGCTTGGAATTCTGCTGGCTTACTGGCTGGTCGGCCGCGGCTCGGCGAAGCTGTCGGCTCCGGGCGCCGCGATCATTCACTTCTTCGGCGGGATTCATGAAATTTACTTCCCGTACGTTCTTATGAATCCGCGCTTGATTCTGGCCGTTATTGCCGGCGGCGTGACCGGTACGTTCACCTTTTCCGTGTTTGGGGCGGGTCTCGTAGCTCCTCCTTCGCCTGGCAGTATCTTTGCCTATATCGCCATGGCTCCTAAAGGCGGATTGCTCACCATCTTTACGGGAGTGATCACCTCGGCGGTCGTATCTTTCCTTGTAGCCGCGGTTCTGCTCAAAACGAGTAAGCAGTCTGAGCAGGATGAGGATCTCGAGCAAGCTACGGCGAAAATGAAGCAAATGAAACAAGCGCCGACAGCGACAGCGGCGGCAGCAGCAACGGCTGCGACGGCGACGGAAACCGTCTCAAACGCAAAGCCGGCCTCTGAAATCCATAAAATCGTCTTCTCCTGCGACGCCGGAATGGGTTCCAGCGCGATGGGGGCTTCGATTCTTAGGAAGAAAATGAAAGATGCGGGCGTTGATGTAACGGTAATCAACACCGCGATCAGCGAAATTCCTAGCGACGCCGATGTCGTCGTCACACACAAATCTTTGACGGACCGGGCCCGAGCCCAAGCGCCGCGTGCCGAGCATATTTCGATCGATAACTTTATGAAAAGCCCGGAATATGACCAGCTTGTTAGAAGATTAAGTTAACCCACTTGTATGACGCTGGCAGCTTGCCGGCGTTATCTCCATTTTGATAACAAGGAGCATTACCATGAGCCTGTCGCACAGGCATCGTCAAATCGTGGAGCTGCTGATGAATCGGAAGGACGACGTGACCGCAGGCGAAATTGCCGCCGAGCTCAATGTCAGCACGAGAACCGTTCACCGGGAGCTGTCGGAGCTGGAGTCGATCTTGGCCGCTTCCGGTTTAACGCTGCTGAAAAAAGCGGGTAAAGGCATTCAGATTCAAGGTACCCCGGAGGAGCTCGAGGCATTCAAGATCAAGCTGCATGGTCTGACCGGCGTGGACTATTCTGCGGAAGAGCGGAAGCTATATATTCTTTGTACGCTTCTTGAGAACGAGGAGCCGGTGAAGCTCTTCACGCTATCACATGAGCTCCGTGTTACCATCCCGACGGTAACGCATGACTTGGATGAGCTTGAGGATTGGAATCGCGGGTCCGAGCTCATCCTCGTACGCAGAAGGGGGTACGGGGTCGGCCTGAGCGGAACCGAAGCCAACAAGCGGAAGCTGCTTTCCAGGCTGGCGAGAACCTATCTGGACGATTCCGATTTGTTCGGCAAAGTCTCATTACCCCATTCTCCCGTGACGGCAAAACTGCTTGACATGATTGGCAAAGTTTATTTCACGAAGGTAGAGGACGCTCTCTGGCATGCGGAGGAGAAGGGGCTGAACGAGCTCTCGGAGAAGGAATACACGCATCTGCTTATCGATATTTCCATTGCAATAGCCCGATTTCGGCAAGGCAGGCCGATCGAGCTTCGGGCGGACAATAGCTCCCTGAGGAAGAGCATCCGGCTGACCGATTTGGTCGATCATTTGTCCGAAGCGATTCCCATGGAGTGGACGACGGCAGAAATCGCCCACCTCGCCGAGCTGCTTGAGCCGAAGGAAGCGGGAGCTCATCCGAACCAGCTGCTGCCTCTGGAGGAGTTACGGTATTTGGAAGTGGTATGGAGGCTGATTCGCAACATGGAGGGGCGGATCGGCATCCCCTTCGGTCAGGACCGTTCACTGAGAGACGGGCTGCTTAGCCATCTCGAATCTGCCCTTGGGAGACTTCGGGCGGGTGTCAATATCCGCAATCCGCTGCTCTTGCAGATCAAAAGAGATTATGAGATTTTATTCGAGGCCATTCGATCGGCCATCGATGAAACGATTACGGACATCGCCGTTCCGGACGAAGAAATCGGCTTCCTGGTTATGCACTTCGGGGCTTCAATGGAGCGGCAGCGGCGGTTCAGCCGCAACGTCCGGGCCATTCTGGTGTGCACCAGCGGCATCGGAACCTCGAAAATGCTGGCGGTCCGGCTGACGAAGGAGCTTCCGCAAATCGATATTATCGGGCATGCCTCCTGGTTCGAGGCGGCCCGCATTCCGGAGTCGGAGTATGATTTGATCATCTCCACCGTCGATCTGCCTTTGGATGAGGACCAATATATGAAGCTCAGCCCGCTGCTGACCGAAGAAGAAGCCGAGCGGCTCCGCTTATTCATCCAGAACGTGACGCTGCAAAAAGAGAAGGAACCCGTCGGCAAAGAAGAATCGCTCCCCGAGGAGCAAGCGGCGTCGTTCAAGGTGCACCGCATTCAGCGGTACGTCAACGAAATCGTCCGGATTATCGATCATTTCGCCGTTCATCGGCTGGAACAATCGTTCGGCAGTCTGGAAGAAGCACTTCAGGCCATTTGCCGCTATGCCCGGCAAAAGGAAGCCATCGATGAAGTGGAGCCGATTGTCAGGCTTCTTCTCGAGAGGGAGCGTCAGAGCAGTCAGGTGATTCCGGACACCGGGCTAGCGCTATTTCATATTCGCAGCGAGAAGGTGAGGCTGCCTTTCCTAACCCTATTCCGGTTAACGGAAGATTTGCCCTTGGACCAGAAGGAGCCTTCGGACGTCAGGCAAGTGCTTCTGATGCTGGGCCCGCAGGAGCTGCCCAAGGAAAGTCTGGCAGTGCTCAGTGAGATCAGTTCCTTCCTGCTGATTCCTGAAATGATCGAGCTGCTTCAAACCGGCAGTCCGGACGAGATCAAACAGTTCTTGTCCAAGGAGCTTGCCGCGTTTTTAGAAAATAAATAATATTACGGGATATGAGGAGAGAACCTGCTATGTCTACTATTTTATCCGTAAATAAAATCAAACTGAACGCGAAGCCGAAAGATAAAGCCGAAGCGATCCGAATGGCGGGACAATTGCTGGTCGATGCCGGCCATGCCTCCGCCGCATATATCGACAAGATGCTCGAGCGGGAGGAGACGCTGTCCACCTACATGGGGAACGGGCTGGCGATTCCGCACGGCACACAAGATTCCAAATCGTTGATTCAATCGACGGGCATGTCTATCGTTCAGATACCGGACGGGGTCGATTTCGGCGACGGAGAGAAGGCTACGCTCGTGATTGGAATAGCCGCACCGGGTGACGAGCATTTGGAGATCCTGACCAATGTAGCGATGATTTGCTCCGAAGAGGAGAACGTCGAACGAATCATGAAAGCATCGACCCCGGAAGAGATGCTGAATCTGTTCGAAAGCGGGATGGAAGCATGAGGGCGGTTCATTTTGGCGCAGGGAACATCGGCAGAGGCTTTATCGGATTGATCTTGTCGCAAGCGGGCTATGAGGTCGTGTTCTCTGACGTAAACGATACGCTGGTAGAGCAGCTGCAAGAGAAGAAAGCCTATACGGTTAGTTTGGCGGGTGAGGCTGGGGAGAAGTTCCATGTAACGAACGTTACGGCGATTAATGGCAAACAACAGGACTCCGTTGCCGAAGCCGTCGCTCAGGCGGATTTGGTTACTACAGCAGTAGGAGTCAATATTTTGAAGCATATCGCCGGTGGAATCGCTAAAGGTCTTGAATTGCGGCTGGAACGCGGTGCCGCTCCGCTGCACGTGATAGCATGCGAAAATGCCATCGGCGGCAGTACGCAGCTTAAAGAGCATGTATACGGCCATTTAAACCCCGAGCTCCAGGAGAAAATCGGCCGGAGCGTCGCCTTCCCGGACGCCGCCGTCGACCGGATCGTGCCGATTCAGCATAACGCGGATCCGCTCGAAGTAACGGTGGAGCCTTTTTATGAATGGGTTGTGGATGAATCGCAAATGATTGAAGGATTTCACCGGATTCCCGGCGTGCATTATGTCGACCGGCTGGAGCCTTACATCGAGCGCAAGCTGTTCACGGTCAATACCGGGCATTGTGCGGCAGCCTATTGGGGATACCTCCAGGGCTGCGCTACGATTCAAGAAGCGATGGCGAATCCGGACATCGCCGGCAAGGTACGGCGTGTCATGGAGGAAACCGGCGCTTTGCTGGTCCGAAAGTACGGATTCGATCCCGACGAACATGAGCGCTACATCCATAAAATTATAACCCGTTTCACGAATCCTTATTTATCGGATGAAGTGACCCGTGTCGGAAGATCGCCTATTCGCAAGCTGTCGCCCAATGACCGGCTTGTCCGTCCGGCCCTGCAATCGTATGAGCTGGGCCTCGGTTACGAACATTTAGCCATGGCGATGGCTGCTGGTTTCCGGTTTGACGATGCCGCGGACCCGGAAGCCGCGGAAATCCAGAGCGACCTCGCCAGCCTGGGCGTATCGGCGACGATTGTGAAATACACTTCGATTCCGGCGGATCATCCGCTGCATGCGGCCATTCTGAACGAGTATGAACAGCTCAAGAAAGCCGCGCGATCTTAATAAGGGGGTTTTCCTATGGCGAAGATGATGACACAGAGATTGACCGGTATAGCCGCTTCCCCCGGCATTGCCATTGCAAAGGCATTCCAATTAAATCATATTCAGTATACCCCTGCGTCAGAGAAAGTGGCTGACGCCCATCAGGAGGCGACCCGGTTCCGTCAGGCGGTAGAGGAAGCAAGGCAAGAGCTGGAGAGGATCAAGACGATGACGGAGGAGCGGATGGGCGCGGATAAAGCGGAGATCTTCGAAGCGCATTTGCTCCTGCTGGAGGATCCGGATCTGATCGATGCGGTGATCGAGAATATCGAAAACGACGAAGTCAATGCGGAGTATGCGCTCGACCAAGTATCGGGCGGCTTCATCGAGGTGTTAAGTTCGATGGACAATGAACTGCTGAGGGAACGCGCGGCGGATGTGCGCGACGTTGCCGGCCGGATCATGAGCCTGCTAAGGGGCGTATCTTACGCAGCAATTTCGGCGATTCATGAGCCGTGCGTGCTCGTTGCGGAGGATTTGACCCCTTCGGATACGGCGCAGCTCAATCCCGATGCGGTGCTTGGCTTCGTGACCGTCGTCGGAAGCCGCACGTCGCATTCGGCCATTATGGCTCGCTCCCTGGAGCTGCCCGCTATTGTCGGAGCGGGGGAGGCTGCGGCGAAGATCGAGACGGGAACGATGATTATCATGGATGCCCTTGAGGGAACCGTCATCATCGATCCGACGGAAGAGGAGCTTGAGACGTATCAAGCTCGGAAAGAGGCATATGATCTCCGGAAGAAAGAGCTTCGCAAGCTGCTGGACCAGCCGACCGTTTCCGCAGACGGTCATCGCGTGGAGCTGGCCGCCAATATCGGCAGCGTGGAAGATTTGCAAAAGGTGTTCGCGAACGGAGCCGAGGGCATCGGTTTGTTCCGGACGGAATTCCTGTATATGGAGCGGAACTCGCTTCCGAGCGAGGAAGAGCAGTTCCAAGTGTATAAACACGTACTGGAACGAATGAACGGCAAGCCCGTTGTGATACGCACGCTCGATATCGGCGGTGATAAAGAGCTGTCTTATATGAAGCTTGCGGCCGAGAGCAATCCGTTCCTCGGATTGCGGGCCGTCCGCTTGTGTCTCAGCAAGCAGGATTTATTCCGCACGCAGCTTAGAGCGCTCCTTAGGGCCAGCAGCTACGGCCAGCTCAAGATTATGTTTCCTATGATTGCGGTCGGCTCAGAGCTGAGGGAGGCCAAGCGGCTGCTCCGGGAGGAGCAAGAGAAGCTGGCTCAGGAAGGAATATCTGTATCCGCAGCCATTGAGGTCGGAATCATGATCGAGGTTCCCGCCGCGGCCCTCGCGGCCGATCTGCTTGCCAAGGAAGTCGATTTCTTCAGCATCGGCACGAACGATCTGATTCAATATACGATGGCTGCTGATCGTATGAACGAGAATGTGTCTTATTTGTACCAGCCATGTCATCCGTCCGTTCTGCGCTTGATCCGCATGGTCATTGAAGCGGCGAATCGAGAGGGCAAATGGGTGGGCATGTGCGGTGAAATGGCCGGCGACGAAACGGCGATTCCGATCCTGCTCGGCATGGGACTACACGAGTTCAGCATGAGCGCGAGCTCCATCCTGCCGGCGCGCGCCTTGATCAAACAGCTGTCCCGCGGTGAGTGGGTGGGGTATATCGGCGAGCTGCTGTCGATGGATAGCCATGAACATATTCAACAATTCGTTAAACAGAAGATAAGGGGCGATCTGTCATGATATCTCAAACCTATACGGTACTGAATCCATCCGGCTTTCACGCGCGTCCGACCAAGGTGTTCGTTCAGGCGGCCAGCGCTTTTCCTTGCAAGGTCAACGTAATCAAAGGCGGCAAGAAAGTGAACGGGAAAAGCTCGCTCAGCATGTTGACGCTTGGTATTCAGAAGAATGAAGAAGTGACGCTCGAGGTCGATGGAGAGCAGGAGGAGCAAGCTCTGAAGGAGCTGGGCGAAGTGCTGACCCGCATATTTGAGGAATAGACCGTTAGATTCATCGGGCCAAGACCTGAAGGCCGCGTTTATCGCGGCCTTTTTGCTATTTACGGAAAAATGATTCGAATTTGCATCCCAGATCAGCCTTGTGGTGATTTCTTAGAACCGGATTAATAGAACTATTTATGTGGTAAAATTGAGCATTTTGTAGTGCATCTCACTGAAAAAAGAAAAAACACATGCTAGAATTGATGTGAAATTGACTGTATTCGACAAATTCCATAATTTGATGAAACGTGAGAGGATCTTATTTATGAACAAGAACGATATCTTGAAGGAAATTAACAGTATCAGGGACCATCATCGGGACCTTGAAAAATCTATAGATTTGTTATACAAAATCCAGCTGAACCGGGGACCGTTAATTGAAGTGATGACGATCATTAAGCATGAGCGGCCTTGTCTTTACGGTTATATCAAAAACCGATTAAACTCAAAACGGGGATTTAGTTTATTATTCGACCTCTCCGTGAATTACGAACTGGCGAAGCAGAGATTAAGCGTGTGATATCCGAGTTGTTATTTGTGCCTATGATCATAGGTCTACAAGGGCGATGAACTTGAACTTTTGCTGATGATCAGGTAGTATTTGGATTATACATAGCAGTCGAATCATGTCGGAATGATTGCCGATAATGCCTCTAGGAGGGAAAGCCATCCATGGAAACCCCTGACAACTCACTAAAGGAAATTACGAACAGGCAACGATTGACCTATTTTGTTGTGATCCCCGTCTTATTCACAACCGCCTTACTGGGAGTCGGCACGGCCATCATTCAGCAAGGCAAGGGAAAAAGCTTCTCCGATTCGATCATCGCCGTCGGGACGAAAGCGGCGGGCGCGGCGAAGGGGATCACATCGCTTATGCATAGCAAATCACCCGCTCCCGCTGCAACGGCTCCATCAGCTAACGCTCAGCAACCGGCTGCATCAACGAATCCGGCACCGTCCGCAGCGGCTACATCTGCTGGCACGCCGACTGCAGGTAAGCCGACTGCAGGTAAGCCGACTGCAGGCACCCCGTCCGCAGCGACTTCGTCAGCAGCCATGCCCGATCCGTCATCCGTCTCCGGGTCGACAACGGATGATGCGGGAGCAAAGTTCAAGATGAGGACAGACGAGGTTGCCGCCGAGTTCTCGAAGATGAAGCCCGCTCAAGCCAGTCAGATTATAAGCAATATGTCTTCTAAAGAAGCGGTATTCGCCATGCTGGGCATGAATACGCAGCAGCGTTCCGATATTCTTGCGAATATGGATCCGAAGCAGGCTGCGGACCTGTCCAATCTCCTTGCCAAATTTCCGCCGAGCAAGAGTTATGACCCTGCGGCCGAGCAGCAGCTGCAGAATTTGCCCGAGGTGCAGAAGCAGATGGACGACCTCGTGAAGACGTACAGCCAACTGCCTGCGAACAGTGCCGCTTTATTAATCACTGAGCTGATGAAAACGAATTCTGCCCAGGCGGTCAATGTGATGGCGCAAATGGACAATGTGACGAGAGCACAAATTTTATCGGCAATGAGCAATACGAAAACAAACCCGGACGGACTGAAATATGCCACCGCGATTACGGAAAGACTGCTTAGTTTAAAGTAAAAGCTTTTAACTATTCGTCTTGATGTCTATACGTACGGCCTATTCGCATGAATGCGGGTAGGCCGTTGTTCGTTTTATAGGACGATTTGGTATCGGCGCAAGCGCAACGATTAATTTCTTGCCGGTCACATCCAGGTATCTCCGTCTGTATATCACAAGCGCAAGCGCCGAGCCGACGATCAATGAAATGGAAGTTTACATTAAATAAGTAATCAGATTTCTTGGGGAGCTTTAAAGTAGGCTGCCGGTTCAGTTGATCCGGCGGCGTATTTCGTTGTACCCGTGGCACGGGCAGCAGTGGCATTCTTCGAAGCGATCTAGTACACTGGGATGTAAGGAGTCGATGTACATTGAACAATAGGACGTTTACCTTAAGTGAGGCGAATGCTCTCCTGCCTCAACTGAAAGAGGATTTGTCACAGCTTCAAGGTCTGGTGAAACAATTCGAGGATCTCTATCTGGAGCTGCAGAAGAAAAAGGCCAATACCGAACCTGCTTTCTTCTATGAGGAAGACGATATGGATCCTTATTTCGAGCTGGAAGGGCAGCTTGATTTTTTGAAGCTCGAGGCTGATCTGCTTATTGGTAATTTTGCTCGTAAAGGCGTACTGCTGAAGATGATCAACCCGGGTTTGATTGACTTTCCTGCCGTACTAAACGGGGAGGATGTCCTGATTTGCTGGAAGGAAGGGGAAGAAGCAATTACCCACTACCATGGCTGGCATGACGGGTTCAATGGACGAAAACCGATTCCGGATGCATAAGTCCAATGTAGAATCGCACAGCCATCTGCACGGGTTTCAGATACGGAAAGAACAGCAGTTCCATTCGCATCTTTCGAAGGGGCTGTTTTTGTCAGTTGATAAGAATTTATAAGTTTTCGAAGGCTTATAGCTTCGCATCAACCTTGATAAACGCGCTGGTCCTTGTAAGACAAGGACGGCGTAGCCGTTTATCCTGGTTTACCTAACTAGGACGGGGGAAGAAGTTATCCCGTTCAAGGGGCAGGGATCTTGACAGCAAAATTTAGGATATGGTATATACAAATAAGTATTAGCACTCTTGCGGGTGGAGTGCCAACAAGCGCGCCATCATATAATCTATCAGATCCCCTTACTTTGAAAGGAGACCGGTTCATGGTCAAGAAAGAGTTTAAAGCCGAATCGAAACGATTACTGGAGATGATGATTAACTCTATTTATACTCAGAGAGAAATCTTTTTGAGAGAGCTGATCTCCAATGCAAGCGATGCGATCGACAAGATTTATTATAAAGCATTAAGCGACGATCAACTGGTTTTTAACAAGGATGACTACTATATCAAGCTGGCTGCGGATAAGGCAAGCCGTACCTTGACGATCTTGGATACAGGGATTGGAATGACGAAAGAAGAGCTTGAGAATAACCTTGGCGTCATCGCCAAGAGCGGTTCCCTGGCCTTCAAGAAAGAAAATGAATCGAAGGACGGGCACAATATTATCGGCCAATTCGGGGTGGGCTTCTATTCCGCATTTATGGTGGCCGATACGGTAACGGTCATCAGCAAGGCGCTCGGTAGCGATGAAGCCTATAAATGGGAATCCCAAGGAGCTGACGGATATACGATCGAGCCTTGCAGCAAGGCATCCGTCGGTACGGAGATTATTCTCAAAATCAAAGAAAATACCGAAGAGGATCAATATGACGAGTTTCTTGAAGAGTACCGGTTAAAGGCGATCATCAAGAAATATTCGGATTTCATTCGCTACCCCATCAAGATGGAGGTCGCCGTCAGAAAGCCTAAAGCAGATAGCGAGAATGAATTCGAAGAAGTTCATGAGGAACAAACCGTCAATAGTATGGTCCCGATCTGGCGCAAGAATAAGAATGAGCTGACGCCGGAGGATTACGAGAACTTTTACTTTGAGAAACGCTATGGCTTCGACAAGCCGATCAAGCATGTTCATATCAGCGCCGACGGGGCTGTCGTGTATAACGCTATCTTGTTCATCCCGGAGAAAACGCCGTTCGATTATTACACAAAAGAGTATGAAAAAGGGCTGGAGCTCTATTCCAATGGCGTTCTGATTATGGATAAATGCTCCGATTTAGTGCCGGACTATTTCAGCTTCGTCAAAGGTATGGTGGACTCCGAGGATTTATCGCTGAACATCTCGAGAGAGCTGCTGCAGCATGACCGGCAGTTGAAGCTGATCGCCAAGAACATCAAGAACAAGATCAAGAGCCAGCTTCAGAGCTTGCTGAAGGATGAAAGAGAGCAGTATGAGAAGTTCTATCAATCCTTTGGCCGTCAATTGAAATTTGGCGTCTATAGCGACTATGGCATGAATAAAGAAGATCTGCAGGACCTTCTGATGTTCTATTCTTCCACGGAGAAGAAGCTGGTTACCTTGGACGAATATGTTTCGAGAATGCCGGAGGATCAGAAATATATTTATTATGCTTCAGGTGAGAGCATCGCAAGAATCGAGAAGCTTCCGCAAGCCGAAATGGTGGCGGACAAGGGCTACGAAATGCTGTACTTCACCGACGAGATCGATGAATTCGCGGTCAAGATGATGATGAAATATAAAGACAAGGAATTTAAATCGGTGTCTAGCGGCGATCTGGGGATCGAACAGGATCAGGAAGAGAATTCTTCGGCTGCCGAAGAAACCGACAATAAAGATCTCTTCGATTACATGGCGGGCTTACTGACAGACAAAGTAACCAAGGTCAAAGCTTCCAAAAGACTGAAGTCCCACCCGGTATGTCTGTCCGCAGAGGGCGAGCTCTCCATTGAGATGGAAAAAATTCTGAAGTCCATGCCAAACAATCAAGATGTTAAAGCAGATAAAGTATTGGAAATTAATGTTCATCATCAGGTGTTCCATTCGCTCAAGGATGCATACGCCCATGACAAGGAGAAAGTGAACCTGTATACGAACCTGTTATATCAACAGGCGCTTCTGATCGAAGGATTGCCGCTTCAAGATCCGGTACAATTTACTAACGATATTTGTAAAATCATGGTTTAAATCGGGCTTCCGGCTTTGTAGCAAAGTCGTTGAAAGAAGGTTAAAGCCTATTCACCAAAACGGGGACTGCCGAAACTACGGTAGTCCTTTTTTGCGACTTCGCTTATTACCTGGATGCATGAAAATGTTGATAAAAATGAATTATACACATCATTCTTCCGGGTGTATTCTAAATTCATCAGTAAAATAAGGAAGGATCTGAAAACCGATGGCCTTGCAATCATCCGATTATCTTGAACGCGGCACCAAGGAATATCGTCAAGGCAGCTTGGCGCTGTTCGCTGCAGGACTCGCCACCTTTGCCGTGCTTTATTGCGTACAACCTTTATTTCCGGTTTATTCTCTCGAATGGAGATTGTCTCCTGCGACCGTCAGTCTAACCTTATCGGTCAGTACGATACTGCTTGCCGTTTCTCTACCGGTTGCCGGCTTTATCTCCGACCGGATCGGCCGTAAAACGGTCATGACAGCCGCGCTGCTGCTCTCTTCCTTTTGCTGCTTGGGTACGGCTTTTGCTCCTAATTTTGCAAGCCTGCTTCTTCTCCGAGCGATACAGGGCATTGTTCTGGCCGGACTGCCGGCCGTGGCCATGACCTACCTGGCGGAGGAAATCGAAGCCAAAAGCTTAGGGTTTGCGATGGGATTGTACATCAGCGGAAATACGGTAGGGGGACTCTTCGGCCGGGTGGTCGTCAGCTCGGCATCCGACCTTTTGTCGTGGAGGTGGGGTATCGGTCTGCTCGCGGTCATCAGCTTGGTTGCGAGTCTGTTCTTTTGGCGCCGTTTGCCTTCATCGCAGCATTTCAAGCCGAAGCGGCTGCAGCCGCGGGCCATCCTTCGGCAGTTCGCCGTCCAGTTTCAGGAGGCCGGAATGGTGTGTCTATTCGCGCTCGCAGCGATTCTTATGGGAGGCTTCGTCACCTTGTACAACTACTTAGGCTTCCGGCTGCTGGCAGCCCCTTTCCACTTGTCACAAACACTTGTGGGCTGGATCTTCGTGATTTACCTGGTTGGCACGTTCAGTTCATCGTGGATGGGACGGGTGAGCGATCGAATCGGCCGCGGATCGGTTCTATGGATGAATATCCTTTTGATGCTGCTCGGCATTTTGCCGACCCTGTCCTCGCACCTAGCGGTAGTCGTCCTCGGTGTCGGCATATTTACCTTCGGCTTCTTCGGGAGTCATTCGACCGCCAGCTCCTGGGTAGGGAGCCGGGCGTTGACCGGCAAAGCGCAAGCATCTTCTTTGTACCTGCTGTTTTATTACTTGGGCTCCAGCCTGGGAGGATCAATCGGAGGGATCTTCTGGGGACGATATGCCTGGGGCGGCGTAGTCGGCATGATTGCCTTACTGCTGCTTCTAGCCATGGTTGCCGCATTCCTGCTTACCGTCGTTGTGCCGAGGAAGGAAGCCCTTCCGGCTTAAAATCGTCCAGGACAAATTGCAAAAATCGCTTGGAGGAGGGAGAGAGATAGCGGTCCTTCGACCACGCCACACCGATGACCCGGCGACATTCAGGCGTGCTCACGCGCAGCTTGACTCCATGCTCGATGCCGCTGCCTTTGACGTTGGGGAGCAATGCTACCCCGAGCCCTGCAGCTACCAATCCTGCAACGGTCGGGACTTCTTCCCCTTCGAAGGCGATCCGGGGCGTAAAGCCGGCTTGGAGACAGAGCCGGTCGATGATATGGCGAAGGCCGTAGCCATGCTTAAAGGAAACCATCGGCTCGTCCGCAATTTCCGTTAAAGCAATGGAATCCCGGCCGGCAAGCGGATGCTGCTTCGGTACGAACACAAACAATTCTTCGCTCCACAGCTCCTTCCATTCCACTGAATTGACCGCCTCGCTAGGGGAGGACAACAAACAAAGGTCGAGCATGCCATGTACCAGCTGTTGAAGGAGTACCGTGGTGCTGCTCTGATTCAATTGAAACCTTACGCGCGGGTACTTGGAGCGGAAGGAGACGATTAGCTCGGGGATCATATGCGAACCCAGTGTATGGAGAAAGCCCAGCGTCACCTCACCGGCATCCTCGTCCAGCAAATCCCGGATCTCCAGCTTTCCATCCTCATATTCTTTCAATATCCTGTTGACCCGCTGTAAAAATAGCTGTCCGTAACGGTTCAGCGCAATGGAGCGGCCCTGCCGATCGAAGAGGGGGACGCCCAGCTCGCTCTCCAAACGGGAGATGGAACGGCTGAGTGCCGACTGGGAGACCGATAACGCCTGCGCGGCTTGCGTCATATGCTCCAATCGGGCGACGGTTTGAAAATATTCAAGCTGCTGCCACTCCAACGCCAGACACCTTCTCAGCTCATAGATTCATACTTCTTACGCCCAGTATAACATAGAGGCGGCTCTTGTAGGGAATAGGCAGCGGCAGAATGTATGCTGTTCAATAACGTATTGCTGCAACAATGAGTCAATCGCCGTCGTTTGGATCAGGTTCTTGTGCTATAGAAAACGGACAACGGCTCTGACGCTTGTAATAGCGATATCAGAGCCGTTGTATTTCATTTATTCATGTTAGCTGAAGAATGCTCTATGCTTGTTGGCCTTCTGTGAAGATTTGGAAGGTTACGCCAAACTTGTCCTGTACAATACCATATGCCGGGCTGAAATGGGTTTCTTGCAGCGGCATGTTCACTTGACCGCCTTGCTGGAGGGCATCATAAATTTGTTTGGACCGGTTCTTATCGTTGGTTGAGATGCAAATGGTCACTTGATTCCCGCTGTGATGGGGTTGGCCAGGGAACGTATCAGAGAACATAAGATCGGTTTCGCCGACTTTGAGCAATGCGTGAGCCACGCGTTCCTTCGCCTCTGCCGGTAAAGGAAACTCAGGGTTTTCCGGCATTTCTCCGAAAGATTGGATGAATAGAAGTTGGGCATCCAATGCTTCTTTGTAAAACTGAATGGCTTCGTTAGCGTTCCCATCCATCACTAAATACGGGATCAATCGTAATGACATTGTTCATCTTCTCCTTGGATTTGAATTTGTTCGCTTCTACTGTACTCTACATTTTCCCGACACATGTTCAGTTGGATACCAGGAAATAAATCTTATATACCAAAATATCCAATAATTTCATTATACATTAAAGAACATATGTTTGCAATACGGAAATACTATATCTCATTCATTGCACCAAATTAGTATTGGAGCAAAGCAATATGGAGGAGACTTTCCTGCCAATACGAAGAAGGCGTATCGGCAGGTTTCTTTTATTTGAAGTCTTGGAGCAGCTGCAGCGTATCGTTGTGCAAGGCAAATGCAAATCGTGCATCCTCCGATGAAGCGGGAAGCGCCAAAGCAGCCGGCATGGTTTCCAATACGGAAACGTCGGCCGCCGGAGTGAAATAGCCGCTCTTTCCTTGCTCGAGAAGCATTATATTTTGTTTCCAATTGTGCAGATGTTCGGCGATGGCGTGCATGCGCCTACCCCATAGCGTCCGGTCTTCTGTTGTCATCCTCCCGCTTGACGACCATTCCGACAAGGTTCGCAGCATACCTGTCAAATGTGCGTATCCCTGTTTCAAATGTATCAATTGCCCGTGATACTGCTGCAAGAGGGCACGGCTTTTTTGGACGAAAGGATGGTATTGCAAGCTCTTTTCCGCTTTACTGAACTGATCGATCGTTTGCTGCAGCTCATCGAACAAGCTCCGCGCATCGTTTTGAATCATAATCCCGGCAGCAGGAGCGCAGCCGTTGTTCAGCCATTGGGATACTCTCCTGAAGCGGTCGGTCAAACGATCAGTGTAGGTGTATAAATCTTCAATGGCTTGTTTCGTAAAGTTTGGTGGGAACACGAATATATGAATGACGATAGCGACCGCGCAGCCGATGACGGTATCCCGAATCCGGTCGCCCGTATAGCCAGGATCTCTCCCTTGAAAATAAAGCACCAGCAAAATGCTGAGCGCGACCTGATTGATGACGACCTTATCGAAACCTATCCCATGGATCAATGCAGCTGAAACCAGGATCAACAATCCCAAGCTCCAAGCATTCATTCCAACGTAGGGAGCTATATACACAGTGAATAACACGCCGGCAATCGTCCCCAGGATCCGTTGAATGCCAAATAAAAGGGATTTGTCTACCGTCACCTGCAAGCAAAGAATGACTGAAAGCGGGGCCAGATAAGGATGGGTGGAGCCCGCAAGCTTGGCGGCTTCCCATGATATGGCGGAGGCTGCAGCCATTTTCCAAACGATAGCAGTCCGATATAGGAAATGATGGATTCTTTTTAACATGTCAGCAGCTGAATTCCTTCCGAATTTGTGGAAAAGCGATAATTGTATTGTAGCCAACTTTCGAGAAGGAAATAACCGATCGGCCGGACATGGGTTTCGAGCGCTGAATCGGAAAGACGACTTATGTAACCAATTTGCTGGGCGTGTGCATATGCTAGGATAAAACCTAAGGAGTGCTGCCCGATCATGGCCCAAATCAAGAAAGTAACATTTGTGAGCGGTTTTGTACCAAATCATACGCATGGTTCCGTTGATTACACGTCGGTTGAAAACGGACACGTTCATCAATGCCTGGATGTGACCTTCCCACCCATTCGTACTCAAGACGGCGGACATATTCATTACACGGAAGGATACGTCGTTTTTGAAGATGGCCACACACATCATTACAAAGCGTACTCCGGTCCGGCCATACCTGTAGGTAACGGAATGCACGTACATTACTACGATTTTTATACTTCGGTAGAAGAGGGTCATAAACATCATGTTACCGGAGTAGATATGGCGGCGCCGGGTTCTAAATAGGGTGCCGATGAATAGAAGGAGCTGCCGCGGCGGCTCCAGGCTGTAGAGAAACCAATGAAATAGAGAAATTTGCCTTGGTACCCGGTGGGGTATCCCCTTCCGGCCGCTGTTGTTACCCGTAAAACTTTCAATTAATCCGTTAAACAGCGGTAATTTTCCGATGACAAAGGCGGACGCTATCGCTCCTACAGGGCATACCCCACCTACACCTTTGGCATTTTTCAGTTTATCAGGGTTTCTCGTCAATCTGGAGCTGCCGCGGCGGCTCTTTCTTATTTTTGAATCTCAAAAAAGAGATAAGGAACACTATTGCCGGACGGTCCCTTCTTGGATCGGAAGATGGTATAATCAGGAGGAAATTCGTCTATCAAAGGAGCAAGTTCGTTGGAATCCAAGTGTGTTGCATTCTATCAATTCGGCAAGCCGCAGGATGTATTGAGAGTGGAGGGCAAAATGCACAGTCCGCTCAAGCAGGGAGAAGTTCGTGTTCGCATGACCGCTGCTCCCATCAATCCATCCGACCTCATCCCGATTACCGGGGCTTATGCACATCGCATTTCTTTACCGGCTATTCCCGGTTATGAAGGGGTTGGTATAGTAGAAGAAGTCGGTCCGAAGGTATCAAAGGACTTGATCGGCAAGCGCGTGCTGCCCTTGCGGGGAGAAGGCACCTGGCAGCAATATGTCAGTACCCAAGCGCAATGGACGATACCGATTCCAGGGACGATGGACGATTATACAGCCGCACAATTATATATCAATCCGGTTACGGCATGGATCCTCTGTACGGAGGTGTTAAGCTTGAAGCCGGATGACATTTTATTGGTCAATGCCTGTGGCTCTTCGATCGGCCGGATTGCGGCCCAATTATCCAAGCTGCTCGGTTTTCGGATGATCGCCGTCACGAGGAATCATACCTACACGGATGAGCTTCTGAACCTCGGCGCTTCTCAAGTGATCAATACGGCAGAGGAGCGATTGCATTCCGCCGTTATGGAGCTAACGAACGGGGCAGGGGCGACGGCTGCGATCGATTCCATCGGAGGCTCGTCCGGCACCGAGCTAGCCTCATGCGTAAAGTCCGGCGGGTTGTTCATCACCATCGGTCTATTATCGGGCATTCCCGTCAACTGGGCGCATATCGCGCAAACGACTAAAGTCCATGCGAACTTATTTTACTTGCGTCATTGGAACGAACGGGTTTCCATACGAACATGGCAGCAAACGTTCGGCCATTTAATCGGCTTAATCAGCGAGAAACGGTTAAGCCTTATGCCGCCGCAGTGTGAATATCCATTAACGTCCGTTCAAGAGGCTGTACGTACGGCCCAATCCGGCAGCGGAAACCGCGGGAAAGTTTTTTTAACCATGTCCGGAGCCAGGCAGCGCTAGAGCTTGCTATGGCCGATTAATTGGTACGGACCTGAGCGTCAAACATCCCATTCCACCGATTTTCGGCGGTATGGGACGTTTGTGCTGATACGACGTTAGCGGTTAGAGTAACATGTTCCTAATTACGATACCGGCCCAGAAGCGTAATCGTTTTATCCATCGTCTCACTCAGATGGCGGTAATAGGTGGCCCGGCTGACATGAAGCCTGGAGGCAGCGGCATCCGGGCTTAAGGAAGGGTGGGCGTGCAACAAATGGAGCAGGTTTTGATTCCTGCGGCTGAGCGGGGAAGGGGGCTGGGCGGAACGCAGCAGCCCGCTTAGCATGCTCTGGACTTCGCTGCCGCTCCTGTTTAACCAACGCGCTACCGCAGTCCTTCCGAGTGCATCCGGATCGTCAAGGACGAGCAAAGCCGCTTTCAAATCCTCCGGTTGAAGCATTGCATCCGAAGGAACGGGACGATGCTCAACTGCCGAAGCATCCAGGAAGGAAACGACCCACGCCCCAAAATCCCTCGTACGCAAATCAAGCTCCAGCACGGTATCTCCATGGGCCGGGTGGTCTGAAGGAAGATGGCGCAGCCATCTGGTTTGAAAACCGAGAGACTGGAATTTCGCCTTCAGGTTGTCGCTGTTCGTTGTTAGCGTAAGGCGGGTCCCCATACTGACAATCCGGGAAAACCCGTCAGTAAACATGAGCTCAAACAATTGTTTGGGCGTGTAGTTCAAATCGTCGGCAGCGACGCCGCCAAGAAAATGATAGTAGGTCTCCGCTTCTTCATGACGCAGAAGGGAAATACGGCCGGCTTCATCAGGAAAGCAAGCTTCGAGTACGCTGGGAATATAGGCTTGCAAAAAGCTAAATGTATCTTGATAAAGCAGAAGACCCGCATGGAACATAATCGGAATGTCTTCGTTCGAGCGAAATACTCGAATGCTCTCGGGGAAGCGTTCCGCCAGCTCGTCGAGCAATTGATGCGCCTTCTCTTCCGATTCCAATGAAATGGCTTGCTGCGCTCTTTCCTCCACTAACAGTTTATGCAAATAGGGCAGATCCACTTTGCGATACATATCAAAAGAGGCCGGAACGTTGTTTCCATAAAAGCCGTTTGGCAGAGCATCCTTACAAATCGAAAGCAGCGCCGCGGCGATCCCGTTTTTTTCATGGGGCTTGACGGTTCTGAACAATGTGCACGAATCCTCTACGATGCGCCGGCGTAAGGTTTGAAAACGCTCGGGTTCACGGCTTTGAAAATCACTCAGCAAATGCTCCCTGGCGACGTCGTGAAGCGCAAAGCCTTCCATCGTCGGCCGGATGAACGAGAGCTGGCTTAACTGGTGAAGTTGAGTGATCTTTAAAGGCGCGGAGAGGAGACGATTTAACGTGTCCTGGTTAGCCTGCGGTAAAATGGTCAGCAGATCCAGAATTTCATGAAAATCGGGGGAGACCACCTCCCGCAGCAGTTGGGCGCTTACGACTCGGGATACCGGCCAGGCGCCGCTTTTTTCGGATCGTTCCGTCCGGTTTACATTCTCTGCAGCCAAAGCCATCGCAAGCGGATGGCCATGAGTATCCTGAATGAGCGTCTCGATTGCTTCGGTATCCTCCAATCCTAGATTTGAATAATAGTTCCACATCTCCATCCGCGACAAAGGCTCC
Organism: Paenibacillus gyeongsangnamensis; assembly: GCF_027533625.1. Classification (GTDB taxonomy): domain Bacteria; phylum Bacillota; class Bacilli; order Paenibacillales; family NBRC-103111; genus Paenibacillus_G; species Paenibacillus_G gyeongsangnamensis. The sequence goes on along the minus strand of NZ_JAQAGZ010000017.1, from coordinate 59,075 downwards.
AAGTGCATGATTCTCAGCCGGCTGCGCCATGCGATGTCGTTCTGCCATTCCAAAGATAAAGGCTGTCTGCCCGCCAGTACGATGAATGCTTCGGTGGCAGGCAGTTCGGGGAGGAACACTTCCCGAAGCCATCCCTCGATGGAGTTAAGGGCTTCGTAATTATCGATGCAAAGAACGGTTCGCCGACTGGCGATCATCTCCATTATTTCTGTCATGGGGTCTTTGAAGGCGGATTCCGAAACGGTATGCTTCATTAGAAGGGAATGAACGACATCAAGAAACCCGCTGGGAGAATCCTTGCAGACACGGCTATCCAGCCAAAGACACTGTGCTCCTGCATCTTGCGCCATATCCAGAAATTTAAGCAGCAGAGCGGACTTTCCGATTCCTCCCATACCGGAGACGAATACCGCCTCAGTAGGAGCATTGGGCTTGCTGAGCCACTTGTTTACATATGCGATTTCCGCCTGCCGGCCGACGAAGAGACGGCTTCTCTCTATGAGCAAGGCTTCTTTTAAATTCCCCACAACGTCCCCCACCTTAATCCTAAATTACGTCCATATTATTCGACATCTATGATTTGAATTCCTCTCTCGGGGTGAGACAGCAGCGACTGAAATGAGAAATTATTGAGACGCAAATTGAGATAATTGGAGCGGTCTTATGCTTTATAATGAGATCAATGGATCGGAATGACGCGGAAATAAGGATTCCTTTTTGTAAATAACGTGGTCGCTATGAATTCGGATCTGTACATGGGCACTTGGACCCGAGGGAGCGAGTAGTGCAACCGACCACCTTTCACTTCCATAGGGGGTTGTTCCTCCTACTTCCAAAGGAGACGATTGTGTGGACAAAAAAACGTTAAGCATTGAAGAAATTGTTCTCCAGTTAGGAATCAGTCCGCATAAGTTAGAACATTGGAAAAAAGAAACGGCCAGTCAGCAATTTAAATCAGATAAGGATGAGAGCTAAGAATGCTGCCGCCCAAGTTCAACGGCTCATGCTTTGATTGTGGGTATCAATGAAAGGGGAGTCTGCCTAATCGGCAGTTTTGCTTTTGCAACTTATTACCAAAATATGATCAGAGCGGATTTAAAAAGCGTTTATTATAGCAAATCCAGACAATAAAAAAAGTCAAGCTTAACGAATTTCTTCGTTTAGCTTGACTTTTCCAATTTCCACTCATTCCATTAAAATGCATAAACAGACAAGAGAACGATCACGCCGACGATCCAGCAATAATAGGCAAAAGGTCTCATCGCCTTAAACTCGTGCTTTTTAAACCACTTCATTAGGATCCATACGGCGATCAAAGCAAATATCCCCGAAAAGATACCACCCAGGATGGACATTCCGAGCAGCCCATGCATGCCGGTTTTTAGCTTGGGAACCTCCAAAATACCTGCGCCCACGATAATCGGGGTGGCTAACAGCATCGAAAAACGGGCGGCAGCTTCATGCCTTAGTCCCATCCAAAATCCTGCAGTCATGCTGGAGCCCGATCTCGAAAAACCAGGCACTAACGCCAAGGATTGAAACAGACCGATAATGAGGGCTTGTCCATAACTTAAATCTTCAACCTCTTTAGTGCCCTGGCCGGAAGCTTTCTCGCCGAAATAAAGCAAGAAGCCGTTAACAATAAGAAATATCGCCGCACTGGTAACGCTGCTGAACATGTTACTAAGCTTCTTTTCGAAAATGACGCCAAGCAATGCTGCCGGTATCGTTCCTACGATCACGAGCAATAAAATTTTTCTAGATTGGGACACGCCGCCTGAAAACAGCGCACGAAGCATTGTTAGCCAATCGCGGCTGAAAAAGGCAAGCAGAGCGATGGCCGTGCCTAAGTGCAGCATAACCACGTATGGTAAAAAGTGCTCCTTTAAAAATTCGGGACTCAAATTCCAGTGAAAAACATAAGGAGTCAATACACCATGGGCCACACTGCTAATCGGAAACAGCTCGGTGATTCCTTGGATCACAGCAAATATGACCGTCTGAATAAAATCCATGCTACATCTCCCTCGGCAAATAAAGTAAATGAACAACTTATAGTATAACATGTAAGATTTTAAGAATAGTTAAAGAAATGTAAAAATTACAGTCAGAATGAAGAGTACGAAAAACGAATAAGGAGCAGATGCGGCAGCTCCTCAAACGGTATTTTCTCCAATGCTTAGATAAGAACCTTCCTGCCCATTGTCCGTATCATCTTAGCTTACGGCTTTCGTATTTTAACCTCGGAAGTGGCCCGCTTCCCAGTAGGCAGGATGGCCGTCAGATTGAATTGAGTCACATTGCCGGTGACATGAACGGTTCCGTCTTTATCAATTGAGACACTGCCTATCGGACCTTTGGAGTCTCCAACAATATATTCCGGAATGAATATCGTCCCTAATGCAAAATTGTATTTCTGAACTTCACCAGGCTCGTAGGTAATACCGTAATTATCGGTTACTTTCAAATCCATTTCACTGTACGCATTGAATTGAGCGGTATATACGCCGCCGGTGACGGTCAAGTTCTGCTCGATAGAGGTTTCCCTTGCTTCAACAAGCTGGCCGGTAACGGCGTCATCTTTCACATTAATAGGTATAGACAATTGCTTGCTGCCGCCGTTCAAGGTTGTGAAAATGATGCTTACCGTCGCCTTCCCGGGCTTTTTGCCTAGGATATAACCTCTGTGATCAAAGGAAACGACTGCTTTGACGACAGCGGGGTTCGTTGAGGCGATCGACTGAATCATACCGGGCAAAGCGACCTCATTTCCGGAAGTTGTAGCGGCTGTCAGTATAATTTCCTTGGCGAACTTACTGACCGTAGGATCTTCAACCTCCGATTTCGTTGCATAACCGTCGGCCCCAGTCGCCATCGCCGTTAGCCCGTTATCGATCACGCTACTTAAATCGTATGCATTGGTAACGGAATAGTTCAAACCGCCTGCAGGCGCAGAAGATGGAACGGTAAAAGCAGTGGATGCGGTTTTGATGGAATCGAGACCGCTCAAGGTGACGTTGTAATCTCCACCGGATAGCTTAGCGTCTCCGATTAAGGTTAATGCAGCCGATTTCGTATCGCTGGACCACGTAATTACGGTCGGAATGACTGCATCTCCTTGTTTAAGAGTCAACGAGGCCTTTGATATGTCGACGGATTTGTCCAAAGTAACCTGTACGGCTTGATCGCCGGATGCTTGAGCGGATATGACGGACACCTGATCTTGTTCCTTTGAATTGCGGTTGGCCATCCAGGAACCATAGGCACCCGTAACCAGGTCGGCACGTGTAGCCGAAGCAGCTCCGTTCTTGTTAGCCGGATGGATGTTCAGATCGGTCGCTTGCTTGACGGCATCGGCATACCAGGGATTCGAATCGACATTCACTTTTCGGCCAAGTCCATTAATGAACACCTTATCCAACTGCCCAATGGTTACATTCTCTCCAGGCGCAAAGGTACTGTCAGTCTTTCCGTCAATGAGCCCGGCTTTCTTGGCCGCTTCGATATAGGAAACCGCCCAGCCGCTCACAGGATCATCCGTACGGACATCCGAGAAGCTGGAAGTCCGAACGGTTTGGTTTACCGGAAGCCCGAAAACCAGACAAGCAACCTTCGCGAATTGAGCTCTTGTCATAGGCTGCGAGATGCCGAAGCTATCGTCTGTGATCCCTTCGAAAATGCCATTAGAGAGAAGGACGTCGAGCTTGGATTTTAATCCCGGGTCAAGATTGGTCAAATCTTTATAGTCGGAAGTTGTTTTTGTTGTGCCGGCCATAGCGGATGAAGCTAACATAGAAAAAGCCATGGCTGCTGCGGTGATCAGAGTTAAACTCTTCTTCAAATCATTCGTTCCTCCTTGATCATGTAGTAAATACCATTCTGCTAACATTGATCATACTATTACTCCAATTGAAATGCGAGCCTTCAAGGTCCGACGGAAAAATGAGGAAGACCGGGCCCGCTGCCGTCTAAATGGGTGAACGGTTCCGGAGTCCGTGACGCTTTTATGTGATCTCAAAGTCCCTTCAGCAAAATGGTCACTACCTCACGAATATATCGTCCCGCTCAAGTGCTCTACCCCCTAACCGGATGCCGACGGCGGAGTACGTTAGCAGGGAGGATAGCATCATGCCGGCTGCCGCCTCCAAGGACTGTGGGCTAACCGGCTTATTCCTCGCCGCTCTCTCTAATAGCCTGGCGGCTCCGCTAACTATTCTCTCGACAAGCCCCGCGACTTCCTTGGAAATCTCATTGTCGGCCATCAGCTCAGGTGACCAGATCAATAGCAGATAGGAACGATGCTCACGAAGAAAAGACAAGTATGCTCTCCCGTATTCCATCAGCGCCGATTCTGCGTCCAATCGGTCTAAAGCGCTCTCTTTCTCTTGAATGGCATGATGAAAGGAGAACGTCCGAACCACCTGCATTAACAACTCTCTCTTATCTTTGAAATAATAGAATAGGAGCCCTTCCGCCGTACCACTGCGTTCCGCGATTTCTTTTGTAGCCGTGGCCGAAAACCCTTTCTCGGCGAACAGCTCCAAAGCAGCTTGCAGAATCGCCTCTTTCTTGACTGAGGTTCTTGCCATCTTTTTCACTCCACTCCATGATTCAATGTCATACGACGTTTCTCCCGATCCAATGGGCTGTCAAAAGGACCGGTACAATCAATACTGCAAAAGGCAAGCTTATTACGATCATACCCCATGTGACGATATGGTTTTGGAACAATTGCTGATACAAAATAAGACAGTAGGGGAGAACGAGGAGTGCGGATGTCAGAGCTCCCGGGGTTAATCTGCGGAAAAAGATCGCTTGGCCGATGTGCGTAAAGAGATGAACAAAGAAGATGAGCGTACATACGACAAAAAAATGAATGTTCCCAGGAGGGCCGCTCGTGATGTATTGACTCGCCATATAGGTGAAACTGCATACAAAAAGAAAAATAATAAGAAGCGGTGTCTTAATATTGAACAACGCACCGGCGATTAGGTATAATATGCATCGGCAGTCATGACTTCCTTTTATGCGGAGACAAGCTAAGGAGGATAACTTATCACATGAATTATACAGGCATTGGAGCAACCGATGGGCATGCCAGACTGATTATGGACAGCTATCGGAGATGGACTGGAAAATCTCTAATAGTTGAAACGGTAGAACCCGGCAAGGCATTCGAGCAGCTGCTAAAGGCTCCCATCGTTGTACTCTCCCATGGAACGGAGAGCGATCCGATCTTGAATTTCGGCAACCTGGCGGCGATGGAGCTTTGGGAGATGGATTGGGGGACGTTCATAAGCACTCCGTCGCGGCTAACCGCAGAACCGATGAAACGCGAGGAACGAGAAAGCTTCCTAAGAGCTGTCAGCAGCCACGGCTATATTGACAATTACACGGGAATTCGGATTTCCAGCACCGGCCGCAGATTTTATATCGTGCAAACAACGGTATGGAATCTCGTCGATGAACACGGCAATTTCCACGGGCAGGCCGCCGCGTTCCGGGAGCATCGTTTGATTGATTAAGGAGATCAGCCTCATCTCCTTAATGTGGGATGTCAGGCTGTTTTTTTGCATATCCGGGAATCGACGGAGTTCGGACGCCAGATTCGCAAATCGTTGAGGAGCGGATCATCCGATTTTGTAAATACAATGGAAAGCGTAAATGACAGCCTCACTCGTTGAAAGGCCAGCCAGACTTATCTGGTTGGCCTTTTTTTCAGAAGGATATACGATCATCCCATTACCTAAATATATGTAGAATATCACTAAAAACTTGTGTATCTCCCGATTTAGGCGATTGCTATAATCAAGGGAAAGCGGCAGCTTTCAAAATATGAAATCCAGGAGTGATGGCAGTGCATCGAAAATTTGCGGCACAATTAAGTACGGTCAGAGATTTATGCAGGGACGATTTTCCCGGAATATTGAGGGAGCTGAAGCGGATGGGCTGGGCCGGAGTTCAGATTTCCGGACTACTTGGTTACGATTCTCGGGAGATTGCCGCCGTTATGCGGGAGACAGGGCTGCAAGCCGCCGGAATTCATGTACCGCTTAACCGACTGCAGAATGAGTTAGACGAAGTAGTTAATGAGGCGAAGCTGTTTGAGACAAGGGATATTGTGCTTAAGGTGATCGGCAAAGAACTGCGGACGGAGGAAGGCTACCGGTCGGTTAGAGGATTTTTGAATGAGGTTGCCCGTAAATTGGCGCCGGAAGGATTCCGGATCAGCTATCATAACCATGCTTTTGAGCTGGAGTCCCATGTGGAAGGCAAGCTGGCGCTTGAATATTTGCTGGAGCCTGCTGCGGACAATCGGGTGCTGGCGGAAATTGATGTTTACTGGGTGAAGAAAGGAAACCGCGATCCTTTATTGTTCCTTGAGCCTTATGCCAACCGGATGCCGATTATCCATTTGAAGGATATGACGACGGATGAGGAGCAGACATTTGCCGAGGTAGGAACAGGCTCGATCGATTTTGCCCCTATCTTGGACTGGTGCGAAGCTAATGGTGTCGAATGGTATGCCGTAGAGCAGGATGTGTGCCCCGGCAATCCGATGGATAGTCTGCAGATCAGCCTGAATAACCTGATGAAATTAGCGGAAAGACGGCAGGCCCGGCAGTAATTTTATTTTTAGCTGCTGCCGATTTGATTAAAAGGTAATATTTTCGAAAAAGATACAACCCATATGCGTCAACGTAGGCGTTTTATGCGGGATGACGTTTGTAGAAGCGATAGCTTCGATGATTTTATCGGATGACAAGAACATTATCTCATTAAAAGCCGCATATAATGCGGCTTTTTCATTTTATGGGATAAAGTTCTTGTCACTTGGTGATGACAAGAACTTTATTCCATTCCCGATTTTGACAAGAACATTATCTCTTTCCCGACAGATTGCTGCTAGTGGTATACGAAGGATGACCGTAATCGTACCAACGTGCCTGCTGATAGCACTAACTGGTACGAGAATTGATCGGCAGCTTTATTAGCCGTTGCGAGTAAGAGTTAAGGAAATTTTATACAAATGCAATAGTTAAAAATTATAATAAGAGAAAAAATGGAGGACAAATTGAATAATAGGAGGACGATGAGGTGGCTTCAAAACATTTTGTTTCTACGGAGGATTATAGAGGCTGAGCTCGATGAAACACCGCTTCACGGCGAATATGATCAATAACGTTGCATATAAGCGTGGGCAATTCGGTAATCTCACCTGTCCCGGATAACGTATATGAGCGGAAAAGTGGATTATTAGAAATGCGGGGCAGCATAAGGCAATATATAGATCACCATTAAAAAGGAGGGACAGATTTTGACCGTCCCTCTCCAGACTATACAAATACAAAGAGATTCTATTCTTCGCGAGAAGAATGATCTGATATAAAGTTAATTGAAAACGCATATATTCTGTCCAGTCTGGCGCCTGCTCGTTCGTATTTTTCTGGGGATCAAAGACTGCGGCGGTCGTGCGTTCCGAGCTGGGGCTTCCAAAACCAACCGCTGCTGTCGATATATATAATGAATGCAGGAATCAAGGGAGGTGGAGACTTAAGCGGTAAAGTCTTTAGAATGGGGCGACATATGTGAGCTTCGGTTCACAACTAGGGTATCGTCATGTTTTTTCAATAACTTCCCCTGTTGAAAACTATAGATCGAAAGGAAGGATCATTAGTGAAGAAGACAAGTAAATATTCGGTGAGAAAAATGGCCGTTCTGCTGATTGCATTGCTTCTGGCTTCTTGTGCCTCTTTTGCCTCTTCCGCGTTTGCCGATACAACTTTCGTCGGTTCATGGATCGGGAACACGTTTGGCGGCATGGATAATAAGTGGGTGCAGAACAATATGCTTGGCATTTATGTGGATCCGGACGGGACTGTGACCGCGAACAGCTTCTGGGACGAAGGCGGGCGGGAAGTCGGCGTGTACAAGGACGGCGATGAGATTGGTCTGCTGCCCGATATGCACGGTTGGGGGCGGCACGGAGGCTATGCCGTTACAGCCGACAGCAACTATCTTTATATTACGATGTCTCAGGCCGGAGGCTACGGAAGTAACACGCCCCCATCCGGAACAACCTGGTATGCGGTCCAAAGATTCAACAAGTCGACTTTGACCCACGCACCGTTCACCGGCGGCAGCGGGCCGTTCGGCGATATGCTGGTTGTCAGCCAAGCGGATCAATTGAGAGGTCTGGCGTATGGCAGTAATAAGCTATACGTCAGCGATTTCCAGGCCAATGCGATCAAAATTTACGACACCGACACCATGACATTGGTGAGCAGCATTGCGCAAAACCGGCCAGGGGCTCTAGTTTTGGATAAATCCGGATACTTGTGGGTCGTTCAAATCAAAGACGGAATCACGAACGGGAAAGTCAGAAAGTATGATCGGAACGGAGATTTTCAAAACATAGAGATTACAGACGTTGTAGATCCAACCGCGCTCGCCATTGACAATGCCGAGGTGCCGGGAAACCTGTTGGTGGCGGATAACGGTCCCGATCAACAAATTAAAATGTTTTCGATTTCCGGAACGCCGTCTTCTATCGGCGCGCTGGGGACGTTAAACGGCATTTATTCGGGGACGAAGGGACAGTACGGCGATCTGAAGCTGAACGGTCCGACCGGCGTGGGCGTGGATGCCAACGGCAATTATTACGTCAGCGGGAACGGCTTCGGCAACAATATGATCGACGTCAAATGGGCAAGATCCGATTTGCGCAAGTTCAGCCCCGACAAGACGCTGGTATGGAAGCTGCTCGGCCTTGAATTTGTCGATGCAGGCGTCATCGATGCTGCAGCGGATACTAACTTATATACGTCCTTGCAGCGATTTGATTTGGACTACAGCCAAAGTGGGGGTAAAGAAGGCACCTATGGAGCGCAGACCTTCGACCGGTTTGCCTACCCGAACGATCCGAGGCTCAATCAATCCGGATTCATTCAACAGACGCCGCTTGGCGTCCGCTATATCCAGGGGAAAAAATTTCTTTACTTGACCGGCCAGTATGCCGACCTTCTCGGCATTTACCGATTTGACGGGGAGATCGCCGTACCTTCCGGCTTGATCGCGGGTAAGCATTCGAGCTGGCCGACGACCCAGCCGGCCTCCGGCGCATGGATTTGGAAGGATGACAACGGAGACGGAGATATGCAGAGCTCGGAATTCGATTCGGTCGGAACGAATGATCCTTCAAGCTGGGGCTGGGATATCGACAGCCAGGGAAATATCTGGCAAGCGTTCGAGACATCCGGTATCAGTGAATATCCGGTACAAGGGCTTGACGCAATAGGCAATCCGATTTATACCCGCGCTACGAAAAAGGACTTTGCGATGCCGGCACCCTTTAATGTGCTTCAGCGAGTGAAGTATGTCGCCGAAACGGATACGATGTATCTCGCGGGATATATTCCTGCCCTCCCGAAGAAAGATTGGGGGCGCACAGGCAGCGTGCTGGCCCGTTACGACAACTGGTCTGCCGGCAATCGAACAGCGACCTGGACGATCAATCTGGAATTCGAAGTCATGAATCAGAATTACCCTAAAGCCATGACGATCGAGGGGGGACGGATCTTCATGGTATACGGCAGCGAGCCGTTAGTATACGTTTATAATACTGATGATGGAACGTTTGTGGGCACGCTATGGATGACGGAGCAAACCGGTTATCGTTCCGGTTGGGTGGATGTGCCATACGCAATCAATGCCTATCAGCGTCCGACGAACGGGGAATTTATCGTTACCGTGGAAGAAGACGAGCGCGCGAAGCAGAATATTTACCGCTATGGAAATTCTTACACCTCAACAACTCCCGTTCTGGTGGATGATGCTTCGAGCCAGATCGCCTACACGGGAAAATGGAACGCGATAACGGGCTTAAACGCCAGATATTATAATACACTTCATCGAAGCAATGTCTCCGGCTCTTCAGCGGAGTTTACGTTCAACGGTACGGCTGTTGCGCTGTTCGGCGACCGAAACCCGACGGCGGGTACGGGGGATATATACATCGACAATGTGCTCGTGAGCACAATCAGCTTCCAATCGAACAGCAGCGAAGCGAAAACGGACGTGTTCCAAATATCGGGGCTCTCCAAGTCAAGTCATACGATCAAATTTGTTAGCAAAGGCACGGGATTGATCTATGTAGATGCGATCAAATACACTCCTTAACTGTGATAAATGCACTCGCATTATTCCCCTTGGCTCCATAATAGAGAAAGGGTAGCACCTTCGGGTACTGCCCTTTTTTGTTATGGAGCCTTGAAGGGAGTGACCCTCGGGACATTCCGCGCGCAGGGGATGACTCGACAGCGAATGATTTGTTCATGTTGCAATTGTAATGGAATCGGTGGGGAATATTTATCAAAAGGTATTGAGCCGACCAGGCATTACTGGTAGAACTTAGCCAATTGGTTCTCCAAAAAAGGAATGAACGTCGTACTCGTCATCCAGCGACAACTTAAAGAAATAGCGGTGGTTCGAGACATTAAAAATAAAGTCCTGGACTACCGCTTTAATTTTCCTTTGGGAAACGCTGGAAACAGGGCAAATAAAGGCCTGTCATAATGGAGCACCCCCGAAGCCGGTGTTATTTAACAAGCTTCAAATAATTAAGAATCTCTCCGAGTTGCAGTTACTGGCGGGAGGCTCCATTTAAACACGTGCAGTGGTAGCGGCAGGCTGGGGCTGTCGCTCGACCCTTGCAATTCCGCAGCTGTCGCAATGATGTGCAGGCTTCCATATTGACGAAATAACGCCCATAGCGGCTCCAGCAGCGCCAATTGCCGCGCAGCTTCCATTGCATCGCCAGCATGCGCAGCGCGGGAGAGGCTTAGACAAGTCTTGGGAAACAAGCCATATAATGTGTAACAATAATATTGAAAGAAGATTTCGAGGGTATTGGAAGAAACAGCCATTACTATACAACTCGATAAATAATAGTTAACATAATAAATATTATGGTAACATATTTTGTTTGCAGGAATAGTCGTCCCTTCCTGGAATTATTATTTAAACGAATTGTATGCAAACGAGGTGCTATGATGAGTAAAACCCAACTCGTTCTCGATGTCGGGGGAGTATTAGGCACGAACTTAACCCGATTCTGGCATGAGCTTGCCGCTTCCGCATCCCTTTCTTATGAAGATTTACGACGCCTCTACAAGCAGGAGCTTCGCGATAAATGTTGGACCGGCGAGATATCCGAACCGGATTTCTTTACCTGGGCTTGCTCGATTCAATCTTCCATGAATGAGTCACAAGCACGCAGTCTGATGCTTTCCTGCCTGCAGCCGCTTCCTGCCTACAAATTGGTGCCCGATTGGAGCAAAATCTACGATCTTCACATTCTTAGCAACCACCGCTCCGAATGGCTGGCTCCTTTCTTGGCGCCCATTCTTCCTTATTTTCAGACCGTAACCATTTCCAGTGAAATCGGCTGCGCCAAGCCGTCGCCGGACATCTTCAAACATGCTGCCAGCGTGCTTCCGAAGGGAGCAACTGTCCTTTTTGTCGACGACACCGAACACAATCTGACCGCTGCCGCCGATCACGGATGGCAAATCTTACTTGCCGACTCTGAAGGCCATTGGATTCATCAGATCGCGGCCACCAATCAACGTTTTCCTTTAACTTCACCTAATGAATAAGACAGTTTTTGTCTTGTTTATGTGATAGAGTCCTTCTTGAGAGACAATCATTAATCTCAACGGAGGGAAATTGGGATGAGAGTGGAAGAGAGATTACAAGAACGAATCGGTTTCGTCTTTATTTATGGAGCCGGCCTAAGACATCAGATTTGGGATCAAGTGGTTTCGGGATTGGAGCATCCGGTATTAGTCGTGAATTATCCTGGGAGGAAGGAAGAGGAGCGATCAAGACAAGAGCTTACTCTCAAGGATTATGTTGACTATATCAAAGGTCAAGTGGGGGCATGGAATGTAGAAAAGTTTGTGATTGTTGCGCATTCGCTCGGTGGACTCCTTGCGCTTCAAATCGCCGCTGAGTTCCCAGGTCGCGTTGTAGGTTTGGCTGCCATCGGGGCGGCTATTCCCAAGAGAGGAGGCTCTTTCTTATCCGTTCTCCCGTTCCCTAAACGCTTAATGCTGTCTATACTTTTGCCTAGGGTGGGTACAAAACCCCCGGATTCGGCGATCCGTACCGGATTATGCAATGACTTGTCGCCAACACAAGCGGAGGAAATCATTCGAAATTTCGTTCCGGAATCCGTTCGTCTGTATTCGGATCCTGTGGACGTTTCCATTCCCGCGGTACCAAGATTGTATTTGAAGCTGGAAAAGGATAAGGAGTTTAGTCCATCCTTGCAAAATAAAATGATAGCACATTTCTCGCCGAATGCTATCCAAAGCCTGCCAGCAGGACATTTGCCGATGCTCAGCAAACCGGAAGAGGTTTGTGTTGCTTTGCGCAACTTTTTATCTAACATCAACCCATCTTCTTGGAGTCTCTCGTGAAGTCACAAATGAATCTCTTCTTCCCTTAATCACAACGGAGGAGGAGATTTTTTGTTATCTTCGCGGTCCGCAGTTTTTTGATTGTTTGCGGATTGGGCGATATCATGATTACGACCATCCCGGGCTGCAAAGTATAGTTCATATCAGATGGAAAAAATGGTATTCAAAGTCTCACCAAAACTGAAATGTTAAACCTTTGCGCTGATCGAGGTTCAGCAGAGACGTTAAGAAGAAAAGCCAAGAAATCGAAGTGAAAGCGAAGACGCACCGTCAGTCGAGAGGAGGATTGGATGCTTATAAGGCAGGCGCTGTCCTCGGAAGGAAGACGCAAATTTTGCTTATCGGCAAACGTGTTCTTTAGAATGAAGAGTGGTTCCGCATGGCGGGCTTAATCGATACGTAGCACAAATCATCAGAAACGGTCAGAACGACATTATAGGAGCTGCACCGGCAAATGTATGAGAAAGGGGAAACGCCATCAATCTCGGAAATCAAAAAGGACTATGAGGTAAAGCTGACCGGGTCCACGCAGCTTGATCATACAGGCAAATATGCCGTTTCGTTGGATATGCAGGAAACGATTATATTGCACATACTGCAGCAAAATGCAAAAAAATCCGTTAGCTTGACCTTTTCCATTCCCGGTGAACCGAAAAAACGCGGTCGGTTCGATGCAGACAAAATAACCATTGAAGCGGAAAAAATAAAAACGAAAGTAAAGACCTCCTATCGTCAGGATAAATTTCAGTTTGATATTCATGTCACGATGCCCGCTGCGCTTACTGAAAGATTATTTGCTTATGATGTAAGAAGGAAAGGAAATCAATTGGAGAACATGATTTCTGAACAAGCGCAAAAACAAATCAAGAGCCTCATTAAAAAAATACAAAAGCATCATATCGACCCGATCGGGCTAGTCTCTATGGACGGGCACATGAATATGACAAGTATAAGAAAGTGGAAGATCATTGGGGCGATGCACTCGCCGAAGCGGATATCAACGTTGCGGTAAAAGTCATTATTACCATGATGGGGCCAGTGAAGTGACAAGGCTCTTTTCCTAATCGTTGAGTGAGCGTTTGATCTGTAAAGGGATCGCCGGTCATTTGAACAAGCCTGCTTCAAAGTAATAAGGAACAAATGGGCGTATGTCTTGCTTTTTAGACCAGCACACGTCAACCGATATAGGCATATGCTGAAGAGTCTTCAAAATACTGAAAGGATGATTAACGTTGTCAATGACATATCACTATTATTCATATCCGGCGTATGATCATGCACATTATTTAATGCACGAAACGTTATCTGCGGTAGAACCATGGGTTCAACACGGTTTGATCGAAGCTGAATTGATCTCCACTGAACATGCTTTAAGGGAGGCTGCTGCAGTCGCCTATCTGATCGGAAAAGGATATCACCCTGTGGTCGCTCATCAGATCGTAGAATCATGGTGGCACTGTTTATAATAACAGCAGCCAAAATCGATTTCACCGGCTCGTCTAATGCAATTTAGGCGGGCCGGATGAAAACAAACATCTACCGGAATAGAACGATGAATTTCTTGAAGGCTGCCGCTGGGCAGCTTTGACATACGACAGCAACTGTTCGGGCAATGGCGAAGCATCATCATTCGATGGTGCTTTTTTATGCCGATCAGCTTTCCTCTTACGAATGATCATTGGCACTCCATAACTTTCAAGACGATCATTTCATACAAACTTATTCAAGGTAATGGTCTGAAGGATGTTTTCATAAAATAAGAATCATTGTTTTAAGGGGGAGATCATTTTGAGGCTCTATCATCCTCAGCGAATACCTCGATCCGTCATTCCCGAGAATCAAGAGTTTCCTATGCTGTCTCTTTCAAGCCAAATCACTCCGGAAGCTCTTCATTATGTCCGCAATCATTTTCCGTATCCGTATCTTCCTGCGCATGACTGGCATCTGAACGTAGAAGGCTGCGTGCGAAATCCGCTTCAGCTTAGCTATAACGATTTAATAAACATGCCCCAAGTGACTTTGCCGGTTACGTTGGAATGCTCCGGCAATAAAAGAGCTTTTTATGAGCCTAAGGTCCGTGGTGAGCAGTGGGAGCTTGGCGCAGTCAGCCATGCCCTCTGGACCGGAGTACGATTACGGGAGATCCTTCAGTCTACAGGAATCTTAAGCGAAGCGCAAGAGATTATTTTCGAAGGCATGGATTCAGGGCAGCGTACGGATATGCCCGGAACCTTCATCTACTCCAGAAGCTTGCCAATATATAAGGCTATACATCCGGATACGCTCATAGCGCTATTTATGAATGGTAAACCTCTTCCTTATAAGCATGGTTACCCTGCAAGGTTAATTGTTCCGGGGTGGTATGGCATGGCTTCCGTTAAATGGCTTCAGAGAATAATCGTCTCCGATCGTCCTTTTCAAGGACCGTATCAAAAGATCGACTATATTGTCTATCCTTCGGATCCTAATCAAAGTCCCAGACCGGTTACCGTGATGAAAGTCAATTCCGTCATCGCACAACCGACGGATCGGGCCGTGTTAAAAAAAGGAACCCACCATGTATTCGGAGCTGCTTGGTCGGGTGAAGTGCCTGTTTCAAAAATTCAAATAAATTTGGACGATGAAGAGACTTGGTACCCGGCAACCTGGATAGATCCGGAAGAACGGTATAGCTGGCGGAGATGGATATGGGAATGGCACGCTTCCAAAGCGGGGACATACCTGCTTAAATCGAAAGCAACAGATTCCAACGGGAACACGCAGCCTTTGCACGGGGAGTGGAACGCAAAGGGATATGAAAACAATTCCATTCACCAGATAGTAGTTTATGTGGAGTAATATTCGCAGGGGGATTCACCAAGCGGGACTTAAATAGAATGAGAATGTAATATATGAGGCGGTGGATCGGTGTTTTGCCATTGCAGGAGGCCAATTGTGTTATTTTGTGATACTATAGGATAAATATGGTATCCGGGGGTGAGGAGATGGAGACGCGTTTGTCTTTGGTCAAACCGACTTTTGACTTAAAAGACGAATATCTCGCTTTTTATCAAGAATGGATGGAAAGCGGAGAGTCAATGGTGCCCTGGGTTATTAGTAAAGACCCTTCAGACTTCCAAGCGATGATTCAATTCCTCCATGACTCCGAGAAAGAGGAGAACTTACCGGATCACTGGGTACCTGCCTCCACGTTCTGGCTGCTTAAGGAGGAAAAAAAGATCGTAGGCGCTGTTAACATCAGGCATCGTTTAACGGAAAAATTATTCCACTCCGGCGGGCATATTGGATACGGAATACGTCCGACAGAGAGAAGAAAAGGCTACGCCAGCATATTATTAGCTTTATCCCTGCAAAAGGCAAAAGATTTAGGAATTGCTGATGTCCTTGTTGTTTGTGACGAAAACAATATCGCATCCGAAAGAACGATTTTGAGAAATGGAGGAATACCGGATTCAAATTACGTGGAGGAAGACGGAAATGTTGTAAAAAGATTCTGGATAAAATGATAAAATAGCAGCTGAATTCCCTAGGAATCGTTAGCGTAATTCGATTATTGTGCTTACGCTGAATCCGGAAATTACAATGGCTTGTCAACATGATGATCAGTTACGCAAGATTATTGACGAGGCGGGACTTATTACAGCCGACGGTATTGGAATCGTCACGGTATCGCGCTTGAAGGGGAATCCGCTTCCTGAACGGGTTACAGGCTGCGACCTGCTGATCAAGCTGCGGAAGAAGTTAAGATTGTCGAAGAGATCGGTTCCTTAAGACCTGATGTTCTAGTCGTTGCCATCGGGGCTCCCTATGCCGAGCGATGGATTCATAAGTATAAAAACAAGCTTCATGCCAAAATGGCTATAGGTGTCGGAGGAAGTCTCGATATCATAGCCGGAAAAGTAAAGCGGGCGCCGTTAATTTGGCAGAAGCTGAATATTGAATGGCTGTTTAGATTAATGAATCAACCTTCGAGATGGCGAAGACAATTGATTTTGCCTCGATTCGCCATAAGAGCGCTGTTCTTTAAAGAAAACAATTGATAGCCAGTTTAAGAAGCGGGAGTTCGATCGCATCAATCCCAGTTATTCAACCTCGAACCAGTCCCTTAGGCTGGTTTTTCAATTTCCATAATTACCGAAGCTTCCCTAATTGCTCCTTTAACGTATCGCTGATTGGTATAGGTTTTAAATTAACAATCTAAGATTTAGAATGATACGTTCGAATTTACATATTTTACAAAATGACTTTCCGCCACTACTATAAAATCATAAACTGATCACTTGGAAGCGGGAGGACGGGGAATATGAGCAATTTTGATTTCATTGCCGAAAAGTACGAGGAGACGGTAAAAAAAGATGGTCTGAGAAGGTACATGTACATCTTGGAGCAATTAGCGAAGGAAGGAGAAATGGAAGGAAAGCACATTTGCGATATCGGCTGCGGGCCGGGGGAGCTCAGTGCTGAGCTTTCGGTCAAGGGGGCTAAAGTAACAGGAGTTGATCTTAGTGAAAAGATGCTTGCTCTTGCCCGTACTAAATCCAGTTCTGTCGAGTGGATTCATGATGATGCGATGCATTTGAAAGCCATTTCCGACGGTTCGATGGATTATGTGGTCTCCAATTTGATGCTGATGGATGTGCCCGACTTTATGGCGGTATTTCACACCGTTCATCGTGTTCTTGCCCCGGGCGGAACGATGTTCTGGACTATTATGCATCCTTGTTTTCAGTCGCCTTTTAGTTATCCTTTGAAAGAGGGCGGGAGAAAGGTTTCCCATTATGCTCCGCAATAATGGAAATCTCATGGCGTCGGAACCATCCGTTCCATCGTTGGTTCCTACCATCGTCCGATTTCGGAGTATATTAACGGGTTCCAATCGGCCGGATTTGAAATCGTGCGCCTGGATGAACCCTTATCTGACGATGCCGCGCCAAGTGTTCCTATGTGGTTTTGCGCGGTCGGAAGAAAACGAGTGAGGTAGCTTATCGTATAATGTGGAAAGAAAGGGGAGAGATGCTCATGGATGCAGTTCAGGAAGCTAAGAAAGCGCTCGCTTTATCAACAAGGAGAGGAATTTGTTTCATTCGATGCAGCGGAAAAATCAAGTTTTTAATTAAGGAGAAAATGCACGCTAATAAGGTAGGCAGCAGCAACCATGAAGGGCTGCCGCCGCTGTTGATTCGTCAATCTACTCTTCCTTTGTATTTGCCGGTATGCATCAGCGTGACTTTCACATCAATCGAGTCCAGCGAATCCGGTTCAATTATAAGCTCGCCGTCATGATGCAGGCTTTGCCACAGCTTCGGATTTTCCCGGTACAAATACTCCCCAAGCTTCAAGACATCCGCTTGAATACTTAATCCCTTGTTGTATGTTTCTATTATTTGTACTTTGATCACTTGTGCGGATTTCTCTTCGATCTGCTTCTTTGATAAATTGCGGACCATTTCATCCACGTAAGCCATCATGGTCAAATGAATGCTGAAGTAGGGTTTCCCATGTTTAACGACGTATTGAAAATGTACATTCGGCTTTATCAGCACAACCGCGGCGTCGGGGCTGCTGTTATCCGGAATATTGATCGGAGAGCGCTCCAGCTTGGTCTGCAGCCACCGATACCCTTCGAGGTCTTTCTCGGAAAGCCAGCCGGTCAATTGTTGAGCGTGGAAATAATAAGCTCCGTCGATTCTGAACATCGGCCGCTCACGCTTATCCTCGGACCATGATTTGCGATCGATGGACAGGGAAGGAAGGGTGGCTGAAACCGCGGGCTCATTGAACTGAGCAATGATTTTATAACCGTATGTCGGCAATATAAACGAGCGCTGGGAATACATCTGCGCATATGTATCCATTAAAGTATCAAGCGGAGACAGGTTGAGAATCGATTTCTGGCTTAATATGTCACGCAGCGGCTCTTTCGTGCCGTATAACAATATGTTATACCGGACTTCCCGGTAACGGTTTAACATATCGTATGCTTCCTTTACCCGTTCACTATTTTTCAAAAAGCGTTCGCTCACGACAATCGCTTTCACATGTCCCCAAAATATCCTTAGCTGAGAAGTTGAGTAGATGGAATTGAACGACTCCGTAACGGTGACGCCTTCCCCTTTGCCGATCCAAGCCGGTACGTTTTTGCCTACTTCTCCGGTCTCACCCCTGGCTATATTGGAAAAGTTGAGCACTTGAACATACGTAATATATTTCCCGTTCTCGTAATCGAGGCCGATCGCCGTCACGTAGGCCATTTTTTGAATTTCTTTGGAATTCCAGCAGCCGGTTAGGAACACGATCATGAAGCAGGCTAGCGCGGTGCTGACTGCTGTTTTTCTCATCGGTCGTCATCCCCGCTATGATCCGGATCTATGGGGTGAAGTTCTGCAGGGCGATGCTTCAATTTGCGCCAGGGCGGTCGCAGGTATCCTTTCATTATGTCTTTAAAAAAGGGCGGAGATAACGGCGCCAAATAGGGAACGCCGAATGACCGCAGCTTAGCCATATAAAACAGAAGCAAAATCAAGCCCAGTATAAGCCCGTACATGCCTATGATCGAAGAAGCGACAAAAATGACGAACCGAATAACGCTGACAACGGTGCTGAGCGTTTGGTTAACGAGTGTGACTCCCATCACCGCCGTTATGGCACCGACGACGACAACGGAAGGCGAAACGAGGCCGGCACGAATGGCGGCATCGCCGATCACCAAGCCGCCAATGACGGTCAACGTCTGACCGATCGATTGCGGCAGCCGTACGCCCGCTTCACGGAAAATTTCCAGGAGCAGCAGCAGCACGAACATCTCCAATTGCGCCGATAAAGGCAGACCTAGTCGTGCCACCGATATCGTGGCCATTAAAGGGAAAGGGATTTGGTCCTGATGAAAAGCAGTTAAAGCGACCCAAAAGCCTGGCAGCAGCACGGAAAGCCAAAAGCTAAGCAAACGGACCAAACGGGCAAACGATATGTACTGAAAGCTGAAATGGACATCCTCCGGCGATTTCAATATGAGCCCGAACGTAGCGGGACCGATTAAAACCAACGGATTGCCGTCGATGATAATGACGAATCTTCCGGCAAGCAGGCTGCTGACTGCATAATCGGGACGCCCGGAACAAGCGAGCAAAGGAAATATAGGGTACTTGACATCGGCGAGCAATTCCTCCAACTGATTGATGCTGTAAATACCATCCACATCGATTTTATTCAGCCGCGAGCGGACTTCTTTCAGGATGTCGGGAGACAATAGATCCTGGAAATACATCAAAGCGATGTTCGTTCTCGTTCTTCGTCCGAGCACTATGGTTTCACAGCAAAGCGAGCTGCTTCGAATCCTTTTACGGATCAACGCGATATTAATCGAATAATTTTCCACGAAGCCGTCTCTAGGTCCTTTAATCGAAATCTCGGTGCTTGACTCTTCGGGAGAGCGTTCCGGGCGTTTGCCAATATTAAGCTTGTACATAACGTTTGTTTTCATGAAAACGATGACAAGATCACCTTGGAATACCGAATCCGTAATTTGCTCCTTGAGGATCTCTCCCTCGAAGAGAATTAGCGGCAGCAGGCCGAACGTACGTCCGTTTAACAGCGGATCGAAGCCATGTTGCCGATACATTTGATTCAAATCCGGAAGTACGGTTTTCGCGATTTGAGAAGTATCGCACAAGCCCTTCGAATAAATCAGCAAGGTATCGGAACCATCGCCGTTCTCATCAAAACGTATAAGTTGAATTTGCACATCGAAGGAATTTTGGAACAGGTGACGCAGCTTTTGTTCGGTCCAAGCCGTTGCCTGAACAGGCTTGCAGTCGTTCATAAAGTTCCCTCCTTGAAGGGTTTGGCAAACCAGGCGATGACAATCCAAATCGAAGTCAAGGTCAGAATGGCGAATAAGGAAATGATCAAATATTTCTCGAACATTTCCAGATAAAACGAATGATAATTGCTTATGACGATTGCTAGAACAATATAGCTCAAAGTAATGATTAGGGTAAACCGGTTACGCGATTGAGTTTTGCGGAAGGGCAGCAGATCGGCCAGCAAAAATTGTGCGAGACTGATTCGTACCATGGCTCCGGAAAGCCATTGAAAAACCGATAAAAAGTCGACATGCTCGATATAACTCCCGATTTTTACAAGACGCCACTGCTCATAAGGCGACACCATTTGTTTGGCCGCCTCCTTGGGACCGAATTCCGTAATTGCTCCAACGATCGGACCAAGCGTAATATAAACGAGGACAAGTCCGAGCAGTGTCATCTGCCATACCTTCACCTTCGTTTTCAGTTGATGCTGGAGCAGCAGCACCAACGTTATTTCGCAAAACGCCGCCCCGGCGAACAGCATCCCGTTGAAGACAGGCTTCCAACCTTGTTCCAGAAAAGGCTTCAGCATGAACCAATCTTTGTCCGAAGTATTCGCTATCGACACGAAAAAACCGAGACAAACGACAAGCGGGAGCAATATTCCGGCACCGATCGCAATTGTACGGATTCCGTGTTTGGCCGTGTAATGTGAGACGACAATGGTAACAATGATCAATACATACTGCGGGGTGGCAGGTAAATAATTCGCTACAGTCCAGATCGTCGTATGCAGTAACGTCATGATTCCGATCAAATAGAGCTGTAAGCCGATGGGAGCGAGCATTAACCACGACAGTAACGGGGTTGTTTGCTGTGCCAGCCACGGCTGCAGCTTTTGCCCGTTCGATTTCCGCATGATATAAACAACCAGGGCACACCAAGGGAGATACAATACGGCGGTAAGCAATACCGATATCCAGGCATCCCTGCCGGCCGCATCCAGCAGTACCGGATTTACGATGACATGGCTGATCAACCCGTTAAAGAGCATCATGAGCATAAACAGTTGCAAAAAGCTGATTCCAGCTTTGGAATTGGCCATGTCGCTTCCCCACTTGCAGCATAAAGTGTTAAGAATAGCTAACATTCATTTCGTAAGGCTTCCTCATTTTTCTAAAAAATATTCATCCGGTCGCTGCTAGGACGCATTTTTTACTAAAATTGTTACGAATTGTTCACGATTGCACGACAGGTTTTGACATACTTCTCTGATAAAAAGTCCTAAAATGAAAGCAATATAAATAAGAGGAGCGGAGTGGGTTGTCAAAATATTTTTTGAATTTAAAAATTGAACAGCTTCGAGAAAATATGATTCAGCTAGCTTTAGAAAAGGGATTATTGGATCAGGAAGTCATTAATTTAAGTCAGCAGTTGGATTATTATATCGTTCGTTTACAAAAATACGAGAATCGGTCATTTCTCATCCGTAAGTGGGTTCATATATAATTTTTGATAATAAGTTATATAACTAAGGGCTGCCGATGAATCGGCAGCCTTTTGCTCTCAATACCGACTCAATCGAGGATTCTATCATAAATAATTAGTTTAAAATTTAGAATAGGAGGTGGATTTGATGATTAAGGATGTGAAGAAGTATCGGCTAAAGGAGAAAATTGAAGATGAAGTATCCATCATCGATACTTTGGAGAATGAAGAAGATGAACTGCAGGAATTGAATGAAATGCATGTGAAGCGGCTGGAGAAATTGATCACTGAATATAAAGGTCGTATTAAATCCAGACTTAACCTGGAACAACAAAGAAACTATACATGGTCGGAAAGGTTTGCAGACTCCATAGCCTCGTTCGGGGGCAGTTGGAATTTTATTATCCTATTTGCTTGTTTT
Source organism: Paenibacillus gyeongsangnamensis (assembly GCF_027533625.1). Lineage (GTDB taxonomy): Bacteria > Bacillota > Bacilli > Paenibacillales > NBRC-103111 > Paenibacillus_G > Paenibacillus_G gyeongsangnamensis. The sequence goes on along the minus strand of NZ_JAQAGZ010000017.1, from coordinate 36,879 downwards.
CTATTGGGTTGGGTCGTTTGGAATAGTTTCTTGAAGCCTTTCGATCCGCCACCTTTTATTTTGCTCAATTTGATTTTGTCATTCATAGCGGGATTTCAAGCCCCTGTTATTTTGATGAGCCAAAATCGCCAAGCGGCTCGCGATAAACATGAAGCAATGATCGACTTTGCGATCAACTATAAGGCGGAACAAGAAAATGTGGAAATGCAAAAACAATTAAACCGGATTAAGCAAATGCTGAATGAGCTTACTCATCAGAAGACTTCCGATAAACAGAAACTTTGAAGATTAAAATTCCACATGCAACTGTCATAAAAGACAGCAGCATGTGGAATTTTAAGGGAAACGATAAAATGATATTTCGGAGAGGAGCGCATAGGATGCCGAATACGAAGCCATATGAACACACTGAAAAACACTTTCGTGCCTCGGAAACGGTCCGTGATATTGTTATTGGCATGTCTGATGGCCTTACCGTACCCTTTGCCTTAGCCGCTGGACTTTCAGGCACACTGGACACGACGGCCACTGTTGTAATAGCGGGAATAGCCGAGATGGCAGCAGGCTCCATCGCGATGGGGCTTGGAGGATATCTTGCAGCCCGTACGGACGCAGAGCATTATGAATCGGAACTTAACAGAGAACAGTGGGAGATTCAGCACCTTCCCGATCGGGAACGACAAGAAGTGGAAGATTATTTAAACGGTCTAGGTCTTGAAGGCACCACACTTCAACAGGCAACGGATGCCATATGCTCGGACGATAAGCGGTGGCTTGATTTCATGATGAAGCATGAACTAGGACTTGAAAGGCCGGATCCCAAACGCGCAAGGAACAGTTCACTTACGATTGGGATTTCTTACATTGTTGGCGGTCTTATCCCGCTGTCTCCGTACATGCTGATTCATCAGTCCCGGAGCGCGTTATGGGTTTCCATTATCGTTACGCTCATCGCCCTGTTCGTGTTTGGTTACGCCAAGGGGAAGTTTATGGGGACAAACGCATGGAAGAGCGCCGCGGCAACTACACTCACAGGCGGACTAGCAGCCGGCGCAGCTTTCCTTATTGCGAGACTGATTTCTTAAGCTCATAACTGTAGATTACCGCAGCCGGAGGTTCAAATGCCAGCTATCCGAACGGCTTAATGAACGTGTATTCCTTGCTCTGTTCACGGCACTTACAAGCAAAAAGATCCGAACTTCTGCCCCCGAATTATTGTTGAACAGCACTTTATTGGGATGCAAATCGCCGGCGCCTCCCCTTGCTATAAAAGTGCCGGGAGAAGGTTGGGCCTCTACCTTAATAGCGAAAGCATCGTTGTTAAACAGAAAACTAATGTCTTTTAACACGAGCTTCTGTCCTTTTCTAACGTTAATCACGATTTGCTGAAGTAATAAGGTTTTCCTGGGGCCTACGGCAATGCTAGCATTTCCCCCTACGATTCCATTGAGCTGAAGCATGGATATCACCTCCTTCATAACTAGTCCTTCAGCATATTCAAATTGCAAGCGAATTGAAAGGGACAAATAGCAAGAAAGAGATGTGAGGGGAGGATCGAGGAGGGAAGGGGACCACTGTAACGAGGTGTCACTGATGAATCACAGCAAAGCTCGCAGCTCCCTTTTAAATCGCTTTAATTGGGTTTTCGTCGGAATGACCGATTTTGCATGTCGTAAACCGCTGATCTTGATACTTCGGTAGACAGGATAAGGATTAATCAAGAGTGCGTATAGGAGGGTTAAATCGTATTGGCTCAGCTGTCGTTTTTGCTGATAATAATCGATCCAATGAAGCATCCCGCTTGCGTCCCAAACAAAATTTCGATGGAGAATATGGGACAAATCCTTCATCCTAACGTTTAAGGAAGCATTATCAAAATCAATGACATGCAACTTGCTCCTCTTGTCTTTGACTAAGTTAGAATAATTATAATCGCCGTGTATAAATGCGGAGACTCTTTGTTCCGCTGCAATGGCCTCGACAACGAAGGGATGGCTTAAGTATTCCAAAGCTTCATCGCATAACGGAACCAAATGCTCCGTATGTTTGTACAAAATAAGCTCATTTCTATAACCCGTGATACCATGATAGAGATTGGAATATAGGATTCTGGAGGGTGGGGCTTCTTCTATTGGAAACCCTTTCGAAATTTTATGGAACTTGGCTAAGGTTCGTATTGCTTGTTTAAGCTCGTCAACATGCTGGAAATCAGGTTTGCGGCCGTCAACCCAGTTCGTTAGTGTGTAATGAGAGCCATCATAAGTTGCATAAGCTGAATGCATCAATGTAGGTAAAGCCCTTTGACCGCGGGTGAATCCGGACTGTTCAAGCCAGGAGAAAATTCTGGTAATGAACCGAACCTTATCTTCCGGAAAATCATATTTTTTTAAACAATAGGTATCCGTAGCTGTTTGGATCCTAATGACATCATGTACATTTACAGCTTCCTTTACCTTGATTCCATACATTTCTTCAATCGGTGACTGGATGGACATCCTCGCACTTCCTTTGATAAGCTTGTTGGCTCATATAAATAAGGTAATAATTATTTTATTCGAAAGAGGCAGCAATGCTTGGACTAACGACATGGTTCCTGTATGGAAAGGATAATAATGTCGACAAGGGAAATCCTATACTCAGAAGGGGTGGGCAGGATGCAGAATGAGAATAATAACGTATTTATTAATAAAAGACCTGAAAATGAAATGCAGCCGTACAACAATAAGAATTTCGATTTGATACGCGAATATGCCAAGCAGCTCAATGGAGAAATAGACAATGACGGCGAGAATTTAAGCAGTGAAACGAGTGGTGACATATGACAAAGGTGCTGGTCGCTCGTCCTGGGGAAGGAGCGTCATTTCAACAAATGCCTAATGAATTAAACGAGCTAGTTGGCGGGTCTGTTCAATGTGTCCAATTAGAGCATAACTATATCTTATACTGTAATCATGAAGGTAACGTACTGGATTTACCCGCGAATCCGTATTTTGCAAGGGGAATCGTTAAAGGGAATTTTGTCATTAGCAAAACAGATCAAAATGGGAATAATCTTGGTTTAGATGCGGACGATTATGCGTTTGTAATGAAAACCTACATTCAAAATCAACATGTAAATGTCAAATAGAAGTCTTTAAACATGATTTCGATCCTGCGAGACAACCTTACGAGTGGTTCGTTATGCAGGATTTTTTAATGATTTATTAAAAGCTTTAACTCCTAAAAGAATAAAATATACCCCAAATCGATATTAATGGGTATTAGCCAGACGTCGCGCGACAAGCAAGTAGATGAAAAGTCGGGGGGCATGGTATTGTAAGGAAAAAGGGAAATTATTTTTATACGAGACGGAGGTTAATCGTATGAGCTCGCATCGCCGATTGGATACGAACGCACCCGGAGCGCTGTACGTCACGTCCGCCTGCATCGATTGCGATACGTGCCGCCAGCTCGCACCGACGGTATTCACCGAAGCCAAAGGATCCTCCGCCGTCGCCCGCCAGCCGGAAACAGGGCCGGAGCGGAAGCAGGCACTGCATGCCTTGCTCGCTTGTCCGACAGCGGCTATCGTGAGCGAGGAGAAGGGCGGCATCGCCGAGGCGATGGCCGACTTTCCGCTGCTGTTGGAGGACGATGTCCATTATTGCGGATATACGTCACCCAAATCGTTCGGCGGAAGCTCGTATTTTATCGTACGGCCGAACGGCAATTGGCTTGTCGATGCGCCGCGCTTCGTGCCCTCCTTGGTTCGACGATTCGAGGAAATGGGCGGCATCGATACAATTTTCCTCACACACCGAGACGATGTGGCGGATGCAAAGTTGTATGCGGAGCGGTTCGGCGCGAAGCGCATCATCCATGCGATCGAGAGGGCGGCGCAGCCCGATGCGGAGCATGTGATCGAGGGGTTCGAGGATGTGCGGTGGGATAACGAAATGAAAATCGTCGTCGTTCCTGGCCACACACGTGGCTCGATGGTGCTGCTGTATCGGGAACGGTTTCTGTTCACGGGTGATCACTTGGCATGGGAACGGCACCGAGGGGCCCTGGAGGCGTTCGACGATTACTGCTGGTATTCCTGGGAAGAGCAGGGGCTTTCCATGGAACGGCTTGCCGCCGAAACGTTCGAATGGGTGCTTCCCGGACACGGGGAACGGGTGAAGCTGCTGCCTTCGGACATGAAAAAGGCGATGCAACGGCTGGTCAACGAGATGAGAGGGCGATAAGCGGAGTGAAAAACGCGAATAATACTTCAGAGGAAATGTGGTAGCGAATACGTTACTTTAAATATTATAGAGACCGGCGCCGGTCTCTTAACGCGCGGCGGATCAATATTGGAGAAAAAACTTGTTTGAAGGTTGGATCCCGAGATTAATGAAAATATATATTCGATGGTTTAGATAAGAGTGGGGTTAAACCGTTTTGTAATTTATCTCACAGAACATAATAAAAATTAGCGTTACTATCTCATTGTGGGTATAGCAAGGAGGTGAAATCATCAATGCCAAAGATACAGGCCATCGTATTTGATGCTTATGGTACGCTTTTCGATGTACATTCCATTTCAAAGAAGTGCAGCGAATTATTTCCGGATAAAGGTGAGGAGCTTAGCCGTATTTGGCGCAGCAAGCAACTGGAATATACTTGGCTGCGGTCATTAATGGGCCGATATAGCAATTTCCATCAAGTGACAATAGATGCACTTATGCAAGCTTGTCGAACACTTGATGTTTCTTTAGATGAAGATAAACAAGCGCAGCTTATGGATGAATATTTAAAACTCAGCATTTATTCTGAAGTTGCTGAAGTGCTTCAAAATCTAAAGAATATCAAGAAAGTGATCTTCACGAACGGCAATCAGGAGATGGTAAGACCGCTAATCGAGTATAGAGGTTTAACTGGTATGCTGGATGGTGTGTTAACCTCTGATTCCGTTAAAACCTATAAACCGGATCCTAAAGCCTATACCGTTGTTTTAGAACAACTAAAAGTGAGTCGGGAAGAAGTATTGTTTGTGTCTTCGAATCCATGGGATGCAGCTGGGGCAAAAAGCTTTGGATTCCATGTTGCATGGATAAATCGCGGGCATCAAAAAATGGACGAACTGGGACAGGCCCCAGATATAATTATATCAGATTTACATGGGATTTTAGATTTTCTCAAATAATCATACCAGGGAGGAATTATCATGAAAAAATTTGCAATTTTCGTTCACGCTTCTGAATCGGAAGCTGGAAGAGCGCTTCATGCTTTGTTGTATGCTCAAGAATTGAATGAAGCCGGTCACGAGGTGAAAGTGACAAGAACATAATCACATTTATTGCCGCATAAATAGCGGCTTTTTTGTTTTATGAGTTCATCTGACCGATATTAGAAATACTGGGCTAAGCTACTGATCTCGCATGGGTTCCTTTGAAACCGATTTTACAGCGTGTTTTGGAGTTGAAGCTGCCCTGGTGGACGGTTGAGCAAGACAATACAGACCAAGAGCCTACTGAAAGTGCAATCCTTAGCAGGAACTATTTGAGAACACAATTCAGTTTGTAGTCATTGCCTCGCTTAATCAACAGGATATTTCCAAGGCCTCTATCGATGAAGTTTCGAGCTTCTTAGATAGAGGTCTTCCTTATGCTTTAAAAAGTAAGAAAAACACACCTCATTGTAAAAACGTGATTCTTACAGATTGGTTTGATAGCGATTACAATTAAGCTATTACTAGAGGAGGTGACGAGGCTTGAATCATTCGACGAAGCTCAGCCATGAGTCAAACGCCCTACCTGGGCGTATGAATACTGTGCGGACCACGCGGTCCATCAGCAGTCATCGGAATCGAAAGACGCTATGGTGTTATGCGTTTATTACGCCGCAGCTCATCATGTTTTTGGTATTTACTTTATATCCGATCGTGATGAGTTACGTTTACAGCTTTTTCCGTTGGAACGGGTATGGGCCGCTGGAGGGATTTATCGGATTCGATAACTTTGTTGAAACGATCTATGATCCGGTGTTTTGGAACGCGTTTAAAAACAATTTTATTTTCATGGTCTCGTTAGTCGCCGTACAGGTGCCGCTGGCCCTTGTGCTTGCGATTATCTTAAATGCCCATTGGTTGAAGGGTTCTGCGGCTTACCGGGCTATTTACTTCTTGCCGGTGGTCACGACGACGGCTGTTGTAGGACTCGTCATGCGCTTTATTTTCGGCGCCTACAAAGGCTTGGTCAATGAAGTTCTGCTGAAGCTGGGTTTAATTGAAAAGCCCGTAGATTGGATCGGTTCTATCGATACAGCTCTGTTAATCGTTATCATTGTGGGGATATGGAAAAGCTTCGGTATGAACATGATCTACTGGTTAGCCGGATTGCAGTCATTACCCAAAGAAATTTACGAGGCGGCGAGAGTGGATGGCGCTAATACGCTGCAGCAATTCCGTTATATTACCGTGCCATTGCTAATGCCGGTAGGCAGTGTGATTCTGCTGCTGTCGGCCGTTAATGCACTTCACGTTTTTGACCTGGTAAAAGCGATGACGGAAGGGGGGCCCGCCTTCGCGACAGATATGGTGGACCTGTATATTTACCGCTATGCCTTTTCCAGCGCGGGGGAAGCACGTGTCGGCTTCGCATCGGCCGCGGGGATTTTTTACGGCATTGCGGTACTGGTTATATCGCTTATTCTTGGCGCTCTGGTGAAGATGACCGGAGGGAAGTCCACGCAGGGACACTGATCTTGATGAGGAGGGAAAATCTATGCTTCAAAGGCGAATCAAACACGGACTGCCCAAAGTGCTCCTGCATATCATTCTGATCGGCGTAGGGATCGTCTGGATCTATCCGTTTATTTGGATGGTCGCTTCATCGCTCAAGACCAATTCGGAATATTTGACGGGTGGATTAACATTGCTTCCGAACAAGCCGCAGTTCGCGAACTACGTCCGGGCCTGGGAGACGGCCAATTTTTCTACATATTTTACAAATACGGTTACCATCACCTTGGCTACGGTTACTCTGGTTATCCTACTTTGCTCCTTGACCGGGTACGCACTGGGCCGCTACCGATTCAAAGGGCGTATTCTGTTCGTCTCGGCCGTAACGGCAACCATGTTCATGCCAAAAGGCTTTACGATTATCCCGGTATATTCACTAATTAACGCCATGGGTCTCAATAATACGCTTCTCGGGGTGATTCTGGCCGAATCCGGCGGTGCCCATGTACTCTTTATTTTGCTTTTTATGACGCATTTCCGGGGATTACCCAACGAGCTGGAGGAATCGGCGGAAATGGACGGCTGCGGTTTTTTCCGCACCTTTGTTCAAATCATGCTGCCGCTGTCTAAGCCGATTATTGCGACAACCGCCATCATGCAGTTTATGTGGACTTGGAATTCCTTCCTCATTCCGTTAGTATTTACCTTAGGTAAAGAAAAACTGCGAACGTTGGGAGTGGGGATGTATCAATTCGTCGGTGAGTACAGCATTGATTATACGGGAATGGCAGCGGCCGCCAGCATATCTTTGCTCCCTATTATTGTTGTTTTCCTCTTGTTTCAGCGTTATTTTGTGGAAGGGATTGCAGGGTCGGTCAAGGGTTAGGTTAACGGGTGTCCCCCTATGCTAGCCGTTAAGGAACGGGTACTTCAAACGCTGCAAAATGCCAGTGTGGTCAAAAAGTTATTTCTTGTCTTTTGCATGATAAGCTTGATTCCTTTGCTGATCTCTGTGCTTGCTTTTCATAAAAGCGCTTCCAATGCGCTGGAGCAAGAGCTTGGTGCAAATACCTTGGAAATTTTGAAGCAGGTCGACAGCCGTTTAGGCTCCTTTATTCAGGAAACGGAACGAATGGCCAATATGGTAAGGTTCGGGGAAGCGACAATCAATTTTATGGACTTGAAAGAGCAGAATGACGACCTGTTCACCATTCAAACCTTTGGGGACATTCGTAAGCTTCTATGGGCAATCGCCAGCTTGCGCAGCTATTTGGAAGGTATTTATATCATTAACGACCACGGCCTTATGGTGTATGCCAATACGGAGAACCGGCTAGTGAAGCCGGCTTACGATTTTCAATCCCAAGGATGGTACAAGGATATTTTGAGTAACAAAAACTTTCGATTGTATCCGGTTCGGGAGCAGGATTATTTGGATAGACAGCCGGTTGTGAGTTTTGCAGGCCGAATCTTCGATGTAAACCGAAATCAAGACCGGGGGACACTGCTCATCAATTTCAATCCCGATGTGATTTCTTTTATGAGCGAAAATATTCAGTTAGGAAAAACCGGCTATGTATTCCTCATGACACCGGACGGCCGAAAAGTCAGTCCCACCGGCAAGTTTCCCGAAGGCCTCATTCGATTGCCGCGCTTTGCCGAAGGACTCAAACAGCAGGATAGCGGCCATCTGATTATCCCTTATGAGGGAGTCAAGACAATGGTCAGCTTTTATACTTCTCCTTCTACCGGCTGGAAGATTGTAGGGGTCGTGCCTTTTGACGAAATGGCCGAAGGCATCCAGAATGTGCGGTTCATGCTGTATGTGATTATCGCTCTTGCGGCGGTGTTGATTGCTTTTATGTCGATTTTCTTATCGAGGGCCATTACAAGGCCCCTGAAGCTGCTCGAAGATAACATGCTGCAGGTCGAAAGCGGAAATTTCACCACGAAGGTTGAAGTGGGGAGCGGAGATGAGATCGGGCGTCTCGGAAGAAGATTCAACCGGATGGTAAGCGAGCTGGAAAACATGCGCGAGGAAATATACTTGTCGAAGCTTAGGGAATACCGATTAGACATGCTCCATCGGGAGGCGGAGCTGAAGGCGCTGCAGGCCCAAATTAATCCGCATTTTCTTTACAATACGTTAAATACGATCACCTGTATCGGAGAAGTCAATGAAGTGGAAGAAATATCGGTGATCAGCGGCTGCTTGGCCAAAATGTTCAAATACAGCATTAGCCCGAACCACTTTGCTTCATTATCCGATGAACTGGATCATGTGAATTCCTATATCAAGATTATCGGCATGCGTTTTCGGGAAAGGATACAATACCATTTGAACGTGCCGGACGATCTGCTGAAGGCCCGGGTTGTTAAGCTGACGGTGCAGCCGATCGTGGAAAATTGCGTGAACCACGGGCTTACTCCGAAGCTCGGAAGGGGAAACATTTGTATTGATATTTATGCCAGTGGTGAAACCTTGATCATCCGTATTGCCGACGATGGGGTAGGCATAGCTGAGCAACGACGGGCCGAGCTCTCCGAGCAGTTGATACAAATTGGGGCTCCCGAAGCCCGAATAACGGAGCATATCGGATTGCTTAATGTTCGCCAGCGGCTTCATATGCACTATGCCGGACAAGGAATCCTTCGTCTGAGCAGTAAGAAAGACCAAGGCACCGTTGTAGAAATCAGCATTCCGCTCGAATGGCATTCATAGGGGGGACGTTATGTACAGCGTATTGGTTGTGGATGATGAAGCCTGGATGTGCGAAGGGATGACTAAAATCATTCAAAAAACAAATACCGGATTTGATGTCGTGCGAACGGCCGAAAACGGCTTGGAGGGGCTCGCGTCGCTCCATGATAACGAAGTCGACGTTGTGCTTGCCGATATTTGCATGCCCGGGATGGATGGACTCGAAATGCTCCGCAGGATGCGCGAAGCGGGTCATGAGCAGCCGGTGGTGATCATATCGGGGCATCATGAGTTTGATTATGCCCAAAAAGCCATCCGTTACGGCGTCTATGATTACTTGTTAAAACCGGTGGATCGTGAGGAGATCTCCCATTTGCTGGTAAAGCTGTCCAGGAAATTGGAAAGAGAGCATGCGTCGGAACGTTCGAATAGGCTGCCGGCGGAAGAGGAGCCAAAAGAAGATGATCTGCGCAGCGGCTGTCAAATTGTTAGGATGATGATGGATCAGGCCAAGAGGAAATATATGAACGATTTATCGATATCCGTCATATCCGACCAAACGGGCTTTAATCCGTCTTATTTAAGCCGAATTTTCAAGCAAGAAACGGGGAAGGGCTATGTCCAATATGTAACGGAGATCCGCCTGGAAGCAGCAAGAAAGCTGTTAATGGAAAATCCGGACCTTCATGTTTCCGAAATTGCTCATAGGGTAGGCTATTGGGATGATAAGCATTTTTCTAAGCAGTTCAAAAGGGAATTCGGCATGACGCCAAGCGAGTATCGAAGAGGGTAAGAAATCCCCACCCCAAAGTAAAAAAACGCTCCTACAGACCTACTGTGATAGCGGTTACAATTAGGGCACGGCCTGTTTGATGTCCACTGCGGACTCATAATCCGCGGCAGCCGGAATATGGTTTAGGGGGAGTATTCGGATGGCGAATAAACGAAAGGCAGGGTCCTCCCTGCTCGCGACGGTCACCCTGTTGTCGACAGTGCTTGCCGGCTGCAGCGGCGGCGGAGACGCAGGGAATGCGAAGTCAAAGGGGGAAGCGGGCGGAAACTCGGACTCGTCGGGTAAGGAGGCAGTCATTCGTGTATGGGGACCGCATGACTTTATGAAGGGCGATGAGAGTCCCGGGCAGCAGATGGTCAAAATTTTTAATGAGAAGAATAAAGGCAAAATTCGCGTAGAAATGAAATATATGCCATGGGCTGAATATAACACCGCTATTCAAGCGGCCGTCACCTCCAATGATCTGCCCGATATTTTTAACCTTCCTCAAAATATTGACTTCCAGCAGGTCGTCGCTTCCAAGTGGATTCGTCCTCTCGACGGGCTCGTTTCCGATGCTTGGAAGAAGCAGTTCTACAACGGTGCCTTCGCTGAAGGGGTGAATGTCATCGGCGACAAGACGTACACGTGGCCGATTTTCGGACCGCAAATGAATCAACTGCTTTACTACAACAAGGATGTATTGAAAAACGCCGGACTCGATCCTGAGAATCCGCCTAAAACCTGGGATGAGCTTAGAGCCATGGCCAAAACCGTGACAGAAAAAGGGAAAGGCGACGTTTTCGGAGTTGTTTTCGCTATGGCCGAGAACGGCTATGCTAGCAATACGGTGACGGGATTCGCAGCGGGGATCAACAATCTAGATTCCGATGGTTTTAACTATAAAACGGGGGCATATACTTATGTCTCCAAAGCCATTTCCGATTCCGTGAAGTTCATTCTAGATTTAAAGAAAGACGGCAGTATATTACCTTCTTCTTACAACTTGAAGCATCCGGAGGCCGGAGCGCTGTTCGGTCAAGGCAAGGCGGCCTTCCTGTTCGACGGACGCTGGAGAATGTGGCTGATCAAGCGCGATACGCCCGACGCCAAATATGGGATGGCAGCGCTGCCTACCCCGACAGGGCAGCCGATGATCATGCATCATACGCTGGCTAACAATGGCGGGTTTATGGTTTCGAGTAAAACGAAATATCCGGAAGCGGTGGGTAAATTCATCGAAGAGGGGCTTGCTTCGGAGCTGTTCTATGAGCGTTTCATGAAAAGCGGTGTCGCGCTTGCTCCAATCGAGAAGCTGAACTCGGATAAATCCAAATACCCGTATCCGGAATACGAAGCGTTCGCCAAGCTGCATCAAGAGGTGCTGCGGCTTCGTCCGGATCCGGCCGTACGCAACCCGGAAGCGGTTAAGGTACTCGTGGAAATCGGCGGTATGGGACAACCGAAAATCAAGCCGAGCTTCAATGAAATATTGCAGGCGATCATCACCGGCGCCGAGAAGGATCCCGATGGGGCGCTGAAGCAGTACAACGAGAAGATGTCCAAAGGCTTTAAGGACGGAGTAGAAAAGATCAAGCAAAGCGGCGTGAAGGTCGAACCCGGCGATTTCAGCTTCCCGAACTGGGACCCCGCGAAGGATTATACGGATCAAGATTATGCAGCACTAAAAAAATGACCGAGGAGCCGTGAAAATGACGGATCAACTGAATGTCATCGTTTTCTTCACCGACCAGCAGCGCTGGGATACCACCGGGGTGCACGGCAATCCGTTAGGCCTCACGCCTAATTTCGACCGGATGGCCTTAAGGGGTACCCACCTGTATCACACTTTTACCTGTCAGCCGGTTTGCGGACCGGCCAGGTCATGTCTTCAGACCGGGATGTATGCGACAACGACCGGCTGCTACCGTAACAGTATTCCGCTTCCCCACGAAAATCGCACGCTAGCTCATTATTTTAAGGATGCAGGTTATGCCACCGGTTATATCGGCAAATGGCATTTAGCGAGTCACGAGCCGGTACCGGAGGAGGAGCGGGGAGGCTACGAGGAATGGCTCGCGGCGAATCTGCTCGAATTTTCCTCCGATGCCTACGATACTGTGTTGTATGACAACGATAATCGTGAGGTAAGACTTCCGGGATACCGTGTGGATGCGCAGACCGATGCGGCCATCCGATATATCGACCGGCACCAGAGCGAGCCGTTCTTTCTGTTTCTTTCTTACTTGGAGCCGCATCACCAGAACCATACCGACAACTACCCCGCTCCTGACGGCTATGAGGAAATGTATACGTCAAGGTGGATGCCGCCGGATCTTCAAGCGCTCGGAGGCACAGCCCCACAGCATTTGGGAGGATATTACGGTATGGTCAAGCGGCTTGATGAAGCCCTGGGCCGTCTGCTGGATGCTCTAAAAAGCTTAAAGCTGGATAACCGCACGCTGGTTTTATTCACGTCGGACCACGGCTGTCATTTCAAAACGCGCAACGGCGAGTATAAACGATCCTGTCACGAAAGCTCTATCCGTATCCCAGCCGCGATGCTTGGGCCAAGCGGAATGAACGGCGGGCAAATCAGGGAGCTGGTCAGCTTGATTGATCTTCCGCCCACTTTGCTCGATGCGGCCGGGATACCCGTACCCGAGAAAATGCAGGGACAATCGGTTATGCCGCTCATTCGAAGGGAGAGAATCGAATGGCCTTCCGAGGCGTTTGTACAAATCAGCGAATCCCAGGTGGCCCGCGCCATTCGCACGGACCGGTGGAAGTACAGTGTCCACGCCCCCGACCGCAGCGGTTGGTCTGATCCAGGTTCGGACCGTTACGAGGAGGAATGCCTGTACGACTTGTACGCCGATCCGTACGAGCTTCATAATCTGATTGGTATGGACAGCTATCGGAAAGTAACGGAAGGGCTCAGGGAGCGGCTGATGAACAGGATGGCCCAAGCCGGGGAAAGGATGCCGCTTATTGTACCCGCCCCTTCAAAAGCCGGCGGACAGCGCTGCATTTCGATCGAGGAGAGGAGAGCCGATGTTACGGGCGGGCCCGTAAAGCGGCGTTAAGGATATGCGAAGACCGAATATTATCATTTTTTACTGTGACGATCTGGGATACGGGGATTTGGGCTGTTACGGTTCGAAGGCGATAAAAACACCGCATCTCGATCGTCTCGCCGGCGACGGCATCCGATTTACGAATTGGTACAGCAACTCTCCCGTTTGCTCGCCTTCCCGGGCTTCCCTGCTGACCGGGCGATATCCGGCCAAAGCCGGCGTAACCCGTATCCTGGGCGGAAAGAGGGGAGCTGCAGGCCTTCCGCTTGACCAGCCGAACTTAGCCAAAACCTTAAAGGCAAGCGGTTACCGGACGGCACTATTCGGAAAATGGCACTTGGGTGCTTCAGCCGAACACGGCCCGAACTCTCAGGGGTTCGATGAGTTCTTCGGATTTCGGGCCGGGTGCATCGATTATTACTCGCACATTTTTTATTGGGGACAGGGTGCAGGGGTTAACCCGGTGCATGATTTGTGGCATAACGAGACAGAGGTTTGGGAAAACGGACAATATATGACCGAGGTGATAACTAGAAAGTCGGTGGAATATATCGATGCTTCAGAGGAGGAGCCTTTCTTCCTCTATGTCGCCTATAACGCGCCTCATTATCCTATGCATGCGCCGAAAACGTATGTAGACCGGTTTCCCGACCTTCCGCCGGACCGGAGGATCATGGCGGCAATGATCGCTGCTGTGGATGACGGAGTCGGCGAAATTGTTGATGCTTTGAAGCGCAAGGGCCTCTATGAGGATACCGTGATCTTTTTCTCCAGTGATAATGGCCCGTCCACCGAAGCACGCAATTGGCTGGACGGTACGGAAGATTTGTATTACGGCGGTACTGCTGGCCGCTTCCGAGGGCATAAGGCCAGTTTGTTTGAAGGAGGAATCCGGGAGCCCGCGATTCTCTGTTATCCGTCAGGCTTACCGGGAGGGCTAGTGAATGAGGAATCGGCTATCATGATGGACATCTATCCTACGCTGACGGAGTTAGCCGGGATCGTTTGGGAGAAGGAACACATCGACGGAGCCAGCCTATGTCCTGTTATCCGGGAAGGCGCAGTAAGTCCCCATACGCAAATATTCTGGGAGTACGACGGTCAATTGGCGGTTCGGGAAGGACCTTGGAAGCTTGTCTTAAATGGAAAGCTCGATTTTAGCCGTAAGGCGGCCGATCCGATCCATTTATCCAACCTGGAGACAGATCCCGGAGAGCAATACAATGCCGCCGAGCAGCATCCGGAACTCGTCCGGAGGCTGATAGAGAATGTACAACATTGGTACCATTCTCTTCGGCCGGAGGAGGAACCTCAGTGAAAGCAATCGTTATTATGTTCGATTCGCTAAACCGGCATATGCTTCCGCCTTATGGCTGCGCATGGACCCATGCCCCCAACTTCAGCAGACTGGCCGAAAGAAGCGTCACTTTCGATAACAGTTGGGTAGGGAGTATGCCATGTATGCCGGCCAGGCGCGATATGCTGACCGGGAGGTATAATTTTTTGCACCGGAGCTGGGGGCCTTTGGAGCCGTTCGACGATTCGATGCCGGCGATTCTGAAGAAGATGGGCGTCCATTCGCACTTGGTAAGTGACCATTATCATTATTGGGAGCCGGGAGGAGCCACTTATCACAGCCAGTACAGCACATGGGAATTCGTTCGCGGCCAGGAAGGCGACCCATGGAAAGGTGAAGTCGCGGAACCGGATATTCCCGAGCATGTAGGCCGGTATGACGGCTACAGGGCGCAATTGTTCAGACAGGACTGGATCAATCGAAAGTACCTGGAAAGTGAAGAGCTCCATCCGCAGACGGAAACCTTCACAAGAGGGATAGAGTTTATCCGGACAAACCGGAATGAGGATCGCTGGCTGCTGCAAATAGAAGCGTTCGACCCGCATGAGCCTTTTTTTTCACATGCCAAGTATAAAGAATTATATCCTCATGAGTACAGCGGAAAGCATTTTGATTGGCCGAATTATGGGCGCGTTCAGGAAAGACGGGAGGAAGTCGAACACTGCCGTTATGAATACGCTGCGCTGCTCAGCATGTGCGACGCTTACCTGGGCAAGGTGCTCGACGTCATGGATGTGCTCGATTTATGGAAGGATACGATGCTGATCGTAGCCACGGACCATGGCTTCCTGCTCGGGGAGCACGACTGGTGGGCCAAGAATGTGATGCCGTTCTATAACGAAATTGCCCGGACACCGTTATTTGTATGGGATCCTCACGTGGGCAGGAAAAATGAACGGTGCGGGCAGCTTACGCAGCTCATCGATTTGGCTCCGACCCTTCTGGACTTCTTCGGGGCGCCGATTCCTGAAGATATGCAGGGCATCCCTTTGCGTCAAGCACTGCAAGCCGCAAAACAGACGCGGGAGGCCATTTTATTCGGCATTCACGGGGGACACGTAAACTGCACTGACGGCCGTTATGTGTATATGCGTGCGCCGGTTCGTCCTGATAATACGCCGTTGTACAATTATACGCTAATGCCGGCGCATATGGCGTCCCTGTTCAGTATCTCGGAGCTTCAGCAGCTCGAGCTGGCCGAACCGTTTCCCTTCACAAAAGGGGTACGGACGATGAAAATCCCGGCCGCATCCTATACGGGAGCCCACCGTTTTGGAACGCTGTTGTATGATTTGGCAAGCGATCCCGAGCAAAAACAACCGATCCGGGATGCAGAAGCAGAGCATCGAATGATCGGGTACATGACCAGCCTAATGAGCATGCATCATGCTCCGCAGGAACAATATGAGAGATTAGGACTGTAATACAAAAAATCCCCGCTTCATATCGAGAGCGGGGCACAGGCTGTCGGGAAAGTCTCGCAGGCCGCGCCCACGGCTAGGGCCAATGAAGCGCCGCCTGCTTGTCATTGCTGCAGAAACCACGGAGCGTTAAGAAAATTCTCTCGGATGACGGATACGCAGTTCCGGAACAGCGTATCCTCGTCCTGTTTCCTCCAGTCGTTCCACGTACTTCTTCAATTGACCTTTAGCATGGTAAGGTCCGCCCTCTTTGATGACTGTCCACATCGGGTCAATGTCAAAAGTCATTGATTCCATCATCGCATCGTGCCATTCGTTTAAATAATAAACCGCTTTTTGGCAAAGCTCGGGCTGCGTTTGCGCAAGGTTAATCTGTTCGTGCGGGTCGTCTGATAAATTAAAGAGCATTTCTTTGTCAAATAAATGAAACCCGTCGTGATAAGTCCGGATATACAAATAATCCCCGAAGCGCACGCTGCGCTGGCATACATGCGCACATTGGGAGACGACCAGATAGTCGCGTCCGCAAGGCATGCCTGAGGCTAAAGCCGGTGCATAACTAACCCCATCCCAAGACCCCTTTGGCTTTTTCGCAAGTAGTTCAGCGATTGTCGGCAGCAAATCAAGGTGATAGTGTAATCCTGTGTCGACATGCCCCTGCTTCATGCCTGGCCAACGGATAATCATAGGGATGCGGCAAGTTCCTTGGTCGGCGGTACCATGCTCTCCGTATATGCCGAGTTCGCCCATGTTTTCTCCGTGATCTGCGGTAATGATTACAATAAGCTCCTCCATAACCCCCTGTTTCTCCAACTCATGGAAGATCTGGCCGATGTTGTCGTCCATGTAACGAATGCCGCAGTCATATCCGTCGATCATCCGCCGCAAGCCTTCGCGGTCAGTAAATTCGCCGGGGTGACGGGGAAATTTCGGATTGGTTCCGGCGTCGAACATGTTGATTTCACGCGGGCTATGCGGGCCAACCTTCCGGGTGGTGTGCTGCTCGAGCACCTCATCGGTAATCCAAGCCGGCAGCGGTTCGTTCTCAAACGGATTTCCAAACTCCTCCGGTGCGCGGTAAGGCGTATGCGGATCCCAATAATTGACGTAGAGAAACCAGTCGTCCTGTTGTGCGTTTCTGCTGATCCAATCGATCACCACCGGGGTGACTTCCTCGGCCGATTCCATACCGCCCTTGCCGGTATTATGGATTTCATTAAACCCTGCATAGAACGTCCACGCGGAATGACGCTCGCCGAACGGACTGATTAGTGAGGTTTTCATACCAGCTGAACGAAATAACGCCGGGAAGCAATCGCTCGTAAGACGGCTGCGGAAGGCGCGCCGTTCTCCCTCGTGACGAACATCTGCCGCGGTCCCTCCGTGTCCGACAACTCCGTTGTGAATGCCGAACTGCCCGGTCATTAATGCGGTACGAGACGGGAAGCAGGGTGCATCGGAAGTGTAATAATTCGTAAAACGGACGCCTTGCTCGGCGATACGGTCAATATTGGGCGACGTATTCCGGTGATAGCCGTAACAGCCCAGATGGTCGGGGCGAGTGGAATCCAAATCCAGTAACAGTATTTTCATCGATCTATTCTCCTCTTCAATGAAATGGGTATATCCTTTAACTGCGCCTGCTATTCCATCAACAAAATTGCGTCCCGAGGTCCTCAGCTTGCCCGGCTTTCGGTATCGTTGTTTCCTTTATACTAACGAATCAATCCCGCTTTATCTATGTACAGAACAACGATCATATGTACAATTCTACTGCGAATATTGTTAGATATCTGCTTAGTTACTATTAACTATTGAATATTTACACGTACACAGATATATTCGAATTAAGATGCTTATAAGGAGACGCTTATGTTAAAACTACACTCCGTGCATTTCGACAACTATATTCCAAATTGGCGCAATCATATCATTGTTTTTAACGTATTAGCCCTCATTGTTGATGGAAAGGTGCGCTATACGATTAACGACCAGACGGTGATCGGTGAAAAAGGCGATTTGTTATTTTTTCCAAGCGGTATACCTCGTGTCGGTGAAAACGTCGAACGGGAGCATCAGAAAATAACGGTTTTGTTTAAAAACGAAGACCAGGACTTACGGCAACTCCCATTTTTGAAATCGATACCTTACTTAAAATGTAAAATTCGTAGTTTTGAATATATGAAACAACGATTTGAGCGTCTATTTTATGAGACCGTGGGGAACGGATCGTTTCAGCAGTGGATCGTGAATGGCATTTTTCAGGAGCTTGTCGGTATTTCAGCACGGGAGTTTGAGCTTGTGGAAATCGCCCCGAGTAAATTAAAGCTGGCCGATAAGATCCAAAAGTTTTTGCTGTCCCACTACCGGGCGACGATCAATATCGAGCAGATAGCTGCTTTAATCAATCGCTCGCCCAACCACACTATCTCGTTGTTTCGCGAAGTAACGGGCGTGTCGCCCATTCAATATGTTCATCTGCTTCGGATGAAGGAGGCTTGCAATCTGCTGACCAACTCGGACTTGACGATTACGGAAATATCGAATCATTTGGGGTACTACGATCATTCTTATTTTTTTCGCACGTTTAAAAAATACACTTCCATGTCTCCTACTGAATACCGCCATTTCGGCTCCCCGGCGCAGATACCATTCGTGAATCTCATTTAAAGAAGGAATATTAAATTTGAAAATAGAGGAAGTAAATCGATTTCGTTGAATACTGATAGATATATAAAGCGGTTTACTTACGTAACGGGAAGTGTGTTTTTGTGAAGTTAAAGGAAATTACTGATAATATCAAGGAGGAAACCTAGATGTGGAGTCCGGATCAGTATTTTAAGAATTTATTTGGGAGTGTGACTCCCTCCGAGAAATTTCAGGCATCTTCAGCGCAGGAATGGAGCGAGTGGAGGGAGCGTTTGCGAAAACGGTTCGTGCAATTGTTAGGCGGATCGCCAGCTGAGAGTTCCGAGCTTGCCCCGGTCCTTCTTGAATCCAAAGATTGCGGTGATTATATTCGCGAAAGGATTCAAATACAGACTTATCCTGGGCTCCACATGCCGGTCTATGTTCTCGTTCCGAAAGAACGCAAAGAGCGATCGGAAGCGGTAATTGCCTGCCATGGACATGGTTATGGAAGCAAGGATATCGTCGGATTAACCGCGAATGGAGAGGAGAAGAGTGGGGACATCGGCTACCAAAAAAATTTTGCCGTTGAACTCGTTAAAAGAGGATATATCACAGTCGCTCCGGAATTACTGGGATTTGGTGATCGTAAGCTGTTCGTTGACGCTCAGGCACAAAATTCCTGTCACCGTCTATCTACTTTTCTCTTGGCAATGGGTCAAACCATGGCAGGATATCGAGTATTTGAAACGTTACGCTGCGTCGATTATTTACTTACACGCATTGACGTAGATGCGGAACGAATCGGATGTATGGGGATTTCAGGCGGAGGTCTTGTATGCTCGTTTGCCGCGGCAATTGACGATCGAATATCCGCAGCTGTCGTCAGCGGATTTACCAACACATTTCAAGACAGTATTTTATCCATTCATCATTGTGTCGACAATTATGTGCCTGGTCTTTCGCTTGTTGCGGAAATGCCGGATTTACTCGGTTTAATCGCTCCAAAGCCTCTTCTGGTCGAGGCCGGAACAAAAGATCCGATTTTCCCTGTACAAGCCACTTTGCAAGCATACGAGAAAATTAGGAACGTTTACCGGCTGTTAGAAAAAGAAGAAAAGCTGGAATTAGATCTTTTTGAGGGCGATCATGAGATATCAGGAAAAGTAGCTTACGATTGGTTTCGCCGAGTCTGGGCATGATGGGATATCCATTTAGCAATTGGGAATAGGATAGGGATGAAATGAAAACGAGGGAGTTGAAATAATGAATACATTAAAAGAACCTCGCAAGGTAGAAGGAAGAAATGTGATCAGTATCCTGGAAACCGTGGATGTTTTTAACGGTGAACGCAGCATCTTGGCTGAATTCGATTTTTTGATTGAGGCGCCCAATTGGACCCGCGACGGGAAGCATCTGGTATATAACAGTTCGGGCCGTCTTTATGCTTTTGATCTCACGACGGGGGAAAGATCAGCCATTAGGTCCGGTTATGCAATCCAATGCAATAACGACCATGTGCTTTCACCCGATAATACGCACGTCGCGGTAAGCCATCATACCTACGAGGATGGTCTGTCTCGGATCTATATTCTCCCTTTGCAGGGTGGTGGGCATCCAGTCCTCATCACGCCAATGGCCCCCAGCTATTTGCACGGTTGGTCACCGGACGGAAACACGCTAGCTTATTGCGCAGAGAGGAACGGTGAGTACGACATCTACACCATTCCTGTAAACGGCGGCATAGAAACTCGGTTAACGCATACAACCGGATTGAATGACGGCCCCGAATATTCACCGGATGGCAAGCACATTTGGTTCAACTCGGTACGAACCGGCCTTATGCAGATATGGCGCATGAATGCCGATGGAAGTGAACAAACGCAGGTAACGTTCGATGAGAGTAATAACTGGTTCCCGCATGTATCACCTGACGGAGAATGGGTGGCTTATATTAGTTATCGTAAGGGCGATGTGGCTCCCGGCGACCATCCCGCAAACAAAAATGTGGAAATTCGCATAATATCCAGCTCCGGCGGCGAATTCCGTACGCTTGTCAAGCTGTTCGGCGGACAGGGCACCATCAACGTCAATTCCTGGTCGCCCGACAGCAGGCGGTTGGCTTTTGTTAGCTACAAGCTGAAAGAATAGAGACCAATGAGAAAGGTTCCTGTTATGAGCATATTTGTGCGAGAGAAGTCATTCTATAAAACATTCTTTACGCTTGCCGTGATCATAGGTTTGCAAAACATCATCACGTTCGGGGTCAATCTGTCGGACAATCTATTGATCGGCGGATACAGTGAATCGGCGCTTTCCGGCGTAGCGATAGCCAATCAGATTCAGTTTGTGCTGCAAATGCTCGTCATGGGTGTGGTTGAAGGTCTGGTCATCATGGCATCAAGGTATTGGGGCGCCAAAGACATCAAATCGATAAAGAAGATTTCAAGCATCGGGATGCGTCTTTCAATAGTTGTAGGATTGATTATGTGGGCGGTTGTCTTTTTCTTTCCTCACAGCTGCCTAGCCTTGTTTACCAATAACGAAAGCGTAATCTCCGAAGGGGCAAAATATGTGCAAATCATTTGCTTCTCTTATATTTTCTTCTCCATTACCAGCATCCTGCTTGCCACTTTGCGGAGTGTGGAAACGGTAAAGATCGGTTTCATGTTGTCCTCAACGACGCTCATCATCAATGTATGCCTGAATTATCTTCTCATCTACGGACATTTTGGTTTTCCAAGGCTGGGGGTGCAAGGATCCGCCATCGCAACCCTGTCGGCAAGAATCATCGAACTGATCATTGTCTGCATATACATGAAGCGCTTTGAGCGAAAGATCGATTTACAGCTGCGTGATTTCCTGAAAATTGAATTAGGTCTGTTAAAACAGTATGTCAAACTGGGATCCCCCATTCTGATGTCCAATTTTATCTGGGCTATCGCTATGGCGACACAAACATCCATTCTGGGGCATATGGGGGCAGCTGCGATTGCGGCAAACAGTATAGCTACCACCATTTTTCAAATCGTATCCGTTGGGGTTTTTGCCTCGGCTAGCGCCACAACGATCGTAATCGGCAAAACGATAGGCGAGGGTCACCTGGATAAAATTAAATCTTACGCCAAAACCCTGCAGATCCTGTACCTCATCATCGGACTTTGTACAGGTATTCTTCTGTTTATTACAAAAGACCATGTTCTCGACTTTTATACCATTTCGGCGGATGCAAGGAGCCTTGCTCTGCAGTTTATGACAGTGCTGTCCATCACCGTGTGCGGAACCGCCTATCAGATGCCGTGTTTAACCGGGATCGTGCGCAGCGGCGGGGATACGAAATTTGTTCTTTATAATGACACCATATTCATGTGGCTGATTGTTCTGCCGGCTTCAGCTCTATGTGCTTTTGTGTTTAATCTTTCACCCTTGATTACATTTTTCTGCCTTAAGTCTGACCAAATCCTTAAATGCTTTGTTGCTATCGTAAAAGTCAACCGGTTCAGATGGATCCGTCCCTTGGATACTTATTTGCCTGAAACGAAAAAATCTACTATGTCAGCGAATTGAGAAGAACGGGTGTGAGAGAGGTTAAAAAAATGCAAGGAGGTTCAGATAGCAACCTCCTCTTTTTGCCGTCCGGGTATAGCCGATTCGTACTTTTACACGCGCGTCTTGGATCTTAGGCTATACTCATACTGCTGCCCGAAACGGAAGTACCCCGGGTTTTCTCCGCAAACCATAAGACCCATCCCCCAATCAAAATGAGTATCAGCCGTAGGAAGGTCCATGGCATCCCTGTACTGGAACAGGATGTTGCGACGCGGTCTTCCGCTTCGGTTGACATTCGACCCGTGAATGGTCAGGTAGTTAAAGAACAGTACATCTCCCGACTTCGCCGGACACGGTGTACCCGTGGAGATCGGATACTCCCTGTGGTCCAGATAATGCCTGCCTACATGTGGGAGCATTCCCGCTTTATGGGAGCCGGGGATGATCCGGAGGCAGCCGTTTTCGTCGTCCGCATCGTCCAAATGGACACTGGCCGCAAGCATCGTATGTTGGCTGTGGGGAAAATACGGCGCATCCTGGTGCATTGGGAAAGCGGCGCCTCTCTCCGGCGGCTTGACCAGCATTTTGCTGTGATGCAGCAGTACATTGGGCCCGATCAGGCGGGAGAGCACCGAAGCCATGTTGGCATGAATCGCGGCCCTGGTGAAGGTGGCATTGTGATACTGAAGATCGTGGGAGCCCTTGAGAACCAGCTTTTTCACGTCCTCGTTCTCCAGATAGTCTCCGGACCAGACATGATTTTTGTCGGATTTCGACTCAATGGCTCGGGCAAGGATCAGCTCTATCGCGCTCCTCATCTCGTCCACTTCCTGTTGTTGGAAGACGCCCCTTACAAGCAGGTACCCGTTTTCGTTATAGAAATGCACATCTTCTGCTGATATCATGGATCTGATCTCCTTTTCTGGTGAAAAGATTTGGGATACTTCTAATATAGAACCTTCCGGAAGCGACGTCTTTATCAGAGCACGACATTATTTTATAATAATAAGACATGCTGAGTAACGATGCGGAGGAATGGAAGGATGAGCTGGCGTGACGCGCAGCAGCTGTTAAATCAGTCGATGGAAACGTTGGAAGGGGAAGCGGTGTCTTTCCATGTTCATTACTGGGGATTAGTCCAGGGGCTCAAGGCGAACCAGGTGCACCGGCATTCTTTTTTTGAAATCTGCTTTTGCACCGGCGGACTAGGTGTTTATATGGATGACGGAAGGCTTCATAGAATTGAAGCAGGCACGATGTTCTGCTCAAGACCAGGCGTGTTCCACCAAATTATACCGGAGGCGGACTCGCCTCTCGATTTACTGTATGTCGCCTTTGAAGTACTCCCATCCTCCTCAAAGGAGGCAGTGAAGCTGTTTAGAGAACTTGCCGTATGCGAGAACTATTTTCAACCGGGGAAATCTCTTTCGCCGGCGGCTTTGCTGTGGCAATGCATTCTGCAGCAGGTCATTGTCGGCCGGCCGCTTGTGGAGTCCGCACTATCAGGAATGTGCCATACCCTGCTCTCATCCTTACCTGAGATCTTCTTGAAAAGAAGCGCGGAGCCGAGGGAAAGGCCGCGGAACCGTGCCGCGGCAGCGCAGTTGAACCAAGCAAAGCTCTTTATTCGGGATAATTTAGGCGGGCCTCTTCACCTGGAACAAGTGGCGCGCTACGTGCATATGTCCGGACGCCATCTGACCCGTATGTTTCTGGCGGAAGAGGGGAAGACGGTAGTAGCCTATATCCGGGGGGAGCGCGTCCGTTTGGCGCAAGCTTTGCTTAGTCAGGACATCCTGACCATCCAGGAGATAGCTGAGGAGACAGGGTTCGGGAATGTACATTATTTTACCCGGGTATTTAACGAAGAAACGGGAATGCCGCCGGCCCGGTTTAGAAGGCTGCATCGGGAATAGGGAGGACGTAGCGGCTGCCGGTTTTATTGGCTCTTTTGTTCGTTCCATTGCTCTTGCGCGTTACGGACTTCGTGCCAAAAATGCTCCAATTCTTTTTTAGCGATCTCCCGTACGTAACCGATTTCCTCACCGATTAGCTCAGGGGTCCATTTCCGGCCTAAATTCGCATGAACGACTTCATCGGCCCAATCATAATCTTGAAATTGAGTCATTAACGGATGCTTGGCTTCATCGCGGCAGAATTCGTATTCGCCTGCTTTGCCGGGACGTTTCATAGCTCCTTCTTCAATACCGATCGCAAGCCATGTGTATTGTGCGCCAGGGATTTTCAGAGCGTTAACGTCATAATCCGATGTATACTGAGGACGGCTCATCCAGTCTATTCCCTCGCTTTCAAGAGCCGCTTGACCGAATAGAGCATGCCTCACCTCATCCCATAAATGGCGTGCCGAATCCCTGTAAAATTCCCAAGGCATGTTTTTTTGCGAATAAATCACTCCGGCAATCAGCTCCGCCGCGGTCATTTCTTCCTGCCTGACTCGCATCTTGGAGAAAAGGCTCATCTTAACCGGATCATCCGGCGGAATGGCTACGCCGGTTCGTGCCCAGGTTGCAGGTCCCATCTTCCGCGGGTCCCTGACCGATTTTAACGGAAGTTTGTACGGTTCATGAGAGCGTGAGCGAGAGGGCAGCATCGGTATTTTCGGCTCCAGTCCGTCGATCCCTCCTGAAGCTGTCAGGAAAGTAAGCATGTTTTGTCTAAACTCCTCCGCACCTTCAGGATAGATCCCGGATTCTTCAAGATGCCGGATCATTTGCTCACCCCAAGCGATTTGATCTTCCAAATCCAGAATCATGGTACGGAGAATACGAACAGTAGGTTGATCGACAATTTGCTGAGTATTCGCCATATGTTTCTTATACGATGCTAATAGTGCCGGTCTGACCACGCCATAGATGCCAACGACGAGCTCCAAATCATTACGTGCCTGAATGAGCTCTTCCATCAGCAGGGAGAGCGTGGCATCCGGCTCATGATTCAACACAGCCGGGGATGTACGCAGTTCGGTAATCCGCTGCCTCCATTGATTGGCGGATTCGGCATCTTCATACAGATGTTTACCCAATGCACATTTCAGATCCCAGTCTTCTCTTGCAGGCAAATGTCCTGCGGCGATTCGGAGCAAACCCTCATGGATAAAACGGTAACGCTGCAGCACCTTGGCATTTTTCTCCACTCCGTATTGTCCTAAGTTATACGGATTTCCTATACCGATGTAATTTAACATATGACTTTCCTCCCGTCGTTTTTGCTAAATGATCTTCATTTGTTCTCATTATTACAATTGAAGGAATTCGGTTCAATAAAGCAAAACGTGGTAATGATGGATTTATTTGACCTAGTTCTCATTTGAAAATACAAAATAACGGTTTAAAGGATAGGGAGCCATGAATTCTTCGGCGGGAGACAGATGCCGGGAGCGCGGATCGGAAAATTGCTTCCGGTATTCGGTGGCCGTCATTCCTTTCCATTTGGAAAAACAACGGGAAAAATAATGCTCGTCATGAAATCCGACGGCAAATGCAATCTGTTTTACCGTAGCTTTGGTCTGAATCAGCAGTTGGCAAGCTCTTTCGATGCGTCGGCCGCATATCGCATGCTGCGGCGAAACCCCTAAATGCCTAACAAAAGTACGTGTAAAATATTCATGCGTCCAACCCGCATTCTCGGCAATTTCAGCGATGGATAGCGAAAGATGAAGGTTCATATCGATGTATTGCAGCGCTCTAGAGATCTGCGGCGGAAGGTTCGGACCGAAGGGTGTTAGAGTATGCGGTTCCGTCAGTTCCGACAGACCGTCAAGCTCGGCTAACAGGGTATAAAGCATGAGATTGCACCGCTCCTCCCAATGGACGGATTTGATTGCAGCCAAATAGAGGATATGCTTGAATAATGCCGGGAGCAGGGACACCTGACCTGCAGGGAAAAGGCAAGGAGAGCTGGGCGAAACAACGGAGGATAGATCATAAATACCAGAGAGCGGATCAATAACGAAATGAATAAACAAATGCCTTGTAGATAAGGAGGAATCGAAAATATAGGTATGCTCCTCCGCAGGCCGGGTTAAGACAAAGCTAGGTTCATGAAGAAGATAAACCCGATCGGCAAGCCGGTATTCAGTGCGCGTTCCCACGGGGAAATAAACCAGCTCATATTCACCCAGCTTTCTCGGTCCTAGCGTCCAGCCGGCCTTTACCTTGAAATCACCGGCCATTAGGATCTTGGGAACGCTGCAGCCGGAATTTGCGGAAATATGGCGTATGTTTATCAATAGCCTTCCCTCCCGACAAATATGTATTGCTTAGATGCAGCAGGAAAACCTTTAGTCATATCGAATTTCATTTTATATATTATAGCAATCATTCCGCTATTGGGCGGCAATCATTTTTCGAATGGAGGATGAGACGCGTGATGCCACGTTTAATTAACGGTTACAATCGGGTACATTCCATTGCCGTGCAGCTGTTTGTGTTATTTTTCATCAGCATCATCATCCCGGTCCTTATCGGCGGTTATTTGTCATATAAAAAATCAGCTCAAATGATCGAAGATCAGGTAAGCAACGTGGCTTCATTGACAATAAAGCAAGTGAGCGATAATTTGAATTTCGTCTTTAAGGATCTGGACAATATCTCCATGAGGGTGCTCGGCAATAAAACGATTTATGACGCTTTAGAAAGCAAGAATGCCGTTTCTCTCTACGAGGACAATAAGCTGAATACCGAGGCCAAAGATATATTAAATTCATTAATCGCGAATAGACCGGAAATCATAGACATTTATGTTCTGGATATCAATAAGAAAAATTCGGTTTTAAGCTCGTCCTTTCAAAATATTATCGACCCTTGGAAAACGGAATGGTATAAAAAGATTTTGGAGGCCGACGGCTCCGCCGTGTGGTTTGGCATGTCCGATACCTCATACTTAAAAGGAGCCAAATTGGGGTTCCCTGTATTTGGATTAGGACGAACCGTCAAGGATATAGAAACAGGGAAAATAATCGGAGTTATGTTCATCGAGGTCATGGGCAAGGATTTGGCCGAATCGCTTGCCGATGTTAAATTTGGCCAGACAGGCTATACTTACCTTGTTGACCCGAATAACCAGTATACCTTCCATCGTGATCCTTCGTTTTACGGAAAAGCTTCCGATCTTGAACTGCCGAAGCAGACAAAAGTGATGAAATTGAAGGACGTCGATATGATGGTGATTCCTGCTGAGCTCCAAAACGGATGGCGCGTTGCCGGAATTGTTCCTGTCCATGAGCTGGTTGCCAGCTCCATTGAAATTCGCGACTTGACGATCTGGATTGCCTTGGCTTCGGCGATCGTGGCGATTTGCATCGGATATTATGTCGCACATAAGGTTGGCCGCCCGCTTGTATATTTAAGTAAACTGATGAAGCGGAGCGAGGCCGGCGATTTAACCGTTCGTTCCAATATTACGTTCAAAAATGAAATAGGACAGCTTGGCCGAAGCTTCAATAAAATGATCCGGCAAATCGATGTCCTCATTCATCGGATCGCAGAGGAGGAACGCGAGAAAAAAAAGGCGGAAATCCGCGCCCTCCGTTATCAGATCAATCCGCATTTTCTTTACAATACCTTGAATTCGATTCGTTGGATGGCTAAGCTGCAGCGGACGGAGGATGTGGCTAATGCGATCTCTGCGCTGGTACATCTTCTTGAAGCCAGCCTTGGAAGAAGCGGACCCATTGTACGGCTCGGCGAGGAACTCGAATTGTTGAAGAAATATTTGATCATTCAACAATACAGATATAACAATGGAATTTCGCTGTACATTCATTGTCCGCCCGAATTAACCGATTTGACGATCCCTGGAATGCTGATGCAGCCTATCGTAGAGAACGCGATATTTCATGGTATTGCCCCGAGGGACGATAAAGGCTCGATTGTGATTAGCGTATACACGGAGGAAAATCATGCTGTCGTCGAGATTAAGGATGACGGTGTCGGTATCGAAAAGGATAAATTGCCTCATTTGCTTACGGGTAAAGGGAGTATAAAAACAAATGGAATGACCCGTATCGGGCTCGGTCATGTTCACCAAACCTTACAATTGTATTACGGTGCTTCGTATGGGGTTCAAGTGAGCAGTCTGGAGGGCCAAGGAACTAGCGTTCAACTGATTTTCCCAATAAATAAGGGGGATGATTATGTACCGAGTGCTGTTGGTTGATGATGAAGCGCTTGCCCGGATGGGGCTCAGGTCGACGTTTGATTGGGAAGCCAATGGATTTCAATTGGTCGGAGAAGCATCCAATGGAAAAAATGCGCTGCAATGGATTGACCGTCATGAAGTTGATATTCTCATAACCGATATCGCGATGCCGGTTATGGACGGGCTGGAGCTCATGCGTATTACGCGCGAGCGCTGCCCATGGGTCAAAATCGTATTGCTCAGCTGCCATAGCGACTTTAGCTTTGTCCGGGAAGGCGTGCGGATGGGGGCGTCCGATTATTTGCTCAAGCCGACGCTCGAACCGGCCGACTTAAAAGAAGTTTTGAATAAGGTTAAACTGCAAATTTCGGAAGAACGAAGAATCCATGAAATTTATATCAAGCAGGAGCTGTCCGGAAAGCGGATTGAACTGGAAAAAGCGTTTACCAAGCTTTTAGCGAGTGACAACATGTTGGAAAATGCGAATATCGATCTTCCTTGGATGTCCGGAGGCTACCGGTTCGTCGTTTGTATGCTGGACAGTGCCGCAAATATGCGTTCCGAAGAGGGCGGAGTTTTCATTGAGATTGTTATTGAAGAAATGCAGGAAAGCTTCTACAAAGTGATTGGGGAAGGTGTTGTATTCAGGGGCTGCTCGGATCAGTTAATTCTTGTGCTCCCCGAAACTGCCGAAGGGGACGAAGTGTTTAACCAAAGAATGACCAGCCTCCATTCCATGCTTCAGGAGAGAGAGTTTTCATTTACGTTTGGCGTCAGCGGAAGGGTTCACGGATTGGAACGGATAAAACAAGCGATACAAGAAGGACGCCAGGCCACAAGACTGCGATTTTATGAGGGCCCCGGAAAGATTCGTTTTTACGAACCGCATCCTCCTATGAAGAATGACAAGCATGAATCGGAACGCTTGAAGACGTTGCTGAAGGAGTTGATGGGAGAAGGCAGAAAGGAAAAATCCCTTCAATGTTTAGAGAGCTTGTTCAAGTTTTGGACAAATGAGCATCGCACACCAATAGAAGTGAAGCGGGAGGCGCAAGAATTGCTTTCTTTATTTCAAATGTGCAAGGATAACAAAGCCGTACCGATGGAGCAAACGGAAGTATTGCGCTTGATGGAATCGGTGGATGATGTACGCGTGTTCATCAGATCCGCTTTCGAGGAGGTGTGGAAGTCCAAAGAAGAAACGGAGGAAGATTACGGGCTACACCGCCGAATTGTCGGTCGGGCTATTGAGTATTTGAAAAGCAACTACATCCAAAACATTAGCCTGCAAGACGTAGCCGATCATGTATCGATGAGCAAAAACTATTTCAGTGAATTATTTAAAAAGAATACCGGACAAAACTTCATTGATTATCTGATCCATTTAAGGTTAAAATGCGCATGCGATCTGCTTCGGACTACAACGTTAAAGATATATGAGGTTGCCGAGCTGTCCGGGTTCAACGATGTTAAGTATTTCAGCAAATTATTTAAAAAGGTGTTGAAAGTATCGCCGGCAGATTACAGGGAAGGAAAAAGAGAGGAAGTGGAACTTCCTTATCCTCCCAAATGATCGGAAACCAGTACACCTTTTCGGAATAAAATCGGTTACATGGGTTGGACGATAAATATATAATGAAGATATGAAAGCGTATTCAATTTAAGTATCGAAAGGATGATCGATATGAAGTTGAAAGCTAAATTACCTCTTGCATTATTAATGACAACCATGGCTTTGGTTCCATTAATGCAAGCATGCAGCAATGATGGAGGGGGAAGCGGTAAAGCGGCCGCACCAAAAGCAGGAGAGAAAATAAAATTGAAATGGTCAACCTGGGGTAATCCTGGAGAATTAGGCAGGTTTCAGGAATTT
The DNA here is from genome assembly GCF_027533625.1 of Paenibacillus gyeongsangnamensis. Lineage (GTDB taxonomy): Bacteria > Bacillota > Bacilli > Paenibacillales > NBRC-103111 > Paenibacillus_G > Paenibacillus_G gyeongsangnamensis. Next base: position 6,639 of record NZ_JAQAGZ010000017.1, on the reverse strand, counting down.
ACGAAAGATTATAATTCGAAGCATCCGAATGTCGAATTTGAGTTAATACCGATCCCGAGCGACTATGAGCAAAAAATCTTAACTCAGCTAAGTGGAGGAACAGCGCCGGACGTGTTCTACTCCGGAGACAGTACGATTTCAAAATTAATCGAAAATCAGACGGTTTCGGAATTAACGCCGTATTTGAAAGGCGACAGCAAAATAAAGGAAGAGAATGTCTTTAAGGGGTTATGGGGAGCAGCGAGGAAGAACGAAAAAGTATATGGAATACCGGTTGACTGCAATCCGGTTGTCCTTTGGTATAACAAGAAGCTGCTGCAGGATGCCGGGGTTTCCGTCATGCCCGCCGATCTTTATGAAAAAGGGGAATGGAATTGGAATACCTTCAAAGGGATGCTTGAGAAATTACGGGCTAACGGCAAGCATGGATTCGTGCTGGAAAACAGCTGGCTTCGTTATTACAGCTTTGTTACCGCAAACGGAGGGACGCTCTATAATGATAAAGGAGAGTTCGTTCAGGATAAAGATCCCAAGACGGTAGAAGCTTACAAATTCCTCTATGATAACGTGCAGAATAAAAATATGACGTTTGCCGGAACACTGCCGAAGGGTCAAGGCGGAGATGCCATGTTTATGTCAAACCAAGTGGGATTCGTATCCGCCGGACGCTGGTATCTTCCGATCTTTAAGCAAAGTAAAGACCTTCAGTTCGATATTGTTCCGTTTCCAACGAATACAGGCAAGAAAATCGAACCTGCCGGTGTGGCCACCGCCTATATGGTCTTGAATAAAAACACGAAATACCCGAAAGAAGCTTACCAATTTTTGAGTGAATTTGTATCCAAAGAAGGTCAAATCTTCCGCTTGCAGGGCGGCGGCAATGCGGTTCCTTCCGTGGAAGGCGCCGATCAAGTGGTGCTCGAAGGCAACCTGCCGGAGCATGCCAAATATTTCTTGGATGTCCGAAGCAACGGTTATGCTTTGACACCTTTTGAAGCGGGAGTGCCGGGACTAAGCAAAGTGATTACCGATGAAATGGAAGCGCTTTGGTTAAAGGACGGCAAATTGGATGAAACCCTTAAGACGCTTGGCGTGAAGGCAAACCAGAAGATTGCGGAATATAAGGCAGGGAAATAAGTTCATTCGATAGGATCATGGAGATGGAGGAAGGGCATTGCGTATCCTTTCCTCCCCCTGAGCGAAAGGCTGGTGGCATATGAACAAACGCGTATCGGAGGGTCTATGGGGATATTTTTTCATTTTACCCCAAATGATCGGACTGATTGTATTCGCTTTAATTCCGCTCGTATCCGCCTTTGCTTTAAGCTTGATGAAGTGGGATGGATTCGGCAAGAAACAATTTATCGGCTTCGATAATTTCAAAGATCAGTTTCATAATCCGGATTTTATATTGGCGCTGTTCAATACGGCATGGTATACACTATTGGTAGTGCCGGTCGGCATTTTTTTGGCCGTTTTGGTTGCGGTGGCTCTAAACAAAGTACGCGGGAAAGTCGTATACCGGTTATTCTACTATATGCCCGTCGTTACGAGCTCAATCGCCGTATCTATCGTTTGGTTGTGGCTGCTCAACTCGGATTTCGGTATCATTAACGTTTATTTGAAGCAATGGTTTGGGATCCAAGGACCTGACTGGTTAATGAACCGGAAGCTAGTCATCCCTTCGATTGCCATGCTAAGCGTTTGGTGGGGACTCGGAGGAAACATGGTTCTGTTTCTGGCCGGACTGCAAGGAATTTCCTCCAGTTATTACGAAGCTGCACAGATCGATGGGGCCAGTAAGCTTCGTCAATTCTGGCATATAACGCTTCCGTTATTATCTCCTACAACCTTCTTTGCGACCATTATGTCGATTATCGGCTCCTTCCAGGTATTCGATCAATCGTTTGTCATGACGGGAGGAGGGCCGGCTAAAGCAAGCTATACCATCGTATATCATATTTACCAGCTCGCATTCGTTGATTTCACCTTCGGAAAAAGCGCTGCGGCTGCAGTCATTTTGTTTGCGATCATTTTATCGCTTACCCTAATCCAGATGCATATTTCGAAACGTTGGGTTCATTATGGCGGTTAAAGTGAGGGCGGCTCTTTTACCAATCCGTTTTGCGCAATAACTCCTAGGAGGAGAATGACATGGAAGCGAATATGGAAGCGAAGGCAACCCGAAGCCGCAGGATGTCGGCAGCGATCCTAAAGTCGGACCGAAGCGGAAGCAGCCCGATCGCTACAGTGCTGCTTCATGCGGCTTTGATTATAGGAGCGGTTATTATGACGGCTCCTTTTATTTGGATGATCCTCAGCTCATTGAAACAGTTTTCACAAATCTTTCTAATTCCTCCCAAGTGGATTCCCGATCCGTGGGAATGGGGGAATTACAAGAAATCATGGGAAGCCTTGCCGTTTGGCCGAGCATACTATAACAGTTTTTATATCGCCTTCATTTCGGTAACATGCAAATTGGTCACCTGCTCGATGGCAGCCTATGCCTTCGCCAAAATCCGGTTTCCGCTTCGGGAACCGATCTTTATCTTATTTTTGGCGACCATGATGGTACCTCATCAAGTAACCATTATCCCGCTTTATTTGATGATGAAAGGGATTGGATGGCTGGATTCCCATTTGGCCTTAATTGTTCCGGCCTCGTTATTAAACGCATTCGGTGTATTTATGCTCCGTCAATTCATCAAGAGTATTCCAGACGAATTGGAGGAGGCGTGTATTGTTGACGGAGCCAATCGCTGGACGATTTATTGGCGTATAATCCTTCCGCTGATCAAGCCGGCGCTCGCTGCACTTGCCATATTTACTTTTCTCAGTATGTGGAACAACTTCTTTGGTCCTCTCATTTTTTTGAACAGCCCTGATAAGTTCACGGTTCCTCTCCTGCTCAACTTATTCCGCGGCATGTACATTACCGACTGGACGCTTATGATGGCTGGGTCGGCAATAGCCGTTATTCCCGTACTGATCGTATATATATTGGGTCAAAGATATATTATTGAAGGCGTTACCTTAACAGGAATCAAAGGTTAGGAAGAGGAGGGCAACGCATGAAGTTGGGGATGATTGCACCCAAAAATGAAGAAAGTTTCAAAAAGTCAGCGGAGTTGAAGCTTGATTTTCTAGAGTTCACCTTTAATGTGAACGGAGAGAATCCTGCCGATTATAGTGAAACGGACGCATTTACCAGGCAGGTAAATCAAATCCGAAGCTGGAGCGGCGAATATGGAATTGGTATAGGCTCCATCGGTCGGTGGGGACAGGACCGCATTGACAGGGAGGGCCGCATCATCGAAGCCGAATTGGAAAAATGCTATGAACTTATTGATGCGGCAAGCCATTTAAACTGCGAGAATTTTGTGGTCGGATGCAACGCGGCGGACGGACGCTCGTTCATGGAAAATTGTAAAAGCGCAGTGTCTTTCTTCTCCAAGCTGATCGAATATGCAAGTCCGAAAGGCGTTAAAATATCCGCATATAATTGCCATTGGAACAACTTTATCGACAACGCCGAAGGTTGGATTCCGGTACTAGGCGAATTGCCGGGACTCGGCATCAAATACGATCCTTCCCATTCCCGTTACGCAGGAAGAGACTACCTGAAGGAAATGAGAGATTGGGGAGAACGCTTTAATCATGTACACATTAAAGGTTCGTTAATTATTGACGGCAATAGATTCGACGATCCTCCGGCAGGCTTGGATCAAACCGATTGGGGTTCATTTATGGCGGTCTTATATGCGAAAAATTATAATGGAGGCCTTAGTATCGAACCTCATTCCAAGACATGGAGAAATGAATTAGGAGAAAAGGGAGTACAATACACAATCGACTATATGAAAAAAATGATCTTTTGACGTGAATTGGCAAGATCGTTAAACGTTTCGCAAAGAAAGCACATATGTTTGTATCACGAGGCCACGACACAAACATATGTGCTTAATCATAAAGCAATTTGGCGAGACGAGCACTAACGTCATCCATTAGCACAACAAACAATTGCCACCGCGGTTGGTTGCTGATCTAGTATTGAAAAACCGGAGCGAACGCCCCGGATTTCTCTTAACCTGCACAGCAGGATAGTTTAGATACGTCTTTATCGAACGTAAGCGTTGCTAATTTGAGACCTTCCGTCATGGTTAAATACGGAGCCATCGTGCTGCGGAGATCTTCAATCGTTAAGCCGAATTTCACGATTAAAGTTGCTGCATAAATGACATCTCCGGCATTTTCAGCAACGATGTGTACTCCCAGCACTTTTCGGGTTTTCGCATCGGCCACTAATTTAAATACGCCCGTAGTTTCCCGGTTCACAAGCGCTCTTGGAACGGCCTCCAGTGGTAATACGGAAGTAATGACCTCGCGGCCGTCGGCCTTCGCTTGATCTTCGGTTAGTCCAACCGTGGCTACAGCCGGGGTGGTAAAGGTAACACCGGGCACCACTCGAAGATCGAGCTTTGTTTTGGCATTTCCGACCGTATTTTTGGCAACGATCCATCCTTCGTAAGCCGCCACATACACGAACTGCGGTCCCATAGTGACGTCGCCGGCCGCATAAATCTTCGGATTGTTGGTCCGTAAATATTCATCCACGACCACCTCTCCGCGATCGCCGATGTTCACCTTCGCCGCCTCCAAGTTCAGTTCCTTCGTATTTGGCTGGCGACCCGCGGCGATAAGGAGTTGATCGGCTTCAATGATTTGTTCCTGACCGTCGACTGAGATAAATACGCGTTTGCAGTTGTCGTCTTGTTCCACTCGATGAAACGTTGCCCCTGTAATAATACGGATTCCTTGCTCGGTTAGGGCTTGCGTAACAGCCTCTGAAATCTCCGGATCGTATGTTTTCAGTAAACGATGGCTTCTTTGCATAAGTGTAACCTCGGCGCCAAGATTGCGGAATAATTGCCCAAGTTCCATCGCTATGTAGCCGGAACCGATCACCGCCAGGCGTTTCGGAACTTCCTGAAGCTCGAGGGCCGTTGTACTGACCAAATAATCCACGTCACCCAGTCCCGGTATGTCCGGAATTGCCGGAGAAGCTCCGGTAGCAATCAGGAAGTTCCTTGCGGTAATCTTTCGGCCGTCCACTTCAACCATGTTTTCGCTAACAAATCGCGCTTCGCCGCGGATCAGGTCGAACCCGTAATCATCGATCAAATCGACGTATTTTTGTTGCCGAAGCGAGCCGACCAGTTCATTTTTTGTTCAATTAACGATTTCAAATCAACAGGGCCAGCCGATGTTTGAAGCCCGTTGAAGGTATCTTGTTTGGCCAAATGGTTGTTCTCGCCGGCACGCAGCAAGGTTTTCGACGGAACACAACCAATATTGACGCATGTTCCGCCAATCGTGCCTCGTTCAATCATCCCCACCCTGGCACCATACGATACGGCTTGAATGGCTGCCGAAAACGCAGCGCCTCCGGAACCGATAATAAGCAGGTCATAATCCCCAACATTACCCCGTTTGGGTTTCACTTCTGAAGCGACAATCTCTACATCTCCCGGCTGATAGCCGATTTCAGAAATCGCCTCCTTTAATTTTTCAATACTCGTGCTTTCCGAGAGTTCAAACGAGGCTTCACCTCGACGAAAATTTGCCGTGACCTGCTCGGCGCCTATTTGTTGAAGCGCTTTGACGACGTGCTCCTCACAGCCGGTACAAGTCATTCCATGCACCTTCAACCGAGCATTTCTGGTTTTCTCGTCCATTGTAGTCACCTTTCCTTAATTGGGTTGTTTTCATCTTTCCCTAATTGTGATAAGGGCAAAAGAGAGGATTTAAAATAACAAATTAAAATATTTTAATATATAAAGTAAAAAATTACCGATGGTTCGAAGGAGCGGAAGACGATCGATGATCTTTTGGAACAGTACAACCACCTGTAGATTTCGATCTCCTACCTACGAGAAACTTTATCAACATGGCCAAACCGATGATAAGCATAAACCCGCCAAAAACCCAGTACTCTTTGCCGGTCAAAAAAGCGCCTGCAGCGGTAAATCCGAAAGCAGTTAAAAGCAGCGGAAGTCCGCAACAGGCTGCCAAAAGCACCGGCAGGCCCAGCAAAGTAAGCAGTCCGCTTGATTTTGATTGAGCAGGTTCATTTTTATTCATAATAACTCAAACTTCGCAGAGCGAAATTAGTCTTAAACCCTTGATAAATAAAGCTGTATCAGGATAATAATCTATCCCTTGCAAAAATAGAAAAACACCGCTTCCATTTGGTATAGTGATTGTGTCGAGCAACCCACTACCACACAGAAGAGGTGTCCTCTATATGATAGAGCAAAAAGAGCCCTGCAATCAACTACCAAAAGAAATTAAACCGGCTTTCAAAGAGCTTCAAGTGCTTAAGCATTTAAAAGACGCGAAAATCAACAAGAAATTTGGATTTACAGCGGCGTATCTTTTTCAGCTTGTTTTCGTGCTTTTGTTTCATCAGAAAAATTGGTTTCGCCTGCTCGAAAGTACCAAAGCCGAATCATTTCCCGGCAAAGACTCCGTTTATCGATTTTTAAATCACACGAAGTTCGCGTGGCGACAGTTCCTCTTATCTCTGAGCGCTGCGACAGTTCAGAAGGTCGAGTTACTTACTTCCGATAACCGAGTAAC
>NZ_JAQAGZ010000016.1 GCF_027533625.1 Paenibacillus gyeongsangnamensis | reverse complement strand
CAATTGCGAGAGGTTCTGAACCGCTTCTGATTTCCACCGATTCAGGACATTGCTATGAATGCCGTGCTCTGAAGCGAGCTGCGAAACCGACTTTTCTTCCTTCAGAATTTCCAGTACGATGTGGGCCTTTTCTTCCGGCGTAAACTTCCTTCTACTGGTCGTCATACAACTAAGAAACTCCTTTTTTTCTGTCTAGTTTCTATGTAGCATTATATCTTATAGTCTCCCGCTTCCTGCGTAAATCTATCCAGTTAGCCTAACGCCTGATCGAGTTTGAATGAATATCTCCTCACTCACCACCTTATAAATTAGTGTAGTAGTTTCAACACCTATTAATTTTTGAATCTCATCGTTAGTTAATCCCTGACGACGATAATCAAGATATTTTGTGTACGAAGAATCACTATTTCTTACTTTCACGTTGTAGCCTTCTCTCCGCAACTTACTAATAAACTCATACTCAATGTAATCTTCCAGCGAAAATAGATTAGCGAAACTCACCTTTTCAATTTTCAACTTTTTTTCATTATTCGAATTAACCATACCTTAGTTCCGTCAACTCCTCGATGAATTTTTTAAATGTAAAAAATGAAAAAATGACAATAAATAATGCACTATTTTTTACCATTTTCATATAACAAGCATAACATTTATAGAATGTAAAGAAATAGCGGTAATTGATGGCAAAAGAAAAACCTCCAGTTTTCTGGAGGTTTAAAATAGAATTTCCATCGAAAGGATATTTTAAATGTCCAAGAATACTGATTGACCTCTTCATATAGTAATTAGAGAAAGAGGCGATTAATTATGATTAATGTTTATTTAGATGACATGCGTCCTTGTCCAAAGGGCTTTATATTAGCAAGAACTGTAGAATCGTGTATTGAGTTAATTAGTTCGAAAAAACTAGATACACTTTCTCTTGACCATGATTTAGGATTCGGTAAACCCAGCGGATATGAGGTAGTTAAGTTCATGATAGCCAATAAAATATATGCTAAAAAGATCATTATCCATAGTGCAAATCCTTTTGGTCGCTTAAGGATGTTTAACCTGTTAGTAAAAAATAAACCAAAAGAAGTTGAGCTTTATATACGCCCTGAACCGCTGTTTTTTAATCTATAAAATAAAAGGAAAGCAAATTGATTCGTAAACGTCAATAGCCCCAGGCCTATCATTGTACTGGGGCTGTTATAGATTTATCACGAAGTAAAGACACGGCACATCAGTGGAATAGACGATGACCAAGGCAAAAACGACTCCAACGACTTCGGATCACGGGGATCCTCGAGCTGCGGCAATTTCTCGAAAAGATGCATGAGGTACTTAAACGGACGCAGTCCATTCTCCTTCGCCGTCTCGATGATACTGTAGATCGCTGCACTGGCCTTCGCGCCTCTTGGCGTGTTAGCAAACAGCCAGTTTTTTCTCCCAATGACAAACGGCTTGATCGACCTCTCGCTGCGATTGTTATCGATCTCAAGCCTTCCGTCCTTCAGAAAAGCGGTGAGCTTCTCCCACTGATTCAGACTGTAGGCGATCGCTTGTCCAACCAAACTTTTCGGCAGCGTTCGAGATCGCTGCTGATGGAGCCATTTCGAATAAGCCTCCAATACCGGAAGGCTTCGTTCTTGTCTTACGGCATGCCGTTCTTCCGGCGTGGCATCCTTCAAGTCGCGTTCAATGGCGAAGAGCGCATTGCAGTACGTCAGCCCCTGACCCGCCGCCGTGTCCGATTGCCCCTTCTTCTCCGGCGACGCTTTTAACGCTTCGTCATATTTGCGCCGGGCATGTGCCCAGCATCTCGAACTTGAGTTCGTTGTTAGGAGTACCAAATAGGAAGTGGTTGTTATCGCAATAACAGAATACATGTTTTCATCGAAGACCGATGTATGGGCGACGCCGAAGACCTTCTTTTGACGAACTTGATCAAGAGTTTGGTTTTGAAGTCGATGTATGCGTGCTGCCTGAAAATGCAAAGTGTGAAACGTATTTCCAACTTCTTCTTCAAACATCTTGCTGGTATGTGTAATAAAGTCTGGATGTGCCATGAACCGGTATAACAAAGCTCATAACATCAAGTTCTGATCATTCACATCTTCCATTGCATTAAGTACAGTGGACTTTACATCATCGAGCTTGTCATTTAGCGTAACGCCATCGTTTAATTCATCAATCGAGAGTCCAACAGTGACACATATTCCTTTTTGAGTTAATACGTACATCATGTATTGATGTACAAGGAGGTTTTTTTCTTTTCTAAAGACGAAGATCAAAAGCAACAATAGAAAAAAGATCGGCTCTTATCAGGGAAACGGCGTCGCCGTTTCATCAAAGACAAAAGCGATCTTTAGATCGTAACATGCTTATATTAAATTATGCTTCCAGTTTCTTAGGGCGATTCTTTCTAAAGCACATTGCAACAAATATGTACTCAATTGCGAATCCGATCACGAGAGAAATCAAGAACATTTTAACAGATGCATTTAAAATTCCCGGCACTAATACAGCAAAGAACAAAATGATTTTCGGTACAACAGACACAGCTCTGCCAAACCTATGATTCAGATACTCCGCAGAAGAACCATGAAAATCACTGCCCCATTTGGATTTTCTGTTTGCAAGCATATACAGTATTACAACTGTTAACGGATAAAATACACTGCTGTAGAGTCCGGTTAATTTAACTACTCCAGTTAACTTTGCAATAACAATTGCAGCTGCAAATATTCCCGAGAACTTTACAAACAAGTCAATTAGCATTTTCTTAAATGCATGATTTTTCATTTCATAAGTCCATAATCCAAAGCTCATATACATAGCTGCAAAAAACTTAAAAGTATGACTTTCAATAAATCCATCAACATTATGGCTTACGAATATCAGTACAGTCATTGAGAAGAAATAAATACTCTCGATAATCCCCTCAACTAACTTTTGCCGCTTATCGTAAAACTCCAACATTTGATTAAGCATTTTTGCACCCCTCCGTCTATGTTTCTATTTTTTTCCTTCTCACATACAATGATAGCAAATTCCATTAGACAAATTTATCTAAATTTTCACAAAAATCATACAATTCTTTATCCCAGCTCCCAGCAACCAGCCTTAACTGCGTTTTTGATTTCAGAAACTGCCTCTCTTGGTCTGATGTGTATTTGTCGGAGGAATCTACTACTGATTAGATTGGTTAGACATTAAGACAGTATAAATCAGAGTTGGCGAATTAGTATTGATGCCATTAAATACAATCCTTGTTACTTGGCCGGGAGCCTTAGCTATAAGATCAGCTTTAGGTACAGCTTCGTATGAATACGCGTTTCGTTAACAGCTTCTCCGACAGATGCTCGAAAGCTACTGCTGTAAACAATTTCACAGTTCTCCCGACCAGGTCGTTTATAAACGATATTGATGCCAACAATTTTACTTAAAACCCCTTTTACATCTAATTCTCCACTCGCATCATACGCTCGATCTGGAATTCCCGCACTGCAGCCTGTAACGCTAGTTACATTATCAGGGAAGCTATTAATATTCATCGTTTGTTCAGAAACAATGATATAGTTATCTCCTTTCAAACAAAGAAACCTTATAACTTGTTTTGAAGTCCACCCTACTAAACTTTGTTACCTCGTTGTGTTGGATTTATTAGAAAGAAATCGGTTATCTCGGCAATCATCGGTCCCTCGGGCTCTCCGATTAATTGGGTTCGCTACAATGTAGGCAGATTTGTGTCGTTGGACAATTATTATTTTTAACAAACCAAAGTTAGGTTTACTCATTTATATACTATTCAAATTCACTTTTCAGCCAATACTGATTCTGATACGCAATATACTGTTCCATCCGTATCAGTAAATCGACCAACTCCGGCTTAGTGAGCTGCATATAGCGCTGTCGAACTCGATCTATGTCACGATCCTGTTTAATGTGCTTGAATGCATCTAAATCATTGTCTAAGGCCTTGTATGACCTTTTGCGAGGCCTATAAGCCTTAGTAGTACTGTGCTGAAGAAAATGATTATGAAGCTCTTGGTTCTTTCGGATTGTATTTTGGTGTATACCTATTCCGTCTGGATCAATTTCTTTAGATTTGTCCGATACAGTTCGGTACGAAACCGTTTTACCCTCTTTGATAAGCGTATCAATCGCTTTTACACCAAGTTCAAGTGAACTGTACTTTAACCAATAAAAGAACGGTTCTAAGGTGTTTAAATAGACGATTACGGAACTCTCACTGATCCTGTTGAACTGACCGTGATAAAACTCTGTGAGAGGAATGAACGGCTCCTTCTTATCGTCAAAAATAATGAGACGGTATTTGCTGTTCACTCCTTCGGGACAATATGCATGAAAAAACGAAGCCATTTCCTCCACTACCTCCACCTTCATTTTCTATTTAGGGAAGAAACTTCTTGCAACAAAATCAAATGTTCTCCCTTTCGCCGTCACATGTACACCAAGTCCATCCGATAATTGCTTGAGTTTTGAAAAATCGGGTTTCAGCTGCCGAACCTGTTCTTCATCTTCGAGCACAAACATCAAATCCCGACTCAGATAGGTCTCCACTGGCTTCACGCCTAGTGACTCAATCATGTCATCGTTCATCGCATGTGATCGAGCGACCGCCGTCGTGTAGCGAAATTTATGCGCAATTTTGTGCGGTGGTAATTTATGCCAAAATAAGACGTAAAATATGCCATAATCTATAGGTATTTTGGCTTTTACATGAGTTATGGCAAATCTATGCGTTATTCGCGAATGTACGTTTGTGATTTTAGCGCGCTTTTTTCATAACTACCTTATGAGCAAGTTTTTGGATCAAAAGATCGCATTTTTGTTCCTTATTGAGCTACTGTACCGTTAGCCATCCATGCCCCTATCGGGGCGACACAGAGAATGAAAGTTAATCCGTTCTTTCATCGTAGTTTAAGACCGCGCCGTTCGCCGCGGCAGCTTTGATAAGGTGATTTTTTGCGCTATCGTAACCCGTCAATGTAACATCTTTTGTTACTATCCCTAAAAAATTCTATATGGGAACCATAATTTCTTTTTTCTCCATTATCCTGCCCGTTCGCTTAATGATTTGGTAAACAACACTGAATGTTTGATCAATTTGGTACTTACTCCTTGTATTACTCCAATTCTCTAGAAAGTAGGCAATTTTGTGTCATAATACTACAATGTAGGGAGATTTATGCATTTTTTGCTGACACAAATCTCCTTACATAAAAAAATAAAAGCCTGATTTCTCAAGCTTTTTCTAAGTGGATAATGTAGGTACTTTTGTGTCATTGGACATCGGACTACTCCTAAGATGCATAGAAAGCGATTGCACCGATGAGAAGGAAGGTCCAAACGAAGCTTTTCCGATTCATGGTTTGATCGGACAAATATGAAGGCAGCATATGTTAACAGTAAGGAAAACCAGGCGTTAATGTCTCTGCAGCCTGGTTTAATTTAGTGGTGTCATTTTCGGTTTTTGACGGACTTTGTTTGTTTTTTCTTCAAATGGGACTTGAAGTTCTTGGACGGGCTTGCCTCCCCCTCCTACTCAATTTCGTCTTACGCTTTGCCCTCGAAACGGGCCAGTTCCTTGCGCACGAGCGGCACGACCTTGGTACCAAGCAGCTCGATCGAACGCAGGATATCGCGGTGCGGGATCGATCCGATGTCGCAGTGCAGGAAGAAGCGTGTCACGCCCAGATTGCGGCGTAGCAGCACGATTTTCTCCGCGACGTACTCCGGATCACCTACATATAGGCAGCCGCGCAATTTGCGTTCCTCGTCAAAGGTTGCGCGAGTGTATTGCCCGCGCCAACCGCGCTCACGGCCTATCTTGTTCATCATGGCCTGAGTTCCCGGGAAAAGCAGATCCGCCGCTCTCTCCGTTGAATCGGCTACAATGCCATGCGAGTGGGTCGCGATCTGCAGTTTGCTCACATCGTGTCCGGCTTTCGCCGCAGATCGCTTGTAGAGATCGATGAGCGGCGCGAAGCGCTCCGGCATGCCGCCAATGATCGCATAGACGACCGGCAAGCCGAGCATGCCCGCCCGGACGGACGATTGTGCGTTCCCGCCTGTGGCGATCCAGACGGGCAGCGGGTCCTGAACGGCCCGCGGGTACACACCGAGGTTGTCGATGGCAGCGCGATGGCGGCTTCCTCGCCAGCTCACCTTCTCCGACTCCCGGATAGCGAGCAGCAGCTCAAGCTTCTCTTCATACAATTGTTCGTAATCGTCTAGGCTGTATCCGAACAGCGGGAACGATTCGATGAACGAGCCGCGGCCCGCCATTATCTCGGCGCGTCCGTTCGAGATGGCGTCCAGTGTCGCAAACTGCTGATATAAGCGTACTGGATCGTCCGAGGAAAGTACGGTCACGGCGCTGGTTAGTCGAATATGCTTCGTCTGCGCCGCCGCTGCCGCCAGGATGACTTCGGGAGCCGAAGCGGCATACTCAGGCCTGTGATGCTCGCCGATGCCGTAGACGTCGAGTCCAACTTGATCGGCCAGAATGATCTCCTCCACCGCTCGCCGCAGCCGCTCGGCATGGCTGATGCGCTCGCCCGTCACCGGGTCCGTCGACGCCTCCAAAAAAGTACTTATTCCAATCTCAATATCAATAACCGGTTTTTCGGTCATAGGGTTCGCCTCCTTTGTTCAGATATTACTATAAATTATATAGTAACATAACTATTGTTAGTTTAAAAGGAAAATGAAATTCCCCTTCTGTAGCCACGGCAATCGGTACATCTTCTTGGCCTTTTTCGGCAATCGGAATATTTTCTTGACACGGACTTATGACAAGAAGTTGTTCCGATAAAATAAAAAAGCCGCGGTATACGCGGATCCTTATCGGTTGACAAGAATCTGTTCCGATAAATGACAAGAACTTATTCCGGTTCCGATTTTATTTTCATTAACAAGTCGTTTTTTTTCGCTCCAAGTTCGCATTGGAAGGGTTGACGGAAGGTCTCTATTACGAATTGAAGCCCATTGAATATCGAGCTTAGATTAATTGAACAGGGCGGCTCAACAGGAAATAATTTGAGGGAAAATATCAATTGGAATACCGATGAAACGATTAAAGATTACCCTCCTATTCTCGGGATTCACATTTTTACTCCCTTCAGTTTTTGCCTTGCACATATTATTTATGAATTGCGGCTGCATAATAAAAAAAACCGAAGCTGCCCACTGCGGCATCTTCGGTAGTTTCTTTCAAAGACAAATTGTTAGTGTGACATCACTACTGGATTTCACACTCATCTCGTTTGAACATGCTCAAGACAAAGCGGTCGGCCTAACCATAATTTCACTGATTAGGGTGTCATCAGGTTCATTAATGGCAAATGTGATGGCTTTAGCAATACTGTAAGGAGAAATCCCATTGCCGCTTAGTTGATTGGCAATCATTTGCACTTCTGGACTGGTAATACTGTTAAATAGCTCGGTATTGGTCAGACCTGGTGCAATCACCGTAGATCTAATACGTGAAGTCGAAGACTCTTCCAGTCGCAAACCTTCCGAAATGGCTCTAACCGCGAACTTAGTGGCCGCGTATACCACTGATGTCGAAGACACTTGATAACCGGAAGTAGAGGATAGGTTGATGATATGACCGGACTGCTGCTCCCGCATGGTGGGCAATACCGCTGCGATACCGTATAAAACACCCTTGATGTTCACATCGATCATTTGATCCCATTCTTCTACCCTTAATTCGCTCATCCTCGAACTCGGCATGATCCCTGCATTGTTCACCAATACATCAATTCGGCCATACGTACTCAAAGTAAACTGGGCCATGTTTTGCATATCCTCGGCAGCAACGACGTCTGCTTTTACAGAAACGGCTTCGCCGCCACTTTGCTTAATTTCATCAACAATCGCATGCAGACGATCCTCTCTTCTCGCAACTAATACCACCTTGGCTCCGTTTTGTGCCAATAATTTCGCTGTAGCTTCACCTATGCCGCTGGAGGCACCCGTTATCATGACCACTTTATTTCGTATATTTTCCATTATTAATGTTCCTTTACCCAACGATTTTCTTTGTGGTGAGCCAATCCTCAAAGCGTATCGAGGCGATACGTACGTTGTTATTGCTTGGGACTAGGGATAACTCCTTCAAATTAGCACCGAAATAAGGCGCATTATCATCTGTTATCACCTGCCGAGGATCTTGGGTTACATTCAAGTATTGACGGATAAATTCGTCGAGATGCATTCTTTCAGGTCCTGCAATATCTACCGTTTCATTTACTGGCGCTCCCAGCGAGAAGTCCATCATTGCTGCAGCAACGCCTTCAGAAGTGATAGGTTGTACAAAGGCCGAAGATAAACGCACGATTTGACCTTCCGTGGACGTAAAGGCAATGCTGTCAGCGAACTCGAAGAATTGCGTTGCACGAACGATCGTATACGGAATTTTAGATGCTTTGATCAGGCTTTCTTGAGCCATCTTCGCTCGGAAATAACCGCTTTGGAGCAGACCTTCCGTTCCAACAACCGACAGCGCAACATGATGCTTTACGCCAGCAGCTTCTTCAGCAGCAAGGAGATTACGGGTTGATGTTTCAAAAAATTCTAAAACAGCCTTGTCCTCAAATGAAGGAGAGTTGGTTACATCGACGACAACCTGAGCGCCGCTTAACGCTTCAGCCAACCCTTCACCAGTTATACTGTTGACGCCTAGTGAAGGCGATGCCGCTACTACCTCGTGATTTTGCTGACGAAGGTTATTTGCAAGTTGTTTTCCAATAAGTCCACTACCGCCGATAATTACAATTTTCATTTTAATTCCTCCTTGGAGTCTATACTTAAGGGCAGACGTGTAAAATTTATTTGTTCAAATTACGTTAAGAGGCTTATCTGTATTACTACATCAGATTAGCTCAAGCCGGCTTTTGTCAATCCAAATGCAGCATCGGCTGAGCCTGGTACTGTCTTAAATGCTACGTTAATTCGATTCCAAGCATTAATGGCCATGATCGAGAACGTTAAGTCAGAGATTTCTTTTTCCGACAAGTGTTCACGAACACGATGATAGATTTCGTCAGACACGCCATGTTCAGGCAAATTAGTCAGAACCTCAGTCCAAGCCAAAGCAGCTCTTTCCCGCGGATCAAAAAGCGTAGATTCCCTCCAAATCGAAATATGATAAAGGCGAAGCTCGCGTTCTCCATGCATCTTTGCCTGCTTGACATGCATATCCAGACAGAATCCGCACCCATTCATTTGAGAAGCTCTAATGTGAACGAGATCGAGGATCCTTTCTTCAACGATACTCGCCTTCTCCGCATTGCTGAATTCCATCATTTTTTTGAAAAGCTCCGGGGATTGCTGCATATAATTCACTCGCTGTGTCATTAGGTACTCCTCCTTTGTTTTGTACACTATTAAGACAATTGGCAGTCTTAGTATGTGACATAAAGCAAGCATATTTTATTAAATAATCGGGTGGGTGTTGCTAGGCTACTGTGATTTCCGTAGTCTGCATAAGTGCATTCTGCTCCGTTCATAATATCCAATAGATATTTAGGCATCGGGGTGAGCATCAATGAGTTTAATTAGCAGGGATATCGAATGGAATGCAACATATCTTAGAGAACAATTCAGTCTTTGTTCAGATATTGTTATACGTTCCTTCATCTTAGGAGATGAAACCAAACTGATTCTCGTCTATTTAGATGGGATGACTCGTCTGCAAAGTATAGAGGATAACCTGCTAAAACCGCTTATCTTCATATGTCTGTTTATACTTAGCTATGGATTATCTGAGTGGACAGGATTCAAGAACAGGAAGATCATTGCATGGTTAATTACTTTCGCTTTGTTGGCTTACGTGTTCTACATCACGCACAATATTCGGATAGCTAACACCTTAAAAACACAGTTCTTATTCGCTTCTTTTATTCCCTTCGTCTACGTGGTCATTCCCTTGATATTATGGGTAATTAGCAGTGTAAGGAAAAACCGAAAAACGTCCCTTCTTAACTAGAACATGAAGAAGGGACATGACAAAACTTAATTTAGATGCTGCAATTTGTCTGGATTTACAATAAGGTAGATTCGCTGAATGTTCATCGATTCGGCATTCCATTCAAAACAAATGACCCCAGTTGGGATACCATCTTTTGTTAACAAGATCCCGGGCTGACCATTCACCTCGACCAGCTTTGCTTTGGACTGAGGGAATCGACTTGATGAAAGAGCGTTTAATATGGCCAGTACACGCTCTCTACTGAAGATAGGATTGATTGCGGCGGAAACCTTTCCTCCACCATCGGCAATGAATATGACATCTTCTGATAACATATTCACCAGTGACTGGATATTACCATTCGAAAGTGCAGAAATAAAGCGAGATACCAATTCCTTTTCCTCTGGTTGATGAGTCGAAACCACGTCCACTGGTTCGGAGGATTGCTCCATCTTTTTCTTGACGCGACTGTAAATCTTACGGCAGTTGACTTCTGTCTTGTTGAGCATCTCAGCAATTTCACTATGTTCATATGCAAAAACTTCACGTAAGATAAACACAGCTCTCTCCACGGGGGTCAGTTTATCCATAAGAAGAAGAAAAGCATACGAAATCGTCTCGTTTCTCTCAACGTTATCTAACGGAGTAGGCTCAGTGAATTGTACCGTTGGTTCTGGAAGCCAATTTCCGACATAGCTTATTCTCTTTTTTCTTGAAGACTTCAATTCATTCAAACATCTGTTGATCATCATTTTGCTTAAGTACGATTTGATATTTTTAATATTGTCATGTAGAAGTCCATGTATATTTATAAACAAATCTTGAACCATATCCTCAGCGTCCGATCTAGAGCCTAGCATACGGTATGCAATCGAAAATAAATGAGACTTGTAGGTTCTATACAAATCTTCAATTGTATAGGTTTGCATAATATCCACCTTTCAGTAATTGGATCGTCTCACCTTTATCTGCTTATTCTTTATTAAAATGGATTAAACCATACTATTAGGTTATCAGGATGTGAATTGGATCTTTCATTCAAAAAAGAAATTGGGCAGTTTATCTCCCCCGACGCTTTGTTTAAACAATAATATGACAACTGGCGACGCCGATGTGTGACATCAATCTCAAGAATATTTGTAATTGATCTTTTGAACTTAAAATCATTACCTGTCATTGCCATATGCGCCGCGTGGCAAAATATGTTTTAATATATCAAAAGATCGTGATACAGTGGACATTAAATCTTTTCTATATCCAAAGAATGAGGTCTCTTACATCACGACATCTTCCAATATGCGTCAAGATTCACGCCGATTTGGACGACATGCTTGCGCTTGCGGCAGATCAGAACTTCGTTCCGGTCGTAGATGACGATGGCATCTTCCTTGGTATATCCTGTCGTATGAAGCACGAAATTTACGATGAACAACATCGCGATGACGTACGAGACGACGCCGACGTCCGATTTAACAAACCAAAGTTAGGTTTACTCATTTATATACTTTTCAAATTCGCTTTTAAGCCAATACTTTGTGGTGTTAAATTTCGGTCGGACAAACATATAAGCGCTAATGCAAATTGGTTTGCCCACGGATGACCTGCACATTGCCGAACAAAATATTTGATATTTTTCTCTTCAACTTTATCCCAGTAGTAATCTCCGTTTTGATCATGTTTGCAATCAAGTATGCTGATGGTTTAATGGTCTCGTCTCGTATCACTGCTGTCGCTATTCATTCTATTTTGCCCGTTGACATTTTTGCCATAAGAACACCTATAAAGCACACCCAAGGGTTCTTGGGTGTGCTTACTTTAATTTTTAAAAAAATGAGAATTTAGATCGGGATGGGGTACCGCCAACAAAACGCGGAAAACGTACGCTAAGGTATATTTATAAGACTCAACAGTCATACATTGTCGGCTGTCAAGAATTTGTTCCGATAAATGACAAGAATATGTTCCGATTCACCTTCCATGTCGCTTAATGTGAGCAGGTCTCTACTTCATAACGATTGCAACATAATCCAATTAGAAAACAACAGAACGATATCAAAATAAAAGCCCCTGCACAGTTGCAGGAGCTACTTAATTATTCGTCATTCACCTTAACTTCGAACTACGGTTTCATCCCTTTTATCACAGCCGAAACAATATAATTTTCCACATTAGCGCCCGGCACCCAATCTTTGATAAATGTCTTCGATTCATCCTTCGGCTCCACAACTACATCCGTAAATCCGCTTTGGGTTAGCATTGCTTTGACTTCGTCAACCGAGGAAGCCCCGGAAATACAACCCGAATACATCACATCCAGGTCATTTTTGATTTCCGCAGGAAGTTCCGCGGTCGTGACAATATCCGAAATGGCCAGACGACCGCCGGAGCGCAGGACCCGGAACGCTTCGTCGAACACTTGCTGCTTGGAAGGGGAGAGATTTATCACGCAGTTCGAAATAATGACGTCCACCGTCTGATCCGCAACAGGTAAATGTTCAATTTCCCCTAACCGGAAATCGGTGTTCATAAACCCGCCTTTCGTGGCATTGGCGCGGGCGCGGCTTACCATTTCCGGCGTCATGTCTACGCCAATCACGCGACCGGCTTCTCCTACTTGACGCGAGGCTAGGAAACAGTCAAAACCGCCGCCGCTGCCAAGGTCGAGCACCACTTCCCCCGGTTGTAGTTCGGCAATCGCTTGTGGATTGCCGCAGCCTAGACCAAGGTTTGCGCCGTCCGGAACGGTAGTTAATTCTTCGCTCGAATAACCAAGCTTGGCAGAAACATCCGTGTAATCCACTGGCGAATTACAGCAGCCGGAGCTTGTGGAAGTTGGCACACAGCACGAGCTGTCCTCTACCGGTTGCAAAGCAATTTCTTTATAACGGCTGCGAACATTTTGACGAATTTGATCATTACTTACTTGATTCATGAAAAATCACTCCTTAGGTTAATTTTTATAAAATCAACAGCAGCCAGTAGCGCAGCAAACCGTTTGCGTTGCCGTCGTGATTTGCCGCCGCCAAAAGAATCTTCCCGATTGCTTTTGCGTCGCTTCGGACCATTTCCAAGCTTCCCTCGCGGACCGTTCGATTTCGGCTTGCTGCTGTCTCATGAGCGTTTCCGTAGAAAACCAATTGAAGATCACTCGGATCACACTCCTTAAATAATAATATGCTCAAGTTGCTTCAGCTTTTCAGATGACGCAGACGCAGCAGCTTTCCAACGACAAAAGCTGCGTCCGGCCCCACCCCCCTTAACGTGGCAGAAGCGAACGAACGCTGTCCTTCGAGTCCCACATAATAAAGCCCCGGAACGTCGCTTATGCCCGCTTTATGTAATGGTGTTCCTTCCGCATCCAGCGCGCCAATCGCTGCAAGGTAAGGAAGATGCGGCCGGTAACCTGTGGCAAAGATCACCGTATCCACCGGTTCTTTTGTCCCGTTAGGCCAAATGACGCCACCTTCATAAAAGGACGAAAACATCGGTTGTTGATCCGGTTTTCCTGCCGCCACTTTCTCCTTGTATTGGCCAGAATCATTGACCCCACTTGAACTCGGTGCTGTTTTTCCGAACCACCAAAAAGGAAAGGTATCAAAACCTATCACTCTCACCCAAAAATGCACCTCTTGTCCCAATAATCTTGGTTTCACGAATTGAACAGGCCGCAAAACTGCTAATGACGTCTTGCTTACCTCGGCGAGCTCAACGCCGATCTGTACGGCAGAATTCCCGCGACCAACCACCACCACACGTTGATAGTTAAATGACTCCGGATTCCGGTATTCAGAAGAATGAAGGAAACGGCCTTTAAACGCCTCCTGCCCCGGTATCGCTGGCATATAGGGATTGTGAAACGAGCCGGTGGCGTTAATGATGGTGCGTGCCCGAAACGTATCCCCTGTCATCGTGCGGGCCGTAAACTCATCCCCATCCCTTCCGACCGATGCCACCCGTTGATTGGGTTTAACTGGCAACTGATACTGTGCCCGGTAATCCTGTAAATAATGAATGACTTCATCTCTCTTGGGATAACCATTCGGCTCGCCGGGGAACTTCTTGCCCGGCATCGAAGAAAAGCGTGCTGGAGAGAATAGTTTGAGGCTGTCGTAATAACGCGGCCACGAACCGGCTGCCTGGTCGCTTGCTTCCAAAATCAGAAATCGAAGTCCTTTCTTCTGTAAGTGGTAGCCGGAAGCAAGACCGGCCTGCCCCCCGCCAATCACAATGGTATCCAGTACCTCTTTCATACCTACATACTCCTTTATATTTGCAATTTGCAACTATATGAGACAAGAAATCATCCGATGGGGGTGGAACAGCATTGACTGGATTTCGCCATAGCTTCATTCAAAAGTTTAATGGAGCGAACGACGGTTTCTTTTTCAAAATCGTTCATATGAGAAAAGACTTCATTAAGATAGGCGTTCATTTGCTGGTCAATCGTCGCCGCCACGTATTTGCCTTCGGTCGTTAACGCAAGAACATTCACTCTGCGGTCGTCCGGATCGGGCGTTTTTTTCACTAAATTCATTTTGATTAACGACTGGATTTGTCGGCTAAAGGTCGTGATATCGGTACCTAATGCCTCTGCTACCTGCTGAATGGAAGGCTTATGCTGATGGTCAATCTCATAAAGAATATGACTTTGTACTAAGGAAATATCGCAGCCACCGGCAGAACAGCAATTTTTATTCAAAAACCCAAAGCGACGTGTCATGATTTGAAATAGTTCGCGAACATTTTCCACTGCGGTTCACCTCATGTAATAGTTATACAATAATAATTTGCATACTGCAAGTATTATAATCACGAAAGTTAAAACAAAAAGAAAAAACCACTCGAATGAGTGGTTCCTGCGTGCTCATTTATCGGGATACAATTTTTTCAGAGATTCCTTCTGTGATGGCTTAATTTCGATGACGCTCCGGATGCTCTTGGCTTTTGCTTCGGCTTCATCAAGCGTATCACTTAATCCCAAAGCAAGTAAGGTGCCCGCGGCTACCGTACCGGTCCTTCCTTTTCCTCCACCACAATGAAAGGCGACCTTTTTGTTTTGATGGTAAGTCTCGGTGACGGCCTGGATCGCTTGCTCAAAGGCTTTTTCTTGCGGCACGGCAGAGTTATCCGCTAACGGAATTTGAATCCATTTCGCATTTGCCGCTGGATAGGCGCATTCCGTCGCTTCGCCGCGTAGATCCACAATTACGTCGATGCCTTCATTTTTCACCATCGATTCAACGTCAGCTGCAGCGCCCATGAAAATTTTATCCGGGATTAAAGAATGGTAGTTTTTTTCAGTCGACATGGACTAAACCCCTTTTTTAAACGATCCAAATTCAATCGGAACCGGGGCCGCTGGAGGCGCGCAGCACAAGGACAAATCCCTGGCTTCTCCGGCTGATTCGAATTCGGAATCTTCTTTTGTGTAGAAAATCTCCCAAGCGTTTCCGTCCGGATCATATACCCAAACTTTATCCTGTACCGCATAGCAGCAAGTCGTATTCATCTCATCAATAAGCAGCAGCCCGCTTTGACGCAGCCGCTCCCCCATGGTCAGCACTTCTTCGGTATTATTCACTTGGAATCCTAAGTGATTTAGCACACCTTTTTGTTCGAACGGCCGGACATTCAATGAAAAATGAAGCGCCGGTTCTTCTAACTCAAATTTGGCATAATTGTCTTTGATCTTACTTGGCTCTGCCCCAAAAAAAGCACGATAAAAGTCAAGGGCCTTGTTAAGATCCGTACAGTTTAAAGCGACATGCATTCGTTTGATCATAGCAGCCACCTCATATCCCTTCCTTTACAAACTGTTCAATCCGGCTCTTAATCGAATCGCGAACGGTGCGGAACTGGGCCATAATTTCTTCTTCAGATCCAATTGCTTTTGCCGGGTCATCAAAACCCCAATGCCATTTCGTTACGTTCTTGTTGGAGATCACAGGGCAATGCTCGTCTGCGTGGCCGCACAGGGTAATGACATAATCGGCACGATTCAAAATTTCCGGATCAATGACATTTGACGTATTCTTGCTAATGTCCACACCAACTTCGTTCATGACTTGAACCGCACGCGGATTCAGCCCATGTGCTTCAAGCCCTGCACTTTTCACTTCGTATTTATCGCTGCCTAGCGCGTTCAAAAATCCATCCGCGATTTGGCTTCTGCAAGAATTTCCGGTGCACAAAAAGTAAATTAACGGTTTCTTCTCCATGATGAAAAATCTCCTTTTTTTATCAAATCGTTAAGCACCTTGATGCCCTCTTTTGGTTTGTTTGCTTCCCAAAAAAGACTTAATAATCATCGCGACCACTACAAGTACTATCACAATCACCGCAATACATAGCCATACATTCACATGTAGCGTTTGGAGAACATAAAGCCATACAGAAAGACCGGTAAGGGTAATGAACAACGTGGGAATGGTTAATAGGATGCCGACTTTAAAATAATACCCCCATCTGATTTTCACATTTTTCGTGGAAAGCACATGCAGCCAAAGCAAGGTAGCCAGGGAGCCAATTGGCGTAATTTTCGGCCCTAAATCCGAACCGATCACATTTGCATAAATCAACGCCTCACGAATGAATCCATGGGTTTGTGTTCCTTGGATGGCCAGTGCATCGATCATGACCGTCGGCATGTTGTTCATAATGGATGACAGGATCGCTGCAATAAAGCCCATGCCTACGGTAGCCGCGAACAGTCCTTTGTCTGCTACCGCTTGAATAACGCTGCCTAATGAGTCGGTAAGCCCGGCATTTCGCAGGCCATAAACCACCACATACATGCCAATGGAGAAGATCACGACTGCCCAGGGAGCGCCTTTCACCAATTTCCATGTATGAATCGCAGGGCTTTTTCTGGCGGCGAACAAAAAGGCAATGGCCGCGACCCCGGCAATAATGGATACAGGGATCGAGAAAAATTCACTGACGAAATACGCAATAAGTAGCGCAGCTAAAATGACCCAAGATATTTTAAACAGCCTCATATCCTTAATGGCTTCCTTCGGCCTTTTTAGTTGGGCGAGATTGTAACTGTTTGGAAGGCTTTTCCGGAAATACAGATATAGCACAATGAGGCTCGCGATGATGGAAAAGAAATTCGGAACAATCATACGGCTCGCGTATTCCGCAAAACCGATATTGAAATAATTGGCAGATACAATGTTCACCAAGTTACTTACGACGAGCGGCAAGGAAGCCGTATCGGCAATGAAACCACTCGCCATAATAAACGGCAGAATCATCTTTTCATCAAATTTAAGTGCCCGAACCATGGCGAGTACAATGGGCGTAATGATCAATGCCGCTCCATCATTCGCAAACAGGGCTGCGACCGCCGATCCCAGCAGGATGATAAACACAAACATGAGTAGACCGTTTCCGCGCGCGAGCCGCGCCATATGTAAGGCCGCCCACTCAAAAAATCCGATTTCATCAAGCACCAATGAGATTAAAATGATGGCCACGAAAGCTAAGGTTGCATTCCACACAATGCCGGTAACGGTGCCAACGTCCGCGAAGCTGACCACCCCGAAAAGTAAAGCAAGGATGGCACCGGCACTGGCCGACCAGCCGATATTTAATCCCTTTGGTTGCCAAATAACAAAGGTTAGTGTTACTAAAAAAATAAGAAACGCAGTGATAGCCATGTAATCCTCCGCACTATTCGCAATCATTTTTGACTTGATCGATTTTTTCTTTTAACGATGGAATGCAGCTCAAAACCGCCTGAATGTAGGGCTTATCTTCAATATTTAATGAATAATAAATCCATTGGGCTTTCCGGGTTTCGTTCACAAGTCCCGCTGATTTTAATTTACGCAGATGCTGGCTTGCGTTGGGCTGTGACGTTTCCAACAAGTCCACGATGTCACAAACACAAAGGGGTTGTTTCTTCAATAAGGCAAGCATCGTGAGCCGAGTCTTGTCACCGAGCAGTTTTAAATTTTCTGCCATTTCATTGATTTGTTCCATGTAATACCTCCCTTCAATCCCTATACGACCTTTTGCTCTTTTAACAGCTGCAGCACCTTTTCTCGAATCAAATCACGAACGGCTCGAAATTCTTCAATGCTCCCCTCGCCTTGCTTTGTCGTGGGATCAGGGATATCCCACTGCACATTCATTATGCCAAAAGGCACAATAGGGCATTTTTCGTTCACTTGCTCGCAAAGCTTAATAACGATTTGCGAACTGATGAAAGCTTTCATATCAATCCGCTTTGATTGTTGATCCGATATATCAATGCCTACTTCCTTCATGACCGCTATCGTTAAGGGATGAATCTGACTTTCTTCTACGCCCGCGCTGCCAGCGATCACTTTCTCGCCAGCGTAATGTTTGGCGAATGCTTCAGCCATCTGACTTCTACAGCGATTATGCACACATAAGAAATACATCCGCAGCGGTTTATCCATATATTCACCTCACATAAGCGAATTATGTAATAAATATATATTAATTAACTTATATAATCAATTAATTATATTGTAAACAGTTTGTAAACAAAGGTCTGGCAATTATTGACCGGTGAGAGATTTGGGAGCACTCATTTACAGCAACGGCATTCGGTACAAATTCTTGGCCTGAATCGGCAATGGGAACATATTGTTGACATTGGCTTATGACAAGAATTTGTTCTGATAAAACATTAAATCCGCGATTTCCGCGGAAGTGTATCGGACTATATTCTTGACAGTCGACATATATGTGCAAAAACAGGCTGCCGGGGCAGCCTGTAGTTTATTGTAATCGCTCTCCTCTAACATGTGAATTACCACAGATAATATACCTTATCCAGCGCAACAGGATAATTTGGATACATCTTTATTAAACGTAAGAGCCGCCAGTTTTAATCCTTCAGCCATCGTTAAATATGGAGCTAGGCTGTCGCGTAAATCTTCAACCGTTAAACCGAATTTTACAGCAAGTGTGGCGGCGTAAATCACATCTCCTGCATTTTCGGCGACAATATGAACGCCAAGCACCTTTAACGACTTGGAGTCAGCAACTAATTTAAAAACGCCTGTTGTTTCGCGATTTACAAGTGCTCTAGGCACCGAATCCAAAGGAAGAACAGAAGTCTTCACCTCATATCCTTTTGCCTTGGCTTGCTCTTCTGTAAGTCCTACTGTCGCCACCGCCGGTGAAGTGAACGTGACCCCCGGAACAGTTTCAAGGTTTACTTTTTTCTCTAACCCACCAACTGCATTATCCGCCGCGATGCGTCCTTCATAAGCAGCCACGTACACAAACTGCGGACCCATCGTCACATCGCCTGCGGCGTAAATCCTAGGATTTGAGGTTTTTAAAAAATCATCGACCACGATTTCGCCTTTGGAACCAATAATGACGTTCGCGGCACGAAGATTCAGTGCTTCGGTATTTGGTTTTCTGCCGGTTGCTATAAGCAGCTGCTCGGCTTCGATGACTTTCTTTTCGCTGTTTACTGAAATATGAATTTGTTTCAAATCCCCATTATTTTCAAAGCGCTCATACGTGACACCGGTAATCAGATTCATCCCTTGCTCGGTGACTGCTTTTGTCACAGATTCGGAAATTTCAGGGTCATACTCTTTTAACAACCGAGGACTTCTTTGCAACAGCGTAACTTCTGACCCTAAATGATGAAATAACTGACCTAATTCTAGTGCAATATAACCTGAGCCAATCACAGCAAGTCTTTTTGGCAATTCTTTAAGGTCAAGCAGTGACGTACTTGTTAAATAGTTAGCGTCTTTTAATCCTGGAATATCCGGAATCGATGGTGAAGCTCCTGTCGCGATTAAAAATCGTTTCGCGGTAAGCTTTCGTCCACCCACCTCGATGGTTTTTTCATCAACGAATTTTGCCTCTCCGCGAATGAGTTCAAATCCGTACTCACCAATCAAATGTTCATACTTTTGTTCACGCATTTCGGTTACAAGTTCATTTTTTTGTTTCACTAGTTCTGCCAAATCCACCGTTCCTGCAGATGTAGTTAGCCCCAAGAAAGGGTTATTTTTGGCTAAGTGATTGATTTTACCGGCACGCAGCAGGGTTTTCGATGGCACGCAGCCCACATTTACGCAGGTTCCGCCTACCGTTCCTCGCTCGATGATAGCCACTTTTGCACCATGTTCGACCGCTTGAATCGCGGCGGAAAACGCTGCCCCACCGGAACCGATAATCAGAAAATCATAGTCGCCCTCATCACCGAGAACCGGAGCATCATGGGACTCGATAACTTCCGCATCTCCGGATTGATATTTTGCCTCGTTGATGGCTTTTTGGGCTGTTTCGATCGCAACGTCATCCGGTAATTCAAACGTGGCTTCATTGCGGCGAAAGTTCACCTCAATATTGATAGCTCCAATGCTTTCAAGTGCCGTTGCAACGTGCTCTTCACAGCCGGTGCAAGTCATGCCTTGCACATGTATCCGATATTTTTTCATTAATTATCCTCCCATTACGCCAAACCCATATTTTGTAACCGATGTTTGAATCTGCTTTAAATCAGTTTTCTTATCATCAAAGGAAACCGTAACTTTCCCTTTGCTTCCCATGGGTTCAATGTCTACTTTGCTAACCCCATCGACCTTTGAAATTAAATTTTGAATCACAGAAGGCAGGCAGCAATCAAGTCCCGTCACCGTGAACGTCGCTGATCCATTAGCAACAGTTGCAGTTTGCACCGCTTCAGCTGCTGCCGCTGGTTTTGCATTGTTACCACATGCCGTACCCAATAATAATAGAGATAGTACCGCCATAATTCCCATTGTTATTCTCACATAAAACACCCTTTCTTATAACATTCCTCTTTCAGCTAACCATAAAAATAAAAACGCGCCTAAAACCAAAACGGTCGATATCCATAATATGATGACCGTACTTTTCTTTTTGCATTTTCGTCCATAAACCAAATAAAACGATACACCAAGAAATAATAACGTCATGACCATAAGAAACAGTTGGTACTTAATTGAAAAAATTGCAAGCGTTCCTGCAAAACCTGATAACCCAAGAGGAATGAGAATTAAGGGTCCGAGGCAACAGCCGGACATAAGAAACGCTGAAAATACCGCTCCCCAGCTAGTTAGTTTTTCTCTCACAATCATTCACCTCATTTTCGCTCTGGAACTGAGCAGCAATCGTGTGATTCATCGGTTTTTGCTTGTTTGCTGGCTCGTTTAAACATCATGCCAAGAGAAATTACAAATACGATTCCTAAAATAACACTGACGGCTGTTTGATGGAGAGCAAAATACGCTCCAAGCGTAGTTCCAGCAAGTAAAGGGAGAATCAAAACAAGATGGCAAGGACAGGAAAACAGAGCTAAAAAGCCCCAACCTATTTTTTTTGCACTTTCTTTCATTGGATTTCCTCCTTTTCCTTTTGATTATTGTCAATGAGCGCTTCGATGATTGGGCATTCGTGTATCGCTTTTTCATCTGGACAGCGGTCTTTTAAATCTTTTAACATCGTTTCGATTCGTTGAAAGTCTCTAATTTTCAACTGAACATCTTCCAGCTTTTGAACAACGAAATCATTCATATCCGCACATCTCACATCGTCTTTATCAACAACACCAAGCAATTTGTCAATTTCAGACAATGTAAAACCAAGCTCCTGTATGCGTTTAATGAACATGATTCGGTTTATCGTATCTTCCGGATAAAGCCTGTAGCCAGCATCCGATCTTACTGGTTCATGAATCAAACCTTTTCGTTCGTAATATCTTAATGTTTCTTTGTTAACGTTACACAATTTAGAAATATCTCCGGAGCGATAATTCATTTTCATCACCTCTAAATAAAGTATAAACCATGTACCATGGTACATGGTCAAGGATCATTATTTCCCTTCAAGAAGTTGAATATGCTACCCCCTAGTTGAATCACAAAAACCACGATGTGCCGCCGCGTCTGCGTTTATCGGTCTACAAAACGTTCGTTTTGTAGACTTTTTACACATAGCTTAAAATACAGTAAAAAATAGCATTGTTATTGTCTATTAAGTCGTATAAAATTCAAAGTGTATAAAATATCATAAATATACATTTAATAGACAAAAGGAGATATTCATGTGGCCAAAATTGGTTATGCTCGTGTCTCGACAGCTGATCAATCACTGAACCTACAGATCGACACGTTAAAAGCTGCTGGCTGCGAACGAATATTTGAGGAGAAGGCTTCTGGGAAGAAAAGTGATCGAGTGGAGCTGACTCGTTGCCTAGAATATTTGAGACCAGGAGATACGCTTGTCATTTGGAAGCTGGATCGTTTGGGAAGAACCACGCGGCAACTAATCGAATTATCGCATGGCCTTCAGGAAAGAGGGATTGGACTGCAGATCATTACTCTTGGTGTTGATACGAGTACGCCCGCTGGGAAACTTTTCTTTGCCATCATGGCTGGACTGGCAGAGATGGAAGCAGAGACAATCCGGGAGCGAACCATTGCTGGATTACAGGCTGCACGTGCGAGAGGCAGGAAAGGCGGTCGTCCTCCAATGGATAAAAACAAAATAGACATGGCTCTTACACTTTACGATAGCGAAAAGTACACCATTAAGGAAATAACAGAACGAACCGGTGTGTCTAAAGCAAAAATCTATCAAACACTTAAAAACCGGAATAAGACTACACAAAGTCTTCAGGTGACCTAAAAATTTCCTATTGACTGAACTTCTGATTTTAGTGAAAGGTGTGTAACCGTTAAGAGGAAAGGAATTATTAACATTAGACCAGGCGCAGAATTTATGCAAATCCCTTCAGATGACGATTGGGATTTAGGTACGTACTATACATTTTCGCAACACGATCTCGATATCATCAATAAACATCGCCGTGATCATAACCGACTAGGCTTTGCCGTTCAATTGGCCATCCTGCATTATCCAGGATGGTCTTTATCTGATTTGAAACACATACCGGATTCTGTAATAAGCTATATTGCCAAGCAGGTTGGCGTGGCACCTGATGTATTTCCCCTTTATGCCCAACGGGAACCGACTAGACGAGAACATATAGAGGAGATTCGGCAAACCTATGGGTATCGGAACTTCACGCTTCGTGAATATCGGTTCTTATCCAATATCATGCTGAATTTTTCGTTTGAAAATGGTAACTCCAAGTATTTAATCCGTGTAGCCCTTGATGAATTGCGAAAACAGAAAATCATTATACCTGGGATGACTACAATCGAACGGGTTGTGTGGGAAGTGAGGCAACGGGCCGAGGAGAAAATATATAGAATGCTTATTTCTTCCTTATCAGTGGAACAGGTCGATAAACTTGAAAACATCCTATCCCCAATGCCGGAGAGCAACAAAACGTATCTGGCATGGCTAAGAGAAGTACCAGGCACATGTTCCCCAGACGCTTTCCTTAAGATCATTGAAAAACTGGAATATATACGAAAAATCCAGCTTCAAATCGATACAAAGGGAATCCATCCAAACCGATTACGTCAGCTCTCCAAAATCGGGGCAAGGTATGAACCGCAGTCCTTCCGTCGTTTCGATGACCCCAAGAAATATGCTACTTTAGTTGCTTATTTACTCGATCTAACACAAGATTTAACGGATCAAGCATTTGAAATTCACGACCGTCAGATATTACAGCTACATTCCAAAGGCCGTAAGGCTCAAGAAGAGATCCAAAAACAAAATGGAAAATCGATTAACGAAAAGGTGGTTCAATATGCTGATCTTGGCGCAGCACTCATAAAAGCTAGGGACGAAGGCATAGACCCATTTATTGCGTTGGAGACGGTAATGCCCTGGGATCAGCTCGTCGCATCTGTAGAGGAAGCAAAGCGACTGGCCCGTCCCATTGATTACGACTATTTGGATTTGCTGGAGAAGAAGTTTTACACGCTGCGCAAATATACACCAACACTGCTGAAAACGTTGGAATTCCGTTCTACTAAATCCGCAGAGCCACTTATGAAGGCTATTGATGTTATAAGGGACATTAATGAAACTGGTAAACGTAAAGTACCAAAAGACGCACCCTTAAATTTTGTAACAAATCGTTGGCAAAAGCATGTCTACGATGATGACGGAACGATTAACCGTCCTTATTACGAAATGGCTGTAATAACTGAGCTGCGTAATTATGTGCGCTCCGGTGATGTGTCCATTGTCGGGAGCCGGCAGCATAAAGATTTTGATGAGTATCTTGTCTCCAAAGATGAATGGAGCCGTATTCAGCCGGATGCAACAAAATTGGTAGTTAGCATGACTGCGAACGATTACCTAGCCGAACGTACTGCATCTCTGATACAGCGCTTAGAATGGGTTTCGAATAACATTGAGGATCTAGAAGGTATTAACGTTGAGCAAGGAAAACTTCACATTAGCCGCCTAGAGAAAGATACTCCGGAGGATGCCAGAAATTTTAGCACATCCTTGTACGAACTACTTCCACGTATTAAATTGACTGAGGTCTTAATGGAGGTAGCGCATTGGACTGGTTTTCATGAACAATTTATCCATGCTTCAACAAATCGGATTCCCAATGAAGAAGAAACGTTAATTCTCATGGCAACACTGATGGCGATGGGAACGAACATTGGATTGACCAAGATGGGGGATGCCACGCCGGATATTTCATACCGGCAAATGGCCAATACGGCACAATGGCGGCTATATGAGGATGCAATGAATAAAGCTCAAGCTGTCCTCGTCAACTTCCACCACAAATTATCTTTACCCTCCTATTAGGGCGATGGCACCACGTCTTCGTCAGACGGAATGAGGGTGCCGATTGGCGTAGCTGCGCTTCATGCGGATGCTAATCCGCACTACGGAACTGGCAAGGGCGCAACCATTTATCGTTTTGTCAGTGATCAATTTTCAAGCTTCTATTCTAAAGTGATTAACACGAATGCTAGGGATGCTGTTCATGTGATCGATGGACTACTTCATCATGAAACTGACTTGACCATCGAAGAACATTATACGGACACTGCAGGATATACAGATCAAGTTTTTGGTTTGACTCAACTACTCGGATTCAGATTCGCGCCGCGCTTACGAGATCTTTCTGATTCTAAGCTTTACACCATCGGGAAGCCTGCTGATTTCCCGAAACTGGAGAAACTGCTGCGTGGTCAAATCAATACGAAGGTCATTCAGGAAAATTATGATGATGTGCTGCGGCTAGCCCATTCTATTCGAGAAGGGACAGTATCTGCATAACTTATCATGGGGAAAATCGGTTCCTACTCGCGGCAGAATCGCTTAGCAACCGCTCTACGTGAAATGGGGCGCATTGAAAAGACAATCTTTATTCTGGATTACATATCAAGCGAAGCCCTGCGCCGGAAGATTCATAGGGGGCTGAATAAAGGTGAGGCTATGAACGCACTGGCCAGAGCGATTTTCTTCGGTAAACACGGGGAGTTACGGGAGCGCGCACTGCGAGATCAACTCCAACGAGCCAGCGCCTTGAACATTTTGATTAATGCAATCAGCGTATGGAATACTGTCTATTTGTCTCAAGCAACAGAATATAAAAAGACTCAAGGAACGTTTAAAGAAGAACTAATGCAACATACCTCACCTCTAGGATGGGAGCATATTAATTTTCTAGGGGAGTACAAGTTTGATCTAAAACAAGCAACTACTCTAACGTCGTTACGGCCATTAAAGAAACCTCTCTACTGACAATTAACACGTTGTGAGTTTCGGAGCCGGTTTTCCCCGTACGCTAAGGGGAACCGGCTTATTACTCAATCAATGGGGCTTAGCGTACGTTTTCCGCGTTTTGTTGGCGGTACCCCGGGATGAAAATAGTGTTTTCTTTTAATCCAAATGAATCCGTCACTTTTAGAGATCACTGCAACATCAATCGGTCCACCTACAGTTTCCCTGACCTTCGCAACTTTGGTTTTGAATGATCAAGGTTTCTGCCATAATTGCTAATTCTTCAAGGGGCATAGATTGAATAGCCCTACCGGCATCTTGTACGTCGACGATGTCCAAGTCTACAAATTTTCCGAAGTCCGACTAATATCCCTTTGCTAACGTGGTCATTTTTCAGCATGCACCGTGAGCCTGATCCCATCCGGAGCTGCCCTGCCACATCGTCGATGTCGTCTCCCGCACGAAGCTCGCCGCCGGTCTCTTTGGCCAAAAACCAGATCATGACGTTCTGCTGCTCAGGATTATAAAATTCAGTGCCTACGTATGGCTCGCCATAAAGGGAAATGACGGTATAGAGAAAGGTAAGTTCTATGCGCAGCCCCGTCTCCTCCAACATTTCACGCTTTGCCGCCTCATACACATCCTCTCCCAATCCACATAACCGCATGGCACACACCATTGCCCACTGTAGCGTCCCCGCTTTCGGCCAAGCAGCACCTTGCCGTTCCGGATGAGAATCATAGCTACGCTCGCCCATGGATTCTGGTAAAATCCACTCCCATTATAAGGAATTCTTTATCTCGTTCCGATTGTACCTTACTTCTGGCGGGCCCCTCCAATACTTGTTTGCGAAGAACTTGTTCTCGCTTGGGAGAACTCCTTATAGCAATTCTCCACTGTATTGAAACTATCTTCCCGTAACGGGATCAGAAAAATAATATATCAAGTGCAAGCCAAGCTCATTCACGATTATGCGCATATGTTTGTGTCGTAAAACAATTATGCACCTATGTTTGTGTAGCCGGACATATATATTGTTATACGGGCAATCACTCGTATATATTGTTACACATTATATGACTTGATTTTTCTAATATAAAAAAATAAGTTTTTCAAATCCTACTCTTTGTTTCAACCGAATTCAGTGAAAACTTAGTAAAAAGGATGAGTTTAGATTCACCGGTTACCAGATGTGAATCTTGCTCATCCTTTTTTAGCATGCTGCTGTTTTTTTATTAAAATAACGTACTCCGTCCCTTAGTTCACAGAGGTTCTTACTTGACGTATTCAGCCATTACAATATTTCGATATACCCTTCTGTTCCATGCACGCGAATTTGTTGCCCGTCTTTTATCAGTTTGGTAGCATTCTCCACTCCGACAACTGCTGGTAAGCCATATTCACGTGCGATAACTGCTCCATGAGTCATCAGTCCACCAACTTCGGTGACTAAGCCTTTTATGGATACAAACAATGGTGTCCAGCCAGGGTCGGTAAAGGAGGTGACTAATATATCACCATCTTCTAGATTAGCATCTTCCATGTTTAAGATGACACGTGCCCGTCCTTCTATAACTCCTGAAGAAACAGGTAGACCTACAATCGCATTAGCTGGCAGATTTTCTCGTTTGTATTCACCTGCAATGATTTCACCATCAGACGTGATTACACGTGGTGGAGTTAGCTTTTTGAAAAATTTTTCATCATCTTTTCGTTTGTTGATGATCTGATAATCAACTTTGTTTGTGCGTACGACTTCGTGAAGTTCTTCAAAAGTTAGATAGTATATCTCTTCTTTTTCATGAATAACGCCAGCTTGTACGAGCTGTTCGGCTTCTTTCAGTAAAGACTGCTTATAAACGAAGTAGCGACTAATCATGCCGTATTTTGGATATTCACGATAACCGATGAAATTCCGGATTAGGCTGATCATTCGTTTTGTCTCTTCGGCCATTTGTTTACCATCCGGTAATTGTATCAATCGATCTAATAACTCTTGTTCTTTTTCCAAAGCTTCCTGTCGCCCATGCTCAAACTTTCGATTGCCGGCATTAGGCTCAAAGTTTTTGATATTATTGAGAATCATGGGGACAAGTGTAATTGGTTTTTCACTCCAACGAGTTGTAGTAATATCGATTTCTCCGGTACATCGCATTCCATATTTATTGAGATAAGCATAGATAGCGTCTTGAGCTTCCTGTCCACCATCAAACCTAACCAGTTCATCCAAAAAGTTATCATCTTTTACATGTTGTAAATAATCAGTTACTTCTGGATAATGGCGAATCACATCTGCGACATCCAATAACTCCAGACCCATTTCCGAAGTAATATTGCCCGGTACAGATTGAGAAAGCGTATCTGCTACGTTTTTTTCACCTAACCACTCGTTCATCTTTTCATTGATCCATGATGAAGCATTCATAGCAGCCATAAACACAGCCGAACTTTGTGGGTCAAATAAGATCTTCTTTAATTGCTGAATATCTTCTAGAATAAAATCAAATAGATCTGATCCTGATTTCGTTTGGATGTTTTGTTTTAACTCTTCTATCGATGCTTGATTACTCTTGATCAAATCAGAAACGATTGACGGATTGTTTTCAATTTGAGCCAGCATATCTGTATTCCTTCTGCCGGGAATCGGTGCTGTTTTATCATTTGGTAACGATTTAATAAAATCTCCTCGCTCTATGATGGTCATAAGTGCGTCTTTTATGAGCGGATCGGATTGTCCCAAGGTATCTATTATCGTTTTTCTGCTGACAGGCGAAGCCAGATTATGCGTGATATCAACAAATAACCTTTCACCAGCTTTAAACATGGGTCGAAAAGCTGTTAACAGGAATAAAGACATTCCCAATGGTTTCATGGGGTCAGTCATCATTTGTTGATGACCAACAGACACATAGACGTGATTTTCTTGATCATTCGCCTCAGGGATGGGGTATAAAGTCGTGATTGGACGACTCTGGACAATATAAAAAGTATCATCAACCAAACACCATTCGATATCTTGTGGGCAACCAAAATAAGCTTCGATCTGTCTTCCGATGCGTGCCAGTTGTAAAATTTGTTGTTCAGTAAGTGTTTGAGTCTTTTGCTGATCAGGATCGATCTGCTTTGTCTCTGTTCCGCCTTCTTTCCGTCCATAGACAGCCAATTTTTTGGTTGCTATCCTCTTATCGACGATTTCCCCTTCCTGTACTTTATAACAATCGGCAGATACCAAGCCAGAGACCAGTGCTTCTCCAAGTCCAAAACTGGCATCGATGGATAGCAACTTTCGGTTGGAGGTAATTGGATCAGCGGTAAATAAAATCCCCGAAGCCTGTGGGAAAACCATCCTTTGAACGATAACGGATAAATAAACTTGACTGTGGTCGAATCCATTTTGCATACGGTAGATTACCGCGCGATCCGTAAATAGGGAAGCCCAACATTTGCTGATATGCTGTAAGATTGCTTCTTTGCCGATGATATTTAAATAGGTGTCTTGTTGACCGGCAAAAGAGGCATGTGGTAAATCTTCAGCAGTCGCACTAGAACGCACTGCATAAGCATGTTCCTCGCCAAACTGGGAGAGATAGTGAGTAACTGCTTTCACAACATCGGAAGGAATTTCTACTTCCATAATGATTTGTCGAATCTTCCTGCTGAGTTCACCAATTTGATCTCGATCTTCTACTTTTAGCATTGATAGTCGATCCAACAAAGCATGATACGTTTCGCTTTGTTCGATGGCTTTTTGATATCCCACTGTTGTAACACAAAATCCTTCTGGTACTTGTATTCCTTCAATTTTTGATAATTCCCCTAAATTTAACCCTTTTCCGCCAACGAGCAAAAGCTGCGTTTTTTCCATTTCCTGAACACCGAGAACCAAAGAACTCATTCAATATCTCTCCTAACCGTTAAATTTAGAAAAAACATTTGACAAGAGTTTACCGGCATGGTACACTTAAAGTGTAGGATGTAATAACTATGACCATTTAGATCGGAACCAGTCGTAATCTGATTATATCATCGTGTCTGTTTATGCGCAATATAAAAGAACCTGGTAAAACTGTCCAGGTTCTTTTTTGATTTTCCACGTAGTAGCTCTCTCACTCTTGTCCATCACCACTTCTTAACTTCATCAAACACAAAATGATTTTTATTCCTGGCGCTTCCAGTTTTCATGATTGGGAGCTGTATAAAGCCGCAGCAATTGGTATATATTCTAGGCATCATTTGGCAATCGGAATAAAAAAGCCGCGATTTACGCGGATTGTAATCGGACTATATTCTTGACACTCGACAGCTATTTATAAGGGTATTCGCTTATCCTGACAACATTGGCCGTGCTCTACATCCTTCCCCCGCAGCCTGTGGCTGGCCGTCGGCACCTACCTGGTCTGGAACTTCTGGCAGATATTCCTCGGCCTACCCATACTCCGGCAACCCAAACAACGACGGCTACTGGATGGCCAGACTCACGGGTCATCACCCTGCTCTGGCTGGCTGTCACCGCAGTACTGCTGCCCTTGGCGATCCGCCGCTGGCGGATACGGTCACTGCGCCCACCGGACACCGGAACACGCCCAGGAAGGACAGGAACCACAACTCAGGGCACCATGGTTAGATCAGCCGGCGCGGCGGGAGCGGGCCAAAGTTAACCCAGCGAGGACCATGCCGATCAGCCCCAACACTATGGCAAAGATGGCCCCGACTCGCCCGTCGCCGGTGCCGGGACCACCAGGGAATATGGTCACATGCACCCCAGCGTAGGCTATGACGATCAGGGCCATCACCAAGGCCACGATGGCCCCGCGTCGACCGGAGCCGGTGCCGATACGACCGGCGGAGCGGGCCAGAGACAGCCCACCGATGACCGCGCTGATCAGCCCCACCACCGCGTCCA
Organism: Paenibacillus gyeongsangnamensis; assembly: GCF_027533625.1. GTDB lineage: Bacteria > Bacillota > Bacilli > Paenibacillales > NBRC-103111 > Paenibacillus_G > Paenibacillus_G gyeongsangnamensis. The sequence goes on along the minus strand of NZ_JAQAGZ010000016.1, from coordinate 163,743 downwards.
TCGTGGCCCAGAGTCGCCCGGGGGTTAATCCGTATCCGACATTACCGTTGGTCACTTCGGCAGAGGCAATAGTTGGCACAAGTAGAAATGTACAAAGTATTACGAATGAAACGAGCTTCATTTTCATTTGTTATCTACTCCTTTTTGTTGTTTTTACAAACTGAACAAATATCAGCTTTGAATCCTCGCTATCGAGTTCAAACAGCGCTCTCTCAATCGACATCGTACACAATTCGCAGTTCCTTCTACTTTCAAAAATTACGTTTCTCTGAATCCGATCCTCCAGATTAATTGTTCTTCTTGTTCTTCGCGGCTATTTCCCACCTTTCACAGCCAGTTTACACTACAAATGTCGAGAACTTATGCAGATCTTCCTCTCTTTGCGTGGATTTCTTTAAGAACCCACCAAATCACGGAATAATTTCGGTAAGCGATATAACTCTCGTCAATGGAAGCAGACTAAAAGGGAAATATGTGATGGGAATGGAATCGAAATTGTTGCTTGTGGAGGACGAACCAGGCATGCTGGAGGAGATGCAGACCTATTTGCAACGTGAAGGATTCCGGGTATTGACCTCCCCGAGAAAAGCGGCATCGACGTATGCCGCGAAATAAGGCAAACCTCACATTGCGGCATTATTATGGTCAAGGCCCGATCGGATGAATCGGATAAAATCGTCGGTCTGGAAATCGGTGCGGATGATTATTTGACGAAGCCGTTCAGCTTGCGCGAGCTCGCTTCGCGCATCCGAGCTTTACTTCGCCGCTTGCGTGAGCCTGAAGACGGTCAGGAAATCCAATTGACACCAACCGAATTCAAAATTCTGTTCACGCTGGCGGGTCGTCCTGGCATCGTCTTCAGCCGTTTGCAATTGTTACAGGCTGCTTTGGAGGATGAGTACATGGGATACGAAAGGACGATGGATTCCCATATCCGGAATCTTCGCCGCAAACTGGGAGACGATCCTGCCAATCCTTGATATATTCAAACGGTATATGGTTTCGGTTACCGATTCGATGAACGTTCATGAAGATGACGGTCCGCATGAAAATATATGCCTATATGGGACTGCTGGTGCTCATTGTAAGTATCACGATCTCCCTTACAACGCAAGTTTAAACAGGCAGCTAGATCGATCAATTTCAAAGGGAACAAATCGATGCCAACTATTTGAGTGCCACGCCCGAAGAGCAAATCGAAATCTTTAAATCTTATTTCATTGACAATATGCGGCTGAACGTACTGCTTAAAGTCACGCACGGCGTGCGCTTGTTCTTTTTTGTTACGATCGGGTTGTTCTTCAGTTTTTGGATATCGGGGGTGCTGACCCTCCCGCTCAAAAAGCTTATAGCAGCCATAGAGCGCGTGGCGCAGGGCAACCTGAACGTCAAAGTACCTGTAGACACAAAAGATGAATATGGGAAAGTTAACCAATCGTTCAATGATAAGACGTTTCGCTTGCGTGAAGCCGAAGAAGCCCGCAGACGATTGGAAGCCGATGTTGCTCACGAGCTTCGCACGCCGCTGTCCGTTATGCAGCTTAAACTGGAAAATTATCAGCAGGCCGGCCATTATGACCCGCCGAAATGCTGCTTCGGCTTCACGATGAGGTAATCCGGCTCAGCCAGCTTGTGGACGATCTTCATGTATTGTCGCTCGCCGAAGCGGGCCGGTTGTTGTTGCTCGATCGCAAACCGCTCGATCTGACGTTACACCTAGAACGAATCGTGGACGATGTGAAATACGAAGCGGAAGAAAACGGATTGGACATTCGCCTTTTTACGATTTCGAGGCCGGTTACCGTGATGGCCGATGCGAGACGGATCATGCAGGTTTTCTTTAATTTGCTGACCAATGCGATTCGTTACACGCCACGTGGAGGGAAGATTACAGTTGAAATCGAAGACCGGGTCATTGATCAGAATGCGTACTTTTCATGTGTCTCGGTGATCGATACCGGTATCAGAATATTGCCTGGCGACAAAAAAGCGTTCGTCACGAAAAAACAGTCGCAGAGTACCGGCGGCGATGCCGATGCCCTGCGACTGTTCGACGCGTCTTAGTTCATCTGCCTTCCTCGTCGGCCGAGGGCCCGTAGAGGCCCGGCACCGGAATATCGAGAAGCCGCAAGTAAACCCCGAGCTGCGCCCGGTGGTGGACCATGTGGCTTATTCCGAAGGTGCGAAGCGCGATCGCCCGCGGTTGGCGCAGGATGATATGGTCGCCGTTCCGCAAGGTCCATTCCTCGCCGAGCGTTTTCTCGTCGCATTCGGTTAACAATTTTTCAAGCTTGACGACGTTCCCGTCGAATTCCTCCAGCACGTCTTCGCGTCTTTCCAAAGGCTCCCGCCTAAGGGGCACGGTTGAAAGATCGAATTCCGGGTAAAGAAAAATCGCGACTTGCCAGTTCAGCAGGTTGATCAGATGCGTGGCCAGCCCGCCCAACGTCATCGATTTCACGTGCGGCTTCCACGTCATATGCTCCTCAGGCAAGCGCTCCAGGATGCGGCGCGTAGTGGCCAGCTCATGCATGGCGTCTCCGACGATCAGTTGTTTCACCATAGATTCCCTCTCCTCCCTTATAGCTAGCATACTCTAAACCCGGTCGAGTGGAAAGGCTTGTCTCGGTCGCTCGGCATCGGATGACGGTGCGACATGCAGGGCAAACATACGTCCGTCCTCTGCATCCGTGGGCTCAGCCGTCCCCGTAAACGGCCGCCGGATCCGGCAGCGGCCGGCCGATCGCGTCCGCGGTATAGCCGAAGCCGTACCCGCCGATCAAGAGGCATGAAATTACGAATCCCATACATTACTAAAATGCATTTAGTGCATTACATCAAGTATCTTCCCGTGATCGATTTCTCCGAATGGATGATCTGCGGAGGTGTGCCCTCGAACACCACCTGGCCGCCCTTGCTGCCTCCGTCCGGTCCCATATCGATGATCCAATCCGCTTGGCTGATCACATCGAGGTTGTGCTCGATGACGATCACCGTATTGCCGGCATCCACGAGGCGGTTCATAATCCCCAGAAGGTGACCGATATCTGACATATGCAGGCCGGTCGTCGGCTCGTCCATCACGTAGATGCTGCCCTTCTTAAGCAGCTCGCTTGCCAGCTTGATGCGCTGGCATTCCCCGCCCGAGAGCGTGCTGAGCGGCTGGCCGAGTGTAATATAGTTCAGCCCCACATCCCTCATCGCCTGGAGCTTGCGCACAACCTCTTTTATCTGAAAAAAATCCAATGCCTGCTCCACCGTCATCTCCAGCACTTCTGCAATTGACTTGCCGTTCAGCTTGTACGCGAGCACCTCTTCCTTGAACCGTCTACCTCCGCATACTTCGCATGGCAGCTTCACGCTGTCGAGGAATGCAAGGTCTGTATAGACAACACCCAGCCCTTGGCAGTTCTCGCAAGCCCCCTTGGAGTTGAAGCTGAACAAGCCTTGGCCCACCTTGTTCGCGGAAGCAAACGCCTTGCGCACATCATCCATAATGCCCGTGTAGGTAGCGGGATTCGAGCGTGTTGACACTCCTACCGCCGATTGGTCGATGACGATCGCATCCGGATGCTGGCTGAGGAATACTTCGTTAATCAGCGTACTCTTGCCCGAGCCGGCGACACCCGTAACTACTGTCAGCACTCCGATTGGAATATCTACACTCACGTTCCGCAGGTTGTGCAGTGTGGCATCCTTGATGGACAGCTTGCCGGATGGCTGCCTGCAATTGTGCTTCAGCTGGAGCGGCCGCTTCATATAGGTGCCTGTAAGTGTACCTACCTCCAGCAAGCCTTGGAAGCTTCCTTCATACACGATGGTACCGCCGCGGCTGCCGGCGTGAGGCCCGACGTCGACGATCTGATCCGCCAACTTGATCACATCGGGATCATGCTCGACGACAATCACGGTATTGCCCTTGTCGCGCAGCTTCTGAAGCAATCCATTTAACCGGTGTACATCACGGGGGTGCAAGCCAACGCTGGGCTCATCGAAGATGTAAGTGACATCCACCAGACTGCCGCTCAGGTGCTTCACCATCTTGACGCGCTGCGACTCGCCACCGGACAATGTATCCGTCTCACGATCCAGCGTCAAGTAGTCAAGTCCGATATCCACCAGATGCTGCAGCCGCTCCGTCAGCGACTTGACGACAGGCGCGGCGATCGCGTCGTCAATCTCCCGAATGACGCGGATGAGATGTCCGACCTCCATGGAGGAAAGCTCCGCTATGTTGTGTCCATTGATTCTGCAATTGAGCGCGGGTTGACTGAGTCTCGCGCCGTGGCAGCTGGAGCAGGTACCCTCGGTGATGTACGTCGCAACTGCTTGTTGTGTGCGCTCAGACATCGTCTTTACATCCCGCTTGATGTACTTGTTGGTGAACTTCTCGATGAAGCCTTCCACCGTAATGTTCACTGTCTTCCCGCCGAATTGCGTCGCCACTTTCCTCGCCTTGCCGTACAGCAGTTGTTCCAGCTCCTCCTCTGAATAATCACTCAGCTTCTTGTCGGGATCGAAGGGCCCCGACTGCACGATCATCGTCCAATCAAAACCGTTCACCGTATAGCCCGGCAGCATGATTGCCCCTTCATTCAACGACTTTGACTTGTTCAGCGCCTTGCTCATGTCGACGCACAGGCTGCGACCAATCCCGTTGCACTCGGGACACATGCCTTGCGGATCGTTAAACGAGAACATGTGCGCTTGTCCAACATATGGCTGACCCACTCGGGAGAAGAGATGACGGAGAATGGGAGAGATATCGGTAATCGTGCCCATCGTGGAATGGGAACCGCCGCCCAGCCGCTTCTGATCCACAATAACAGCCATGCTCAGGTTCTCGATCGCGTCTGCATCCGGTTGCGGAAAACGCGGCAGAAAGTTGCGGACGAACATACTGAAGTTTTCGTTCAGCAGACGCTGGGATTCGGCGGCGATAGTATCGAAAACGATCGATGACTTGCCGGATCCGGATACCCCGGTGAAGATCGTGATCTTCCGCTTGGGAATGCGCAAGGATACGTTCTTGAGATTGTTTTCCCTCGCCCCCGAGATTACGATATACTCCTGATTAGATTCGCTCATGCTTAACACCCTTCCGATAGTGTTAATTTCTACTTATATTCACATTGTACCATTCATCGTGCATAGAAAGTCGGGCAGCCCGAACTTGCACCTGTTATTGTGGGAACTGAACTCCTGACTTTGTAAAGAATATCTTTTCACGTTATCCACCTCTTCGGTATAAGTAAGGTTTACATTAGGGCGATCACATATCGGCTTTATCCATACGCACTTAGTGCGAACTTGACCCGAAACGACAAGAACTTGTCAGATTATCCGAAGTAGACACAAACCGGCTGCAAACTACATGCAGCCGGTTTATGTTGATTCGGGTCAAGCAGGGTTCAACTATCGTACCCATTCATTTAGCATTGGGGAAGGAGATGTTTTAGTACCCAAAGCGGTTATTGTTCCAACACCTTTTCAAGCTCGCCGCACATTTTAGTCCAGCCATACTTAGCGCCTTCGAATGCTTGAGCATTTGTGATTCCGGTTTGTTCGAGATGAAGGTTAACCTTTCCGTCCCCTAAATCCTGCAGCGTCCAGGTGACCGTATTGTTCTGCCCTAAGCTGACCCAAGTATAGGACAACCGGTTTGGTGCGTCCACGATAAGCACTTCGCAGTCAATAATTCCATTCCACCCTCCCATCGGCTGAGTACGGAACTGGAAACGGTGTCCTACGACGGGCTTAAAATCATTTTCCATGACCCACTTGGCAAGCTTGCTTGAATCGGTTAAAGCGGACCAAACCTTCTCGATCGATGTCGTGTACTGAAAATCCAAGGATACTGTTGAACTCATTCTTCTTCCTCCTCTAATAGTTGGTTCAAGCGCAACATATTCGTACTCCAGAACTTGCTGTAGAAAGCCACCCAATCTTGAATTTCTCTGAGAGGAGAAGCATTTAGCCTAAATCGCGTTTCTCTGCCGACTTTTCGGTCAAGTACCAGACCGGCCTCTTTAAGGATTGTCAAATGCTTGGATACCGCTGTACGGCCCATTTGAAACTGTGCCGTTAATTCATGAAGCGGTATCTCTTCTGCCTCTGCTAACAGACGAATCAGTCGGCGCCTAGTTGGATCTGCAATCGCGTCAAACACATCCCGCAACTGGTTGTTCTCGCTCACAACACTCTCTCCTAAATATTATTACAAAGGATAACCGTTAATTTCGCCACCTCCTCATAATTGTTTCAAGTGAACTTATTCAGGTTCCAAACTTTCCAAATGACTAGCTCTTAATTGGACACCATTTAGTGTCATTTTTATTATAGGCCACCATTTGGTGTCGTGTTAACAACATTAATATACCGATCGAGGAATACGAAAGATTATGGCCAAATATTCGGGGGAAGCCGGTCTTGTGCAAAATCTGTCGCCGCACAAGCTGCGACATTTCCTGTTAACCTGGCTTAAAGGCAGGGTATCGATGACGCGCACATACAGCCTTATTCCGGTCACGAAAGCTGCAAGTCGTTGGAGGTCTATTCAAAGCTTCCCATTACCGATGCCAATCAGGAATATAACGTGGTTATCAATGGACATTTTTAGATTGATGATAATACAAAAAAGAGCCACTCAGTGTTAGAGTGGCTCATTCAACCTAATTGTTTCTCACCAACAACAAGCCCTAATGATATCCATCGACCATTGTCTTGGGTAATGAATTGCTGTTCTGTTTCCGAAATACGTCCCAGATCACGATATTCTTCCCACCATCGAAAAGCATCTTCAAAGTAATAATTTTCTATTAGTTTAGTCATTGATTTGAGAACAAATCGCAATTCCATTTCAATGTTGAAAAACATTTTTCGAAACTCATTTTAATATCAGAATCAGGAATTTCAGCCGGTATAGGCCCTGTTAAGCCATTGGTTCTGCAATACCAGGGCTCCATATTCACTGTGGAAAACAATAATTACGGAGTCTGCGATCAGCAGTCTTTGTTGGGTCCGCAATTTCATACACCTGATGCAGCTCCGGCAATCCCTCCACTCCCCTAAACTTAACTCTCCAATAAATGCCGGCATTAGCTTCTTTATCCAGAGTTCGATGGATTCTCCATCCATCCGGAAGTGTTCAAATGGGCCATCCGCCTCCTCCTTCCATGCTGTTATCGATCTTGCATCCGTTCAAAAGCGATTTAATGAAAGGTGATTTGCACATAATGTCTTGTCTGATTATGTAGAATCGCCCCAGCCGATAATTGGGCAGGAGCGATCTCGAAGGCTTATCGGCAACGTGCGGCGCATCGGAAACAATTTTGAAAACAAGTGCTGAAGCAAGAAGTGAAGCAATTATGAAAACAAGTGGTGAAGCAATTTTGAAAACAAGTAGTGAAGCAGGTGCTGAAACAAGTACTGACACAAGTACTGACACAAGTGCTGACACAAGTGCTGACACAATTAGAGAAGCAGGTTGTAAAGCAATTAAAACAGAGGCGCGCCGGATCGGCCGCACTCTGACCATGAGGGGCTAATGGAGTCACCTCGCTCGCCGTGAAATCCGATACGTTCAACTGCATAATGTCATTTTGAAACTCATTCATTTTTGCCATCCTCCGTAAATAAAAATTAATGGAAGCCATACCGCTGCCCTGTGGGTACATCCAACTTATTCGATTCGAATGATACCTATGATAAAATATGAGCCCGACTCCGCGAATGCCACTGATTCCAAATTCCTAAATTTTGGGTGCCCGTCTAATCAGGTGTTCTGGGAAGATAAGTTCTAGACTGACGGTATTGAATTAAATGGCCTTTTCTAGTGATAAGATCGGCAGCATTTGACCAAAAGTAGCTTCTCCCTTAGCCTGGCGGGTGCCTAATTGTTTATTTGCCGTCATAAATAAGCACGGTACGCAAAACAGGGCAACCGAGTAATCCAGCCGCCCTGTTTCGTTACACTTATTCCTGAACTGTATTTAAATACCTATAAACGATCTTCCTCTACTTTCAACTTCGGCTTGCGTCTCCGGCATCTCTACATAGTCTACACCGACCACTTGAGCCCCGCTTCCGCCAAGGCAAGCAAAATCCCTTGTCCTAAACCAGTGCTAGCACCTGTTGTTATAGCTACTTTTCCTTCTAAAAATCACGAAGCCTGAGCAGAGCCTCATTTTAATATAAGTAATTGGTTAATCTCAGCGGAAGTCAACTTTCGGCCAATAAGGATATTGAAGTGAGAAAAATCAAAAGCAGAACCGAGCGGCATAATTAGCAGAATTACGATTGTATAAAGAAACGTAGCTCATTTTATTTGCCTCCTATTTGATCGTATTCACCGACGATAACAGTCTAGCAAAATCGTATTTTTCCTGCTGTGACATTTGTCGCGGTTCATTTTACTCTTTTCTTTTGGTTGGAAATCAACAATCAAGGTTAACAGAGCTTAAGTTTAGATAAAAAACAAGAATCCCACCAGCATGTATATAGGTGGGATTCTTGTTAGCAACCATAATAATGTCTCATGCGAACTCCATGCTTGTTAGGAAGCTTGACCTCATTAATTAATGAGTTGTGTTATGTGTTGAGTTTATTTGTTTACATAAATTGAATTATGTTACTTTCACAATGCTAAGGGGTAACTGACAAAATGCGTCGACTACCGTATCAAATTCATTCGCTTTGATTAAACTTACATTCCCGTTAGCCACCCATGCTCCTTTAGTATTCGACTCCCCTTCACGCGTTTAATCGTCCTTTCCCTAGGTGTATAAAATTACCCAGTAATAACAACAATAAACATTGTTCTCACTGCATCCCGATTCGTCCACGGAGGACATGGATATGAAGTCTGACCCGATCGATAGTTGTGTTGACAATGTATTGAATGAATTATATCGTCGGTTCAAGGATAATGATTTGCTCATCGTCCGGCACCTCGACATGGAGGAAGGCCACCCCGTCGCATCCCTTGCTTACTTAAGCGCTATTGTGGACGAAAAAAGCCTCAATCGAGAGCTCGTAGGCACGTTAAGCGATGACCTTCAGCATGCGAAGGGTCGCAAGGACGCCTTTTATGCGGAGTTGATGAACCGTTTGGGCACGGCTAAGCTGCTTCCGCAAATGGAGGAAGTCGTGCGGTTTATTGTGAATGCCGGCATCGTTCTATTTGTCGAAGGTCGCATCGAAGCTTACGGCATTGTACTGCCGGGCTACGAGACGCGAGCGGTGGAAGAGCCGAAAATTGAAGTAAACGTGCGGGGACCGCGCGAAGGGTTCACCGAGGAGCTTCAGAAAAACTTGGGCATGGTGTACCGGAGGCTGAAGACACCCGATCTGAAATCGGTGCCGTTCCATATCGGGCAGCAGAGTCAAACGAAAGTGACGGTCCTCTACCTGGAAAACCGGGTCGACGAAGCTGTCCTGGCAGAAGTTAAAACGCGCCTGAATGCCGTTCAATTGAATGTTCTGATCGACAGCGCGCAATTGGAGGAATGGATTCAAGACAGCAAATATTCGCCATTACCCCAAATAATGAATACGGAGCGTCCCGACCGTGTTGTCGCTGCTCTGAATCACGGAAAAACAGCCATCTTGACAGACGGGACTCCTAACGCATTAATCGCACCCTCTTCGTTCATCGATTTCCTCCATTCCAGCGAAGATTTATACGAACGGTTTTATTTCGCCAATTTTTTGCGGATACTGAGGGTCATTACGTTGTTCATCTCATTATTAGGGCCGTCATTGTATATCGCCTTAACTACGTTTCACATGGAAATGATTCCGACGCCGCTCATGCTCGCTTTCCTTTCGACCAAAGCGGGAATTCCCTTCCCTACCTTTATCGAAGCTTTGATCATGGAGATCGCTTTCGAGGTCCTTCGGGAAGCCAGCCTTCGCCTGCCTCGAGTCTTAGGGCAATCCGTAAGCATCGTCGGCGCCCTCATTATCGGGGAAACAGCCGTCGACTCCGGGATCGTCTCGCGGCCGATGGTGATCGTGGTCGCCATGACAGGCATCGCCTCTTTTACGATCCCTCAGTTCAGCACCGCCATCTCGCTTAGAATGCTGCGCTTTCCCCTCATGTTCGTCGCCGCATCTACAGGCGTGTTCGGTCTTGCTCTTGGGGTATTCACGATCTTGGTGCATTTGTGCTCGCTGAAAACGTTTGGCAAACACTATATCCCTTTATTCGACGGAAAAGGGTGGCGGAACGTACTCGAACGCTATATCCTGTTTCCGATTCAACATAGAAACATACAAACTTCAGGGACTGGTCGGCAGGATGATGAAGCTCGTTAAATGGACTTTGCTGTTTGGCGCAATTCTGACGTTCGCTGCGGGATGCTCGACAGACATCCGGGAAATCAGCGACGTTGCTTTGGTGATGATGACCGGAATTGATTACGATAAGCAACAAAACAAATTTACCTTTACCGCTTACTGCATTTTGCCTTCGGCCACCAGCATGGAAAAATCAAGCAAGCAACATGAATGGGTGGCAAGCGCACAGGGCAACTCCATCATGGACGCGGGCCGCAACCTGCGAAGCCGCGCCGGCAAGACAATGATCTGGCAGCATGACAAATTTTTCATCATCGGACAAGAAGCTGCGACTCACGCCTTCTATGAAATTCTCGATTACATGGCCAGATCGCGCGAAATCAGAATGTCCAGCTACATCGTCGTCAGCGAAGGGAATGCGGCCGATAAGCTAGGGATCAAATCAGAGACCAACGATCTAGTCGCGAACGATTTTATGGCTAGAACGGCCAACCAGCATCTATGGGGCAAGAGCGTCTCCTTGATGGTGAAAGACGTTTCGAATTTGTTTTCAAATCCATACCGCGGATTCGTGACGGGAAGACTGAGCTTGGAGAAGCCGGCAAACAGTTCAAAGGAAGTGCTCGTCCTCAGCGGCAGCTCCGTCTTCAATAAGGGCAAATTCGTTGCTTGGCTGAAAGGGAAGGATACCATTACAGTTTATTTGCTCTCGAGGAAAAGAGAATGGAGCAAGCTGGAATTCCCGGTAAAGGTCAAATTCGACTCCGCCAATGTAACACTGCTCATGCAGAATCCGAAAAAAAAATTTCACTTCCGTCTAACGGACGAAGGTCCGGCGCTGGACGTCGACGTAAACTTAAAAGCAGCCCTTATGGACATGGACCGCAGCCTGCAGCTGAGTCGGCCTGATACATTGGAGCAATTGGAGCGAGCTGCCAACAAACAGATAGAACAAATGATCGCCAGTAGCCTGAACCATTTTCAAAAAGAATTAAAAGTGGACGTGCTCGGTTTCTCCGATTATATCCGTCAGTATCATCCGAAGGAGTGGAACCGCATGAAAGACAAGTGGGATGAGCTCTACCCGGCCATGCCCGTGCGGGTTCAAGTGAACTCGCAGTTTTCAAAAATCGGGATGAGACAGATACTGGAGGAAAATTAGCATGATTACTGCCCTCGTTTGCATCGCGAACTTATTTTACGGGCTAAGGCAAACGATCAGAATGTGGAAAAAAAGGCAAAAGGCCGAAGCGGTTCTGCTTCTTGTTTTGACTCTTTTTATTACCGGCTACTTCGTGCCGGCCACTGCGGCATACTGGCCGACAGTGCAAAAGGTGAACCGGGCTTTGTTCCAGCCTTTATCCGATTATGTGCTCCATCTTTTGCAAATTCATGTGGAGGAATTATAATGGGCGCCAAGGAGAAGATCACTAACTTCCAATTCGGATGTCTTTGCTTTACTTATTTATCGGGCTTCTCGACGCTATTTTTGTATAACGCGAAGATTTTGCAGCAGGACGTGTGGATCGCCAACTTGCTGGGCGTTATCGGTGGTATTTTTGTTATGTGGCTGATGAAGTATGTGCAGCTTCAGCATCCTAACAAGAGCATGACCGAAATAATCGAGCTTTTGCTCGGAAAATGGCTGGGAAAAGCGATCATCTTCTTCTACCTCATCGATTCGGTCGGACTTACGGTTTTGACGCTTCGTGCGTTGTCGTTGTTTTATATGACAGCCATACTTCCATACACTCCACCCGAACTGATTATACTGATGTTGGTGTTGGTCACGTCGTATGCTGTTTATTTAGGACTCGAAACGATAGCTCGTACCGTTCAGCTGATGCTGCCGCTGTTTCTGGTCTCGATAACCATTATCTGTGTGCTGATCCTCCGTAACGTAGATACTAATCCATTTTTGCCGCAATTTCAAAGCCGTCTCTCGGATATCGCTTACGGAGCTCTGCTTTCTTTTTCTTTTCCATTTGGAAAAGCGATCGGTCTCGTCTTCTTGTTCCACAGAGTCGGTAACTTGAAGAAACTTATGCTCAGCTCCTCTGTCAGCCTGATCCTCACTAATGTATACCTGCTGATCGCAATCTATTTAACGATCGGCTCGCTCGGCATGAATCTGACGAAATCGGCGATGTACCCTTTCTTTTCTTCCATTCAATTAGTACGAGTCGGCCTTTATCTAGAGCGGATTGAGATCATCATCATCGGAATTTGGACGATATTTACTTTGTTCGAGACTATTGTAACGCACTATTGGTTCATGCAAATCTTCGGAGATGTGTTTCGTATAAAGGATGCGACACCGTTCATTTTACCGATTGGGCTATTGTTTTTCGCCGTTGCCTTGCGCAGCTTTATTCGCCCGACAGAGCTGGATTGGTATAATTACACGATTCTTCCCTTTTCGATATTGCCTCCTGCCTTAATCATCCCGCTCGTCCTTGCCTTCTTAACCCTTATTAAGAAACAAAGAGACCATCTGCGTCCGGCTGGTGAGAGGACAAGACGTTAAAACATCATGGTCCCTTTTGACTCTACAAGGTGCAAAAGAATCCGGTAGCCCTTAAACTCTAAAGTTCTTGTCATCGTCAAATGAGAAGAACTTTATCCCATAAAATGAAAAAGCCGCATTATATGCGACTTTTTATGAGATATTGTTCTTGACATCTGACAACCAGTACGACAATAATTGCGGATTTAATGAAATATCCGATCTTACATGCCCCACCAAGGAAGATTTGCATAGGGGTAATAGCTTTCTTCATGCCCTTCCCTCAAAGCAGTGTAAAATTCCTTGAAGTTATAAGTTGGCTTATAACCAAGCCGTTCTTTCGCTTTCTCGATCGACCAATGCGTATACCCCCACATTTGTAAAAGCTCTTCCGCTTTTTGTCCTCGCCGCGCGATCAACTCTGAAAGTCCCGGATACCGTTCTTCCATGAACGAAGCCGGCTCTTTTCTAAAACAGTTAAGTTCTTCCTTGGAAAATGGGACTTCCGCCATAATGTTAAAAGCATCGAAATCAATCGAATCATTCTCAAGTCCAAGCAGGAAGGCTTGCGCCACATCCCGGTCATCAACGCCGCCTTTCAGCAAACGGAAGCCGTACCGGATGTAGTCCTCCGGAACGAACATGCCCAACCGGTAGGCAATCGTTGAAATTCGGTTGCTGCGGTTGTAATATTGCCCGATCTCTTCACATAAGGTTTTGCTCATGCCGTAGAAGTCTTTAGGCTTCAAGGGGAGTTGTTCCGTAACCGCAGCAAAGCCATCCTGCGACCCTTGGATACTTTTGCCGTATACGCCCATCGTACTGCATAATAAAATTTTACCGACCCCGCATTCTAAAGCGGCATCATAGACGTTATACGTTCCCTGTACGTTTAATTTCCAAAAATCATCCCGTGAATATTTGGAGAGATGAATTCCGTGCAAAGCGGCGGCATGAACGATCGCGTCCGAACCTTGGACGGCTTTGAGTACATCCGCCTTATTCGTTACATCTCCTCGAATAAAAAGGTAAGGAGTTTCAATGTCCCGATAATCCATCAGAACCGGCTCATACCCTTTTTCCTCCAAAGCTGGACCGAGAACCCGTCCAAGATTGCCGCCGGCGCCTGTAATCAAAACTTTCATGCTAGTAGGCTCCTTTTATCCACGTAATATTTGTTGAATAAATTCGGCTTCTTGAGTAGTCAGCGGTTTGCCGGCAGCCTGGGCATTGGATTCCACTTGGCGGGCATTTTTAAACCCGGGGATGACACAGGCATTTGGAGATTTTGCCAGAGCATATTGAATGGCTGCTCGAACCAGATCCTGCGCTTCGCTGCCGAGGCGCTCCTTGATGGGCTGAAGTTTGCGGCGGATTTCAAGCAAACGTTCCCGTGAATAGGACTGATTGGATGAACGGATATCTCCCTCACCGAACTGAGGCGGGTTATCTGGATCAAACTTATCCAGCAGCAGCCCCTGGGCTAGCGGGCCAAACAGCACCATGCCCACATTTTGTTCTTCTGCCCAACGGAATAGATTGGTTTCCGGTTGATCGAATTGATTACCGAATGCATTGTAATGGAATTGCAGAACATCCGGACGAGTTACCGGGCAAACCCGCATAAAATCCGCATAACTGTATGCAGACTGACCGATAACACGTACTTTGCCTTCCTTCTGCAGCTCGCGCATCATTTCAGCCGCATCTTCAAGAAATTGGTCATTCGGGCCGAAATTCGCATTATGAAAATAATAAATATCCAAATAGTCCGTGCCCAAATTCGTAAGCGTCTGCTCGAGCTGGTGACGAATATGAATCGGCTGCATCGCGTTCGGTGCGGTCCCCTTGAACCAGCCTACTTTGGAAGCAATAATGACGGATTCACGCGGAACCTCCTGCAAAAATTTCCCGATCACCCTCTCCGAATGCCCGTCACCATACACATCTGCCGTATCGAAATGATTAATGCCGAGTTCATGCGCCCTACGCAAACCTGCAAGTGATTCGTTATCATTGTTGCCGGACCAACCCACGGGATTCCCATCCCGCCACGACGGTCCTCCTATCGCCCAACAGCCCAAGCTGACCTCGCTCACCTTTAAACCCGAACGTCCCAATACACGATATTCCACGATATCACCTCTTTAAATAATGATTATGCTTCCGGTCCTTGCCCGACCGATTGAAGGCGCCGCTTCGCTTCCTCATAAACATCGGCCGGCAGCGAGCCCTTCACGGCAATCCGTAAATTTTCCGCTAAATGCTCCGGGTTCTTGGTCCCTACAATCGTACTAGCCATATGCGGATGACTGAGCGTAAAACGCAATAAGAATCCGGTACGGCTTTCTCCTTCATCCAGGAGCTCATCTAACCGAGCCTTCTCCCAGACGGCCCAACGGTCCTTATTCCCTAGCCCCGCTCCCGGCTCACCTCGACCGACGCCGCCCCGAATGATGGTGCCCGCGCCCGATCGCGCTGCGTCGGAAATAACGTTCTCGTGGTCTCTTTCCAAGGCCGAGTAAGGAATCTGGAAGCTGTCGAACACGCCGGACTCAATGTATTTCGAAATATGCGGTAGCGTGGAGGAAATGCCGATCCAGCGTACCTTGCCGGATGTCTGGATTTCTCGGAGAATTTCCACCAGGTTTCCTTCCTCGGTCTGTTCGACGGTCGGATTATGGAGTTGGAGCAAATCGATATAATCCGTTTTCATTCTCTGCAAGCTCGTTTCAATGTTATGGAGAAGATTATCCCTCGTCCATACGTGAGGCGTTTCATCGTGATCCCCGCAATTGACGACCGTACAACCGCACTTGGTGGCCAGGATATATTCGCTGCGGCGGCGGCTGATGAAGCGACCGATATACTCTTCGCTTAAACCGTAATCATACGCGGTATCGATGAAATTGATGCCAGCATCGAGAACGGCATTTAAAATTTGATCCGCCTCATCATCCGTAACGGGTCGGCCGCTCCAAATCCGCGGTCCGCGAATTTCCATCGCCCCGAAACCGAGTCGTGTCACCTCTAGCCCTGTTCTGCCCAGCACTGTTTTTTGCATCCTGATTCCTCCCTAACGATTTTTTGTAATGCCTGCCTCATATTCCTTAAGAAAAGTACCGAAATTATAGCGGGGAACATACCCGAGCTCGTTCCTCTCTTTAGTCAAATCCGACACGCGAATCTGGTTAGGGAGCTTAAAATCATGCTTGCGAATCATCTCTCCTGCGCCTGGATACGTCTTATCCCATACTCCGATCGGAGATTCCGAATACTCTTGCAAATCCTCCTCGGTAAACGGGTCTTGTCTAATGATATGATAGTACCTGAATGGCGTCGGGCAATTTACCGCTTGGACGACTGCTTGAATCACGTCCCGGCGGTCAACTCCGCCATGCAGCATCCTTTCACCATAATGAAGTAGATCGCGAAATGGAGTAAAGTCCGCCGGCCGGAGCATGATCACCTCGATCCCGTGCCGTTCGTGGTAAAACTCGCATAGCTGCTCGCCGATTTTTTTCGTATACGAATAGAAGCTGGAGCCGTAAAAGGACATACTGGGTAACCAAACGACACGACGGACTTGGTTACGAACAGCGGACTGGAACATATGAAACGTGCCTGTTACATTCAGATCATAAAACTCTTGCTCCGAGTGCTTCCCCGTATGTATGCCATGATAAGCGGGGGTATGGATGATGATGTCTACTCCTTGGGACGCCTCATCTAATGTTCCAGGCTCCCGAACGTCAGCTTCATAAAATGAAAACTCCGCATTGACTTTCGCCACGTCCGATAGACGCAGCTCATGATCTTCAGAAAGCGCTTCCGCCGCTCCGGAGCCTACGCTCCCTGATGCACCTGTAATAAGTATGTTCAAGGTCTTTTCTCCTTTCCCTACGTTTAAATTTATTATAAAAGAAAAACTGCCACCTAATAAGAACTGAAAAGTTTATCAGTTAGTTACCTTCATGTAAGCAATGGAATTATTATCTCCCTGCTTCAATCTAGGGATCACCTGCGCAGCGCTAGTGATTGAGGCCATTGCTTGGTGAAGCCTATTTGGCGTTGCCGGAGTCGATGCAGGTCCTGTTGTTGAAGTCCCGCCCGATGTCATCGGCTTCTTATACCTTATCGGCTTGGAAACTACTGCGCCTTGCGGCGTTTCGATTTCTAACACATAATGCTGTGTTTGATCGTGCCGTTGTCGCTCGCGTACAGGTCAAAAGTAAGGTCGCCTACGGAATAAAATAGGATGCTGGGAATCTTCCCCAGAAAATTTACGCGCTAGGATAACCGGCTACACCGTCCTTGTCTTACAAGGACCAGCGCGTTTACCAGGGTTGATGCGAGGCTATAAGTTGCGAAAACTTATATATTCTTATTAACTAATAAAAACCTCCCGCCCTACTTTCAAAGTGGTGGTCGGGAGGCTTTATTGTATTGATTATATAGCGATCGCGCGCATTCGGTCTATTCTTCACGTGATTTTTGGACCAATCGTTTGGCTGCATTACGGTCTGAGACCTGTAGCTTGTTTAGAATGTTCGAGACATAGTTGGCCACCGTCTTATTGCTGATATGCAGTCGTTTGGCGATCTCGGCGTTATTGTCACCCTCCGCAATCCGCTCCAAAATTTCCAACTCGCGTTTCGTGAGCTCTGAGAAGGTAGGATCATCCGAAGGAACGGTGTGTGGCTGGGAAAAATATTGCATCATCCGGCCTGCAATATCCGAGCTAAATACAGCACCGCCGCTGCCTGCCATCCGAATGGATTGCAGCAGCTCATCCTCGTCCGAATCCTTAAGGATGTAACCTTTTGCGCCTACCCGCATCGCGGTAAAAACCGATTGGTCGTCTCTAAACATCGTCAGGATCAACACCTCAATCGCCGGGTGTTTCTCTTTGATCAAACGCGTCGCTTCGATACCATTAATACCGGGCATTCGGATATCCATAAGCACCAGATCGGGCTGCAGCTGCTCCACAAGCGCCAACGCCTCCTCCCCGGATGCCGCTTCCCCAACGACTTCAAGATCGTCCGTGGTCCTCAGCAAGTTGCGTACACCGCTGCGAAATAACGGATGGTCTTCTGCAATAACGATTCTCAACGCCCATTCTCCTCCTTCTATTAAATCGGCAATATGGCCAGCACCCGTGTGCCGCCACGCTCTACTTGTTCTATTGAACATTCTCCACCTAATTCCGCTGCCCTCTCTCGTAGCGAGTGGAGTCCGATCCCCCCCTTACCCGGAAGCCTTAGTGTGTAAGAAGGGTCAAGACCCGTGCCGTTATCCGTCACTTCTATTACCAATTGATTTAATGACGACACGTGAAGTTTGACTGTACACTCGGTTGCTTGGCTGTGCTTAATCACGTTGACCAGCGATTCTGTGACAATACGGTAAGCAGCTACTTCCACCGCCGCCGGTAGATCCGGAAGCAGCGGTGGCTCATGCAGATGGATGTGAATAGGTACGATTCCCTGCTCATCCGCGAGCAGCCTGGCCGGCTTATTCAGTTCGCTGATTCTCTCTTCGATCGCACTGATCAATCCGAGTTCATCCAGAGATGGCGGACGCAAATCATGAACGAGTGTCCGGATCTCATCCACCGTCGCACGTATAACCTTCCTGAGGTCCCCCAGCATCTCAATAGCAATATCGGGCTTCTTCACGACATATTTCTCGGCCGTAGCCACATTGAGCGCCAGAGCCGCAAGACGAGGAGCTAGATCATCATGCAAATTTTTGCGAATTTGCCGGCGTTCCTCCTCTCTCGCCAGGACCAGCTTTTCCCGGGATTCCTGCAAATCTTTGGCCAGCAGCTTCATACTAATGTCATATTCACATTTTCGACGATGGGTCCCGATTGATGCAGAAGCACATCCAGGAACTTATTGTCCTCAGATGAGAAGGCTTCTCCGGGAGAACGGCTGGATAAGTACAGCGTACCAAGCCTTTCATCACGGTAGATGATGGGAAAGGACAGCACCTCATGAACGGGCTCTCCAGACGAAGCGACGAAAGCATCCTGTCCCCCCACTCCTATTGCAATGCCTGTATAAGGCAACCGCAGCGATTCCTTAATGCTAGAAGCGAGAGCTTCCAGCATCGCCTCCGGAGCCATCGGCTGAACAAGCTGACTTCCCAGTTCCAGCAAAACCGCATAAGGATCGTCGTGGCGGCCTTTCAGCATCCGGTTAACGAGCCGCTGCAGCTTTTCCTTCAGTGGAGCAAATGCGACCGCCACTATGGCCGTCGACGCTAAGGAGATCATGAGATTATTTTTTGTCTCAAATAAGCGGCTCAAGTAAAAAACCGAAAAGATATAGATCGCTGCCACACAAAGAGTCAAAGCGCTATATACCAGCGTTCTCTTGACAAGCGGATCGATATCCCACAACCGGTGCCTCAGCACAGCCATAGTAAACGTGAACGGAATTGCAAGTAAACATAAATTAATAATCGCATTGAGATACACATAAGTTATGGCGCTTCCGTCATTCAGGCGGGGGTCGAATAATATGCTCATCCCGACAAACCCGATCATGCCAACGGCGAGCCCGTACACAACCCATTTGGTTTGCTGGCGCTGCGACGGCGAGGACACTTTCAGAAACCGGAATAATTGTGAATAAATAAGTATTAGCGTCAAGCCTATATACCACAAAGCTAAAAGGTAAGCGGAACCACTAAATACGTTCCATATAATCCCATGATTAAAAAAACTGCTGACATTAACGATCACTATCAAGATAAAGACCCCGACTGTCCATCTCGGCACAAACGAACCGTTAGGAAAGAGCAAAAACAACAGCGATAATCCAATCCAGCCGAGAGTAGCTGCAAATGCAAACCACCACTCTTGAGCAGCATTCCCCTGAAAAGCGACGGAGGTTAAAGAAGGAAAGGAGGTGCCGAACGTAACCATCGCCAAGGCGGCTAGTATGGCCATCGGTTCGCGAAATCCTTTCCAAAAAATGAGCAGTGCAGCCGCATAATAAGCAAACGTAAAAATAACATCGATACACACGAAAATGACTGCATAGGTCTCCAGTGACAGGTGAATCGTCCCCCCATTATCAAGGGGCATTGCCGGCACCCAGTTGCCGCAACCGTTTACAATACAAGATGAAACAAGTTTATGGTAGTATATGGGAATCCCTGTCGAATATAACACTGCCGTAATCAGCGAGAACAAGGCTGCCAGAAGCTGGAGGCAGACAAGGAACCCCTTTTGGGGGAGCCGGGCTGCGGGTTCTGCTGTTCGATCGGCAATCCGATCTTGCAATTGTTGCATGAATCCCCCTCCGATTTTAAATATACCTCTATTATAGCGAGCTTGCCGCGGCCTGAATACGGAGAAACCGTAACTTCCCGGCTGGCTTCCCGGATTTCCCAAAAATGTCCCTGTCTCGATTCCCCGAATATTGTGAGAACCCTGCTCTGTTTTCCATGATCCTCCATTAACTATAATCAAGTTCGTTAACGTAACGATAATTGATTGGGAGGTTGTAAAAAAAATGAGTGAAACAAGAGTGATTCGATGGTTGGGTATGATTTGTTTGCTGGCAGGTATTAGCCGTATGGGGATGACGCCAAGCTCCCTCATCTGGGGGACGGATAGCTCACCCGAGCTGACCTTTGGGTTCATCGCAAGTATTCTAATGTCCGTCGGCACGATTGCAACATTTATGGTCCAATCGAGGGAAACTGGGGTAGGTGAATTTATTACAGTTCTTGCTATCATTATCGGTAATATCGTTACAACCTGCGTGCTGTGGTCTACGATTGAATCCGCCGATCCGTCAATGAATCCGGATGGTGTGGCTTTCGCCATTTTGCACATGTTATTATTTATTGGTTTGACTGGAGGAACGCTGGTATTTACATTTCTATCCTACCGAGCGAACGTATTTCCCCGCTGGATCATCGCTTTGTTGGTCATGATGCTTTTATCCATGGCGCTGCCGACCGAAGACAACAAATATTTTGCATTCTTCTGGGGATTAGCTTATGCTGGCATGGGCTACACCATCTGGACTGGTAAATTAAATCCATCGAAGGAAACTTAAAAACAGTAAACAGAAAAAGAGCCATGAGTCCAGCGTTTTGCAGACGGAATATCATTTTACTGACTAATTTAGTTGTGTCGTCGGACATCATCCGATTGTTCGGCGACACGCGATTATTCGACATACTCATATAACGTCACACTTTCAATGGAATTCAAAAATCTCCTCAACTCATTCGCAATGTCTCTGTTGATTTCCGCGGCTTCAAACATTCTCCTGATTTCCGAACGTTCAATATCCATCATCTTTAACCGAACTCTTCTTTTTGAGCTTGCTTCTTCTTATGAAACGGTGCAGTCGGTTTCCTTAATCGATCGATTATTCTTTTATATTCTAATGTCACCGCATGAACCAAATCCTTGTCCCCTCGCTCTTTGGAATAATATTCCAAGGCGAAAAGCGCTGATTGCAGCGCCTTGATTTGAACATCCAGAACTGCGCGTAGCTTGGCGATTCGATCATCCCGGTCTTTTGAGTAATAAATTCTAGATCGTTTCCACCCTCTGATCAATTTTCCAATCAGGAAGGCGATTCCCGACGAGACATTGCTCGCGAGCGCTTCTTCACGACTGTCTAATGATTTTTCGAACGATTCGAATACCTCTTTTTCCATTGCTCCCTTTTTCATTTCGTCTTGGATATACTTTCTTTCGGCCCGTAAGGCAAGCAGCCGAATTTCGTTCAGCCGTTGCTGGTATAGATTCGAAGGTTCGAGGGCCATTTTTTGAAACATGCTTTTATACTCATCAATTAATTCAAAAACTTCGTTTTCATTTTCTTCATTCATTTCGAGCCGCAGCTTCTTAATCGTTGACAGCAGCAATTTTCGCTTGGCTTCATCTACGTCCATTCTTTTCCTTGTCTCCCCTTCCTCCGATTCTTCTTTACTAATGAGTGGCAGGAATACAGATGCTGCGAGTAAGGTAAATAGAATCACCGCTGCCGCCAAGAAAAGGATCAAGGAACGCTCCGGAAACGGCTCTCCACACTTGCCACCAGGAAAGGGATGGAGAGCACGCCAGCCATAGTCACCGCGCCACGGACTCCTGTAAAGCTGACTATCAAGGTTGTTTTCAGGCTCGGCTTGGCTGCGGACTTGGATTTATCGAAGCGATATTCGTAAGAAGCGAAGAAGTATGACCAAATAAAACGAATGCCGATAATCGCAACCCCGAAAGCTATTGCGTATCCTATGGCTAACGCGTTACCTATATCCGGATTAGCCACCGTCTCGTTAATGGAGGAAGGGATATTCATTCCTAGCAGGAGGAACACGACTCCGTTTAATACATAGGATACGACGGACCAAATATTTTCGGTAAGTACCTGCTCTTCGGGGATCATGGTTTCCGTACGCTCTTGCACTAATGCCTGAACAATACCGGCTACGACAACGGCAATGACGCCCGAAGCATGCAGCAGATGCTCCGTCATGTAATAAATAACGAACGGCGTAATGACCTGCAGCAGTGAATGAAACGTAACGTCATTAATTCCCTGCTTCCGCAAAACGAACCGTATCCCTGTGATCAGCAGTCCAAGTACTAACCCAAGGATTGCCCCAGCTAGAAACATAAAAGTAAAATCGAAAACCGCCTCTTTCAGCGAGAAGTATCCTGTCACCACGGCTGCTACCGCGTAATTAAACGCAACCAAACCCGACGCATCGTTGATGAGCGATTCCCCTCTTACCAAATGCAGCACCTTATCGGGAATCCGAATCCGCTTGGCAATCCATCCCGTTCACCGCTACCGGATCGGTCGGCGATAGGATAGCAGACAATGCGAAGGCTGCGGCCAAAGGAATCGAAGGGATGAGCCAGTGAATAAAATATCCCCCGGCAATCGTCGTTAATAGAACGAGGATGATGGCATTCCCAAAGATTGGGGCTCTCATGTTCCACAGCTCTTCGCGAGGGAAATGTTTTCCGTCATTGTACAGAAGCGGGGCGACAAACAGCAGCAAAAACCACTCTGTTTCGATGTCCAAGGAAATATCTTTAAATGCCAGTGCAATGCCGATCCCGAAAAAAATTTGAATCAATGGACTCGGAATGGAAGGAATGTAGTGGCTGACAATATTAGATACTAATAAACAAACCAACAATAAAATTACAGTTATCAATAAGTCCATTTGAGTCCCCCTTTACCTAAAATTTCAAGCTTAGTTTTCACGGGGGCGAACGGATATATACTTGTGCAGGATCATAAAAGAAAAAGCACCTCATTTAGTAGAAGTGCTTTTCTTGATAGCTTTATTTCTGCTTCGCCGCGGCTGGATTCCGGTCGCCGATCGTTACGGTAACATCCTGCTTCTGGCCGCCGCGCATAATAGTGAACGCCATTTTGTCGCCGACCTTGGCTTCTTGAACGACTTTGGTTAAGGCATCGGATGTAGCGACTGCCTTGCCGTTTGCCGCTACGATCACATCATAGGAGCGAATACCTGCCGCAAACGCCGGACTGCCTACCTGCACATCAGCTACCAGCGCGCCATCCGTATTTTTGAGCTGGAGATCGTTCAGCATATCATCAGTTACATCCTGCAGACTGACTCCGATGTAAGGAGACGCTTCTTTCGGAATCGCGACATTATTTTTCAAATCGTTCAGAACCGAGCTGATCGTGCTGCTCGGAATCGCGAAGCCGATCCCTTGAGCTTGCGAGCTGACTGCGGTATTGATTCCGATCACTTCGCCGTTCATGCCCAGCAGCGGACCGCCCGAGTTGCCCGGATTAATCGCGGCATCGGTTTGAATCAGGTGTTTGTAGTTACGTGTGCCGTTCTCGTCTGCGATGCTGATCGGCCGATCCTTTGCGCTGAGAAGGCCTGACGTTACCGTGTAGTCGAAATCGTACGGATTGCCGATCGCCACAACCCAATCGCCTACATTTGTATTATCGGAGTTGCCGATGGGTAACGTAGGAAGTGCGGTGCTATTCTCGATCTTGAGCACAGCCAGGTCGAGATCGTAGCTGCTGCCTAGCAGCTTGGCTTTGAACGGCTTGTCATAACCCTGCACGGTCACATCGATTTCGTCGGCTCCGTCAATCACATGCTCATTGGTCAAAATATAGCCGGACGATTCGAATATAAACCCTGAGCCGATGCCCTGAGGCTGCAGCGTATCGCTGCCGCTCTGGGATTGCTGGCCGCTTTGGCCGCCCCCTTGACCGCCGAAGAACTGGTCGAAGAACGAGTTGGAGCCTCTCGTTTGCCGCTTAGCCGGTTGGACCAGCGTCTCGATCTTCACGACGGCCGGACTCGCCTTCTTGGCGATCGTCGAGATTGAATTCGGGTTCGACGCATCGTATGAGGCCTTAGTGGCCCCGCTGCTTCCTGCCGCCGAACCTGCTGCGGAAACGGA
Organism: Paenibacillus gyeongsangnamensis; assembly: GCF_027533625.1. Classification (GTDB taxonomy): domain Bacteria; phylum Bacillota; class Bacilli; order Paenibacillales; family NBRC-103111; genus Paenibacillus_G; species Paenibacillus_G gyeongsangnamensis. Next base: position 139,489 of record NZ_JAQAGZ010000016.1, on the reverse strand, counting down.
TGTGGCCAAAGGCTGCGAGCGGCCGGTGAACAAATTCATTTTGTCCGAGGCGAACATGAGCCCGGAGACGACAAGCGCTCCGGCCATAAATGCTGCGAAGGCGCTTTTGCCGGAAAAACCGCGGCCGCCGCCGTTACCGGAAGTCGAATAGCTTTCGATCAGCCGGGGATGCGTCACCTTAATGTTGCCCGACTCCTCTTTCCCTTGTTTCATATCGTTATCATTTTGGTTCTCATATTGATGATCTTTGTTGTTTTCCATAAATAGACACCCTCCGTTTCGATTAATGAATATGGCTTAGCTGCTTGTTTTCTTGCTTACAAGCTCTATATTGAACCTACAATATTAAAAGCAACTTAAAGCTTTATGAAGCCTAGGCAAAAGATTTGAAGTAAGATTTTCCAGTCCGGTTGCAGGCAATAAAAAACCTTCAATCGCCGTTGAAATGGCGTTGAAGGCGTGAAAATGAGATCATGTTCTTGTCAAAAACGGGAATGGGATTAAGTTCTTGTCATCCGGCAATAATTGAATGACAAGAACTTAAAAAGGATTCGCATTTCTGCGAACCCCTGACTGAATGAGCTTATAATACGGTTCAGCGTGCTATCTGTAACGGCAAGTTTTCGTTTAGACCAAGCGTCTGCGCTGTTGAAGTATGAATTTCTTGGATAAGCGCTGGGTCTTTCAATAGTGATACGCCATAAGAAGGAATCATTTCTTTTAATTGCGGTTCCCACGCTTTTATATGTTGCGGGAAGCATTTTTTGATTACCTCCAGCATGACGTGAACGGCGGTAGAAGCACCCGGAGAAGCGCCGAGCAATGCGGCTATCGAGCCATCAGCCGCACTAACAACTTCTGTACCAAATTGAAGCGTTCCTTTGCCAGCAGCAGTATCTTTGATAACTTGCACACGTTGACCCGCTACCACGATGTCCCAATCCTCGCTTTTGGCGCTTGGGATAAACTCCCGTAACTCTTCCATGCGCTGTTCTTTCGATAACATAACTTGCTCGATTAGGTATTTTGTCAATGACATATTTTTTGCGCCTGCCGCGAGCATCGTTACGAGATTATCCGTTTTTACGGAAGTGATCAAATCAAACATGGAACCGGATTTTAAAAACTTTGGCGAGAAGCCTGCAAACGGTCCAAAGAGCAACGATTTTTTATTATCGATATATCTTGTGTCAAGATGCGGAACAGACATTGGAGGAGCGCCAACCTTAGCTTTGCCGTATACTTTTGCATTATGCTGCTCTACAATATCCGGATTATTACACACCATAAATAGTCCGCTTACCGGAAATCCTCCGATATGTTTTCCTTCAGGAATACCGGATTTTTGCAGTAAATGCAGGCTTCCTCCCCCGCCTCCGATAAAGACGAATTTTGTAGTATGGTGTTCGACTTGACCGCTATCGATATTCCGCACTTTCAATTCCCATGAACCGTCGCTAGTACGTTTAATATCATCAACACTATGCTTGAATTTTATATCGACGTTTTTACTCTTTAAATGGTCAAACAGCATGCGCGTTAAAGCGCCAAAATTGACATCCGTTCCAGAGTCGATTCTTGTTGCCGCTATAGGTTCATTCGATGTCCGTTCTTTCATAATAAGTGGAATCCATTCCATCAATTTTGCCGGGTCATCGGAAAATTCCATCCCTTGAAACAGGGGATTGTTAGACAGCGCTTCAAACCGTTTCTTTAAAAACGTTACATTTCGTTCCCCTTGTACTAAACTCATATGAGGCAATGGCATGATAAAGTCATGCGGATTACGTATCAGATTGTTGTTTACAAGATAAGACCAAAACTGCATTGAAACTTGAAATTGTTCATTAATTTTTATTGCTTTGCTAATATCTATGGATCCGTCCGGTTGTTCGACGGTGTAGTTAAGCTCGCATAGTGCCGCATGCCCCGTTCCCGCATTATTCCATTCGTTAGAGCTTTCTTCTCCTGTGTTTGCGAGCTTCTCAAACACTGTAATTTCCCAGTCCGGTACTAATTCTTTCAGCATTGATCCCAAAGTCGCACTCATGATTCCAGCACCAATTAAAATAACGTCTGTACTAGTTTGTCTGTTGCTCATTTTTACCATCCTTATACCCTAAGATTTGCAGAAAGGATGTAGGCGCTCCCGCTTAGGCGCTACAGCAAGCCAGGGTGCGACCTAGTCATACACCTTTTCTGGATCAATTAAAACCCTATAGATTAAAATATTTATTAATACATACTATTATATGATAGTTATAAGCTATTCGACAAGAAGTGCTGCGAAGAGTCTTACCGGATAATTCTGATAGTCTGCAATTCTTCTTCCACTATAGCTATTTTCGACCGGTTGTACCTAAGCTTGGTATCAGATTTAACTCGTCGAATGAGCTCTGCGAAAACCATGTCCATTGCCCACCGCTTCAGCCTATACGCTCTTGTCTGTAAGTACATAAGCTGTTATTAACATCCCATCGGTTCCTCTTATACGAGCCAATGAAGGAGTGGATATCCGATGAACGATCCTTATGTGGGGATCTTGGTAAGCAAACAGGAATATGATCTGATTTCACAAGGTACTCCGCAAGCGAATGAACTGCAATGGTATTTGGAAGCCGGCAAGCAGTACGGTGTGAAGCCTTGCTTTTTTTGTTTGGACGACATCGAGCCAAATCAGATGAATGCCTACATTCAGGAAGACAACCGGTATGTATTAAAACAGATCCCTGCCCCGCGCGTTATCCATAATCGGGCCGTACAAAGCTCACCGGACGACGATGAGAAGATAGACGATTGGTGCAAAGACGGAAGGATTGTCTTTAACAGATTGAATCGATATGAAAGCCAATTTGTCTATGAGCTGCTCAGGGAGGATTTGAGCCTTCAACCACATTTGCCTGAACAAGTTCGCGCCACGGCGGCAAACCTTCGCCTGATGATGAAGGTTCATGACAAGCTTATTTTGATACCGGACGGAGAAAATGTAGGCAACTCTGAAGAAATGAGCTTAACCCGCATATCCGGTAATGTATGGAAATGGACCTATACCGTCAAAACCGGAAACAAGCACATTAAGAACAACTGGCAATTCAAAAAATCAAACCTGCCCTCTGTTCTGCTTTATTGGCTGAGCCAAGATTGCTTCATAGCTAAACAGAAGGTCCCGCTTCCTAAATACCGCGGGTTTCCGTGGGAACTACGTGTCTGCGTCCAGCGCTGCGTTACGGGAAACTGGTTGGTTAGCGGAACAACATACCGGTTCACCGGCTCATCTTCCAGTAAACCTTCCGTGTCCAATCTTGATACCCTGCTGCAGTTACAAATTCCGAATCTTCCCCCACAAGAAATACAGGCGGCAATTGAGGACTTCTCGCTTCGCGTGGCAGGGCAGCTGACCGGATATCTCCCGCATCAAGCGGAACTTATACTTCGCTTGGGGCTTTCACCTGATGGCAAACCTTTTTGGCTGGAATGCCATTCGATGGATCCGAGAGTCCTCTTCCGCCAAGCCGGAATGAAAGAGAATTGGAAAGCAACGTGCGCCCACCCGATGGGATACGCCAAATATTTAATAGAACAACGTCGGTCCAGTCTATTGGAAAAAATAAAAAGCCGCCGTCCCTCTTAAGAGACGGCCTGCTCCCGGTAATTGCATCCACGTGTACCGGTCTCACTGCCGCCTGCGGCGCCTCTTCCTGGTTCTGATCCAGTTGGGTAAATTTGTGTCTTACAACGACAATGTAGGAACCTTTGTGCGTGTTACCACGACACAAAGGTTCCTACATAAAAAAATTGAACCTGATTTCTCAAACTTTTCATACCAATCAATGTAGGAACATTTGCATCGTTGCACATCTTCCAATAAGAAAAACTCTTTATCGGAGTCCTTCAAAGCAGCCAGACCGTTTTTAGAGGTAGTTTTTCTTGGTATAGAAAGTTGCAGTCCGCTTTAGCGAACTTAAACTTTCTATAGCGTTAAAAAAACCACGCTGCGCAAGGTTTACTAAAGTAAATATAGCTTCATAATATTTACAAGTCAAGTTGCCAACTCCGCATCCCCGATTCAACTCGCCTGTTGTATTCGAAGAGAGATCGCAAAGCTTAGAATGACGAAAATCAGTTGAAGAAATAACGCCAACAGGATCCCCGTCAATAACCCCCATTGCAGCGTCTCGCTAACGGCAATGAAAGCACCGCCGATTCCTATGCTTAAGCCTGGACTGAATGCGTCGGTAAACTGGATACTTGCGGATATCTCCCCTTCTTCACCGGCATTCGCATTCTGCAATGCTTTTCATCAAGCTTTGCCTGGAGCCAAGCTGCTGAAGACCAACTTAATGCGCCTGCAGCTACAATCAATCCCGCAAGATCAGCAGGCAGTTTTTTTACTTCTGTCAGTGCCAGGACAACGTAACTCTCCGTGGCAAAGTAACAGGCGACAAATAAACCTCTTGAAACAATTGTCGCAGGCAAACCTTTCCTTGCGGTAAAAGTGCCCTCCGGCAGCAGCTTTCGCAAAGGCTGAATCATGATGATCACTCCTAAAGCCGAAAGCGCTATTCCTTTCAAATCTGTTATAAGGCCTAATCCGACCAGCAGCACACCTGTTCCTATAGCCAGCAATATCGCATATCCTTCTTTATGACCGATTTTTTGGGTTGATCTCTCTCTTAACGATAAATTCCGAAAAGCAGGGAGAGTCAACATTACAGCGAGGCCAATCAAAGGAAGCACCAACCAAAAAACAATTCTCCAGGATAGGAATTCAGCTAAAAAGCCGGCGATATAAGGGCCAACCAAAGCAGGCAAAACATAAGCACTTGAAAACGTAGCAAGTATTTTCGTCCTCAGCTCATCAGGATAACCTAAAGTAATGCTGTAATATACGCAAGTAATGATGGCTCCTGCGCCAAACCCTTGAAACACTCTCCCTGCGATCAGCATAACCATGTTCACGGAAGTGGCCGCAATAACAATGCCGATTACGAAAAAAAGAATCGATACAACAAACGATGCAAACACGCCATTTTTGTTGATCCGCTGACCTATAATCATGGTTCCGATGATTTGCGCCAAAAGAAAAGCGCTGAATATCCAGCCGTATAAATGAAGGCTATGCAATTGTTGCACTACACTCGGAGCAATCGTGGTAATAGCCAGGCCTTCGAACGCCACGGTGGTCACGGCAAGAATGATCCCGATTGTCAGAGCTCTATATTGGGCGTCAAAAATCCCGACACCTTTTTTTGATACTTCCATATCGCATTCTCCTCATTATAATTGCCATGTCATTACTTGACACAGCAAGTATTTGATCTGTTATTATATTTTGAATTCAAAAAAATCGTATTGACAATTGTCTTGATTATAATGGTCTTAGCAACTATGTATCCTGTCCATTTAGTTCCTTTTTCATTATGAATCTGATTTTTCCATTTCATCAATTCTTATTTAATATACCTAAATATTCACGCCATGGTCTAACGTCCGCCCTGTATCTCACCGCCATTACCCGAACGATTTGAGCAATGTGCGTTAAATCATGAACAACCCACGTAGAAAGCAATTCCCTTAACTTCACTACACCGAATGCAGGGTGTGAACCCGTCAATTCAAGATGTAATTCAGGATCAATAAGGTCCTTAAGTATGATTATATTTAGTGTTCTAATCTTTTTAAATTCAAGTAACTTTTGTTCAATCGATCTTTCAGACTTTTCATTTAAGTGAGAAAAACGATCAAATGAGGGAAAGGGTTTACTTTCGCCTTCCTTCAGAATAAATTCTAATCGTGGTATCCAATTATTTTTCTCGCCCTCAATGAGGTGCTCAATCACTTCAGTGACATTCCAGGTTTCTTCGCCTTCAGTGCATTGCAACCATCCATCGGATAAACCGGATAAAAATTCTCCAATGTTTGCGGTGTACGCTCCAGAACCTCAACAGCTTCTTTTATATTAAAATTCATATAACTGCTCCTCTCGCCGATTATACAGAGGTACGTTTCCAACAATCATCTTCAATACGGTTCACCTTCGTCGTTATAAATCCTTTACATTATTATACATTACAGCAAGAATCCTTCTAAAGGTCTCAACCTCCTCTTCGGATAAATCCTTGATGGTGTTCTTATACGCTTCGATGGATGGAGCAAGAATCTCATTTTTAATTTCACGGCCTTTAGGAGTCAAGTATACGCGCAAAGACCTTCGATCCGTTTCATGGGTCACACGATAAATAAATCCCTTCTTCTCCAGCTTGAACAACATTCGAGCAATGTTCGTCTGATCCTTGTGCAGCCTTTCAGCAAGCTCTTTTTGGGTGATCCCTTCTTTTTCCCACAGGATGACTAGTATTTCCCACTGATCTACTGTAATATCAAACGGATTAACCACTTTTTGATAGTAATTATTCAGCTTAAGAGCCGCACGCTGTACAACAACACCGATATATTTTTCTAATTCCAAGGTTGTTCTCCTATATAATAGACATGATTATAGTTGCTGCGACAATTATAATTTCAATCTTTTCTAATGTCAACGCTTAAAAAACAGCAATTTCTGCGGATGTTTATCGGACTATATTCTTGACACTCGACACTCGACGACAAAAGCATGTTCTGTTAAAACTTCATAACTTAAATTATAAATATAAAAATGCCGGGTTCCTGGCCCGGCATTTGATTTATCTGCTCCAGCTGATAGGATCCGAAATCGGGTAACTGTTGCTTCACGACTTGGCATACATGCTCATTATTCGCTGATTCATAGGTTATTTCCTCGACTTAAAAATCCTTTTCAACCCGCCGAGAAAACTTTCTTGGTTTTTTATTGGTTTTTTATTGGTTTAGTTTCCCAGTTATCATAATCTCCATTATATTCTTTTGCCGCATTTACTAAATAATCGGTTACATCGCTGACATAGTGTCATTTCGGTTCCAATTCTCGTATTCCAGGCCAATGAAGCCAAATATCCGTCATCGGGGCTCTCCAATCTTTTTCGTGGTCGATATGAGACACTCGGAAGAAAACGGCGTACCTTGGAAATGGCGATACATTAGGCGCAACTCCGTGGGCCAGTTGGTAATGAACAAGAAATACATCCCCGGGCTCCCCTGTCGTTTGGATCGGAGCAGACAGAGGAATCGGCGGCATGCCGTTTAACAGGGAATCAGGACCATGCTCACGAAAATATTGCTCATACCTGTGATGAGTTCCGGGCCATACGGTAAAATTACCCTCATTCGTTCCTCGAACCGGACTAAGCAGCACACCTACTAGGAGCGTAAAGTTATTAATCTTTCCTTCCGGAACGCCATTGGTTTTCGTATGCATCCCGTCCAAATGCGGCCTGGGATCATTCGGCGGATCTTGTAAGCTCGGGAACCGAAGTGCTATTTGCCCGCTTCGGACAGGTTTAGCTAAGCCAGACCCGATCAAAGACTCCACTAAATCTTTGACTGCCGTCTTGTTGTACAGATCCGAAACGGGCGCCTCCCCCTGCAGCTCCGGACAATAAGACCGGGCCCGAAAAATCGGGATGTCGCTGACATTAATCCCTTCCCCAATGGAATGGTTAATATGTCTGAGCGCACGGTCAACCATGATTTTTGGAATGACCCCCGTAACTTTCACGTATCCTTCTTCCAACAGGCTCCGTTTCTGCTGATAGGTAAGCTCCATTAGTCATACCCTCCTGCGATCATTTTTCCCGATATACCGAACAGCTGTACCCGATGGAGCGCAGCTGCGGGGATACTCGGACAATCTCTTCTTCCACTCTCATCGGATTGTATGCGCGAAACTGCGCTTCTAAACCATGATGCCGGAATTTCACTTTGCTTTGAGCTCATTCGGGTGACCAATATAATCCACGCATTTTTCACCGTACTTCCCTCAGATACGTTTAGTTGTCCGGTAACGATCAAGAGCCGCTGGCGTTGTTAAAGCTTTTGCGAATAAATAAAGCTGCTATCGATCTCATGGCCATGACCGTCGTAAGCCGCCCCGAAGAAAGCCTTGCCTCCGCAATAGACGGGTATGTCACCGCACCGATCCGTGAGCTCGGCCGCCAAATGCAGCAAAGCGAGCGGTTCCACGGCGTCCAACTTGACATAGGCCAGATCCGCCTCGGCGAGAAAAACGGATTTGCGGAATCGGCGCTCTATGATTGCGTCCCCGACAGCACATGCCGCATCCAAATAAGCTTGGTGCTTGGCAGCGGCGTACAGCTCGAGCAGCGCGAAAACGCCGATCGGATCGTTGCATTCGCCGGGATGAAGCGATGGCTGTGCGCCGGGACGCTCGCCAATGTCCCCGAGGCCGCTGCCGGCCGCCATGCTGCGGGCCCAACCCCACAGCCGCTCTTCACTTGACAGCCGGTAGCCTTTAAGGTAGGCCCACAATTGCAGCAAGTCGGATTTGACTGCTTTCAACGTATCGCCTTGCTTGCCATAATAGCCGCTTTTCTCCATCACAAGGCCTGTTAGCCGTGTACCATCCGTAAGCATCGGATGAAAAGAAGCCGTATCTGCGTCATAAGCGTGCTTCCCGTAAGCAAGCAGATCCTCTACGGCCCACTGCCCGAATTCCGCTCCCTTCGAGTCTAACACTTCCGCCAACGTTAAGCGGCACAATGCTACCTCTCCGGTGATCGTATGGATTTGGCGTGCGACCGACAGTGTCGCTTCCATGACCCGATGATCTTTCAGCTGTACGGCAAACTGATCGATTGCGCGGTCTCCTCTCACGCCGGGCAGCACGGATATGCTGAACTGGTATCCGCCCATCCCCGTTTCACTATGTCGCGTTTCGACGTATCTGCGAGCGAGCCTTTTGGCCCAATGCAGAGCCGCTTCTTCCCCCGTGCTTCGGTAATACTGGGCCGCCGCATAGATCAGATCGCTTCCCGCATTGATGAACGTCAAGCCTTCGCCGGTAAAAAACACTTCGCCTCCTGCGTACGACCGGTCCCATACCCGATCATCGTCTTCGCGTTCCCGAGGCTTTCCGTGACGACTGAATTCCAAGTTGCTCCAATCCCGCACATGACTGTCCCACAGCCCTTCGATGTAACGTGCCGTTTCCTGAGCATCCAGCTCGAACATCAACTCGTAAAAGGGATAGTGGCATTTCAGCTCGTGCTGCGGACCTTTGTCCGAGGCATAGACAGGCTGTTTCGAAGAGAGATCGAACGATAAATGCCCTCCCCAATAAATAAGCTTACCGTAACGCAAGCATTCCAGCCCGTATTTTACGGCCTCGGCGGCTGCCTGCTTATATCGGGTTTCGCCCGTCAGCTTAGAAAGACCGGTTAAGGTTCGAAACAGATTCTGCTGATTGGCCAGGTTGGATAGAATCCAGCGCTCCCCTCCAGATCGCCAGCTAACGGGTTCATACGTATCCACGTGAAAACCGTCGACAAACAAAGGAGTTGAAGCGCTTCCATAAATGTCCTTCCCATGCCGGAGTACGTGGTCAGCGTATTGTTGAACCGTGCGAAGATACGATCCCGCTTTCACTTCTCTTTGATTTTTCATTCCGGACACCGCCTTATGTATTAGAATAGAATGCTTCATCTGCTTTCATTGTAGTTATAGTGGATGCAAACCGCAATGATCCTCACTTCACTTCATCTTTGAACTGGTCACCGTGGTAACGATCGTTCCGCCGGTTATCTTCTGCTCTGGAATTCCAGTTGCCCCGCAGATCGTAGGTGTAGGTGATAACATTGCCGGTATGCAAGGTTTCTGTTTCCAGTTTGCTTCTCGCCGTATACGTATAGCCGTAGGATGAAACTTTCCCGGTGGAGTCCATCACAAGGATGGATACTACTTGGCCGTCTGCATTGTAGCCGTACTCGTATTACATTACTTGTACTTTTTGCAGAGGAACCTATGCTCCCGTACCGAATGCAGCAGCTAATATAAGCAAGATATAAGCTTTATTGAATAAATTAGTTAAAAGTCTAGGGCAATTCAAAAGGAGGCGTTTCATGTGTCGAAGAACTCAGATCTTCGTGCATCAAATAAGCAATCGAATGCAGCCACGTCGGAGCATTATAAAACTAGCTCTGTAGTCTCTAAAGACGGTACTCGCATTGGCTACCGCCAACTCGGTTATGGCCCGGGTGTGGTGGTGGTACACGGATCCAATGTGTCTTCGCAAAATTTCATGCAGTTGGCCGAGGGGCTCGCTGACGTTTTCACAGTCTATGTGCCCGACCGCCGTGGTCGTGGCCTCAGTGGTCCGTTCGGCAAAGATTATAGCATACAGAGAGAGGTTGAAGATTTGGAGGCGCTCCTAACCCAAACAGGAGCCCGCAATGTTTTCGGGATCAGCGCAGGCGGCCTTATCACACTCCAAGCGGCACTCACTCTCCCCGCCATTGAAAAAGCCGCTTTTTATGAGCCGGCGCTCTTGTTAAGCGGATCGGAGCGCACGGCCTGGCTGGCGCGTTTTGACCAGGATGGCTCAAGGAAAGGTGGCCGCAGCGCTTATCACCTGTATGAAAGGATTGCAGCTGGCGCCTCCTGTATTCAACGCCATGCCTCGGTGGCTGCTCGAGTCTCTGACGAAGATGGCGATGGCAAGCGAAGATAAGAAAGCAAAAGACGGCTATATTACAATGAGGATGCTAGCTCCGACGCTGCACTATGACGGGCTGCTGCTCGCCGAGATGACGGGGACGCTGGAGCGCTTTAGTGCCGTGAGCGCCGAGGTATTGTTGTTAGGCGGGAGCAAGGGTCTGGTTTGGTTGAAGCCTGCCCTTGATGCTTTAGAGAAAGTCTTGCCACGTGCCAAGCGTATTGAAATTCCTGGACTTGATCACGGAGCGGCATGTGATGTCAGCAATACCAATAGAGACGGAAAACCGGAACTAGTGGCGCAAGAACTACGAAAGTTTTTTGCCTAGTGAGCAGATTCCTACCTAATGTTGCATTTTGTCAGGGTAATTCTCCTAAGAATCATATTTTCATAATACTCGCAACATTCGAATCAAATCAAAGAAAGCCGCCAGATGGCAGCTTTAGATGACTTAACTCATTTTGTACCCGATAGAAGTTCGATTTCTTACTCGAATCCCTTCTGTAACATTGGCTATGACGACTAGTTGTCAATGCCCTGCTTGGTCACAATCCAATCCGGTCCCTTCCTTGCTTCTTATTTTAGCAAATGAGGCACACCCATTCGTATCGCTGTATAAAGCTTGGCCGGATTGGAGCGAACCTTTCCTAGTTATTACAGATGAACTCCATAGTTCAACATGGAGGCACGGTCCTCGGACAGGAATTCCCGTTCCGTAAGCCGAGTACTGCCGTCATCAAAGATAGGCACAGAGACGAATTGATGGTCTGTTAGAAAAAACTGCAGATGCGTGCCCTCCTCGGTAAGACGCAGCTTTTTTAGGATAAAGGATCTCGCCGGGGAAACCGGGTCAGTTCCCGCTTGATCCACAATCGTTACCGTCACCGACTTGCCGATCCAGTCGGCCAATCGATCATTCCAGCTCATTTGGCATCCTCATTTCTTCCAGCGGCAAGAGCCCGCATCTTCTTTTAAAATAACATTCACCTGATAACCGTTCAGCCATTCCCAGCAGTCCGATTGCATTCGTGTTTCCACATAGTCAAGCACTTCATCCTCGTTGCTCCATGCGGCAAGACCTTTGATTTCCACAACGGAAATGTCCAGATCTTGATCCCGCTTCGTCACCGTGTGCCAGGTGGCTCTTCCGGCAAACATCTGCTGTAATTCCAATTCTATAATGCCCGTCATCGGTGATTCAGGTGTATGCTCACGCACAAAACAAAGATCCAAGGCAAATTCGCTAGGCACTGGCTTCACTGCCCTTCATCTGCCCCATCTTATCCTGATGGGTGATGTCGCTGAACATACCGGAATAATGGATGACTTCCCCCGCCTCATTTTTAACAGCCGTAATCGTTAACCACTCTAAATAAATGTCCCCGTTCTTCTTGCGGTTCCATATGGCGCCCTGCCAAAATCCCTGGTTTCGGATCGAATTCCACATTTCGTTATAAAATTCCCGATCCTGCTTGCCGGATTTTAAAAGGCTCGGCGTTTTTCCAATCACTTCATTCGCCTGATAGCCCGTTAGCTTACTGAAGGAGGCGTTTACGGATCGAATGGTTCCGTTTTTGTCCGTGATCATGATGCCTTCTACCGCATTTTCAATAATGGTTGAAGACAGACCCAATCTCTCCTGATAGTACATAAAAATAACAAGAATCAAGCTGGCCAGTGCCACCTCCGATAACGCCATAAAGCCGATGGCATAGTGGCCCGTCAAACTAAACAGCATGGCTAGCATCAGTGGCGGGAAAAAGCCCCCTAATCCCCCCATGGCTGAGATGATGCCGTTTGCGATGCCGGCCTGTTTGCTGAAATAAAGTGGAACCAGCTTGAAAATCGCACCGTTCCCGATCCCCGCGCAGAAAGCGATCGTTAAGCAGCCGACGGTGTAAAGTCCAATGGTTGGAGCAAAAGACAGCAGCACCGCAGCGATCGTAAGGCCGCCGAACACAAACATAAGCACTTTAAAAGGGTTCAATTTATCTCCGAGAAATCCCCCTACCGGACGCATGATCGTAGCTAGTACGATGAATCCTGCCGTTCTCATCCCCGCATCCACCTTGGCCAGGTGAAAGTAACTGACGAGGAAATTCGGCAAATAGACGGTAAACGCCACAAACGAACCGAAGGTAATAAAGTAGAAGATACTGAGGTACCAGAGCTTTTGATTCCGGTATACCGACTTGACTTGCTCGGTTAGCGGGGTGTTCACCCGTGTCTCTTCGCGGTCTCCCATCAGGAAATTCAATGCGGCAAAGACGACCAACAGCCCGCTGTAAAACAGGACGGTTGTGGACCATCCGAAATGATTGGCAAGCACAGGCGCGCCGAACGTGGAGATCGCGGTGCCTGCGTTCCCCATGCCATAGATGCCATTGACGAAGCCATGCCGTTCCTTCGGATAATACTTCGGCAGCGAAGTAACCCCGATGGAGAACAATGCGCCGGAGAGGCCAAGAAACAAACCGCCGATAATCAGGTCGTTAAAAGACTCGGCTCTGCTGATCCAATAAATCGGTGCGAGAAGAAGAATAAAGTTCAAGTAAAACATCTTTCGCGCGCCGAAGCGATTCGTCCAAAAACCAATCGGTATACGAAGAATCGAACCGAATAAAACAGGTACCGCTGTAACCCAGGTTAATTGGACCTGTGTCATGTGAATCTGCTCTTTAATAAACGGCATCAACGAGGAAAGAATGACCCAGGTCATGAACGCAAGCACCAGACTGAAGGTTTGCAGGGGAAGCTGTATTTTGTTAAGCCTCATTCCGAATCACGCTCCCTTTTATAGATCCACAAAGCAATGGGAAACAGAAGGATGTTTAGTCCGGCGAACAACAGTACCCGTTCATAACGATCATAAAAAAAGTTGTTGACCACCTGCTGCGTGCAGATGATATTGAGCAGTACAACCAAGCAAAGTAAAATAACGCCAAGGTAGCTACGCTTCATATCGCTTAACCCCCGTTGCGTAAATAACTTCCTGCTCCACCGCTAATCTAATTTCAGGCAGCGGACGCTTCGGAGGACCCGCAGTAGGCACCCCCGTCTTGGCGTCAAATACACCGTGATGGCAGGGGCAAATCATTTCACCCTTATCTTTGCTCCAAAAGACCGGACATTTGAGATGGGTGCACGCATTTTGGTACGCTTTAAATTCATTCTCGCCAAACCGGATCAAGAGTGCGGAATCGTGTTCTCCCGGATAGGCAAACTCCACGGCATCACCGACCTTTAAGGAGCTGAGGTCGGCGATTTTTTTCTTCGGGTGAGCTTTATCCTTGAGTCCCGTCAGTTCCTTTGCCGCAATAGCGCCCCAAGGAAGGGTTGAAACCGCAAAGATGCCGGCCGCTCCCACCATCGTTTTCATAAACCCCCGGCGATCCAGCTTACGCTCGCCTGATTTTAAGATATTATGCGTGTAGTTGTCTTCTTGAAAAGGGATGCGACTGTTCTTTTCGTTTTTATTCTCCTCCACGATCTGTACACCTCCTAAAACAATTTTTGTTTCCCCTGCAGGATGCCCGGAAGACTGATTTTGACATTCGTTTCGCCTTCCAAAGGATCGAGCGGTTCGCGGCTGGCCATCCATTTGCCTAGACGATGCTGTTCTTTCTTGGCAGCCAGTTCCTCCTCCGTCACCCATTGAAGCGTGTTGGTAGGGCAAACGGAAGCACACATGGGAGGAATCCCCTCCTTCGTCCGGTCATAGCACAAATCGCATTTATACATCAGATTTTGTTCTTCATCGAACTTCGGAATGCCGTAGGGGCAGGCAATGGTGCAGTTTTGACAGCCGATGCATTTTTCCACCAAAGCGGACAATACCGCGCCTTCGGGCGTAATTTGAATCGCTTGAGCCGGACAGCTGCGTGCACACGCCGGATTAACACAATGAAGGCACATCAGCGGGATGGTCTGCCGATTAACCTGAGGGTTTACATCGTAAACGTAATTTCGGTTTCTTTGATCGTGACCGCCGCATTGGGTGCAGGCGGCCAGACAGCTTCGGCAACCAATGCAGTTGTCCATCTCGATGTATAGATATTGTTTTCCCATCGGACTACCTCCTTACGGCATGTGCTTGTGAATTTTTTTCTATTTGCGCCGCACAGGCTTTAAATTCAGGCATCCGGGAGATCGGGTCCAGCGCCGGAATGGTCAATAGGTTGATCGACTGCTCATGTCCGAAGTGGTACGGAACGAACACCGTATCTTTGCGGATCGCTTCAATGATTTTCACCTTATAGAACGCCTCTCCACGCCGGGTGTACAGCCGGATCACTTCATCATGACCGATTCCATATCGCTCAGCAGTTTCGGGATGAACTTCTACATACGGCTCGGGGCACATCGCTTTCAAGAACGGGATACGTCTCGTTTGGTTGCCCGAGAGGTAGTGATAAACAACACGTCCCGTGGTAAGCCGGAGCGGATACTGCTCGCAGGGCTCTTCGGCCGGCGGCCGGTAAGGGAGCGCGCACAGCTTTGCCTTGCCGTCGGGGTGGTAGAACCTTTTGTCAAGAAACATATGAGGCGTTCCTGGATCTTCCTCGCTCTTGCAAGGCCAAAATACCCCCTGCTGCTTCTCGATCTTCTCCCAAGTAGCCCCGTAATAGTCGGCATACCCGCCTTTGGAGGCCAGCCGGAATTCATCGGCTACATCCCTTGCCGTCTTGAGATGGCTGAAATATTGCCCCCGGCCGAGCCGTTCGGCGAGCTCTACGTGAATTTGCCAGTCCGGCTTGGATTCCCCAAGCGGCTCCTGGGCTTTGTTGATTTTAATAATCCGGCCTTCCAGATTCGTCACGGTGCCCTCATCCTCGGACCAGGTCACGGTAGGCAGCACGACGTCGGCAAACTCCGCGGATTCAGACAGATACATATCATTGCATACCATGAAATCCAGCGATTTAAGTGCGGCCCGCACATAATTCAAATTCGGGGCGGAAACCGCCGGGTTAGAGCATAATAAATAGAGGCCGCGGATCGTTTTGTCCGTCATCAGCTCAAACATCTCGTAAGCGGAAACCCCAGGCTGCGGCATCTCCTCCGGTGTGATTCCCCAAACCTTACAGACCTCTTCAACATGCTTGGGATTTGTAATCTTGCGGTAGCCGGGAAGGAGATCGGACTTCTGGCCGTGCTCCCTGCCGCCCTGTCCGTTGCCTTGACCTGTAAACGTCGCCACGCCGGATTTGGGACGGCCGATTTTCCCTGTTACCAAGCACATGTTGGTATAAGCCGAGACGTTATCCGCGCCCTTATGCTGCTGCTCAATCCCCCGCGCGAACAAAACGACCGCTTCCGGCGCTTTACCGTAAATTTCGGCCGCCCGGATCAGCTTTTCCGGAGCCACGCCCGTGATTTCGCTAGTGTATTCCGGTGTAAATTCTTTCACGACCTCAGCCATCTCGGCAAAGCCGTTCGTATGCTCGTTTACGAAGGCTTCATCCACATAGCCGTTTTGAATCAACAGATGGAGCATACAGTTCGCCAGAGCCAAATCCGTTCCCGGACGTAAATCCAGGTGAACATCCGCTCTGCGTGCCAAGGGAGTTTCCCGAGGGTCCGCCACAATCAGGTAGCCGCCACGGTTTTGCACCTCCCATACCCGGAACATCGAGGTTGGATGGCATTCCGCTGTGTTGCTCCCGGCAATAAATAAACAATCCGTCTCATGCAAATCCGTCCAGGGAAGCGTCGAGCCCCGATCGACTCCGAAGCTGCGGAGGAAGCCGGCCGCGGCGCTTGACATACAAAAGCGACCGTTATAATCAATGTAGCGCGTCTGGAGCGCTACCCGTGCAAATTTACCGGTTAAATAGCACTTCTCGTTGGTCATGGATACCCCGCTGAATACGGAAAGCGAATCTTTGCCGTAGCTCATCTGGAGCTCCTTAAATTTACGCACAATCAGCTCGTAGGCTTCCTCCCAGCTGGCTTCCCTAAAGCCTTCCTTCGTCCCCTTCTTGGAGGCGTCATCCCGAATTAAGGGCCGCAGCAGCCGGTCCGGATGGTTCGTTTGCTGATAAGCCGTGACCCCTTTCGGGCACATCTTGCCCAGCGTAACCGGCCATTCGTAGCGCGGCTCAACGCCGATGATTTTGTTCGAAGCCGTATCGACTCTAAGGTTCATTCCACATTGCATCCCGCAATAGGAGCAGTGAGTCGGAACAAGCTTTTCATTCGGATGCGTCTTGTTTTCGATGACTTTAAAAAACTTATCCTTTGGCATTCTGGTTCGCCTCCTTAACGCGAATTTCGTGGGTCGGAATCCCGGTAAACCGGGACATTCTATATTTTCTGCGGCATGGCAGGCAGAGCTCAGCCAAGTGGAAGCCGTCGTCCATTTTGAATTCGATGTTGTTTTGCTTCAAGACCGAAATCACGTCCTCGGATTGCTGGGCTGATACGAAAGGGCTGCCGCAAACTTTGCAAGCTTTCATTTGCTTTTCCCCGTAATGCTCCCTGTAATTCCGGGCTAATACGCTCATCGGGCGGAAAGGAATATGCGCAAGCTTCCCGAAAGGGATGTAGATGAGGGTGATAATGACAGACCATTGATGAACCATGGAGATGACCGGATGCCCCCAGCCATGCAGGAAAACATTGCAGAATGTCAGCATCAACCCGGTAATACTAACAAAAAGCAGCATGTAAAGCGGAAGGTAATCATATACGAACGTTTGCTCTGACCGCGCCTGCATGTTTTTCAGTCTGCGGTACAACGCCATGCAAACACCGCCGATGACCATCAAGGCTGTGAAATTCAGGGCGTTATAGAACAGAAATCCCAATAAGCCGTCCGCTTTAATCCTCATCAAATTGATTCCGAAGAAGACGACCGAATAATATCCGTTCTCGGCCATCGTGAAATACATCCATCCGAATACAAGCGGAAACGTCACGAAGGCGGACAGGATACAACCCCAACCGAGCAAAATGTGCTGTGTCCATCGGTACCAGCCTCGGTTCCATATGAAACGGTAAGTCGCCAAATGCTCAACAGCCGTTTGCGGCGTGCTTTTACGAAAAAGCGCCCGAAGCCCTTTTTGTAGAATGACCTTTGTCGGCGGCCGATCAAACCAAGCGAGGAAACGGTAAAAAAATCCGCAAACAAACACGATTGTTCCCACCATATACCCATACAAACCCAAGTCCAGATGTGTAAAAAAACGAGAACCGATGTACATCAGGATGAGGATTCCGCAAACGGTCAGGAATACGGATTTGGCAAACTTAGAAGCGAATGCACGATCCATCTGTTATTCTCCTTTGCTAAAATCTTATGTAATCATTTGACCACATCACGAAGTAATTTCCTGTGACGTTTTTCACAAATACATCACTTTTTCTTTCAGTACGCCTAGCTGTATATTCCAATCGATCCTGCAGCTGACCTGAGACAATAACCCCCGCTTGCTTGGAGAACTCATCCATCTTCGTCTGGAGCGGCCCCATGCTCCCGTTTCAATTGGGCCAGCGGTCTGCAAAGGTTGATGGGACCGCGTCCTTCAAGCATCTTGCTTCTACAATGCTGAATATTTTGGCTCATATCCGCCACTCCTCGTTCTCTCTTCCTTTCATGGAACTCCTTTACTTTATCGCATCTTTCCGTAAAAATATGTGATAATATTCACATTGATAAATTGCATCCAATGTTGTGAGCTGCCGTCAAGATCGCCTTGGCTTTGGCAGTTGCTTTGGCAGTTGCTTTGGCAGTTGCTTTCGGCTGCAACTCCTGGATAAACGGCTACGCCGTCCTTGTCTTACAAGGACCAGCGCGTTTACCAAGGTTGATGCGAAGCTATAAGTTACGAAAACTTATAAATTCTTATCAACAAAAATGGACGCATAACCTTTCGGCTATGCGTCCATTGTCTTTATTCTTTCTTAGGTAAGATCAGTCTCACCGTCGTTCCCGAGTCAGGGGTCGACACCACTTCAAGCGAGCCGCCGACCGCCCGGGCCCGCTCCTCCATGCTGAACAGGCCGACGCCTTGCGCCAGCTTATTCCTGACAAACCCTCTCCCGTGATCTTCTATGCGCGCTTCAATACCATATACCGTCTCATGCAGCGTCACCGTGGCCTCCGTCACATTTGCATACTTGGCGACGTTCGTCAGCGCCTCTTGGATGACACGGTATATCGCCGTCTCCTCTTGCAAACCCAAGCGCTTGCGCAAGGTATTATCGAACCGGATGTGAATGCCGTAGTGAGAAGAATAAGACTCCAAATAAGTGCGGATCGCCGGTACGACACCCAAATCATCCAGTACGGATGGCCGCAGCTCCCAAGCAAGCCCCCGCACGTCCTCAATAATTCCCGTGACGTTCTCGCGGATTTGCCTGATTTCGTCGTTCGGTATTTCCTGCATCACTCGATCAAGCTGGATAATCAGTGAAAAGAGGCTTTGTCCGATACCGTCGTGGAGCTCCCGGGAAAACCGGCGGCGCTCCTCCTCCTGAATATGCATCATCTTCGTCATCAGCTGCTGAAGCTCCTCTTCCGCCTGCTTCAGTTGAGTTACTTCGTTACGTACGGCTAAATACTGATACGGTTTCTCGTCTTCCCCGATCAACGGAACAATCGTCGTATTGACCCAATAATAAGAGCCGTCCTTCGCGCGATTTTTAATTTCCCCTCGCCAAATCCGTCCCATGCTGATCGTCTGCCACAAATTCTGCATAAACTCCTTGCTATGATAACCGGAGTTAATGATCCGGTGGTCCCGGCCTAGCAGCTCGTCATGTTCGTACTTCGAAATTTCACAGAACTTATCGTTCACGTATCGGATTAAGCCCCGCCTGTCCGTTACTGCCACGATGGAGGATTCGTCCAGCGCGATCTTCAGCTCCGCAAGCTGCTGCAACGATAGCTTTAATTCGGACCGGAAATCTTGATCCGGAATATGTTCTTCCAGCTGCAGCATCAGATGGACGACATTGTCTCCAATGACTTCAGGCCTCTTACGGTCCCGCTCATCATTCAAAATTCAACAGCCCTTTCTTTACCGCATATTTCACAAGCTCAGGCCTGGTCTTTAGACCGAGCTTTTCCATCACATTGCTTTTATGCGATTCAACTGTCTTGATACTGATGATCAGAAGCTCCGAAATTTCCTTATTCGAGTACCCTTTGGCGATCAACGATAATATTTCCTTTTCCCGTTCTGTGAGCGCATCGTAAATTCCCGCGTTTTCCCCATGCTTCAGCCGTTCCAAATACTCACCCATGAGCCTCTTGGTCGCGCTCGGATACAAGTAAGCATTCCCCGCCGACACGTATTGAATCGCTGTCAGAAGCTCTTCGTGCGGAGCGCTTTTCAATATATATCCCGATGCGCCGCATTGGATCGCCCGGAATAAATATTCCTCGTCGTCGTGCATAGTCAAGATCAGCACGGCTGTGTCCGGCTGTGCCTTCTTTAATTCCGCGGTCGCGGATAACCCGTCCTTCCCGTGAGGCATGCTGAGATCCATCAGCACGACATCGGGCGTGAGCTCCGCCGCCAGACGAATCGCTTCATCACCGTCAGCCGCTTCCCCCACCACTTCCATGCTATGCTTACCGTGCAGCAGCAAGTTCAGGCCGGACCGCACAACCGCATGATCGTCTACTACCAGTATGCGTATCACCAATGTCACCACCTTACTCATTATTTTACCAAAAAAAAATGAATCCCTACAATGGAGGATTCATCTCTTCTACATTAATTAACAGTTAAGCCGCACCTGCTGAGCCATTCACTTGCGCTCTTCATTCGGTCCGCTTCAAACTGACTAAACGTCCGTTCCTTCCTTGCTCCTACGGCAAGCACGCCTTGAAATTGTCCGTGGATCTCAATAGGCGTTGTCACGGCCGAATAAAGCCCTTCTGCCTGCATCAAGGGGCATTCCCTTCGAAGCCGTACGGTCTCCGGGGTGTCCGGGTTCCAAATGACCATTCTGCCGATCCGGAGTGTCTGCCCCCCTATTCCTTGACCTATTCGAAAAGACATCGCTTCACATCGGCCGCTCACGCTGCCGGACGTGTACGTCCAGCGATACAGCCGGCCGTCTCCGCCGCGAAGGGCGAGTGACGCGAAATCCCCTTCCACCGCATTCCGTAGACTAAGCAGCCAATCCATCATTTCATTTCGATTATTGTTCATCCGCTTAGCCACCTCCTGCTGCTTTCTACGGATGTATCCTTGTAACTCATTGTAATTTCTAAATCCGTATTTGTAAGTCGGGGAAAACCCTGATTTCTTTCTCAGGGTGCACGAAAGCCTTCCGATGCCGGTTCCCGCAAGGTTTCGCGTTAAATTCCCTAAGGGTGATAGTGATAAACCTCACATTTGTTTCAGGATTTTCCCTCGATAAAATAAGAGGATTCCCTGATATCGGAAAATCCCATGAATTAGTAAGATATAGACATCAGATCAAGAGGAGGACGGAAACGATGGCCATGAATTGTCCGATGATATATAAAAAGGGAACCGTAAACCAGTTACAAGGAATCCGGCAATATTTTTCCGAAGAAAATTTCGAGCGTCTTGCGGGCATTATGTATTCGAAACGAGTAAAAAAGGGGACCCATCTCTTCTGGGAAGGCGATCTCCCGGAGTATTGGTATTATGTGAAAAAGGGCAGCGTCAAAATCACAAAATCGGCTGACAACGGCAGCAGCATCACCCTGTACCGGCATCAAGACGGAGACCTGATCGGTCATGCCGACTGCATACCGAATTCAGTTCATTCGTTCAATGCGGAGGTGCTTGAAGACAGCGAGCTAGGCCTTATCCAGCAAAAGGATTTGGAAGTGCTGCTGTGGCAGCATGGGGATCTTGCCGTTGAATTTATGCGATGGCTCGGCCTCATGCACCGGATGACGCAAACCAAATTCCGCGATCTCATGTTATTCGGCAAGCCGGGTGCCCTATGTTCTCTTCTTATCCGGTTGAACAACTCGTATGGAGAAGCCTGCGGCGATCGAATTCGCATCGGAGTAAAGATGAATAACAGCGAAGTGGCGGAGATGATCGGCGCTACCCGGGAAAGCGTCAACCGGATGCTCAGCGATATGAAAAAGGAAGAGGTCATCGACATGGACAACGGTCATGTCATCATTAAAGACCTGGATTACCTTCGGGACGTTTGCCATTGCGAGAACTGCCCTAAAGATATTTGCCGTGTGTAAGATCGGCTTAGATCCGGATGATATCGCCTATTTCCACCCTGATATGTACAAAAATTCGTCATCTGAATCGTCATGCTAATTTATGGGTACACTCAAAATAAACCAATGTTAAGGAGCTGCACATGAGCACATTATACGAAAAGCTTGGCGGCGAAGAGTCTATTGCTAAAGTGGTGGACTACTTCTATGACTTAGTTTTAGCAGATGATACGGTTAACCATTTTTTCGAGAATACGGATATGGAAAAACAGCGACGTCACCAAACGAAATTCATTAGCTTTGCATTAGGCGGACCCAATCAGTATCCCGGAGGGGCCATGGCAAAGGTACACGAAGGAATGAATTTGCAGCCTTCTCATTTCGACGCTATTGTTAGACATCTTCGTGCTGCTCTAGTACATTTTGGCGTAGGTGAAGAAGATATTGCTAAGGCATTAGATAAGGTAGAATCCTTACGTGGAGATATACTGTATAAATAGTTATCGGCTCACATCGATTGAGCGAAAGTTAACATCTGTTCGGCTGCATCCTTCCCTTGCTGTATGCAGTCAGGAATGCCGACGCCCCCATACCCCGCACCGCATACAAATAGACCTGGCTTATAATTTCTCAATTGCACTCCCAGCTTCTTTAATCGTTCGTTGTGTCCGACCGGATATTGCGGCATGGAACGAAAACAGCGGGTTATCTCGAAAAATACAGGCTCCGCCGCAATTTCCATCGTATCCTTCAAATCAGCCCAAACACCGGAAAGCAGCTCCTGATCCGACAACCGCATCCACTCCTGTGAGTTGGACCGACCTACATAGGTACGCAAAAGGACAGTGCCGGGTGGCGCCGCATGAAGCCACTTCGATGAGGACCATGTGCAAGCCGTTATCATCCTTCCTTCATTACGCGGAATGACAAATCCTGAGCCATTTAATGGGAAGCTTATATCCTCTTGCTTATACGCCAAAGCAATATTAGCTACGGAGGCATATGTAACCTGCTCCAACCACCTTGCCTCAGGAAGCTCCGGTATAAACTTGGCTGCTTCGAAGGCCGGCAGCGCCAATATCAATCCGTCAGCTTGAAGCTCTGTTCCTTGATCGAGCTTCAGCTTGTAGTCTCCACCATCTCTAATGATTTGCACAACCCCTTGGCCGGTGATCATCCGGATGGATTGCAGGGACTCCACTAGTCGGTCAATCAACGTGATAAGCCCTCGTTTAAAAGTAAGGAACATACTCTTTCGGGCGATATCCGGCAATCCGTTCACATTGTGCGATTGATTCTTTCCAGCCAACATACCCAATATAAGACTACGGTGCTTTTGCTCTATTTGTTTGAATTGAGGAAATGTTGCCTGCAGGCTTAGGAACTGCGTATCTCCCGCATAAATACCTGCAAGCAAGGGCTCCGTTATATTCTCCAACACCTCTCTTCCCAACCGCCGTTCGATAAAA
This sequence comes from Paenibacillus gyeongsangnamensis, assembly GCF_027533625.1. Classification (GTDB taxonomy): domain Bacteria; phylum Bacillota; class Bacilli; order Paenibacillales; family NBRC-103111; genus Paenibacillus_G; species Paenibacillus_G gyeongsangnamensis. The sequence continues at coordinate 116,259 of NZ_JAQAGZ010000016.1, read as the reverse complement.
CTGCCCAAGGATTCGTCTTTCGCGTCTTCCTTCCTGGGCAACAGTAAATCCAACGCGGCACGAATTTTTCCCGCCGGAGAAATTAACCCCGTCTTAATAAATGGGGACACCGCCGTTGGAATGCCAAGAACAAGTCCCAGCGGCATGGGGTGGAGCTTCCCTTTGTGTAAAATGTAATTGGTTATCGCGTGCGGATTCGTTGCCGTTAATTCTTCCTCAAGACCAAGTTCTTTTACGAGCGTGATCACCGACAGCTTGCGCGCCAAAAAGGAATCCGGACCTTTCTCAATCACGAAACCGTCTCGATGAAGCGTTCGAATTTTACCACCCAACTGCTCACTTTTTTCAACCAGGGTAATGTCAACCGGAATTTGATTCTCCTCAAATAACTTTCTTGTGTAGAATGCGGCGCTTAACCCGGTGATGCCTCCTCCTACGATAACGACCTTCCTTCGTTCGCTTCCCATCGTCCAACCCGTCCCTTCAGCGTCTCCGATTAATATTAAGCACGATTCTCCCACGCTTTCGGTACATAAGCACAAAGCACCGCTCCCATCTCTTTAACCTTTTCCGCTGTCGCTTCAAGATCATGGAGATTGTATTTTGATACCGTCGTGTTTACCTGGATGGGAATTTGCAATTCCTTCAAATAATCGACGCCCCTCATCGTTAAATCGTAGGAGCCCTTCGTTCCCCGAAAATGATCATTTATGTCCGCACATGACCCGTCAAGACTAAAGGCCCAACGAGACAATCCAGCCTCCTTGGCTTTTCGAATCGCTTCACGAGTCACCTTTGGCGTTGCGCTAGGCGTCATGGAAACGGACAGCTTCTTCTGATCGATCGCATATTGGGCAAGCTCGAATAAATCGGGTCGCATTAACGGATCGCCTCCGGTGAATACGAACAGCGGATTGTCCATTTCCGCTATGCTGTCAATCAGCCTTTTCCCTTCTTCGAACGTAAGCTGCCGAGGTTCTGCCTTATACTGGGCTTCTGCCCGGCAATGAAGACATTTCAAGGTGCAAGCCCGGGTTACTTCCCAAATCACGATAAACGGATTTTCGTTATAATCTCGTTCCTTTATAAAGGATGATATAGAGTCCCTCCTCTCGTGTTTTTCAACTTGTTGAACCTATCCCCTTCAAAATCCATTCCGTCAATCTGTCAGCATCTCCAATAGAAAAGACGGGAACATCATGCTTCAGCTCCGGTATCCAGGAGACTACAGCTGCCACATTAACCAATTGCCGAACTAGCTTATCGTCTTCTTCTGTCCTGACCATTACGATTTTAGGATGCTTTTCTTGCTTGAATTCCTCGACCAGCACAATATCCATATCCGTCATTCGTTGCAGGATTTCATTTAACGGGGTGTGCCTTTCTTCCATAACCGCCGTTCGATGATCGGAGGTAATGGCCGTCATCCACGCTCCCGCATGGCGATGACGCCAAGTATCTGTTCCGTCATGATCTACATCGAATTGATGTGCGTCATGCTTTACCGTTCCGACCCTGTAACCCGCCTTCGCGAACCCTCTGATCAAATGCTCCACTAATGTTGTCTTGCCTGAATTTTTATATCCGACGATCTGGAGAACGGACGTCATCTTTCGGGCACCTTCTTCACGGGAATATCGCTCCCCCCAAAGGAATGGCTTTCACGATTTCTCCCGCCTTGATTCCTGTTTTTGTCGGTGGAATCACGATAAGGCAATTGGCATCCTTAATGGATATCACGGCGCTCGATTTATCCAATCCAACCGGCTTGACCTCGAGCTTGCCGTTTCGGTTCTGCCAATACCCTCGAACATATCGTGTGTAAGCATTCAATTTCAAGTAATCTTCCGCCAGATAAACGGTGAACTCTTGAACGGCATCGTCGGAGGCTTCCTGCATCCCCAGCAGCACGGGGCGAACAAACTACTCGAAGCCGACGAAGCAGGCGGAAGGATTTCCTGACAGCCCGAACACGAGCTTATCTCTCCAAAACCCTGCAGTTGTCGGACTACCCGGCCGCATCGCGATTTTATTAAATAGCGTTGCTCCTCCCCATTTCATGAAGAAATCGGCCATGATGTCATAGTCGCCTACGGAAACACCGCCGGTCGTAAGGATGAGATCGGCATCCGACGATAGTAATTCGTATATCATCCGTTCCGCTCGAGTGTAATCATCGGGAATTTGACCGACGAGCAGCGGCTCTCCTCCGGCTGAAAGGATTTGAGCTGAAAGCATATACGCGTTGCTGTTTCTAATTTTCCCCATTAGAAGAGGCTCAGCAACCTGCAGCAATTCCGTTCCGGTAGAGATCACCGCAACTTTCGGTTTCCGGAATACCTTAATGCGGGAATAGCCCAAGGCAGCAAGGATCGCCGTCTGGCCGGCTCCGATCACCTGCCCTTTCTCCAGCACCTTGGCTCCTCCATCAGCTTCCTCGCCGATCGGGGTAATATTGGCGCCGCGGGTATCCGCCTTTCGTATGTTGACATAGGCTCGGTCACCTCTGGTTATTTCCTCCGTCATTTCCAGCATAATCACGGCATCCGCGCCATCAGGCACCATTCCGCCGGTCATAATTCTCGAAGCCTTTCCTTTTGTGATTTGTTTTACGGGCTCTTTCCCGCATGGAATTTGCTCGATGATCTCTAATTCGACAGGTTTCGATGGAGAGGCATGAGCTACGTCTTCGAATCGAACCGCGAAACCATCCATGCCGGATCGCCTGAAATGGGGAATCGGCTCCTTCGTTCGAACCTCTTCCGCCAACCTGCGGCCGATGGATTCCATCAGCCCGATCTCCTCCGTCTCTATAGGACGTACCCGATTCAATGCAGCTCTTCTGGCTTCCTCCACACTTAGAGCCCTTCTATGGAATTTTGCGTCTTTGAGATTTCCGTTTGCTTCCAATATGAATTACCCTCTTCCACTTGATTGTCCATATCCAATGAACGTTCATATTCTTCCGGCGTGTTAACGTTGAGGACGAACCTAGAATCGATTCCATTGCGCTGAAAGGTCGAATTCGTTACCCTCTCACACGCTATCTTTTGCAAAAAAACGCCAATACTATACCGCCCCTTGTTTAACATGGCAGGGATCAAGTCGACACATCTCTTATCGTAGATGCCGTGCAGGGGATGAAGCCGATCATCGATGTAAGCTTTGCCGCCTGGGGAGAGATGAACGGCATATCGCACCCAATCAGCCACACATTCACATGATTGGCTAGTGACAATCCCGCATGCATCCCGCCGAGCGGACCTTTGCCTGAATAATAATCGGTGATGATTCTTACATCGCTGTCTACGAGCGGAAGAAATGTCTTCGGATCGTTCGTAACAAGGATAATTTCCGTACATACCTGCTTCAAGCGACGGATTTGCCGATGAACCAACTTCTCCTGATGAAAAGGAAGCAAGGCTTTGTGGGAACCGCCCATTCTTCGATTCTTCCCGCCGGCAAGGATCACTCCGGAAAGGCTGACCTTCTCTTCATTCAGCAATCGATTGGCAATGTCCAACATAGTAGACCCCCATATCATCAAAGGAATAATGAGTTACATCCCCATTATCATCCTCTCCCTATTTCTGCTCAATGACATAGCTCACATTTGAAAGTATATGTTCAGTATTATGTTAAATATTAATGTGATTAATGAGGACAAAACATCACGACTTCGGGTAAAATAGAAGATTAAGATAGCAACCGGGATCGAATGGAGGATTTCGATGAAAAAGGAAAGGGCGTCCGAGTTTCTGCACCAAGTGCCATTGTTCCACGATCTGAACACACAGGAATTGGAACGTGTAGAGGAAATCGCAATATCCCGTTTTGTTTCCAGAAGATCAACCATTTTTACGGAAGGCAGCGAGAAGGAAGCGGTCTACTTCATCCGGGATGGATTAGTCAAAATCTACAAGACGGACGAAAACGGACACGAGCAAATCGTTTCATTTTTTGAAAACCGGCGAAATGTTCCCTCATACCGGCTTCTTCAATCAAAATCCTTATCCCGCGACGGCCGAAGCGATCATCGATGCCAACCTACTTGCCATTCCCGTCCAGTTGTTCGAACGATTGATGATGAGCACCCCTTCGATCGCGATCAAGATGATGCGCGTTATGGGAGATAAAATCCGGGAGCTGAAGGAAAAGCTTCAAGTGTTGTCCGGGCAGGATGTCAAGCATAGAGTGCTGTCTTTCCTGCTGCAGCTTGCTGAACAACACGGAGATATGAAAGAGAACAAGATTACCATCAACCTGCCGATGACCCATCAGGAATTTGCCAATGCGATTGGCACAACAAGAGAAAGCATTAATCGTCTGCTGAATCAGCTTAACAAGGATGAGCTGCTTAAGATCGATCGCAATCGAATTGTCATTATCGATTTAGAAGTGCTGAAGCAGCAGAGAGAGCTTAAATAGTCCGCAAAAGGATTCATTTTGAAAGCCCCGTAACGCAGAAGCTGTTTCGGGGCTTTCAAGGGCATCATTACAATTCCTGTATCATGTTGTTTAACTGCTCCTTCTCCTTGAGAGACAGCATGTTTTCCGCCATTGGAAAGAGCACATTTTCCTCTTTGCTGAAATGCTCGGTCAAAATGGAGTAGGCTTGAACGGCGTATCCGGTGATGGTTTTGACATCTTCGACTTTTATCCCCGAGTCATCTTGATCGGCAGCATCCAAAAATCGCAGCAAATGTTGTTCCGCTTGCTCGTGCTCGTATTCCATGACGGCAATCGGGCCGACTTCTCTGCCAATATATCTAGCCATCATCGGAAATAAACCGTCATCTTCCTTCCTCGAATGCTTCTTCAACTGTTCAGTAAAATCGGCGACTTGATCACGGAGCGTATGAAAGATGTCGTAGCGTTCAGTTCCCGAACCTTCAAAAAGCCTCTCGGCAGTCGAATAAAAAATATCCATTGCTTTCCTCAAGGGTAGGTGCTCCTGCTTTAATTGTCGCAGTGGAGCGCACAACGGCATATCCGGCATACTTGCCCCCCTGTTCATTCCTCCACAACCGAATGTTGTAGGATTCATTTTCCTCAACCTCCATTTTAGCGTTATTATACTTGTTGTTCTTCAATTCGCGGGAATAAGATATTGTTTTCCAAATGAATATGTTGAAAGAGATCCGACTCCAGCTCGCCTAATTTATGATAAGTGAGAGTAAACGTTCTGCATGCTTCCGGCGGTAAAGTATACTCGTTTGTGATCGCCCTCATCTCCTTCAAATAGTCCCCGACGGCACTATGGTCCGACTCCAGCTCATGTAAACCTTTTATGGCCTGCTCATACATTTCGACAGTCGGTTGGCTCGCATATTGCTTTAACAGGGGAAAGAGCACCTCTTCCTCCGTAATCAAGTGCTGATCCAATTCCATCTTCATTTGGTGGAAACGTTTATGCAATGCTGATAGCTCAACGTGAGCACTACCATGAACGTGTAGAATTTTCGTGACGAATTCGCTCAGCAACGGCAGCTCTTTTCGCAAATAGGCTGATGATGATGAATGACGTAGTCGATTAAATCGGCAATCGGCGCTTCTCGCCAATCCGTTTCTCCCTTTTCATCTTTGATTTTCATTTCTGAAAAGCCTTCATTCAACCGGCGCAAAATCTCATTCTCATCCAAATTTTTTTGGCGGATCGCTTCTAAGAGGCTACGGTCTCCTCCGCAGCAGAAATCGATCCGGACTTCCTTGAATAAATTGCTGGCTCCAGGGAATTCGGAAACAATAGAGCCGATTTTTTCTTCACCGCTAAAATGTTGATCCATATCGAATCCATCCTCTCTGCCTTAACTTCCCTTACAGTATATGTCTGATGTCCTCTGCTCACTGTGATGCAGCACACACTTGAAGCAAATGGCTTAAGACAAAAAAGCGGACTACTCCTTTATAAGAGTCATCCGCTTTTGGGAAATCGATTTACCCGCCGATTTGCGACATACGCCGGGCGGTTGGGATATGGGTTTGCTGTTCCCCGGAAAGCTCCCTGGCCATTTCATGGGTTTCAGGTTTCGCATCCAATGCTTTGAAAAACAAAGCTTCGATCGCAGAAGCGTCGCCCAAATGCTTTCGTACATTGTATTCTTCCGACCAATATAAGCAAGGTTTGATGTTCCCGTCCGCCGTCAAACGCAGGCGGTTGCAGCTGCCGCAAAAATGATCGCTGACCGGATGAATCAGTCCAAACGTACCGGCTGCTCCCTCAAGCCGGTAGCTTTCCGCCGGACCGTTGCCATATACGTCTTTGCAAGACGCAAAGCTCCATTTCAATCGCTTGCAAGTATCCAGGACGTGCGTAAGCGGCAAATATCCCGCCTTCCATCCATTCCCTTCATTTCCGATTGGCATGTACTCGATGAACCGGATATGAATCGGCTTCTCGTACGTCATGCGTAAAAATTGCTCTACCTCGTCGTCGTTCATCCCCTTCATCAACACCACATTCAGCTTGATTGGATCGAAACCAACAAGACGGCTTGCTTTCAATCCGTTCAGCACCTTCCTAACATCACCGCCTCTTGTGATCTTGGCGAATTTCTCCGGTATGAGAGAATCAAGACTGATATTAACCCTGGTGAGACCGGCATCCTTCAAAGCATCGGCAAACATAGATCCCATTGGTGGACAAAGCGATATCTTCAATCCCTGGTATTCCTGACAGCATGGCGATCAGCCGATCCAAGTCTTTCCTGACCAACGGTTCTCCTCCGGTGATCCGCAGCTTTCTGACGCCTAGAGGGGCTAACACCTTAACGACTTCCGTTATCTCTTCATAAGTCAAAATGCGATCATCCGGTTCAAATTGCATCCCTTCCTCAGGCATGCAGTATACACAGCGCAAATTGCAGCGATCCGTCACGGAAATACGCAAATAATCGTGAATTCAGCCGTACTTGTCAACGAGATGCTTCGCCATCCGCGCCCCTCCCTTTTGCTTGGTTTTTCCATTGATCAAGAACCTGCTTCATTTTTTAGTGCTAAAATACCTTCGCTCGATTCAGTATAATGACACTCGAAGCTTATAGCTGTGACGATCATCACTCTTTTCGAGATGTTGTGGTAACCTACTTCTCAGGTGGAATGAAGATTCATCATCTGAATCGTTATGCTAATTTATGGGTACACTCAGATTGAACCATACCGTGTTACTTTAGAACAGAAAAGGGGTTTCCATTGCGATTAATTTTGTTTATATTTAGATGGAAGCCTATGAGTTTGATTTAATTAAGGGAGAAATGAAGCATGACCACCGGTAAAGGGCCGCTTGACCAGCATTTTGATAATTTGGAGACGTTGGCAGAAGCGATCAGCGAAGTGCTGCGCTGTCCTATAACCATAGAGGATGCCAACCATCGGCTGGTTGCTTATAGCGCACATAACCGAGAAGCGGATGAAGCCCGCATTGCAACCATTATCGGTCGGCAAGTCCCGGAGAAAGTAGTCCAGAACTTATGGCGGCAGGGCATTATCCCCAAGTTGATGAAATCGGACGAACCGCTGCATATCGCCTCGATTTCTGAAATCGGTCTCAATGACCGTGTAGCGATAACGATCCGCAAAGACGGAGAAGTGCTTGGATATATTTGGGCAATTGAGGCCAACAACCATATAGATGCGGCCGGTTTGGAACTTCTGAAGAAAGCCGCTCAAATCGCGAAGCAAAAGCTGCTTCAAATCCAAAATCGAAAACGTAAACAAGAGGAAGGATTTCGCGATTTTTTCTGGCAGCTGTTAATCGGTCATCTGACCAGACCAGAGGCTATTAAGGAAAAAGCCGAACAAATTCGTCTTGTACTGCCACCTGCTTTTTACGTCATGGTATTCGAATTTCCCGAACCCATAGACGATCAGCAGCTTCAGCATATTCGTTATTCCATGTCCGTCACGCAGCGCATTATGGCGGTATGTCATGCCGTGGATCACCGCTATTTTATTCTCCTTGCTTCCCCGGCGGCATCCACGTCCTGGAAACAACACGCGGCTGCATTCATCGAAAGCTTTACCAAACAGATAAATGACCGTTTTCGGGTTTCATCCATTACTGGAGCGTGCGGATCCTTGTTCGAGGACTATAGCCGGGTAGAAACAAGCTATCGCGAGGCGTTAACCCTGCTGCGACTGAAAAAGATTTTTCCGGCTCAAGCTGGCGTTCATCATTATGAAGATCTGGGATTTTACCGCTTCCTCCCTCCCATTTACGAATACAAGCAAACCCACCGAATGGTAAACCGGCATTTGCAGCGCTTATACGAATACGACCGAGACCATAATGCGAATTTGACCGAGACGTTGGAAGCGTTTCTTTCCTGCGACAGCAACGCTAAAGACGCTGCTGCCGCACTTCACATACATACGAATACAATGAATTACCGCCTGGCCCGCATCGCCGAGATCGGAGATATCGATTTGAAAAACATGGATCAGAAAGTGGCGCTTTATATTGATTTAAAAACTAACAAATTGATTTCCTCTTAAACTGAGGATTGATCCTCAAGCTGCCCCGTTGTTATAAGCGTGTTGACGGTATTTGCAGAGCCTTTTTTCCGTCTTACGTAATACACGACGAGCAATATTGCAAACCACACCGGACCGATAATTAATGCAATCCGGGTGTCCGGGTTATATGCCATCAGCCCGACAACCATCACTAAGAAAGCAAGCACGGCGTACGAACTGTAAGGAGCAAACGGCATCTTGTACGCAAGCTTTTTCTGTTCCTCCGGGTTCTGCCGTTTGCGAAAACGAATCTGCGAGATCAAGATTACGGCCCATACCCATATGACCGCAAAGGTGGCGATACTGGTTACCCAAGTAAACACTTTTTCAGGCACGACATAATTTAACCCGACGCCGATAAGCAGGAAGAAAGCGGATACAATGATCGCCCGAGAAGGAACGCCCGAACGGGATAGCTTCTTAAAACCTGCCGGGGCTTCGCCTTGTTGGGCCAGATTATACAGCATCCGGCCATTGCTGAATATGCCGCTGTTGCAAGAGGAAAGCGCAGCGGTCACAACGACAAAGTTGATGATCCCTCCGGCATAAGGAATGCCGATTTTTTCAAAGGTCATGACGAAAGGGCTTCCGGTCAACCCAATTTCACTCCAAGGGTAAATCGACATGATTATTGTTAATGCGCCTACGTAAAATATCAAGATACGCCAGAACACATTGTTAATGGCACGAGTAAGCGTTTTCGTCGGATTTTTGACTTCACCGGCCGTGACTCCGATCATCTCAATTCCAAGATATGCGAACATGACCATCTGCAGCGACATCAAAACGCCCGTTGCCCCATGGGCGAAAAAGCCTCCATGCTTCCACAGGTTACTGAATCCGAGGGCCACTCCCCCGTTGCCGAAACCGAATGCGATCATCGCAATACCAATGGCTATCATAAACAAGACTGTAACGATTTTGATAAGTGCGAACCAAAACTCAAGTTCCCCGTAAGCCTTTACGGCAATCATGTTAACCAAGCTCATGATCACCAAAGCCGCTAATGCCCAAATCCAACGCGGCACCCCGGGAAACCAGAATTCCATGTAAATGCCGACCGCCGTAATTTCTGCCATACAAGTAACGACCCATATAAACCAATAGCTCCAGCCGGTCAAATATCCATAAACAGGTCCGATATAATCCCGCGCATAGCGGCTGAACGATCCGGCGACAGGTTGTTGTACAGCCATCTCTCCCAAAGCCCGCATAATAAAGAACATGGCCACGCCGCCGATCAAATAACCAAGCAAAATGGCCGGACCCGCTACTTTAATTGCGGATGCGGAACCAAGAAACAATCCTACTCCGATTGCAGCCCCGAGCGACATAAGCGTAATATGCTTTTGTTCGAGTCCTCTCTTTAATTCATTGTTGCTTTGCATGAATGTTCCTCCTCCCATAGTCTAAACTTGGTATGCGCTTTCATTTTTGCGGTTGATCTACCAGACAAATTGATCATATCATGATTGGTTTTAACGATGTTTGTTTTAAACCTCAAAAATAGGATCCACTTTTTGTGTTGTTTCACAAAACAAGGTCTTCTTCTGGGGTTGCTTTACTAATCGAAAAGCGTTGACATGCTTTCCGCCTGTCATGTCTCTTATTTGTTGAAAAACACAAACCTCCTCGATTCGTTTCATCTTCTTTCACGAAGAAAAGCGGTTACAAAATTTTATATACTCAACTTATCAAATCGATAAACATAAAATATTAGGAGGGCTTTCAATGATTATTGGTGTACCCAAAGAAATAAAAAACAACGAAAACCGGGTCGCAATGACGCCTGCCGGCGTATCCGCACTTGTACAAGCCGGACACACGGTGTATATTGAAACCGGTGCAGGTTTGGGAAGCGGCTTCACGAATGAACAATATGCTGCAACCGGCGCTATCATCTTGGATCAGGCTGGCCAGGTTTGGGAAAAATCCCAAATGATCATGAAAGTAAAGGAACCGATCGCATCCGAATACGGTTACTTCCGCGAAGGTCTCATCTTGTTCACGTATCTGCACTTGGCGGCTGACCCGGAATTGGCGGAGGCATTAACGAAATCAGGCGTTGTTTCCATTGCCTATGAGACGGTGGAAGTCAATCGCACGCTTCCTCTTTTGACACCGATGAGCGAGGTTGCCGGCAGAATGGCAACGCAAATCGGGGCACAGTTCCTGGAAAAGCCTTATGGCGGAAAAGGAGTGCTGCTTGCCGGCGTTCCTGGCGTAAGACGCGCAAAAGTAACCATCATCGGGGGCGGAGTTGTAGGGACGAATGCAGCTAAAATAGCGGTAGGCTTAGGCGCCGACGTCACGGTCATTGATTTGAGCGCAGAGCGGCTTCGCCAGCTGGACGATCAATTCGGACCGCAAATTCAAACGCTCATGTCCAATCCGTTCAATATTTTCGAAGCTGTTCAGCATTCCGATCTGGTGATCGGCGCTGTTCTTATCCCAGGCGCTAAAGCGCCTAAGCTGGTTAATGAAGACATAATCCGCTCGATGTCGCCTGGTTCGGTGGTCATCGATGTGGCCATTGACCAAGGCGGTATTTTTGAGACGGTGGACCGGATTACAACACACGATCAACCTACTTATGTCAAGCACGGTGTTGTCCATTATGCCGTAGCCAATATGCCGGGGGCAGTGCCGCGCACATCCACCATCGCTTTAACGAACGTTACGATTCCGTATGCGCTGCAAATAGCCAACAAGGGCGTTAGACGTGCCATCGCCGAAAATCAATCTTTGGCTAAAGGAGTTACAACCGCCGGCGGCGCGATCACGTATGAAGCAGTCGCCAAGGATCTGCAATATAATTATGTCCCTGCCGAGAAAGCGCTGGAAACAGTGGCCGCTCTATAACAGGATCACGCCTCTCCCCCTCTACAGGGGGGGAGTTTATTAATATCGAATTTCTTGCCTGAAAAGGAGATCCGCAATGCAGACCGTAAATCCAAAACCGAAACAGCTAATACCTGCAGGAGACTTGTTCCACAATAGCTATAGACCTACCAAGGCGGAAATATCGCTCGATGCCATTGCTTCGAATGCAGCGTACTTCCAATCGCTGCTGCAGCGTCCTTGCAAATGGATGGCGGTTGTAAAAGCGAACGGATACGGACATGGCGCAATAGAGACGGCAAAAGCGGCTTTAGAGGTTGGCGCCGATTATTTGGGCGTCGCTTTTTTGGATGAGGCGCTCCGGCTTCGTGTTAGTGGAATCGCGGCACCGATTCTTTTGCTTGGTTTTACTCCTAAGGAAGCCTTACGAACCGCCATCGTAAACGGGATCACATTGACTGTTTATGAGGATGATGTGATGGATACGGTTATCCGTGAAGCGGAAGCCTTGCAAGTGGAAGCTCGAATTCATCTGAAAATCGAAACCGGGATGAACCGTCTCGGAGTTACTTCGGTTAACGACGCTTTGCACCTTGCCCGTAAAACCGCCGATAGCAGGTATACGATACTGGAAGGCGCTTTTACGCATTTTGCGAATTCGGACCATTCCGATCCGGCCTATACGGAACAGCAATTTTCCAAGTTCCTTGCCTACCGCGAGGCATTCCGGGATGCAGGCATCAATCTGCCATTGTGGCATTGCTGCAATTCGGCAGCTGCAATCGCCTATCCTCATATGCATTTGGACATGGTTCGTGTAGGTATCAGCCTGTTCGGATTGAAGCCGTCCGGAAACGACATGTTTTCGAACGTTCCGCTGAAGCCTGCCATGCGGTTAATCTCTCAAGTCGTTTCGCTCAAAACGGTGCCCCAGTCCCAACCCATCGGCTATGGGTGTACGTATACTCCGAAAACGGATGCGCTTATTGCGACCATCCCGATCGGGTACGCAGACGGCTTGCCGAGGGTGCTCTCTAACACCGGAACTGCTATTGTACGCGGCCGACAAGCACCGATTGCCGGCAGGATCTGCATGGACCAGCTGATGCTGGATGTTACGGGCGTGCCGAATGTACAGGTCGGGGATGAGGTCCTTTTGTTCGGCTCGAATAAAGATCAAGTAACCGTCGACGATATCGCACGCATCGCCCAAACGATCCATTACGAGGTCGTTTGCGGTATCAGCACACGCGTTCCCAGGGTTTATGTAAAGCAAGACCGGATCATTTCCACGAACTTCATATGACATGACCATGGCTCATCCCCCTATTCCAAGCCAGGATAAACGGCTTCGCCGTCCTTGTCTTACAAGGACCAGCGCGTTTACCAAGGTTGATGCGAAGCTATAAGCTACGAAAACTTATAAATTCTTATAAACCAAAAAAACCGCGCGTCTGATTCGCGCGGTTGATCCGGATAAGAGGAGGGAATTGCACATTAGAATGTACTGGCTTTATGGGTAGAGGGACACCAACGGGACTTTCGGAAATAATCGATCATGACTTGAACGGCCTCATCCGATCGTATGTGGGTCAGCGCCTCGGCAGCGTAAGCCCTTACGTATCGATCTTCGTCCTCCAGCGCTCTGCTCAATGCGGGTACCGCCTTTCTCGCTTCCTGCTCCTGGCCTACTCTTAATAAAGACAAGGCTGCAGTATATCGTATTTTATGCCGGATATATTTTTGACTTTTTACATAAGCATCTGTATCCCCTTCTTCAACCGTATCGTCCTGCTCCAAGGCACGAATCAGCGCCGGTACAACGACACTCGACGGCTGACGGATCATGCCGAGAGCCTCGACCGCATTGCGCCGGACCCACGGGGAGCGATGCTCTAGTTGCTTGATGAGAGCAGGTACAGCTGCTCTGGCAGAGTAACTCATCATCCCGAGAGCAAAAGCCGCGTACCCTGCTCTGAGCTCATTCTCCGAATCCAGCTCCTGAATAAGCCCGGGAACCGCCGGCTCCCCGGCCGCAGCCAGCCCGTACGCCGCCCGCTTCGCCGACGCCTCCCCGCCCTGTCTAAGCACCTCCAGCAGGGAAGGAATGCCTTCGTGTCCGATTCGGGCTAATGCATAAGCGGCATTGAGCGCCGCCGGTTCAGCCGGATCATCGATCGCTTTTGCTAACGGCCCTACCGCTCTACGTGCGGATCCCCCCAATAGCCCCAGCCGATCAGCGGCATGCGTTCTTACTTTCGAGTCCTCATGGCCCAACTGCACGATGAAGGCATCGACCTGTGCATCCGGCTCAGCCTCTGAGGCTGCCGAATTTGGTGCAGCCCCCTCCCGTCCCCTCATCCAGTTCCATACATCATTCCAGATGACCCGATGAGGATGAAGGGTGTCGACGCCTTCCGGAAGTACCAACTCCGGTTTTTGATGATTCCAGCTTGGATATACCGGCGCCTGAAGCCGGACGAACTGAAACTTTAGCATGTACCGGTCGATGCCGGACAAATTGTGGGAAGCCCGATGCCACAAATCAAAATGCACCAGCACCATCGTCCCCGCTTTTCCGCAGGGCATTCGCATTTCACTATCGTCTCCCGGATAGGACTCATAATACTGCGAGCCCGGCATAATCCCCGTCGGTCCCATCTCTTCAGTCACGTCTTGCGTGTAGTAGAAGATGATCGCCCACCAGGGACGGTGGCTACGCATGGGGCTCCAGTACCCGTCCTTATGCCAGGCCTGCGGAGTGGGCTGGCCCGGGCGATTATAATGGCAGTGGCGGTGGGGATGCATATAATAGTCTTCGCCTAGCAGGCTCGTCAGCGCTCCCTTGACCTTCGGAGTGGTTAAGCATTTCTCGATCTGGGGGATTCTCGGCAATATATTGTTGCCCGGGTTCCCCTCTTCGGCGTAAACCTTCGCAATGTTTTCCAGAATAGATTGATGAAAGCCGGGAGGGAGATCGTTTTCCAGCACCAAATATCCCCTCGTAATAAAATGGGCCACCTGCTCGTCGGTTAACAAATGCTGTGTTTCCATGCTTAATCCACACCTTTCGTCGTCGCTTAATGGATTTGTTCTTCTGTAAGCAGCCTGCATGCCTCGTTACCCTTCTGTGTCAGCTGTTTCTGTAACTTCAATCTAACACAGCAGTTCTTTTGTGTATTTGAAGCCGAATCATCTATTTGCACAAATGTATGGTAAACTTAGAAAGTGCACCTTGGCCCGACTCGGCGTCTTTGGACTTACAAATACTGTAGGAGGTGAACTCTGCCCATGCCTAAGATGACGTCCCATATACCGCTTCACCCTTTTGTTTACTACGCCACCCGGTATCCATTCCAGCCCGGTCAGATCAGCGGTCCGCGAATTTGCTACAGCGCCTCCATCTACCTCATCGAGCAAGGAACCGGAAAGCTCGGGATGAACGGTATAACTTATATGATGAAACCGGGTACTCTCATATATATCCCAGCAGGAAAAGTCCACCGGTGGGAAGCGGATAGCTCAAGCCCGATGGTACATGTCTGCTGTTATTTTGACTGGAGATATGTCGATCGCTCCAGCCTGTCGCCTCTTGCGGCGCCTATTTGCTTTGACCTGCCCAAGCTTCAGAGTGAATACGTCGGACCAGCCTATCCTCTGGAGATCCACGAAATCACTTACATCGACAAAATCCAGGTGTGGGTTCATCTGTTCGAAGGGTTTTATAAGTCGAACGAGCTGGGCGATTCCCACCAATTTCGCCGGGATCTGAAGGTACAGGGGTATTTTCAGCTGTTTCTTGAGCATTTTCTGGAGCACACCCTCAGCGCACGTCACCGAATTGACCCAAGGATCTTCAAGCTGCTCGACCGGATGGAGCAGGATATTCTCAACGGACAGCTGAGGACAACCCAAGCCTACCAGGAGGAGCTGCAGCTTAGCAGAGGTTATTTCCATGAAATTTTCAAGAAAGCCACCGGCTTCACACCTACGCAGTATGTGCAGGTTTATCGGATCAGCTTGATTCAAGCGGATCTGCTCCAGACGGACCTCTCCGTTACGGAACTTGCGGAAAAGCACCATTTTGCCTCGATTCACTACTTATCCAGGCTGTTTCACAAAATGACCGGGGAGACGCCGACGGAGTACCGGGCGAGAAACAGGTAACGTGTGCGTTGCCGAGCACTGATTTTCTTGCAAGAGTGCTTAGGTATATCGTCCGGAGCCAGCAAAAAGGGAGAACTCGGCTCCCCCCTTCAGAATACCTTACTTTTTCTTAAACTTGGCATCGTAAGCGGTTTGGTAAATCTCCAGATAACGTTTCAAGTTCATGTTATCCAGATTCTTCACGTAAGCGTCCCAGCCTTTATCGAGATCGGCGTCTCCAGTGACGAAGCGCGCGATCATCTCCTTCACGTGATCGTTGATGACCTTATCGAGATCGGCCAGCTCCGAGGCTTGATCCGCTGTGAAGAACAGAGGCGGCAGCACCTTATCCACCGAAACCTTATATGGCTCCATCTTTTCCTTCGTTTCCTTGTACAGTGTCGGCTCAAGAGGTTGGTCGGGACTGGCCGCTTCGCCCAAACGAAGGTCGCTTGTGCGGTAGCTCGGGCCGGTTTGGCTCCAGTGCACGTTTTGCACCTGTCCCCAGCCTACCAGTTGCTTCCAGATCGCCGGCTTGCCGTTGATTCCGATTTCACCCTTCTCAGCCCAGCGGATTTCATTGCCGATGCGTCCCTGCACGGATCGCAACGTCGTTTCCTGGTTATACAAAAAGTCGGCTAAACGGAAAGCCGCTTCAGGATTTTTGGCGGATTTGGTAATAACATACTGGCCGTTGCTCACGGAATAAGGATTATAGGCGGCGATCTGAACGCCATTCGGCCCTTTTAACGGAGGTACGGCGACATATTGCAGCCAGCGTCCGCTTTTACCGTTGAGCGTGGCTACCGCACCCATATTATGCCCGGAGGATGCACCCAGAATCGGAACCTCGCTCTCCCCCATCTGCTTCAATTGGTTCGCATCCTGCGTGAAGGACAGCGGACTGATTAAGCCTTCGGAATAAAGCATCCGCAAATATTTCAAGCCTTCCTTAAATGCCGGTTTATTGAAGGAAACATCCACTTTCCCGTTATCCAGATACAGCCGTTTGTCAGCCGGGTTGTAGATGAACGAGTTCATCAGGAACGAATCCACGCCGTCCCGGAAGTTGATCGGGTCGCCGGCCATCGGAATTTCATCGGCCTTGCCGTTTCCGTTCGGGTCCTTCGTCTTGAAGGCCTTCAGTACCTGATAAAATTCCTCTGTCGTCGTCGGCATCTGGAGTCCGAGCTTATCCAGCCACGGCTTGTAAATCCACATTCTTTGGGACAAGAAGCAGTGGTAGCACTCGTTCACCTGCGGCAGCGCGTAAATGTTGCCGTCCGGCGCTGTGATCAGATCCTTGGAGCTCGGCGTTTCTTGAAACATACGCTTGGTCTCCACACCGTACTGATCGATCAATTTGTTGAGCGGAAGAAAGACCCCTTGAGTGCCGAAAATCATCATTTGGGTCGGAGACACGCCGAAGCCCATGATGACATCCGGGTAGTCGCCGCTGGAGAGAACCAGATTCAGCTTTTCCGTTGCCGATTTCTCCGGAGCTACCTCCCATTGGATATGAATATTCGTCTTTTCCTCCAGCCATTTGGTAAACTCGTTCGTGGCAAAATCCTCAACCGAACTGTTGCCCTTCACCAGCACCTTCAGGTTGACCTTCTCATTTACGATAGGAAACTGCCCGGCCGGATTAACGGCGCTTTTGCTTTTCGAGCCGGCCGTCTCGCCGCCTTTGCCCGAGTCCGAAGAACACCCGCTTAAGACGACTACGGCAAAGAGAAGAACGGACAAGATTAGCATTGACCATCTTTTCAAATGGAACCCTCCTCGTATTATCCTTTCAAAGAGCCGATCATGATGCCTTTGACGAAATACTTCTGCACAAACGGGTACGCAACCAGCAAAGGCAGCGTTGCAACGATAATGAGCGAGTATTTGAGCAGCTCCCGGAGTCCCTCCCTTCTGGCGATTTCTTGCACATCCGTCAGCATCGTGAGGTCTACGTCGTTTTGTACGAGAATATCCCGAAGCACGAGCTGGAGCGGATACAAGTTCTGATTCTTCAAGTAGATGAACGCATTGAAGAAAGAATTCCAATGGCCTACGGCATAGAACAACGTGATGACGGCGATAATGGGTCCGGACAGCGGAAGAATAATCCTCCAGACGAAATTAAAGTCGCTGCACCCGTCCAGTTGTGAAGCCTCTAGCAGTTCATCGGGAATGGTCGTTTGAAAATAGGTCCGGGTAATGATCATATTCCACACGCCGAGCGCTCCAGGCAGCAGCATCGCCCAAGTCGTATTCAGCAGTCCGAGATCCTTGACGATCAAATACGTCGGAATGAGGCCACCGGAGAACATCATCGTAAACACGAAGAAGAACATGAACACATTTTTACCGTAAAAATCTTTTCTCGCCAAAGGGTACGCCGCCAGAATGGTCATAACGACATTGATGATCGTGCCGACGACCGTATAATAAAGCGAATTCCGGAACCCGATCCAAATGAGCTTATGCTTGAATACGGCGCTGTACCCGTCAAGAGTCGGCTGAATGGGCCAGAGCCACACTTTACCGGCAATGACCGCTTGCGAGTCGCTGATTGAAGCGCTTGCAATATAGATCAAGGGATACAGGATAGTGATCAAAAATAAGGTTAGGACCGTGTAATTGATAACGGAAAACAGCCGGTCGCCTCTTGATTCTCTAACGGAATCCATTCGGTGCTCCTCCCTCCTTTACCATAGACTGTTTTGTTTCGTCTTTTGGGCTATCTTATTCACGATTACCAGAAGGATGAGGTTGATCACCGATTTGAATAAACCGATCGCCGAGGAATACGAGTAATTCATAGCCTGGGAAGCAAGGCCCACTTTATATACATAAGTGTCGATGACTTCGGAGGTCCTTAAATTGAGCGGATTTTGCATCAATAACACTTTCTCGAACCCGACGTCAAGCACATGGCCCGTATTCATGATCAGCATGATGATGGCAATCGGCATAATCCCCGGAAGATCGATGTGCCACATCCGCCGCAGCTTGCTCGCACCGTCCACTACCGCCGATTCGTGCAAGGCCGGGTCGATACTGGACAAGGCCGCCAAATAAATGATGCAGGAGAAGCCGACGCTCTGCCAAATACCTGACCAAACATAGATGGATTTGAAATATTCGGGGACGCCCATGAAGTTGATCGCTTCAAGTCCAAGCGCTTTAATGACGATATTGACGATGCCCCTTCGCGGGTCGAGCAGCTCAAGAATAATCCCGACCATGACGACTACAGAGATGAAATGCGGCGCGTAGGTAATCATTTGCACCGATTGCTTGAAGAGCTTGTTCTTCACATAATTGAGACTTAAGGCCAATATGATCGGGAACGGAAACCCGGCCAGCAGGCTGTAAAAGCTAAGTACGATTGTATTATTCATCAGACGCCAAAAATCGTACGAATTAAAGAACCGCGTAAAATGCTTTAACCCTACCCACTCGCTGCCCCAGATCCCTTTGGTTACGATGTAATTTTTGAATGCGATTTGGGCTCCGTACATCGGTATGTATTTAAAGATCAGGATATAAATGACCGGCAGCGCAATCAGCACGTACAGCTGCCAGACCTTCCGCATTTTCTTAAGCGGCGAGATCCGGTTTGCTTTCACATTACCGATGGCTTTGACCGCATTTGCTTCTTTTACCGCTTCCAGCGTAATCACCTCACCTCTTTACGATTTCACACGATAGGCTTCAAAATATTCCGGCAAAATATCCGTAGAAGCGCCAGGCCTTTGAGGCAAAATATAATAACCGTCCTTGACCGTAGCCGGTTCGGCGAAAATATGCCGGATCCACGGGATGTACTCCAGCATCAACGCACCCGGGGTCGAAGCGACCAAATGCTGGTGGATTTGCCCCATATCGCCGACATGCGGGCAGATCGGAAGATCGTACGCCGCAGCCAGACCAGCCACCTGAAGCCATTCCGTGATTCCCCCAACCCGGGTGACGTCCGCCTGCACGTATTCTACGGCGCCTTGATGGATATAATCGCGGAAAGCATACTTGGTGTACACGTGTTCACCGAGCGCGATCGGGATGTTAAGCTCCTCCGCCAGCTTCTTGTGCCCCAGAATATCATCAGGATTCAGCGGCTCCTCCAGCCAGTAGAGGTCGAACTCCTCCATTTTCTTCGCCCATGTCATCGCCGTATTGATGTTCCACTGCTGATTGACGTCGATCATTAGTATAATCTCGTCACCGATCGTTTGACGTACGGCCTTGACACGCTCGTAATCCTCCCGGGAATCCGGCTTTCCGACCTTCATCTTCACACCTGTAAAGCCCTGCTCGACGATATCCGCAACATCCTTCAGCAGTCGGTCCTTGCTCCAATTGAGCCATCCGCCGTTCGTATTGTAGGCTTTGATCCGTTTGGATTTATGACCGCCGAGATATTGCCATAACGGTTTGCCCGCCGCTTTGGCCATAATGTCCCAAAGGGCGATATCCACTGCAGCCAGCGCCATATGGGTCACGCCGGCCCGCCCGATCCAATGCATTTTGCCATAGCGCATCTCATCCCACAGCTCTTTGACCAAGAATGGATCCTTCCCGATCAGTAGAGGTGCATAATATCTGTCAATCGTTCGGGTGATCAGATCGTCGCCCTCCGCGCAGGTCCCGGTATATCCGCAGCCGACAATGCCCTCGTCTGTAAAAATACGCACGCCTGCCAGTCCCCAATGGGAAGCCGCATTGATCGCATCCGTAATAGGCGGCGTGATCGGTACATGAAGTATAAAGCTTTCCGCACGGGTGATCTTCATCTGTATAAAGTCCTCCTCCTCGCACGTATGAATACGTTTTCATTTGATGCTTAAAATGGATCGAGTAACGGATGATCCTTCTGAAGGATTAGCTCCCGATTCCGGAGATGCGATTGACGCAGGTGAATCTGCATTTTCTCGACCGATTGCTCGACATTTCGTTTTTTCAACGCGAGGATCACATCCCAATGCTCTTCCCATTCCTGCTCCACCAACTGGAGATGCATCTCCGGATTCAAGAGCGTCAAGTACCGATTGATCCGCTCGATATACATTTTGACCAGCTGCATCAGCATTTCATTGCCGCAATGCTTCAGGATTAAACCATGCAGACCCTCATTCATCAGATGCACGTAGGACAATTTCTCATCCAGAGTATCCAGCTTAGCGCTTTTCCATTGAAGCATATGGTCGTAGAGCTTCTGCAGCTCCTGCTCGCCCATCTCCTTCACCGATTTGCGGACCGCCAGACTTTCCAGTTCAATCCGGAGCTCAAAAATCTCATCCAGCTCCTGGAGACTCATGTGCATCACGAACATGCCCTTGAAGGGTACGGTCTTCACTAACCCTTCGGCGGCAAGGCGGGATAAAGCCTCGCGTACGGGAATATTGGAAACCTGGAGCTCCCGCGCCAGCTGGTCAATATTCACCTTCTCACCGGGCACAAGCGAACGGTTCATGATCTCTTCCTTGACGATCGAGTAAATCTCTTCAGTAAGAAGATGGCGCTTTAGTTTTTTCAATCCCCACACCTTTTCTCTTGAATTTATCATACACGATTTATTATATGTCTTATCTTACAAAGACAGCGCCAAGGCGTCAATGAAAGGTTTTGAATATTCAGATAACTTTTTGTCGAAAAACCCTTAATGTTTAATATAACTTAAAAAACTTGGTTTTTTTCCTTCTTAATTAACCCTCCCGTTTAACCGCAGGTAAGCTGCCGGTTTCATGCCGGCAGCTTCGTCCTGGTTGATTATTGAGCTATAGCTTCGGGTGGCAACGGTAGAACTCTTTTGTTCGGTCAGTCTCGTGAGGTTACATTATCATACATGCTTCATCCGCTCTTTGGGAGCGAATACTTGTCCCTGGCTAAAAGAGGTATGCTTTACGAAGAACCTTGTCAATCACCGAATAATCCATACCAAATATAGATAAATCCAAATCCGCCGGAAATGTGCGGTGTGACAGGTATGCCTTTTAGCGCAGCCATTCTGGCAACACGGGTATTCCTTATAAACCCTCCGTTGTACTGCAAATCAGGCTGTACCACTTGAGCGGTATCATGATCTATAATCCATCGGAACCGTCTTATACTGGTTTCTTGTTCTCCGAAGGCCAGCGGAATTTGAAGCGCATCCGCAACCTCCCTGGTATCTTCAAGATGCTCGAATGGACAAGGCTCTTCATAGAAGAAGGCGCCGATTTCCTCCAACATTTTGCCGTATTTGATAGCTTCAGGAGGATCATAAGAACCATTTCCGTCAGCATGTATGGTGAACTCATCACCGAACGTTTTGCGCGCCAAATAGATGAGCGTTTCGGAGCGCCCTTCGATGGAATCGGCATTTTTGCTCATCCGTCCGCCTACTTTGAATTTAACAGCCCTGGCACCCGTCTCAGCGATCTTCTGCTGCAGCACTTCAATCTCCTCTTCAGGCGTTGTGCCCCTAATGCCGCTTGCCACGTAAATAGGAATCTCGTTATCAAGCATGCTTGCCTCCACCCATGATATGCAGCACCACAGAGCAAGGCCGGACAGTTTATAGTTGCTTTGGTACACATAAACACCATCCAAAAGCTTTTCCAAATCTCTGGCATCCTTATCTATAAAGTAAGGGATGATCAGCTGCTTGAGCAGAGGATGTAGATAAGCTGCACGTTCGCTTGCCACAGCAACTCCTTCTGAGCCATCCTTCGATCGTGTCCGCAAGAAATATAATCCGTTGTTGAACAACAGCTCAATGGACTGTATGATCACCGGTGAAGTAATACCTTCCACATTTAAAACGGCGGAATTCGCCGCTTTTTCCAAATCTGCAACGGTGACGTTGCTTTTTGCTTGGGTAAGCGCGCTATCCAAATGTAAATAGGACAAGTCGTTATATGTGCTTACCATGTGTGTTCCTCCCGGAATTGTCTCTCAGTTAAAGTTGATTATAGCAATCGAGCATGGGGATCGATACACATATTTTGGGTATATTCCCACATATTTTTAGGTGTTGAATACAATTCTCTAAGCGTTGGTACTATTCATTTCGCTGCGGCGCAAAATGCTTCTACAAAAAAATAAAAGCCTGATTTCTCAAGCTTTTACTCTTTCACCCAACCCTATTTCGCTCCGCCAACCGCTTGCTCTGCACCACTACTATTTATTCAAACTCCATAACCCAATATTTTCCTCCCCCTTTATCTTCTTCAACAACTTTCTTCCAACCCTTACTCTCATAAAATTTCAACGCTTTGTGATTCTCAGATACGCACTTCAATCTTATTGGTTTATTCATTTTCTCTATAGAGGCAGCAAGCAGTTGTCCACCAACACCCTTACCAAAGAAATCGGGATGAACAAATAAATTATGAATAAAGTTATCCGGTAAGTATAAAGAAGCAAATCCAAGAATGCGAGTATTTTCCTCCGCTAAAAGTATATACTCATCTACAGTATGGTTATCAAAATCATCAAGAGACATTTTTTCTATATTCGCCCAGTGAAAATTATTACGGCGTGATTCTAGGTATATCATTCGCAGATCAGGGTAATCGAATTCATTTGCTACTCTAATATTCAAATGTTCACTCTCACTTTCGTTTTCAACTAGGTGTTTTAATCAGGATTGTCCGCTTTCGGTTCGGCAGTGATCATCCATGCTACACCATATTTATCAGTAAGGTCTCCATAATACAAGCCAAAAGGCTGCAGTTCAAAAGGATTTTTCACAATACCACCTGATGCTAGCTTTGCAAATGCTTCCCTAGCTTCAGATTCTGTTTTGTACGCATATTTAATGATACACCAGATCCTTGAGTAAATGGTTCAAATGAATCAGCCATGAAAATCGAATTTCCTCCGGCAACAACCAGACATAAATGTATGACTTTGTCCTTAAGCTCATGCTGTGCACCCGTTGCTTGTTCATGCGTCATTACAGACACTATCTCACCACCGAGTGATTGCGTATAGAACTCAGCTTGAGATCTCGCATCCTCCGATAAAAGAAAAGGCCTCAAATGTCCCATTGATTAAACATCCTTCCAATTTGAGTTTTAGAACGATCAAGCTAATTTTACAATATTTGCACATGTTCAACATGGAATTCCATCAGTTCATGGGCGGTTGGATTGATTTTTTCCCGTTCACGAATGCTTCCATCCCTCCAAATCGTTAAAATGAAATACTATCTTTGTATATCACTATAATAGTATCAAAATATCCAAAGTTGGCCTGAGAATATTTTATTATAATCAATTATCCTCATTGCAATTTTAATATCAATTGCAGGAAATCCATCCCTTTTTTCGTTAAAGCGCTGCCTTGCCTTCCTCGGCCAACATTCAGCAGATGATCCTGCTTTAGTATTTTCAGACGGTATCGGAGCTGCTGTTCGGTAATATGGTAACCAAGGGCTTGCATTTGGCGAACGATAAAATTCCTTCCGACAGCGTCATTAGCCTCTTTCAGAATCGTCAGAATGAGCTTGATCTCATCTATAAAGCCTTTACTGCCATACGATTGATAAATGATTTCCAGCTCGTGGCGCTTCGTATGCTCCGCCTCTTTGTATTCATAGACCTTCCCTTTAAAAAAAAGATGCTCCGGATAAACTACATCTTCGGCGATATGAGCCAAATATTCAATTGCGTTCTCCAGCTCCCTGATATTTCCTGGCCAGTGATAATCCAGCATTTGCTGCTGTGCTTCCCGAGAAATCGTGAAGAGCGGCCGCTTAAGTTCATGGCATATTTTTTTAATAAATCGCGAAATAAGTAAGACGATGTCTTCCTTTCGATCACGGAGAGGAGGAATAAATAAGGGCAATACGTTCAGCCTGTAAAATAGATCCGTACGAAACTCCCCGTCCCGTACCATTTGCTCCAAATTTCGATTAGTGGCTGCTATGACGCGTATATCAATCGGAATGACCCGATTGCCGCCTACTTTCATGATTTCTCTTTCCTGCAGCACCCTTAACAGCCTATTTTGAATGATACCCGAGGCATCGCCGATTTCATCGAGAAATACAGTTCCATTATGCGCCCGCTCAAATAAACCGACGTGCCCCCCTTTTCTTGCGCCGGTAAAAGCGCCCTCTTCATAGCCGAACAATTCGCTTTCCAACAGCGTTTCCGATATAGCCGCAAAATTAGCGCCTACAAACGGTTCCCAGCGCCTGGCCGATTCGTTATGAATGGCTTGAGCAAGCAGCTCCTTCCCTGTCCCCGACTCGCCAAGCAATAAAATAGTGGAATTGCTTTTGGCTATTTTTTTAGCGATCGCTAATATCTTTTTAAAGCTGCTGCTTGTCCCTGTAAGATGATCGAAGGTGTATTTGGCAACAAGCCCCTTGGTCAGCAGCTTTCTCCGATAATCGTGCTCGAGCTTGTTAATCTCGGAAGCTCTCCGAAATAGAACCAAATACCCAAAGTGGTTTCCTTCGATTCGAATATTCGTTTTACGGAAAAAGAAGGTTTGATTTTCCCAATTCATGACTTCTTCATTATCAAAAGGCATCTTGCAAATGATTTGATAGAACTGTAACGGCAGGCAGCTTTCCGCTCTCTGATCCATTATTTTTCTGCCCTGCAAATGCAATATTTCCAAAGCCTTATGATTCATATTGCGCAAATAATCTTTCTCATCTATCGCAATGACAGCGTCTTCAATCCGGTCGACGATCGCCTCCAATTGCTTGGAGAGAACGTTGGCTTTTTGAATTTCATTGCTCAAATCATTCGTTATGTAAACTATGGATTGGACGTAGCGGGCTGTCAGCTTTCGAAGATCTTTGCTTTCATAATCGAAGTGGGCATACATCTCTATCCAAGTAGATAAATCGATGACCCGTGCTCCGATATCGATAACTCTATCAATATGAGGCGGTACATGCATGGCTTCACCAGATGTTATGGCGACCTCAATATCCTCGGGGTATGTTCCTTCCGGATCATACGGATAAAATTGCAAATCAACGCCTGAGTCCTTCAAAAGCGCAATGGTCTCAATCGCCCTCTTTTTTCCGTCGGTGACGAGCAGCACCTTCATGCCTCTGGGCAGTTCAAGCATCTTGCGGATATGCATGAAATTAATCGTTCTATTGGCAATGATCACATCAGCTTCTTGGGGCAGATAGGGCTGAACTGCAGGTAATATGTTTGAACTGGACAACACGATTAAGGAATGCTCTGGGATCGGGTGGTAAGAAAGTTGGCTGACGGTGCGCCCTTCAATATGAAAATCCTCCGGAACGCCAAGCTCGTAACACTGATTCACAAAAGATTGGAGAGTATCGTTTAGTTTGGAAATAAACGTTATCGTGTTTTTGTGCATATGCCTGCCCACCTTCTTTATGGAACTCACCCGGATCGGATATATTCCTATTATGAATGGTGTGGCATCCTCATGTCCACTTCCCACTTAAGACCCGATTATTTTTTCCCTATTCAAAAGCCCCTTTAACGATGACCTTGCCATGCTCCATCATTTTATTGCCTTTGGCAAACACGGTCTCAATCTTCATATCCGTGTCCATGATCAAAATATCGGCATCGCTGTCCGCCTGCAGGCAACCTTTTTTAGGGTAAATGTCAAGCACGCGCGCTACGTTGGAAGTGAAAAATTGGATCGCCTGTTCGACCGCTACACCTTCATTTTTAACCAAATTTATTAGTACCAGGTGCGATGCGTCCAATACGCCTACACTCATCCCGATAATTTTGCCTTCGTTATTATATTTAGGAATGCTTCCGTTACCATCCGAGCTTACCGTCACATTTTGTATCGGAACCCCATCCTGAATACATTCCGCCAATGCTTGGCTTGGCTTAAATTTACTGCCCGGCGTTAATTCGGAAAATGAGGTGATGTCGATGCGTCCGCCCATTTTCGCAAATTGCTTCGCCTGCTCGAACAATTCTCTCGTTCTTGTTACATGCGTAGGAACGAATTGATCGATCGGAATATCTGTATTTTCGACAATGTTCATAATCATATCCAGCATATCCTTGCCCCGTCCCAGATGAACGTGAACCATGCCGGGCTTGCCGCTGAGCATGCCTGCTACTCGGGCTTCGGAAGCCATCCGGGCAAGCTCCTCTCTCGTACAGTTGGAATCGCGATGATCCGATATGGCCACCTTGACTCCGATCACTTTATCAATAAACATAATGTCTCTCGTAATGCCGCCTGTAAGGGTAACACTCGGCACCGAATAAGATCCAGTATGAATAAAGGTGGTTATCCCTTCTTCCTCCAGCCCTTTCGCTTTCGCGTACAACGATTCGATATGCCTTGTGGCACCGTCCGTACCCAGCAAACCTACGATAGTGGTTACCCCTGCCCGGATAACAGCAGATAAGACGAGCTCCGGGGTACGGCTGGCAAATCCGGTCTCCCCCCCTCCTCCAATGATGTGGACATGCTGATCGATAAGACCGGGTACGACCCATTTTCCTTTGGCATTAATCACTTCCACATCCAGTACGCTGCCGGAAATAGGTATTTCTTTTTCAATTTTCGCAATGCTGCTTCCGATCATGAGTACATCTTGCTCACCCAAATACTCAGGTGCATAAACGGTACCATTCTTGATTAAGGTCGCTTTCATAAATGACTTATCCTCCCAGTATATTCAGTCAATAAACTGCCTCTTTCATCAGCCGGTAGCCTGGGGTGTACTTGTCATTCTGTCTTGTGCGGCGCAACCGCCGCCATACGCTCACCGGCAAAGCAATAACGGACCTTACTAATCGTAGAAATCACTCCGTCGAAAGGAGCCGTTACCGGAGTCCCTTCAAAGCTTCCAAGGTATTCGCCTGCTTTGCACCTCATTCCAGGTGTGGCTTCAGGCAGGAACAAGCCTGGATGCGGTGCGGCCATGGTAACGATTTTACCGTAAAAGGTTACCTCCTGGGGCTGCGTTTTCCCTTGCAGCACACCCAGGTAACGCAAATATCCGATTAAAGCTTCGCAGCATTGTTCCGCAGCCTCCACATCAATCATTCCGCCTGGCTGCCCTCCCGGCAGCTCGATGATCAGCGCCTTCTGCCCCACCTTGCAGGATTCGGTAAATAATTGTCCGGAAGTGCCGCCGGATTGGATAACGACGGGTATTCCAATCGCCTCTGCCAGTTCTCGCAGATCCGGGTACTCCTCATACTGGGCAAGCGTATAAGTCGAGCCTTCCACACCGCAGCAGTGAAGGTCAACGATATACTGAGCGTCACGTGTTTCCTGCCACAGCGCATTGGCCAATTGCATCGTCGGGCTGCCTTGTGCGCTTCCCGGGAAGCTCCGGTTCATGTCGAGACCGTCAAAGGGAGAACGGCGGGACCGGTTCCGGTAAGCGGCCGGGTTGCAAATAGGAATAAGCTTGATCCGTCCCAAGACGGTCTGCTCGCCCAATGCTTTACGCAAAAGAAAAGCCGTATGAATAGCTGTTTGCTCGTCTCCGTGGACACCGGCTGTAATCGCGACAGCAGGTCCATCACCCGTGCCGAATTCGTAAACAGAAAAACTGGTGACACTTGTTTGTTCAAAATGAACCTCTCTCATATGCAAATTCCTCCCAATATTTTGTAAAGTACCAGCCTTCAATTTCTTTCAGATTGGACCATTTCGGATTGTATCCTTCCAAATTCGCCGGGTAAGCCATCGTATCAGTCGACGCGTACAGGAACGTATACCCTTGATCCTCTGCAATCAGCGCATCGATCTTGGCCAGCAGCTCTTTCCGTTTATTGATGTCGAGTGCTCTCAAATCTTCCTCAATCAGCTTATCCACTTCCGGATTACTGTAGGAATGATGATTATTGCAGCCCACACAATTCGACGTGGAATGCCATGTGCCTTTCGGGTTCGGGTCACCGTTTCGGTTCCAGCCATATACAATCGCTTCGTATTTTTTGTCACGGACGGTTTGCGAGAAGGCGGAGCTCTCTACAAGTCGCGGTGTCACGGCAATACCGACTTTTTTCAACTGCTGTTGAACAACCGTGGCGATTTTCTCGCGGGTTATATTTCCTTGACTGACGAGCAGCTCGAAGGCGAAAGATTTGCCATCCTTGGTCAAAATCCCGTCGCTGCCTGGTTTCCAACCCGCTTCGGCCAGCATTTGCTTCGCCTTCGCTTCGTTGTAATTAAACTTCGGCAATTTATCGGAATAACTCCAGAATGGCGGAGGCGTCTGGCTGTGAATGATGATCCCCTGTCCTTCGATGACGTTGTCGATAATCCCTTGGCGGTCGATCGCCGTCGTGAGTGCCTGTCGGACTAATTTGTCTTTAAATAGCGGGTGAATGTTGTTCCAGGTGATCGATGTGTACGAGGTGGTGGCGATGCCTTCATTCAGCTTGATTTTGCCCGATTTCTTCGCGTACTCCTTGATTGTAGATAAATTTTCACCGGTTATGCTGCCAACGTTGATTTCGCCGGTTTGCAGCTGCGCCATCGCTACGTTCGAATTCGGGATCACCTTAATGGTGACTTTCTCGACCGATGGCTTGCCTTTGAAATATGTTTCGTTGCGCGTGAACGATAAATATTGTCCCTGCTTCCACTCCGTCAGCTTATACGGGCCGGAACCGATCGGCTGCTGCTTGAAAAACGGCGACTTTTCCAGCTCCTTGACCGGTACGTCTTTCAGCACATGCTGCGGCATAATCTGGTGGGTCAGCATCCCGTAATATCCGATGTAGGGCTCGGAGAACGTAAATTTCACTGTTGTTTCATCGATTTTGTCGACTTTTTGCAGTTTCTCGAAGGTGCTTTTACGCGAACCGACATAGTCCTTGTTAATCGGGATGTTATAGCTGAATACGACGTCGTCGGCCGTCAGCGGATGTCCGTCGGAAAACTTGATGTCTTTGCGCAGCTTGACCGTCAGTTCCTTGAAATCAGTGGAGGATTTCGGCATGCCTTCCGCCAAATCCGGTACAATATCTTGAAGGTCGGTTAAGCGGTACAGGCCGTTGAACACAAGCTCCTGAATCTCGCTGGATACTAACGAGGTAGTATAGAGCTTGATCCAGCCCTGATGCTCGCTGGTATAAGAGGTAATGACTTCGCCGCCGTCAACCTTTTCCTTTTTGGATGCGGCTGTGTTAGCGGTTGGAACCGACGGGGCTTTGGGAGATGAGCTGCTTCCTCCTCCTGTGCAGCCGGCCAACATTACGGTGGCCCCCATTACGATTGAAACGACGACGGCTGCCCAATTCCGATACGGTTTATTTGACATTATGCCTGTTCTCCTCCCTCATAGGTCCTGAATTTTATATAAAATGTACGGAATCTAATGCGTGCTTCGACTAAGCTGTGTTGATTCTATCTTGTCAAGAACAAACTCCGCTTGTATACGGCCGGCCATTTCTCCTCTCATCGTTCTAATGACCGGATTTGCATACGGCTTCAGATCATCCAACGGACCGCCGTTTCCAATCCCTAATTGCCGCAATACCTCGCTCATTACTGCATAGGCGGCGCGTGCGCCCCCGTCTTCTATTTTCAGAGCAATGCCCCACCCCAGATCGCGATCACCGATACAATACACCCCTTCCGCCCCTGACTTGCCAATAATTCGGCCTTTAAAAGCGCGCATCAGGTCCGTGCAGTATCGCTCGTTTCCCCCCACCATTTCCGGAAATGCGACCATAGCTTCAGCAATACGACGGACCGCCTGCTGCCGGAGGGGGTTATCCATGCAGCCGGGGGACGCCAGACGAGCATACCCCCATGCCATGTTGGCCAGCGGGATGCGATGAACGGGAACTCCGCAGCCGTCCACTCCGGTATAAATATTCTCTTGTGGGTAGCAGGTCATATCGGCTACCGCATCCATAATCCGCTGCTGCACCGGATGGTCGAGCAGATGATATGTTTCTACTTGCTCGCCCATGTGTGACGCTGTCGCCACCATGCCCGCATGCTTCCCGGAGCAATTGCTATAAATCGGAGTTAACTCGCGGCCTTCTCGAATCAATTGCTTGTAGCTGTCACTATCTCTTGGCACATGTGTTCCGCATACAAGCGTTTCTTCCCCTAGTCCCGC
Organism: Paenibacillus gyeongsangnamensis; assembly: GCF_027533625.1. Classification (GTDB taxonomy): domain Bacteria; phylum Bacillota; class Bacilli; order Paenibacillales; family NBRC-103111; genus Paenibacillus_G; species Paenibacillus_G gyeongsangnamensis. Next base: position 85,709 of record NZ_JAQAGZ010000016.1, on the reverse strand, counting down.
CCGGTTCAGGATGGATAACGCCCGGGATCGATGGCGTTCCTCTCCGCTGTGGGAGGCACAGCATAAAGATAAATCCGCCGGCTCGAAGTGAAACCGGTCCGCCGTTCCTGTCTCTACGACCGGAATCGCTTGAAACGGCTTCATCGCTGACCTGGCGAACGTAAGTCTATAAGGATCCCCATACGCGTACAGCAGACGCCCCTTTACATCTACAACAGCAATATGGCCTTGGTGAGAGCTTTCAACCGCGTCACCACGGTAAACATTGACAGCAACAGCCATCTATCCTTCACTCCTTCGGCAAATCATGTTAAACCGGTACACTTCAGTATTTAGCAATATCCTTGCCAATCTTTTTATTTTGAGAAAATTTTTTTGTGCTGAAAAGCAAAGACAGTTGGTTCAAAAAGGATATGGGATGCCGACCTGCAATGAAACAATGGGTTACATTTAAGTGATAAATAATGATGAATAGGGTCACCTTATAGCTCTTGCAGCTGAAGTTTTTTAAGGATATCTATTGCATCATGGTTGGTATGAAAATTGCATGTCAGTATGTAACAACATTTTCGAGAGAAGGAGCGGGAAACATTTGACAATGAAAACGGAAGACATTCACTCATTTCAAGCTTATCTGAACGTGGGGTCGGCCTATAGCCCGAAGATTGTACCAAACAAGAACCAGGTCACATTTATATCGAAAAAATCCGGGCTTCCCCAGCTATGGTGCTGGAATGCAGCAGAATCCCGCTGTGAGCAGTTCGTCGTTATGCCCGACTCCGTCTTGCATGTTAGCCATTCCCCGACCGGAGAAAAAACGATCGTCGGTATGGATTCGAAAGGAAATGAAAAACAGCAGCTTTATCTTGTCGATCATGCAACGCGATCGGTTGAACCATTGATGGTATCGCCAGATCACTTCCATCACTTAGGTGGCTGGTCCCCTTCCGGGACGAAAATTGCCTGGTCCAGCAATCGCAGAAACCCTGCATATTTCGATGTATTTGTGCAAGATGTAGAGACCAAGCAGACGGAGGTCGTTTACCGTTTCGATGGCCGATGCACCCCCGATCGGTGGTTGCCGGATGGCCGGAGCCTGGTGGTGAGATGCCTCGAAGGAAACAATTTGCAATCCTTGTACGTACTCGATTTGAGCACAGGCGGCATGACAAGGATCGGGTTTGAGACGTTAGGCCGCTACGAAAGCTTGCTAATGGAGAACAATGGAGGCTTGGGTTATCTGCTGTCCGACGCTTCGGAGAATACGATGGCATTATATCGATTTACGCCGGAAGGGGAACTGAATAAACTAATACACTCTCCTGATTGGGATATTGAGGAAGCCGAATTGTCACCGGACGAAACCCGGATTGCTTATACGGTTAACGAAGGCGGTATTTCTACCCTGCATGTTTACAATGTGTTGACCGGGGCATCCGAGGCGGCGACGAATATCCCTCGAGGGGTCATCGATTCGATTGCGTTGTTCAACGATACGATGTTGATTTTCGGGCTGAAGAGCCCCTTGCTTCCGGGAGAAATATTCGGCTATCATCTAGATACCAGCTCTTTGGAAAGACTTACTTACTTCAGTCAAACCGAAGGAACAAGTCCTCCATGGCGTGAGCCGGAATTGCGTACCTTCGCATCGTTCGACGGGCTGGAGGTCCCTTATTTTTATTACAAGCAGGAAGGAAAGAAGTCACCCGCAGTTGTGTACGTGCACGGCGGACCGGAATCGCAAGCGAAGTACGAATTTAATGCGGTCATTCAATATTTGTCTAGTCAAGGGTTTGCCGTCTTCATTCCGAACGTTCGGGGGAGCAAAGGATACGGTAATGAATATATGAATTTGGATAACGGCAGAAAACGAATGGATTCCGTCGCTGACCTGGCTTGGCTGGTCCAAGATATTGCCCGAATCGATTCCATTGACAGCGCAAAAATCGGAATCATCGGAAGAAGCTACGGCGGATTTATGGTGCTGGCCTCCTTAACGCACTACCCGGATTTATGGGCGGCAGGTGTTGACATCGTCGGCATTTCGCATTTTCAGACATTTCTGGAGAATACCGGGCCATGGCGAAGGAAATTAAGAGAGGTGGAATATGGCACGTTGGCGGATGACACCGACTTCTTTGAAGAGATTGCTCCTTTAAACCTGTCCCATCAAATCAAAACACCGCTGCTCATTTTCCACGGTAAGAATGATACGAGAGTGCCGGTCAGCGAAGCGGAGCAAATGTTTCGGGACATGACTGCTAGAGGACAGGACGTTGAACTGATTGTTTTTGAAGATGAAGGACATAAGACGGAGAAGCTTGAGAACCATATCCGGATGAACGAAAAAGTCTTTTCTTTTTTCCAACAGCATTTGAATCTTTGATGGGAACTAAGATGTCCTCCATTCAGATGAAAAACAAACACTCCTTGATTACGTTGATGTAAGCAAGGAGTGTTTGTTTTTTTGGGTATTCGGATCTTATGGTGGAATCAGACTTACAGCCACTCGTCAATTTTGCATAAACATACGTTATACGACAACATTAGTTATGTCGTTAACGGGCAGTAGAGCGTGGTGGATGTTAGGATTAGCGGAGTACATTTTTCGTTAAATATACAACGTACAAATTGGGTGTTGTAAGGTGGTGAAGTAACCCATTCGAAGCGTCCTCTAAAGTCATATATTGGGTATGAATATGACTTACAGGGAGGGGACGATTTATGGCAATTTTGGATACGGGTCCATTAGACAATCGAGATAACCCACGAACAACACAGCTCGCTATTCGCCTTTTAAATACTGGACGAACGCCTGCGATTGCAGGTATTGAGGTTTATCATGTTGATCCAACGAGTAATGGATTTAATAGTCAAACCCTTTATGCTGTCAATCTGGTATCACTAAATCCGTTCGGTACACCTGGTTCTGGTTTTACCGTCGACAACATCTTTGCAAACCTGGACGTGTTCGGTGTACGCGTGATTACCAGTGGGCTTGGGGCTAACGATATTGCCGCAACGGTTTTGGAAAGAGGATCTACTGGGCAAATCATCCATGAGCATGTGCTGGAAGGGGAACTTTCCCGAATAGAGGAGCTTCTATTTGCCTACGCAATTCAAGGTAATTCTACGGTTTCGGTGATTAACACGGGAACGAATACAGTCGTGGCTACGGTGACCTTGCCTGCCGGAAGTGGTTCTGTTGGAATCGCGATCACCCCCGACGGTTCACGCGCCTATGTTACAAATTTTAATAATAATACGGTTTCGGTGATTAACACGGGAACGAATACGGTCGCGGCAACGGTGATCTTACCTGCCGGAAGTGGTCCTAATTTAATCGCGATCACCCCCGACGGCTCACGCGCCTATGTTACAAATGTTAGTAATTCTACGGTTTCGGTGATTAATACGGGAACGAATACGGTCGTGGCTACGGTGACCTTACCTGCCGGAAGTCTTCCTGTTGGAATCGCGATCACCCCCGACGGCTCACTCGCCTATGTTGCAAATCAGGGTAATTCTACGGTTTCGGTGATTAACACGGGAACGAATACGGTCGTGGCAACGGTGCCCTTACCCGCCGGAAGTGGTCCTGTTGGAATCGCGATTACTCCCGACGGTTCACGCGCCTATGTTGTAAATTTTAATAATTCTACGATTTCGGTGATTAATACGGGAACGAATACGATCATGGCTACGGTGACCTTACCAGCAGGAAGTAATCCTTCTGAAATCGCGATCACCCCCGACGGTTCACGCGCCTATGTTGCAAATACGGGTAATTCTACGGTTTCGGTGATTAATACGGGAACGAATACGATCATGGCTACGGTGACCTTACCAGCAGGAAGTAATCCTATTGGAATCGCGATCACCCCCGACGGCTCACGTGCCTATGTTACAAATAATGGTAATTCCACGGTTTCGGTGATTAACACGGAAAATAATACTGTTGTTGCAACCTTACCTGTTGGGATGAGTCCTGGGGTCATCGCGATTACGCCGATTCTGTTATTTTAAGCTGGAAGCGCAGGTTTAATTTAATTAGAATCGATTTTAAGAACGGCACGTTCTGGTACGGCAAACGGTTCGGGGTAATACGGAGGCATTAAGTTGTCTGATAGGACGTTACGCGAAATGCGGTTTATGTGGCTGCATATTCCAGGTTGGAAAACGCCGACGATGTAGAAAATGTCGCGGATTATCTTATTTTTTCTATTTGTCCGACGACACAAACTAGGTACTTTAGGATCCCCGAAGATTGGGGATTTTTAATTTCAATGCGCATATGTTTATGTCGCGGCGTCAGGACACAATATGCGCATAATTGGACTCCAACATGGACGCATAATCCTAGGCAGGGAAGACTGCTCATTAGACTAACAGAGAACATTAGTTTAAGAAGAACAATTTAAAAAACCAAATAAACATGCATCATAATGAGTATTTATCCATATTCATAAATAAAAATTCTTGCTAGTCCACCACAAAATCCGAAGACCCGTTTTTTTATTGAGACAGCACCCGCAACCGGGAAGATAATATATGCATCTCTTCTCTATATTTCATGACGGTTCTGCGCGATATTTGCAAACCTTTTTGAGCCAACATGTCTGTAATCTGCTGATCGGATAGCGGCTTCGCTTTTTTTTCGCTGTCAATTAAGCTGCGAATTTGGGCTTTTATGCTTTTGGCGGATGCGGCTTCTCCGTTATATGTCAGCAGTCCGTTGGTAAAGAAAAATTTCAGTTCGAACATGCCGCGTGGCGTCAAGATAAACTTGTTCCGAATCGCCCGACTGACCGTGGATTCGTCGACATTCAATTTCATGGCGATCGTTTTCAAAATCATTGGCTTTAAGTATGAAATGCCCTTTTCGAGGAAAAGAAGCTGTTCTTGCAGAATCGCTTCGATCACTCTGAGGAGAGTCGCTTTTCTTTGCTCTAAACTATCGATCAACCAGTGAGCTTCGCGCAAGTTATGATGAATATAGGATTTCGCCTCTTTATTTTCGCTCCCTTTGACCAAATGCCGGTAATAATAACGGTTTACAGAAACTTTGGGCATACACATTTCATTGACGAGAACAACGTAGCGATCATGCTCTTTTTGTATGACGGCATCGGGAACGATATAATTAGGACGGTGGTTGTTGTACATAAGTCCCGGACGAGGCTTGAGGGTTCGAATGTATTCTAGCGATTGGACAACTTGTTCTTTGGCAATGTTCAGTCCATTCGCAATATGCTGCAGCTTGCCGCACGCCAATTCATTAAAATAGTCGGTAATGATCCGATACGCCCATGGATCGGAGTTAGGATCTCTTAAGATTTGGATACATAGGCATTCCTGCAGCGATCTCGCACCAACCCCGGCCGGGTCGAGCGATTGCAAGCTGGTAAGCGCATTCATTATTTCAGCCATCGGCTCGCGGAAATATTCGCTTACCTCCTCTAACGGCACTAGCAGGAAACCATCGTCATTTAAATTTCCGACTAAATATTTGGCGATTTTATACGTTTTTTCATTCAATTTGCTGGTCCTCAATTGGCTAAGAAGCGCAGCTTCCAGCGTCTCGGCTTCACCGCCGGCGAGTTCAACCATGTCGTACGGTAATGATTTTGCCGAATTAGCCTTTAAACCGCACTTTTTTCTTCGAGTATAAAATGTCTCATGATTTACTACAACGTCCAAGAAAGGATTTTCCAGCGCATGCTCCTGGATATAATGGGCTAAATCCGCCATAGACATTTGCAAAATGTTCATTGATTGGATGAGTTGTGGTGTAATATTCAATTTCATGTATTGACCCTGAGCCAGGGTATTTTGCAATTGCATATGTCCACCCACTTTGCATCATGTTTTAATTATGACATTTTCGAAGCTTAACACCATCTTAACAAAAAAATTGCCATCTGACTATCTTCCATTCCTTTGTAAAAGAGGCTCCGTAGCGTTGTCCACCCCTACGAGTCCGAGCATCGTCAAAAATATTCTCTGCACTCCGTAATGCGCGTCAGTCGGATCAAACCATTCATCCAGCGTATGCGCACCTCCGTTCGAACCGCCACCGCCTAAAGTAACTGCAGGGATTCCTAAACTGATGGGTACATTGGCATCTGTGCTGCTAGGTTGGCTCAAAAGCGGTTCGAAGCCTAGCGCCTCCGTCGATGCCAATGCGGCTTGAACAATGATTGCCTCGGAAGGCTGGGAACCCGCCGGGCGGTCTCCTACAATGGCAATATCCACTTGAATCGCATCGCTTTTCCAGCGCGTATTCTCTTCCACTGCCGCGTCTTTTACAATGGCGAACACCTGCTCCTCGATCTTCAGCAGCTCTTCCGGCGAAGTGGATCGCAAATCGATTAGCATAATGGCCTCTGCCGCTATCGTATTGACGGAAGTGCCTCCATTGATCGTACCGACGGTAAAGGTTGTTTTTGGAATCTCCGGGGGGCATAAATCGGATATTTTAGCAATCGCTCTGCCCAGAGCATGAATAGCGCTGGGAATGCCGAAGGCTCCGTAGCTATGGCCCCCCGGCCCTTTATAAGTAAATCTGTACCTTCGCGACCCCGTCGCCAAATAAATCGTACGGGACGGCTTGCCCGGTTCGATGGATATAAATCCGTCGATATCATGCCGCTCTCTAAATATCGCCTTAATTCCCCGTAAATCTCCCAAGCCTTCCTCTCCTACAACAGCACCGAACAAGATGTCTCCTTTGGTTTGTATATTCGCGAAATGGAACGCTCTGACAAGCGACAGGAGGGCGGCTAAGCCTCTGCCGTCATCCGTAATTCCGGGTCCGATGTATCTTCCGCCTTCCTTTCTCACCGACGTATCCGTACCTTCTGGAAAAACAGTATCCAGATGGGCGGAAATAAAAAGCTTGGGACCTTCCCCCGTCCCCGGCCGAATTCCGTATACATTCCCTTCGCGGTCCATTCGGGCATCCAATAAGCCAAGTGCTTCCAAACGTTTTTTAAAGTATTCCGCACGAACCTCTTCCTTAAAGGGAGGAGCCGGGATTTCAGTAATTTCAATTTGATCTGCCAAGGTTTGATCATTGTCTGATTGAATAAACTCCAGCCCTGAGTTTACATATGGATCCGCCAGAAGATGCTCAAACACTTTCTTCACATCGCCCGAGATAACATGAGCCGTTTCATTGGGCTGATTCATTTTTCAATACTCAATCGAATACCCTCCTTAAAATGATGTAACCCGTTGGAATTTTCCCCAAAACCCATGCAAATTTTAAAGAGGAGTGCACAATGCGACTCCTCCGCCCTTCATCTTAAACTAGAAAAGCTTTTCCAATTCGTCCACCAAGGAACCGACATATGCAACAGCGCTCCGAATCGGCTGCGGCTCCGACATATCGACACCCGCCAGCTTCATCAGCTCTAACGGCCGCAACGTACCACCGGCCTTCAGCACTTCCAGCCAACGATCGATCACAGGCTGCCCTTCCGTACGAATAAGGGAGGCAACAGCCGTTGAGACCGTCAAGCCGGCGGCGTACGTATACGGGTAAAGTCCCCTATAGTAGTGCGGCTGTCGCATCCACGTCAGGCTTGCCCCCGGATCCAGCACAACGGCATCGCCCCAAAAGTCTGAAAGCGCTTGTCCATTCAGTTCGAAAAGCTTTTGGGCGGTAAGCGGTTCATTTCTCTCGGCCGCCTCATACACTCTTCTCTGCATGTCGCCTTCAAGCAAATGGGTGACAAAATTGTGATAGTAAGTATTCATGAGCTGCATGATCACCCAGCGCTTCAAACGCAGATCGTCGGATTGATCCATAATATGCTGTGCCAATAGCAGCTCATTCATGGTCGAAGGCGCTTCGATGCAGAACATGGTAGGCCTGAAATTCGCAAGCCGCTGGTTGCGGCCGGCAAGCATCAGATGCCCGGCATGCCCTAATTCATGCGCCAGTGTAAATGCACTCCGCATATTGCCTGACCAAGTGATTAGAATGTAAGAATGGGCTCCGTATGGAGTGGAGCAAAACGCGCCGGTAGATTTCCCGATGTTGTCCGCATAGTCAACCCATCTTTCCGCCAGCGCTTGTTCCATGATTGCCGTATATTCCGGCCCCAAAATCTTTAAGGCGTCCACTACGGTCCGTCCGGCCTCTTCAAAAGAAATCGGCGGGCTGAAGTCCGGATCGAGAGGAGCCTTCAAATCGCAGAACATCATTTGATTAAGGCCTAATACCTGCTGCTTGAGCTGCGCAAACCGGCGCATATGAGGGGCCAGCTCCGTACGGATAATATCCAGTATGTTGAAGTATACCCGGGTGGTAACCTGTTGAGGCTGAAGCAGCATGTGAGTCACCGATTCATAACCTCGCAGTCGCGACAGCACCGTTTGCTTTTTCACTTCTGCAGCATAAATGGAAGCAAACGTATTCTTGTATGACCCTAGCGTCGTTGTAAACGATTGGTAGGCGGCGCGGCGAAGCACCGTGTCCGCTGACAGCGCGTAGTCCGTCTCATACAATGCAAATGACATAGGCCATGTTACGCCTTTACCGTCCTCCACAGGGGAAAATGACATATCCGCCAGCTTGCTTCGCTGATAAATCGTATACGGCGCCCCCAATACTTCTTCCAGCGATGCCAGAGCTGCTTCCGTTTCTGCCGACAGTCTGTGCGGTTTGGCTTCCAGCATATCCGTTAAGCTCTTCCGAAACACTTCCAAAGCCGGCTCTGCTTCCAGGTAGTTTTCGATCGTCCCGTCGGGCAAAGCCAGCAATTCCGATTGAATAAATGAGAGCGCTGCGCTCACTTTCGCTTGGAGATCCCCTGCTCTTACCGAATTTGCTTGATGAATCGGGTTCGTTCCGTCTTCGGAGAGCCTGAGTCGTGCATACGTCGCCGCAAGCTGAATCCGAATTTGAATGGCTTCCTCCGCTTCCAAGCAGGCAAGCAGTTTGTCCGCCCCTTCATCAAGCTTCCCCTCATATTGCGTAACGGAAGCAACCATCTCTTGTATACGTTGCAATTCCGTTTCCCATGCCTCTGCATTCGAATACAAATCATCAAGGTTCCATTGTTGTTCCAACATGACTTGGTCGCGCGGCTTTCTCTCTTTCATCGTTGTTTCTTCATCTCCTTAAAAGCGTTCAGATTGTTAACGCGAATCAAATGCGGTGCGCAGCCCGTCGCCGATAAAATTGAAGCACATGATCGTCAGAAAAATCATAAATCCCGGAATGAACGGGTACCACGGCGCTTTGGTCATGATGGTCAAGCTTTGCGCGGACTGCAGCAGGTTCCCCCAGCTCGCTGTCGGCGGCTGAATTCCAAGACCCAGAAAACTTAACGTCGATTCCGTCAAAATCATGCCCCCCACCTGCAACGTGGCGGACACGATCACCGGCGCCAAGGCGTTCGGTAAAATGTGCCGGAATATGATCCGGAAATCGGACATCCCGATCGTCCGGGCTGCATCCACGAATTCGCGGTTTTTCACCGACAGGATCTGGCCCCGCAACAGCCTTGCTTTAGACATCCATCCGAAGACGATCAGCACGGCGATAATATTCAGCAGGCTCGGCTTTAATATCGTGACGACGGTGATCAGGACAAATTTTTGCGGGAAGGAGAGCATAATGTCCGTAAACCGCATCAAAATCCCGTCGATTTTGCCGCCATAATAGCCGGCCGTCGCTCCGACAACAACTCCGATCAGCACATTAAACACGACTGCGAATATTCCTACGGATAAGGAACCCCGGGCTCCGTAGAGAACGCGGCTCAATAAATCCCGGCCCAGATCGTCGGTTCCGAACCAATGTTCCTTGCTCGGCGGCTTCAGCTTTTGGAGCAAATTTTGCTCCGCCGGATCGAACGGCGCGATCACCGGCGCCAGCAGCGCCAGCACAATAAGACCTCCTATAATGAACAAGCTGATCAGCGCCAGCCTGTTGCGCTTGAATCGTTCCCACGCCCGGTTTTGAGACGCGGCCGCAGGCAATCCTTTGTTGGCAGTAACAGCTACATTCATCGGCTCACCCCTATACTCCCTTTTGGCTAAAGCTCACCCGTGGATCCAATACGGCGTAAAGCAGGTCAGCCAGCAGATTACCGAACACATGCAGAAAAGCTCCGATCGTCGTAATCCCGAAAATGACCGGATAGTCCCGCTGAAAGGCCGCTTCGATAAATAGCCGCCCCATGCCGGGTATGCTGAAGATCGATTCCGTAATTAAAGCTCCAGCGAAAAACGTCGGAAGCGACAAGCCTAGCAAGGTGGCCAGCGGGATCAACGCGTTTCTGAGACCATGCAGCATAAGCACCCGCCCGTTCAGCAGCCCTTTGGCTCTTGCCGTCCGCACGTAATCCTGGTTGATGACCTCGAGCATGCTGGAACGAACATATCTGAGCCAATAGGCGATTTCGTGCGACGCTAACGCGCACACCGGCATGATGAGGTGAAGGATACGATCCGATAGACTGAAGGGCGCGTTAATCGTCATCAAGCCTCCTGACGGCAGCCACCCCAGTTTGACGGAGAAAAACATGATGAGCAAGAGCCCAAACCAAAAGACGGGAGTGGAAGTCCCCACAAACGTGATCGCCGAAACGATCTGATCCAGCCGGGAGTGCGCCTTCACCGCGCACAGGACGCCAAGTGGAACCGCGATGACGATCGCCACGAGGAACGCTGACAACGTGAGCAGAAGCGTATACGGCAGCCGGCTCAATATGATCTCGATTACCGGTTCATGCTTGATAAACGAGGTGCCGAAGTCCCCCCGCACCATGCCGCTAAGCCACTGCCAGTATTGTATATAGAGCGGTTGATCCAATCCGTACGCTTGCATCATATTTTCCCGATCGGCCGCCGTGATGGACGGATCGTCCAGCAGATGCGACAGAGGGCTGCCCGGCGCCATATGGATGATTAAAAATGAAATCATCGTGATGCCCAGCAATATAGGGACGGCGTTCAGAATACGCCTCAGCGCGTAGTTACCCATCGGTAGTCACTACTTTCATTGTTTTGTAAAGTACCAGCCTTCAATTTCTTTCAGGTTGGACCATTTCGGATTGTATCCTTCCAAATTCGCCGGAAATGCCATCGTAGCGGTTGTCGCAAACAGGAACGTGTACCCTTGATCCTCTGCAATCAGCGCGTCGATTTTGGCGAGCAGCTCTTTGCGTTTGTTGATGTCGAGTGTTTTCAAATCTTCATCGATCAGCTTATCGACATCCGGATTGCTGTAGGAATGGGAGTTGTTGCAGCCCGTACAGTTCGAAGTGGAGTGCCAGGTGCCCTTCGGGTTAGGGTCGCCGCTGCGGTTCCAGCCATAAATCGTCGCATCGTATTTTTTGTCGCGTACGGTTTGCGAGTAGGCGGAGCTCTCCACAAGGCGCGGTGTCACGGCTATGCCGACTTTTTTCAATTGCGCTGTACGACGGTGGCGATTTTCTCACGCGCTTTGTTCCCTTGGCTAACGAGCAGCTCAAAAGCAAATTGCATGCCGTCTTTGACCAGCACCCCGTCGCTGCCTGGCTTCCAGCCCGCTTCAACCAGCATTTGCTTAGCTTTGGCTTCGTTATAATTGAATTTTGGCACTTTATCGGTATAATTCCAGAATGGCGGAGGCGTCTGGCTGTGAATGATGACCCCTTGTCCTTCGATGACGTTGTCGATGATCCCTTGGCGGTCAATCGCCGTCGTGAGTGCCTGTCGTACTAATTTGTCCTTGAATAACGGGTGAATGTTGTTCCAGCCTATATAGGTGTATGAGGTAGTTGCGATGCCTTCATGAAGCTTGATTTTGCCCGATTTCTTCGCGTAATCCTTGACCACCGCCAAGTTCTCGCCATCCACACTGCCGGCGTTGATTTCGCCGGTTTGCAGCTGCGCCATCGCTACGTTCGAATTCGGGATCACCTTAATGGTGACTTTCTCGACCGATGGCTTGCCTTTGAAATATGTTTCGTTGCGTGTAAACGATAAATATTGTCCCTGCTTCCACTCCGTCAGCTTATACGGGCCGGAACCGATCGGCTGCTGCTTGAAAAACGGCGACTTTTCCAGCTCCTTGACCGGTACGTCTTTCAGCACATGCTGCGGCATAATCTGGTGGGTCAGCATCCCGTAATATCCGATGTAGGGCTCGGAGAACGTAAATTTCACTGTTGTTTCATCGATTTTGTCGACTTTTTGCAGTTTCTCGAAGGTGCTTTTACGCGAACCGACATAGTCCTTGCTAATCGGGATGTTATAGCTGAATACGACGTCGTCGGCCGTCAGCAGATGTCCGTCGGAGAACTTGATGTCTTTGCGAAGCTTGACCGTCAGTTCCTTGAAATCAGATGAGGATTTCGGCATGTCTTCCGCCAAATCTGGCACAATATCCTGAAGATCGGTTAAGCGGTACAGACCGTTGAACACAAGCTCCTGAATTTCGCTGGATACTAATGTAGTCGTATAGAGCTTGATCCAGCCCTGATGCTCGGTCAAGTTAAAGGTAATGATTTCGCCGCCGTCGACTTTTTCCTTCTTAGAGGCGGTAGTGCCTGCGGGTGATTTCGACGGGTCTTTGGAGGCGGCCTTGCCGTCAGTACCCGCCGCCTCTCCTGTACAGCCGGATAAGACGACGGCAGCGCCCATTACAATAGCAAGTAAGGCGGAACCTAATTTCCGGTACGGTTTGTTCGGCATTAGATTGTTCACCCTCCATATTTCATGGATTTTATATGAAATGGCACGAGGCATGATGCCCCGGCCCGACTTCCTTGAAGGCAGGCGGCTCGGACGCGCAGCGGTCGACGGCGTGCGGGCAGCGGGGGTGAAACGGACAGCCCGACGGCGGATGCGCCGCATTCGGAACTTCGCCGCGCAGCACGATTCGCTCTTGCTTGAAATCAACGTCAGGCTCCGGCACCGACGACAGCAGCGCCTGGGTATACGGATGCTTCGGCTGCTCGAACAGCTGGTTTCTGCTAGCCGTCTCTACGATACGTCCTAAGTACATCACAGCCACGCGATCTGAAATGTTGCGCACAACGCTTAAGTTATGGGAGATGAATACGTAGGACATGTTCGATTCTTGCTGCAAATCACCGAGCAGATTGACGATTTGCGCCTGAATGGACACATCCAAAGCCGATACGGCTTCGTCGGCTACGATCAGCTTCGGTCTTAAGGAGATCGCCCGGGCGATGGCGATTCGCTGCCGCTGTCCTCCGGAAAACTCGTGCGGATACAATCGGAGTGCAAGTCGGCTCAGCCCTACTTTTTCCAGCAGCTCCTCCGTTCGCTGCATTGCCTCTGCACGCTTCATTCCTTCCTGAACGATCATCGGTTCGGCAATGGCTTCCCCAACTGACATCCGAGGGTTCAGCGAAGCGAACGGATCTTGAAACACACACTGCAGGTTTTTCCGAAAAGGTCGAAGCTCTCGTTGATTCATCGCTCCGATCGCAACGCCGTTAAAGAGGATTTCGCCTGCGGTTGGATCCAGCAGCCGCAAAATCAGCCGTCCCACCGTCGACTTCCCGCAGCCTGACTCACCGACGATGCCCAGCGTTTCGCCTTCATGCACGTTGAAGTTCACATCGTCTACTGCCTTGACGGAGCCTTTTTTGAAGCTTTGTCCCACCGGAAAATACTTTTTGAGTCCTTTTACTTCCAGAAGCGGAGTAGTCAAGCGGTTTATCCCCCTTTGCTAGCTAGACAAGCGTGCACCGGACTTGGTGGCCTGGGTGGATCTCCCGAAGCTCCGGCGCTTTCTCGCGGCATACCGCCGCTGCCTTCGGGCAGCGATCAGCGAACCGGCACCCGTCCGGGTAAGCTCCCGCAGCAGGGACCGTACCCGGAATCGGGAGCAGTTTCTCAATGGCTCCATGCATTCGGGGCGTCGAATTCAGCAGCCCCTTCGTATACGGGTGCAGCGGCGATGTAAACAAGGTTCGGACATCGGCCGTCTCCACCATCTGTCCGGCATACATGACGATCACCCGGGTCGCCATTTCGGCCACCACCCCAAGGTCGTGCGTAATAAACAGCACGGACATGTCGGATTCGTTCAGCAGCTGCCGGATCAGATCGAGCACCTGGGCTTGGATCGTCACATCCAGCGCAGTCGTCGGCTCGTCGGCAATCAGCAGCTCCGGCTTGCAGCACATGGCCATCGCCAGCATGATTCGCTGCCGCATCCCGCCGGACAGCCGGTGGGGAAATTCTTTCCGGATTCTCGCCGGCTCGGGAAACCCGACCCGCCGCAGCCAGTCGTCCGCAATGGCGACCGCCTCCGCTTTAGAAACGTTCAAATGACGAAGGATCGATTCGATCAGCTGCAGACCGATCGTCAGCACCGGGTTCAGCGAGGTCATCGGCTCCTGAAAGATCATCGCAATTTGGCGTCCGCGGATTTGCGACATGTCGCGGTCATGGAGCCCAACCAAATTGCGCCCGCGAAATCGAATTTCTCCTTCGGCGATGGCTCCCGTTTTGGGCAGCAGCTGCATAATCGACAGCGAAGTCATGCTCTTGCCGCAGCCCGATTCGCCAACCAGCGCCACCACTTCCTTCGGCCCAATCTCGAAATTGATGACGTCGATAATGGTTTTTTCGGTCTGCTTGTCTCGAATCACCGTTTTCAGGTCTTTTACTTCCAAGATCGCTTCAGACATGGGCTCACCTTCACTTTAGTCCAATAATTTGAAATAGTTACTTGCAATATCCATGCCAATGTTAATCCAGTGGTTTAAATCTTTGTATTCCATATATTTCCGCTCATCTAAACATTCACTGCAGTAACCTATTGTAATAAATAGGGTTGATTAATTGATTTTCTGGGTAACCCAAAATAAAGAGAGGAAGGTTGATGTAAAAAGCTATAAGTTACGAAAACTCATAACTTCTTATCAAATAAATAAACCCGTTCATTTTTTAAAAATGAACAGGTCAATTGTTTTTTAATATGGAGGAGAAGGGATTTTAAAAGATATTACTCTGTTGTTTCTTCGTCTTGTTCTTCTTCAGCTTCTTCTTCTGAAGCTTCCGATTCTTCCGATTCTTCGGATACTTCTTCTTCTGATTCTTCTTCGGTTTCTTCTACTGCTTCATTTTCAGTTACTTCTTCAACCGTCTCATCATCAGACAACAATTCTTCTTTTTCAAAATCTGCCATTCTAATCCCTCCCATTTCACTCAGGTTCAACCCAAGTGTACTAAAATTATATTGGGTGAATGAATGGTTAGAACGAAATCATTTTATATTTATTGTAAATTTTACTTTCTAATTTTTGCACAATGTTCATCTCTTATTCCAGGTATCCTTCAACGGTACGATGCGGTTAAATACATGCCGGCCGCCGGTAGTGAACTTCTTGTCTACGCAAAAATAGCCATGACGCAAGAATTGGAATTTTTGTTCCGGGCGGGCATGTTCAACAATAGGTTCCATCAAAACATCCTTTAAGATTACGAGCGAGTCCGGATTGATCGTATCGGTCCAATCCCCGCTGTCCTCCTTCGGAATGTTCGGCTCAAGCAGCAGCTTCTCGTATAGATGAACGTCTGCTTTTACGGCGTGTTCTGCTGAGACCCAATGAATCGTCCCCTTCACCTTACGCCCGGTAAACCCGGTGCCGCTCTTAGTGAGCGGGTCGTAGGTACAGCGAAGCTCCGTAATCTCACCTGTTTCCCGGTTCTTGATCACTTCCTCGCACCTGATGAAATACGCCCCCTTCAGCCTTACCTCGGCATTCAGACTCAGCCGGTGAAAGCCCTTGGGCGGCTGCTCCATAAAATCGTCCCGCTCGATATAAATCGTTTTGGAAAATGGAACTTCTCTTTTCCCCAATGAGTCGTTTTCGCTGTTGTTTTCAATCATTAACAGCTCCACGTCATTCTCCGGGTAGTTGGTAATGACGACCTTTAAAGGCTGCAAAACGGCCATGACGCTAATCGTTTTTTCCTTCAGATCCTGCCTGAGGCAATGATCCAAGAGCGAGATGTCAACTGAACTCTGGGTTCTGATGCTCCCGATCTCTTCAATAAAGCTGCGTATGCTTTCCGGCGTAAAGCCTCTTCTTCTTAAACCTCGGAGCGTGGGAAGCCTAGGATCATCCCAGCCGTCTACGTAGCCCCCTTCTACCAGCTGCCTCAAAAACCGTTTGCTTGTCACAACACCCGTTAAACTCAGCCGGCCGAACTCCCTTTGCCGCGGAGGCTCATGGCTATCAAGCTCCTTCAAGACCCATTCGTACAAGGGTCGATGGTCTTTGAATTCGATTGAGCATAAGGAGTAGGTGATGCCCTCAATCGCATCTTGAATGGGATGAGCAAAATCATACATCGGATAGATGCACCAGTCATTTCCCGTCCTGTAATGCTCTGCATAGATAATTCGATAAATGACAGGATCACGCAGATTTACATTGGGCGAGCCCATATCGATTTTGGCGCGAACAACCTTGGAGGAGGCTGGGTAGCGGCCATTTTTCATTTTTGCAAAAAGCTCCAGATTCTCCTCGACTGATCGGTTTCGATAAGGGCTGTTCCTGCCTGGCTCCGTCAAAGTCCCCCGATACTCCGTTACTTCCTCCGGCGTCAAATCACAGACATAGGCCTTCCCCAGCTTGATCAAGGTGACTGCGGCGTTATAGATTTCGTCCGAATAATCCGAGCCGAAGTAGATGTGATTTCCTGGATCATAGCCGAGCCACTTGATATCCTCGATAATCGCGTTCACATACTCGATATTCTCCTTAAGCGGATTCGTATCGTCAAAACGTAAATGAAACGTTCCGTTAAACCTTTGCGCCATCGTATAATTCGTGTGTATAGCGTAGGCGCTTCCGATATGAAGATAGCCGTTAGGCTCGGGAGGAAATCGCGTGCACATCTCCCTGCTAAATCCTCTCTCCTCAAGCTCCTCACTAATCAGCCTAAATAAAAAATGTTCGGTTTGATGCTCTTTTTCGTTAACCAAGGTCGACTCCTCCTAATGAACTTGATAAGTGGTATTCGGAACAAAAAAAATTTCACCTCCAAGACCTCTTGTCTTGGGGACGAAATTTTCGCGGTACCACCCCAGCTTCATTAATATGTCGCCATATTAACCTCTTCAAGTACGGCATTGCAGGCAATGCTTATACCCTAGCTCTATAACGGGAGCTCCCGTCACGCCATCCCCGCCCACGGTTCCGACATGCTGCTCAGAGGCTTGGTTCGAGGAAAAGCTCTTTGCTCCTTTTCAGCTGCCGGAGCTCTCTGTACAAGAACGTTTTACCCTACTCTTCTCATCATCGCGTTTTAATATTGCTACTATGATAACAAATCATTCCCTTTTTTGTAAACAACTATACTTTGACAAAGGCTCCATAATGAAGCTACAAAGATGGCGGCATGGTCCGAAAGGATTTTCAGCTAAATTTAAGTTTGGGTTCACAGTTTATTAATTAAAGACTCCTATACTTGGTTTATGTGAACAAGAACACAAGGAGGAAATGTTCCAATGGGGTAGCTGCAAAAACAAGCAAAGAACAGCTGAATATCATATACATCGTTCGTGCTCTAGCCATTCTCGGCGTCATTTTTGTCCATATTACTTCGATTCCCATCGGAGAAATTGTAGATAAAAGCTCTTCCATGTTCTTTTATTTTAATTTTTTAAACGTTTTTAACAAATTCGGAACGCCGACATTTATTTTCTTAAGCGCCCTTGTCCTGTTTTACAGTTATTATGATCGGCCTTTGGATGGAAAAATAATCGTTCGCTTCTATCAGCGTCGATTCCTGTATATTTTAACGCCCTATCTCATATTCTCTGTTTTTTACTACGTTATCCAGACTTATTACTCGTTCGGAGAAACGTGGGCGCAGTTTTTTCAGCATGCTTCCTTGACCGATTTTTTTGAAAAGGTTCTTTACGGCAATACATTTTACCATCTTTATTTTGTGTTCATCAACGCACAGCTGTACATCCTGTTTCCTGCTCTATTGTGGTTCCTACAACGAAACCCTCGTGTAACAAAGCATCTGATCTGGAGCGGGTTTGTATTGCAATGGGCCTTTGTCCTTTATAACCATTTCTTTTTGCAATACGCGGATAAAGGGCAGCTGGCCATCAGTTTTATTTCTTATTACTTTATGGGCGCATTCTGGGGTATCTATTATCATTCGTTAAAAGATTGGATTACCGTTACGTGGAGCAAGCTTTTTTCAAAAAAAGCGTTGCTCTGGATACCTCTTTGGACTGTATGGATCGTTTCAAGCTTCGGAGATGTGAACCTCTGGTATCAAACCCGTGTGAATGATTTCAGCGCAAATTCGTTAATATACGAGTGCTACTGGTTCATTCATACATATACTTCTCCGCTGATTTTGCTTCAATTATCGAGCTTGTTGTACCGAAAGCTAAATACCAAACTCATCAATACGATCATTAACCTTGGCGTGGCTTCTTTCGGAATTTACATTATACATGCTGCAGTTCTCTTTTATTACTTCCGTTTACCGGTCAGCTATACTCCAGCTACTTACTATTTATACGTTGCCGTAGGTTATGCCGTTACCCTTCTCTTATCGTGGGTTATTGTTGAACTGTCGCATAAATATGTAAAATATTCGTGGATGCTTTTCGGGTCTAAACCTAAAACATTACCTTACATTGAAACAAAGAAAATCCATCTTAGACGTAAGCCGGTTTAAAGAATCGAACATTCCGCATGCATAAACAAACGAAATAGTCTTCCCCTATTTATGAATCGGCCCTCTCGCAAAGGATGACGAGCAAGGGCCGCTTTTTTATTTAACTCTCATAAGTTATTCCGGCGACAATCGTCTTCGTTCCAGGTCGCGAATTGGGTCCCCATAAAATCAAGGTACAGGCGTTAATGCAGTAATTTGTTCTGTTTCGCTGCCGAGTACTCGCCCAGCAAAAATAAGGTTTCCAAGTGTATCTGTCGAGAATATGTTAGCTGTAGCATGTCCACCTGTTCCATCAGTTGCAGTTGCATCAGCTTGTAATTCAAAAGCTTGAGCGCCAGCAATGCTAAAGGTCTTATTAATATTAGCAAGCGGGGGTATCGAAAAAAGTTCATGCACAATAGGTGTTTTTGCAATCCCGCTTCCATTAATAATGAACACTTCAAGATCAAATATAACGGTTAGTACTTCACTATCATTGGTTATAACCAAATCTATTGTGGCAGCCAAGCCATTATTTAGTATAGGTCCAGTTGTTCTTGGCATAATAACTCACCTCCAGTAACTTTAATATGATGACTTAAGGAACAGGGGTTAACTGTGATATCATTTGGGTCTCACTACTAAGAACTCCTTGGGCTCCAAGGATATTGCCCATTGCATCTGTAGAGAATACATTTATTACTACGTTCGTAGTGGCTGAGACACTATATTGAACTTCAAACCCGATAGCTCCAGCTACATTATATGACTTAATCTCAGTAATAAGTGGAGATATCGAAAAAAGCTCATGTACAATTGGCGATAATGTACCTCCAAGATTAATAAATATTTCAAGTTCAACTATACCTGTGGCGCTAAGATCATCATTACTTATCAAAACATGGATCATCGTAGCAGGATTTGGCACATTATTCTGCAAGGGGCCGGTTGAACTTGCCATTTTGTTCACCATCTTTCTACTAAATTTTTTCCTTACTCTCACTTATATGTAATCATCAATGAATATGCTTGTATGAAATAACTAGCACTACTGGATATGTACTAAAACCCCCATTTTTAAAAAAATAGGCTATGTTAAACTCAGCTGTTGATTTTATGACCTCACGAATTCGCCTCTTCAGCGGACACGGAGACCTCACCTGTGGGTTCGGTTTATCGAACTCATGATTGAAGGCTTTTCGCTTCGCAAATGTGCAGAACTGATGTACGATGATGTCTCGTTTGTAACTTTGTTTTTCTGGCGGCATAAGATTCTCTCGGCATTGAAGCAAATTCCAATCGAAGCGTTCCAAGGTATCGTTGAAATGGACGAGACATACTTCCTACACTCGGAGAAGAGCAGGCGGAGCATCGTCGAACGGAAGCACGCAGGAGAATGAAGATTATTAACCAAGATTTATCACTAAGAATTCTTAAAACAAAATCGCTGAGAATAGCAAATAAAAAGAAATATCAAAACATTCGGTGTAGTATGCTAGTCAAAACGTGCACAATTCATGGAATGGATGTGACCCTACATGCAGTATGCAGAAATAATTGATTTATACAAGACGGATCTCAAGCGTTATTCACTCGAACAATTACGGCATATATCCGAGAAAGGGGTTTGGTCTATCGCCCAGATGTATGATCATATGATCCTGACTGCGCTTGACTATCTAGACCAAGTGCAACGATGTGCGTCCGCAAGTGAAGAACAGCATGAGAGCAAGACAGAGGCTGGTGAAGATGTGTTCAATAATCATTCATTCCCGCCTATAAAAATCAAATTGCCGGACGGTCCAGCGAACAACCCAAGCAATGCGGGAACAATCGATGACCTCATGCGAGGACTTGATTTTGTGCTCGAGAGAATGTCTCAATGGGAGGGGAAAGTTAGAACGATAAACCCAAATTACAAAGTCAGACATGATGGTTTTGGGTGGCTCAACGCAAAGGAGTGGTTCGAAATGGTCGGTATGCATTTTCGCCATCATCTGCGTCAGAAAGCTGAACTGAATCAAAGGATTGGATATTAAATTTGAGCAGTAACCTCTTGAAAATTACTCAGGCTCACGGATTGATCGATCCAGGAAAAGTTGCAAGCCAAAAATCGGGATCGCGTTTCCAATTTACCATTCGCGTGGATGACGTGGACGCAGTTTGTAGTGAATTGAAAGAAAGAGGCGTCGCGCTACTTAACGGTCCAATCAACCGACCTTGGGGAGTACGCAGATTACTTTTACTGATCCAGGAGGACATGTCTGGGAGATTGCTCAGCAGCTATAATAGTTATGTAGACACCTACCTCCGATCTGTACTGCCTTGATTCGTAGTCGGTGTTGCACTCTCGGGGGATTAGCTTAAAAAAACTTTAAATATTTTCACTACTTCTTGTCAGAAGAAAAGCGCCCTTCGATCAAAAATCGAAAGGCGCTTTACGTTTTTATTTAAAATATAATGATAAATGTTCCGCCGCTTTTTTAATACCTTCCCTTTCCTTCTCGGCCGTACCCCAAAACCGGTGATCCTCCAATTCGATGCTGATTGCCCCTTGATAACCTAATCGATCTAACCTTACGGCCACTTTATTCCATTCCACCTGCCCATGACCCGGTATCGTATATCTCCAAGAGCCCTCGGAAAAACCATATTTAGCGCCGAAGGTTGCCGGGAGCACGCCGCATTCATACAGCTCATCATGCAGGATTTCCGTATCCTTACCATGAACGTGGTTAATTCTGTCGCCGAATTCCGAAAGCGCTCTGGCGTAATCAATACCAAGTCTGACAAGGTGAGACGGATCATAATTCAGTCCGAAATGCTTGGATGGAATAGCTTCGAACATGGCGCGCCACATCTCCGGCGTACAACCGATGGTCGGATATTGGGGCGCAGGACCAGGCCAGCCCTCGATCGCAATATATACGCCGGTTTGCTCCGCATGCTTTACTAAATCGGGAAACGTATCCTTCCAGATCGCAAAGCTTTCTTTCCGGGGCTGATTCTTATCTTCAGGCACTAAACACATGAACAATACTCTTGCTCCAAGGCTTGACATGTCATCCATTTGCTTTTTCACGGCATCCAGCGCATCGGATCTCCGCTGTTCGCTGCTGCTGAGCAATCCGCCCGTTTGCTGCGCATCGACGGACCCGATTTCAAGTCCGGCTTTCTCGCAAATTTGTTTGACCTCGGGCGTTAACCGTGGGACATCGAGAACGTCCAAGCCTGACCCGGCGGCCCAAACAGCTACGCTTTCTATTCCTTCACTGCCCATCTTGGGCGGAATTCGCATGCCTATTCTCATATCGCTCCTCCTGTTACATCCAACTCATACGGCTTATAGGCTCCGGCCTGATAAATCATTTCCGTCAGCTTAACGACCTTCAGCGCAAAGCTTCCCGGAACCAGGATTTCATGCCTGCCCAGCACGGCATCGATAAAGCTCTTATCCTGATTGGTGGTTTGCTTGGGCAATTCGGGAATTTCGGGTTCTTGTCCCTTTCGGCGTATCGCAATACGGCCATCCGTGTAAAAAATGCCGCCTTCCTCACCGCAGAACACATAGGTTTCATGCCAGCATGGCGAAAAACCGACGATATTCAGTCCGGCAACCGGCCCCTCCTCGAAACGAATGGACGTGAAGGAATCGATTTCGACCGGTGTGCCTTGGTTGTGCAGATAGCTCTTTACCTCCGCCGGCGTAAGTCCGGTTGTCCACAGCAGCACGTCCACGATATGGCTGCCGGAGTCCATCAGCATTCCGCCACCCGAAAGCTGCGGAACCTGGCGCCACAAACCGGTGGTACCCTGCTTCCATTCTTGATAAAGGGAGGCCGTAACAGAAGTCAATCGGCCGATCTTTCCTTCTGCTATTGCTTGGCGAATGAACACGAATTCCGGTTGAAAATGACGCTGGTAAGATACCTGAAGCACTTTACCGGTAAGTTCTGCGGTCTCAATCAGCTCATATGCTTCCTGTGATGAGCAGGTCATCGGTTTCTCGATCAATACATGACATCCGTGGTTTAAGGCATCGGTAGCTTGTCCGAAATGAAGGGTATGAGGGGAACAGATCACAACGGCGTCCAAAGACGCCTGATTCAGCATATCTTTGTAATCCTGGAACTGCAGGATATCGTCCAGCTTGAATTTGGCTATGAACTTCTCCCGGTTACTGGCGCTGGTATCCGCTATGGCGGTAATTTCAACCTCATCGGCCAGTTCGAGCAGCTGCCTAGCATGCAGATGGGAGATGCCCCCGGTCCCGATGATCCCTACTTTTAATTTACCCATTTGCTTATCTCCTTCAAATTAGAATAGCCTTCGGATTGTGCATCCTTTATATTCTATTTGCTTGCGGAAATAGAAATGCATTTTATTTAAGCGCGGATTAGATTGTTATGACGTGTTAATTTTTTGCTTTTTCCGTTGTAATCCGTTGATTTGCTGCATCCTCTGCTTCCCGCAGCGCTGTATTGATATCCGTGCCTTGTAGCACTTTATCGAACGCCTTCCCTATTTCCGATTCCGCATAGGAGTCATAAATAGTAGGCTGGGGATTTTTGGCGGGCTTCGTTAGGAATACGGCGGGAATATTTTTACCTTTCAAGACCGGGTTATCCGCGCCGAACGAATCCCTGATCTTTTGATCCTTAAGGGCCGGCAGACGAATCCCTCTTTTTGTTAATGCCGTTTGTACCTCATCGCCTGTTAAGAATTGAATGACTTTAAACGCTTCTTCTTTATGCGGGGTTGTCGAGGTGATCGATAAATCATGAGAGAGGCTTCTTAAGCCGTACCCCTGGGCTTCCGGAAAGCTCGGCATCGAGACGATATCCCAGTCAAATGACATGCTGCCGTCCTTCGTCCTTTTCTCAATGTCTCCGAATACGTCAACATAATAGGTAAACATCGCTAAGCTCTGGTCGAAAAATCTTCCTAACGTGCTGGACCCGATTTTTTTGTCCACTAGCACATCCGTGATCGCTTTTGCCGTCTGAAACGCTTTCTTCCATCCGTCGTTTGCCAGAACGGCCTTTTGTGAAGCCGGATCGACCAACGGTAAAGACAAAGCGGTAGCGAACTTTCTTACTCCGTTCACATCGATTCCATTATAATTCGTGCCGTCCACCGTTTTCGATACTTGTTTGGCAAGCCCGATCGTTTCTTCCCATGTCATATTGTCTTTCGGAAAAGGCACTCCGAATTTATTGAAAATTTCTTTGTTATATACCAAGACGGAGGAATTCACGGAGAAGGGAATCGCAAGCAGCTCGCCTTTATTGCTAAACGCTTTAATATCCGAGATAGCGGTTGGGTCAAAGCGGGAAAGATCCATATTGCTCTTTTTCACGAAATCGTTCAGATCATACACAACATTTTTTGTGATTACATTGAAAAGGAAATTGCTTGCCGTAAAAATGATATCCGGTACATTATTTGCAGCAATGAGATTGTCCATATTCGTATCTTTGCCGTTATCTCGGACCAGCTCCAACGTAATATTCGGGTATTTCTTCTTGACCGGGTCCACGAAATAATCCTGGAACTCGGCGTCGCTAAGAGCCGCAACGGTTTGGTACACTTTAAGCGTTACCGGTTTCAAATCATCGGAATTTCCCGGAGCTGATGTCTGCTTCGCACAGCTAATGAGTAACGACGAGAAAGCAAGGGTACTTAATGAGGCAAGAACGGTTACTTTCTTAATCAACAACACCAACTCCTTCAGATAAATACAATCAGAAAATTAGGTAAGCGCTTACAATCCTGTCGTTAAATGTCTGCTTTTATCATTCGGATGCTTTGTGTACGGACCTCAACCGGTTATTTACAATCCCCTGACCCTCCCTTAAGACAACCAAGTTTGAAACGAGCATACCATAAAATGGCTTTTTTTGAAATCCAATTAAATGACAAGCTCAATATAATTTCGCGACATACGTTTCTTCTCAAACCGGTCTCCCCCCGTTTAATTCCTTCTTTGAATCGAGTGAACTTAAGTGGATTTATTTTACATAAGGTTACTTCATCGCTTGGATTGGAACCCCGAAATAAAGAATGAAGATTACTAATAACCCAATCGAAATACCCCATGCAAGTAAAGGACGAAGATAATGCACCCACAGCATGAAATAAAAAATAAGATTCAATACAAGGGACCACCACAGACTCCAGCCATTATAATGCGATATCCCTTTAATGGTGATTAAACTAGCGAACTCGATGATTGAATTGAGCGATACCCATGCTAATACATAAAACAGTCGTTTTACTTTCCCTTTAGGAAAATTTCCGAGATACATTAAAACGATGGCAGGGAAATTAACAAAATCAATCCCGAGTGTAATCAACGTGTGATTTGAATAAATATACTTGTCAAATGATACAGGATTAAACTTCCAAAGCGGATAATTATAAGTAAGAAAATTATAAAGCAGATCGACGACGATTAAATACAAGATCGTAGAATAATACTTCCTCCAATTTCTCCAATCCCCCCACCTCCAAGCAGCCAATACAAAAACTAGGTGTAAGATTACGTGCATTTGAACACCTCTGCAAATGGTTATAATTTTATATTTTTGCCATAAATTGCATTTAATAACCTGGTAACCAGGATAAACGGCTACGCCGTCCTTGTCTCACAAGGACCAGCGCGTTTATCAAGGTTGATGCGAAGCTATAAGTTACGACAACTTATAAATTCCTATCAACTAAAATCAAAAGGAGCTGCCGCGGCAGCTCCTTCCGTATGTATTTCGCGTTTTTGTTTTTTAATAGGCAGTGTCTATGATGTTTATTGGTTATTCATCTTAGACGAGCCGTTTCTAATGGCATTATATTTTAAATAAATGTGTCGAGTAGAAAGGAATTCTTCCTATGATTCAGACCGTTTTCTCTACCTTGTTTCAAGTCGTTGTACCACTATCCATCCCTGTCATTGTGGGTGCTCTCCTAAAGCGGTACCGGAATCTGGATACGAAGGCTTTAACGATGCTCTACTTATATTTTTTGAGTCCGGCTATCATTTTGGAAACCTTAACCACTGCAGAAATTTCATATGACGACGTGTATATGACGATTGCCTTCTGTCTGTTAAATCTGCTCCTATTGTGGATAGCAGCCCAAGCATCTGGGAAAATACTCAAACTGCCTTCCCCGGAGACGGCTGGTCTCACTCTGATATCGTGCTTAACGAACAGCGTTAATTATGGACTGCCGCTTGTTTTGCTTGCTTTCGGCAAACTTGGCTTGGATAAAGCATCGGTATATGTCGTTATCCAAATGATCATCGTGAATACGATAGGAGTGTACTTTGCGGCCCGTTCACAGTTTTCCGTGAAAAATGCCCTGAAATCCGTATTCTCGCTTCCCGCTATCTATACGGCAATACTGGCTGTTCTGCTTCGAACTTTTAACCTTCATTTGCCTGTTGGCGTTCAAACGGGAGTCGCAATGGTTGCAGGTGCATACTCTCCTGTCGTATTAACGATTCTAGGCGCACAGATGGTAGGTGTGAACAATGCGGAGTTGGAACAAAAGGTTCAGACTGGTTTTTGGATGGGGGTCACAATCCGTTTGTTAGTATCGCCGTTAATCGCATGTTTCGGTTTATATTTATTAAATATCAAGGGGATCCTCTATTCGGTTCTCTTTATACTGTCTTCGATGCCTGTCGCGGTGAATGCGGTAGTTTTGGCGGAAAGATTCGACGCTTCGCCAAAACTGGTTTCCAAATGCATCTTATGGACAACACTGGCTTCGTTCATCATACTGCCTGTGCTTATTGCTGTAGTAAAATAAAGGATGCCGGACTAATGATAATAACCTATTTGACCGCCTTCTTCGCTTCTTCATCTGCAATGGCCTGATTCGCCGTATCTTCCGCTTCTCTTAGGGCAGTATTGATATCCTTCCCGGAAATCGCCATATCCTTGGCCGCCTTCGAGAGCTTCGCCTTTACAATGTCCTTATCATATTCGGACGGAATATGAAGCTGACGCGGCTTGGCTTTAAACAGCCCTTCGATATTTTTCCCTTTCAAGCTTTCGAGCTCCGCTCCGAATTGCTTCTCCAGCTCCGGATTGTTCAATGCGCTAACCCGGCCCATCCTCGTAATCAAGGTTTGCACATCGTTTGAGAGCATATGTTTCATGACTTGGAACGCCTGTTCTTTGTGCGTGCTTGTTTTGGACACCATCATGAGATGGATATCCACTTCCCTTCCTGTACCCAGTTGTTCCTTAAAATTGGGATTGCTGACGAAGTCCCAATTCATGGGCTGACCCTTCTTATTCAAATCCTCTGCCGGACCGATAATATTGTCGATCCACTCTGACATCATCGCGACCTTTTGCTGTTTAAAGAATGAATCTCCCCGATATTGGTAAGAGTTTCCGTTCACGAAATTCGGAATCGAATAAATCTGCCGAAGCACCTCCATGACCCGCTTCCAGGCATCATTATTCACGCTGGCTTTCTTGGTATTCGGATCTACCAGCTGCAGAGACAACCCTCCGCCGACCCGGTCGGGATTATCGACATCCAAGCCGATATATTGAATGCCGTCCGCTTGCCTGGTTAATTTTCGCGCGAGATCGATAGCCTCATCCCATGTTATGAGATCTTTAGGGTAAGGCACGCCGAATTTATCGAATATATCTTTATTATATGCAAGAGCCGCCATATTCACGGAGAAGGGTAGCGCCAGCAGTTCGCCTTTGCCCGAATATAATTTCAAGGAGTCCAAAACAACGGGCTTGATTTGACTTAAGTCGAAATTGTCCTTCTTCACCATTGCATTCAAATCCTCAATGACATCCAGGTTCATTAATTTATTGATGGAAGTATTGCTGGTCAATATAATGTCGGGAAAGTTCCCGGCCGTCAATAAATCCTGAGGTCCGTTTCCCGTGCCGTCTTTGACGAATTCCAACGTAATATTCGGATATTTCTTCTTTATTTCTTGAACGAAATAGCGGTCAAACTCCCAATCCGCAAAGCCGAGAGCATATTTATATACGCGTATCGTTACCGGCTCATTGGAAACCGATGTTGTATTGCTTTTCGGAGAAGTACCGCTGGAGCTGCAGCCTGCCGTTAGCGTTAAGCTAGCTAAGATAAGACAGATACAAGACATCGAATGCGTTTTTACCATGTCGATTTCACCCCTGCTTATTGATGGTTTCAAATGGATCGTTCATTAGGAAGTCGCCTCCAGCAAAATATAAAGCGCTTACAATTCTGGATAAAAAGAAAACGCCTGCAGCTTTTATTAATCGTCTCGCCTCCTCCCTCTTAAAAAAATCTTTAGTTTGAGAAAAAGATTAGCATATATTTACCATATTTGTAATCCGATAAGATGACAGCGCGATTATAAATTTACGACATTTCAGCTGCCTGAGGTATGTATAAAATTGGAATATTAAGAACATATTATCCTTGCTGAAAGCAATAAATCTTACTTAGGAGGACGATTTCATGCCAAACCAACCATCCGATAATCAAGAGCAAAATTCGGCAACGGAAGCGCAAAACGCAGTTAACCATGCCTTAAGCGAATTGAATGAAGCAACGCATCTCAATGATCGCGGTGCGACTCAATCGGCCCACGAACAACTCTCCAGAGCCCGTCAGCTACAAAATGAAGCGAACAATCAAGACACCTTCTCTTAAGAAAAAATCATGCCCTTCCTTATAGGAGGGCATGTCTCATTATTTCCAAATCGCAGACTGCGCCTGCACCTTCTTGGTTTCTCCAAGAGGATGGAGTTGATATAAATCCTCGATCGTGCGAAGCACATGATAATGATTGATCGGGTCGGGATAAGCGCCCGCCTTGATCATCGGACCCACCATAATGACCGGAATGTGATTTTTGTTGGAATTATCCTCATCCCACGTAATG
The DNA here is from genome assembly GCF_027533625.1 of Paenibacillus gyeongsangnamensis. Taxonomy (GTDB): domain Bacteria; phylum Bacillota; class Bacilli; order Paenibacillales; family NBRC-103111; genus Paenibacillus_G; species Paenibacillus_G gyeongsangnamensis. Next base: position 57,124 of record NZ_JAQAGZ010000016.1, on the reverse strand, counting down.
ATGAACAGGCTTCGGTTCTTATCCGCCCATGAAACATAAGCTTCCATATACTTTTTCAACCAGCTATCCGCTTCCTGGATGGTACCGTCGTGCATGTCATTCTGGAGTGTAGGCACAACGATGGATACGGTAGGCAGCTTTGTATAATCGGATGGAAATTCCGTCATCGGTTTGTTCATTTCTTTAGGAACATTCGTGAATTGAGCCCAAGGATTGTGCTTTCGGGCGTATCCGCCTGAGGAGCATCCCGTGAAACCAGCCGACGGCAAACCCTCCGAATATCCGGCGAAAGAGAGATTCGCCTTCATCAGCTCGGTCGCCAAATTATCGGCGGAAAAAGGTCCTTTGCAGGAATCATCCTTCACGTTCTGCGTGGACCCGGAAAATAACGCAAAATAGTTCGGCTGGCTAGGATTTCCGATCCCGTGTGCGTTCGTAAACAAGGCGCCGCGCCCAATCAAAGACTGCAGGAAGGGGGCTTGCGTGTTGCCGACAATCTGATTGTAGGAGTGATTTTCTTCAATCACCACAACGATATGGTCAACCGGAATATGGGGAAATATCAGTTTGTCTCCTTCTGCGGGCACTGCGGCAGGCGGGGTTCCTGTACGGCTTCCTCCAGGATTCTCATCGGGAGAGCTAGTCGTTTGTCCGGTTGAAGGGACTGGCTGCTGCGGTTGTTGCGGTACAGCTTTATTGGTCCCGCAAGCCAACGTCCCAATAGCTAGACCAACCATGATGAAAACGAGCGTAACATTTTTTTTCTTTATCATCGCTCCGGGTCCCTCCTTACAGTTTGAACTATTGACTATTTTACCCAAATCTCTCATTATTAGTGCTCATCTCTTCTCAAGTCAAAGGACCGTTCGGTTGCCCGGACGGTCCTGGATACATCGGTTATTTAACGATTGATTGCTCTGAATTTTCTCGCCTATCCAACCTGTTGTTTTGGAATGGAATGAGCCTGCGCACGTTTTCATCCCTCAACCATACGCCTCCCCAGGTCAAAACGGCAAGATAGACCGGAAATAGAATGTGAGTAAATAGCGGATTATCCATTCGAACGTGTGTAGCAACCACGCCGCCGAAATAACCGGTTAGCAGCAGTGCGCCTAAAAAAGATGTGCGGGGAACCGCATACAGAATAGTAGAAAGCAGACCGAGAATTCCAATCACCACAATATGGTGCTCTGCATATCCGAGCGTCACGGTTCCTTCTACGACGGGGGCAGGTTTAATCAGTTTCATTATACTGTCAAACAACATAAATAAAATGATGATGCCGCTCATAATCCTTGCCGTCCAAAGCCGGCCTTTCGAAATATTAGTCGTCATGGGATGCCCGCCTTTTTAAATTTATTGATGAAACCATATTAACATAAGCAAGGTGGCAGGGTTTCTTCTAGATTGCTCTATTGTTACCAATGTCTATGCTCGCCCATGGACATGACTTCAGCAGGATGATAGAAAACAAAAAAGCCTCATAACCGGGCTCTCTTGTTTGAACGTCTTTTAGTTCCGCGTGTCTTTGTAAAATGCTTATGAAGAACTTACTGAATCGATTGCAGATGCTCGTCAAGGCGATCCCATGTTTCGGAAATTCCTTGCTCCATCCCCATATCCAGCACAGCTTTGAGCGCTTCGGCGGAAGCGTATCGACCCCGATTTATGAGTCTTGTCTTGCCTTCGTATTCTTCAAAAATCATTGTAACCTGAGCTGAAGGCATCCCTTCCTTTTCATTGCCTTCAGCATCCGAGAAGTAATCAACGTAAACGATCTTCTCCGCCTCAATGATTTCTCCGTAAACGGCTTTGCCCCAAGATTCGAATCCGAAGAAATCCCCTTGGTTCTCATCGATGCACTTCATACAATAATGCCAGATGCCGCCAGGACGAAAATCGACGTTGCAAACCGTAAGCGTCCAACCGCGAGGCCCCCACCAGTGCTTCAGATGTTCAGCTTCGGAGAACGCTTTGAATACAAGCTCGCGCGGCGCATGAAATATACGCTCTAGGATAAGTTCCTGACCCTCTACCTTGACATTCATTTTGTTCGACATTGAATATTCCTCCTGAAATTTAATTTTGATTATTTTCTCTTGTACGCAGCTTCTGCAAGTAATTACCCAAAACGTCGAGTCGTTCATCCCAAACGCCGCGATAAGTTTCAAGCCATGCGTCCAGTGCCTGGAACGGCTCCAATCGGAGCTTATAGCTTCGGCGGTTGGCGATGGCCTGAACCTCGACCAGACCGGCCTCCAGCAGGACACGCAGATGCTTCGAGGCTTGAGGCTGACGGAGCTGAAGCTGTTCAGCAATATCCCCTACGGTCAAGGGACCATCGATCAGGAGCTCCACAATGCGGATGCGGCTCGGTTCGGCCAGTGCGCTAAACGTCGTTATATCCATGGTGCCAATGTTCCTTTAATGAGCTGGTGTTTACATAGGGTACGGCTCGGGCTCTACTATCAGCTCCAGTCATATCGGGACCACCTCGTTTCTTAAGATAGTTACCGTACTCGCATTTAAAATATACCGTATAAGGAATATTCCTGTCAATGAATATTGATAAATAAATTTCTCCTGAAACGAAAAACCGCGATCTACTCGGCCGAACGGTTCATAATTAACGGAATAAGACTTTAACTCATTTTATGGCATAAACAAATAGACCGAAGCCTATGGGCTAAGGTCTATTGTTCGTCTCTCTCAATTCCATTATACCACTTTCATGTTCACGACCGTGGGCGCCGTACGTAAGCTGTCACCATCCTCCCAATCCAAGGTTGAATTGCCACTGTACGCCGAACTTGTCCGTCAAATTACCGTAGCATTTGCTCCAAAAGGTTTCTTGCAGCTCCATGCCTACTTTGCCGTCCTCTTTTAGCTTGTTAAAGGCGGATTCCAAGGCTTCCTTACTGTCGATTACAACGGCAAGACTTATATTATTGCCAATCACAAAAGGCATACCGGGGAAAACATCGGAAAACATAACATTGCTGCCAAAAATGTCAAGCCGGGTATGCATAATCAAGTTTTTCGCTTCCTCCGGAAGCGGAAATTCCGGATTAGGAGGCATATCTCCAAAAGTCATCCATTTCGGTTTTTCCGTACCAAAGACCTGTACATAATATTCTACCGCTTCACGACAATTTCCGTTAAAATTCAAATAAACATCTACAGCCATTGGGGTAACTCCTTTATTTAAGATGTTAATTCAATTCTATATCATCTCAATAGGAAACTCTAATTATACTTGCGGCTGATGTCTGCTTCAAGAGGAGACCGAACTGGGCGTCAATGACAAGCAATGCCTGTTTGCACATATAAACCCCATCTTATTTAGTACATTAAATATTTTTATCATTAATTATTTAGCGACCAAGTTTCCTCTTCGCTTCCAGTTCAATCGCCATGCGGCATTTGATACATAAGATGAGCCCATTCCAGGGGGATAAAAAGCCGCAAGCATACGCCTGCGGCTTTTCTCCTGGACTATGATTTACGCCCTTGCTCTCAGCTTCCTTTTAATCCGAGTGGCCATAATCTCGAGCAGGATGGCGAAGAAGAGGATGAAGTAGGTAATGATTCCAACCTCTCTCACGTCATAATAAAATGAGCTGGCCATAAACATATCAAACCCGATGCCGCCTGCGCCGGCTGCCGCTCCCATCGCCACCGCCACGGCGAAATTGATTTCGAAGCGCATGAATGTCCACGAAATAAGATAAGTACTCGACGACGGGATGACCGCCTGAAATACGATCTGCCACCAATTGGCGCCGCTCGCTTTCAATGCTTCAATAACGCCCTCATCCAGCTCTTCGAACGACTCCGAGTACGCCTTCACCAAGTAACTGACGGAGTGGAACGTCATGCCGATGACGGCCGCCACGCTGCCGAGACCCGCCGCCACCGCAAAGATCAGTACCCATAGTACCGTTGGAACGGCTCGAATAAAAGCGACTCCGCTTTTTATGATGACCGAAACCGTGTTCGAGGATAAATTCCGGGCCGCAAGCAGTCCGAGCAACAGAGCGATGATAGCCCCGAACAACGTTGTCAGGAACGCCAGTCCAAGCGTGATCAGCACCTGCATTAACGCTTCGCCGAACGTGAAATGCTTGAAGTGCGGCTCCAGAAACATCGTTTTTACGGTAACGGCCGTGGAATAAATCGCTCCTGCGAAATTAATATTCTTGTAATCGAAGGTAGCGAAGCCGTAGATGGTCAGCAGCACAAGCACCGCCAATGTGAGCCCGATGACGATCGACGCCTTGTTTAAGGGCTTCGCCGAGATCGGTTTATCGGGAAGCGTGACCTGGTCTCCGGTTCTGTCATAAGCGGCTTTGACGGATTCTTGGAGTTCCATGTTACAAAATCACCCTCCTCACAGAGTTGGAAGCCGTTTCAATCAGTAGGATCGCAGCTACAATGACGATGACAACCAAGGAAGCGGCGCTGTAATTCAAGCTCTTGTAATACAAGTTGAACAAGAAGCCGATGCCCGTACCTGTCAATATTCCGATCAATGTCGCTTGGCGGATGTTCGTTTCCACCATGAACAAGATCCAGCTGAGCAGCTGTGGAATGCTGGATGGAATTACCGATTGAAAAATGATGGCGAAATAGCTCGCGCCCGTTGCCCTCAGCGCCTCCACGGAGGAGGAACTGACTTCGTCAATCGTTTCCATAAATGCTCGAGTCAGAAACCCGAACGAACCGAAGAAAAGGGCAAAATACCCCGTCAGCACATTTTGGCCGAAGGAAAACAGCAGAATCATCGACCATGCGGCGACATCGATGTTGCGGAACAAGGTCGCGACCGAGCGGCTGACCGCGCTGATCGGTCCGCCCACACCTGTCGTCTGGGAGCCCAGGATTGCGAACAGCAGTGCGAATACGGCGGAGACCGTCGTTGCCGCAATGGAAACCAATAAGGTCTCGATCAGCGAGTTCGCAATGGCGGGCAACCTCTTCATCGCTTTTTCGTTCGGATAGAAATTGCTGATCGCCCATTCCGCCGCTTTCGGTATCGAGGTAAAGCCCTTGACTACGTTATATTCCGTTATCGTAATGGCGGTCAAGGTTAACACGACCAGCAAGACACAGAAGACGAGCGTATTCATTCTTTTCCTTGCAAAAAAATTAGATGGCATGCTGGCCTCCCGCTTCGATCATCAGCTCTTCCAGCTCAGAGCCGTAGATGCTGCGGAGCTGCTCCGGATTGATGCCGGACGGAGGACCGTCATACACGATGGAGCCCTTGTTCACACCGATGATGCGGTCCGAATATTTCAGAGCCACATCCACCTGGTGTAAATTGACGACGACGGTGATGCCCATCGACTTCGAGATGCCGCGCAGATGATCCATAATAATCTTGGAGGCGTTCGGATCCAGTGATGCAATCGGCTCGTCGCACAGCAGCATTTTAGGATTCTGTACCAGAGCTCGGGCAATGCCGACCCGCTGCTTTTGACCGCCGCTAAGCTGGTCGCAGCGCTTATAAATCTGCTCTTCCAGGCCGAGAGTTTTCAAGATGGCGTAAGCCTGCCTCTTCTCTGCCTCGGAGTAGAGGCCGAGCGCTCCAGCCAAGGTGGACTTGTAGCCGAGCCGGCCGTGGAGCACGTTCTCGATGACGCTCAGCCGGTTAACCAGGTTATAATGCTGAAAGATCATGCCGATCCGGGTACGAAGTGTTTTCAGTTCGCGTTTCTTAAAATCCATGACGTTGGCGCCATCAAAAATGATCTCTCCGCTGCTTGCGTCAATCATGCGGTTAATGCAGCGAAGAAGAGTCGATTTCCCCGCACCGGAAGGTCCGATGATCGAGACGAACTCTCCTTCGTTCACAGCGAAGTTAACATTTGATAACGCTTTTGTATCCGCACCGTATTGTTTCGATACCTGCTTGAATTCCAATAACGTTGTCACGGTTAACTCCCTTAATTTGTTTTTGTCCTGCGTCTGCTTGGTTATTTGGAAAGCTCTCGGATCGGATTGAACCAAGCGTCTTCTACTGTCACGAATTGCTCTTTGCCTGTATTTTGCTTGAACAAGCCGGTAGCCTTGGAACCCTTCGGAAGGAAAATTTTCTCATTGTTTTTTACATCAGCGGAAGTGAATGCATCTTTAAGCTTCTTGATATCTTCCGCACCCAGCGTTCCCGTATTGACGGCAAAAGGTCCGTTCAGAACCGGCGTTACGGAAATAAGCGAAAATTCTTTGCCGATCAGCGTATTGAACGGCTCGGCTGCGCCTTGTTTCACCTTGTAAACCGCCCCCGGCTTGTTGGCCGTACCGGAAGACAGCTCCACATAGTTGCTGACACAAGTATCGCAGAAGGCCGCTACATCGGCTTTGCCGGTCAACAGGTTGACTGCGGAGCCTTGATGCGAGCCTCCGAACAGCACTTCACTGAAGAATTTGTCCTTGCCGCCTTGAAGCAGGTCCTCGGCCGTCAGGCTCTTGTATTTGTCTTTTTTGCTGAAGTAGCTGACAATCCCGGTAGAAGGCACTTTAAATCCGGAGGTGGAGCTATTGGAGACGAAGGAAAATTTTTTGCCGACAATGTTGTCGATAGCGAAGCCATTGCCGCTTTTATAGGCGTCTTCCTCCCCTTTTCTTACATTCAGCCAACTGTAGTAGATGGCGTCGTCCAGAGTGCCTGATTCGCCGCTGTTGACGACAAGCGGTTGAACCTTCTTGTTTTTGGTATTCGCTTCAATATAACCTTGAGCTCCCATAAACGCTAGGTCGCCGTTTCCGTTGGCAATGGCCTCAATGGCAATGATATAATCCGTAGTCGTCTTGTGTTCGACTTTCTTGCCCGTTGCTTTCTCAACCACTTTGCCAATCTCATCACGCGCATCCTTCAAATCGGCGGCGGATTCGTTAGGATACCAAACCATCGTGATGGTATCCTTCGTTTTTGCTTTAGCGGGTGCGGCAGTGTTTTGGACATCGCCTGTTTTCGAACCGCAGCCTGCCGTGACAAGCGTAAGGATCAAGGAAATCAGAACCAAGGACTTCTTCATACTTTAACTCCTCCATATTTTCGAATATATTGATTTCCACAACCTTTAATGTACACGCTCTATATCAACGGAATGTCAGGATAATATGAAGTTGTTGTAATGTTTTCTTGTGGTTCTTTCATAAATATCCTGCCTCCCCTTATTTGATACTCCCGGCTGCACAGATTCTGCATAAACTCGAGGTCGTGAAAAATACCGAGCATGGTTGTGCCCTCACTCATCAGCTGCTCGATCAACACCTTTACTTTTTCCTTAGACGCTTGATCCAAGCTTGCCGTCGGCTCATCCAGAAGCAGCAGTCTCGGGCGCTTGACCATGGCTCTGGCAATGTTCAACCGAAGCTTCTCGCCGCCCGAGAAGGTTGCGGGGTAGCTGTCCCATAAGCTGCGGTCGAGCTCAAAATGCTCCAGCATCTTCACCGTTTCCTCTTCGGCAAAAGCCGCACCATGCCCCATCTCCAGTGTGGCATGCCGGACGAGCTCCTTGGCCGTCGTGCGCGGCATGACGTTCAAGAATTGGGACACATAGCCGATCTCATATTTGCGGAGCTCGATGATTGTCCGCTCGGGAGCGGCAGCCAAATCGATACGGCCGAACCGCTTCGACTCGTACCAGATGCTGCCGGACTCTGGCAGGTACGTGCGGTAGATACATTTGAGTACTGTGGACTTGCCGCTTCCGCTCTTCCCGGTAATCCCGACGAACTCGCCTTCTTTCAGATGCAGATTCACGTCCTCCACCGCTTTAATGTGCTTGTTCAAATTGTGCAAAGTGAACGATTTGGACAAATGTTCTATCGACAGCAGGTTCTCCATCCCATCACCCCCGTTAGATCCTGTAGTTCGTCTTCTGTATGAGCTTGCCGTCGACCATCACGGCCGTAATGACCGGGAATTGATCGGGCTCGAGCCGTTCAATGATCAGGAGATCCGCCTTCTTCCCTTCCCTGATGGAGCCGATCTCTGAGTCGATGTTCACGGCCCTGGCAGGGTGCAGAGTGACGAGCTTGAACATCTCCGCCAAGTCTTCCCTGCGCGGCCCGGCCAACTGGAATACGGCATGGAGCATGGAGGCCGGATAATAGTCGCTGCACAGAATATCGATGCAGCCGTCCTTCACGGCTTCCTCAGCGGACAAATTCCCGCTGTGCGAGCCTCCCAAGATGACGTTGGGCGCTCCGGCGACCGTGAACATTCCTTTCTCCTTCGCCTTCCGTGCGATCTCGAGTGTGATGGGAAATTCGCTGATGGCGGTTCCGAAGCTTTGCACCAGGTCCACCTTCTCCAGCGAATCGTCGTCGTGGGAAGCGATGGCGATGTTTCTGGCTTTGGCCATCTCCGCGATCTCGCGGATCGCCTCCACGGTCAATTTCTGCTTCGTCTGGTGCTCGGATATAATGAGATCGATGTTCTCGTCCGTAATATCGTTGTAGCCCCGGATCGTTTTCTTGTATACTTCAAGGTCCCGGTATTGCCCTTGTCCGGGAGTATGATCCATGAAGGAAACGAGATGAACCTTCTCTTCGGCGATGTAACTCTTTAAGTTATCAACCTCATCGAGATTGTCGATCTCGAACCTCGCATGAAACCGGTGACGGACCAAATGCTTGCTGGAGTGCGTCTCATCAATCAGGTCGATCAGCTTGCGCACATTTTCCGGCTCGCGGATCGGACGGTATTTATAGTCGATGGATTTGAATATAGACAAGGAATGATACATCGTCGTTATGCCGTGAGCGATCAGCTCCTTCTCCGTTTCGCGCAAACTCAGGCGAAAGTCGATTAAGGATGTGGGCCGTGGAGCCGTCATATGCTCGATATAATCCGAGTGAATATCGATCATGCCCGGGGTGATGAATCCCCCTCCCGCATCAATGACTTCGGTGCCCGCATCCGGCACATGCTCGCCTTTGCATACAATCTTGGCGATTCGATCATTTTGAATCAGAAGGTCAAAGCCTTCCAAAATCGTCTCTTCGGTAATGATGTTGCCGTTCGTGATTAAATACACCGGACGACCTCCTATTGTGAATTTCTAAAGCAGGGAATGAACGAGCTGCTGGGTATAAGCATGATGGGGGTCTTCAAGAATTTGATCCGTGAGCCCCTGCTCTACCACCCGGCCGTCCAGCATGACCATAGTGCGGTTCGCCAGCATCCGGATGACGCCGAGGTCGTGCGATACTAGCAGAATGCTGATACTGAGCTCCCTTTGCAGATGCTTGATCAAATCCAGCACGTTCGCCTGAACGGACAAGTCGAGCCCGGTCGTTACTTCATCCAGCAAAAGGATCGGCGGATGATTGGACAGCGCCTTGGCGATCTGCACTCTCTGCTGCATGCCGCCGGAGAAGTTCTTCGGAGCTTCCTTCATCCGGTAGACGGGAATATGGACCCGCTCCAGCAGCTCGCTTCCGCGGGCTTCCATCGCCGCTACGTTCCGGTTGCCGGCGGCAATCATTTTCTCCGCGATGTTGCCGATCGAGGAGAAATTCATCCTGAGACCCAAGACCGGATTCTGATATACCTTGCCCATCAGGTGGTTGCGGATGTATCTTTTTTGCTGGGACGATTCCCGGAACAGGTTGCTTCGTCCTTCTTTATAGGGCCCCAGGTACGCCTCTCCGCTCGTCACTTCCTGATCGAAGTATAGGCACCTCATCAGCGTCGATTTGCCGCTTCCGCTTTCGCCTACGATTCCCAGCACTTCGCCGGGATGCAGGTCGAACGTAATGTTCTGGCACGAATAAACGGTGCCGCAGGCCGGGCAGTAATTTTTATCCAACCGGCGGTCTGCCGGATTGCTGCATTGATCGCAGCCGCTGCCGAATTGTTTGTTCAGATTGTTTACCGTCAAGATCGGGGCTTCCATTGTACCCATCGTTACGTCACCTCTTTAGGAAGACTGCTGATTCATGCGGGTCAGGCAGTAGCTCGTATCGTTGCATTGGTAGTAAACGGCGGCCGTTGCCGGATCGAACAGCTCATCCATAAACACATCCCGGGCCCCGCATTGTCTGCAGCTCTGATTCGGGAAAGTCTCCGGTTCAAAGGGAACATCCTCGAACGCCATGGATACGACCTTCGTATAGGGCGGAACGGCGTAAATCTTCTTCTCCCGGCCTGCGCCTAGCAGAATCAACGCTTCCGAGAAATTCATCTTCGGATTGTCGAACTTCGGAATCGGGCTCGGGGCCATGACGTAGCGGTCATGAACCATGACGGGATGATCGGCTCCGGTCGATACGCTGCGGTATTTCATGATCTGCTCGAACAGCATCAGCCACGCCCCGCTGTAGTCTTTTTCCCCATGCAGCCGCTTCGTTTCCAGCTCGCTGGATTCGTACATGCGCAGCGGCTCCGGCATCGGAACTTGCAAAACCAGGATTTGCCCTTGCTTCAGCGGAATTTCCGGAATGCGGTGCCGGGATTGAATGAGGGTAGCCCGGTCCGTCTCGTCCACGGCTTCAACTCCGGTCGTCTTGTGAATGAGCTTCTTGATGCTGACCGCATTGACCGATTCATCGGACCCTTGGTCGATGATTTTGAGCACGTCCGTCTTCCCGATCAGGGAGAGGGTCAGCTGCAGTCCCCCGGTTCCCCAGCCGCGTCCGATCGGCATCTCCCTTGAAGCGAACGGAACCTGATATCCGGGGATCGCAATCGCCTTCAGCGTGGCCCGGCGGATCTCTCTTTTGGACCCTTCATCAAAAAAAGCGAAGTTGTATTGGATCTGCATACGATTTACACCTCCCCACTTTCCTCGGTTTGGACTTGCCTTGTCTTGCGCACATCGCTCAGCTTCGATTGGAAGGTAACGTAGTGCGGCATTTTCAAGTGAGAAATGAACCCCGTAGCTTCCACCGAATCGATATGGTATAGGACGAATTCCTCGTTCTGTGTCGGAACCGACTTGTCGCCCTGTTCCAGGCTTTTGTCCAGGATGCTCATGGCGATCGCCTTTGTTTCATTCTGCCCATAGCACAGTCCGTAGCCGAACTCAAGATTCAGCTCTTTCCTTCCGTTCTCCCTCTCTACGGTCGCGGGGACCAGCATTTCCACTTCCGTAACCCGGATTTCCCCGATATAGAAAGCATCATCCTCATCGCCCGCAGGCTGCAGAGGGGAGCTTACATAAACGGGAAGCCATCCGACGCGCAGCTCTCCTACGGTCGGGTGGACCATGCCGTAGCCGCGAATTACGGCATAGGCCAGAGCGGTAACGGCTCCCGTCTGTCCCCGGGTCAAGATTTGGAGCTTCTCACTCCGGCTCGCGGGAAAGGTCAAGCTCGTTCGCGTCACATCGTCCGGCTCGGCAGGATCGAGGGGACAGCCTGCGATCAGCCCTTCCTGCCGAAGATAGTCCAAAACTTTCGGAAACCGTGCTTCCTCAGTCTTAACAGATGCGGGCGATCCATCCGATTCCGAGTTTACGCCTTGGAGAGCTTGGAGAGTAAGCCCCTCTCGTTCGAAGGCCTGCAGCCATTCTCTTGCGGTTTCTTCCGTTTCATCGATCAGGTCGAAATCGAGCAGACGGTGGGAGTAATCCGTAGACGCACCCAGGATTTGCCCGCCGGGGATATCCTTAAACGATGCGGAAATCCGCCGTTCCACCCGCATCTCCTCGGAATGTACCGTACGCGAGTAGTGCTTCCGGGGGAGCGTGGACCGGTAGGCCCGCAGTAGAAAGACGGCTTCCTCCGGATTGCCTTCCGCCTGCTTGATAGCCAGTGCCGCGAGCTGCTCGCTATACAAGCTGCTTTCGGACATGACCTGGTCGACGAGCCCTCTAAGCCCGGCCTCGATTTCCAGGGCGTCCAATACCTTGCCGTATTTTAATCTTTCGAATTGAATCCGTTTCAGCGATTCTTCAATGGCGCGTGTACCGCCCTTGACTGCAACGTATCCCATCTACCTGACCTCCTCTTGTGCAACCTGAGTCGTTCTCGGCAGCGCGAGGAGGCGGTGATCGGCATCCACAAAGATCAGATCCAGCCCCATCGGGTATTCGGCATTTTTCTCCGCCCGCACCCGGACCCAATCCTCTTGCGACACGACCTCTGCGCCTGCTGTCGTCCGGATGCCCGGACCGGTTAAAAGCAGCTTCGAACCTCCGGTTAAGCCATTCGTTTCGATAATCAAGATGGCGGAGTGGTGCGGGTCCATCAGATCTCCGATTTTGGCCGCTTCGAGCGCGCGAGTCAGATCGCCCGGAGCCGCATCATTCAGAACAAAGATGAAATCCGCCTCGCCCGCTTCCGCCTCACGGGCATAGGTCAACCGGCTGAACCCGTGAGTGACGCGGGCTTCCCGTTCGGAGAATACTTTGAAGGTGACCTCGGTATCCAATAGCATTTGCGCCAAGACCAGGGTCGCCGGCAGGCAGAGGCTGTCTTCGTCCGGCTCCAGCTTTTCTGCTTCTACAGAGAGATCGGAGATCATGCCTGGTCTTGACAGGGAGTCGAGCAATTTGCGATAAGCACTTTGTATGTCGTGAACCAGATCCAGCTTCATCGGTTCCGCTCCTTTCAATCCGTGTCCATCGTTTCAAAATCGACCTTGGTCCGCAGTACCTGGGCATGGATCGCGGCACGCTCCGCCGCAATCCGCTCGTGTTCCGTTTGGAGGATGCCGGCCCATTCCTCCGTTTCTTTCAACCGGGCTTCATAAGTCGCATCGATGACAGCCAGATGATAGGCCCGTTCCGGTTCATCGCCCTTGATGATTCCGACACCCATAGCTCCCTCAATCTGCACCTTGCATTCGGTCACGAGCACTTCGCCCAGGTAAAACAAGCTTTGCTGAGCGGTTTCCCTCACCTTGACCATGACCAGCCCGTGATTGGGCTCTTCGATCACATGGACTTCGTAACGGTTCTTGATGTCCCCGGCCAAGGCGGCCGCGATTTCTGGGGATCCGTTAATGAGGATTTCCGTTCTTTGTTTACGTTTCATAGCTGGCCTCCCTAGATCACATAAGTAAAAAAGTCGGCGCGATACAAGATTTTGCTGTATTCCAGCGTTAAGTCCGATTCGGCGTCCATACAATCGGTTTCCAGAACCAATAGCGGAATGAGGGCGGAGCAAGAGAGCAGCTCCCGCTCATATTTGGAGGGATAAGTCACACTGAGCAAGGTTTGACTCGACTTGAAATGGCGGTAGTCCCGGCTCATATAATATTGGAAGATCGAAGTGATTTCTCTTCCGGTACTGCCGATATCGGGAAACCTCGATTCCGCTACGTAAGAAATATGCAGAGCGATCGGCTGTTTATCGATGATCCGCAGCCGGCCCACTTTAAACACCCGCTCCCCCTCTTGTGCGCCCAGCGACTCATAAATTTTATGGTTGTACTCGATCGGATCACAGAAAATATTCCGGGATTCGTAGTCATATCCCAGATCGATCATTTTTTGGCTGAAGCTTTCATTGGCGGACAGCATCAATGGAATGCGCTGCTGCCTGTCCCGCACAAAGCTGCCTTTGCCCTGCTTGGAGTAAATATAGCCCAGCTCCTGAAGCCGTTCGTAAGCTTTGCGGGCCGTCATCCGGGGGACCTTGAACCGTTCCGCCAGCTCATTCTCCGACGGCAATTTATCGTCCGGTTCGTATTTGCCGGATTGGATGGATGCGATCAGATGATCCATGATATCCAGCTCTTCAGGCATGACTGTCACCTCCTGCACCGAATTCAACCGTATTTTTTAATAAAGCCGTAAATATCGTTCAGTTCGTGGAACCGCTCCTGCAGTGTCTCGCGGGGCCAGTCCCACCAGGCTATCTCCAGCAGCCGGTCCGCGATCTCCCGGGAGAACCGGGTCTTGATCGGTTTCGCAGTGACTCCGACCACGACGGTGTAGGGCTCAACGTCTTTCGTAACGATGGAGCCGGAGCCGACAACCGCACCGGTTCCGATATGGACGCCTTTCATGATAATCGCTCCGTGCCCGATCCAGACATCGTGTCCGATCGAAACGCGGCTGCCCCTTCGCCAATTGAAAATTTCCTCGTCGTCCGACTCGGCAAACCCGTAAGCGGCCCGGCGGTAAGTCATATGGTGCTGCGAAACACGGTTCATCGGATGATCGACCGGATTGATGCAGACGTGAGAGGCGATGGAAGTAAACTTACCTACCTCGGCGTAGTTGATCGTCACATCGTCCATCGTATAAGTATAGTCCCCGACTCGGGATTCGATCAGCTTGTTATTGGCACCGATCGAGGTCCATTCTCCGGCATAACTGTCCATAATGTGGCTGCTTGGGTGAATGCTGGGCTCGGGAGATAACGGCGCCTCAAGTTGGGTTTGCTCGATAGGCTTCATGGCTTCAGCTCCTTTTGCGCGCTTGAATGGCCTGAACGGCGGCCAGTCCTGGGCTCTTACTGCCCAGCTTCACGTCGACCTCTCCATAGAAGCCGTGAAAATCCGATCCTCCGGTCATCACCAAATCGAATTGGAGCGCGAGCTCCTGCGCCCGAACCTCATCGTCCGGCCCGTGCAGCGGATGCCAAACTTCAATCCCTTGCAGTCCACATGCAGCAAGCTCCGGTACGGCTTCAAAATTCCTGTATTGGCCGGGATGCGCTAATACCGGAACGCCGCCCGCCTGCAGAATCGCTTGAATCGCGTCGGTTGCCTTGACATATTCCGTCGGGATGTACGCCACCCCGGGACGTTCGCCGTTCTGCCCGCGGGAAAACAGCTTTTTATACAGATCGCCGTAAATGGTTGCGGTGTAGCCCTTGTCGATCAGCACATGCATGATGTGCTGTTTGTAGACGCCTGTGCCGCCTTCGGCGTATTTCAATACATCCTCCCAGCGGATGTCATAGCCCGCATCAATCAGCCGGTTAACGGCCACGCGGCAGCCCTCATGCCGCTGCTCCAATAGCGGTGCGCACACTGCTTCAATTGCGGAGCTGCCGGGCTCAATATAATAGCCGAGAATGTGAACTCTCCGGTTCCGACTATAATCATAGGCCGAGATTTCAATGCCGGGGATCACTTCTATTCCCTTGCTACGCCCCTCGGATACCATCTCCTCAAGCTCGCGAGTCGTATCGTGATTGGTGACGGCCAGATGGCTGACACCTTCCTGTATGGCCATATCCACGATTTCGTCAAACGTAAAAGAACCGTCGGACAGCTTCGTATGACAATGCAATTCCGCTTTCATCGGAATCCCCTCCTCTTCGTAACCTCGGACCTAGTCTAACTTGATGCCAAGTTGCAAGGGTTAACCCAGTGTAAAATGGATGTTAAGATAATGTAAGGATGCAAAAAAATCCCTTACGGTAAACAGCTGCTCACTGTCTGCCGTAAGGGGATTTATCTAAAGTCGTTTGCTTATGGCCGTAGTCCTCCTGAAAAATGAAGCTCGACGAAGAAAACGGTTCTTATACATGCCGCCTTTTGAATATAAGGTATAAGATAAAGTATCCCCACTTAGGAGGACAATTTCCTCATGTTCATTTATACCGTTAAATACGGCGATTCTTTATTTCGCATCTCGTCAAAATATCAGGTATCCATGGAGTCTATCCGGAACGTAAACGGGTTAACCGATTCGACGATCGTACCGGGGGAAGCTTTAATTGTGCCTGCTTCATACTACATTGTTCAACCGGGCGATTCTTTGTACGCGATCTCACAGATCAGCTTCATACCAATTCCATCCTTGCGAAGCGCGAACCGGCTTCAGAGTGACGTATTAACCGTCGGAATGAGGCTTGTTCTGCCTTCCCGCATCAAATATCCGTCAGAAGGTTTGAGTTATCTGCTTCCTGCAACACCGGAACAGACGGAAGAAACGGCCCGTAATTTTTCAACCTATAACACTTATTATGGAATATTCGAATACCACATAACCGAGGGAGGAAACTTAAGCACATTAGACAACGATGAATCGGCAATACGCGCATCCCGAAAATACCATGTTGCTCCTCTGGCAACAATTACAAACTTGACTCCGGCCGGGTTCAGTCCTGAATTAACTAGACAAGTACTAAATTCCCCGACTTTACGGAATGAGCTCATTAACAATATATACACATTGGTGAAGGACAAAAATTTTGCTGGAGTGAATATTGATTTTGAACGCGTATCCGAAGATGAACGAGATCTGTACACCGGCTTTTTAAAACAATTAAGTGAACGATTGAAACCGGAGGACTATTACATTTCGGTTGCCCTTCCGGTAAAAAGAACCGAGAATGAATATCGCGGATACGATTACGGAGGAATCGGCTCGGTCGTCGATTTTGTTTTCATCATGGCATACGATTTTCACGAAGCGCACTCCGATCCCGGTCCAGTCGCTCCTATCGATGAAATCCGAAAGACACTTGATTATGCCATTCAAAAAATGAGCTCGCATAAAATTATAGTTGGCGTACCAAGATATGGGTATGACTGGACCATAGCTAACGGTTCCGTAATTAGCGGTAAAGCCGTCTCGGTAGCGACGGCTACCGAAACGGCTTCGAAGTACGAGGTACCCATTCTTTATTCCATTCAATACCAGCAGCCTTATTTCTCCTATTGGGATCTGGACGGTCGCAGACACATCGTTTGGTTCGAAGACGCCCGCGCGCGTGCGGCTAAATTTCAATTATTTATAGATTATAAGCTAAGGGGTGTCGGCGCCTGGCAGCTCGGACTGAATTTCCCGCAATCCGTCTTTTTGGTATCCCATTTTTTTACCGTGAAGAAAGTCCTTTGATGTAACCGCTAAAACCCAGAAAAAGAAGCAAAAAAAGCTTGGCGTGTGAGCCAAGCTTTTTGGACTGAAACCAAACCCGTAAGGGAAAAGGCTTATTTTTTCCCTGGTTTATTATTAACATTTTGTTATGGCAATATATCGATGACGCATCTTCGTATCGATTGCTATTTTAACCGCATCGGCAAGGATTGAGAGAACCCGGCATCGAATAATAACAGAAGACTGGACAGGTTGAAAGATTAACAATGTTAAATAACGGAGGACGCTTGTATCATGCTTATCTCATTAATTGCCGCTATGGATCTTAACCGAGTCATTGGTAAAAATAACGATCTTCCGTGGAGATTGCCGAGAGATTGGCAGTATGTGAGGAAAACGACAATGGGCCATCCTATTATTTTAGGAAGAAAAAATTTCGAATCGATTGGCAGGGCATTACCCGGAAGACGAAATATTATTTTAACAAGAGATACGGCTTATTGTGCCGAGCATTGCGAAATTGTTCATTCGGCTGAGCAGGCAATACTGTCCTGCCGGCAGGAAGAAGAGATTTTTATATTCGGCGGCGAACAAATTTACAAACTATTCTTACCTTATGCCGATAAAATGTACATTACCAAAATTGAATATGAATTCGATGGAGACACTTATTTTCCGGAAATCAATGATGATGAACGGACGGACGGAGGTTTCTGTTCAAAAAGGGATTACCGATAATGAAAACCCGTATACTTACCATTTTCATATATATGAACGGAATAAGTAATTATTATGGTGATCCCCCCTTCGCTTGACCGAATCCTGGAAACGGATTAGAATAAAAATTCCGTGACTCTAGATCAACGAAGGGAGAAATCGCCGCAATATGATAGGCGCAGTGCTGAACGGATTTATTCTTGCATTAGGCTTGATATTGCCTCTCGGCGTACAAAACTTGTTTGTTTTCAATCAAGGGGCTGCCCAGTCCCGTTACTACAAAGCGCTGCCGGTTGTTGTAACGGCGGCCGTCTGTGATACGCTGTTGATTGTTTTAGCGGTCTATGGACTTTCCGCCATCACATTAGGCATCGGTTGGGTAAAGTTGCTGCTTTCGACCGCAGGTATTTTGTTCTTGATTTATATGGGCTGGGTTACCTGGAACAGCGCTGGGCAAAGATCCGGCAACACAGCCCCGCAGATGACTTCGAGACAGCAAATTTCGTTTGCCGTTTCCGTTTCGTTATTTAAATCCTCACGCGATCCTGGATACGATCGGTGTCGTCGGCACGAGCTCTCTAAGGTACGCCGGATGGGATAAGGCCGCTTTTGCCATAGCATGCATCAGCGTATCGTGGCTATGGTTTGCAGAGCTGGCCTGGGCCTGAAGAGCCATCGGCCGAATGGACGCGTCGGGACGTATGATTTCACTGCTCAATCGGGTGTCCGCCATCCTGATGTGGGGAACCGCCTTTTATCTTGCCTTCACTTTGATGAAGAACGGATAGATCTATGCGGAAGTCCGGATTCCAGCGCTCATAGCATCTGCCTCAAACCATGACTCAGCTCAACATTTTATCCATAACACCGGTCAAAATATTGAACATCAAATCGATCTCTTGGTTTGAAACAATTAGGGGCGGCATGAGCCGAATCGTTCGCGGATGAGGGGAATTTATCAACAGCCCTTCGTTTAAGCATTCGGAGACGAGCTCAGCTCCTTTGTCCGTTGGAAGGTCAAAGGCAAGCAGCAGTCCCATCCCGCGAATTCGGCTTAATCCGTACATGTCTGCTATCCGATTCAGCCTTTCCACCATGTCTTTTCCCTGGATTTCAGCATTCAGGGGAAGGTTACGACGAAGCACCTCTCGTACGATCGCGTGTCCTACCGCCATTGCAAGCGGCTATCCTGAATACGTCCCTCCCTGATCCCCCGGTTCGAATAAGTTAAACGGCTCCTTGGTCAGCATGGCCGACAACGGGAAGCCGCCTCCCAGCCCTTTTCCTAACGTCATGACATCCGCCTCAATCCCATAATGCTCGTAAGCGAACAGCTTACCCGTCCTTCCGATTCCGGTTTGGATCTCGTCAAATATCAGCATTAGGCCGTGCGCATCGCATGCCTTGCGAAGCTGGTATACATACTCGGGATCGGCCGCGTGAACCCCGCCCTCGCCCTGGACGAGCTCCAGCATGATCGCACATGTATTGGGGTTGACGGCAGCCAAGGCGGACGGGATATCGTTCAAAGGGACATGCCGAAAGCCCGAAACTTTCGGTGCGAACAGCTTCTCCCAATGCTTCTTTCCGGTAGCTGACATCATGGCAAGCGTTCGTCCATGGAAGCCGTTGATGACCGTAATGATTTCATATGCTCCGCCAAGATTTATCGATCCGTGTTTTCGGGCCAGCTTAATCGCACCTTCATTCGCTTCGGCTCCGGTGCTTGTAAAGAATACCCGGTCATAACAAGAGACTTGGGTCAGCAGCGAAGCAAATTCGATCATCGGTTTATTAAAGAACGATGGACTGCAGTTAACCAAGGTTGAGGCTTGCTGATGCAAAGCGTCTTGGAGGATGGTTGGCGAATGCCCCAAACAGGTGACCGCCCATCCCCCGATAAAATCCAAATAACGTTTCCCTTTCGTATCCCACAAAAACATGCCTTCCCCGCGTTCCATCACCACGGAAGGCAGTTCTGCTGTAAATAATACAGACTTTTTTGCTTCGGACAGAAGCTCAGATGTTTCCGTCGTGTACTGCATGTTCATTCCATCACTCCCAATCAAATAATAAATATACATTTTAATGTTTATTTATACATTATCGGATGTGGAATGGTTTGGCAATACTTAGGTTTCATAAATAAAAAGGAACGGCGCTAATCGCAGTCCGTTCCTAGTTCGTATACCCGGTTTTTATTCGGAATCACAATATACGGCTGATCGCCGAAGCCGGGAGCGCTGTTAACGAAGCCCGGCACTTTGACTACTCAGACGACGCGGTCCATCAATGCAAATCCTCCAGAAACTGCTGTACCTGCCGGACGGAACGAATCGATCCATGCCGCTGCTCTTCCTCGCCCTCGTATTCGACGGACACCCATCCGTCATAACCGAAACGATTCAACCCTGCAAGGAGCTCGTTGACCTGAACGCTGCCTTCCCCGATGATTTTACCGGCAAAACGCCCGCCGCTTAAGGCTACATAACTTTCTCCAGGGTAATGGTCTTCCACCTTAACGAAATCCTTGCAATGAACATGACGAATGACCGGCAGCAGAGTACTAAGCGCATCAAGGGGCTGTTCGTCTACCAGGAGGAAATTTCCCATGTCGAACGTGCTTTGCAGCGCCTCTGAATCGACGTCCCGGATCAGATCCATCACTTGATCGGATTTGCCAGCAAACAGGCCGTGATTCTCCAGACACAGCACGACATTTTTGCTGCCGGCATAGTCCGCAGCCGCCTTCAAGCCTTCGACGATCCAGCCGCGCGCTTCATCGTAAGAAGTTCCTTCCTGACCGTTGCCGGAAAAGACCCTCACGATCTTTGCACCGAAATTCGAAGCGATATCAACCGATTCGGTCATTTGCCGGAGCTGCTCCTGACGGCTTGCGGCATCCGGCAGGGCAAGGTTGTTGCTTGCTCCCACGCAGGCCACTTCCAACGATTCCTGCTGCAGCGCTTGCTCCAGCTGCGACAGGCTCTCCGTATCCGGGTACCAGAAACGGTGCAGCAGCTCGATTCCGTCCGCATCCGTTTCCCGACCGGCAAACCGGATGAAATCGGCGTTCTTCCACGTTCCATTATAAAAATATTTATGGCAGCTCCATACGCTTAAGCTCGTTCTCATCGGTTACTCCTTAAGGTTCGCCTTCCGTCAGCGATAATTGCGAATAAATTCCACAGCCTTGCGGATATCGGACTCCGGATTCGAACCGACCTCTCGCTCGATCGTTAAATATCCTTTATAACCGATATCTTGAAGCGCCGAAAAATAACGGTCGAAATCGACCTTCCCTTCCCCAAGCGGAACCTCATTGAAATATTCCCCGTTCTCCGCCAGATCGGCAATCTTCTCATGCGCCATCGGATCGAAGCCGAGCGCCCCATACACGAAGCGCGGATCCACCTCCCGGTTCCGGATGCCGTCCTTTACATGCGTATGGACAATATACTCCTTGAGCAGATGGACGCCTTGCACCGGGTCGTCCCCGGTCACCATGACCATATTGGCCGGATCGAAGTTCACGGATACGCCGTTCGTGCTCAAGCTATCCAGGAACGCACGAAGATGGGCGGCCGTTTCCGGGCCGGTCTCAATGGCGAAATACGCGTTCATGCTCATGGCGAATCGCCCCATCTCCTCGCAAGCCTGCTGCATCGTTTCGTAGATTTCGCTGTTCGGATCATCCGGCACGATGCCGATATGGGTCGTAACGATATTCGTGCCGAGCTCAAGTCCCAGCTCCATGATGCGTTTGGACTTCTCGATCTTCGCCGGGTTCGCTTTGCGGTCCTGAAAGCCGTGGCCGCCAAGATCGCCGCACAGGGCGGATATTTCAAGTCCGAGCCCTTCGATGCGGCTGCGAAGCTCGCGGCGGGCAGCCGTATCAAGTCCCTCCGGAGCCATCTCCCCCTTAACGGCGTAGATCTGAACCCCTTCCGCTCCAACTTCCCGCGCCTTCAGAAGCCCCTCCCTCACGCCGATACCGAAGCTGTCGACCATGACTCCAATCTTATTCGTAAGCTTCATATACTTAGCCTCCTCTATGGGTTAAAGGTTATCGTCGAAGCGGATTTCTTTGCCCGCTGCCGCCGATTCATAAATGCCGCATAGTATCTTCATCATCTCTACGCCGTCCTCGACGGGGCTGAGCGTTTCGGCCCGGCCAAGGCAGCAGCTGACGAAGTGTGCGATCTCGCTGCGGAACCCGGAGGCGAAATCGAAGGATAGACGATCCGCCTGCGGAAGCAGGTTCAGCATAACGTCATGCTTTTCCGTTGCGATCTGCAGTTCCGGCTCTACCTGTGCGCCGCCTTTGGTTCCATAGATCGAGATGGTCGTATCGTTCTTGATCGCGTGGAGCGTAAAGCTGACATCGACCATCAGCGTCGCCCCATTCTCGAAACGGATCAAGGCGTTCGCCATATCCTCGACATCGTTCTTGCTTGCATCGTAGTCCGCCGCTTGGTAGAACGACAAATGCTTGACGTTCGAACGGTTGCCCAGCTTGTAATACGTGCTGCCCAATACGGATCGAACCTTCGGACGACCCATCAAATACCAGCACAGGTCGATGACATGAACGCCGATATCGATCAACGGACCTCCTCCGGAGCGTTCCTTATCCGCAAACCAGCCGCCGGGATTGCCGAGACGGCGAAGGTAGCTGGCCTTGGCGTAATAAATGTCACCCAAATCGCCGGCATCTATGAATTTGCGCAGTATTCGGGTCGTTTCTCCGTACCGGCGCACGAAGCCGACCTGGAATACGCGTCCGCTGCGCTTGACGGCCGCCTCAACCTCGAGCGCCTGCTCCACCGTCTGGCACAAGGGCTTCTCGCACAGCACATGCTTGCCGGCTTCAAGTGCAGCTATGCTGAACTCGGCATGCGTATTGTTCCAGGTACAGATGCTGACGGCATCGACCTCGCTGTTCGCCAGCAGCTCCGAAGCTTGGGAATATACGTTCGGGATCCCGTATTTGGCCGCTTGCTCCTCCGCTCTAGTCCGATTCATATCGCAAATGGCAACCAGCTCAACCTCCGGATGGCTCGCGTAAGCATCCAGATGCATGCTTGAAATCGAGCCTGCGCCAATAACGCCGATCTTTACTTTTTTCATTTTCAGTTCGCCTCCTGAAATATTTTCTATTAGATTTCGCGCGTTACGCCGGAAGCTTCCTTCACCCGGACCATCCAAATGAGCATGGCGGCAAAACCCGCCCCGCCCAGCAGGGCAAAAGCCGCCCCGATCCGGTACGTCGCGGCGGCTCCCAAATGCTGAAATGCCCAGCCGCCGGCGACGCCGGCAACGATGCCGGACAAACCGCCCCAGCTCAGCGCATACAGGGCTTGGCCCGATGCTTTATACCGCCACGGGATCAGGCTGCTCGTAAGCTGCGTTCCGATGTAGTAGTAGCCTCCGAACGTAACGCAATGCAAGATTTGAATCGCGATGATTTCATATGGCCCCGTCGCCAAGGACATCAGCGACCATCGCAAGGCATAGAGCAGACTGACGACGATAAGACAGGCAATCATCGTGCGCTGATTTCGGGGCAGCAAACGATCAAATAGCAGAAACACCGGTATCTCGAAGATCGATGTCAGAAAGGCGGACAGGCCAATCAGCCCTTCCTTCCCTCCGAGATCGGAGATATAAATGGAGACGAAGGTGTTGTTCATCCCGTTAGGAATCGAGATCAACACGCCGATAATGAGAAAGGCGATGAACCGTTTGTTTCGGAAGATGGTCAAATAATTCCCGCGACGGCCTGCCTCCTGTTGACGCCTATCCGCACGCGGCAGATTGCACGCTAACGCAATAGACACGAGCATCATACTGCCGTAGACGACCCATAGCTTGCCGATTCCCAGCCCGGCAAGAACCGGTCCGGCGGACACGGCCATTATGGCCCAGCCCAACGAGCCCCATAAGCGGAATTCGCCGAAACGGCGTCCCGCCGGTTCAACCGCATCCAGAATGTAGCTGTTGCTCTGCGAGAACAACGGACTCTGGAAGAAGAAAAAAGCCAGCATCAGCCCCAAAAGATTTGCTTGGGAATGGACGAAGAACACCGTCTGCATCACGATCCCGTTGCCGATAAGCAGGATGATTAACACCCGCCTGATGTTGTTCCAACGGTCGCTCCAATAGCCCCAGAAGGAGTTCGAGAGAACGGCGATGAACGGACCGCCGGCGAGCAGCATGCCGATTTCTAGCTTCGATACGCCGATCGATTGGAGATAGATCGGAAAGAATGTGCTGTAAATGGCGATGGTGCCATAGACGAAGAAGTTGAAACTCTTCATCGCCCCGAAGCGCTGGCCCTTCGCTGCTGCATTTTGGGCCATGTTCCAACTATCCTCCCTTCCGAGCCGGGAGCAAGGAGTAGCCCGGGCTCACTTCCGCTAGCTTACGGTACTGTGTCGGCGTAACGCCGGTGTACGTCTTGAAGATGGAGCAAAAATATTTGTATTCCTTATACCCAACCTTATCCGCGATCTCGAACACCCGATCGTGCGTATCGCTTAGGAAAGCTTTGGCGTGCTCGATCCGCACCTCGTTCAAATATTCCGCGAAGCCTTTGCCGAAATGCTGCTTGAAAATCATGCTGAAATAATTCGGCGTAATCTTCAGCCAGGCCGCTACATCGGACGCCTTCAGGTCGGTGCTGAACCGGGAATCGATATATTTCTTGACCCGTTCGATCGTCCAATGATTCCGCGCCCCGAGGGAGGAATGGATCAAGGAAAAGAGTAACATCAGCTCGCTGCGGATCAGTGCCTCGAGCGCCCGGTAGCAGTTATGCACATTCTGATCGATGTCACGAGTAAGCATGCCGTCGATTTCCCCTGACACTTCAATGCCGCTCGTACGCAGCCTTCTAAGGACAACGACCCGCAGCTCCTTATACATCCGGACGACTTCCGTCAAGAGGTATCCGTTGGATTGGATGTGCCCGGCTAACCGCCCCAGCACTTCGTCCAATTCCTCGTAGCTTCCGTTAAATAATAAATTGACCAGCTGCTTCTCCCATTCCGCAGGCGTCGCGATTGCAGGGTTATGTTCTCTCAGCCCTTCTTCATGGAATCTCAGAAGCTTCCCTTCCGCAACGGCGTTCTGCTGAACGAGCGAGACGGCTTCCTCACAGCAGGCGTAAACCTCGGATAATGGCTGAAAGGCACGCGAGACGCCGAAATGGAGAGGGTGTCCGTCCGGCGCCGGTCCCTTTACGTCCCTCAGCGCCTCCTCCCAGCTGGAACGGGGCACCGGAGTCCTCTGAATACATAAGGTTAACAGCAAGTTCGGGTGATGAAACAGCGAGATAGCCTCCTGTCTGGAATGCGACAGCGCAGCCTGTACTTCTTGCTCCCATGCCTTCCGGGCGGACTGCCTTTCCCCTTCAGTAACATGTTGAATCCATAGGGCGTAATCCTGAAGCTGGCTTGCCACAATCTGATACGTACGCATTTCATCGGAATCGCCCGGCAACAGCTCCGGATCGGGCATTGCGCCTCCTCCCTGCAGAAGCCGGGTCAGCCAGTTCAGCCAGCTCTCTCTTTGCCGGTTCCTCCGCCCTTCCGCCTCACTCGCGATTTCCCCGCCGATTCGCTGCACCATCCCCATGAGCTCGGAGACATTGACCGGCTTCAGCAAGTAATCCTCCACGCCGATCCGGATCGCCTGACGTGCGTACTCGAAATGGTCATAGCCGCTTAGGATAATAATTCGAACCTGCGGCAGCCGCTTCTTCAATTCCCTGGAAAGCGCAATGCCGTCCATCCCATCCATATGAATGTCCGTTAATACGATATCGACGCTCTGCCGCCCGATCAGCTCAAGCGCCTCGGCTCCGTCGCCTGCTTCGCCCACAACCTCCACTCCGATCGTTTCCCAAGGAATCGTTTCCCTCAGCCCCCGGCAAATGATCGGTTCATCGTCAACAATCAGCATATTGATGGTCATATGGCCTCCTGTCCGATCGATTGGATCGAGATTCTTAGCCGAACGCATGCGCCCGAACGGTTAAGCTCAATCGGAATGTCAACGCCGTAGCCGCTGCCGTATACAATCGTGATAAGCTCGTGGATGTTAAATATGGCATGGCCCATAATCGTCGGGTCGCTCTTCTTCTCTTCCAGCGCAAGGCGAATCGCCCGCAAACGCTCCTCAGGGAAGCCGGTGCCCGTATCCGTGACGTCAATGATCAAATCCGATTGCCCTTCCCGATAGCAGCGAACGGCGATTTGGGCCTTCCGCTTGCGATGGAATCCGTGCTTGATGCTGTTCTCCACGAGCGGCTGGATCAAACGTCTCGGCACTACGGCGGCTTCAAGGGAGGACTCCATAAACAAGCTGAAGGCGAGCTTGTCGCCCATCCGTTTTTGCTGCAAATTCAGATAAGAGCGGACGAATTCCAGCTCGTCGGCCAAGGTGGTATACCGCTTCTCCCGATTCATGCTGCTCCGGAAGAAGCCCGAGAGCGCTTCAATCAGCTGACTGGTCTCCGGCGCTTTCTCCAATCTGGCGGTCCAGCGGATCATGTCCAGCGTATTGTATAGGAAATGCGGGTCCATCTGGCTCTGCAGGATTCGCAGCTCGGACTCCTTCTGCCGAAGCTCCAGCCGGTATTTGTTATCGATCAAATCCTTGATGGTCTGCACCATATTGTTAAACTGACGGCCCAGTTCGCCGATTTCGTCGCGGGAGCGGACCGTCACCCTCGCCGAGAAATCCCCCGTCTTCAGCCGGCTCGTTTCCTTCTTCAGCTCCAGCATGGGACGTATGATCGTCAGCTCGAAGCCGATGAGTGCAACGAGACCGAAGATCACTACCACCAGCAGAAGAATCTGCAAGGAAACCTTGAGCGCGTTCGTCTTCGCTACGATGGTCTCATCCTTAATCATCGTCACGATATTCCAATGCGTCAATCTCATCTGCTGGTTGAACACCAGGTAAGACGATCCGTTTGTATTGAACGAGATCACTTTATCCGGCGAATTCCGGATGGCCCCCAGCAGCTTCGCGTCCGGGTAAGGCTGTCCGACCCGCTGCGTATTCCGGTCCAGCAATACCTTGCCGTCCGGCCGCAGGATGAAGATGGAGCCCTGCTCCTCGGGCACGGCCGCGGACAGCAGAGCCGATATTTCCGATTCGTTCAAACGAATGACCACCATCCCGACCGACTTCGTCAGATCGTCGAACGAATTGATCATCCGGAACAGGGAGACGACCCGCTTCGGACCGGTCCAGCCGCTGACAAGCGGGTATGAATCCGACCAGACGATGCCGCCTTTATTCGCCTTCGCCTGATCGATCCATTGCTGCTCGGGTCCTTCGACCGGTTCCCCGAGATGCATCCGGTTCCCGCTCTGCCCCAGCAGCGAGATCGACTTGATATAGCTCTTGGACATCAGCTGAAAAGCAGCGAAGCCTTCAATCGCCGTCCGGTCGTTATTCAGCTGATCCATCGTGGCGGGTGTCTCCGTCGTTTGCATGAAATCGCGGAAATCCTTTTGGTAAATCATATAATCGGTAATGTCGTCTACCGCTTTGATTTTCTCGTACAAGTTCATCTCGATCGTATTCAAATTTTTCTCCATCGAATCGGCGAACTGCTGACGCAGGATCGCATCATACCTCGTCAGCACCGCAGATCCGACCAGCAAGGAAGGAAGCGTTACCAACAGGAGAAAGATGCCGATCGATTTTTTTCTCAAACTTACGCTGTAGAGCCGGAATGGGTTTAGTTTCATGTTGAGCGCTCCCCGGTAAGCCGTTTCTTTCTATAATAATGGAGAGGTCACGAAAGAATCTACTGCAAATTTCGGTCTTGACTTCCGTCTACCCTTTCACGGCCCCTGCCGTCATCCCCTGCACCAGCTGCTTCTCCAGCAAAAGATAGAATGCGAGCACCGGCAGCAGCGCCATCGTCAGTGCCGCCATTTGCATCGTTTGAAATTTCGTCTCCGTACCGGCAAAATTGGCAAGTCCCAGCGGCAGCGTCTTCAGGCCCGTCTTACTGATCAATACGAGTGCGAACAAAAATTCATTCCAATTGTATATGAAATTAATGATGACAACCGTTGCCAGCGCGGGACGCGTCATGGGCAGAATGATCGACCAGAAGATCCGGTACACCCCGCCGCCGTCGATAATGGCCGATTCCTCGATATCCTTCGGGAATGATTTCATAAAGCCGACCAGGATAAAGATCGTAATGGACAAATGAAAAGCCGTATAAGGCAGCACCAGCGACAGATGCGTATTGAGCAGGCTGAGCTTTTTCATCAGAATGAAAATCGGGACGAGTGTCGCATGGATTGGGATGGTCATGCCGATGATGAACAGACCGTACACCCACTTGGACAGGCGGAATTCGAATCGAGATATGAAATAGGAGGCCAGTGCGCCGAGAAAGACCGTCAGCAGGATGGCGCCTACCGTCACGAATAGACTGTTCCAGAAATAAGTGCCCAAATGAGCGACCTTCCAAGCCTTAGTGTAATTGCTTGCGTCCCACAGCTTGGGCCAGCCCATCGGATTAACGGAGAATTCCTCCTCCGATTTGAAGGAGCTGACAAGCATCCATAGAATCGGAAGGATGTTCGCAAGACATAGCACTGTCAGAAAGATATGAAGAATTGTTTTTTTCCAAGTTACGGTTTGCATAGTTCCTCCTCCCGCCGCTATCCGCTTATGCACTTCTGCGGGTCAGGATGTTCGCAGCATAGATGGCGATCAAGCTGAAGAGCAGAATCAGGATGGATACGGCGCTGCCGTAGCCGAAGTTCATGTTCTGGAAGGCACTGTTGTACATATAGATGGTCATGACCTCGGTATTGTGCGCCGGCCCCCCTGCCGTCATGACATAGACCAGGTCGAAGACGCGGAAGCTGTTGCTGATGGCAAAGATGAGCGTAACCCAGATCGTTTCCTTCAGCAGAGGAAGCGTAATATACCAGAAATGCTTCCAGCCCGTCGCGCCGTCCATAACCGCGGCTTCCTTGAGCTCCACGGATATATTTTGCAGAGCGGCCAAAAAAATCACCATGTAGAAGCCGTAGTTTTGCCAAATATAGGTAATGCTGACCGACAGCATTCCGAGCCGCGGGCTCCCTAGCCAATCCTGCTTCCAGGAACCGAGACCGGCGAGTCCGAGCAGACCGTTCAAGAGACCCGACTCGATTTTGAATACCATCCCCCAAATCAGCGATACGATAACGGCGGAGATGACGACGGGGAGAAACAGCATGGAGCGGTAAGCCTTGATCCCTCTTAGTGAGCGGTTCAGCAGCAGGGCGAAGAAGAGTCCCAGCGGCAGCTGGCCCAGTATGCCGGTCGCCATCATGAACAGATTATTTTGAACGCCTTTCCAGAAGACGCCGTCCTTTAAGGTCGATACGAAATTATCAAGTCCGAGAAATTTCATCGGAGATAAGCCGTCCCACTGGAAGAAAGAATAATAGAACGACATACCGATGGGAACGAGCGCAACTCCGATATAAATCACCAGAGCGGGCAGCATTCCGAGTAATACGGTCCATCCGGTTCGTTTCAATACATGCATAAGCAGCATCCCTTCTCTTCGAGGTTAAATCGGCACGGCAAGCGATCGGGAGCCGGCTGCAATTTCGTCCGCCGTCACTTCCCTGCCCAGCGCGTCGGACAAATAGATCCCCTCGCTGATCAGAAGGGTAGCCAGTGCAATTTCCGCCGTCGGCAGAAGCTCCACCCGGCCCTGCAGGGCGGCAATCCAATGCTGCTGCGAGGAATCGAAAGCGTCCTCATTCGTTCTCATCCGGTGCAAGCGGACATCCATCCGGTTCAAATCCACCGTGCTGTTCAGATCGAGATCCGCTACGGTCGTATGGTAGCTGAAGTCGGACGTTTGCTCTCCCGAGTGATAGGCCGGCATGCGGATGCCTCCCTTGGAACCGACGATGCAGCTTCCCTCCACGCTTCCGAGATGAACCGCCCAAGCTTCGAAAATATCGAGCGTCATCCCGCTCCGGAAGGTGACGAACCCGAGGGCAAGCTCTTCCACGTCAAAGCCGCTGGCCGCCCTCCGCTCTGCATCCATATCCATAGCCTGAACGAGCTTGCCGATCATCCGATCGACATCGGTCGCTCCCAGCAGATACAGCATTTGAGCGATGTGATACACTCCCATGTCGAGCAGCGCCCCGCCTCCCGCGCTGGATTTCTTCGTAAAATGGACGGTGCCGAAGCCGTCCACATAAGGCCGGCCGCGGCGCCGAAAGCCGTTCGATCGGGCGTGAACCAATCGGCCAAGCTGGCCATCGTCGATCAAAGCCTTAGCCGCCTTCGTTTCCTTCTTGTAAAGCGTGCCAAGCTGGATATGCAGCAGCCTGCCGGTTTCCCGGGCCGCCTCCAGCATCTTCACGCCGTCATAATACGAGCCGGCGATCGGTTTCTCGCAGTAGACGTGCTTGCCCGCATGAAGCGCCGCGATGGTGAGCGGAGCGTGGAAATTGTTGTGCAGACATACATCCACCGCGTCAATGTCGTCACGGGCGAGCAGCTCTCTGTAATCCGTGTATATGTGGGGAATGCCGTATTTTTCAGCCTCCAGGCGCGCTTCCCACTCGTTAATATCGCATACCGCTACGACCTCGGCGCCTGGAATTGCCGCATATTCCTGCAAATGCGCCTTGCCGATGATACCTGTGCCGATCACCGCGATCCTTACGCGTTCCATAATGTTCATCCTCCCGTCTAGTGCACCGTCATCGTCTTGGCTAATATTCGTTTCATCGAGGCGAGCGCCCATTCGATTTCAATATAAGGATGGGTTGGCGCATTGTATTCGACGGCCCAGTGACCGCCGTATCCGTTCTCCGTCAGCAGCCGGACAGTATCCTCAGCATCCGCCGATCCGATCGCCCGGACATCGAAGTGAACATGGTTCACCCATGGTGCAACGATCCGGTCTCCCTGGGCCGCTCCTTCCTTCCATCGCCCGATGTGAAGCAGAATGCCGAAGCCCGGATGATCGACCGCTTCCGCCAGCCGTTTCAACCAGTTCGGGTCCAGCGATATACCCGTATGATTCTCGGGACCGACGGTGTAGCCGCCGTCCGCAGCCCGCTGCGCGTATTCCTTATACCGCATGACCGTATACTCGAACTGTTCCCTGGATTCCTCCACCTCTCCGCGGTTCGCATCGATCCTGACCGTCCGGGCGCCGAGCAGCTCGGCTGCCCGCAGATGATCGAGCGCATTCTTATGCAGCGATTCGCGGGCTAAGGGATCCGGGTCCCACAGGTGAGCGCGGTCCACGGCGAAATTCGCTACGGTCAAGCCCTTTTCCTCCAGCGAACGTTTAATCTTCCTCAGCTTATCGTCGTTTGCAACAGTCCAGTATGGAACGCTGCGATCGGCGATAAATCCGTTCCACAGATCGACCCCCTGCAATCCGTAGCGGTGACGCGCAGTTTCCAAATAACCGAAAATATCCATCTCGCTTTCGCTCAGCAGCTGATAAAAGGAAAACCCTCCAAGTGAAACATTCATGCCCCGGCCCTCCTATGCATATCACGGTTCCCCGGCGGGAACCGTTATTTTTTCGTCTTGTCGACGGCATCCTGCATTTCTTTGGCAAGCTGCTCGGCCGTCTTCTGCTTCGTCGTGATCGCTTGAATGCCGTTCTCGATGACATCCTTCACCGTAGGCTGCATCACGCTGTCAAATACAAGCGCGGAACCGTTTTGCGTCAGCTGAAGCATTTCCTTCAAATACTTGGTCGTATCGGACGGTGCTTCCACCTTCGCCGGAACGACGATCCCTTTACCCATCAAATTCTGATACAGCTCCGGCGCGTAGAAATATTTGAGGAACTTCAGTGCGGCCTCCTTCTTCGCCCCGGTCAAGCTCTTGCTGAGCCCGATGCCGTACTGGATGACGCCGGCGCTCTTGCTAGGGTCGCCCTTGCCCCCTTCGATAGCCGGGAATAAGGCAATGCCGATATTGTCCGCCATCGCTTTATCCGGATTGCCGCCGCGGAATTTCGTATCGATGGTCGAGCTGGTCATCGTCATGGCGGCCTTCTTCTGCAGGAAATAATCCTGCTGCTGGACCTCGTCCATCGTATTGATGTCCGCGTTGAACGCATCCAGCTTGACCAGATCGGAGATGACGCTAAGCGATTTGACATAATCCGGGTCGGTAAACTTCGCTTCGCCTTTATTTACATTAGGCAGGAAGTCACTGCCCGTGACGCGGTCCTCAACCGCCGACATAAATGTCGATTGCATCGGCCATTTATTCTTATTGCCGATGGCCATCGGAGTTACTCCGGACTCCTTCAATTTCTTCACCAGATCCAGGAAGCTGGCGTACGTTTTCGGGAACTCGTTATACCCGGCCTTGGCGAGAAGGTCCTTATGGTAATAAATGATATCGACGAACGTCATTTTCGTAGGGATGGCGTACTGCTTTCCGCCCACGTTGTAGCCTGCCAGAGCCTGCTGGGGAAGGATGCCTTTCCACGTATCCATAATCTCGTCGATCGGCATCAGCACATCGGCCGCGATATACGGCTCCATCTCGATCGCGGGAAAAAGAATGAACATGTCCGGCATGCTGTTGCCTGCGGCTTCCGTCCGAAGCTTGGTCCGGTATTGGGCGGAAGGAATGTCCTGCGCTTCGATCTTGATGTCGGGATTCAGCTCTTCGAACTTCTTGATTCGTTCCTTGTACAGCAGATTGTCCACATTCGGGGTTGACCAGTTGTATTCCATCGTCAGTGTAACCGGACCCTTCGTTTCCTTCGGGCTCTTGGCTTGCTCGGGAGCGGCGCTGCCGCATCCGGACATAGCAGCGACCAGCGCAGCGGAGGCGGTGATTAACATCGAGGTGCGAACTGCTTTTTTCACAAGGACATTCCCCTTTTCCATATGTTATCAATTGTAACATCAAATCTCACATGTTTATTATACCTCCGAATGAATGCGCTTCACCATCCCACAGAAATATAATAAAGTTCAAATTTTTAATCTGAATCGAATTTTTAGAGATTTATGTTATGTTACCGGACATATAATTTCCCTGTTCTAGGAAATCGTTCAATCCACATCCTCCGTTCATCCTTGGCCCAAAAGAGAAAAGACCTGTGACACGATCACAGGTCTTGCTATTCACCCGGCGGCGGTAACGCCTTAGTCCGCCCTCAGCTTCATGAAGCTGCGCTTGCCCACTTGCACGATCAGCTCCTCCCCGATCGTGCATTCCAGCTGCGTATCGGTGACCTTGGCCCCGTTCAGCTTCACGCCGCCCTGCTGGATCAACCGCCGCGCCTCGCTCTTGGAAGGGGCCAGCTTCAAGGCCGTCAGCAGCTCGACGACGCTCACCGGCTTCCCGCCTGGCCACCGCACCTCCGGCATATCCTCCGGTAGCGCTCCTTGCTGAAAGATGGATTGGAACCGATGCTCGGCCATTCCGGCCGCTTCTGCGCCATGGTACATTTCGACAATCGTCCGGCTGAGGAGCATCTTCGCGTCCCGGGGATGAAGTACGCCATCCTCCATGTCCCGCTTAAGCTTCTGCAGTTGGTCAGCAGGCAAATTCGTTGCCAGCTCAAAAAACTTGTGCATCAGCGCATCCGGCACCGACATCGCCTTCCCGTACATCTCGTTCGGATGCTCGTCGATGCCGATGTAATTGTTCTTCGACTTGGACATTTTCTCTATCCCGTCGAGTCCCTCCAGCAGCGGCATCAAGAGAGCCACTTGCTTCTCTTTGCCGAATTTCTCTTGAAAATGCCGCCCCATAAGAATGTTGAACTGCTGATCCGTTCCGCCGAGCTCAATATCGCTTTCCAGTACGACCGAATCGTAGCCCTGCATGAGCGGGTAAAAAAATTCATGCAGCGAAATCGGTTTCCCTTGAGCCAGCCGCGCTTCAAAATCGTCCCGTTCCATCAATCGGGCAACCGTAATTTGTCCGGACAGCCGGATAATGTCCTCAAACTGCATGGGAGCAAGCCATTTCGAATTGTAATGCAGCTCGACCTTGCTCATATCCAGCACTTTGCCGAACTGGCGGAAGTAGGTTTCGGCATTCCTCCGTACCTCCTCATCCGTAAGCTGCTTTCTGGCTGCCGACTTCCCCGTCGGATCCCCGATCCTTCCTGTAAAATCGCCGATGATTAATTGAATGAGGTGGCCGTTCTCCTGGAATTGGCGCAGCTTATTGAGCACCACCGTATGTCCGAGATGGACGTCAGGAGCAGAGGGGTCCAGCCCCAGCTTGATTCTCAGCGGCTTGTTCGTTAGGATGGAGCCAGCAATCTTCGCCTTCAGCTCCTCCTCAGGTATAATGACGGCCGCCCCCATGGAAAATAAAGAAAATTGACGGTTTACTTCCCTATGCTGCTCCTTCGTCAATGTGTCAAACACGGATGTCATCGTAATCCTCCCTTTGCTTCGAGATTTGAGAAAAAACAAAACCACGCCCCTATACAAGGGACGTGGTTTACAGCACGCGGTACCACCCTAATTGAAGAAATCCGATTTCTTCCGCTCTTCGAATGTAACGGTTCGCTCCGTTCTTTGCTACTTCGGCATCGTTTCGCAAAGAAAGCTCAGGGACGTAATTCAAGCGGATCTGTGTACCGATTCGCACCTGCCACCGGCTCTCTGTCACAGGGAGATCCCACTTTACTCATTCCCGTCAACGCTTATTATTCGGATTTAAGACATGTTTCGAATCACTTTTCTTAATAGCTCAGCAAGGAGCTCCTGCTCCCGTTCGCTTAAGCCTTCGATGATTTCCACTTCGCCGCGGTGAAAGTCCGGATACAGCTCCTGCATAATGCCGGTGCCCTTCTCGGTGATGCTCACCTGAACGAGCCTGCGGTCGTTCGGATCCGTACGTCTCACGCAGAGCTCTCTTCGTTCCAGCGTATTGGTCACATTGCTTACCGTAGCCGTCGTCACACCGGCGGAAATAGCGAGCTCTCTAGTTTCCAGCGTTCCCCAAATCCATAGATCATACAGCATGGAGAATGCCGTCCACGACAAGTTATGCCTCGCGAGCCGTTCCCGCTCCATCTTCACCCTCAAGCATTGACCTGCGCGGTATAAGTTCGTCGCAATAGAGATGGCGCTCAAGTTGAGCGGTCCTAACGGGATGTTGGAGAGCCGCTGAAGAATATCCAGCTCCTCCCCTGTCGGAGGGTTGTCGTGATTGCGCATTTTCGTTGTTGCCAGCCTCCCGCTTCGTTAGCTTACTAATCGTTAGCTATGAAATGAATATAGCATGAAGCATTCGGGAACGCAAGCTTTCGACACGTCATTTAAAGTTCCTTATGTCCCCGAGCTGTCCGGTTACGACAACTTCACCCGAACCGATATCGGCTCAAGCATCGCAAGCCGTAATCGGGCAAGCGGGGGCGGTTAGCCCCATCCTCTCATCCGCCTTGAATGCGGGTCCGCATAGGGCGAAGGCCGCCCGAGAAATGATCGGACGGCCCTAAGGGCGTGTTACCGGCTAAACGATGGTTGCTTTGCGGATCATGAATGAATAACGACATCACTCAGTTCCTGATCAAAAATTATTGAATTGCCGAGTTATCGACCATCCATGCGCATGATCCGCAATGATCGTATGTATTACCGGCAAGGGAGCTGCGTTCGCGGCTCCCACTCCTTGTCCATAGTTTACATATAATATGTTATGTTAACTTTTTTTTGGCGAATAGCCCTCCCTGCTCAACACAAAAAAACCGATCCGCACGGATCGGTCTGCAATTGCATTATATGTAACTAAATGCTAAAATGAAGAAATTATCGACTTCCTTCAAAAAATAAGGAATTGGGTCGACTTATTTCTTTTGTACCTTCATTGTATCATTTCCCTGAACCATTGTCAAACGCAAGTTCAAGACGTTATCCCTTTTGAAGAGGAGCGGTATGGTATGTCTATTGCACCAAAGGAACGTGATTTGGAACTTGAACGCATAGCTCTGGTCATTCGTAAGCTGCAGGAGCGCATTGCGGACATTGAACCGTCAGTAGGCTCGTTGAGAGATCAAGTCGTCGACATCCGCACTCACTTTTGGGATGATGTGACAGTCAACTTTAGTACCGAGGATGACGCAGTCGAGACTTATTTGAGCATGAAGCAGCAGGCTGATCTCTTGTCTGAGCGGGAGCGGACCCACCGGCATTTATCGAATCAATTGAAGCGGATGAAGCGGCTGGTCCCCTCCCCTTACTTCGGCCGGATTGATTTTAAAGAAGCCGGTTTGCCTACGGAGAAGGTTTATATCGGTGTGGCCTCTTTCCTGGAGGACGATGGCGAGACCTTCTTGATCTACGATTGGCGCACTCCGATAGCCAGCTTATACTACGACTATCCGCCGGGCCCCGCCGAATACGATACGCCGGGCGGGCTTGTTCAAGGAACGATGGAGCTTAAGCGCCAATTCGTCATCCGGGACGGCTCGCTGCGTTTTATATTCGATACGGGGGTGACGATTGGCGACGACCTTCTTCAGCAAGTGCTAAGCCAGGGCAGCGATTCCCAAATGAAGACAATCGTGGCTACGATCCAGAAAGAGCAGAACCGAATCATCCGGAACGACCGCAGCCGGATGCTGATCGTACAGGGCGCCGCCGGCAGCGGCAAGACTTCCGCCGCACTCCAGCGGGTAGCCTATTTGCTCTACAAATACCGGGAAACGCTGAAGGCGGACCAGATGGTGCTCTTCTCCCCTAACCCGATGTTCAACAGCTACGTATCGACCGTACTTCCGGAGCTGGGCGAGGAGAATATGCAGCAAACGACGTTCCAGGAATATTTGGAGCATCGCCTCAGCCGACTGTTTCAGCTGGAAGATCCGTTCGAGCAAATCGAATATTTATTGACGGCCGAGGAAGAGCCGGGATACGTAGGACGAGTCAGCGGCATTCAATATAAAGCTTCATCCGCATTCTTGCAGGTTATCCTGAATTATAAGGCCTCATTGGAACGAGAAGGCATGCTGTTCCGCAATCTGCGCTTCCGCGGCCGAGTCCTGATCTCCAAGGATCGTATGAAGGAACAGTTTTACAGCTACGACTCCTCCATTCGTTTGGCCAATCGCGTCATTCTTCTGCAGGAATGGCTTCGCTCCGAGCTTGTTGCTCTGGAAGCGGTCGAACGGCAGGCGGACTGGGTTAGGGAGGAAATGGATTATTTGGATACCGAGCAGTATCAGAAAGCATATAACCGGGCGCGAAAGCGGCTGAAGGAGCAGGATCCCACGTTCAACGACAGCGTTCATGAAGAAGAGGTGCTGCGGAAAATGATCGTGCAGGAGCAGTTTAAGCCGCTGCGCATCCGGATCAAACAGCTTCGGTTCGTCGACGCCCCGGCCCTGTACGGCCAGTTATTCGAACGCAGAGAGCTCTTTGAGGAATTGGCCGGACCCGGAGGCGTTCCCGAGCATTGGGATGACGTTTGCTCGCAAACGCTGGAACGACTCAGCCGGAAAGCACTGGCCTATGAGGACGCTACGCCTTACCTGTATTTGCAGGAGCTTGTCGAAGGCTTCCGGACGAACCGAATCGTTAGGCACGTGGTTATCGACGAAGCCCAGGATTTCTCGGCTTTCCAATACGAATTCATCAAGCGGCTGTTCCCCCGGAGCCGGCTGACGGTGCTCGGCGATTTCAACCAAGCGATCTTCGCACATGCGACGTCGCTGGTGGAGGATACGCCTGTGGCCCGGTTGTTCGGAGAGGAGGAAACCGAAACGATCGTTCTGACGCGAAGCTACCGTTCCACCTTGGAGATTGTGGAATTCACCAAAGCCATGCTCCCCGGCATGCAATCGATCGAGCCGTTTCAACGCACGGGCGGCAAGCCGGTCGTCCTGATCGCCTCCAGCGCCGAAGCCCGCATCCATCGAATCGTTCAAGATGTGCAGGCGCTTCAGGCGGAAGGGATGAATTCGGTCGCGATCATTTGCAAGACGGCGGCGGAGAGTCAGGCGGCGTACGAAGCGCTGATGGAGCGTTTGGAGCTGCGCCTGATCACGAAAGACACCGCCACCTTCGAACGGGGCATTCACGTGATTCCTGCCTACCTGGCCAAGGGAGTCGAATTTGACGCCGTTCTCTTGTACGACGCCTCCGATAAGACGTATCGGCGGGAAAACGAGCGGAAGCTGTTTTACACTGCCTGCACGAGAGCGATGCACCGGCTGCGACTGTATGCCGTTGGGGAGCTATCCCCTTTTGTCCGCGTCGTGGACCCTGGGTTGTTTGTGAAGGAAGAGATCGGCCGTTCCATTTACGCATAGCAAAATACCCAGGATAAACGGCTACGCCATCCTTGTCTTACAAGGACCAGCGCGTTTACCAAGGTTGATGCGAAGCTATAAGCTACGAAAAATTATAAATTCTTATCAACGCAAAAGAACAAGCCATTCCGGTAGGAATGGCTTGCTCTATGTATGCTTGCGGATGGAATCGAACCATCACTCCCGGAGTGTATCGCTCGGGACGCTTACCTTAAGCTTCGCAAACTGGATCGGGAAGGCAGGGCCAACCTGCGCCGCGGTGCTCCAAAGACACGCGCTCCGGCTCTTTCTCGAGCCGCATTCCCTAAAAAGCGGATAGATCCCCATCACTCTTAAGGTTCCATCAGTCAGCCGCCGGACATAAGCGGCAGCCTCTCTGATCTATATCCTTTGTCCGCGCATTCCGGATGCTTCGATCCGGTAATATAATTACGAGGCCTTCCAGGCCTGGATCTTTTCACAATGCTATACAAAACGAAAAGACCGCTTATCATCAAGCAGCCTTCATAACCCGACACATTCATCTTATCCGAAACTAACCGCACTTACCCGAACTCTATGCTGTATATCGTCAGTTATCATCATCATAAAAGGTTATAAAAGCTTGTCGTGCTGCTGCACCGATGGGGTTGCTTGAACAATACATTAAGAATGTTATCAAAAATTAGGTAGGTTGTCAAGGATTGCAGGATCGGGTACGGCATTTGAAGTTAATTTGTTTACATATATAATATTATGTTAACATAACTAGCCCGTTGACTACTTATCCGCTCCGCTAACTCAATATCATTTTTTCTTCTGCGGCTTGCTGTCATCTCCCATGAAGGTATGCTCCAACTCATCCATCATCTGCTCCACCCCGCCGCTGATGAGATCCGTAGCCGTGCAATTCTCCTGATCCGGAGGCGTATTAATGCCTGCCGCGGTGTATGAGGTATCATTATAGACGTCTTTGTTCTTTGTCATGAGGACCCGCCTTTCTTTATTTTACTCGAATGGGAATGTCAATCGTCTTTAGGATTGACCTTATCTTCCGCTTTTATGCCGGATGGGAGCCTGCTCTTTACTATCGCCCGCGGGCCGGGTATCATCTTAGTAAACCTGGAAAGATTTGATTGAACGTGAACGGAGGAACAGCGCATGAATCTGATCAAAGTAAAAGACCGTAATGAGTTGGAAAAGAAGCTGCCCTCGATGCCTTGGTATGTCGAGCAATTTATTAACTATAAGCTTCCCGATCTGTCCCCCTCCTCCCTGCTGGAATATATCCGTGATTACGATACCTTCCTATCCTGGCTGCTGGCGGAAGGCCTATCCGAGGCCGGTTCGGTGAAGGAAGTGACGTTAACGGATCTTGAACGGCTGCACATGGAGAGCATCGACAACTTTAAAATGTACCTCTCCTCCCGCAAGGAGAATGCCAATACGCGAACGACGATTTCCCGCAAGCTCTCTTCACTTCGCTCGTTATTCCACTATTTAAGCCAAATTGCGGAGGACGAGAACTTTTATCCGCTGCTGAAGCGCAATGTCATGGCCAAGGTCGAAATCAAACGCACCCATAGACCTAAAGACTCCGCCGCCAAGCTGGAAGGGAAGCTGCTGCAGGAGGAAGAAATCAGCGAATTCATCCATTACATCAAGACGGGCTATCCGGTGGACGTAGCCAAGAACAAGCAGGCGCTGTACTCCTACGAGCTGAACAAGGTTCGCGACGTGTGCATCGTAAGTTTCATCTTGAATTCCGGTCTCCGGGTATCGGAAGTATATAATATGAATGTCGACGATCTGGATCTGAAGAAGAAGCTGGCGTATGTATACCGCAAGGGGAAAAACGACGATACCTTCAAAACGCCCGTTTATTTCCGGGAGGAGGCTGTGGAGGATCTGATGCAATACCTTGAGCTGCGACCGCTTCGATACCGACCGGCCAAAAGGGAAAAAGCCCTCTTCGTCGCCATTGCCAACGGCAAAAAAGAGGGAGAGCGAATGACCAAGCGCACCATTCAAGAAATGGTCGTCAAGTACGCCAAACGGTTCGGCAAGCCTTATTTATCCGTACATAAATTGAGGCATTCGTTCGCTACGGATTATTATTTGCGGAACGATTTGTACAAAACGCAGGAGCAGCTGGGCCATGCCTCTCCGGAAACGACGCAAATTTATGCTCATTTGACGGACAAAACGATGGCCCAAGCCATTGATCATAAGAAGGAATAATAAATGAATCCATTAATAATTAACCATATTATTGATTAATGTGATTAATTATTAACGTAGT
The DNA here is from genome assembly GCF_027533625.1 of Paenibacillus gyeongsangnamensis. Classification (GTDB taxonomy): domain Bacteria; phylum Bacillota; class Bacilli; order Paenibacillales; family NBRC-103111; genus Paenibacillus_G; species Paenibacillus_G gyeongsangnamensis. Next base: position 17,067 of record NZ_JAQAGZ010000016.1, on the reverse strand, counting down.
GTATTATCCTTTCGGATTTGCTCCAAAAATTCCCTGCAGCTTGCGTCCAGCAGCTCATACACTTCCTCGAAATTGCCGGTGTAATAAGGGTCGGGAACGTCGCCGTTCGATTGCGTCGGGTGGAAAAACAGCATCTTTACAAGACGTGGATGTTTGCCCTTGCCATGCCTCTCGAACAATTGCGCGATGCTCGTGTAGTTGCTGTCGTCCATGGCGACAATATAGTCGAATTTACCAAAGTCATCGATGTGGAGCTGTCTCGCCAGAAGACCGCCGGCATCGATGTTTTTTTGCATGAGCAGCTTCCGCGTTCCCTCGTGAGGAGGCTTCCCGACATGCCAGTCGCCTGTTCCGGCCGAATCGGTTTGAATTTGATCTTCGAGACCCGCCTCCTTCACCTGCTGACGGAAGATCGCTTCCGCCATCGGCGAGCGGCAGATGTTGCCCAAGCATACGAATAATACGCGAATCATGTTGAGTCAATTCTCCTTTATAGGTAAGTAATAAGGTCGGAGGCCGTAAGCGCGTATGAAGGCTTGTCAGCCGCTGCCCGGTCCCCCGCTTGTCCGTGCAGGAATACGCCGATGACCGCGGCTTGCTCCGGGTGCAGCCCTTGAGCGAGCAAGCTGCCGATCAAGCCGGCCAGTACGTCTCCAGAACCGCCCTTGGCCATTCCGGAATTACCGGTCCGGTTGATATATACTTTCCCGTCCGGCGTAGCGATCACGGTTCTTGCTCCTTTGAGCACAAGCGTTACTCCTCGTTCCGCCGCGAAAGCACGGACTAGTCCGATTCGGTCGGCTTGCACCTCCGCAGTCGTAAGTCCTGCCAGCCTGGCCATCTCCCCGGGATGCGGCGTCAAGATAACGGGCGCTTTGCGGGTCGGCCATGGCTTAGTCCCGGAGGAAGCCATCATGTTCAGTCCGTCGGCGTCCACGACCAGCGGAACATCGGTTTGATCCCATACCGCTCTCATCCATAGCGTGTCCCCGTCCCACCGTCCCATACCCGGCCCCAGCACCATAGCTTCTTTGCCTTCGGTTAACGGAATCAGCTGCTCTGCTGCAACCGCGCTCCATCCGCCATGCCCATTGTCCTCCATCGGCTGAAGCATCGCTTCCGGCACGAGGCCTGTCAGCGGGCCCGAAATCCGGTCGGGCAGCGCCCACGTGACGAGTCCGCAGCCCCCATGAATCGCCGCACGAGTACAGAGAACACCCGCCCCGCTCATCGTCCGGCTGCCTGCCGCAATCAGCAGATGGCCGAAGCTGCCTTTGTGGCTGTCCGACCGCCGTTTGCGAAATGCGTCCAGTCCTTGTTTCTCATCCATTTCTTCCGCAGTTAGAGTGAAAGTGCTTACCCCAAGCTTGTCCGCCAGGCCGCCCGGGATCCCGATCCTGCGTACAATCACCTGCCCCGCCGCTTCCGCGCCGGGAAACTGCTCCAATCCCCGCTTGGTGAATGCGAGCGCCACTGTTAGAAACGCATGAATGCAGGGCTTGTTCAGCGAACCGGTATTCGCATTCAGGCCGCTCGGAATATCGACCGCCGCAATGGGCAGCCCGCTGGCATTGGCCTCTTCGATGATGGCAGCATAAGGTCCGCGCGGCGCGCCGCGGCTGCCTGTTCCCAGAAGCGCGTCGATCAAGCCGTCGAACCGGCTCCAATCCACGGCTCCGGGCACATAAACTTCCGACCGCAATGGATAATGTACCGCAATGTCCCGTTGGACAGCCGATTCACCCTTCCATAACGACGGATCTTCAACATAGAGCAGCTGTACGTCATACCCTGCATCCTGCAAATGTCTCGCCGCCACAACGCCATCGGCGCCGTTATTGCCCTTCCCTACAAGAACGCCCCAACGCGTTCTTCCCGTACCGGCTGCCCGGAAGACTTCTTCGGCTACCGCGCGGCCGGCATTCTCCATCAGTACAAGAGAAGGAATGCCGATCTGCTCGATGGTCAAGCGATCCAGCTCCCGCATCTCTTCAGCGGTTACAACATACATCGGTGGACCTCCTTTCAAGGATACTTCGTATGCGGCGAACATTAGTTTACATAATATATTTTATGTTATTATATTTTTTTTTGATTATCCAACTAGCTCAGGATAGGTAATCGTGGTAGTCGAGATACAGCATTGTACGAGTCGATTGAACAACTCGCTTTTAAATTCGCGGCGGTTAAATCGGTAACAGAATTCGTCAAGATAAGCTTGAAGATGCTTAGGATCTAAGCCGTGAAAGGTTCCTCCAATAAAAGCTTTCGCGTTGGAGATGACGGTGTGAAGCCACTTCAGGTGATCCGGATTTTCAGCTAAGTCGTATTTCTTCGCTACATGTTGAAAGCCTTCCTTTGCTAAGGCTTTATAGGAGCGATAGCGATCGCTGGCGATCGTAGCCCCTTCTTCAATATATTTTTGAGCAAAATCAACAAGTGTAGTACCTTTGACATCAGGTATGACTTGCATTTTCAGGTATTTCGGGCAGCCCTTCTTGTCTAGTGATAAGGCGACCAGCACGGGTGTTTGTTCCGTTCCGCGCCCGCGTTTCCCGCCTTCCGTGGGCGCTCCGAAAAAACCTTCGTCTAGTTCGACAATGCCGGCTAGGGTGTAGGAAGCATCGCGTTCACTCATCGCCTTGCGAATTTTATGTTCAATCGTCCAGGCGGTCTGATAGGCGATCTCCAGTTCTTCAGACAGTTGTGTTGCCGAGACGCCGCGCTTGTCGTGGGCGATCAAGTAAATGGCCCAAAACCATTTGAGTAAGTCCGTTCTTGTTTTTTCGAAGATGGTACCAGCAATCACGGTCGTTTGGTGTTCGCAGCTCGCGCACTCATACAGAGGCATTTTGCGAGTCTTGATTTCGTAAGCTTTCGTATGATTGCACTTTGGACAGTGATATCCTTCGGGCCATTTCATCTTAAACAAATGCTGATGGCAGTCTGCTTCGGTTTTAAACATCTTTTGAAATTGAATCAGGCTGATAGACTCCTGCTTAGCCATGAACACTCACTCCCGAACATGCGTTTGACATCATTATACCAAACATTAGTTCTTATTTATAGAGGTTCCTGAGCTAACTGGAGAATCAAATTATTTTATTTTCTTGTAATATTGGATCTGAATTAGCTAGGACTCTTCTTAAAACGGATTTATGCTTCTTACAAACAAAACCAAACTCAACAGGCTTTCTATTAGAAGCATATTTTATTTTGGGATTTAGATTCTTAAAATGTCTCTTAGAAGCATATTTTATTTTGGGATTTAGATTCTTAAAATGTCTCTTCAATATAAGTTGCTGGACTCTCAATTTGTATAAAAAAGGAAAATAACTCAATAATAATTTCTTCATTGAGTGTGAATCCTCGATTCTTAAGATTTTTAAGCAGTTAAATTATTTGTATTCGTGAACTTCATAAAATATCCTTTTTATGGATTAGTTCAGTATTTATAGGAAGTTATGGAATTCACTATGGCATGTTGAAGTTTCTTCCTGATGTATCCTTTACCGTTGTAACAAACTCAATTAAAGTTGCGGACACTTTAAAGGATCGGGAGTCTCTAGACGTTTACCTCGTAGGTGGCAAAGTGAAAAGCACCGGTAACATTACAGATGCACTAGCTAACGAGTTCCTTCAACAGTTCACCATAGACATTTGCTTTGTTGCAGGAGGCGGTATCTCGAAAAATGGTATAAGTACTACTACTCCGGAAGTTGCTGCACTAGGAAGAACAGTGGTTAGAACTTCTAGGAGGAATATTTGAGTCTCTATGAAACCAAATTTCTCTTAAAGAACATGATCCTCAAATTATCCTGCCCGTTAGCATAGTGATGCTGCCGATCGATCCCGCGGCAGCCCTGTAGAGTTGTTATTGAATTCTTGTTCCATTAACAAGCGGTCATATTGACTCAACCCTCTTTTGCCTAGCCATTATCAATTTGCTTGATGACCTTAGCTGGGTTACCACCTACAACCACGTTATCAGGGACATCCTTTGTAACAACCGATCCGGAAGCAATAACCGCGTTATTGCCTAATCTTTACTCCGGGGTTGATAGCCGCCCGTCCACCAATCCATACGTTGTGGCCGATCGTAACCGACTTGCCGAATTCCGCTCCTGAGATTCTAGCTTGAGCCTCTAAGGGATGAGTCGCGGTATAGATATGAACGCCTGGAGCCAGGAAGCAGTTGTCGCCTATACGAATTTTATAGCCATAATCGCAGCGGAACGACGGCTCGATGTAATAATTATTTCCCGTGGAGCCGAACAACTCCCTTAGGAGCTCTATTCTTGTTCATTTTCTGTTTCAAGTGACTGATTGAACAGTCGCGTCAATCGGCGTGCGTTCAAACGATCCTTCACCAGCTCTGGATCGGCCGCCTGGTAAAGCTCACCGCTTAACATCTTTTCTTTTTCGGTTTTTGTTTGCACAAGGATATTCCTTTCGTACAAGAGTTCTTTCTCAATTATTACTACGTGCCTTTACACCTATTGTCCCTTTTATCTTTTCCTTATTCAATTTTAACCTTTATACCGGATATTTTGGTATTCGAAATATCCCTTAATGAAAATAAGGAGCAGACCGGCAGCTGCTCCTTGTTATTTTTAAAAGCTATATTTTTCTTATCAAGTCGGCAGTTAGGGTAGTTTTTGGACACCGTGCGACGCTAGCCGATCAACTTGGATTAACTGCAATACGTGACTTGACGGATTGGGGCTCCTCTCTGGTTACAAGGAGCCTTGCAGGAGTTTATTGGTTATCGCTAAACCAGATGTTTTCGGTTCCTGTCCGAGTGTCCGTCCAAACACATACAAGACGGTCTGTCTGAGGGACAACCGCATTTCCAATGTAGTCCCCAATTAAAGTAAGGCCTGCGACACTAAACGAGGTTGTCGTCATGCGAGTGTTTGTAAATGTTTTTCCGCCATCCCTGGATGTAGCAAGAAAAACGTCAATCTTAGGTGGATTTACCCGATTGGTGTAATAGGAAACAAACAAGGCTCCATCCGAAGGGGAAACGGTAATTGCCGGGAAAAAGTTCTGTGATCCCACCGGACTGTTTGCAATAGGCATAGGCGCACTCCAGTCTACGCCAAAATTAGTAGAGATCGAGAGAAAGATATCGGAATAACCTTTCCGAAAGTCTTGCCATACGGCGTATACATTTCATCGCGTCGCGGGTGCGTTTGAGATGTCCCCTGCCAAGGAGGGGTAAGTCAGGCACCTGAATTGGTATCCAGGCAGCGGCGAAGGTACAACAACGACCGGTGTAACCTTGGTTTCAATTCCGAATGTTACTCCGCCGTCTTGTGAAGTACTAGTATTAAATTCGCTTATACCGGGAGGTTGGGTAATCCATCCTGTGATAACTATCCTAACGTTACCTGTTAGCGGAATGACATAGTCAAAATTCAACATAAAATGGCTGAAGTTCTGCATTTAAACAAAACTCTATTCTTTGCCTGAAATTTTTCCAAGTCACCATCTCTAATGCTACTTCGATTGGAAAAAATCCTACTTCTAAAGACTCAGGGGTCGTTGTTAATTCTCCTCCGATTGGTCTGCCTAAAAATAAAGTGTTACAAATAGACTCACTTACATTTTGAAAAACTCCGCAAAATTTTGTCACCTCAATATCTATACCGCTCTCTTCCTTTGTTTCCCTGACCGCTGCATCTTTCAATGATTCACCTTCTTCAACCACCCCCCCTGGCATTTCCCAACCTCGACTAGGACCTTTTATTAATAGTATTTCGTTACGCTCATTAAGCACAATTGCTGCCGCAGAAACAAAATGTTTTGGAACCACCTCATCGTCCTCCCTTTTTCCATCTCAGATGCCTTAAAACAATAAATCTGAACGACTCCTAATGAATTTTACCATGTAAACCTGTATATAATTGCCAACACTTTAATGATAAATTACTTATACCCTCCAACGATCCACCACGTATTCTGCCCGTTAACAAAGGGTGCCGATCATTCGAGGCAGCCTTGTCGTGGTGTATTTTGCGCTCTCGTACCCGTTACTTCATACAAGCGCAACTCCTCAGTGCCTACCAGGATAAACGGCTACGCCTTGTCTTACAAGGACCAGCGCGTTTACCAAAGTTGATGCGAAGCTATGAGCTACGAAAACTTATAAATTTTTATCAACTAATCAAAAAAACGCCCCTGAATCAAATGTTCAGGGACGTTTCTGTCTTACGGTTTTAACCGGTCTATTTCATTGAATATAAATCTTCGTCACCGTTTGGCCTGTTCCTTGCAGGACTACTTGTTGGTTTGCGACAAGTCTCGAAGCGTCTCCATAGATCGTCACCGAGGGCGCCACGCTGTACACAATTGTCTGCGTCGTTCCGTTCATATTCGTCTGATTAATGGATATGGTGTAAAGCTGACCTTGACTGTTCAGCGTCTTGCTGCTGAATGTCCCGACCACCGTGAAGCTTTGATTGGAATTGCTGCCGTTCTGCGTCACTTCAACGAAAATAACGGCATTATTGTACGAACGGATATTAATGATATCTCCGATCTGCAGATCGGATGCGTTCACTTTTACGCCGTTCCGCAAAATAAATACATTCGTATACAGCGTCAGCGTCGATGTTTGACCGCCGTTAAGTATCGTCAGCGTGTTATTGCCCAGGGTAGTCAGCAAAGTTCCAGTCGTCTCGCTGACTGCAGGTTGAGAGGTCGAGCCACCCGCCAACTGCGTCACTTCTGCGTAAATCACGCTGTTGTTATAGTAGCGGACGGTGATTACGTCTCCCGGCTGCAGCGCTCCCGGACCGCTTTGCCCGCCGGCGCGGAAAATAAATGCATTCGAGTCTAAATTTAGGCTGATATTCTGGCTTCCGCTTGTAACGATAAGAGCATTGCCGTAGGAAGGCACCGCGACGGTTCCCGTAATCGTCCCGTTCGTGGTGCTCGGTTGAACGGCCGTTCGTGTCACTTCGGCGATGGCCACCATATTGTTATATGCATACGTGGTCACGATGTCCCCCGCTTGCAGCGAGGAAGAGCTTACCTTGGAGCCGCTGCGGTAGATCAATGCGCCATTGTTCAGAGCCAGGCTTTCCAACTGCCCGCCGTTTACCAGTGTCAACACATTGCTGCCGGTGGAAACGACTGTACCCGTAACCTGTCTGCTGTACGTCGGTTGCGTGCCTGTACTGCCTGCAGGCTGCGTCACTTCAACATATATGACCGCATTATTATAAGCGCGTGTGCTCACGATATCTCCGATTTGCAGAGCCGAAGAGTTCACCTGTGTACCGTTGCGGAAAAAGAGCGCATCAGCGTTAAGCGGCAAGCTTACCGTTTGACTTCCGTTCGTTACGGTGAACGTATTGTTGTTCACGACGGAAGTGAGCGTGCCGGTATTTACTCCGGACGGCAGTGTCGGCTGAGTCGGTTGGTTCGGCCAAGTCCCGACATAGCTTGTTACTTCCACGAAGATAACGACATTATTATAAGAACGGGTTCTTACGACATCTCCAACCTGCAGTGCCGATGCCCCCACTTTCGCGCCTCCGCGGTAAATGAATGTGCCTGGATCCAGCGTCAGCGTCACCATCTGGCCGCCTTTGTTCAAGGTCAACACATTATTGGCCACCGGCGTCGCTACGGTGCCCACCACAAGTCCGCTGCTGCTATCAGACAGCTGGTCTCCCGCGCGGTCGAGCAGTGCCGCAATTTCCGCTCGCGTAACCGGCTGCATCGGACGGAATGTGTTGTCCTCGAAGCCATTGACAAGCCCTTGCTCCACGGCCACAGCCACATAGCCTACCGAACCGGCGGGAATTTTGCCGGCATCGGAGAACGGCAGCTTCACGTTCATTTTCGTCTTTGCTTCGCTTCCCAGCTTAAGCGCTTTGACAAGCAGCGTCGTCGCCCATAAACGGTCGGACGGCTGATTCGGTTGAACCATCGTTTCCGATTCGGAGAACAGATCGTTTTTCAAGGCTACCGATACGTAACCAACGGCCCAAGAAGGTACTTGATTCGCATCTTTGAAGTTTAATTTGGTTTGCATTTCCGCCGCGGATTCCGCCTGGTCGCGCAGCCCCATCAACCGCACGGCCGCAGTAATCGCCTCGATGCGGGTCACCTTTTCGTATGGCCGGAACGTGCCGTCCGAATAACCGTCAAATATATTTCTTGACGCCAGGCTGGCAATATAGCGCAAAGCCCATTCCATGTCCCTGCCTTGAATATCCTTAAAGTCAACTCTTCCTTTTTGCCCATGCCAGCCGTTGCCGTTATCGTGGTCATTCTCGTTTTGCCTCGATTCTTTCCAATCCTTCGAATCTTTTGCAAATGCGCTGGTGCCGCCACCTAGTACCATTACAGCAGTCAGGCTGGTAATTACAAGCTTTTTCATGGGAAAGCGCTTCATTCCGAAATCTCCCCTTTAACAAAAATAAGAGCAATAAGTATTACTGAACGGATACTACAATCATTCGAGCTATTTCCAATAATTGGGGGGATTCATCGAACCATTTTTTTACTTTTTTTGATTGGACGCAAAAAAGAAAATGAGCCCTTTCAAATCGCCGGACTACGGTAAGAGGTGCTCATTCAAAAGGAGTCATGCCAGCTTTTATCATCGGCAAACGCTATCTACGACTCCGGCAAATTCACCCTTGACGGCTGATTTGCTGAGATGAATTTTCCAAAAATGTATGCTCATTGAAAGCAACTATGGATGCCGTGCGATTAGCGGAATAGGCTTTAGGTCGAGGGAATATAAATTGGATGATGTGGACTGGCAGCTCGGCGGGAAAACGGATACGAAGGCTGGCCTGGCGGTTCACGTGGGTTCGGGAAGGAAGTGTGGATATAGCGGTTCCCATATTGCTGATCAATCAAATTTACGGGATCTTCGCCCCTTCGTTCTGGATCGTATCAGGTTCGAGCATTGGCGGAAGCAAGGACAGCAAGCGGTCAGACGTCTCGTGAAGTAGTCCTAAAGTGTTAACGAAAAATTGTTCCGGGAGGTATTAAGGTATGACTGCCCAAAACGCAGAGAAAACCGCATTGATTACGGGAGCTGCCGTCGGAATCGGGAAAGGAATTGCGTTCACCCTGGCCTCGCGTGGTTATGATCTGGCCATCAGCTACTACACTGAAAGAGAAGAGGCTATGGAAGTCTCCCGAACCATCGAGAGGGACTTCGGCCGGGTATGCTGCACCGTTCAAGGTGATTTGACAAAGGGGGATACACCTGCCCGGCTGGTGGAAACCGCCGTACGGGAGATTGGCGGGCTTAACGTTCTCGTGAATAACGCAGGACTGACGATCATGGGGAGTATCACTGAATTCAAGCCTTCCGATTTGGATTATATGCTCTTCCTCAACTTCCGGGCTCCCCTGCTTATGATGCAGGCTGCCGCGAAGCATATGATTGAACGACAGATTCATGGAAGCATCGTAAACATTACCTCCACCCGGGGCGAACGGGCTTATCCCGGAGACTCAGGCTACGGCGGAACCAAGGCCGCCCTGGGCAGAGCGTCGCAATCCGCTGCACTCGACCTTGCCCCTTACGGAATCCGCGTCAACTGCGTTGCCCCGGGTGCGACGGCATCACGGGAAGGCGCCGACCGTAACGAATTTTATCATGCGCTGGGCCGGAAAATCCCCTTGGGCCGAATGGGGAGCACCCGCGATATCGGCGAAACGGTTGCGTGGCTTGTCTCCGAGGAGGCCGCTTATATTACGGGTTCGACCATCCGGGTGGATGGGGGTCTGATTCTCCCTGGCATGCCCGAGGATATTCGTAAAGAAGCCGGCTATGGCTGGGGTAAACCGCCCGCGAATGCGGACAAAAAGGAGTAAGAATATGGAGACTTTAACCATCCGCGATGTAAAAACAATACTTACGGCACCGGAAGGAATCAATCTTGTCGTCGTCAAGATCGAAACTTCGGAGCCCGGCCTCTACGGGTTGGGGTGCGCTACCTTTACGCAGCGTTATTTGACGGTAGCCAATGCGATTGAAGAATATTTAAAGCCGTTTCTGATCGGAAAAGACGCTCATCGCATTGAGGATCTATGGCAAACCGCGATGGTAAGCTCCTACTGGCGCAACGGTCCGGTTCTTAACAACGCATTGTCCGGCGTCGACATGGCGTTATGGGACATTAAGGGGAAAGCGACGGGGCTGCCCGTTTACCAGCTTCTTGGCGGCAAATGCCGCGAAGCGGCAGCCGTCTACCGGCACGCCGACGGAAGAGACGAGCAAGAAGTGGAAGATAACGTACGGAAATTTATGGAGCAGGGAGTGCGGTATATCCGTTGCCAAATGGGCGGATACGGGGGGAAGGGCGCCTTGGTTCACTCGCCGGAAAATGCGCTTCCCGGAGTTTACTACGATCCGGATGCTTATGCCCGGGGCATCCCCCGTCTGTTTGATCATCTTCGCCATAAACTCGGATTCGGGCCGGAGCTGTTACACGATATTCACGAGCGTGTCTCACCAATCGAAGCGGTGCGGCTAGCGAAGCAGCTGGAGCCATACCGGTTGTTTTTTCTCGAAGACCCGCTCCCGCCGGAACAGCTCGATTGGTTCGGGATGATCCGCAGTCAAAGCGCGACGCCGCTTGCGATGGGCGAGCTCTTCACCCATCCGAGGGAATGGACGCCGCTAATCGCCGGGGCCTTGATCGATTTTATCCGCGTCCACATCAGCGCCATCGGAGGTTTGACGCCCGCAAAAAAATTGGCGGCGTTGTGCGAAGCCTTCGGCGTTCGAACGGCCTGGCATGGACCGGGGGACGTGTCTCCAGTTGGGCATGCCGCCAATCTGCATCTTGATTTATGTACTCCCAACTTCGGAGTGCAGGAATGGTACGGCTTTTCCGATACGATCCGGGAAGTGTTTCCCGGCTGCCCTGAGCTTAGAAACGGCTATGCTTACCTGAACGACAAACCCGGTCTGGGGATTGAACTTGATGAAACGTTAGCAGCCAAATTCCCCTGCACGAACCGCCTTCCCGAGTGGACGCTGGCAAGAACGCCGGACGGCACATGGGCCCGTCCGTAACCGGCTTTTCCGCAATTTGGAATGTCAGTGCTTTCGGGTCACGGGCACGAAGAAAGGCAGTAAAGTCTTCACATACTTTGCTGCCTTTTCCATGAATACCAGAGCCTATAAGCTTATCATGTCGCTTGGTTATACTGCATTTTATAATACTTCGCGTAGATCCCGTTCGTTTCCATTAATGTCGCATGGTTGCCTTCCTCTGCAATGCCCTGCTCCGAAAGCACAATGATGCGGTCCGCTTTTTTAATCGTGGACAACCTGTGCGCGATGACGAAACTTGTGCGGTCCTCAGCCAGCCTTTCAAAGCTTTCCTGCACCGCGTTCTCGCTCTCGCTGTCCAGGGCGGAGGTGGCTTCGTCCAGTATAAGGATGGAAGGGTTTTTCAGAAAGATCCGTGCGATGCTGATGCGCTGCTTCTGTCCGCCGGAAAGCTTGACCCCGCGCTGTCCGATATAGGCATGATATCCGCCCGGAAGACCCATGATAAATTCGTGCGCATTGGCCTTTTTGGCGGCGCTAATGATTTCTTCATCCGTTGCCCCCGGTTTCCCGTACATGATGTTCTCTTTGATCGTGCCGGAAAAGAGATACACTTCCTGCTGCACGATTCCGATATGCTCCCGCAGCGACTTCAGCTTGATGTTTTTTATATCTGTTCCATCGATTCGGATCGTTCCTTCACTGGCTTCGTAGAAACGCGGGATTAAGCTGCAAAGAGTTGTTTTTCCCACACCAGAGGAGCCTACCAGGGCTACATATTCACCGGGGCTTACCGTCAAGTTAATATTCTTGAACACATCATTCAACTCGCCGGCGTACCGGAAGCCGACATGTTCAAACTCCACTCTTCCTTTTGCATGGCTGATTACAGCAGCGTCCTTGACATCGGTAATGTCCGGCTGAACGGCCAAGATTTCCATGAAACGCTCGAAGCCGGCAGCGCCGTTTTGCAAATTCTGGGTAAAGTTCACCAGCCTTTTTACCGGGTCGATCAGGGTGTTTAAGATCAGCAGGAAGGTAATCAGCTCGGTGAGCTGCAGCCGGTTATAGCTGACCAGAACGGCACCTACGACAACGACAGCAATAAGAATAAAGGAAATAAACGCGGTTAACCCGTTGAAAAACAAAGCCTCCACCCGGTAACCGTTTTTCCTGCTTTCCAGAAAACGGCGGTTGCTGCTTCTGAATTTCTCCATCTCGACTTTTTCGTTGGCAAACGATTGGACTATGCGGATTCCGGATAGGCTGTCCTCGATTTGCGCATTGATGTCCGCTATATGCTCCTTGTTCTTTTTCAGGGTGTTTTTCACCTTTATGCTGTAATGATAGGCGAAAATAATCATGCAAGGCAGAATTGCGAAGATCGTTAGGGCGAGCAGCCCGTTAATATTAACCAAAATAATAAACGACCCTATGATTCTCACCAGGGAAATCATCGCGTCTTCCGGCCCGTGGTGTGCAAGCTCCGATATGTCGAATAAATCCGTTGTGATGCGCGACATCAGCTGGCCTGTTCTGGCATTATCGTGGTATTGGAAGCTCAGCTTTTGAACATGACCGAACAATTCGCTTCGCATATCGGACTCTATCTGGGCCCCCATCGCATGCCCGTAATAGTCCGTATAGAAATTGCTGACATATTCGATGACCATCAGGAACAAAAAGATGCCGGCCATTTTCAAGACTAAATCGGTAGCGATCCCCTTGTCGTTTATGGCGTTACGTGTGATTTGATTCACCAGCAAGGGATAGATTAGGACGGTCACCGAAGCCAGCGATGCGAAAAACAAGTCCGCAAACAATGCTTTTTTATAAGGCTTGTAATAAGCTATAAATTTTTTTAACGTCTCCACGAAATAATATACCTCCCGTAATGCCTCCTATAAGGCTCCTGTCGTTCTCTTCAACCCCATGGTTATTCGCATACATGTTGGCATAGTATTTCATCTTGATCCCCTCCAGTCGTTATATAGTTTATGATAGATCCTTTACCTCGAAGCGGCAATTTACCAATTGATTATAATCATTTCTTATCGACTTAGGATGTTACTTGTCTTGGGAAAAACTGAAAGTGTTGATCTTACGCGGATCGTCGTGTTACAAAACGTCAGGTCTCCCGTTAGCGATCCATGCCGCACGAAGGCGGCATCAGAGAAAATGAAAGTGAATTCGTTCTTTCATGGCAGTTCAGTAGTTTTATGTTTAAATGTTGCACCGCAATAAAGCAAATACGCGTTAAACAATGTGCTTGCGAGATACATTTCATTGCTATACAATCCAACTAAGTCAAAAGCGATGATGGAGAGAGTAAGCGGATCGAGGTTCTTGACAGGGACGGTGTGCCGACCGACTGAGAGCACCCGAATGGATCTGTCCGCCGAAGTTCACTCCGGAGCCGGTTGCTGAACGAAGCCCAATTTCTGAGCTCGCTAGGCATACCCGTATTTCTCTGCGTTAAAGAGACGAAAGTGAGAAATGGAGCCGTACTGTTCAGTATGCTTCATTTCTAATAAGGGTGGTACCACGGCTCCTCGTCCCTTGCGGACAGGAGTCTTTTTGTTTTTCAAATACGGGAACAAGGAGCGATCTAAATGACAACACCCAGCTTAGAGCAATTAAGAAACAAACTGAACATCATTAATCATCACCTTTTGGAGCTTCTGTCCGATCGGGCACGCGTCGTCCAAGAAATCGGAGATGTAAAGGAAAACCAAGGCACACCCAAATTCGATCCTGTTCGAGAAAAGGAAATGCTGTCAGAGCTGGTTGCCGCAAATAAGGGACCGTTCGACGACAAAACCATTCAACATCTGTTTAAGCAAATTTTTCAGGCATCTCTGAATCTCCAAGAATCAGAGCATAAGAAACATCTGCTGGTCAGCCGTAATAAGCAAAAGGAAGATACCGTCGTCCATATAGGTGACGTAGCCGTAGGAGGATCGAAGCCATTAATGATCGCAGGACCATGCTCTGTCGAAAGCTATAAGCAGGTTCGACTCGTGGCGAAAGCTATAAAGGATACTGGCATATCCGTCATGCGCGGAGGCGCGTTCAAACCAAGGACATCGCCATATGATTTTCAGGGACTGGGGATCGAAGGTCTGAAGATTTTGAAGGAAGTTGCAGGCGAATTCGGTCTGAAGACGATTAGTGAAATCGTAGACCCGAGACATATCGAACTTGCTTCTGAATATATCGACGTTATTCAGATCGGGGCTCGCAACATGCAGAATTTCGAATTGCTGAAAGCGGCAGGCGAGGTTCGCACACCAATACTCCTGAAACGAGGGCTAGCAGCCACGATTGATGAGTTTTTGCATGCGGCAGAATATATCGTTTCCCGCGGGAACACCCAGGTTATGCTGATTGAACGTGGAATCCGCACCTATGAAAAGGCGACACGCAACACTCTGGATATCTCTGCGGTACCAATTCTCAAGCAGGAAAGTCATTTGCCTGTCCTCGTGGATGTAACCCATTCTACAGGGCGAAAAGACATACTTGTTCCCTGTGCAAAAGCGGCTCTCGCGGCTGGTGCTGATGGTATTATGGTTGAGGTACATCCCGACCCTGCCACGGCACTATCCGATGCTGCACAGCAGCTTAATATTGACGAATTCAACCGTTTTTATTCCGGAGTTAAAGAATCTGGGTTACTGTAACGCATTTAATATACGATATATGTGTGCAAAAAGACAGTCGCTTTCATTCTTATATGAAAGCGACTGCCCCTCCCCTTTGTCCCTACAACGCACTAAACTGCACTTTAGTTCAATAAGAAAGAACGTTCAAGCGCCTTCGCGGACACATAGATTTCTGGCTAGCAGCAAAAAGAGAGCCCGGAGGCTCCCTTTCAAGAAATCAATGCGACGGATTCATCGCCGCGTGTTTAACAACAACGCGGCGGATAAAGAACGCCATCGCCAAACCGATCAGCGTCACGATCATTGCAAACATGAACACGTTCTGAGAGGCGAAGGTCATGGCGTTGGCTTTTTCGGCCAGATTATTCGGTGTAGGTGAGTTATGCAGGTATTTCTCCATGCCCTTCGTCAGGATGCTGATTGCAATCGCCGTGCCGACCGCACCTGCGACCTGCTGCAGCGTGTTCATGACTGCCGTCCCGTGCGGATACAGCTCCGGCGGCAACTGGTTCAGTCCGTTCGTTTGCGATGGCATCCACACCATGGAAATCCCGACCATGAGGCCGATATGCAGGGCGACGATGAACGCAATCGAAGACGCCGTTGTAATACCGGAGAAAAACCATAACATCGCAGCGACGATAACGAGACCGGGTATAACTAGCCACTTCGGCCCATACCTGTCGAATAAACGCCCCATGCGCGGTGACAGGAGGCCGTTCAGCGCGCTCCCCGGCAGCAGCATGAGCCCTGCGGTAAACGCGGACAATCTCATGCCGTTCTGCAGATACATAGGCAAAATAATCATGCTCGACAAGATAATCATCATACACGACAGCACCAGCAGCAGTCCCACGATGAACATGGGGTACTTGAAGACTCGCAGGTTCATCATCGGCTCACGCATAAACATCTGACGCAGTATGAACAGCGTGAGCGCAATGAGCCCGATGACGATGGAGGTGATCACTACCGCGCTGGTCCAGCCTTCCGCGCCTTCACCCGCCTTGCTGAAGCCGAAGACAAGGCCCCCAAAGCCGATTGTGGACAACGCGACAGACTGCAGATCGATGCGCGGTTTCGTGACGTTCGTAACGTTCTCCAAATACTTCAGTCCTACAAACAGTCCAATGACCAAGAACGGAAGCGAGAGCCAGAAGATGTAATGCCACGACAAATATTCGATCAGGAGACCCGCCACAGTCGGTCCGGTAGCCGGCGCAAACATGATGACGAGACCAACGAAGCCCATAGCCGCCCCCCGCTTCTCCGGCGGGTAGACGACCAGGATCGTATTAAACATGAGCGGAATCAAGAGACCCATACCGGCAGCCTGCAGCACGCGGGCGACCATCAGCATTTCGAATTTGAAAGCAAGGGCCGCAATGAGAGTGCCGGCAATTGAACTCATCACCGAACCGATAAACAGCTGTCTCGTCGTAAACCATTGCAGCAGCAGTCCGGTCGTCGGCATCAGAATGCCGAGTGTCAGCAAAAATCCTGTGGTCAACCACTGCGCGGTCGCGGCCGAAATATGGAATACATCCATCAAATTACTGATCGCGATGTTAAGGGCCGTCTCGCTGAACATACCGACGAAGCCACATATAAGCAGCGACGCCATGATGGCCCGAGTATTGTATTGCTTCATTTCGGTAACACATCCCTCTCCACTAATCTCTATATGTGCGATACCATCTAATCGGGTCCGCCTATCTGTTACAATAATATTTACAGTTATTAAAGTCAATACATTGAACCTAATTTATTTGTAAGATAGACCGCTTCCCTGATTATCGCCAACAAAAGCATATTACATAATTAACCTCATAGGCTGATAAATAATTATTTAAATAAACATTTCCTACGGCTTCGCTATCTCTTTGGGGTAATTATTAGCTAATGAGGGATGGTACCCTATGTGTGGCAATTTTTTGGTGCGGAGAGGCTCCTGTTTCTGCAGGAGCCTTTTTTACGGCCATCGACCGTATTCGACTGTTCGATTATGGTTTTGCAGCTTTGGTCACAGCCGAAGCAATGTAATTTTGCACGTTAGATCCGGTTTTTACTTCTTCGATAGAGGAAGCCCCGGAAATACATCCTGAATACATCACATCCATGTCAATTCTTGATTCAATAAGATTGCCATTTATGGTGCTACAAGATGTCAAGACAGTTTTTTTAGATTTTTAAGGTGTGAAATCTTGCACAATGTTTGTTGTAATTGCCCCGAAGGGGCAAGCAGTTAATCGATCAGTGATGGAAATATTGAAAGATATTACCACTGAAGAAGATGTTCATAGGTTGAGGACGTAGCCCAAGCGAAGGCGCGGGAGAAAGGCTTTCTCTTTTGTCATTCACATG
>NZ_JAQAGZ010000015.1 GCF_027533625.1 Paenibacillus gyeongsangnamensis | reverse complement strand
TTGTTGAACGTTTTCCTTTGGTGTCGTTAGCCTCTTGGCATTCACTGACTCGTACCTCCTTAAGAAACATGAACAAAGTAGGGCTCCTTCCCTCCCGCAGGTTGTGTTGTCCTGCATTCATTGGTACTATGCGCCCCTCGGACTCCCTTCCTGCAGACGGCTCACTTCACTTTTTGGGCTTATAGAGCGCCTTTTTACGGTCTTTTAAAAAAAAACTTCCGTGCAGGGGAGGGTCTCCCCAGTTCACTGCATCCTCTTTCATGCCATGCCGATCCCCTTACGCCGGAGGATTCTTCGCTGCCGCTCCAAGTTCCTAGCAGCTTCCATGGCCTTCATCCACATTGACGGGACTCGGCTCCCTCTTCTCCCTCTTGCGAGGCCTTTTTAACGACGCGGCAGGATTCACTTTATGTTACGGCCTGGCATGTTGCTTGCCCTGTCTCTGACAGGTACTTCCGTCGATGCGCTTCTACGTACTGCTTTCGCTATACGTAGGCATCCTAGCTACGCGGGGGCTTGGTCCCTCCCGCGACCGGACTTTCACCGGCAAGAAGATGCGTGCCTCTGGGCACGCTCAACTGAAAAAAAAGCGGTATATCCGCTCCATCCGACCTTGTCGGCTAACGGACATACCACTTCTTAGGCGTATGTCATTCCGTGGCGGTTCCACGGGAGATTCGTCCCATTATTGATTCAAGCGCTCCAGAATCAATTTGTTCACCAATCCCGGGTTCGCTTTCCCTTTGGTTTCCTTCATCACCTGGCCGACGAGGAAGCCTACCGCTTTATCCTTGCCCGCCTTAAAGTCGGCAACGGACTGCGGGCTGTTCGTCACCACCTGGTCGACAACGGCCTTAATGGCACCCTCGTCGCTGATCTGGACGAGCCCCTGCTCTTCCACGATCGTCTGCGGATCCTTACCTGTTTCAAGCATCGACTTAAACACGGTTTTGGCGATTTTGCTGGAGATGGTCCCTTTTTCCATCAGACCGATCATCTCGCCGAGTCCCTTGCCGGTCACCTTCACCTCGGAAAGCTCCAGGTTGTTCGCGTTCAAATATCCGAGCAGGTCGCCCATGATCCAGTTGGATACCGCTTTGGCATCGCTCGTATACTTCAAGCTTTCCTCGAAGAAATCCGCTACCTTGATCGACGAGGTGATGACTTCGGCATCGTAGCTCGGCAGGCTGTACTCCGTGACATAGCGCTGCTTGCGGGCGTCCGGCAGCTCCGGAATCGATGCGCGGATGCGCTCCTTCCATTCCTTGTCGATATGCAGAGATACGAGGTCCGGATCCGGGAAGTACCGGTAATCGTGCGCCTGCTCTTTGCTGCGCATCGTCAGCGTCTTGCCTTGGCCTTCGTCCCAGCGGCGCGTTTCCTGAACGACCTTGCCGCCACTCTCCAGCACGTCCGCCTGGCGCCATTCCTCGTACTCGAGGCCTCTCTGAACGCCGCGGAACGAGTTCATGTTCTTCAGCTCGGCCTTCGTGCCGAACTGCTCCTGCCCGAAGGGACGCAAGCTGATGTTCGCGTCGCAGCGCAACGAGCCTTCCTCCATCTTCACGTCGGAGACGTCGCAGTACTGCATGATAGCCTTCAGCTTCTCGAGATATGCACGGGCTTCCTCCGGGGAGCGGAGGTCCGGCTCCGAGACGATCTCGATGAGCGGCGTTCCGACGCGGTTGAAGTCGACCAGGGAGGCATAGCCGCCGTCCACATGCGTCAGCTTGCCCGCATCTTCTTCGAGATGGACGCGGGTGATGCCGATCCGCTTCGTCTCGCCGTTCACTTCAATCTCGATCCAGCCGTGCTCGCCTACCGGCTTGTCGTACTGCGAGATTTGATAAGCCTTCGGAGAGTCGGGGTAAAAATAGTTTTTCCGGTCGAATTTCGTGACGTCGGCCACCTGGCAGTTCAGCGCCATGGCCGCTTTCATCGCGTACTCCACAGCCTGCTTGTTCAGCACGGGCAGCACGCCCGGATGGCCCAGGCAGACAGGGCACGTGTGCGAGTTCGGCGGAGCTCCGAAAGCAGTGGAGCAGCCGCAAAAGATTTTGGACTTCGTATGCAGTTCAACGTGGACTTCAAGTCCGATTACCGTTTCATATTTCTTATCGGTTGCTGCGGTCACAGGTGTCGTCTCCTTTCTACAGCTGCGGGCGCTGCTTGTGATGTTCGGTCGTTTGCTCAAACGCATGAGCGACGCGCAGAATCGTCGATTCGTCCAGCGCCTTGCCGATGATTTGCAGGCCTACAGGCAATCCGTCCGCGAAGCCGCAAGGCACGCTGATCGCCGGTACGCCCGCCAGGTTGACGGGAATCGTCAATATATCGTTCAAGTACATCGTGAGCGGGTCGTCTATCTGGGAGCCGATCTTGAAGGCCGTCGTCGGGGCCGTCGGTCCGATGACCACGTCATACTTCTCGAAAACCTGATCAAAATCTTGCTTGATCAAGGTACGCACCTTCTGCGCCTTGAGGTAGTACGCATCGTAGTAGCCGGAACTGAGCGCGTACGTTCCGAGCATGATCCGGCGCTTTACTTCCGGACCGAAGCCTTCGCTGCGCGACCTCGTGTACAGCTCCAGCAGGTTGTTCGGGTTCTCCGCGCGCACGCCGTACCGGACGCCGTCGAAGCGCGCCAGGTTGGAGGAGGCTTCGGAGGAAGCCAGCAAATAGTATGCGGCTACGGCATATTCGGAGTGCGGGAGCGAGACCTCTTCCACGACCGCGCCTTGGCCTTCCAGTACTTTGAGGGCCGTCAGCACGGCATCCTTCACCTTCGGATCGATGCCTTCGCCGAAATATTCCTTCGGCAGCGCAATGCGGAGACCCTTGACGTCCCCGGTCAGCGCGCTGAGGTAATCCGGAATATCCACATTCAGCGAGGTCGAGTCCTGCGGATCGTGTCCAGCGATGGCCTGGAGCAAATAAGCGCTATCTTCGACGTTCTTCGTCAGCGGACCGATCTGATCGAGCGAGGACGCGAACGCCACGAGGCCGAAACGGGAGACGAGCCCGTAGGTAGGTTTCAAGCCGACGATGCCGCAATAACCCGCAGGCTGACGGATCGAGCCGCCCGTGTCGGAGCCGAGCGAGAAATAGACTTCGCCCGCCGCCACAGCCGCCGCCGAGCCTCCGCTGGAGCCGCCCGGAACATAATCCAGGTTCCAAGGGTTATAGGTCGGGTGGAAGCTCGAGTTTTCGTTGGAGCCGCCCATCGCGAATTCGTCCATGTTCAGCTTGCCGACCGTTACCGTCTGGGCCCGCTTCAGCTTGCGCATGACGGTCGCATCGTAAATCGGATTGTAGTTGCGCAAAAATTGGCTGGCGCAGGTCGTCGTCAAGCCTTCGGTAACGATGTTATCCTTAATGCCGATCGGCAGCCCGAACAGCAGTCCGCGCTCTTCTCCGGCTTGTCCGTCGAGCTGGCGGGCTGTTTCCCGTGCGCCCTCCTCATCCAGTTTAAGGAAAGCCTGTACCTTGCCGTCCACGGCGGCAATACGTTTATAGGACTCGTCCACCAGATCGGTGACGGTGATTTCTTTAGCATGAAGCTTGTTATGCAGTTCCTGCAATCGCAAATCAAACAAAGACAAGCAGGGGTCCTCCCTTCGATTATCGGACAGCGGTTATTCGAGTACGGCCGGAACCTTGATTTGGCCGTCTTCTTCGTCCGGCGCGTTCAGCAGCACTTTACTTACTGGCAGCGACTCTTTCTCCACATCTTCGCGAAGCACGTTCACCAGCGGCATCGTGTGGCTCGTCGGCTCGACGTCGTCGGTATTCAGCTTGTTGAGCTGCTCGGCGTATTTCAGAATGGCGTTGAGCTGCCCGGTGAATTGCTCTTTTTCTTCCTCCGTCAGCGTAAGGCGCGCCAAACCGGCAACATGCTCTACATCTTGGATCGTAATGCTCATTTCCTGCACCTCGCTTCTCTCTTCGCAATCATTCCTATTATTATAGCTTAGATGGTATTTGAACTCAATTGGCCCCGGGCAAAAAGCGCAGTGACCCAGGGGCGCACAAAAAAACCGGGTTGCCTTCCGTCCTTCTCGGGATGGGGCAAGCCGGTTGATTTTTTAAAGGAAAGTTCGAATGATACCGGTGGACTAAATCCAAGCCTTCAGGTTGATTTGCTTGATGAAATCCTCCTTGGCCTGCACTTCCTTGGATATTTCGGCAACGGGTTCTTCCGCATCCCCGTTCATAATGCGGCGGAACAGCTCTTCATTCTTGGTAGCGAGCGCAAAGTCGATCAGCGCTTCCCGCTCAAGCCGGTCCACTTCCTGCTGGATCAGCACTTCCTCGAGTTCGATGTCGGCCCCCGGCACGAAATAATGCTTGCCCGCCTTCGGTATCCGGATGACGTAATCAAACACGTTATCCGCATTCCGGTCGTACGCGATAATATATCCGTATTCGCCGATCGGAAGATTTTGCTCGAAACTGTCCGCAACTATGACTACCTTTTGCCCCAAACGCAGCATGGACGTTCCTCCTTCTAGAATACCGATCGAGCTTTTGATTCATGTTCAAAAAAAAGCTAGTATAGGACAAAGAGATCATTGCATTGAGGTGTCCCATGAATCAGATCAGCGCCGGTCGTCAAACGCTATGTTTAATTCTATTAATTTTATCATGTATTTGGGGGGTTATCAATGGTAGTGTGCCCGTCCAGGCTCATCCCCTGAACAACGGATACTCCCAATTGACTATCGAATCGCAGACGGTGCACTATGAGCTGTTTATTCCGGAGGTCAGTCTACTAAGGTTCGATAAGGACGGGGATAAAAAAATCTCGCAGACGGAGCTGGAGCAGCAGCGCGACGCGATTGCTTCTTATCTGGAACGGGGTATCCGCTTGGACCAAAACCAGCAGCCGATGCGTTTCTCGCTGAAGGACATGCATTCGAACGAGAAGGATACGATTCCAGGCGTCAGCTTTAATCTGGATTATACGGCGCAGCAGCCGATCGAAAGCTTTACGCTGCACTATGACCTGCTCTTCGACGATTCGGATCCGATGCACATCAATTTCGTGCTGTTTATGGAAGGGCAGGATGTGGATCAAACCGTGCTCGATACCGCCCATCGTTCCTATCATTACGTTTCGCTTCATCCGGCCGGCCTCTGGTCCACGTTGGGAAAATATTTTCTCCTGGGCGTGGAGCATATTTTGACCGGATACGATCATCTGTTGTTCCTTGTCTCCCTGCTGCTCATCTCCACGAGGGTGAAGGACATACTGAGGATCGTGACGGCATTCACCGTCGCGCACAGCATCACCTTGTTTCTGGCGGCAACGGGAGTCGTTCATCTTCCGTCCGTTTGGATTGAAACCGGCATCGCTCTTACGATCGCCTATGTTGCGGTGGAGAATATCGTTTCCGGCAAAAACGAGCTGCGCTGGCTGCTCACGTTCGCGTTCGGCCTCATTCACGGGCTCGGCTTCGCCGGCGCGCTGGAGGAGATCGGCCTGCCGCAGTCGTATTTCGTCAGCTCCCTGCTGACCTTCAATCTCGGCGTCGAGACCGGACAGTTATTCGTCGTAGCCGTCGTCATGCCGCTGCTGCTCCTGCTGCAGAAGCGTCCGTATTACCGCAAAATCATGCTGGCCGGTTCGGCGGTCGTCCTGGTGTTCGCGGTCAAATGGGCGCTGGAACGGATGGGTGTTTGGGGGTGACATGGCTTTAAAGAAGCGGCGGGCGTCTATCCGCTGGTAAGCCGACAGACGCCCGCTGCATGGGTTAGAGCTTGCGAACCGTGTTGCTGAAATCAATCCAAGCGTCTTTAACGAGGATGGTTACGACATCCTTTTCGATATGCCCGTTGGGCCATTTGGCGGTAAAAGTAAACCGGTACCTTCGATCCGGAAGCGTTCCGAGCTTGTCGTTTACGAATTGTCCGCTCCAGACTATGGCATCAATGCTGCCGAGGAAGGCCTCCAGTTCCGTATACTCCATTTGCACCTGCACCCACTCCGCCGCTATCGGGGTTTGAGCTTCCAGCTTAAACCCTTCCCCCGCCCAAAACATCTCGTAAGGACGCGGAGCTTCGGGATCACCCGTCATGCTCGTATTAAAGCTCCGGCGCTTCTTATTCCAATCGTCAAAATGGTTTACAAACCCTTTCACCGTCAGGTCGCCTACAGGAACGGTTTTCGTTAGGGTGTCGCAAGCTCCGAACGGATCGCAGACGGTTAAGGTAACGACATAATTACCGGGATGGTAATCCGTATCCGCAGCTTCAATGGAGGCGTTCATGCTCGTATGGGAACGACTGTAGCCGTCGGGCCCGGTCATTTGCCACAGATACGTTAAAGGATCTCCATCCGGATCGGAAGACTGGTTTACGAGCGTTATCGTATCGCCTTCATAAGCCGGTTGAGGGGTCCAATCGAATTCGGCAACCGGCGGGCGGTTGATATACATCCAGCCTGCCGCGGACCATCCGGAAGAAGCATCGTATTGGTCCCATACGGCGGCGCGCACCTGCAGCTTCCGGCCTTGCGGCAGCGGCGTATTGACGATCCAGCTCCCCGTTGTCGCCGTGGTGTTCTGCGGCTGTTTTCCGGAATCGGCCAGTACAGCCCCTCCTTCGCTCAGCACTTGGACCTGATATGCCGTAAAAATAACCTGCGGGTCCGGATCCCCTTGTATCCACGATATGGTCGGCGTGCCGGTCCCGATGACATTCGGAGCTGCATAGGTTCCTGTCGGAAATGTCAGAGCTACGGTCGGCGGACGGTTGATGATCATCCAGGCATCCGGAGAAAACCCGGACCAAGCGTATCCATCCATCACTTGCACCCGCACACGCATTGGCTCATTCGTTGGCATGTCCATTCCAGGCGTAAAGTACCCTGTGGTGGAGGTCGTCCCCTCCCAAACGTTGCCGGTATCCATTGCAACGGCATTTGCTGCATTCGCAACTTGCAATTGGAAATAAGTAAACGTCGTCCCGGGGTCCGGATCGGTTTGAGACCAGATGAATTGCGGCCTTACCGTCGATACCATCGTTGGACTTGCTTGCGTTCCGTACGGGAAGCTCATGTAAGCTACCGGCGGCCGGTTCGTAATCATCCAGCCGATGTTGCTCCAAGCCGAGAACATTTCTCCATCGGATACGCGTACCCGGACCTGATATTGTCCCCCCATCTGAAGCGGCATGTCCATCGACCACGCCCATGAGGTATTCAATGTATTCATTGAGCGGTTATAGACGCATTCGTAGCAATTCCCGTTGACGTCCCTAATCTCCAGATCAAATACCGTAAACACAGTTCCCGGATCGGGGTCGCCCTGATTCCAAGTGATCGTCGGCTGAAGAGTAACCGGACTTGGGTTACTAATTCCTCCGTTCGGAAACGTCAGCACAGCGGTTGGCGGATTATTCGGAGCACATACGGAACAATCGACATTCAAGGTCTGTTCCATGAAATCGCTCCAGGCGCGGTACTCATCCCCAACAGCCTTCCCTACCGTATATGTACCGGATTCGGTCGGATGAACGAGCTTGCCGATGATGCGGTTTCCGCTCGGCGTAATGTAATAATACTTCTCGTAGTAAATTCCATGATTC
This sequence comes from Paenibacillus gyeongsangnamensis, assembly GCF_027533625.1. Taxonomy (GTDB): domain Bacteria; phylum Bacillota; class Bacilli; order Paenibacillales; family NBRC-103111; genus Paenibacillus_G; species Paenibacillus_G gyeongsangnamensis. The sequence continues at coordinate 195,408 of NZ_JAQAGZ010000015.1, read as the reverse complement.
GTTTGGTAGCCGTTTTGACAGTTCAACCCGCTGTCGCAATGATCGGGATCGTAGCTGCTATTCGACCATGTTACCAAACTGTTGGCCGATGCTTGTGAGACGGTAAACTGGACAATCGGTCTCCGATGGACGATCAAATTACGGCTGTACCAATCCGAATATTGCGAATAGCTTTGGAAACTAGTATCTCCGTATGCCAAACGGTGGTCTGGATTCGGATCGTCCGGCAGCCTGTACTTTATCGTGTACAGCCCCACTTTATCAAAGCTCAGGACCGGACCGCTTACGGTATGCCCATTCACCGCGGAGACGCCTATCTTTCCATCCCCTGCATCGAGGAATCGCCAAGGATCGGTATGATCGTAATGCCACTGTGTTCCAGGAGCATAGGCCGGATCGTTTTCCTGATCGTAGTAGGTGGTTTCGTAATGGACCGCTGTATCTACAATGGCAACACCGTTGACCCTATACATCGAGGAAGGCGGATAATCGATGGTATAAATGCCTTTAAACTCTGCTCTTTCAGCTAAGGAGAACGGACCGAAGGTGCCTTGAGCATAGGTTCCATCATTTAAGTCGAATAGTTTGGTTCCGTTCTCATAAACGCGTATCTGTGTCCCACTGAGCTTGATCCGATAGCTGTTCCATGCACCCTCGGTTAATGGCCGAGTTGACTGGCCGAGGGTTGTTTTACGGCCGTTAACGATTTTAATGAGCCGGACTTTATTTTTTGCCGCTTCGATCCTGTACATATTTTTAGAATCTTGGATACGGAAGCCCATACCGGCCGGGATTTCATCATTCTTGAGTACATTAAACTTCAAGCTGTAGTTGATTTCCCCGTCCTGCATAGGAGTCATACCGTAATTTATCAGCTGACCGAAGGTGAAATATTCATTTGTGGTCGGTGTCTGCGTCCCATCTGGAGTATACCTAATGAAGTAAGGAGGGTCTACGGTACCGTCACTTTTTAGCAGTCCACCACAAAGGATTCCATCATCCCCAACAACGTAACAAACATCGCCTCCGAGCTGGGACTTTGCACCAACGTCTCCAGGAACTTTTACATCACACGTGGATTGATAGTATCCCATGTCCGGATCGTATTTCGTACAAGATACAGTAGTAGTGAATAATCCGAACCCGTTAGTAGGCCGACGGAAATAATCATCCTTTGTTGAGCTAAAATCAGTATTATACCCCGGAGGAATCGCATCGAATTGCTGATTTGTTCGAGTATCGATGTACTTTTTGTAGAAGGGATCTACAACACCATTTCGAGTATAATACGCGTTAAACATAGCAAGAGTCTTATCCGCATTCATGCTCAGTGTTACGTTGGGTTGCCAATAGGTAGTATAGTAGGCCATCAGGTCAATTTGCGGAAATCCGCTTGCTACAACCGTTGGTGCCCCCGTTTCCGCATCAAGCTTCATAACAAAGTTGTTAAAGGCACACCAGATGTTCCCTTGAAAATCTTCTTTAGCACATTCACCCAAGTTCCACTGAGACGGTCCCCATATACCAGAAAGATCATCAGTTTTGTAGAGTGAAGAATTATTCGGGGTCCGATAATGCATCATCTTTGCGTTCTTGATGTCTACAGCCTTCCAGTCATAGAGGAACTTTATACCAGCTCCACCATCGCCAAGGGTGCCGTTATAACCCGAATTACTGGAATAAGCGTTGGTGGACCCATCACTATATGTAGCTGGCGTCCCATAAATTGGATCTCCATTTGTCTGAGGAAGTTCCACCGTACCGGAAGCTTCAACATAAGCATTACCCGACTGCAAATTGGACGCCTTATATCGTTTCCAGCTAGACTTATTGTACCAATGGCTGCCGTGCGAAGTGGTTCCTAGACTCTGGGTTACAATGACCTCTCCCAATAACTCATTGTACGTATGTCCTAGATCTCTGGTTTTCCCGAAAGCTAACTCTACTGAAGGAAAGTATGGGTTTACGACTAAGAGTGATCCATTACCACTACCACAAGAACTATCAAATGGCGCACAGCCGTCCTGCGTCCCTATAAATGCCCCATTCCCGAGGTATGTTCTTACTTGCGTGTAAGTTGCTCTTGGATCATGGAGGTTTGGAGAGAAGACAATCCTCTGTCCAGAGGTTGCGGTTACTGGTTGGGTATAACCTGGCGTTGAATAGTTTTTCAACATTGATGGCGCGAAATCATAAAACTCATTGATAACATCCGGATTTCGAGGGATAGTTGATAACGTGCCGTTAGCAGTTGCTCTCCACATCGAGGGCAACCTCTTCCCATCCAGATTGGTATTCGTCCAAGAACCACCCACAAACTGACTCGGAGGAATGCTGACTAAATCGGGTGGATCCGGTTCCGAAGCATCACCGCTAACCGTAAAGGTAGCTTCCGGTGCATTGTTTACAACATCCACCATGAATACCTTATTCGCCGTCAACCCATAGTCCTCTTTTGCGAACACGTTGAAGCAATACTTACCTACTAAAGTTGGGTTAAAGGTAAAGTCGTTGTTGTCGTTGGAATCCAGCACTTCGTAGGGACTACAGCTGCCGTTGTTTTGCGAAACGTATCCATGAGTGACTTGGTACTGTACGATCGTATCTCCGTCCGGAGAGTACGAGGTGTTTCTAAACGACCTTGGATTCCCCCGAACCATCGTGCTGCTGTAAGCTAAGTCCGGAACCGGAGGAATATCCGGTAATACCGTGATATTATGCGTTGCTGGAGCTAAAGACTTTAAGCCTGTATTATCTAAAACATCCAACGTAACGGTTACGGTTCCCGGTGTTGAATAGGAGCCGGCTTTATTCGTCCATTCGTCACGGCTGTGATCGATGCTGCGGCCGGGATAGTCCGTGAAACTCTGATCGCTGCTGAGCGGAGGGTTCAACGTTCGGTAAACCTTAACCGATGTACCGCCAGTAATAATCGGCGTCGGGTTAGGCCCCTTCACCGTGATCATGGCACAGGCCGGAGCCGAAACTCCACCGCTGGCGCTCGTGGCCGTAGCACAAACTTTATGAGCCCCCGCAGTCTCCAACGTAATATTGTCGTACTGCTTCTGGCTGTAGGGCCTGCTCCAGCCGTATTTTCCTGGAAGGTTTTGAACCCACGTGCTATTAGATCCCGGGAAATCCCAATCGAACTTGGTTACAGGATCGCCGTTCGGATCTTCCGCCTTCATAACTTTCAAGCTCGCCTTCAGTCCGACAATGCTTGTATAAATAGGCGTGTTCGGGACAGAAGGGTCTACCCATGCGATTTCAAGCGTTGGAGGTAAGACAGGCGGCGCTTTTATGGTGAAGCTGTGCGTCACGGCCTTGATCTCGTCGCAGTCCGTTTTGACAACCATGATAACGTCCACTCGGCCCGGCGTAACCGGACTCGTCTTGGATTGGTATGGCCATCCCATTCCCGTAGCTCCGGTCTTATTTGTATGAGGAGCATATTGATAATAGGCTTCGTCTGGCTGGCCTGACCGTTGATACGTTGAAAAATAATGCTCTTTGTAGCTGCATGAACCTGTAACCTCGATCTTCGTAGGGGTGAACAAGTTATTTTCCTTCCACTCTACGATATCCTTCATGATTTTGAAATCAGCGTCGATATTAACGCTTCCTTCTGGCGGGGGATCAACGGTTCCTCCTCCCTCACCGCATGAAGCTTGTACGGTTACAGGCTGCGATAGGGTGTTATTTCCCTTGTTCATCCCTTCATCGATTACATCGGTGGAATCCATCTTCACCAGGAAGGTTTTTGAGCCGGACGTTGGAAAAGTATACTCAAAGGTTGAGGAGGATTCAGCTCCAGCGGATAACCCGTTCACTGTAATGGTTTTAACGGAGCTACCGTCGATGGAAATATCGATGTAGAAGGTATCCGGAGTGCTAACGCCGATGTTTTTGTATTTCAAGGTAAACGTAGTCGGTACACCTGCTGCAATACAAGAACTGGAGGCGGTTAAACTGGAGGGTACCAAGTCCGGCTTGCCTGAGGGCTTGTAATTTAGCGTCAGTGTCCATTTTTTCGGGTATAAGTAAGTAACCCCTGACATTTGAACCGAGTTTGTATAAGCCCAGCTTATTCCCTTCGTTCCCGGCTGACCCCCTGGTAGAAGAGTACCACCAGCTTTAAACGGACCTATATATTGCTTCCATGTAACTGTATTTCCGTTCATTGCTATATTTTGTGCAGGGCCTATTTGATTCCCTGTAGCCTCAACAGTTGCAGCCTTAGAAGCAACAGATTCAGAACTAACCTGAATAGATACCCCATTAGCATCCAGTCCGTGAAAAGGGTATGCCGACATATCCATATCCCAAGGTAGTATAGAACTAAAATCCCCAGGATAATCACATGGGGCTGGTCCGCAGTCTCCCCAAGGATTGGAATATACCCGATTGTGATTTTCGTCTTCACCGAAGTAATAAGTCTCTCCATTTCGATGATCGTAAGACCACCAGTATGAGTGAGGTCCACCGGCAAAGTTTCTCCACCAGTCGAAGTAACCAGAATCATTGTTTTCATCTGTTTGAACGTTTACTGGCTTTCCATTTAAAGTGCCAAAAACGCATGATGATGGTGTACAGTTTCCCAGTTGCTGTCCATCAAATGATTTTAGATTCGCGCTTTCCAATTGGCTCGTATCAATGCCCAAATCAGAGAGGTTCATTGTGGTTCCAGATAGATCATAGTAAGAACCATTGGCATAAATTCGATTCGGATCCACGCTAGATACAGATGATGCTGATCGTCCATTTTCCAAATCTTTAAATGTAGAATCGTATGCAATATATACATCGATAGGACCCGAAGTTGACCTAGCAGCTCTCGCTGGAAGTAATTCAATAAACGGAGATAAGATAGAATAAAGAATTACAAATAGCATTAGAAAACTTATTTTTCGCATCCGATACTCTCACCACACCAGATTAAAACCATTCTTATGGATTTTTAACATCATAGTTCGTGTAACCAGTAAAAGATACACCACGGCTTTTAGGACCAACTTTTAATTGATATTCAGTTGAAGGGCCATAAGATATATTCATAAGATTCTTTACTGCACTGAAATAATCTCCCTTTGGATGCAACTGAGCTGAATACCAGTAAAACGTACCACCTTCTTTGGGCATATCTTTTACGTATCCTGGATTATGGCCATGCGCTTTATGCCACTCTATTTGAGGCATTCCTGTAAATAACTTCGAGTACTCTACCTGCTGCCCATCAGCTTGTTTTTCATAGTTTTTCTCCCATGAATTATCCATGTGATTCATAATCTCTTCAGGAACTATTTTTGAAACGCTAACAGTACCTCCAAAAGAAAAATTAAATCCACCGGGATATGAACCCGTTATATTTTGTTGTATCTTACTGAATGTTACGTAAGAGTTACTAGTGGCTTTACTATAGAATAGATCCTGACTGCCCGAACGCCAGTCTAAGAATTCAAACTGCATTCCTTCAACTTCTGCCCTGAACGGATCGTTGGGGTCCTCCATATCAACAACGGTAAAGTTCAGGACCTTTTCGCTATACTTTCCATCAGCCGCGGCCCATTGGAAATTGGAAATATCGAACTTCCCGATGTTCTTTTCATCGAAGTAGCGCGGCCACATCGTAAAGACGTTGGTTCCGTGCCAAGCCACCTCTGCCCGAGATACAGCGTGTTTGTCCCAAGGCAATTTTTCACCGGCTGCGATTTTCAACACGCGCTCGATAATCGTAATGGCCTGAGCCCGCGTCGTCGTCTGATCTTCACCCAGCGTACCGGTATCATCCAAACCGTTGATCAATCCGGCTTTTGTCGCCAAATACATCCACTTCTTGTCATCCTGATTCTGCTGCCCGAGAGCAGCCCGAGCCGTCAGGCGGGCCATTTCGTAGCGGGTTAAAGCAGAGTTCCAGTCGCCAGTCGTAAAATCTTCATACTTATGAATTCCGCAAGTCACAGCAGTATTAACATAGGGAACATACCAATCGTTCCCAGCCCCCGGCGCAGGAGCTACCTTCAAGGCTTTTAGCAATAAAGAAAGAAATTCGGCTCGGGTTACTTTCGACTCCGGTTTAAAGGTTCCGTCCGGATATCCGTCCACATATCCTTTGTCTACAGCCGTATTAATGGCCTGGGCCGCCCAATGCCCCGAAATGTCATTTAAAGACTTGGCATCGGCATTTACCGCGTAAGGCAAGGAGGAAGCAAGAAGAGAACAAGCTGCGAATACTCCAAGTCCCTTCGTACCGATTTTTATCATGACCTCTACACCCCTTCTAGTAGTTCAACAAGCAGCTCTTAACCACCCACATAATGCATATAAAACAACATTCCATCCACTTTTTCAATATTTATCCATCAAAATTCATAAGTTTGCCTCTACTAAAGTGAGAATTCTTTGAGATTTCCGTATTCAAATTACGCTCTAGGATGTGTAGTATCTCTGGGGGTGGAGAGCATATCCGTGGTTTGTCTCCGCATTCGCAGTAAAATATGGTACATTCATAACACGATCCTCCATTTCTTAGTTGCGTTTGCTATGGAGGAAGAATCATTTTGGGGGAGGATGAAAGATATGAACGAAATGGCATTGCGTTTCCCGATAGGAGAATTTGAGAATCCTGCCGGCTTGGATCTCGATCAAGTACAGGGTTGGATTCAGGATATCGCGGATCTGCCGGAGCAGCTGCGCCGGGTTGTTACCCAGCTGGACGCGGATCAATGGGAGACCCCGTATCGGCCGGGCGGGTGGACTGCCCGTCAGGTGGTGCATCATTTGGCGGACAGTCACATGAACAGCCTAATCCGGTTCAAGCTGGCGCTGACGGAAGAAGAGCCGGTGATCAAGCCTTATGACGAAGCTGCTTGGGCGCAGTTGCCGGATACGCTGGCCGCAGACCCGGAGATGTCGCTCGCGCTGCTGGACTCGCTTCATGCCCGGTGGGCCCAGCTCTTGTTAAGCTTGCCTGCCGAAGCATGGCTGCGCGCCTTCCGCCATCCGGAGCGGGGCCGGGTCCTGCTGTACGAAAACGCCGCGATGTACGCTTGGCACGGGAAGCATCATTTAGCCCATATCGGGCTTATTCTAGGCAAATAAGTCCTTCGCGCGTAGTGGTAAGCTTCTCGAAGCCGCTCTCTGTGATGAGGTAGCTGTTTTCGATGCCCACTACCCCTTCGCCGGGGAATGTAAATTTCGGTTCAATGGCAATGACCATACCGGGTTCCAAAGCATATCGGAATCCTCTGGCCAAGACGGGCAGCTCGTCGATTTCGAGTCCGATCCCATGGCCTAGAAACTTCACTTGGTCGTCGCCGTAGCCCATGAAATGAGCGGATAGCCCCGCCTCCTCCGCCAGCTCGAGCGACTGCAGGTATAACTGCTCACAGCCTGTCCCCGGCTTCAGCATAACTTCCGTGCGACGGAGAATGTGCTCCGCGGTATCGTAAGCCCTTTTCAAATGGTCCGGCAAAGCACCTAGCACAACCGTGCGGGTCTGGTCAATGACATAACCGCCGATGCAGCATCCGATGTCGATCAGAATCGGCTCGCCGGCTGCGATCGGCCTGCGGCTCGCGCTCTGCGGCGCGGCCGGGCTCAGCCCCAGTCCTCCCGCCGGACCGTCGAAATAGGTAGGCGTAGCGGCTGCGCTGCCGGCGCCGACCATGCCGGTAATGATCTCTTGGTTATAGCCGCGCATGCGCATGATTCCGAGATGGCCCTGCCTCCGGATGGCATACTCGATGCGGCTCATCAGCTCCAGCTCGGTTATGCCGGGCTGGAGTACGGTCATAGCATCCTCGAAGGCGGCGTCGATGACCCTGGCCGCTTCGCGGATGCAGATCAGCTCGGACGGCGATTTGATCATCCGCGTCTCGCGGATGGCGGCGGAGCCGTCCTTCCATTCGACGTGCGGGAGCACGGACTGCAGCCGCTGCAGCTGTTGCACCGGGAGCACGTCGAACTCGGCGGCCAGCTGCGGAGCAGGCCCGCCGGCCTGCGGCGCAAGCTGCGGATACGCTTGCACCAGCTCCGCGCCGAAGGCGCGGAAGGAGCCGAGCGGGCGCGTATGTACGGCGGCCTCCTCTTGCGCCCGCGCGACACTGCGGCGCACGTAGAACACCGGCTCGCCCTCGGCCGGGATGAAACAATATCCGGTCTGCATGGAGCCGGTGAAATAGTACAAATCAACATTTTGCGTGATCATCGCGCCTTGGACGCCCAGGACTTTAAGCTTTTCCTGAAAGCGGGCCACGCGCTGCAAATGTTCGTTCGTCACGTTGAAGCCTCCACTCGCTTGGTATTTGTATCTTTTTACAATACCTGCTGCGGAGGCTTTTTGCAAAGATCGAAGTCCGTACCTTAACCGCTCCGTAGCTTGCGAAGCCGTTCAAGAAAGACTACGGTTTGAGCGCGGGTCGCCGTTTGCTCCAGTCCGGACACTCCACCCTCGCCGCCGTTCAGCAGAGATTCGGCACGAGCCCATTCGTTGATATCGGACTCGGCAGGGGAAGCCTCTTCCGGATAAGTCAAGCCATATGCCATACGAAGCATCTCCGACCGGGTCAGCCGCTCCTTCCATGCTTCAGCGGGCATACCTTCAGGCACCAGATTCAAATCTTTGGCCGTATCCACATAAGAATCGTACCAAGCCCCGGCGTTTGCGGCAGGCGCTACCGGATATTGCATCAGCTTGACCAGCATGACGAGATACTCCAACCGCAGCACCGACCGCTCCGGCTTGAACGTGCCGTCTTCATAACCGGATACGTATCCCGCCTTGACGGCTTCACGGATCTCGCTTTCGGCCCAATGTCCCGCCGTGTCTTTGAAGGCCCCTATCTCTTCCGCAAAAGCTTTATATCTCGGCGCGGAGATTGCCGCAAACATCAGCGCAAGAGTCAGCATCAATATGGCGGACGGTTTGCGCATGTCAATCCTCCCTCTCTCTATGGATACTTGTAATGGAACCGAGAATTATTCCGCATCGTAAAGCTTGCCGACCTTCAGGCTTTCCCGCTGTCCCTGGGAAGTTACCGTAACATAGAGGCGGCCTCCCTCCGGCAAGAGCTGAAGCTGGCGAATCGTTACCGATGTCTCGCCCGAGGCAACTATAGCCGCTGCCGCATCCCCGTTCAACGTACGCATCACTTCGGGAGCGGTACGATCCGCATAAAGACGAACCTCATCACCCGGCTTAAGCCCGCCGACCGCAACTTCATCCGTCATTCCTGATCCTGCGGCCCGGTTCATAATGTGGATTCGGGCCGCCGAAGGCTCCGGTGTCCTCGGCTCTGCGGCATACACTTTCGGAATCCGTACGCTCTCGGCTTGGGCTCCCCGGACAGCTGACAAATAAACGATTCCGTAATCGGCTCCAAGCTGGGCGATTTCCAGCTGAGCTCTCTCGCCGGAAACGACCGTCTCCGCGAGAGGAGTCTGCGACGACAGCTCTGCATACACGCGTATCCGATCCCCGGGCTGCAGTCCATCCACCGTAATCAGATCCGGCAGGCCCGCCCGATTGGCGATTCGGATGAGCGAGCGGTCCGGTGGAGGCGTTGCCGGAGCATTCGGCAGCATTTTCGTCACCGGTTCGCTTTCTTTGACGCCAGGGTTCGTCAAGGTCACATAGACGATACCGGCTGGAACGCTCTGCGAAGAAAAGCGAAGATTCACTCCCGTATCGCCTGAAGCCACGGATGCTTCGGCAAGCAAGGTTTGAAGCGCTGGCTCAGCATAGACTCGAACGGTTTGGCCCTGCGTTAACCCGCTAACCACAAGGGATTCCGAAGAGTCCCCGGCTCCCGGGAGCAGCTGAATTTGCCCTGGGGACAGTCTGTGTGTCGCCGCTTCCGGGCCATACAGCTTCGATAGCCGCCCACTCTCTAGCAAAGGCGCCCTTGTCAGCGAAACGAACAGCTTCCCCCCACCGGAGTTCAAGGACGAAAGTGGAACGTTCGCCGTTGACGCACCGGCCGGTACGGAGATGACGGAATCCGGCGAGGCCGCATGCTCGGAGGCGTACAGCTTCACTACGTCTCCCGGCTGCAGTCCCGTTACGGACAGCTTATCCAGCCCCGGACTAAGCTGCAGCTGCTGAATCTGAAGAGCCGGCGTTTGCGGCTCGGAGCGAACCGATTTCTCAGTACGGCGGCTCTCCCGTTTCCCCGCCGTTTGCACCGAAACATAAATCAGGCCTTCTCCCGGCCCAAGCTGGCCTATTGATACCTCGGCCGTATCCGTACCCGGCAGGGCGGTCGCCGTTCCGACGGGACTTCCCCCCGCACTTGCGGAATATACCCGCACGGTATCCCCAGGCGCCAAACCGCTGACCCGTACCAGGTCCGAGATGCCTTCATTATGATTGGCAACGCGAATGGACGCCGCCGGAGGCGGGACCGCAACCGGTTCGGATGCATAGCTCTTAAGAATACGCCGGCTCTCCGAGTTCGACGGACGAGTTACGGTAACGTAAACGACTCCTGCCCCCTCCCCCAGTTGGTTGACTGATACGACCGCATGGGTTTGTCCCGGTGGGACCGTGGCAGAGCCAATCAAGCTTCCTGCCGTAACGGGGTCGCTATATACCTTCACTTCATCTCCGGCGATGAGCCCGAAAACCGTAATCGTATCGGCAGTTCCCGCCAGCCGGTTGACCACTTCAATCGTTCCCGGTGCAGGCGGAGCCGTGGCGGCGGCAAGGGCCTCGGTGCCGAAAGCGGTCAGCTGCCACAAGACCGTGCCTGTCATTATAACGGCCATAACGAGCCGGTACGCTTGCTTCAATTGATTGTTCCTCCATTCAATGGATATTCGTAAATCACGGTTTTGTATATATAACCATCGTACGAGAAAACATGAGCCTTCGGCATGCGAATGCGGATCTGATAGATGACGGCGGGGCCCTTCAGTACCTGCGTAATGCTTCTGTCCGTCTGCACGTAACTCCGCGGAAATAGATCGCCCGGGTCGGACTCGTCGACGTAGTCCTCGAAAAGGAGCTCCGGCGGCTCCCGGAACAGTGTCTGCGGCAAGGGAAGCCCATCCTCGCCCAGCTGCAGATTATTCCGCAGTCCCTGCTCGAACGCTTTCCGTGCCGCGGGCCGGTCAAACATAATCCTCCCTTCCGCCAGCTTCCTCCGGTCAACCTGGAGCGAGGCGTCGTGAGCCCCCCGGTTGAGCGCCGATTTCAAACGGTTATGCACCGTATCGGTTAAATAGCGGTCCGCCTCCAGACCGGTCGTATATAAAAACATCAGCACGACAAACATCAGCAGCAGCACCCGATTCACCTTCGGACTACCTCACCGGCGCTTCGCTCATTTGCTTGGCGTATCTGACAATATCCGGAGGGTCGCGGTCAATTGCACCGAACATCCGGCGAAATAGCCACCTTGGCGTACTCGTCACCGCGAGCTTGCCTTCGATATATTCGCCTCGGGGCGTCAGCGCCGTCGTCCCCTCGAACCGAATCCCGCTTCGATCCAAAAGAAATGTCTGCTCCAGCGTTCCGACTATGCTCTCAATAATCTCGGGCGTAAACCGCCCGTTGTCCGAAGCCGCCGCCTGCTGCACGCCGGCATCGAGCACCATCTCTACGGCCCGGGCTCTAGTTGAGTAAATATCGTGGAGAACCGGCTGGAATAGCAGCAGCATGACGATATATACCGTAAGGAGCTCCACTAAAGCGGCTTTCATCCGGCCTCTACATCTGGACCCGAAGCCGCTCCTTCTTCAACAAAAGCCAGTACTCCGATCTGGTCCTTGCTCCGGACCCACTCCGGCGAAGGCGCTTGAAGGTTGATGCTGCTGGGTACGTTGGTATTATTGAACAAGTCGTCCATTTGCGTTTTCTTTTCTTTGATCGAGCTCCATAGCGCCACGAATATAAACAAGCCGATGGCGGCTAGCGTAGCCGCGATGATCAGGAATTTTTCCAGTGCAGGTTTCATAAATAGATCGTCGTCCTCTCTTCTGCTTCGTTAACGGGTACTTTACCCGAAATGATTCGTGGTTCTGGCCAAGTCCGTCACATACTGCTGCGCTACATTCAGCGCATTCCACAAATAAATGAGCAGCGGACTGAAAGCCGCGGCATAGGCGATCGAGCCGAAAAATTTGCGGCGGCGCCTTCGATTTTCCCGCAGCATGTGGGTGAAGCTCTCCTCCCTTGCGTCCACGAGCTGGGCGATGTCCTCCGCGGGCGTAGCGTCCAGATCGGCGAGCAGCTTGCAGAGCTCCCTGGCCTCCCGGGTTCCGATATCCTCGGCCATGACGCGCAGCGCCTCATGCGGCCCTTCGTCGAACGCCCGAAGCGCTTTATTGAGCGAAGGCTTAATTTGGACCGTATAGTCCTTCAGCTTGGTGAGCAGCGCATGCAAATTAAGCCGCCGGCTCCGCTCGCCCCTCAGCTCGTCCGCGATCATGCTGTATACCATGAACAGCTCGCGGTTCTTCTCTCCGTCGTGTACCTCCTTGAACTTGGCGATCAGCAGGGTCACAAGGGAGGCTTTCGTATTCGTCAGCAGCAGCCATGTCACCGGCCCCCAAAGCTTGAGCAGCATGCCGGGCCACCCGGCGGCTTCGAAACCGGTCCAGGCGGTCTCGATCAAGCCGTTGCCGAGCCATAGCGCGAAGATACCGTATCGCCCCGCCTGCAGCTTCCACGCATTGATGCCCATAGGGCTGCCTGCGCGCTCCAGCTCCTTTTGCAAGGGGGAGGAGGCCAGCTTTCGTTTCCAGCTCATGTACTGCAGCCGGGTCATGTCCTTAACGGATGTCCGCTTAGGAAGCTTCCGGGAGACGAGCCATGCGGCGGTCGTATAAATTAAACAAAGGATAATACCAAACGCGGTATAAGCCGCCGCATACCCGTTCTCCAAGCCGTTCCAAGGCGCAGTCATCTTCTCACCTCCACGCGTTAATAATCGTTAGGCGGCTTACGGAACCAGAGGGCCATCAGCAGCGAGACGAGAATGAATCCGATCGCAGCCGTCAGCCAGAACCGTCCCGAGTCCGTGCCCAGTTGATAATGGAGCGTGCTGTTTACGCCCATAAACACGATCATCAGCACGATCAATAGCGGAAACAGCAGGACGTGCAGCCAGCTGAGCTGCAGCACCTCCGAGCTGGAGTCGCCTTCATCGCGAAGCAGGTCCATCTGCTTGTGAATGTTCTTGTCGATGGTCATGAGCGTCCGCTCGACATGCTCTCCTCCGAGCAGCCCTTTGAGCAAGGTTAAGCCCAACTGCTTCGCAAAGGAAGTCTGAATCCCATATACCAGTTCTTCAATCGCTTTCTCCATTTCGCGCGGGTCAACGTAGTTCAACTCCTCTCTTATTAAATGTAAAAACATTCTGCGGATCGCCGGCGAAGCGATCTCCGGACCGGCCAGCCTAAGAGCGGTCCGCATATTGCCTCGGCTCATCTTGTATTTGCCGGCTAAAATTCCGACCGCCTGGGCCAAATCGTAACCGCTTTGAAGCTGGATGCTCCGCAGGCGAAGCCGCAGGAAAGTCAGCAGCACCCCCGGGACCAGCACACCCAGGAAAACCGAGAAGCGGAGATCCCCGGAGGAAAAAAATCCGAGCAGCCCGGCCGAGAGTCCCGAGGAAATCGCGCCCGTCAGCCATCGCTCAACGGCTCCAGGGCGGTAACGCGCCCCCTGGATCGTCTTCAACATTAGCTCCAGCTCGCGGAACATGCGTCCCGTCAGCTTGTTCAATTGATCGATTCCCTTAGCGGCTTGCTCCTTACGATTCAGCTCCTTCATGCGCCTCCGGTGGCGGCGTTCGGCGGCATGCTCCAGGCTAAGACGGAGGAGAAGCGGACGAAAGAGGGTGAAGGCGCCGGCCGAGAACAGCAGCGCCGACATCAGCAGCACGGCCGGAAGGACAACGGGATAGAGCCGGATCATGACCCGCCGCCGTACGATTCCCCAGGATGGCCTGCAAGGCGGCTGAACGCGGCCGTGAGCCGCTGCAGCTCGCCGTGAATGCGGGACAACGGGGAAGCGTCCACCGGGTTGTACACCTTGATTCCTTCCGCCTCAGGAATGGGCGACTCCCGCTCCAGACTGCCCAGCGTCTGAAGCACCGTCTCGGTCCAGGCCGGCTCCAGCTCGCGCATCTCGCCAAGAAGCTCTTCGCTTAATCCGCAGCGGTACTGCCAGCTGTCCGTCGCAGGATCCCAGCGCATAATTTCATGGGTGCTGATTTCCCCCGTACCGCGGTCGAGCCGCAGCTCCATGATGTTTTTCACTCGTTTGTTCCTGCGGCTCGTATCTTGGGTTTGGACAAGGATAATATCGATGTTGTCGGCAACGCGCCGCTCCTCCTGCTCGAATCGGGCTCCGGGATTCAGGCTGCAGAGCAGCCGGGCCCACTGGGAGGGCACGACCTCCGGTTTCCACGTATGGTAGGTGGAGGCGAAGCCCTTCAATAGCCGCTCGCAGGCCAGCATCGCGCCTTCCGCTTCCACCCGCCGGACCTCACCGATGATGGCATAATCGACGTCGAATCGAAGCACCTGGTCCATCGCGTGGTGGAACGTCTGCTCGTGCGTGACGCGTTCAATCAGCTTTTTCTCGGGAAAATCGCGGCTGGCCGCCAGCTCGTAATGCTTCTCGATCACCGCCCCCGTGTAATGGTTCTCGCGTTCCGCGAGTAGCGCTTTTAGTGTCGTACTCTTACCGGTACCCGGCGGGCCTACGATCAATAAATTACAATGCGTCTTCGACAATCCCCGAAGCAGCGGAACCGCCTCTTCCGGAATGGTCCGCCGCTCCCGGTTCGCCAGCTCCTCCACCGTAACGCGTCCGATCAGAAAACGCCTCAGTGTGATGACGTCATGGCGAACATCGGGCTTCACGGTCAGCGTCACCCGTTCTCCCGTGTATAGATCCACCTCCAGAGCGGTGTGATACAGGTTGACTACCGCATCCTCCTTCTGCCGTGTAAGCGCCCTGATGATCTTGTCCACATCCTGCTGGGAAGCGAACTGAAACGGCATCCGCTCATGCTTCCCGTGATGATGAATCCAAATGGAAGTCCCGATGATTTGTGCTGCGTAGCTGTCAGGGTAGGCTTGCCAGCAAGCCAGCGCCTTGAACCCGTATACTTCGTGAAACACCGCATGCGTAACGTCGCCATACCGCTTCTGCTCCTCGCTGGCATATTCCCGAAGTCCCCGGTAATACTGCGGCAGCACGGAGTCGTGGCAGCCGATCCGGTCGACGAAGGTCTGGATCTGCTCCATGATCGCCGTAACGGTCTCCGGCACGCCGATAATCGCACGGTTCTCCAGCTCGACGAATTCGTCCGCTTCCCGCTCCGCCTCCCGCTTGGATAACCGGCCGGGAGAAAGCTCTCCGCCGCCGCCCTGGATTTTGCGAAGAAACTCGGCGTTCGCCTGCTCCTTGTATAACCGGCATACCTCTTCGAACGGCAGCCGGACAGGGGCCGCTCCCGGCATAGCGAGCCGTATCTCCGCCGCAGCCGGTGCTTTTGCAGCGGAGTACGCGCCCTTCGTCTGTTCCTGACGGAACTGTCCGATATGAAACCGTACGCCGTTCATTTGCCCAGTGCTCCTTTCAGCCCGAAAGCCATCAGTCTGCGACGCCACCATGCTCCGGCCAGCCCCCCCGTCCTGACCGCCGACTGCGCGGCTGATTCCGTTCCCTGCTCCGAAAGCTCATAATAGCGGATAATGGCCCGGCACAGCTTATCCACTTCCGCAGCATATCCCGGCGGAGCGGCTCTCAGGATGCTCCGCTCGGCCTCCTTCAGCTGCAGCTCCTCGCTCTCCGGCAAGATCCCCAGTACCGGAATTCCCGTCTGCCGCGCGAGCTGCCTCTCATTCTCGAGACCGCTCAGCGGCTTCATCCGGTTGAGCACGAGCAGCGCCCGGGAAGGCTCGAAGCCGAGCACCGGATCCAGGATCTGCTCCCTCATGCGCTGCCACTGCTCTCTGGCCTGAAGACTCTGGCTCAGATGAACGAGTACCAAGTCGCTCATAATGAGGCTCTGTGCGGCCAAGGCGTGGTCGGGGTAGCTCCCGGCGTCGACCAGCACCAGATCGAAGCAGCGCCGGGCACACTCAATGAGATGGGCCGCCCCTTCGGCGCCGTAATAGTACAGCTTCTTCAAATCCCGGCTGCCGGCCAAAAATCTGGCCTTCGCTCCCAAAGGATGCATTTTGTCCGGAAGCTCCTCCTCCGTCAGCTGCCTTCCTTGCAGCGAGCCCCACAAATCGTCCAAATACTTGCCTTCATAGAGGAGTCCGCTGTCGCCCGCATTCCAGCCGTTCATCCCGAGCACGCCGACCCTGAGTCCGGTCCGTTCGCTTAAACGAACGGCCGTATGCAGCAAGCTAGTGGTAAGCCCTAGCTGGGGAAGGGCGCCGAGCATGGCGATTACTTTGCTCTGCGGCAAGCTCTCCTTGGAGCAAATCCGCTGCACCTCGGAGCAGATCTGACCTACCGTCCGGTACGGCAGTATCGAATGAATGTCATGCGCCGCGCACAGTCCCCGCAGCCGGCTCAGCTCCTGCGTATTTTGACGGTTCCCCATCAGGAAGAAAACAGGCTTCTCCTCGCATTTGTCCCGAAGCGCCAGCACCGGCCCGATGTCCAGCAGCCGCTCGCTCACGACGACAGCTCCAACCGAGGCCAGCAGCTCCTCCGGCGGCTCGGCGGCGAGGGCCGCTTCCCCGAGCACATAGCATTTATGAAACCCTCCGAGCCGCTCCAGCGCTTCCGCGAGCCGAACATCCTCCGACAGCAGCAGTATGTTCAATGAATTAAACACTCCCTTCATCTTTAGCGATATACCATCAGAAAACGGTAGCCCTTGCTTCCGTATTTGCGGATCAGCTCCTTCTGCTCATCGGTAACGATGAGCTCCACGCTGGCAACGGCTCCGCTCGGCTTCTTCCGTTCGTCGGAGGCCGCAATTTCCTGATTGTTGGCCGCCTTGGCATAGCTGACGGTGATCTCGCTCAGCTTCGTTTCCTCCTCGTACGGGATATTCCACTCGGCCAGCCGTTCCCGGGACGGGTCGTCCCGCAGCTCCATCTTGTCCGCCGTTTCCTTCGTAACCAGGAGCAGCGATACCCGGTCGCCGCGCAGCAGGCTGCCCGGCAGCTTTCCGAAGATCCATTCCGGCGGCAGCGGCATATTCCACTCGCCTTGCCCCGGCTGCAGGTGGCGCGTATTGACCATGTCGGGCGTCAATTGCTCGCCGGCCCGGATCGGCCGCACTGTTTCGCGTCCGACGGCATCCGCCAAGCGCACCAGTGCGCCGTCCACCAGCAAGTCTCTCGGGACCTTGGCGACCTGCACCCGGTCCGCCGTCAGCACCTCGCCCCGCTCCACCTTCTTGAATGCCTGCACAACCTCCACGGTCCCCCAGTTCGGCTCGATCTTGTATTTCCACAGCAGCAGCAATGCCGGACCGGAGCAGCACAATCCCACAATCAGCGTGTAATACAGCGCTTTGCGCAGCAGGCTCAATGTAAGCTCCTCCTCCTTCCTTTCCATTCAGCCGGTCCAACGTCGGCGCATAGACCGCGGTCTTCCAGAAGACTTACGATCCAGGGCTCAAGCGCCTTGCCCAGCGCCCTTCGCACCGCGGGGATATCCTGGGCAAGCTCTCCTCTCCAGGAAGCCTCGGCCATCCAGGCTGCATCCAGCGCCGGCAGCTCGCAAATCGGGTTCAGCGGGAGCAGACGAAGCCAATCCGCCGCCCGCTTCGAGCGAATGCTCTTGTTGGCGACGCCGAACACCCGCTTCCCGACCGCTCTCCACTCCTGCAGCTGCCGGGAACGCCTCTTCACTGCGGGAAGCTCCAGCTTATGCACGTGCGGATCCATGGTGCATACGATCGCGTCCGCCTGCTCCAGCAGCGGCCGCACCGCCGGCTGCTCCCAATCCGCTCCGATGTCGGCAACGACGACAGGCCTTGAGACCTGCCGGAAAAGACGCTTCCAGTAAGAGGCTTCCGTACAACCGCCGGCCTCTTCTGCCCGCCAGCCCGGCGATGCGGGGAGCCACAGCGTCTCGCCATCGATCCAGGATGCGCATAAATCCCCCTCCGCTGCCGTATAGCAGTTGTAACCCGGAGGGGCGTGCTTATCTGCGAACAGCAGCGCATAGAGCTCCGCCGAGGGCGTGGGCGGTTCTAGCACCGCATGCGGAACCGCCCGGTCTTGCAGCGCGCGGGAGAGCGCCAGTGCCGTGAACGTGGCTCCTGCGCCGCGATAGAGCGCGGCAACCGCAATCAAGCAGGGCATCGCCCCGGCCGCCTCCTCCCGAATCCCCTCCAGCCCGCCGCTCCGGCTAAGCCCGCGTATGGCGGTCGATACCGCCCGTGCGCTCGGGTACCGGTCATCGGGACTCCGCTCAAGCAGCCGGAGGACAATCGGTCCGATCCCCTCAGGTAACCGGACCGCAGACGGCTGCGCCGGGTCGTACCGCTCCCCTCCGCACAACAAATAATACAGCAGCGCTCCGAGACCGTAGAGATCGGTACGCGGATCGCTCTGTCCGCCCGAGAACTGCTCCGGCGCGGCGAATCCGACGGTCCCGACATACACGGTATCGCCGGGCTGGCCTTCCTTCCATGTGCGGGCCGTACCGAAGTCGATCAGCCGAAGACTCCCGCCCGCGTCGATCATCAGATTGGATGGCTTCAAATCCCGGTGGATGACCGGATTCGGACGAAGCCCGTGCAAATAGTCGAGCAGCTCGCACAGCTGCAGCCCCCATTCCGCCGCCTGCGCTTCCGTGACCCGCTTCCCCAACCGGTCGAAGCGTTCCTGCAGCGTTTCGCCCTCGATATAGTCCATCACGAGATACATCCTTCCGGCTGCCCCGGCCTGGACATAATCCACAATATCCGGCAAATTCGGGTGCCGCAGCCGGCTCATCGTCTCCGCTTCCCTGCGCAGTATCTCCAGCTGCCGGGAAGCTTCACCGATGCCGCGATCTCCCTCCTGCAGTCCCGCATACGCTTCCTTCACCGCCCACAGCTTGCCCGGCAGCTTCAAATCCTCTGCCAGGAACACCCGGCTCATCCCGCCGCATCCAAGCGACCGGATCAGCCGGTACCTGCCCGCAAGCACCTGACCCGGCTCCATTCCCCTGTTCCGCTCGTTCAAACCCGCACCTCCCGCTGCTCCGCCTTCCGTCCATGCACGACAAAAGAGCCGCCTCACGCATGACTCATGTCATGTCATAAGGCGGCTCGTCCGCACCCGGTTGCTCTATTGCTATTAAATTAGCACAAGATTCTCCAGAATGCAACAAAATTTTCTTTTTTCTCCCAATTTTATTCCGTTCATATATACCGCTCGGCAAACCCCGACTACATACTGTTTCGTATAAATAAATTATAAATCCGTGTCGACAAATTAACAATGAATTTACATTCCTTTGATTCAGAGATAACAAGTCCCCAATATAATCTAGAAGTCTAGACAAGTAAGATGAGGGGGTTAATGATGTCTCTGTTAGAAAAAGATTTACCCACAACGCGTTCCCTGCAGCGTCCGGCGGCGAAGGTCCGCAGCCTGCGCTCCGATAGATGGCGCGAGCACCTGCTTGCGTATATATTCCTTGCGCCTTCACTGCTGCTGTTCGCCTTGTTCCTGTTCTACCCGATGCTGAAATCCGTCTACCTCAGCTTCCAGCTGACGGACCCGCGGGGCCGGGTGGCGGCTTTTGCCGGATGGGACAACTATCATGAGCTCTTCGCCTCGGAGAAGTTTTATCAGAGTCTGAAGGTAACGCTGTCCTTCACCCTGCTGACCGTACCGACGGGAATTCTGCTCGCGCTTATCCTTGCGGCGCTTACCCATAACAAGCTGCGCGGCATGCGGCTGTTCCAATTCGTGTTCTCGCTTCCGGTGGCCGTCTCGGTCGGTACCGGCTCCGTCATGTGGATGATTCTGTTCCACCCGACGCTCGGCACGCTTAACTATTTCCTGTCGCTGCTTGGGCTTCCCGCGCTGAACTGGCTTGCGGATCCGGCCTGGGCGCTGTTGTCTGTCTCGCTCATGACCGTATGGATGAATCTCGGCTTTAACTACATCGTGCTGCTCAGCGGACTTCAAGGCGTTTCCGAAGAAATTTACGAGAGCGCGAAGATCGACGGCTCCGGGCCGCTGCGAACGTTCTTCCAGCTGACGCTTCCACTCGTATCGCCTACGCTGTTTTTCGTAAGTGTCGTATCGGTGATCGGCGCATTCCAAACGTTCGGCCAGATCCATATCCTGACCAAGGGCGGTCCGATGAACAGCACTGACGTCGTCGTCTACAACATTTACCAGGATGCCTTCGTGAACTTCCGGTTCGGCACCGGCAGTGCGCAAGCGCTCGTTCTGTTCGCGATCATTCTCGTGCTGACGTTCATCCAATTCCGTTTCCTTGAAAAGAAGGTGCATTATCAATGACCTCCCGTCTGCAAAATACCGCAGTTTACGCGCTGCTGACGCTGGCCGCGCTGCTGATGCTGTATCCGCTGCTGTTCACGGTGTCCTCATCGTTCATGACATCCGCCGAGTCGGCCACTTTCCCGCCGAAGCTGCTGCCGGGCGGACTACACTGGCATAATTACCTGGATGTCACCCGGACGATACCGGTGTTCAAATTCATCGGCAACAGCTTCCTCGTCTCCGCGTCCATCATGGTCGGACAGCTGTTGACGGCGAGCCTCGCAGCCTATGCTTTCGCTTTCCTCCGGTTCCGGGGCAAAAGCCTGCTGTTCGCGCTGTTCCTCTCCACGATGATGATTCCGTGGGAAGTGACGGTCATCCCGAACTACCTTACGGTCAAAAGCTGGGGCTGGCTCGACAGCTACCAGGCGCTCATCGCGCCGTTCCTGGCGTCGGCCTTCGGCACGTTCCTGCTGCGGCAATTTTTCCTGCAGCTGCCTTACGAGCTGTTCGAGGCGGCCAGGATCGACGGCTGCGGCCACGTCCGCAGCTTCGTGCAATTTGTGCTGCCGCTGGCGCGTCCCGCCTTGGGAACGTTAGCCGTGTACTCGTTCCTTACCCACTGGAACATGTACCTTTGGCCGCTGCTCGTCACGAACAGCCCGGCCATGCGTACGGTCCAGATCGGCATCGGCATGCTCCAGTTCGAGGAAAATACATCCTGGAACCTCGTCATGGCCGGAATCGTTACCGTGCTCCTGCCATCCCTCATTCTGCTCGTGCTCGGGCTGAAGCAGCTCGTCCGCGGGATGACGGCCGGAGCCGTCAAAGGCTGACCGCTCCGGTCGCCGCAACCTTGTTGTAGCACGCTGCCCTCCGTTTACGCGGAACAGGCGTTCTGCCTATAAAAAAGAGTCATACAAAAGGGAGAGATCAACCGAAATGAAGCTTATGAACAAGAACGCCATTCCGTACCTCGTCTTGGCATCCACTATGCTGTTTACCGCGGCTTGCGGTAATTCGACAAGCGGCAGCGAGACCAAACCGGCTGCAGCCGGTTCCGAAAGCAAGGCTGCCCCAACGTCCGGCCAACCGGTGAAAGTCATTTGGTGGCACTCCATGAGCGGCGAGCTCGGCAAAGCGGTGGACAAGCTGGTTGCCGACTTCAACGCATCGCAGAAAAACTACGTCGTCGAAGCTATCTACCAAGGCAACTACGACGAGAGCTTGAATAAAATGAAAGCTTCCATGGATTCCAAGAGCGGCCCGGCCATGATTCAGACGTACGAAATCGGCAGCCGGTTCATGATCGATACGAAGGCGATTACGCCGGTACAGAAATTCATCGATGCCGACAAATACGACGTTTCCCAGCTGGAAGAAAACATTCTCAGCTATTATACGCACGACGGCAAGCTGTATTCCATGCCTTTCAATACGTCCAACCCGGTTCTGTACTACAACAAAAACCTGTTCAAAGCCGCAGGACTTGATCCGGAAAAACCGCCGGCCACCTTTGAAGAAGTTGCCGACGCCGCGAAGAAGCTGTCCAAGGACGGCGTTTCCGGCGGATCGTTCGCCATCTACGGCTGGTTCATGGAGCAGTTCTTTGCAAACCAAGGAGCGGAGCTCGTGAACAACGGCAACGGCCGTACCAGCCCGGCTACCGAATCCCAGGTGAACTCGGATGCGGGTGTGAAAACCCTCACCTGGTGGAAGCAAATGGTGGACGACAAGTCCATGCTCAATATGGGACGCAAAACCGACGATACCAAAAAAGCTTTCCTCGCCGGACAAATCGCGATGACGCTTGACTCCACAGGCTCCCTGTTCGGGATCGTTAACGGAGCCCAAGGCAAATTCGAGGTCGGAACGGGCTTCCTGCCGAAGCCGGCCGGCGCGAAAGACGGCGGCGTGATCGTCGGCGGCGCAAGCAATTACATTCTGAACAACCGATCCGAAGCCGAGCAGAAGGGCGCATGGGAGTTCATGAAGTTCCTTGCCGATGCGAAGCAGCAGGCTTACTGGCACGTCAACACCGGCTACTTCCCGATCACGAAGAAAGCCTACGACGAGCAGAGCGTGAAGGACAACATGGCGAAGTATCCGCAGTTCAAAACGGCCGTTGACCAGCTGCATCAAACGAAAGCGATCAAAGCGACGCAAGGTGCCGTCATGGGCGTATTCCCGGAAGCTCGCCAGCTGACCGAGACCGCCATCGAAGAGGCCTTGAACGGCAAAAAATCCCCGAAAGACGCGCTGGACGGCGCGGCCAAGGAGATTACAGCGAAAATTGCAACGTACAACAAAACGGTAAGCAAATAAGCTTTCCGGTCTCAGCAAGGCCCCCGTCTTCGCTTGCTCCGCAAGCGAAGACGGGGGCCTTTTTAGCGGAATGCCGTTAGTCTATGGGAAGAAGTCTAGTCCAAACCGATCCCCTGCTCATAGGATAAATCAAATCACCGAAAGGAGTGACTCGCTCATGTCTTGTCATCCGCATTGTCCGACAAGAGAGGTATTCGATCCGCCGGTACGCGTCTTTCAGGATTTCTTCCATCCTCAAATCGTCAACGTCATTCATCCGATCGAAATCGTCAACCGCCATCACTGCGTTCCGGTTCCGAACCATCTTTTTTGCGTATCGGTGAAAGATGAGTTCTGCAACGCAACCATAGCAGCCAAGAAGGTCAAACGCAGAAAAAGATAGGCCTCATCACATGTCCCGGGTTGCTCCGCCTTTCGGTCTTACCGCTTCTCCCGCAGGCAGCCGAAGGCGGACCTCGGCTCTTCCTCCACCGCTACGTTAGCGGAAGCCAAGCCAGCACCTGTTGAATTTGCCGGTCCCAATAGCCCCACTCATGCGTCCCTGGACCTTCCTCATAAGTTAGAGGAAGCCCCGCGCCGCGCAGATGCTCTCTGAGCCGCACGTTGCCGTCATACAGGAAATCCTCCGTTCCGCAGCATTGGTAAAGCTTCGGCCGCGGCTTGTCCGAAGCCGCCAGACGGCTCGCCAGATGGAACAAATCCGCATCGCTGCCCGGAATAGCCGACAGGTCGCCGAAGATCAGCTCCGACTCCCGCCGGTCCGAATGCTTTAACGCAAATTCATGCACGTCTGCAACCCCGGATAAGCTCGCAACGGCGGCATAGCGTTCAGGATGCGTCAATCCCAGCTTCAGGGCGCCGTAGCCGCCCATCGACAGCCCCGCGGCGAACGTCCGCTCCCGCTCCTCCGCGAGCGGAAAGAACGACCGCGCAAGCGCAGGCAGCTCTTCGCTGATAAAGGCCCAGTACCGAGCGCCCGCGGCCATATCCGTATAAAAACTCCGGTGTACATTGGGCATGACGACGGCGAGCCCCAGCGCCGAGGCATACCGTTCGATCGAGGTGCGGCGCAGCTAAATCGTATGATCGTCCGAGCGTCCGTGCAGAAGGAACAGCACCGGATGCTTACCGCTTCCGGCACGCGATTCCAGCCCGATTTGACCGGATGATGCAGGCTGCGGCAGAATGACATACATCGAAGTGCTTAAGCCCAGCGTCTCGGAGAAGAAGTGGCAGTCAATAAAAGCCATAAGGATACACATTTCCTTTCGGTACAGTTTATTCCAGTATAGAGCGTCCCGCAGAAGCTGCCAACCTCTTCTCCTTTAATAATGAAAAAAAGCCCGGACTAAAAGTCCCGGCGATATACGACGCTCTTGCCGCTGCGTTTCGCGCTCTTTTTCTTGCGTTTGGCTCCTCCGGGAGCCGATTCGCTGTGTACGCGCGCTTTGCCCGCGCTCTTCTCCGCGGCATACATCCATTTGGCAAAATCCGTGAGCATCGGGGATACTTGCTTCGCCGACTCATAAAGGGAGTTCACCTTCCCCAGCGCCACCAGCAATTCGTCCAGTCCTTCGTTAACCTGCCTCATCACGTAAGGAACCCGGTTCATATCCATTGGTATCACCTTTGTTATCCAGTTTCCCTATATCTTATGCAGCAAGCCCGCCCGGGGGCTTAGGCTACCGTCCCGTGCAGCCGGGATTTATGGGTGCTTTTGTCCGGTCTTGCAGATCAGCGTTCAGCTAGACGGATGCGCTGCCTATAGCACAAAGAGCCGCCCCGAAGGCCGGCCCTCTGCCCCGTTCCCGGTTAGATCAGGAAACCGGCGGACAATATGATAACGAGCAGAATAAAGAGAACCAGAATAATGCCGGTCGTTGTAAATCCGAATCCTAAACCGCCGCAGCCTACTCCGCCAACAAATCCACCCACAGTGATCCGCTCCTTCACCTTTCGTGATGAGTCTTTGGAGGAAGACGGCTCCATCGACGCTCAAGATAGTATATGGCGTTATGTCTGCTTGGTATGGACACCTGCACCCCTGCCGCGGGAAATTTACGTCAGGATGGGGCCGTTCCAGCCGTATCCGCCCCCAGCGCCAGCAAGACGAACCGGACGGCGCTCTCGACCGTCTCTTCCCGTTTGGGCGGGCCGTCGGTCAGCAGCCCGCTGTAGCAGTTCTGCTTCTTATGGGCCAAGGTAACGCCTACGACCATCATCAGCGCCTGATCGAGCGAGTCAAAATGAAACAAGCTTTGCTCCCGGCCCTGCTCCAGCAGCTCCCTCGCCTTCTTCCATACCGGCCCCGTAAAGGAAACAATCAGCTCGGTACGCGGCGATACCATGACCATTTCCTGCTGGATGATGCTGCTGAGCTCTTTGTCGTTCATGCTGAAAGATATAATTTCGCTGATCAGAAGCTTAAGGCCTTCAACCGGCGATTTCAACAAATCCTCGTACTGCGACATGCGCTGACCCGGGAAAAAACATTCGAACAGCGCCCTGTATACCTTTTCTTTCCCGCCGAAATAATAAGAAATGAGCGCGACGTTAGCTCCCGCTTCCTCACAAATTTGCCGTACGCTCGTCCCGTCAAAGCCTTGTCTGGCGAACAGCTTCTTTGCCGCGAACAATATGCGCATTTTCATTTCGGATTCTGCCTGTGCCATAGGGACCTCCCCTTCCATGCTTAAGCTCAATTATGGGGCGAAAGAAGCGGAAGTGCAAGCCGGGAAAGCGCATTCATGTCCTATCAAAAAAACCGGGCCATCCGATGGACTCGGTCGAATCTTGCCTAGCCATGCTCTTAAGCGCTCGAGCCTGCCGGCCGCAAGGCTGCCCCGCGGGCCTCCGCTTCTTTGCGGAGCGCGGTGAACAAGATGCCAACGGCAGCATAAACGGCCAAGATGCATGCCAGCGCCGCTGCGTCCGCCATGTAAAATCGATCCGCTGCTTCGTTCACGCGGCGGATTGCTCACTTTTCAATTAATCTGCCTAGCGGTTTATAGATCTTATCAATCAACTGCGTGGGACCCGGCATGTCCGGGAAGAAAATGAGCAGGACAGCAAGGATCCATCCCATGGCCGCCAATGACACAAAAACCGCTTTCTCTTTTTTCGGCTCCTGATTCATTTTCGGCCATTCATAAAGAGCCATCAAAAACAAAATAACAGTCGCACCCAATACGGCGCCCCATTTCATTTTTCCTTCACCTCTTTCTCTTTCTGCTTGACCTCTTTCTCCTTCGCCTTCACTTCTTCTTCCGGTACGGCCGGCGGTTCGGTCGCTAGTCCAGGTCTGCGTATACGGACCTTGGACTCCAATTGAACGTCAATGTTGGGAAAAATCTCATCCCAGCGGTCTTTCGACGCTTCCCACTGCTTCGGGTACTTGCGGTGAAATGCCTCCGCGAAGCCGAAGATGTCGGCCTTCAGCTTTTTCTGTCCTTCATCGAGCGCCTTACGGGTGCGCTCTTCGAGGTCTTTTTCGGCTTCTTGCTCTAGTAATTTCACAACGGTCGGATTCATCATATTCAGGCTGGTCGTATTTTCGACGATATCGTCTTCCGTCTCGAGCTTAGCCGTCATTTTCCAAGTTCCGCCTGAAATTTGCGGAATCAGCTTCGTGGTGGCCCGAAGCATTACAAAGGAAATATGCCCTTCCGCCTCCTTCGGCTCAATCGTGATCGTGGCTGTTTTGATCTCGTTTCTCAGCCACACAACCCCTCTCGTCACCTCATCGTCGATATATCCGACCATTTTATCCTTCTTGAAAACAGCGGTTCCGTTAAGACGGAGCACCGATTCGGTTCCGCCCGGTCTTCCGGGCACCATTTCGAGCCAAGGCAGAGCGGCCGCGCCCGAGTCGCCCCTAAACATTTGCATCAAATCTTTGAACGTCACTTGCATCGCGAATCGGAATTTGGCCTCTTCCCGGGCGGCTTCCGCCGACTCTCTTTCTAATTTCGGGATCGTATCCAGTATATCCGCCGCCTTGCCCTTACTGACAAAAACAAACATGCGCAAGCGAGGCTCCGGGTGGCGGGCTATGTAGTCCATGTACTCCCGAATGCCTTCCTTCGCCAGCTTTTCGCCGATGACAAGGATTTTCGTATGCCCCCAAAAGAGTTTGCGCGGGACCTTTTCCTGAAGCCTCGCCATCGCATCGGCAACCGTGACGCCGGTTGCCGATCTCACGAGCGACGGCTTTTCTTTTCCGCCGCCTCCGCCTCCTCCACCCAGTGACTGCTCCCCGCCGCCCATGGCTCTCGGAACCGTAAGTTGAACCGAAGCCTCAATCTTGTCCCCTTTCTTGTCGATGCCTGCCCCCATGATCAGGACAACATCGTTCAATTCCTTTCGGTCCCAACATCCGGCAAGCGGCAGAACGGACGCACAAAGGAACGTGATCAGAAGCGCTCTGGACTTGTTGCCTGGAGAAAAGAAGTTCAACTCTTAAATCCCCCTTGCCGATCTCCTTTTCTTATGGCGGATACGAGCAGCAGCACGATCGGAACCACCGTTTGCACCGACGCAGGGTAAAAAGTGCCTGTCGTTCCGAGAAAATGAGCCATTTCCTGGAGACTGGAGAAGGACCAAATCCCGAACAGCGCCACGAGATAACCGAGCGGCAGCACGACCGGCCGGTAGTCGGAGAGATTCAGCCATTGAGCAGTGCCGACGGCAAGCGCGTAAAAGTATACCGATATTTTGACAAACGTCCCTGCCATCCAAATCACCATCACGATAGACTCGACATGCTCAAAAAAATCCGCCAGTCTAATCCAGCGCGCCGCTTCATTTACCGGGTAAGTTATAGTTGACGTAATATCCCCGAATATAAACAGGGTGATCAGATTGGTAAAAACCATGGTCAGCATGATGGCAAACGTGGAGATGATGCCCCATTTCAGCCCTTTTTCCCGATCGGTCACAACCGGCAGCAGAAAAGACATCAGAATGAATTCGCCAATAAACCAGCTAGACGGCGTAACGGCTCCCAGCATCGATAGCACGATCCCTTTCCCCATAACCGGAAGCATGTTATCCGTCTTGAGTTCAGGCAAGAGCATGATCATCATGAGCATCAAGAGAACAATATAGATGGGAACGAAGGTCTGGGCGATCCTTCCCAGCACTTCCACTCCGCCCCTTACTGCTAAAGAACAGGCGATGACCATGCTGCCGATAACTATAATTATCGGGGTCTTGAAGAGATAGCTCGAAAGGATGAACTCCGCGTACTCCCGCAAGATGATCCCGGTGGTGTGCAGATAAAAGAACAGGTAGATAAGCCCGATCGCCTTGCCCAGAGTCCTGCCGACAATATGCCCGCTGTATTGGATGATCGATTCCTTCGGATATAACCGGTTCAGCCTATAGGCAAGATACACGGCAAGAAAGCCGGCGAGGGAGGCCCAAACGGGAGACAGCCACATATCGCGGCCCGCGCGCGCCGCCGTAATGCCCGGCAAGAGTAAAAGCGCCGTTGCCAATATGGTCGGGTACATCATGATTGCCATCTGGAACGAGGAGATTTTACCCTTCTCAATCACCCGCTCACCCCTTTTCTTCCGGGTACGCCCTTACGTATGACAGCGATAAGGAACAGCAGCAGCGGGATCGCCAATTGGATTGTGCTTTGGTAAAAAGGGACGATCGTTCTTAAAAATCCCGACAATTCCTCGATATTGGAAGCGGACCAAACGCCGATCAACACCAACAGAAAACCGAAAGGAAATACTAGCGGCCGGTAATCGGACAGATTCAGCCATTGGGCTGCGCCAAGAACAAGCACGTAATAGAAGACTGAGACTTTGATAAATGCCCCCGCCACCCAAATCACCATGACCAAAACTTCAAGATGTTCAAGAAAGTCTGCAATACTGATGTATTTTGTAGCTTCCATCACCGGGAAAGCGAAGCTGGCCGCAATGTCCCCGAACAAGAACAGAACCCCAATGTTGAGAACGGTCATTGTAACCATAATCCCGAACACCGAGATCATTCCCCATTTCATCCCGTTTACCCGGTCCGTCAAAAAAGGAAGCAGGAAAGAAATTAAAATAAAATTGGTGAAAAAAGCATGTGGAGTACGCGCCCCTTTGATGGACGGCAGCATCCCCTTCTCCATAATCGGAAACATAAGATTCGGTTTTAAGTCAGGAATCAGCATGGCGATGATCAATACCCATAAAAGAATCAAAATAGGCACGAAGAATTGGGCGGCTCTTGCTACTACCTCCAAACCTCCGCGTACGGCGAAGGCGCAGACCAATACCAGGCTTCCAAGAACTACAAACATCGGTGTATTGGATCATGCTCTCTTTCGGATAAAGCTTGTTCAAACGAAATACGATATAAACGATCAAAAATCCGATGAGAGAAGACCACATCGGGGACAGCCACATGTCCCGCCCTGCCGCCTTCGCCGAAATGGCAGGCAGCAAGAGATCTCCCGTTGCCACCACAACCGGATACATCATGACGGCCATCTGAACTGCCGAAATCCGGCCTTTCTCGATCATTGTTCCTTCGCCTCCCTCGACGGGTGTACGATGTTCGTGCACCTGCCTTCTATTCGCTTCCTCTGGTCGGCCCCGGTTTTTGTCCGGGAGCTTGCCGGTACTGGTCCCCTTCCCCCGTTAAGTGAGGTCTTGTATTGAGCGCCCACCACGGAGACCGAATCAATACGTCTCTCATATCGCGGACCTTCATGGGAGAGATTGGGCTCAGGTACGGAACCCCAAAGGAACGCAAGGTGCACAAATGGGTGTAGGTCACTATAATTCCAAGCATAACCCCGAGTAATCCTAACGTTCCCGCGAGTAAAATCATCGGAAAGCGCATCAGCCTGAGCGCGATTCCCGCGTTATAACGCGGGACCGTGAAGGAAGCGATTCCCGTTATCGCGACCACCATGACCATCGGTGCCGAAATGATGCCTGCCGACACCGCCGCTTGCCCAATCACCAGGGCTCCTACGATGCTGACGGCGGCACCCACCTGTTTCGGCAGCCTGACACCCGCTTCCCGCAGCGCTTCGAAAGTGACCTCCATTATAAGTGCTTCCACGAGCGCCGGAAACGGAATCTCTTCCCGGGATCGCGCCATGCTGATCAGGAGCGTCGTTGGCACCATCACATGGTGAAATGTAAGAACCGCCACATAGAGCGAAGGAAGAAGCATCGAGATCGCAAGAAAGATATAGCGCAGCCAGCGGATGGCTGTGCCGATCATGAACCGTTGGTAATAATCTTCCGCCG
The DNA here is from genome assembly GCF_027533625.1 of Paenibacillus gyeongsangnamensis. GTDB lineage: Bacteria > Bacillota > Bacilli > Paenibacillales > NBRC-103111 > Paenibacillus_G > Paenibacillus_G gyeongsangnamensis. The sequence continues at coordinate 165,382 of NZ_JAQAGZ010000015.1, read as the reverse complement.
AGTGAAGCAGCGAAAAAAACGTAATTGGAGCAATCAGGGCAAAGGGAGTCCCGTCAGTCAAAATGACGACACGTCCTTCGAGCAGGGAAGAAGCGGCAACATCGACCCGTTCCGTATTCAAGATTTGAGGAAACGGGGAAAAGGAATTGTCTTCAATCATCTCCTCGATATATCCGCTTTCCAACACGCCGTCGATATCAATTCGCTGCAGCCTGGTCTTGACCTCTTCAATCAAAGTTTGCTCGGCGACCCCCTCCATGTAGGAGATAACGACCTCCGTCCGGGTACGGCGCCCGATTTGCATCGATTTCATTTTCAGCTCGGGGGTTCTGATCTTTCTGCGCAGCAGGGACATATTCACCGACAACGTTTCTGTAAATCCTTCCCTGGGGCCCCTCAGAACCGCTTCGGCGACCGGCTCTTCGATTCCCCGCTTCTCCCATTTGCCGAGCCCCAAAGAAAACCCCCGATTTTCTTGATCCACCAAAAGTACGGGATTTCCTAACGAAATTTGTTCCAATCGGCGAACGTCAGGACTTCCTTAATCTTGGCGACGGACAGCCTTTGGTCAAACATCGCTTTAAGATTGTCGGATCCCGCCTCCTTCTCCTGCATGAGCGGGGCGAGTACACTCCGATCGATCTCCTCTATGTTGGACAGGCCGTCTATGTGGATCAGAGCCGCGTTTTTGGTTCCGCCAATCACAAAGGTACGAAAGACGGCGTCCGAACAATCGGCATAGACTGAGTGAAAAACTCGCAAATTTTCGTTCAAATCCGTTGAAAGCGGATTTTGCTCAGTCGTGACCGTCTGTTCCTTTTTCAGTTGTCTGGACTTTAGAAGCAACTTGTGAAACAACAATATAATCTGCCCCTTCTCTCGATAAAACGATCCTATTTTTTGTTAGAATGAGGAAATTTATGCATCACTAGCAAGCAAGGGCGAGGTCAAGAAATATAAAAGGAGCTGCTTGACAGCAACCCCTTCGTTCAGATGTCTTTTATTAAGCTTACTAACTATGTATTCGATTCTATGAGCGCTTTAACGCCCTGTAAGTCACTGGGCCTGTCGTTATACTTTCCACCTTCGCAAGGCTCCCTGCCCTCCCTGCCGACAGGGAGCCTTGGCGCAGCGGCGGTGGATCCGGTTCAGTTTCACTTACCCGGCAAGACCGCCTGCGCGGATCCGCCCGTTAGAAGCGGTGCAAGCCGCGTAGCACGATAACCAGCAAGATGTAGAGCACAAGGATGACGCCTACCGATGTCCATCCTGGATAGCCATGAAAGTAATGCTTCTTTGGCGCGTAGATGTTGATTTCTTCATAGCTGGTATGAACGTTGACAGGAGCCGGGTAGGGCATCATCGGTGCAGCGGCCATGGGCGCAATGTTGGCAGGCCCTACAGCCATTGGCGCAATGTTGGCAGGCCCTGCAGCCATTGGCGAAACAGCTGTAGGCATCATGTTTGGGTAAGGCATTGGTTTGTGCATTCCGAGCGGGCTAATGTTTTCCATTGATTCGGACACCTCCGTAGAATGTAGCGGATGCACAGACAACCGGTCACGGCTGCCGCCCCCGCAAGGTTCAAATCAGGTAAAGTGTTCCTATCGAACACACCATCAGTCTATGGAGATCTACCTATAGGGAACACGGTATTTACCCAACCGCCCGAAAAATAGACTCCAGCCCTCGGCTCGGGATATAAATTCTTTTCAATTGAAAAAGCCTCCGGCCATGGATTCCATGACCGAAGGCTTCATTAAGCGAATTTACTGGACTTGCGAGTTGAAGGACATGATCCATACCGAGCCGGCCACGATCGTGAATACGATCACCAGACCCAGAATGAGCGTCATCACGTTATACCGCGGCTTCTCCCCCTCGCGGATGTGCATGAAGAAGAACAGCTGCACGAGGAATTGAAGCACCGCCATCACAAGGATCAGGATCAGGAGCGGAATTTTGGACAGCATGTGGTTCATGACCAGCACCAGGGGAATAATGGTCAGCACGATGGACAGGATAAAACCGATCACGTAGCTCTTGAACGAACCGTGTCCCTGCTGCTCATGCCCATGCCCGTGATGCTGCGAATGCGGCTGAGCCATGCTACATCACCCCCATCAAATATACGACCGTGAACAAGAAGATCCATACCACGTCGAGAAAGTGCCAATACAGCCCGATGATCGTTACTTTGCGGGTCGTCACGGGCGTAATGCCGTGCCGCGAGAGCTGAATCATGATGCCGATCATCCAGACGATACCGACCGACACGTGCAAGCCGTGGGTGCCGACCAGCGTGAAGAAGGACGACAGGAAGGCGCTTCGGTAGATGGTCGCTCCGTCGGCAGCCAGCTTCGCGAACTCGTTGATTTCGAGACCTACGAACGCCAGACCCAGAATCGCGGTTACGATCAGCCAGACGATAAGACCTTTGCGGTTCCCCTTGTGCATCTCAAGCATCGCGAGACCGCTGGTGAAGCTGCTTGTCAGCAATATGAACGTTTCGGCGATCACGCCCGGCATTTCAAAAATTTCTTTGCCGATCGGGCCGCCGTCCGTATGGGTGCGGAGCACGACATACGTAGCGAACAACGTCCCGAAGAGCAGACAGTCGGTAACGAGAAATATCCAAAAGCCCAGTACCTTCAGGCCTTCTTGATCTACATGGTGCTCATGATGCTCGTGCTGAGCGTGAGCGGCTGTTTGCGCCATTATAACGACCTCCCCAGCGACGCTTCCGTGGAACGGACTTCCTCCACGGGAATGTAATAATCCGTGTCATACTGGAACGAACGGGCCAAGAGGCACAGGGCGACGCCGATGAGTCCCGGAATCGCGAAGAACAACCAGCCGAAGACGAAGCCGAAGCCGGCCACGAACCAGCAGATCGACATGATGAAAGGAATGCCGGAGTTTTTCGGCATATGAATCGGCTCCAGATGAGCGCCTTTATTCATCGTCGCTCCCTCTACGCCGCGTTCCTTCGCTTCCCACCATGCGTCCCGCTCATCCCCCTTCGGTACGACCGCGAAGTTATACAGCGGGGCCGGCGAAGGGATGGACCATTCGAGCGTACGTCCGTTCCATGGGTCCCCGGTGATGTCCCGGTCGCCCTTTTTGATACTGTAAGCAATTTGCCATACTTGGAAGATAAAGCCGATCCCCATCAGGAACGCCCCGATGGTCGATACGAAGTTGAGCGGAGCCCAGCCCATATCCCAGCCGTAAGTGTACACGCGGCGCGTCATGCCCATGAAGCCGAGCGCGTACTGCGGCATGAAGCAAACATAGAAGCCGATGTTCCACAGCCAGAACGCCCATTTGCCGAGCTTCTCGTCGAGCTTGAAGCCGAACATTTTAGGCCACCAATAATAAATCCCTGCCAAGTAACCGAACACCACGCCGCCGATCAGAACCTGGTGGAAGTGGGCGATCAGGAAGTAGCTGTTGTGGTACTGGTAATCCGCCGGCGCCACCGCCAGCATGACCCCCGTCGCGCCGCCGACCACGAAGCACGGAATGAACGCGAGCGTCCACAGCATCGGCTGCTGCAGCCGGATTCGGCCACGGAACATCGTGAAGAGCCAGTTGAACACCTTGACCCCGGTCGGTACGCCAATCAACATTGTCGTTATCGCGAAGAACGTGTTGACGTCCGCCCCGGCGCCCATCGTGAAGAAGTGATGCACCCAGGTAAAGAACGACAGAATACTGATAATCATCATGGCGAAGACCATGGATTTGTAGCCGAACAGGCGCTTTCTCGAGAAAGTAGCCACGATCTCCGAGAAAATCCCGAAGGCCGGCAGCACGACGATATACACCTCGGGGTGACCCCACATCCAGATCAGGTTGACATACATCATCGGGTTGCCCCCGCCTGTCATCGTGAAGAAATGTCCTCCGGCGAAGCGGTCGATGAAGAGCAGCGCCAGCGTCACCGTTAGAATCGGGAAGGCGAAAATAATAATGATGCTGGTGGAGAAGACGGACCAGGAAAACATCGGCATCTTCATCAGCTTCATGCCCGGAGAGCGCATCTTCAGAATCGTAACGAGAAAGTTAATTCCGGTCGCAAGACTCCCAATACCGGAAATCTGAATGCCCCAGATGTAGAAGTTCTCTCCGACGCCCGGGCTGTGTGACATCTCCGAGAGCGGCGGATAGCTGAGCCAACCGGCGTCCGGCGATCCCCCGATAACGAAGCTCAGGTTGAACAGCATCGCTCCCCAGAAGAAGAGCCAGAAGCTGAGTGCGTTCAGGTAAGGATAGGCGACGTCGCGCGCGCCGATCTGGAGCGGAACGACGATATTGAACAAGGCGAACATCATCGGCATCGCCATGAACAGGATCATGATCGTACCGTGCGTGGTGAAGACGGAATTATAATGCTCCGCATTCAGAAACTGTACATTCGGCAAAGCGAGCTGCAGCCGCATGAGCAGGGCGTCCACGCCGCCGCGGAACAGCATGAGCAGCGAGGCGATCAAGTACATGATGCCGATCTTCTTATGGTCAACCGTAGTCAGCCATTCTTTCCAAAGCCATACCCACTTCTTGAAGTACGTAAGGACGGCGACGACCGTCACCATCGTCAGACCGATCGCCACGTCCGCGCCGTAAATGAGCGGGTCGCCGGTAACAAAGAAGTGGGAGGCGAAGTCTTTGATTTGCTCGATCATAGGTATCTCCTTCTATTCCCCTAGTTATGATTGTGCTGCATGTCCTTCATGTCCATGCCCTTCATGTCGTCCATGCTTTTCGTCGAAGAGGAGCCCGGCTTCTCTTCCTTGGACGGCGCCGACTGCTTCAAGGAGCCTTCGTGCTGCATGCCGCCCATGTCATGCCCGCCGCCGGAGTGATTCATATGTCCTCCATTCTTATCGACGATCGACTGGAACAATCCGTCGGGATAAGAAGAATACAGTGCTTTCTCCGCCGTTCCCGGCGTCGCAAGCTTAGCGTAGCCTTCCTGGGTAAGCGCCGGCGAATCCTTCTTCACCTGCTGTACCCAATCATTGAACTCGGCCTGGGTCTTCGCAACGACCTGGAAGCGCATGTGAGCGAATTCTCTGCCGCTGAAGTTCGCGCCCGTGCCGTAATAATCGCCCGGTTGGTCCGCCTGCAGCCACAGCTGCATCGCCATGCCCGGCATCGTATACTCCTGGCCGCCCAGCTGCGGAATCCAGAAAGAGTTCATCGGCGCGTCCGAGGTCAGCTCGAACTGTACTGGGACGCCGGCCGGAATTTCAACGTAGTTGACAGTCGCGATCTTTTGGTCCGGATAAGTAAAGAACCATTTCCAGTCGAGCGACGTCACTTGAATCTTGATCGGCTTGGAGTCGGCCGCCACCGGAGGCTTCACCAGAGCATACGTATCTCTAGCCGTGTAGAAGCCGAGAATGCCGATGATGATGACCGGAATCCCCCACCAAATGATTTCCAACACCTTGCTGTCTTCCCAGTGCGGCGTATAAGGCGCTTTATTATTGGGCTTATCCCGATAGCGCCAGACGATATAAACCAGAATGCATAAGACCGGAATGACCACGATCGCACACAATATCACCGATATGATGATCAAGCGTTGCTGGGTTTCCGCAACCGGACCTTTCGGATCCAGAACCAAGTATGAGCCGCTGCAGCCCGACAGCAGAACCGCCGTCAGCACTGTCATCAGCACCAGCTTCCAGAGCGCGAATCGTTTGTTAGCTCCCAATTTCCTTCATCTCCTCTTACCTGCCGAATCTGTCTCTGTACTACTATGCCATTATCATAACAGAGAACCATGTGACATTTTTCACTGTTTTCAAATCCTTCAAGATTCTGTCGTTTCTTAGCCAAAAAGTGTTCACGGAAAGTTTTCAATTTCACCAATGTTTACCCGTTCGGGAAGGAGTTCACACAAAAAAAGCCAGCCGTGGAAACGGCTGACTTGGAAGCCCATGCTAATCACGCTGCATTATGGAAATGTCCGGGGCGTCTTCCCATTAAACAATTCAACGGCTATGCCGATCACCGCAATTTGAATCGCACCGACAATGAATCCGATCCCTACCATCAAGGATAAATTCTGATCACTGAAGTCGCTTACATTCCAGAAACAAAATACAAGGCCGATCGCCGTAAGAATAAACGAAAGCTTTATCATGACAGAATATTCTTTCACGCCGTTCTCTTGCATTTGAATCACCTCACCGAGTCGTTATAAATAGGATTACCCTTATTATAACACATTGATACGGATTTTGTTCAAAAAATATTCAAAATTTGATCAAATTTTAGACAAAATGTACGGAAGGCCAGCTGAAGCCAAAATGAATCGCTGCGCTAACCTTATTTTCGTAAGGAAGCGTAATGAAACCGCAAAGACCTAGCTTCATCGTTACGCAATTATTGAGCCTGGGACGTATGTCGGGAATGAAACATGCTACAATAAAAGAATGGATCATTCCCAGATTCACGAGAAACCCTAATATGCTGAAATGCCAAAGGTGTAGGTGGGGTATCCCCTGTAGGAGCGATAGCGTCCGCCTTTGTTATCGGAAAATTACCGCTGTTTAACGGATTAATTGAAAGTTTTCCGATAACAACAGCGGCCGGAAGGGGATACCCCACCGGGTACCAATGCAGATTTCTCTATTTCATGGGTTTCTCTACAGCCTGAGAATGGATCATTCCGTCTGAACGGGGGAGGCAAAAATGAAATTCGAGGGTGTGACCGTCAAGGAGCTGCTGCGGCTGCCGATTCTAAAGGATGCGAAGGTGATCGGCGGCGAACAGGGGCTGGACCGCATCGTACGTTTTACCGATATTATGGAGGTTCCGGATATCAAAGGCTGGCTGAGGGAAGGCGAGCTGATCTTAACCACCGGTTATTCGATCCGCCATAATCCGGCTCTGCTGGAGGATGTGGTCGAGCATCTGGCGCAAGTGAATGGAGCGGCGCTCGCCATTAAGCCGGAACGGTTTTTATCGAAAATTCCGCAGGAAGTCATAGATAAAAGCAATTTGTATCATATTCCCATCATTCAAATTCCGCCTGGTATTCCTTATATCGATATCACTTATACGATTATGGAACAGATTTTGGATCGGCAAGCGGCTTTGTTAAGGAGATCCGAAGAAATATACAAAGCGCTTACGAATCTGGTTCTAAGCAACAGCGGCATTCAGGTCATGGCGGACAATGTGGCCGAACTGGTCCAATGCCCGATTTGGGTGATCAGTAGTGCTGGGGATGTTCTCGTATCCTCTCCTGCAGACATACCGTACGTATCCACCATCAAGACGCGCCATTGGGAGGTTACGGTCGATAAGCAATTTGTCGGAAAATTGATCGTCGGGAAAGAGCAGCTGGACGAATTCGAGCAGGTCTGTATCGAGCAAGCGCGGCTCGTGTTTTCACTGGAGCTGATGAGAAGGAAGATTGCCTTCGATACCGAGGTCAGACTGAGAGGCAGTTTTCTCGAAGAGCTTTTGCTAGGTTTGCCGCTGTCCAGGCAGGAGGTGGAGGACAAGGGAAGCAAGCTGGGACTATTGCCGGGATGGATTTGGGAGGTTGGCATGGTCGAAGGAGACTCGTCGCATTTCGAAGAGCAGTCTCCTTTTTTATCGGAACTCAATGCGCTGATTCAGCGCGAATCGGAGCACCGGAGAATCCGCGTGCGTTCGCATGTGCTGCGGCAGGGGGATCGCCTGATCCTGCTGCTGGCTACGGGACCTTTGACGGATCCGATTAAAAAAGGATCGGTCGGACGGGACGACGTCAAGGAGTGGCCGCACATTCTGTCCTCGTTTCTTGCCGGATGGAGCGGGATCCGTGTAGGTTTCGGAAGCAAATGCTCGCTGTGGGAAGTGCACCGCAGCTATATCGAAGCGAGAAAAGCGATATTCATCGGCACTCATCTCGACCGCTACAAAGCCGTATTTACCTTTAACGATGTGGAAATGTTTCAATTATTGTTGGATGCTTCGGAGCAGGTTCCATTCGATGCGTTAATCGAGAGGAAAATAGGAAAGTTGTGCCTATACGACAAACAAAATGGAACGGATCTTGTGTCTACCCTCTACTATTATTTGGCGACCGGAGGCAGCCTGATGGAGACGGCGAACCTGCTGTACGTTCATCGAAACTCCGTGAAATACCGGTTGGACCGGATTAAGGAAATATCCGACGCGGATCTGGAGAATCCGCTTAACCGCTTTGTATATTATTTGTGCGCGGCGTTCTATTTATTGAAGAAAGAAGATTGAGATTCCGCCCTATTTGTGCTGACAGCACAATAGGGCTTCTTTAGTTTTGGCGAGCCAGTACATTGTGTGAACGTTCCGTGAACCTTTACAATTTATTTATCGATTCAACCTATTAAAGCGAGTCAAGAAGGGAATGAGACCAGTGATCGGGCTAATTAGGGTATTAACTACAGCAAACGCAGAGGTTCTTCACGAGCACGGCCGCTTGATCTTGGAAATGTATGCGGTTCCAGTGAAAAGCGATTGCATTCCGGAACAGCCGCTCGGGATTTACAATGACGAAACGGAACAGCTCGCCAACCCGAAAATTGTAGCGCTCGGCAAGCACATGGAGCAGGACGGCTGCAAAGTGCTTGTCGTCAGCTGCGCGGCCGATCCGGCTGTCGAGCTGCTCCGCAGGAATGTATCCGTTCCCGTCATCGGTGCCGGCAGCGCTGCCTCCTATATGGCGCGTATGATTGGAAAACCTGTCGGGGTGATGGGGATCACAGATACGGTGCCGGCAGTCATGCTCGATATTTTGGGCGATTTGTTCATCCGGTATATCCGGCCTGAAGGGGTAACGAACACAACCGATCTTTTGACACCGGCAGGACGCGAACAGGCGATTGCTGCGGCCAAAACGTTAATGGAGCAAGGAATCGAAGTGATTGTATTCGCTTGTACGGGATTTTCCACGATCGGCCTTGCCGGAATATTAAGGAAAGAGCTGAACATTCCGGTCATTGATGCGGTGGAAGCGGAAGGTCTAATTGCCTCCAACTTGTACAGACAGCTTAGAGGTGAGTAAACGATTGGCTGGAAAAGGGCGTTCCTTCGGCATATCGTATCTGCTTCTTTTGGGCTCCGTCTTCATTTGGGCGCTCAATTACATCGTCAGACAAATTCTTTTGAAGGAATTTTCACCTTTTTTTCTTTCAGCTCTTAGCCTCACTGTCGTTTCCTGCATCTTTGTAGCCGCTGCCTTCATGACGAAATCGATCGTTTCCGTTACGCGAAAAGAAATGGCGCTGCTGCTGCTGTCGGCCACCGTCGGTCTGATCGCCAACCAAATTTTTTTGTATAAAGGCTTGCAGATGACGTCGGCAACGAACGCTTCGTTGATTTTTACCATGTCGCCTTTGATGACGGCGGGGCTTGCTGCCCTGTTTTTAAAAGAAACCGTCACCTGGCGCATGATTGCGGGATGTCTGATCGCGTTAGCGGGTTTGTACCAAGCGCTGAACATGACGGGAATCAAGCTGCAAATCGGCGATTGGATGATACTGGGCGCCACGTTTACGTTCTCTTGCAATCTGATTTTCGTCCGGATGCTTTCACAGCGGTTGTCGCCTTTCCTGATTACGGCTTACAGCTTTGCCGTCAGCTTCCTGTTATATGACCCGTTCGTATTTTTGTTTACCGAGATGCAATGGCATCATTCCTTCTCTATATGGGTACTGGCTATTGTATCCATACTCGTCGCCCAAGGGCTGACCAATGTCATGTGGAACAAGGGGATGGAAACGGTGGGAGCCGCCAGGGCCGCTATCGTGCTCAATCTGCAGCCGATGATGACTATTCTGCTAGAATTTATACTGTTAGGCCATATTGTTACTGGAAAGCAAATATTCGGCGTTTCGCTTGTATTTGCCGGTGTCCTCCTCGGAACGATGCCCGGGAGCTTCTATAAGCAGAAAAACATGAACCAGCCAGAATTGCCTTCAAACCGCAATATCGAAGCTTAATGATGAATTGGGGGACAAGTCCATGGAAAAAGAAAAAAAACATCCAAGTATTTTCGAACCGTTCGCGCTCATTCTGAATATCGTCACCGCGGTGATCGGCGCTATTATCGGTATGCAAATCGTGACGACACTCGGGGTAACCCCGAATACCGCAATCATCGGAGCGCTTGTGGCTATGCTGATTGCCCGAATCCCGATTACGATATTTAAAAAATACAAATCCGTCCATCGCCAAAATATTGTCCAGACCTCCATCTCGTCTGCGACCTTCGGGGCGGCGAACAGCTTATTAATTCCAATCGGTATCCCGTTTGCCATGGGAACGCCGAATCTTATTGTACCGATGCTGATCGGCGCGGCGCTCGCCATGTTCGTGGATGCGGCGATTTTGTACAAAATTTTCGACTCCAAGCTGTTCCCGGCATCCGGTACCTGGGCGCCCGGCGTCGCCACCGCCGAATCGATACTGGCCGGAGACAAAGGCGGGAAAAGAGCAGGGTTGCTTGGTGTCGGTACGGCTCTCGGATTGATCGGTTCTTATTTTCATATCTCGATGTCGGCCTTCGGCGTTGCGTTTATCGGCAACATTTGGGCTCTGACCATGTTCGGCATCGGTCTTATGATCCGCCAGTATTCCATCCCATGGTTCAATGTGGATGTGAATAAGCTTTATATTGCGCATGGAGTGATGATTGGCGCCGGAATCGTCGCTTTGATCCAGGTTTCGATACTCATTTTCAGCAAGCATAAAAACGAACAGAAATCGAATGCAACGGCGGAAGCCGCTTCCGACGAAAAACTGACCCGCCCGATCAACGAAGCGAAACGGGCACTCGGTTTCGGTTTTGTCGCTTATCTCATTATTGCGCTGATCATTGCCCTTATTGGCGGGCTGATTACACACATGTCCTTCGGCATGCTGATCGGTTTTATGGTGTTTGCCGCTTTTGCCGCCTTCGTCCACGAATTGATCGTCGGGATCGCAGCGATGCACTCCGGCTGGTTTCCGGCTTTTGCCGTAGCGTTTATTACGCTTCTCTTCGGTATTCTGATCGGCTTCCCGCCGACGGCTCTTGCCCTGCTCGCCGGCTTTAGCGCCGCTACGGGTCCGGCTTTTGCCGACATGGGATACGATCTGAAAACCGGCCATATTTTGCGCGGCAACGGTGAGGACAAGGAGCTGGAGCTGCAAGGCAGAAAGCAGCAGTATATTACCGGCATGATCGCTTTCGGCGTGGCGCTGCTTACGGTAATCGTCTCTTATAAAGGCTATTTTGCGCAAAATCTCGTGCCGCCGATCGACAAGGTATACGTTTCGACCATTAAAGCCGGCGCTTCTCCGGACATTATGATACAGCTTCTGCTCTGGGCCATCCCGGGCGCCATTCTGCAATTTGTCGGGGGACCGAGCCGTCAAATCGGCGTATTGTTCGCTACCGGTCTTCTCATTTTAACGCCGAACGCTTGTTGGGCTGTACTCGCGGGGATTGCGATTCGGTTGATCGTACTGAAGATTTGGAAGAAAGAAGCGGAAACCCCAATGAGCATTATGGCCGCGGGCTTCATTGCAGGGGATGCGCTCTACAGCTTCTTTAATTCCGTATTCAAGTTCAGAAAGTGAGGTTTGCTTCATGGCAAAAATTAAATTAGACGAGAAAATGGTTGAATATGCGGTTTATGGCGGTGCCGTCCTGGGCGGCGGCGGGGGCGGCTGGATCGAAGAAGGGCTGAAGATCGGCCGTTTAGCGCTCGAGGTCGGACAGCCCGAGCTTCTTACGGTCGACGAATTTGACGACGAGGATTTGCTCGTCACCGTATCGATGGTCGGCGCGCCTGCCGCGAAGGACCAATATGTCAAGCCGATTCATTACGCCAAAGCGCTGGACATGCTCTCGCAAAAAATAGGAAGGCCGATTAAAGCGCTGAATACGAACGAGAACGGAGCGGGAACGACGGTCAACGGATGGTTTCAAGCCGCCGTCACCGGTCTTCCGATTGTCGATTTGGCCTGCAACGGACGCGCCCATCCGACTGGAGCGATGGGATCGCTCAATTTGACGGAGCTGGAAGGCTATGTTTCCCATCAAGCCGCAGCCGGCGGCAAGGGTGACAATTATATCGAGCTGAGCGTATCGGGGACGCTGGAGAAGGCTGCTTCCATGATTCGCAGGGCATCCATCGAGGCGGGAGGACTTGTGGCTGTGGCGCGAAATCCGGTCACGGTCGCCTATGCGAGGCAGCATGGCGCGGCAGGCGCCATCTCCCAAGCCATTGAAGTAGGCAGGGCGCTGCTCTCCCGTCAAGGGGAAGCCGCTATTGACTCGGTCGTTTCCGAGCTTGGAGGGAAGCTGGTTACGGCCGGGACGGTGACGGACTTCCAGCTGGAAACGACCGGCGGATTCGACGTAGGTACGGTGCAGATCGATCATGCCTACGAATTAACGTTCTGGAACGAGTATATGACGCTGGAGAAGGACGGGGAGCGGTTCGGCACTTTCCCGGATCTGATTATGACGCTGGACGCCAAGACCGCAAAGCCGATCGTGACGGCGGCCGTCGAAATAGGACAGCAGCTTGCCGTCATCACCGTACCGAAGGAGAAGCTGCTTCTGAGCAGCACCATGCGTAACGAAAATCTGTTAAAGCCGGTTGAAGAAATCATCAAAAAATCGATTATTCCATTTTTATAAAGAATAGATAGGAGTGTATTGAAATGGCATTGAAACAAACTCTGATTGCATTTGATGTATTGGACAACGGTTTCGTAAACGGAGAAAAGGTCAAGGCGCTGTTTAACGAGTATCCTGATGTTTCGGTTACCGTAACGAAAGTAACCGGCGAGAAAGGCAGTACGGACTTTATTAAAATCGTTATTCCGGGAACGAACGGAAAGCTCAAAGGCGGCAGCGCCCCAACCTTCGGTATTATCGGCCGTCTTGGCGGTATCGGCGCACGGCCGAGCCGGATCGGGCTCGTCTCCGATGCCGACGGAGCCGTCGCAGCCGTCGCTTCCGCTCTCAAGCTGGCAGATATGCAAACGAAGGGGGATGCGTTACAAGGCGATGTGATCGTCAGCACCCATATTTGCCCGGACGCCCCGACACGCCCGCACGAGCCGGTCGATTTTATGGATTCACCGGTCGATATTTTGACGATGAATCAGCATGAGGTTGCCCCTGAAATGGAAGCGATCCTTTCCATCGATACAACCAAAGGGAACCGGGTCATTAACCACAAGGGCATCGCCATTTCGCCGACCGTCAAGGAAGGCTATATTTTACGCATCAGCGAAGATTTGGTGCGGATTATGGAGATGGCGACAGGACAACTCGCCGTGACCTTCCCGATCACCATGCAGGATATTACCCCTTACGGTAATGATTTGTATCATATCAACTCCATATTGCAGCCGAGCGTTGCAACGGACGTGCCGGTTGTCGGAGTCGCTGTCACCGCGCAATCGGCTGTACCGGGCTGCGGTACGGGCGCAAGCCATGAAACCGACATTGCCGCTGCCGTTCGCTTTTCCGTTGAGGTGGCCAAGGAGTTTACGAACGGAACCTGCCGGTTTTACGATCAAGAGGAGTTCGAACGGATCACCCGACTCTATGGCTCCATGAAAATACTGCAAACCGGCGGAGAAAACGCCGCCCGCGGATAAACGCGATACTTCTTGTTCGATTCGATGGGAGGCAGGCTAATTATGGGACGTTTGGGAATGATAACAATCGGCCAAGCGCCGCGCAGTGACGTGGCGCCGATCGTCGAGAAATATTTGGAGGATCGCGCCGAGCTCGTTCAGGCCGGCGTGCTGGACGGACTTTCAAAAGCGTATATTGAAGAACATTTGTATCCCGTGGAAGGAGATTACGTGCTGACTTCCCGCCTGACGAACGGTGAATCTGTCGTCATGGCCCGGCACAAAATCCAGCCGATCCTGCAAAGCAAGATCAACGAGCTTGAAGCGCAAGGAATCAAACAGATTTTGCTGCTTTGCACCGGCGTCTTCCCTGGGCTCCACACCGGCACTTCGTATTTGATCGAGCCGGACCATATCATTCCGCCTGCGATCAAGGCGATGGTCGGCTCCCGCCGGCTGGGGGTTCTGGTGCCGCTCGAAGAGCAGAAAGAATCGCTGCGCTCGAAGTATGAGCCGCATGGATTCGATCCCGTCTTCGCCGTCGCTTCGCCTTATAAGAACGACGAGATCGATTTCCGTAAAGCTGCCCAAGAGCTGAAGGACCAGGCGGATCTCCTCTTGTTGGACTGCATGGGGTATACGGAGGAAGCCAGACGGCTGTTGGCGGAGGCGACGGGACTTCCCGCGGTGCTATCCAATGCGATTATGGCCAAGCTAGTATCCGAGATGATCTGACCGGAGGTAACAAGAATGAACCAGCAAATTACCGAAATCAGTAAAAATGTGCTCCGAAATTGCCTGGGGCTCCGGGAAAACGAATCGTTTCTCATTGTAACGGACGATGCCAAAAAAGAGATCGCGGATGCGGTCTACGAAGCGGGCAAGCAGCTTGGCTCCGAAGCGATGATGGTCGTCATGAAGGAGCGGCAGAAATCGGGCGAGGAGCCGCCGGCGGCGATATCTATAGCGATGGCAAACGCCGATGTCGTTCTATGCATTACCGAGCATTCCCTGACGCACACGCAAGCCCGCAAAAATGCCGTAAAAGTAGGAGCGCGTCTCGCGACCATGCCCGGCATTACGGAAGACATGTTCCTGGAAGGCGCGATCTCGGCCGACTATGCGGGGGTTATGCAGTTAACAAACGAGGTTACGGAGCGATTGACGAAGGGCAGCAAGGTGCGGATCGAGAAGGAAGGTCATGTATTGACCTTCTCCATTGCCGAGCGGCAGGGCATTCCAAGTACGGGCGTCTACGTGAACCCTGGTGAATCCGGAAACTTGCCTTCCGGTGAAGCTTACATCGCTCCAGTCGAAGGCAGCGGCGAAGGTCAAATCCGCATTGACGGCTCGTTCGCCGGAATCGGCAAATTAAGCGCGCCGGTGCTGCTGACGGTTGAACGCGGACGCATCATCCGCGCCGAAGGAGAAGGCCCCGAAGCGGAACAGCTGCTCCGCATTCTGGGGGATGGCGACGGCAGGCTGCTTGGCGAATTCGGCATCGGCACAAACAATAAGGCGAGAATTACCGGCGTGGTGCTCGAAGACGAGAAAGTGTACGGAACGATCCATGTCGCGTTCGGAAGCAATAATACGTTCGGCGGGACGATCTCGGCCGGTGTCCATATTGATGGAGTGGTTACGAAACCGAACGTCTTCATCGACGATGTAATGATTATGGAGCAGGGGAAGCTTATCGAATCGCTATGAGGGACCTCTGATGCTCAGGGCGCAGAAGGCCATCCTTTTATGGATGGCCTTCTCACCGTACTACTGCCCCTCGCGCTGAACCCCATTCCACTTATCCTTGAGAGCTATGAGATCATTCACGAAAAACTTCATTAAGTTTGGACGCCTTCTTACTGCAAGCGGGTGATAGGTAAACCCAATGGGGATACCTTGAAACTCGTGCCAGCTCCCTCGCAACTCCTTAACGCTGGCATTCTCCTTCCATGGGAATAAAGCTTCCGCCACGATATTCCCGAATCCAAATAATACAAGAGGCCGCTTCTCCAGGAGCTGCATCTGAAGATGCGGTAAACAAGCTTTTCTGGCCTCCGGCTTATTATAGGCACGGATCGGACTACATTTAAGCAAATAGGTAACATATACAGAGCCTGTATCTAAACCCGCTTCCCTCATGCCGCGTCGGAGTGTCTCGCGAGTACCGCACAGAAAAGAATTTCCTTGTCGATCCTCCCGCGCTCCGGGATTATCCAGAATCATCAGGAGCGAAGCATCTGGATTTCCTTCACCCCAGATGACGCGAGTCCGCTGCTTAGATAGTTCACAGCGCTCACAATGCTGCAGACCTTGTGGCGCTGATTCTTCGGGTAAGATTTCAAATGGATTATCCATTCCAGTTCATCGCAGCTCCTTCTCAGTACCCAATGAATTCCATTATGCCCGCCTCTAGCAACAATTATTTAAAAAGCTCAGCCGAGTCAAGAATGACAGGCTGAGCTTTTCTTATTCGACTACCCTAATAGCAGCCGCTTTTGCAAGAGGCTTCTTTAAAATCGCCTTTTAGATCTTTTTTACATACTCCGATTTTAATTTCATGGCTCCAAACCCGTCAATTTTGCAATCGATATCGTGATCACCGTCAACTAAACGAATATTTTTTACTTTTGTACCTATTTTTACGACTAATGAAGTTCCTTTTACTTTAAGGTCTTTAATTACGGTTACAGAGTCGCCATCCTTTAAGACGTTCCCATTGGCATCTTTAACGATTTTTTCTTCGTTATGTACCGCCTCCGATTCTCCACTCCATTCATGACCGCATTCCGGGCAAATAAAAAGACTTCCATCTTCGTAAGTATATTCGGAATTACACTTGGGACAATTCGGTAAATTGGACACGGTTGTTGTTCTCCATTCGTTAGTTATTTTCTAAAATACTGTCACCATCTTTTCAGTTTAGCAAATCTATTGGCATATCGTAAATTTAAACTACAACTTGACCGCTTCATACCCCAACGCCTACAAAGAAACCGTTTCCTTTCAAATGGCGGTTTCGCGCCTCCATTTTAGTAAGAAACGGCTTCTTTTTGTTTTACATTTTTTAACAGGGCAGTTCACAGGTTATTTGATGACTTTACTTTTCAATCCATTTCATCTCAGCCGTATCAACCCAAGTGTTGATCACGATCGGATTATTGTTGGCAATAATTCCGGACTTGTTCTTCAGGTAGTATGAATTATTGCTTACCACCGGCTGATCGCTCGCAAATATCCCGGATTGCACCTTTAACACCATGCTCGGATCACCTTTGCTCACGATTTTAAAGCTGCCGTCTCCCATCGGTGCAAAATCAAACTTTTGACTTGCAGCCGCAGAATCGGTATAGATAACCATTGGTTGATTTTCCACATAGCTCGCAGCTTGGACTTTTATCGCGTAGCCGGTGTTTTGCGCAGAAGTTAATTCCTTCCAAACAATTTGCGTATTGGACGATCCGAAATAACTATTACCGATGGGGCTGCGGGTATTGTTATCGTACCAATGTCCATATTAAACGTGTTTTTTGCCAATTCCGAAAGCGTAAAAACTAATCATAACCATACCTAAGAAAACAATTCCGGTAATAAGGGAGATGCGTGTATCATCATTAATCCACATACCGACCAATACCATAAGCAAAAAGACAATGGTTACATAGTTTGTTACTGGGGTGAAAGGCATTTTGAACGGATGATTATCCAATTCATCCCCCTTTATTTTCCTGAATTTCACTTGACTGATCAGAATAACAAACCACGGTACATACCGGGAAGCACGCTGGCGCTATATACATGCACAAACAGATTTTCCGGTGCAATATAGCTTAAGATCACGCCAATGCCCAATCCCACGAGCACGCCAATCATACCCAGCAGGGGCACTCCGTTATGGGATAGTTTCGTAAAAATTTTCGGTGCCTGTCCATTTACTCCTAATGTATAAAATTAGGAAAAACCCTTCTGCAATTCTAAGCGGAAGGGTCAAATAGGTTTTAAGAAATGAATATTTGGGAAATCCATTTTCACAACTTCCCAATTGTTTACTGATCGGTAACCGTTTCCCTATCAGCAGTTCGATTCGAAAAGAAAAGATTCAACATAATGGCCGTCAAAGAACCGGATACGATGCCGTTCTGCATCAACATCTTCGCAAAGTCCGGAAGGTGATAGAACATTTGCGGAAGAATTGCCGAACCTAGACCGACAGTGATACTGCAAGCTGCGATCAACAAATTGTCGCCTTTGCGCAGGTCAACCTCCGATAGAATCGATATGCCGGCGGCCGCAACCGAACCGAACATGACAATCATGGCTCCTCCAAGAACCGCATTCGGAATGACGGTAGTTAAAGCTGCCAGTTTAGGTAACAAACCGAGAATAACCATAATGCCGCCCGCAGCAAAAATGACATCGCGGGATTTAATTCGAGTGAGCGTGATCAAGCCGACGTTTTGGGAAAATGCAGTATATGGGAACGCATTAAAAATCCCGCCTAGTACGATCGCAAGACCTTCGGAGCGTAGGCCGCTAACGATCTGCTCCTGTTTCACTTGTTGATCCGTCGCTTTCCCAACTGCGAAATAGACGCCTGTGGATTCCACCATACTAACGATACATACGATAATCATTGTAATAATGGCAGTTACGTTCATTTGAGGTGTTCCAAAGTAGAAAGGCTGCGCAATTCTAAGCCATGATGCTTCCGATACGGCCGAAAAATGAACAACGCCCATGGCGTATCCTGCCGCTGTTCCGACCGCTAACCCGATAAGTACGGAAATGCTTCGTACAAATCCTTTAGCCCAGCGATTAACTGCAAGAATGACGATCAACGTGAGAAGCGCGAGCAGCAAGTTGTGCAGCTGGCCGAAATCGGCGCTTCCCTGCCCGCCTGCCGAGTTGTTCATCGCTACCGGGATGAGGGAGAGCCCGATGATGGTTACAACTGACCCGGTTACAATCGTGGGGAAAAACTTGAGCAGTTTTCCGTAAAGCGGCGCAGCTAAAATAACGAACAATCCGGAAATAATGATAGCGCCGTATACTGTTGTTAAATTCGATGCAGAAGCAATCGCAATGATCGGCCCGACCGCTGTGAAGGTACAGCCTAAAACAACGGGCAGTCTGCTGCCGAAGTATTTCGTCCCCATGACTTGTAATATGGTGGCAAGCCCACAAGTGAATAAATCTGCAGCGATCAGATAAGCAATTTGAGTGACGGTAAGCTTCAGCGCCCCCCCGATGATCAATGGCACGACAACAGCTCCTGCATACATAGCCATGACGTGTTGAAAGCCTAGGGTGAAGGCTTTTTGTTTACTTAACAATTTCTTCTCTCCCTTGAGTTTGTCGGTTTAAATGATGTTCTTCCAAAAATTCGACCTTCCCCGGGGACATCGAAGCTATCCGGGCTAGGGAATGGACGCGTACACCTTTGTTCTCCAGCCAATTCCGCCCTTCTTGAAAGCTTTTTTCGATGACGCAGCCGCACCCCACTAGCTGAGCTCCAGCTTCTTTAACGATATCTGTTAGCCCTATCAACGCCGCACCGGTGGCGAGAAAATCATCAACGATCAACACCTTGTCACTCGGGCCGAGGTATTTTTGGGATACGCATATCTGATATGTTTCCTGACGTGTAAACGAAAAGACCGATGCTGAATACATTTTTTCAGCCTGTGTGATTGCTTTCTTCTTTTTTGCATAAAGAAACGGGACGCCGAGTGCTGCCGCGGTCGCCATGGCAAACTGGATACCGCTTGCCTCTACAGTGAGTACCTTGGTAATCGGTTCATCCCCAAATATTTGTGCAAATTCCTTCCCAATCTCCAGCACAAGCTCCGTGTCCACCTGGTGATTCAAAAACGAATCCACCTTCAGCACCGTTTCGGACAGAATCAATCCCTCTTGACATATGCGTTCCTTTAATAACTTCATTGGCGTTCATGGCTCCTTTTCAATTAAAAAAGGACAAGTTCCTTGAGTTCTTCCCTCTCAAGTGAAACCTGTCCTGCTCGGTTTTTATCCTTAGTGGTGTAGACACGTAACGTGTCCATCGCTTGGACCAGCCGCTCTTGCCAAAGAGACAAGAAGCGGAACCTTCGATGCGTTTTCACTCATAGTCGGACAATTATATTGGTCGTCCGGTAGAAACTTATGGGCCATATCCCCATGATTATATGAGATTATTTAATTTAAATCTTAATATATAATACACAGGGTGTCCTGTGATTTCAAGAGCAGGTTTCTCCAGCTTTCGTCAAAACCGCCTGCACCTTTTATTCAAAAACAAGGCTGCCTTGAATTTGACTTCAAGGCAGCCTTGCAAGAGATTCATTTTCTTGCTCTTTTGCGCCTGCATTTTCAGCAGCTACACCTTTTAAATAATATGTTTTTTTATTTTACAGTAACGTCACCCAGCATCAGATATCCGACCGGATTGAGCCAGAAGCCTTTTACATTTTTCGCTGCTGCTGCAACGTGATCAACGGTTAGAATAGGGATTAACGGGCTTTCCTCAAGCTCTATTTCCTGCGCTTTAGCGTAGATGGCTTTACGTTTCTCCGTATCCTTTTCACGGCGGCCCGCTTCAATTAGCTTATCCACTTCCGGATTGACGTAGAAAGCAAGGTTGCCTTTGCTGCCTTGGGAGGAGCTGTGGAACACATTGTATTGGTTGTAATCCGCATCGCCGGTTGCATTCCCCCAGCCGCCGATAAACATATTATGTTCGCCCTTGCCGGTAATATCGAGATAAGCGCCGTACTCCATCACCTTCACTTCAAGCTCGATGCCGATGCCTTTCAACTGCGATTGAATGACTTCCGCCACGTTTATGCGCTCTTTTCTGTCGTCTGTCACAAGCGATGTTTTGAACCCGTTCGGGTACCCCGCCTCGGCAAGCAATTGCTTAGCCTTATTAACGTTGTACTCATAATCCTTCAAACTGGAATTAAAGCCGATCATCTTAGGAGACAGGGCTGAGACGGCTCTGCTGCCCACACTGTTATAGACTCCCTTGATAATCGCATCCTTTTCGATCGCATAGGCAATCGCCTGACGTACACGAACATCATCGAACGGTTTCTTCTTCACATTGAACCCGATGTATTCGACGCCCAGTCCTTCGGCCCGTGCCAGTGTCATCGCAGAGGAGCTTTGTACGCGGTTCAATTCGGTTACAGGCAGCTGATCGCCGATCTGCGCTTCGCCGGATTCGACCATCGCGATACGAGTAGTATCCTCAGGCACTACTTTATAAACAACCTTGTCTACTTTCGGCATATCGCCCCAATAGCTGTCATTTTTGACCAAGACCATCTCTTGACCCGGCGTCCAGGACTGGAATTTGAAGGGACCTGTACCGATAGGATTTTTCGACAGCTTATTCGGCTGTTCCGCCATCGCTTTCGGGCTGAGAATACTGCCTTCATTGCTCGCTAGGATAGACAGAATAGGCGCGTACGGGTAGGCCAGAATGAATTGAATGGTATATTCATCCACGGCCTTCACTTCTTTCACCATGTCGAAATTGCTGGCGCGCGGAGAGTTCACTTTCGGATCCAAAGCGCGTTCCATCGTCTTCTTGACCGCATCGGCATTGAATGGAGTTCCGTCATGGAACGTAACGCCTTTGCGCAGCTTGAATTCCCAAGTCACGTCGTCCACCTGCTTCCACTCCGACGCTAGCGCAGGCTTGTACTCCATGTTCTTATCCGTCTTGATCAGTCCTTCGTAAACTTTCCCGAAGATGTAGTTGGCGGAAGGAATGTTGGTAATGAATTGGGGATCCAAATTGTTGGCATCCGCTTTTCTGGCGATGGTCAGCGTACCGCCGGCTTTCGGAGCTTCTGCGGCTTGCCCTGCATCTTCCGGCGATTTCGATTGCGACGAGCATCCGGCCAATACGCTCGTAGCTACAAGAGACATCGCGAGAAGACCGCCAAGAATAACTTTTCTTTTCATTCTAAAATAACCCTCCTGTTTCACTCATGCTGAGAATAAAGCACCTTACATGCTTACAAGTATTATAAAAAAATCATGACATGGCCGCATTGCACGATCTTTACGTTTATTTAAAGAATCTTTACTAATTTTCAGAATTTTACTTCATTGTTACTTCATTAATTTCAACATACCCGGAAGGGCTGATCCATAGACCTGTGACGTTTTTAGCGATTGCAGCCAAATTCTCCGAGCTGCGGAACGGCAATAAAGCAACATCATTGATTTCAATTTCTTGCGCCTTTTCATAGATCTGTTTGCGCTTCTCCGGATCGGCTTCCTTCCGTCCGCTTTCAATCAGCTTATCCACCTCTTTATTGTTATAAAAGGAATGGTTGCCGGGAACCCCATGAGAGCTGCTGTGGAAAAGGTTATATTGGTTGTAATCGGCGTCGCCTGTCGCGTTGCCCCAACCGCTGATGAACATTTCCGTCTGTGCCTTGGCTGCTGCATCGAGGTAAGCTCCAAACTCCATCACTTTCACCTGGAGATCGATGCCGATTCCTTTTAACTGCGACTGGAGAACTTCCGCTACGTTGATTCGTTGCTTGTTATCGTTTAAATAAACGGTTGCCTTCAAACCGTTCGGATAACCGGCTTCCGCAAGCAATTGCTTCGCTTTGTTCAAATCATATTAAAACCTTTAATGTTAGGACTATACCCGATTACCTTCGGTCCCAGACTGGAATTGGATGCCTTGCCGACATTATTATATACGCCTTTAATGATCGCTTCCTTATCGATGGCATAAGCTACGGCCTGACGAACACGAACATCGTTGAACGGCTTTTTACTTGTGTTAAAACCGATATGGTCCACGGCAAATGCATCGAACCGGCCAAGGGTCATGACGGATGAAGACTTCACGCGTTCAATTTCGGTAACCGGTAGCTGTTCGGCGACCTGGGCTTCTCCCGTTTCAACCATCGCGACGCGGGTCGTATCCTCAGGCACGGTTTTAAAAACGACCTTATTGATCTTTACTTTATCTCCCCAGTAAGCATCGTTTTTCACAAGTACGATCTCCTGTCCGGGCGTCCACGATTCGAAGCGGAACGGTCCTGTTCCCGTAGGGTGTTTCGTCAACTCCTTGCCATACTGTTCGATCGCCTTGGGACTCAGGATGCTGCCTTCCGCACTGGCCAAAATGGAAAGCAGCGGAGCATACGGATACTCGAGAATAAATTGAACGGTATAATCGTCAACCGCTTTGACTTCCTTAATCATCGAGAAAAGATTCGCTTTTGGCGTCGGCTGATTCTTATCCAGCACGCGTGCTATCGTTTTGCGCACCGCTTCTGCGTTGAATGGCGTACCGTCATGGAACGTCACGCCTTTGCGGAGCTTAAATTCCCACGTCAAATCATTCAACTGCTTCCATTCCGACGCCAGTAAAGGCTTGTACTCGCTGTTCTTATCCATTTGAACGAGGCCTTCATAGATTTTATGCTGAATGACGGCCATGGAGTTGATCTGGGTGCTGAAATGCGGATCGAGATTGTTCGCATCGCTCAAACGCGCAATGACAAGCGTACCGCCGTTCTTTTGGGCAACAGGGGTTGTTTCCTTGCTGCCGCCGCTCGTCTCCTTACCGGAAGAGCAGCCGGCCAGTGCCAAAGACAGAACCAAGAAAGCGCTAACAATTTTCTTTTTCATACGATTTCCCCTTTACGTCTGAATTTAATTTCTTATTTAGATACACTAGCGTTGCATTAAAATCGTTTGGATAAGTTGTCGAATTATTCAGAACAACGATTCAAGTCGCATCGCCAAAAGGTCGATCACCCCTGAAAGGTAGCTCTGCCCATTTGGTAATTATATGGTAATTTACTCTTCCATCCAACAACGGTGCTTATTGCTTTTTCCGTCTACCCTCGGATATCCTTTGAGGCAAGCGATGTATTCGTTCCATCCAGTCTTGAACGGAATCCCATAACAAGACTTTCAACCATCGGTAGAGCTGAAGCAGGCTGTGACGAGTTCCTGTCTCCAGTTTCACCAATACCAGTAAGCAAAAGGCAATCAGTGCTGTCCATACTTGGTTCATCACGGCTTGTTCGCTTGTTCCGTAAAACGACTTAATCCGGATGTGCTGCTTCATCCATTTGAAAAAGGTTTCAATCACCCACCGTTCCCGGTAGATCTGTCCAATTTCATCGGCATTCAGATCAAATCGATTGGTTAAAATGGCGACAGGGTTACCCTCGGAATCTACCGTGTGAATCAGACGCAGCACGTTTTCCATTCTCTTTTGCGGGGTACCGACATAGACCATTTCATCGGTAAGAACGGCGCTCTCTGGCGGCAAGCTAAAGGATTCTATCGGACGAATCATCGTATTCTTCTTCGTTCGGGTCACGAAGAAAATGCCGCGGTCACAGTAATCATCGAACTTCCCGTAGTCGATGTAGCCGCGATCATACACATAGGTGACTCCGAGTTCGTTGACTAAAGCATCCATCTGAGTTCGATCATTCTTTTTTGCCGAGGTGATCGTCACTTTCTCGGGAACGACCGTCTCATCATCGATGTATTCCAGCCGGAAATGCAGTTTAATACCTGCTTTTGTTTTTCAGAATTCTGCCCATTTGTACTTTTGCAAGCACAGTCCGATGGTTGTGGAGTCAATGATTTTAAAATCTTTCCGTAACATGGAGGGCGCTGTATGTTGGCGAATACGTAAAACCAACTGCATAAAAACATGCTCCAGCAAAGCGGAATCGACTTGGTTATGTTTCCGACTCAATTGAGCGGCAGAGATCGATTTCAACCCAAGTTCTTTCTGGAAGTCTTTCGAAAGCACATCATCGGCGATTTCACGCAGTCCGTCCCGCTGCTGAATCTGAGCATGAAGGAATAGCTTCAGATAGGACAGCGTAGTGAATTTCTTAACGTACTTATCTTGGTTCGTTTCCTTCACTTTTTCCGTGAACGATTTCGTACAAATGGGTGCTAACCATTTACCAAATGAAGAAAATAGAGTATCCTTGTCCATGGGCTTAATCCTTTTCAGTGGATTATGGACAGGAACTACCTGCCATTTCATTGTAAAGGATTTTTTTATGCCCTGATGATAAAAAGACAGAAGATTATGAACATTCAGAGAAAATTAATGCAACGCTAGTGGTTTGATATAATAAAATCAAACGTACGTTCGGGAGTGAGCGCCATGGGTAAACAAGAAACGATCAACCTGATTCAATTTCAAAAAAGGTTTCAAACGGAGGAAGATTGTCACCAGCACTTGTTCAACATGAAGTGGCCCGAAGGATTTCGTTGCCCGAAATGCCAGCATTCGAAAGCTTATGAAATCAAGACTCGCAAAATGCCTCTGTATGAGTGTGCAAATTGCGAACACCAGACAACCGTGATTGCTGGAACGATCTTCGAGAAGACACGGACAGATTTGCTCAAGTGGTTTTGGGCCATTTACTTAATCGCCCAAGACAAGCGCGGCGTCTCGGCTACCCAACTGTCCGAAGAACTTGGCATTGCTTATCAAACAGCTTGGACAATAACCCATAAAGTGCGCAAGGCGATGGGGGAACGGGCTGCTGCCTACATGCTTGCCGGTATTGTTGAACTCGACGAAGGTTTTTTCGGAGCCCCCACGGAAGGCGGGAAACGTGGTCGCGGCACTGAACAAACTCCCGTGCTCGTAGCCTTGTCTCTAGACAAGAAAGGCTGCCCGAAATATCTGAAAATGCAGGTCATTCCTGATGTGAAAGGAACGACAATCACGGATTTTGCAACCAAATACATCGAATCAGGTTCAACGATTGCCAGTGATCGATATGGTTCTTACAGAGCCTTAGCTAAGAAGGGTTTTCAACATGAAGCAAAAACGTACAACCTGGAAGAAAATCCAGATCATCTAAAATGGCTTCACACCATCATTTCTAATGCCAAAGCTTTTATTGGTGGCACCTATCATGGCCTCGACTCTAAACATCTTCAGTCTTATCTCAATGAGTTTTGTTATCGATTTAATCGCCGCGAGATCAAGAGTCAGTTGTTCAACCGGCTAGTTCAATGTTGCCTTTTGTCAAAGACAGTGACCTATCCTGAGCTAGTTGGATGATCAAATATAAATATAAACAGCAGAAATGACACAAATGATAATCACACTTACGGAAGTCCACGCAGAGCAGCTGTCCATCCAAACAGATAAAATCCACAAAAAATCTTCCTTATATCTATTAATAATCGTTGATAAGTAAGCGTCAAATAGCCCCCATCTTAAATCAGAGGAAATAAAGGAGTTCAATTCACTTTACAAGGGGAATATTTGGTGGAGAGTTCCAAGAACCTGCTGGCCGAAACGGAAAAACTCATCGATCATATACAGAGCATGGGCAACGAAGTGCAAGGCACGTTAAAGCTCGGCGTCGCCAATAATTTTGCCCTCTATAAATTGCCTTCGATCCTGGGCAGCTTTGTCGAGGCCTATCCCAAGGTCAAAATTTTACTTCGAACGGGAGTGGGCAAAGAAGTCATGAAGCTGCTGTATGATCGTGAAATTCATATCTGCATTGAGAGCGGCGGGCATGCATGGTTGGAGCGGAAAGTTTTAATCAATAGTGAGAAGATTTGCATCATTTCCAAAGATAAGATAGCCGTCGAAGATCTGCCTTCGCTCAACCTGATCCATATCTCAACCCCTTCGCTGAAAAACGTCCTTACGGGTTGGTGGCCAAAAAGGTTCGCGACGCCTCCATTGATCACCATGGAAACGGAATATGTGGAAACCTGCAAGCGGATGGTAATGAACGGACTAGGCGTTGCCTTCGTTCCTCAAGGTTGTCTGGACCCCCATGACCCCTTGCATATCATTGAGCTGCCGACCGAAGACGGGGAACGGTATGTTATGGAGAGCTGGATGAACTACCGGGAGTCCGTTATGAATTTATCCATCGTCCATGCGTTTATCAAGTATATATCGACTCCATCGAACAACTGAGCAGCGTTAGGCATGTTTAAGATTGAGTCAGCTGTTTACGATTGGTTGTCAGCGGGGGCTGCTCGAGCCATTTCCGTTCGACCAATAGATCAAACGTATCCTTGGCGTACGACATCACCTCGCCGATAATTTTGGCATAATGAGTGGTGAGGTCGAGCCGCATCGATAGAGACAAGGCATGCGATAGCAGCAAAATATCGACCGAGTTCAATACATTAATCATCGACATGATAAACTTGTCTGAAAAAGGTGAAATGGTGGAATCCGTAACTTCCATGCTTACGGTTACCGTTCCGAGCAAATCTTCCTCCATCAACAGATGGTTAAACAGCTCAATCTGCCGCTCGCTTATTTTTTTTGCCTCTTTTGATGAATTCTCTTAATTTTTTATCCTCCAATACTTGCGCAAAGCCGAGCATGACAATAACCGAAAAGTAATTTCGCTCAATATTGAAAAAGATTTCGGACAACTCGATCGCATTGAGAGGCCGCTTCATCCCAAACAACCCGTCGATGAAGGAACTCTTCTCAACGTACTCGATTTTTTGGGGGTAGTTCATTTTCGGCGGACGGTCATAGATGCCTTTCTCCAGCATCATTCGTACCGCTTTCCCGAACATCTCGGTCGATGTATGGATGCATTCGTTGAAAAAATCGAGCACATCCAAACGAACGTTATTGGACGCCGTAAAAGAGAAATTAATCATTCCGAGCCGGTTCATCATGTAGATGAAGCTTAAGGTGAACGTATCGTGAAATAGCGGCGGAGCGGCCAAGTTCACGTCGCCTTCGGAAAACCCTGCGGGTATCGGGAAATTTTCCGCAAGAAAAATTTGTTTAATTTTATCAATTCGTTTCTGCGAAATGCTCAAAGCCTCTTCGGCCAAAGGAATAATTTCCTTATCCTGAAGATGATGCAGTAAGTAGACAAGGAAGCATTCCGTCATGCTCTCTTGAAAATAAACGCCCCAAAGTCCCCCGATTTCCGTACAGCATAAATCGATATTCGATGTCTTTTCTTGAGGCTTTTGAGATGACATAAACATCCTCCGCTAGACTAAACTTCCTTCAATGGATAGTATTTTGCATGTTTAAGCAATTTATTCCATTGCTGCCTGCGGAAGCTAAAAAATCGCCGATGCATGAAGCACCGGCGACCGGATCGGTCTCGCTGAAGATCCTACGTATGATCTCTAAGACTTAATAGCGGCCTCACTTGCTTGTTTACCAAATATTTCGGATACGCCCCGCGGAGCAGCACGTCCGCAACCCCCATAGCCGCCTTAATCCGCAGCTCCGCGGCGGATTCTTCCGAATACCACGCGACATGAGGGGTAAGAATCACATGGTCCATGGAAAGCAGCGGATGATCCGGGCGAATCGGTTCTTTCTCCAGGACATCCAGCGCAGCGCCCGCAATAAGTCCGCCCGATAGAGCCTCGACCAGCGCGTCCTCATCAACGACGGGTCCCCTTGACGTATTGATCAGGACCGCCTCTTGCTTCATCTGTCCGAATTGATCTCTTCCGATCATTCCTGCGGTTGATTTCGTAAGCGGGACGTGAACGGAGACGATGTCCGCCCTTTTGCACAATTCATCTAAAGTGACGGACTCCGCTCCCTTCCGCCGGATCGTCTCTTCCGGAACGTAAGGGTCATAGACAATCACCTCTAGGCCTAAAGGCTTCACCTTTTCATTCAATCCTTGCGGGATCATGCCGAATCCCACCAAACCGAGAATCCGGCCTCTTAAACGGTAAATCGGCTTGGCGACTTTAAAATCCCATACTCCGTTTTTCACATATTGATTGGCCAAAGCCACTTTACGGGTCCATCCAAGGATCAAAGCCAAAGCATGGTCGGCTACTTCATCCTTGCAGTAATCCGGCACGTTGGCGACGCAAATGCCTTTCTCCGTAGCGGCTTCCGTATCGATGGTGTCGACTCCTACGCCGTAACGCGTAATGACCTTGCAGTTATCCAGCGCCGCAATGACCTTAGCGCTAATGGGAGCATATTGGTTGATCAGCGCATCCGCATCGCGGCAGACCGCTATCACTTCCTCTTCCGTGCGGCACTGGGCGGCAATGAACTCGATGGAATCGTGATGCAGCACCTCTTGCTCGTAACGCAAATCCTCGTATTCCCAATCGGTGACGACAACCCTCCACTTCTTCATAACGGAATCCTCCTATCCGCCCAAATAGGCAGCCTTTACCTCCGGGTTCGTGCTCAATCTTCCGGCCGTATCTTCGAGTACAATGGTTCCGCCCGATAATACATATCCCCGGTCGGCAATTTCCAAAGCCATCGCCGCATTCTGCTCGACAAGGAGAATGGTCGTTCCCTGCCGTTTAATCTCCTCCAAGGCGGCGAATACCTGATCCACGAGCAGCGGGGATAAGCCAAGGGAAGGCTCGTCAAGCAATAATACTTTCGGGCGGGCCATTAAAGCTCTCCCGATGGCGACCATTTGCTGCTCACCGCCGCTCATGCTCCAGCCGAGCTGCTGATCCCGGGTCCGGAGGACCGGAAACAGCCGATAGACGCGTTCGAGATCCTGATCGAACCGGTCTCCTCTTTTGCGCCAAGCTACCGTTCCGAGCTCGAGATTTTCCCTGACCGTCAGCCCCGGAAAAATTCGCCTCCCTTCGGGCACATGAGCGATCCCCATCCGCACAATGTCGTCGGGAGGACGATTTTCCAGGTTCACGCCGCCCAATTTCACTTGGCCCTGGTGCAGCTTATGAAGACCGGAGATAACCCGAAGGGTGGTCGTCTTGCCTGCCCCATTGCTTCCAAGGAGAGTTACCAGCTCGCCCTCCCCCACTTCAAGCGAAATCCGGTGCAGCACCTCCGTTGCTCCATAGGAGGTTATCACGTCAATGAGCTGCAGCATGGCTTCTCCCCTTCCCCAAATACGCCTCGATGACGGTAGGATCGTCCCGGACCTCCTGCGGCGTGCCCTCCGCAATCACGCGTCCGAAATTTAAGACGGTAATCCGTTCGGCCAAGCTCATCACGAGCCGCATGTCATGCTCAATCAGCAGAACGGTAACTCCCTTATCCGGCAAGGTGCGGATGAATTGCTCGAGCTCCTCGCTTTCCGTTGCATTGAGCCCTGCAGCGGGTTCGTCCAGCAGCAGCAGCTTGGGCCTCGATACGAGCGAACGCGCGACCTCGAGCCACTTTTGCTTTCCGTAAGGAAGCGTTCGGGCAGGCCGGTCCCGAAATTCCCGTAAGCCGACTTCATTCAACATGGCTTCGGCCGTCTCCATGGCCTCCCGCTCCGCCGCCCGATGCCCCGAGGTTCGCAACAAGGAAGGCAGAAAGGAAACATCAATTTGGTTGTGCAAACCGATCAATATATTTTCCATCACCGTCAGGTTGCGGAATAATCGAAGGTTCTGAAACGTGCGGGAAATGCCGAGATGAGACAGCTGCGCCGATCCCCTCCCTTGAACCTCCTGCCCTTCAAAGAGAAGGCTGCCGGAGGTCGGCCGGTAAAATCCGCTGATCACATTGATCAGCGTTGACTTTCCCGCACCGTTCGGCCCGATCAAAGCATGGAGCCGGCTCGGCTTCACCTTCATCGAAACATCCCCGACCGCGGTTAGCCCGCCGAACTTCATGGTGATGCTTCGCGTTTCCAGCAAGCTCATACGACCCCCTCCTTGTTCGAAGCTTCGACCACATGCATCGTGTCGGACGGGTTCCGGACCCTGCGTCTTCCTTCCAGCCAATGGGTTATGACCGGAACGATCCCTCGGGGCATGAACAGGACGGCGAAAAAGATGCCGAGGCCATAAATCGCCATATAATACTCTTTAATAAAGCGCAGCCATTCCGGTAAGAAGGTAAGCAGTACGCCCCCGACCACAGGCCCTAATAACGTTCCGGAGCCGCCGATCAGGATCATGCTGAACAAGACGATGGATTGGTCGAAGGAGAACGTATCCGGGCTGATATAGCTGGAGAACTGAGCATAGAGTGCGCCGGCAAGCCCCCCGTATACGGCGCTGAGCACAAAGGCGAACACCTTGGTGCGCGTCAAATTCACCCCGGCGCTGCTTGCCGCAATTTCATCCTCGCGAATGGCCAGAAAGCTGCGTCCCAGCTTCGATCGCAATATATTTCGTTGAAACAGGAAGAGGATACCTGCTGCAGCCATAGCGACATAATAAAAGGAAGTCGGCTGATCGGCTTTCCAGGCTCCGATTTGAACGCTGGGAATCCCGTTCACGCCAACGGCCCCATGCGTTACGGCATTCCAGTTCATCAATATCATTTGCAAAACGATGGTGAATCCGATGGTAGCCATGGCCAAATAGTGTCCCTTCAGCCTCAAGGACGGTATTCCCAGGAGGATCCCGAAAACAGCGGATACGACGATGACGGCAATCCAGGATAATAAAGGCGGCCAGCCGTAATCGACGGTCAATATGGCCGTAGTATAAGCTCCGATCCCGAGGAACGCCGCTTGCGCAAAAGAAATATAGCCGGTAAAACCATAAATAAAGTTAAGCCCCATCGCAGCGATGATGTAGATGATGGCGAGCACAAGAACCTGGACGTAGTAGTTATTGGGCATGAACCACGGCAATCCGATCGAGACGGCAGTCCCCACAATCATAAGTGACGTTCGGCGAGCCATTCGTTCCCCTCCCCCTAGACCTTATCCGCAATCCGTTCCCGAAAGATGCCTTCGGGGCGAAACGCCAAGAACAGGATTAATATGAAAAATGTAAAGGCGTCTTTAAAGACGGAGGAAATGTATCCTGCGCCGAAGGTTTCGAGTACCCCCAGCAGCAGACCTCCGATGATGGCTCCGCGCACATTGTTGAACCCGCCGATGATGGCGGCGGCGAACGCCTTCAGCGCCAAATTGCCTCCCATATCCGCCGAAACAAAGTAAATCGGGGCCACCAGAACACCGGCAATCGCCGTTAATGCCGCGCTGTACATAAACGTGAACGATACCATGCGGCTGACCCGGATCCCCATCAAGGAGGAGGCTTCCTGGTCCTGCGCCGTGGCCCGCATCATTTTCCCTACCATGGTCCGGTTAAAGAAGAGCTCCTGAAGAATAACCAGGATGACCGTTACGGCGATAATAATCAGATTTTGCGGGAGGATATGAACCCCGAATACATCCAAAGCATTCTCGCCGAACAGGGACGGGAAGGTGGTGGGCTGCGGCCCCCAAATAATGCGGGCGATATTCTTCAGAAACAGGCTCACGCCAATGGTTGAGATGACAATCGTTATAAAAGGCTTATCACGAAGCGGATGATAGACGGCCCGTTGAAAGAGCCAGCCGAACAAAATCATGACGACGACCGAGATGAGGTAAGCCCAGATGAGCGG
The DNA here is from genome assembly GCF_027533625.1 of Paenibacillus gyeongsangnamensis. Lineage (GTDB taxonomy): Bacteria > Bacillota > Bacilli > Paenibacillales > NBRC-103111 > Paenibacillus_G > Paenibacillus_G gyeongsangnamensis. Next base: position 133,417 of record NZ_JAQAGZ010000015.1, on the reverse strand, counting down.
CGTATGAAAGGCGACCGAAGCGGTTACGGCAAAGTAAGCGCCGAGCATCACCCACTCCCCTTGGGAAAAGTTGACGACATTCACCGCGTTCGACACAAGCACGAAGCCGAGGGCCACGAGCGCATAAATTGCGCCCATGGCAAGCCCGTTGATGAACAGCTGCAAAAACATTCGGATTCCCTCCTGTCCTTCCCTGTCTTACTTCGCTTTCACGGTATCGATCAATTTGAGACGATCGGCATCTTCCAGCTGAACGACCATCACTTGCTTGGCTCCGTCTCCGCTCTTGGAGAAATCGAACTCATTGGCGATGCCCTTGTAACCGGCAATCTTGCGCATTTCGTCGGCAATGCTTTGAGCGGACAAATCCTTGGACTTTTTCAACGCTTCGGACAGCATATACACGCCGTCGTATGCGGCTAAAGCATGGAAATCCGGCTGCCGGTTATATTTGGCCTGGTATTTCTTAACCCATTCCTGCACCTTGGGATCCGGATTTTCCTTACCTACGGTATCGACGACCACGTATACCCCTTTAACGGCATCCCCGGCAAGCGAGGTCGTGGCCGGCATGGCCATCCCCGGCGAACCGACGATGGGCAAATTCACTCCAAGCTGACGATTCTGCTTCATCAGAGTAGCGGATTGCTGAGGATGTCCCCAGTCGATAATCGCTTCGGCCCCCTTGTTTTTCAGATTGGTCAGCTGGGCCGACAAATCTTTATCCTGGGAATTATAGGCTTCGACTCCAACCACCGTCGCTCCAAGCGAGGTTAGCGTATCCTGAATAATCTTGGTGCCTCCCGATCCGAACTCGTCGGTATCGTGCGTAATCCCGATCTTCTTCATATTGAGCTTCTGCACGGCGAAGTTGGCCGCCGCCGACGCTGCGATCGAATCGTCGGGACGCAACCGGAAGTACCAGGACGATTCGGTCGTAAGCTTAGGATTCGTTCCTTGGACCAGTACCGGGATTTTAGTCTTGTTCACGATAGGGGCGACGGCCAGCAGCTGTGTTGAAAGGTCCGGACCGAGGATCGCAACCACTTTGTCGTTGTTGACCATTTTGTTAAAGGCATTGACCGCCGTCGGATTCGTATTGGCGGAATCCTCCTTTACCGTCTCGATTCTGCGTCCGTTGATGCCTCCATTCGCGTTAATCTCATCGATGGCCAAGGCTGCCCCTTCCTGCAAATATTGGCCGACGATCGTATACTCGCCCGTCAAGGCCGTTACGAGACCGATGCGGATCGAGCCTCCGCTTGATGCTGAATTCGCACAGCCCGAAAGCATTAGGCCGATGGCTGCTGTGAACGGTAAGACGCCTTTTACCCACTTATTCATTGACGAACCTCCTAAAATTTAATTTTAGTTCGATCGCTTGTCATGGGGTTAGAAAAATCTTTGCGCTTTTCACATTTCCATTCACCAGATCCCGGAACGCCTGATTCCCATCCTGCATAGAGCGAATTTCCGACCACGGCGTTTCGTCTATTTTCCCGCGGATTAACAGCTGAAGCGCATCGTGAAAGTCTTGCGCCTCGTAACAGAAAGAGCCCAATATCGTAATTTCGCTTCGGATGCACACATTCACCGGAATTTGCGTTTCGTTCACCCCAAGTCCGATGTTCATGACGGTGCCTCCCGGATTGATAAGCTCAAGCGCCGCTTGCCGGGTAGACTCATAACCGGCCGCATCAATCACCACATCAACCCCGGGCGGCCCCACCGATTCTTTAATCTTCCGTATGTAGCCGTCCCGGGCCGGACTTATCGTGCCGAAGGCTCCGAGCCGTTCCGGCGCTTTGAGCCGCTCCTCGTTCCGATCAATGACGACGACCCGGGACGCCCCCATAATCCGGGCTACGAGGAAGCTTAGAAGGCCGATCGTTCCCGCCCCGAACACAACGACGTTGGCAAAGGGATGATTCCCCATGGCCCGCCGGACGGCTCTAAGGGAACAGGCCAGCGGTTCAGTCAAGGAAGCCCGGTAAGGGCTAATCGTCTCCGGGATGACATGAAGGGAAGAAGCCGGAACACGAACATACTCGGCGAAAGCTCCCGGACGGTGAATCCCGATAATGGACCGTTCGCTGCAGAGTTGGACCAATCCCTTGCGGCAGACGTTACAGCTTCCGCAGGATTGCAGCGGATTCACAACGACCCTCTGGCCCTCCGACAGGCCTTTTACTTTCGAACCGGCACGCTCGATCGTACCGCTGAATTCATGCCCCATAACCAAGGGAGGAACCCGCAGGCTATTGTGGCCGAGGTAGCCTTCCAGCTCCGAGCCGCATATTCCGACCGCATCTACCTTAACCAGAACATCGTTCTCCGAAATTTCGGGTTCAGCCGTCTCTTGAATTTCCATCCATTCCGGCTTCGTCCAAACCAGACTCTTCATTCCGGTCTCCTCCTTATTCCGCGATCGGTTTTTTAACGATAAACCAATAACAGATCGCTGCGCATCCGGCGATGATTCCCCCGCTGACGAAGGCCATGGCGAAGGAGCCTGTCGTATCGGCGATATAGCCGGCAACGGTCGTGGAGAATGAGCCTCCGAAATATCCGCCGAAGTTTTGAATCGCGCCGACGGACGCTACCAAATAGCTCGGCGCCACATCGCTGGTTAAGGCCCATGCGCTTCCCGTCATGGCGGAAATAAAGCCTAGGGCAAGGGTCATAAGAATGATGGACATCGTCAAACCGGAAGCAAAGGGCACCAAGATGACGCATACCGCCGCCAGAAGAGCGCAAACGGATACCATGGCGCGTTTGGCCGTCATTGGATGCTTGCCGCGATCCGCGATTTTTTTCGTGATATATCCGCCGACAAGGTTGCCGACAATTCCGCCGAACCAAGGGATGCTTGCAACGATCCCCAGCGTCTTAAGATCGACATGAAACACATTTTTCAAATACGTCGGCAAAAATACGATAAAGATGTTCCAAATCCAAATCGTGCAAAAGAATCCTAAAATCATGCCCCAAACCGTTCTGGATTTGAACAGCTCGCCCCACTTTACCGTTCTTTGCAGATTCGAATCGGTGGAATCGGAATGGATATAAGCCATTTCCTCCTGTGAAACACTGCTGCTTTCTTCCGGACGCTTGTAAAAAAGCTTAAAGAAAACAATAAAGACAATGCCCAGCAAACCCGTGATATAGAAGAGGCTTCTCCAGCCATAGACGGCCATGATAGGAGCCAGAAGGAGAGGCGCGATGAACGGACCCCATTTGGAGGACGAGTCCCACACCCCCGTGGCGAGTCCGCGCTCTTTTTTCGGGAACCATTGGGAAGTGACCTTGGCCGACGTCGGAAAGCAAGGTGCTTCGCCTATACCCAGGAGCAGTCGGATCCCGATGAGAGAGCCCATTTTATTGCAAACGCCGGTCAAAAAGGTAGCGACGCTCCACCAAAGCACCGCAATAGAATAAATCCGCTTCGCGCCGAATTTATCGATCAGCCAGCCGGAGGGCAATTGCATGATCGCGTAAGTCCAGGAGAACACGGTTCCGAGTAAGCCGATATCGGTTTGGCTCAGGTGCAGCTCCCTGATCATCTCCGGCGCGGCGATCGATAGATTCGCACGGTCCAGATAGTTGATAATCCCGCCGATCAGCAGCCACAAAATGATTTTCCAGCGCACATTGCCCACAGCGGAATTTAACGAAGGATGGGGATAACCTGCTCGTTTCACTTCGCTTTTCATAAAACCATCGTACCTCCTTGAAAATGAGTTTTATGGCTCTGATGTTATGCCTGGAGAAAGCTGTCGTTACTGTTAATTTAAGCGCTTACAATATAGATTTCAACCGTCACTTCGTCCCCGTCTTTCAGCCATTCGCGTTGTTCTTCCGGATAACCGGCGATCACTCCTTCCGGAGTGGGGGAAGTTAAACCAACGGTCCGTATTTTCCCACCGGCGACTGTGCAAAAATACGGAAACCGTTGATTTAAACATGCTTAGCTTGGAATGTGTGTTAAGCTTTTACAAATACCGTCTTAATCGAAGTGAAAAATTCGATCGCCGCCTGCCCCTGCTCGCGGGAATGGGAGCTGGACTCCTTCATGCCGCCGAACGGAGCCTGCAGCTCGACGCCGGCGCTTTCCGCGTTGATCCGCACCAAACCGGCCTCGATTTCGTTGATAAAGGAAAGCATGTTTCCGATATTCCTGGTGAAGATCGACGCGCTTAAACCAAATTTCACATCGTTAGCCAGCTCCAGCGCCTCTTCCATGGTTTCAACCTTGATCAGGGCGAGGACCGGCCCGAAGATTTCTTCCTGCGCGATGGTCATGGACGGCTTTACATGTTCAAATACGGCAGGCTGAATGTAGAATCCGTTATCGAGGCCCTCTCCTTCAGGTTTATTGCCGCCGCACAGCAGGGTTGCCCCTTCTTCAATCCCTTTATTAATGTAATGCACGACGGTGTTGTATTGGCTTTCGCTTGCGCACGGCCCCATCCAGGTTTGCGCGTCCAGCCCGTTGCCGATTTTCAATGCTTTGACCTTGCTCAACAGCTTTTCCTTAAATTCATCGTAAACGGCACTCTGAACAAAGACGCGGCTCGTGCAGGTGCACTTCTGGCCGGTGGAACGAAGTCCGCCGCTGATCGTCGCTTCCACCGCCAATTCGATGTCGGCATCCTCCGCCACGATGACTGGGTTTTTCCCGCCCATCTCCAGCTGGTATTTCGCACCACGGGCAATCGCCCCCAGGCCTACTTGCTTGCCTACGGTATTGGAGCCCGTAAACGTAATCCCGTTGATGCCCGGATGGTCGATCAAGCCCTGCCCGATCACGGAGCCCCGGCCGGTAACCAGATTCACTACCCCTGCAGGCAATCCGGCTTCGTGGAAGCACTCGATGATCTTCGCCGCCGTTACCCCCGTTTCGGTAGCCGGCTTCAGCACGACCGTATTGCCGTACACCAAGGCCGGAGCCATCTTCCAGATCGGAATCGCTACCGGGAAGTTCCAGGGCGTGATCACTCCGACGACACCGAGCGGAACTCGTGTCGTAAACATGAAGGCTTCACTGTCGGAGGACGGAATGACATCCCCCACCTTGCGCATGCCTTCCCCCGCATAATAGCGCAGAATGGCAACGCCGCGTGCCGTTTCTCCCTTGGCCTCCGGGAAGGTTTTGCCCATTTCGCGGGTCATCGTTTCCGCGATTTCGTCCATGTGCTTCTCCAGCGCATTCGCCATCTTGTACAAATAGTCGCCGCGTGCCGGACCGGAAAGCTTTCTCCAGGCCGGCTGCGCCTCTTTCGCCGCCGCAACCGCCCGGTCCAGGTCTTCCTTGGATGAATTTTGAATGTATCCGACAATCTCATGCTTATCGGCCGGATTCAAGCTTGCTTCCACTGCATTGGCGGAAGATGCCGTCCACTCGCCATTGATATAGTTCAAGTAGGTTTTCGATTGGGTCTGTAATGACATGATTGACTCACCTGTCCTCTCGTTTATTTGCATTCATAAAATTAAAACGTTGGTCCGATTCGCCAAATACCAAAATCGTGCTGCTTGAGAATTTCAGCCTTCGTCAGCTTTCCGCTGCATACCCGGCCGATCTCTTCAAAAATGCGTTGGCCTACTTGACCGATGCTTTCAATCCCGTCAATAATCGTACCGGCATCGATGTCCATATTGTCGCCCATTCTTTCAAACATCGGAGTGTTCGTGGAAATTTTAATCACCGGAGCAATGGGTGAACCCGTCGGCGTCCCCCTGCCGCTCGTAAACAATACCAGTTGCGCACCGCCGGCTACCATACCGGTTAATTGCTCGATATCATGACCGGGTGTATCCATCCAAACAAGACCTTTCCGACTTGGCGCCTGCGCGTAATCGATCAGCTCCTGCAGCGGTCTGGAGCCGGCTTTGTTCGCCGCTCCCAGCGACTTTTCCTCCAAGGTGCTGAGTCCGCCCTTGATGTTGCCCGGACTCGGGTTGCCCGTACGGATATCGACGCCCATCATGAACGCGCGGTTTTCCATGGCTTGAATCACCTCGTAAACCCTCTTGGCCACCTTTTCGTCTACGGCCCGGTTCGCGAGCAGATGCTCGGCTCCGATCAATTCGGTGGTCTCGGCCAGGATGGCCGTACCGCCGTGGTCGACAATCAGGTCGCTTACCTCGCCGACGGCGGGGTTGGCCGAAAGTCCGGAGCAAGCATCCGAGCCGCCGCACTCCGTTCCGATAATCAATTCGCTGAAATCGCACTGCTCGCGCATTTGCGCGGAAGCGTCCTGCACCATCTTCGCCGCAATTTTTGCGCCTTGGGCAATCGCCCCGAGCGTTCCGCCGTGATCCTGAATGGATACGACCTCCACCGGCTTTCCGCTCTTTGCAATTTCACCCGCAACGCTTCTTGCCTGATGCGTTTCGCAGCCAAGTCCCAGAACGACGACTCCGTATACGTTCGGATTGGTTCCCATCCCCGCATACGTGCGGAACGTCTGTTCATAGTCGACGCCAACCTGGGCGCAGCCATGCTGGTGAATAAAGCTTACCGTGCCGTGAACCAGCTCGGTAATCTGCCTTGCGGCCTGAGTCGCGCAAGTAATCGTAGGAAGAATCAATACATGGTTTCTTACACCGACACGGCCGTCCGGCCTTCTATAGCCCCAAAATTTAAGCTCCGGCAATTTGATCCCCTCTTCCCCTTTTTCCTTCCAAATTGTGAATGTGGACGTGCTCCCCCGGGAAAATATCTCTGGACGCCGCTCCGATCACCTCGCCGTACTTGAGAACATCTTCCCCTTGACCGATAGCCGTTACGGCAAACTTGTGTCCGAAATCAATAGGTTCCCTTACATCGATTTTGAACGAATTGCCTTGGCAATCCACCTGAACAACAGCGCCTTCAGGGATGTTCTCCAGGGCCACCGCCACTTGGTCTTGCGCATTCATCATCACGGTCTTATACCGCTTTTCCATTTCAATCCATCGCTCCTTTCCCGTTATTCATTCCCTGCCTGAGGGTTTAAACGGCAACCGAGTGAGTGGACGGCCGCTTCACCGGATTGCTCAAAACCCCGATGCCGGAGATTTCGATTTCGATGCGGTCGCCGTCCTGAAGCGTAAAATCGTTCGGCGGTACAATGCATGTGCCGGTCAAAAGAACCGTACCGTCGAAGATCTCATTGTCTCTTACCAGATAGGAAACGAGTTCATCATACTTTCTCTTTAATTGCCCGGTATTTGCCGTTCCCTCCACCACTTTTTCTTCATTACGGTAGATTCTGCAAGTCAGCTGAAAGTCGTACGGATCTTCGACCGTATCGACAAGGCGGATCGCCGGACCGATTGAGCAGGAATTTTTCCAGATCTTGGCCTGCGGCAGGTAGAGCGGATTTTCCCCTTCAATGTCACGGCAGCTCATGTCATTTCCAATCGTGTAGCCGAGGATTTTGCCTTCTTTATTCACCACGAGGCCAAGCTCCGGCTCAGGGATTTGCCAGTTGGAATCGCTCCGTATATATACAGGCTGACCGGTTCCAACCGTTCGCGCAGCCGTCGACTTAAAGAAAATTTCCGGACGAACCGCGTCGTACACTTTATCATAGAAGGTTGCAGCATCCAGTTTCCCGCCGGTAGCCTCATAATTTCTGGCATCCCGGCTTCTTTCATAAGTTACGCCCGCTGCCCAAACCTCCGGTGCGACAATCGGCACCAGCAGCTGCAAATCTTCAAGTCCTGCCGCCAACGGTTTTATTGATTGAATGTTGGACCGAATGAAATCGGAAGGCGTCGTCCCTTCTTTTTCAGCCTGATCGACAAGCTCCATAAAATCGGCGCAAGGCAAAGGATACACCTTGCCGTCATCCGTTAAAGCGCCAAGTACGGGTACTGAATGCTCATTGATGAATCGAATAATTCGCAAAGAGAAAGCCCCTTTCATTTTATAATATAAAACTGTGTTTCGATAATTAATCACATAAAATGGTTTGGACGCCTACGCTCATTTTCGAATATTGCGAATACCGTATCCCATTTGTTCGGACAGCTCTTCCACAGCGTTCTTCACCATGTCGATGTAACCGGCAAATTGATCGTCGTCGACCCGGGAAGTGAGCGTGGACAAGCTGATGGCCGCGATGGCATGCCCCGTATGATTGAGAATCGGTGCCGCAACGCAGCGTACGCCCGGCTCATTCTCCTGATTGTCGATCGCGTATCCTTGGTCCGCCACCTTCCGAAGCTCTTTGAGAAAATCGGATTCATTATCAATGGTATTGGGGGTCATCCGCTTATATTCGTAGCCATCCAACATTTTTTTGAGTTCATCATGGCTTCGGAAAGCGGCCAACGCTTTGCCGACCCCGCTCGAATGAAGGTTAATTCTTCTGCCGATCCGCGAATAGACAATCAGAGCCTGCGGGCCTTCCACTTTGTCGATATAGACGCCTTCTTTGCCGTCAAGAATGACCAGGTGAGTCGTTTGCCCCGTATTCGTCGACAGCTTCATCAAATAACTCTTGGCGATCTTTCGAATGTCCAATCCGTGAATGACAAAGTTGCCTCGTTCAAACAGCTTCATCCCGAGCTTGTATTTGCCATTCTCCGGGTTTTGATCGATATAACCGTGCATTTGGAGCGTTTTTAATAAGGAATGAACCGTGCTTTTGTGCAAAACCATGCGTTCGCTGATATCCGTAATTTTCAGCTCCGTATGAAATTCATCAAACAAATCGAGAATCCGCAGAGCCCGGTCAACCGCTTGAATAATCGGCATTGTATCCACCCTTTTTAAGTCAATTTCTATCGTCTTAGATGTTATATTAGCATAGGCGGATAACCCATTCACAGCCTTTATTGGATCATTTCAATTTCCGTTCCCTCCGAAGCGGCAGGGACGGCCAACCCCGCAGCCCCCTTGGCCGACGTTCTAAGATGGGAAGCGTAACGCTGGATGATATCCTGGCCTAATCTCGCGCGTCGTACCCGTTCCTTGGCCAGCGCAATCGACGTGGCTTCCAGGTGGGTACCGGAAGGATAAATATTGGGCGAGTTGCGCAGGCCGAACTTAATGTAGACCGGCGCAGCTACGCGAATGATTTCCGGAATGTCGTAATGACGGATAAATCCGCCGATATCATCGGGTGCCTCCACATAAATATCGATGGGAATATCGATTACCTGACGGATCGCCGCAAGCTTCGCCAACGTCAAATCGGAAGGTACGTTGAATGTATTGGCACCGATGTCTTGATATAATTTAACGGTTACCGGATTGCCCCCGTACAGCTGCACGGATATTTTTACAACCAGATCGTCCGGAAGCTCGCCGCATATTTTAAATTCGTTGACGAGCCACAGCAAGCCTTCATCCGCAACAAGAATGCCGCGTATGCCTAATGCGCAAGCCCGCTTAATATCTTCGATGGCATAAACCAATTGATCCATGCCTTGAGAACGAAGCCCGGCAATTCCTCCTGCGCTCGCACGCTGCATCGGCGTAATGTCGAAGGTTCCGCGGGGACCTACGAACAGACTGACTTCCAGGTTCTCGCGGCAGCCGATTTCAGCCATTCGCTTGATTTCGTCGTCCGTCATAAGCATTATGCCGCTTCCCTGCGAGATCCGGTGGATCAGAACATCGTACTGCTCGCAGGCTTCCACAATCGCTTCGAAGGTGGCCGGACCTTCGCAGCTTGGAATTTCCACCCGGTACTGGGCGCCGTCGGGAAACGTTTTGGCCGAGCTGGGCAGCTCATTCAAATCCCCGCCGGGAAAGCCTAATTTTTCAATCAAATCCCTCGTTTTTTGCACGATCCATTCCTCCCCGATCATTTTTTTACGGGCAATAAGAAAAACTCCTTATCGAAGTCTTTCAAAGTTGCCAGACCGTTTTTAGCGGTAGTTTTTCTTGGTACAGAAAGTTGCATTCCGCTTTAATGCTTTAGCGAACTTAAACTTTCTGTATCGTTAAGACGTCCGCTTCGTAGTCGAAGACGGCTTCTTCATAAACGGCTATAGGCACGACGCCATTAGCGGCATCGGTATGCCCGGTCATCCGGTTGGCCGCAGCAACTAGACGCTGGCGGGCTTTGATTGTTTTCATTCTTTCCTCAGCCAGAGCCTGCCTGGAATCGCGTATGGCTTCGAATTCAAATTTCAATTCGCCTCTGCGTAAAGCAGCTTCATCGAGCATTTGAATTTGTCTTTCCCTTAAATTCAAATAAAGGATATCCCCTGTCTGCAGGTAAAGAATGCCGCCGCCACTATGAGCTTCCGGCGTCATATGGCCTATGGCCGCCCCGTAGGTAACGCCGGAATAGCGTCCATCGCTGATCAATGCGGCAAGCCGTTTTAATTTCCGGCTGGCATTGATATGCTGCATCGGTGTGAACATCTCGGGCATGCCGAAGGCAGCCGGGCCTTGACCCGAAATCATGACGGCGATCTTGAGGACGCCTTTGTCCGCCATCAGGTCATACAACGCATCGTAATCTTCGTGCTCCCAAGCTTCATATAACGCCGGAGCATTAAGCTTCAACACCGCCAACAAGTTTTCATGGCTGAACATGCGGCGGATTTTCAGCTTTTCCACCAGCTCGGCATCGAGCAGGCTGCGGTTCGCATCATCTTCATTCTCATAGTAGAGAACGAACGCCGCTTTTTTATCGAAAGCGTCGAGCTGCGACGTGGTCATGCCGCTGATCTTGACAACCGCGCTCTCGAAGAAATTGCCGGTTAACACATCTACGCCGCTGAACGGCCGCCGGGGCTTCGATAGGATAATCGGGTTCTCCGCCACATGGGAGGCCGACAAACTTTCCGTTGACTTGAGGCGCTCACGCCAGGTCGAACCGGTTACGGTCGGAGCATCGACATCCATCGGGACTCCGTTCTGCAGCAATTCATGGAACAAGGACTCCATGCCTCTGCTCTTCCCGCTGCAGCACTGCATGGCTAGCTGAAAAATGTCCCTGCCCTGCGTCAAGCTGTAATCGAACAGATCCGGCACCGGATGCTCATGGTGAATTCGATCCAGATCGCGGAGCGAGAACCGGTAGCCGCCATAGAGCATGCCTGCCACAAGATGCATCATCAGGTTGGTCGAGCCCCCCGAGGCGCTGTGGATGCGGATCGCATTTTTGATATTCGCCGCCATAATATTCGATACGCCGAATACGGGATCATTGATCAGCTTCCCCAAATCGTCCAGAGCGCGATCGACCTGCTCCTGGGTCGGAGGCGAGGTCAAGAGTTCCACGGCGGGATGAACAAGACCGAGACCGGCTACCAGATGGCGGGAGCTGTTTCCCGTTCCGTTGAAGGCGCATACCCCGCCTTTGTCGTCGCAGGTGGCTACGGCCAATCTCTTTTCGTAATCCTTGTGGGCGTCTTTGGTAATGATCCCCCTCTCCCGCGCCCTCTCCAGTACCCCCTGGAAAGCCGTATTGGAGGAGCATTGCAGAATATACGCCAACGCATCGCGCAAATCGATCGCGATATCGTCGAAGCCGGCCGTCTCGGCCTTCTCCGCCACCTCCTCGAGCTCGGCAAACAAATCCGCCGGAATCGTGCCTCCCGCAAGCACATGTGCGGGTGCGAAGGTGGCAAAAAACGGGGCTTCTCCGCGATAACGGCGTATGCGGTCCATATGGGCGAGTGCGCTGACTACGCCGAGCGGCTGCTTGTCGCAGCCCTGAATGACGAAGGCGCCATGGTAGCTGTGGGCTTCCAACTGGTTAATGACCATCTGGGCGACGGCGTTGCGGCTTTGCAACGAATAGCTCATTCCCTGATTGCTCTGGGCGGTTCCGTCGCACATGACCGGCGTGGAGAAATAAAACGGCACCCCGCCGTTCCGCCAAATTCGGATCGCCGCACGGGCGGACGTTTGAAAATCCATGATATGGGCCGGATGATCCGGCGATCCCCCGATAATCGCGATTCTGGGAGCGTTCTCTTCCAGGCGGTTGTATACTTCCTCCAATGTCCAATCGGGAGCCGGTCCCTCATAGGAAGAGCCGAGGATTTGCTTCGCGCGATCGAGTAAACCCGCAACCGTAATCGGCTCGTTCGCCTTCCCCTGGACATTATCGCGATAAGGATTTACCGTGTTATCGATTTTCGGATAGCTCTGCGGCATGATTATCCCTCTTTTATATGATCAATTTGAAAAATCCATCGGCTCCGGCTCACTCAAGATTTCAACGTCTTCATTGGATAAGGCTTCCGGAATCAAGCTCTCAGAAATCCAAATCTCCCTTAATTCCAGAGTGTTATGAATCCTCACGACTCTTGCCTTGGTCAAATCGAAAGCGTTGCAGGCTTTAATCGCCGCCTTTACCGCCAGCTCTTCCGTTTCAAGGAACATGGGAGTCCGAACCATACACACAACGGTGCTTGTCAGAGCATTGGCATAGCCTTTTTCATAGATCACCTGGTCAACCACCTTCTTGGTCGTAACATCCGCCAGTCCCAAGCCATTGGCGTTTCCATGCGTCTTTTCGCTCAGTCCCAATACGACAATCCGCGTGATCTCAGGCCCTCCGCTTGCATAAGGCGTTCCGTACCGTCCCGTAATATTCGGATCCATTCCGTCGCCCGAAATGTTCTTCCCGATTTCGTCCACTACCAGAACATCGATCGGATCGAACATGATCCTCGGCATCAAAGATTTCGCTTCAAGCAACAAGCCGGGCTCCGCTTCCTCCAGCCTTTCCGCCGGAACCGCAACGATTTGGGCAGGCCGGTCGTAGGCGTTCTCAATGGTGCCTAAGCCAAAAATAACGGGGACTTTGGAGAGCACGATTTTGGCCATTTCCGGGACATGCTCCGCCATGTATTTAAAGCTATAGGCATGAGCCGCATCCGCTCCTTTTTGCTTGCCGAGCCCTATCGTGATCATTTTCATAAGTCCGCTCTCTACCGGGCCCCGAAAAGCGGTGTGCGGCTTAATCCGGTTGATCACAATCACTTTATCCGCCTCGAAAGCGTGCTTATCCGTATAAACAGGCAGCCCGTTCGGCAATTGGCCTACTCGAACGACCTCCATACTTGAGAGTATCGGCGCGCCCACGGACTCTTCCGTTACTCCCAAGTCCTCCAGCACTTCCTTCTGTCCCTCCGCCGTAGCCCCTCCATGACTTCCCATGGAAGGAATGATGAAAGGCTGCCCGCCTGCCGACTTCACGGCATGAACCACTTCCCGCGTAATCACCGGTATTTCAGCTACTCCGCGGCTTCCTACCGTAATGGCCACCCTATCACCCGGAACAATCCGCGAGAGAACGCCGGCCTGCACCATCGCCTCGCGAACGGCAGCGGGCACATCGTCAATCTCAGGCGCAGCGAAATGTTGGCGTACTTTGACCATGCGCGGCAATTGGATCTCGCGAAGCATATCTTCAATAACCTTCATCGCTGTTCACCCTGCTTTCGGTTGATGAACTATCCTTGATTTTGTTTTGTAATATAGAACTATGTTTTATATTCTCTACATAGAACAAACTTGTGCAATCATTTCAAAGGAGTTTTGTTCTATATTATAGAACTAGGTTTTCATTTTGCTTGCGCAAGAAGTAAGCGATTACAACTCTTTCTAATCTAAATCATAGCTCCAAGGATCGCTTATTGTCAATCCATAAAATTCCGCCACAGGCAATAAATCCGGAGAAACTTTAAACCGGAGCCCCCCTGTTCTTTTTCCAACCAAAAGATCATAAGATGTTAGTTGAAGCATTCTTCGCGAGGCGGGTGAACCTGATGTCCGATCGGAACGATGATGGATCCAAGTATTTCGAGAAAATGCTCAATATGATCGATGTAGGCGTTCATCTTATCGATAACAAAGGCATAACCGTTTTTTATAACGATAAAATGGCTGAAACCGACGGCTTTCACCGGGAGCAAGTATTAGGGAAAAATGTGTTCGACCTCTTCCCTTCCCTGACCAATGAAACGAGCACGTTCGTTAAGGTACTGCAGACCGGCAAAGAAATTCGCGAAAAAATACAGACCTATGTCAATGTCGAGGGGAAACGAATCACCACGATTAACAGCACTTACCCGCTTCTGGAAGACGGCGAAATCATCGGTGCCCTGGAAGTGGCAAAGGACATCACAAGCATCGTTCATCTCCACGACCAAATCCTGGACCTCAGGCATCAAATCTACGAATCCCCCGCAAAAGATAAAAAAAATGCAAGCTCCGCTCCTTATCATTTCAGTGATTTGATCGGAAAGAGCGAGCTGTTTCTAAATGCCGTCTCCTTCGCCAAAAAGGCCTCACGCACAAGCTCCCCCGTGTTGATATGCGGGCCTACCGGCACCGGCAAGGAATTGTTCGCTCAGAGCATACACAATGCCGGCGCCCGCAGGAACCGTCCGTTTATTGCGCAAAATTGCGCGGCCGTCCCCAACGAGCTAATGGAAGGAATCATGTTCGGCACCGCGCGAGGAGCGTTTACCGGCGCGATTGACCGTGCCGGCTTATTCGAGCAGGCCAACGGAGGAACTCTTTTTTTGGATGAGCTGAACAGCTTGGATTTATTATTGCAGGCCAAGCTGCTGCGTGTGCTTCAAGACGGCATGGTTCGCCGGATCGGGGGGACCCAGGAACAGCAAGTGGACGTTCGGATCCTGACGGCCATGAATATCGACCCGAAAGAAGCGCTCGAAAAGGGATTGTTGCGCAACGATTTATACTACCGACTCAGTGTGGTTAATCTTTATCTTCCTCCGCTTGCGCAAAGAAAAGAAGATATCCCCCTCCTCACGCAGCATTTCATCGAAAAATTCAATGCGATGTTCGGCATGAAGATCACGGTCATCGCCCCCGCCGCCATGAATCGGCTGATAGACTATCACTGGCCCGGCAACATCCGGGAATTAAGCCATGCCATCGAATCCACTTACAATATGATGGAGCTGGAATGTGAAACCATAGAAGAGCATCACCTTCCCGCTTCGCTCATGGAGAATAAAATGAAAGCTGCGGCTCCCGTTCTCTTGTCCCGTCCTTGGAGCGATAAAACCGCGAATGATTCAGCCGGGAGATTGACCGATAGAGTGAAGCAAATAGAGAAGGAAGCCATCGCGGAGGCGCTGAAGCAGCATCAATATAACATTACCCTCACGGCACAGGCCTTGGGCATCAAGCGCCAGGCTTTGCAATATAAGCTGAATCGGTACGGCATCGCAAAAAAACCGTAAAATGAAAGCTCGGCAGAAAGAAGGTGCTCCAAGTACAGGGAAAGAGACTTCAGCTGCTCTAACCGTTTGCAAAAAGACCTCACCCGCCGCCAGAACGTCCTTCGCCATTCGAGCTGCTTCATGATAAGTTGTTAAAATAACAAATGGATTGACAATAAGCGACAATTAGATATATTATACACTTCAGAATATATTGTATTTTGTTAAGCGATTACATCTCTCATGATAGTAATCGTTTACTTTGAACAAAAAATCAAAACCTAGTTTTATAATATAAAACATATTATGATTTATCCTGTACTATCCATATAAAACATAGTTTTATATTATAAAACGTTTGTGTGATCCCCTTTCGCTTATTAATTGAGAGGAGAATTCAGGGAGAAAACAGTTGATTTGAGAATTGTAACTCAAAAATTTCAAAACGCAATTTTATATTATAGAACAAATTGAGAATTTAAACGTAATCGGGATGGTATTTTGGAATCGGGATCGCCAGTCTAATCAACTATTTTAATCCGGAACCCATCATATTGGGCGGCTCTTCTTCGAGAAAGCGCTTCCATTATAGGAGCCGCTTCTCTGATTATGCAATATCTGTTCGATCGTCCGAGCAAATTATGCTCTAACGATATAAAACTAAAACTTCGAAAGGGGTAATGAGGCAGTGAAGATAAAGTCTAAAGGTTTGGCAGCGTTAGTAATATCTCTTTCCATGTTCGGCGCCGGTTGCAGCAGCAGTGGAAACCAAGTAGCCGGTACGAAAACGATGGACAGTAAAACAACTCCTTCTGCAGGCGGTCAGCAAACAATCTCTTGGGTTTCGCATCCGCAATACGGAATGAAGTCGCCGGATCCCAAACGTTTGGAATATGTAAAAAATGCGGTTTCAAATTTTGAGAAGAATCATCCGAATTTCAAGCTGGACAACAGCCAATTATCTTCAACTAATTCGAATGAGTCGATGGCCAACCTGATGCAGCAGGTGACGCAGGGCAGAGCGCCGGATATCAGTATGATCGACAGCTTTATGTTCCCGCAATTTATGAAAAATTTGCAGCCGCTTGACGACTATTTGGCTAAGGCCGGGATCAAAGCCGATGATTTCTTCCCGTTTGTGCAAAAGGTTGTCAAAGGACCGGACGGCAAAATTTACGGCTTGTGGTTTAACACGGATACACGTGTCCTGTTCTATCGGAAAGACTTGATACCCCAGCCGCCTAAAACATGGGATGAGGTTTTGACGATCGGACAGCAGCTTAAGGCGAAAGGAATGGATCC
Organism: Paenibacillus gyeongsangnamensis; assembly: GCF_027533625.1. Classification (GTDB taxonomy): domain Bacteria; phylum Bacillota; class Bacilli; order Paenibacillales; family NBRC-103111; genus Paenibacillus_G; species Paenibacillus_G gyeongsangnamensis. Next base: position 116,953 of record NZ_JAQAGZ010000015.1, on the reverse strand, counting down.
GTTTATTTTCCCTGGCGGCCGCGGCGAAGGAGCTACGATTACTTCGATTCTACCGTTCTTTTGGGGACAAGGCGGAAAGTTGGTTGACGATCAAGGCAACGCAACCTTCGCCAGTGGAGACAACAAACAGAAAATGTTAAATTTTCTCACGTTCGTCAATAAGCTGGTGCAAACCGGCGTTACACCGCAGCGCGTAGCGAACTACAAGATCGAGAACGACCAAAACAACGAGTTTCCTAGCGGAAAAATTGCCATGTTCCTGGGCGGAAGCTGGCAGGGTCAAGTGCTGCACGATCTTCTCGGGGACCAGGAGTTTGACAAATGGGCCGTAGCACCGATCCCGCAAATGAGTGCAGACCAGAATGCGACTGCCGCAGGCGGATGGGTATATGGCGTATTTACCAAAGATCCGGCAAAAGCCCAGGCCGCAGTTGATTTCCTGGTTGACGCGTTTGTGGGAGACAAAGGAATGGGTCAGTGGTGCGACATCGGAGGATGGCTGCCTACCCGTAAATCTTTGTACGGTTCTCCTGATTGGAAAGGCACGAAATTCAACGACGATTTCAAGCTTCAGCTGGACAAATATGCGCAAACCCGTCCTTCTGCTCCAGTGTATAGCAAAATATCCGAACAAATGCAAATCGCGCTTTCAAGTGTAATTTCCGGAAGCAAATCGCCGGAAGATGCGTTAAAGGATGCACAGGATGCGGTCAGCAAACAATAAGGGGGTAACAATGTATGGCAAATATCCCTCCACCTAACTTAGCGGCATACAACGTGGCGGCTAAAAAATCTAAATCCAAGATACTGGCGAATTCGCCGGTACCTTGGATACTTCCTTTAGGGATCGTACTGGTGCTGGTTTTTGCTTATCCTATATTTGAAGTGATCCGGTTAAGCTTCACCAATGCCAGTCTAATGGATAACGGCTACAGTTATACGCTCAAATCATATAGTAATTTGTTTACAACGCCGGGTTTCGGGAAGATGCTTTGGATTACGGCGCTGTTTGTTTTCTTTAGTGTTACTTTTCAGATGATTTTCGGTTTTTTCATTGCTATATTGATAGATCAGGGCACCAAGAGAAAACTGTTCGGAACGGTAATCGCACGGACTGCGGTGCTGACGGCCTGGGCTATCCCGGGTGTGATCATCGGGGTCATATGGAAGCTTCTCTATAACGAGTCAAAAGCCGGTATTTTAAACAATTTACTCACAGTCATGGGCTTTAAGGCCATTCCCTTTTTATCCTCTCCTAGCATTGCTTTAATTTCGGTTATCTTTTCCAATGTGTGGAGAGGTACCGCTTTCAGTATGATTCTCATTTACGCGGCGTTGCAGACTTTCCCTAACGATGTGCTGGAGGCGGCTAAAATCGACGGGACCAACGTTTGGCAAAGGCTGTTTCGTGTCGTCGTTCCTATCATTTCGCCGATTTTGCTTATTAATTTAATTTTAATTTCCGTGCAAACCTTCAATACATTCGACATGGTGATGGCGCTGACCGGCGGAGGACCGGGGCAAAGCACCGACGTGATTGCTTTAAATATTTACAACACGATTTTTACGGGCTCCAATTTGGGCCAAGGCGCGGCGAATGCTGTGGTGCTGCTGTGCCTGAATGCGATCATGACCATCGTTTATTTCTGGTTTATGGGTAGACAGGAGGGAAATAGATGAGCAGGGTATGGAAGGAACGTTGGATTAATTTCGGGTTGTATATAAGTTATGTGCTCATTACCCTGTTTTTTATGTTCCCGATTTTTTGGATCATTTCCATGTCGTTTAAGACGGTTCCGGAGTTGTTTGCCATCCCGCCAAAATTGCTACCTTCGAAATTTATGACGTTAAATTATTCATTTGTTCTGGAAAACACAGACATTCTGCAGAGCTTGAAAAATTCCGCGCAAATCGTAATATTGACCTGTATTTTCACTCTGCTTATCGCCATACCGGCCGCCTATGGATTGTCCCGTTTTAAATTTCGCTTGAAACAGGCGTCGCTAATGTCCATTCTAGTATGCCAGATGATTTCTCCGGTTGTGATCGGGGTTCCCTTATATAGATTGTTCGTTCAACTGGGGCTTTTCAACAATTACGTTTGTTTGATTGCCGTATACGTAGCGGTGGAACTGCCGTTTATAACCTGGTTTCTAAAAGGGTACCTGGATGCGATCCCGGAAGATTTGGACGAGGCCGCCATAGTCGACGGATGTACCAAGCTGCAAATATTGAGCAAAATCATTTTTCCGGTCATCATCCCCGGCATTGCTTCCGCTTCGATTCTCGTGTTGGTGCAAAGCTGGTCGCAATTTGTCATACCGCTTATTTTGCTGGATAAAAGCGAGCTGTTCCCCGTATCCGTCGCCCTCGTTCACTTGATGGCAACAACGGAGGGCAGCAGTACGATTACCATTCATTTCTTGGCGGCTGCCAGCGTTCTTGCGATCATCCCGGTTATGGTAGTGTTCATTGTCTTACAAAGATTCATCGTGGGCGCATTAACCGCCGGGGCTGTAAAAGGTTGATCGTAAATCATTAGGAAGACATCATCGGCAGATGACAAAAGGGGATGGATTTGGATTGGGAACAAACGTCGAGCATTGGAGGAGGCAGCAGTATAGATACAGCAAAAGGAATAGCGGGTTCTTGATTCCTCCAAGAGTTGGCATGCGTTTTGCATCTTAATAAGGTGCAAAGCATCATGACTGGGGGTGCAATGATGGAACGACGCAACTGGAAGCAGATTGAGCTTTGGAAAGACGTAACGGAGGAGCAGTGGAACGACTGGCTTTGGCAGCTGACGCATACCATTCGGACCCTGGAGGATCTGAAGAAAGTAGTGAATTTAACCCCTGAGGAAGCGGAAGGCGTTCGCATCTCGACGCAGACGATCCCGCTAAATATTACGCCCTACTACGCATCCCTGATGAATCCGGATGACCCCCGCTGCCCGATCCGCATGCAGTCCGTTCCCGTTTCCGCCGAATTGCAGAAAACGAAATACGATCTGGAGGATCCCTTGTACGAGGACGAGGATTCTCCTACGCCCGGCTTAACTCACCGTTACCCTGACCGGGTGCTGTTCCTCGTGACCAATCAATGCTCGATGTACTGCCGATACTGCACGCGCCGCCGCTTCTCCGGCCAGGTGGGCATGGGGGTTCCGAAAAAACAATTGGACGATGCGATCGCCTATATTCGAAATACGCCGGAGGTGCGTGACGTTCTGCTTTCCGGCGGGGACGGATTATTAATCAACGACAACATTTTGGAATATATACTGAAAAATTTGCGGGCGATTCCCCATGTCGAGATCATTCGCATCGGCACAAGGGCCCCGGTCGTTTTCCCGCAGCGGATTACGGAGCATTTGTGCGGCATCATCAAAAAATATCATCCGGTTTGGCTGAATACCCATTTCAATCATCCTTTGGAAATAACGGACGAAGCGAAGAAGGCCTGCGACATGCTGGCTGGCGCCGGCCTTCCCTTGGGCAACCAGTCCGTCATTCTGGCCGGCATCAACGACAGCACCTATATCATGAAGAAGCTGATGCATGAGCTTGTGAAAATGCGCGTGCGCCCTTACTATATTTACCAATGCGACTTATCCGAAGGGATCGGCCATTTCCGGGCCCCCGTATCCAAAGGGCTGGAAATTATCGAGTCGCTCCGCGGCCACACCTCGGGATATGCGGTACCGACCTTTGTCGTCGACGCTCCCGGCGGGGGCGGAAAAATTGCGCTTCAGCCCAACTATTTGATCTCGCAAAGCCAGGATAAAGTCATTTTGCGTAACTACGAAGGCGTTATCGTCGGTTACCCCGAACCGAAAAACTACGTACCGGGCCGCGCGGATGAATATTTCAATGAAATCTACGGTATCGAAAAACAGCAGGAAAGCACCGGCATTATAGCACTCATGAAAGATGAAAAATTTAATCTGGTGCCGGAAAATTTGCGCCGGATCGGCAGAAGAAAATTGTATCAGGAAACGCCGGAGCATGCGTCGCTCAAGGACCGCCGGCAAAAGAGGGATGAAATGAAAGAAAAATTGATGAAAGCGCAGCAGAAAGAAGGCGCTCCAAGTACTGGGAAAGAGACTTAAGCCGCAACACCGTTTGCAAAAAGACCTCACCCGCCGCCGGATCGTCCCTCCATCGCGTGGGTAAGGTCTTTTTCTCATGCGCCGCGGCTTTTCGCCGGCACCGAATGCTTCTTATTCGTGTTTACTTTTCAAGGTGATAGGGTACTGTGGTGATGATGACATCTTTATGCCTGAATAACCACGCACGCAGAAGCAAAGCGTTTTGATTGTGCAATATATTATGCCACCATTTTTTAGGGATAAACTGCGGTACTACGATATGAATATGGTCGGGTTTCCCGCCTTCCCATTTTTCCATGGCGTTAATAAAACGTGTGATCGGTTCAAGAATGGATCGGTATGAACTTCTTAGTACCACCAATCTGCATGGCTCCCCCCATTCTTCCCACTTGTGTTCCATTCTCTCGATCGACTCGTCATCGAAGCCTACATATACGGCTATAACCTCCGAGCCCAAGCTTTTCGCAAAAGAGACCGTGTTATTTACTACGCGATGAATACCTGAAACGAGCACAATGGAAACGATATGATGCTGCTCGGGTCGTGTCACTTTCGGATCAATCCGCAGTGAATTTGCAACCTCAACATAATGTTTCTTTATTAGGCAAGAGAATAATACGATTAGCGGCAGAACAATAAGAACAACCCATGCCCCGCTTGTAAACTTGGTGACCGCAAAAATGACAGCCACTACGGCGGAAATGACGGTACCAATGAGATTAATTGCGAATTTCGCCTGCCAACTCTTGTCCTTCACCCTCTTCCAACGTCGCAACAGTCCAAATTGCGCGACTGTAAAGGAAAGAAAGACCCCAATGGCGTAAAGCGGTATCAGGGCATTGGTATGGGCTCTAAATGCAATGATGAGAATAGAAGCGAGTCCGGCCAAAGATAAAATGCCATTGGAATAACCTAAACGGTCTCCACGGTTTGTTAATGCGCGAGGCAAATAACCGTCAGCGGCAACGATAGCCGACAATTGAGGAAAGCCGGTGAAGGTGGAGTTCGCCGCCAAAATCAGCACGATAAAGGTGGACCAAATGATCAGCTGATAAACAAGGCCATGCCCAAAATAGCCTTCAGCCAATTGGGATAACATGGTGTTTTGCGGATCCGGTGCAACGCCTTTAACATAAAGATGATAAGCAAACCCCGATAACGTAACAGCGGTAAGAATACCAAGGGCAATATAAGTTTTTATTGCACTCCGTTGTTTAGGCTCCCGAAAAATAGGAACTGCGTTAGAAATCGTCTCAATTCCCGTTAATGCCGAGCATGCAGAGCTGAACGCTTTTAAAATTAATAAAGTCGTTAGCCCTTGGGGAAAGGTTCCGAAAGGAGGTGTCGTGTTTTGAACAAAACCATCATGGAATTCGTTTGTGAATCCCGTGATGATAATAAAAAGCATACATGCCATAAAGAAAAAGGTTGGATAGGCAAACACGACCGCCGATTCCGCTACCCCGCGCAAATTGATCACGACTAGCAAGAAAACGCATAAAATCGCTAATAAAGTCTCATAAGGCGCTACGACAGGATAAGCGGACGAGACCGCCTCGACCGCCGCTGAAACCGAAACCGCCACCGTTAATATATAATCTACAAGTAATGCGCTCGAGGCGACCAAAGAAGGGTACGGAGATTTGAAGTTATCCTTAGCAATAGCATAAGCTCCGCCGCCGTTAGGGTACGCAATCACGCCCATGATGTAAGATAAGATCAGTATGGCAAGCAAGAAGACGGTTGAAAAAGTAATCGGCAGGATAAGCCACTTCGCCGATTCACCCAGACTTAATAGTTCTGTAATGCCTGCCTCAGGTCCGTATGCAACCGATGAATACAAGTCTGCAGATAGGATGGGAAGGGCCAGAATCCAGAATAACTTAGTATGCTGCGCGTTCAATTCTTTGTTACGCATCGGTCTGCCGATAAATATTCTTTTAAAGCTGGAGAAATTTGAAAAGGCGTACCACATTGCAAAAAGGGCAAGTAAAATGAAAATAACCTCAAGCATTTTAAACGTATGATAATGCATGAACCAGACTTCCTCCCGAATGTAATTAATCCCGGTTGTAAGAAACGAAACATAAATTGTTTTAATAACGAACTTATGTTTGCCTTCACACAAAAAATAACCGCGAGAAGAAGTTGACTCTTCTCGCGGCTTTTTTACACAGCAATACCATGTTTTTTGCACACGACAATAGTCGCCTCTCTTTGAACGCTTTCGAGGTTAGCTGTCGGATTCGGGCGTAAGAGTCGCCCTACCTGAGCATACAAAAATATGCTTTAGGATTCACCCCATGAGCAATAACACATGCCCGATTGGTTCCCCCGATCCCGGTAACAATGGGATTCAGCGATAAAGACGTTTGAATTGTTATTTGATGATGCTGGTTAATCATACCCCTAATGAAATAGATTGTAAAACTTAACGATGTGATAAAAACTGACAAAACCATCCTCGTTATAGATGAATTTCCTGATTAATTCGCTTACATTACCTTCAAGCTAATTATTTCTTTTATTTTCTTCAAAAATAATGATGTTATTAAAATTTCATATAATTAAGCCTCAGACACGAAAGACAATCATCATTATTGCAGCGAGTATGGCAATCAGACTGCTTGTGTTAAATGCAACGGCAGGTCCGAATGCTTGCCACATGTAGCCCGCAATAATACTTGCCGGGAGTGCAGCTAATCCCGTCAACGCATTATATGTACCTAAAGCAGTACCACGCTGCCCCTCCGGTACTAGATCTGCAATATACGCCTTTTGAATTCCTTCCGTAAAAGCGTAGTAAAGCCCATATAAAACAAACAGGATCCAGATCCAAGCTGCGTTCTTTGCCATTCCAAAGCCAAAATAGATAAGCGCAAAGATAATGAATCCGGAAATCAGCACCGGCCGGCGACCGATTCGGTCTGACAACATTCCGATCGGCATCGAAAAAACACTGGTGCTCAAATTAAATGCAAAGTAAGCGAGTGGTATTAAAGCGGGCAGCATCCCTGCATCTTGTGCACGTAAAGCCAGAAATGCATCGGAGAAATTGCCGATCATGAAAAGGGTTGAGATCAAGGTAAACCATATAAAACGGCGATTTAAATTTCGAAATCCAATCTTCGGAAGCGAAGCGGTTTTTCCAATGTTGCTTTGCTTCTTTTCTTTTAAGAATAAAACAATAAGAGCAACAGCAATGAGCCCCGGTATAATCGAAAGCCAAAAAACGAGCTGATAATTATTCGTGAATACGGCTAGAACAGCAAAGGCAGCTAAGGGTCCGATTGCCGCCCCTAGTGCATCCATCGCGCGGCGGAAGCCAAACGCCTTGCCGCGTTCCTCTTTGGTTGTCGAATCGGCGACAAGCGCGTCACGCGGGGACGTTCGAATTCCTTTTCCGAATCGGTCGGAAAACCGAATCATCAGAACCTGACCCCAGGTAGCGCTTAAAGCAAATAACGGTTTTGTCAAATTCGACAACCCGTATCCTATCAGCATCTGAAGCTTATGCTTGCCTACGCGATCGGTAATCCAGCCTGAGAACAATTTCAAAATACTCGCGGTGCTCTCGGCGATCCCTTCAATAATTCCGATGTTTTGCACCTGCACATGTAATACGGAGGTGAGATACAGCGGCAAAATCGGTACGATCATGTTACTGGAGAGATCGGTAAAAAAACTGACCAATCCCAGCACGACAATGACCCGATTCATCGCAAAAAGCTTCCTACTTCTTCCTTCAGCCGCTGGGTCCACATGATCACCTCGTTTTCATTTTCTTATATACCATATCCCGATTGCAGCAACAATCAAAATAACGATCACAAACAAGAGATATTTATGGATCGTTTCCGTAACGACGAGCCAATGCTCACCTATATAGGTACCTAAGGTTATAAAAGTCACTGTCCAAATCATGGCCCCTGGTGCGGCATAGAGAAAAAAGGTACGGTAGGGCCATTTGCTGATCCCCGCAAAATAAGCAGATAAGTGACGAACGCCAGGTATAAAATAACCTATCGTAACCGCAAACTTCCCGAAACGCTCGAACCAATGCTGAACATGATCCAGTTTCTCTTTTGTGATATGAATTTTACTGCCGTACTTCTCGAGCAAGGGGTAACCAAATGTATGTCCAATAAAATAACTGACGGACATGCCGGCAAAGCTGCCTACCGCCGATACGAGTACCGCCGGGAGGTAGTGAAGCTTACCTTTTGAAATTAAGAACCCTGCGAATGTCATTAAGGTCTCGTCCGGTACAGGCAAGCCTATGATGCCAAGCACCAAAGCACCGAAAATGCCGATATAGCCAAAGTGGGCAATCATATACAAAAGCTTATCCTGCATCAGCGTTGATCCCCTTTTCTACGTTTTCTTTAAACGCTTCGTTTTTATTTTTTCGAATATCCATAAAGTCATCATTCCAATGGTGAAAATGAATATCCCCATGAAAAGTATGGCCCCAAGGAGGGGGACGTTCATAAATGAAATCAATACGACGGATCCCGCTAATGAGACGATCCAGTTAGGTCGACCGATCATCCCTTTCATTCTTTCCCCTACCAGTAAGCTTACCGCGGCTAAACCATAAATAAACGATGCCGCGGCTAAAACCAGCAATAATATGGCAATTGGAATCCCGATAATGGTAACAATGAGCAAAACGGTGAGCGCAAAGATGATGAGAATACTGAAAAAACCAATGTACATTAAATGCCCTGGAGCCTGCCGCGCGCGATCAACAAAGGGATTGATATGATGCTTGCTTAGAAAAACAATTAAAACCGGCAGGATGATAAGCCCGATGGTCATTGCAAGCTGCAATAACCAGGTTCCAGCAACTAACCCCCCGCCAACCAGCAAGCTATTTTTTGTCGCATTATCAAAAGAAAATCTAATGATTTCACCTGTGATCACTGCACCCGGTTCCTGCCGCACGTTTCCGCCAATCACTACTACAAAACCGTTTATCTTTGCAGAGGCTTTCAAATTCACGTTTCCGTTAACAACAATCACCGCATCATTCACCGTGCCCCAGATGGTTGCATCCCCGCCGACCACTACAACATCGTCGACCGCCTGATTTTGCGGCACGAAAGTATCTTGATGCTCGTATATTCCTTTTGCCATGGCATGGGTAGGAGTGAGAAACAGGAGGGTGCACAGCATGAAAGCAATGAAAATAATGCTTTTGTTTTTCACAAAAAACTAGCCTCCTTAAATGGACTTCGTTTTAAACAAATGATTTAACGAAATACTCGAAACCACAATAAGAAGAATCGAAAAGCCGATCAATCCGGCAATTGTATATGGGTTTGAGCCTAAGATGCTTCCTAATGCAATAACCAAGTAATATAAGACTCTAAAACCAACGGAAACAAATTTGAACAGCAGCGATCCTGCCGCAACCAATGCAATTGTAATGAAGCACAAAACGGTCAACAGCGGAACCAAGAGCCAATTGCGCTGTTTAGAAGCATCAACACCAACTGCGTTTATAACCTGATCCTCCAACCCTTCCTGCGCCTGGATCGAATGAAAAGCCGTAACGACTTGGTTTTGAATATCCATCAGTTCGTTTAGCATCGCCGTGCAATGCGGGCAGCTTTCCAAATGGTCTTCTACTTGTTGACGTTCATCTTCCGTTAATTCGTGATCCATATAAGCCGAAAGCAAGTCCTCTATATGGTTTTGCATTAGTAGTCCTCCCTCTCCCGATTCATTTCTTTACGAAGCGTCAACCGGGCTGCATTAATGCGTGATTTCACAGTGCCAAACGGAATGTGGAGCATCCCTGCGATTTCGTCATATGAATATCCTTCAACATCTCTTAGGAGAACGGCTTCCCTGTGTTCGGGACTTAGTTTATTCATTGCTTCTTTAATGGTCATACGGAGATCCGTTTGCTCGATGTTGCTATTCGCTATTTGCGTTTGAATGAAATCGTCCGAAATCATGCTTTCTTTCTTTCTTTTCTGAATTCGGTCATAGCATAAATTGGAGACAATGCGCATTAACCAAGATGAAAATGCGTATATGTTATCCAGCTTGGGAAGTGAGTAAAACGCTTTAATAAACGCATCCTGGGATACGTCTTCCGCATCCATACGGTTTGCAAGCATTCCATAAGCGTAACGAAAAACGCTATCTTTATATCGTTTTATAAGCAAGGCAAACGATTCTTTGTCACCGGTCTTTGCCTTGCTTATGAGATTAAAAAGTTCTTGATCCACGCATAATCTTCCCCCCACAGCACGCTAATGAACAGAAAAGTTCATCTTGTTATTCCGGATAAAGCGAAATATCTCGAGCAATACAATATTTAAACTTAGCCAAACTCCGCCAAAAACATATCCGGCAACGACATCGCTCGGATATTGAATGTCAAAATAAATACGGCTGATACCGACTAATAATGAAACAACGATTAGAATGATGCCGGCACCCGTTTGAATCCAAGCGATTCTAACATGCCGAGCAATAAGAAACGATACAAAACCGATGACAATGACCGTAATTAGCGTCTGTTCACTTGGAAATGACTCGAGAAGGTTAGTAGGTCCAGCCCGATGAAAAAATCGCCGCAGCCCCTCATCCCAAAGTTCCCCTACAATGATTACAAACAATAAGAATCCTGCTTCAAGCATACGGTCCTTTCGTGTTAGCAAAATCCAGATTAGGGTTAGGACAGCAATCGCAAGGAGCAGCTGTAACGATGCCAAATAGGAAAAACCATTCATCCACGCTGCCCAGCTTTCATCAAATACGGCGTGGACAATATAAGATGCGACTGTGTCAAAATCGGCAAATTCGTTTGACAAAAAATCTTGAACCAAGCCTGCCATTAAAATAAAAAGCGCAAGAAACGCTCCAAATGATATGAGAAGTAATAACCTAATCCTGCCAAGAGTATGAAATGTTTTGATACCTTTGTTTAGGCTCATTACCGCCTTATCATAGAGCTGCTTTCTGTATTTTTTGTATAAATAAACCAAAACAAAGATCGCCGCCGCTATAATTCCGGCAATAAGCAAGTATTTTGTAATCGTATGGTGAAACTGCTCCCATTTGGGACCCAGGATTTTTCCGAGCGATATAAACGTCCCGGTCCATAGAATGGCTCCACTATAAGAATAAATCATAAAGGTTCGAAATGGCATGCGAGTAATTCCCGAAAAATAACCGGTAAAATGACGAATACCCGGGATGTAATATGCAATGATCAAGAGCTTGTTTCCGTACCGTTCAAACCATTGAGAAGTTTTCTTAAGCTTATCCGGTCCTAAATGGACCTTGGAACCATGCTTTTCAAAAAAAGGTATACCTAATTTATATCCAATCCAATAGGAAATCGTCATACCGACTGAAGCGCCCAAACCTGCCGTCATGATGCTTAAGACCCAATTTAGATGTCCTTGGAAAACCATTAATCCCGTATAGGTCATAAAAACTTCTCCAGGGAACGGAAGGGCGAGCAGTTCAAGCATCATGATTATACCTAACACATAATACCCATACTGATCCATTAAATGTTGGATGAAGTGTACCATATGAACCTCCATAAAAGCATTTGATTATATAAAAAGACTTATTATTTATTATAAAAGTTCAGATCATACATTGTTAGTTTCTTCTTTCCGAAAATAAAAATACCCCCTGAGCATCGAACTCAAGGGGTATTAAGATTACGCCATATTATTTTTCATTTGGATTTGAGAACGTAATTTGGTGTTTTTCCTTGCCAACCATTCGTAAAACGTCGGGATCACAAGGAAGCTGTTCAAGGTCGATGTGATCATCCCGCCAATCACGACGATGCCCAGCGTTTGTGAAATAACGGTATCTGCACTATGCGTAAAGGCAAGAGGCAGAAGCGTTAAAATGGTCGTGCCTGCGGTCATAAAGATCGGTCTTACCCTGGATAGACTGCCTTGCATAATGGCCTCTTTAAACTCCATACCGGCCAAGCGATTCCGTTCAATTTTATCGATCAGCACAATGCCGTTTGTGACGACAATACCGGTAAGCATCAGAACCCCAATAAGCGCAGCCAAGTTCCATTCGCCCCCAAAGAGCAGTAGAGAAAGCACCACGCCGCTCAATGCAAGCGGAATGCTTAACAGTACCGCCAGCGGCGCTCTCCAGCCTTTAAAGATGCTGCTTGTAATGATCACGACAAGCAAGATGGAGAAAGCAACCGCAATGGACATGTCGATAATCATTTGATTGACCTGCTCGGAAATACCGCCTATGGAATATGTGACTCCGCTCGGCAGGGAGATGCCGTTAAGCTTCTTATCCACATCACTGGATACTTTAGAAATGTCGTTCGAAGTAATTTGAACCGTAACCGTAGCAAACGGCATCCCATCGCGTTCCTGGATGGACGATGGAGCCTCGTTAGGTGCAATCGTCGCCAATTGATCTATCCGCACCTTTTGTCCATCCTTGCCGTTTACCGTTTCTGCTGCAAGCTGTGAAAGAACGTCGGCAGGCGTGGCATTTTCCTTGGATACTTGATTGACGTACATGTCGGCCGGAATCGCTTTATGGTCCACCTGGATGTTAAAATCTTTCCCTCCAGTCATGTAACGACTAATGATTTTCGTGACATCTTCTGCCTTTACTCCAGCCTGTTCCATTTTATTTCGATCAAGCGTAATGGAATACTTCGGCGTGCCATTGGTTAAATCGGTCGCCCCCTGAACACTAAGACCCGGAACTTCGACCAATTTGCTTCTAACGAGCTGCGCCGCGCTATCCAGCGTTTTTTGATCCGCACCGGCGAGCATGATTTTCATCTGTTTATCATCACCGGATATATTTTGATTGGTAACCGTGTAAACTACTTTTTCGATAGTCCCGGCAATGTTTTTTGAAGATCTGCAATGACTTGATCCAAATTATTTTTATCTTTTACCGCAACGGACATATTTGCAATATTAGGCTGCTGAATATACCCGCCGCCTGTATCGAAGACGTCGTCGGCTTGGGGCGTCATATTGGAACCGAAATTCGCTGAATAAGAAACAATATTGGGGTTTGCCTTCAATACGTTTTCGACCTTTTGCACTTCCCCATCGACTTGAGGAATGGAACTGCCTTTCGGCAATTCAATTTGAATGGCTATTTCACCTGATTTTGCAGAAGGCAGCAAATTCATCGGCAGCGTACTTGCGAACACGGCCGCCCCGATGAAAATAATCAACGATACCGAAGCAATCCACTTTTTATGACTAAACGCAAACCGGAGTACGGGCTTCATCATAGGTTCAAGCGTCACAGCTTTGCTTGTGTCACTTCGCCAGCCCATAAAAGCAAACGCGGGAACAACGAGCATTGCGACAAAAAAAGATACAATGAGCGCAATAACAACAGACCACGCAAATCCCGAGAACGATGCGCTGATAATCCCGCCAACCATGGCAATCGGCACATAAACAGCGATGGTCGTTGCAGTCGAGGCAAAGATAGCCGGTACCATTTCATGAACAGCAGACGCTAACGCATGTAAGGTGGATTGATCCTTGCTCTCCTGATATTTTCGGTACATGTTGTCGAGAATGACAATGGAATCATCTACAATTCTGCCCATGGCTACAATAAGACCCGATACGGTCAAAATGTTAAGCGTAATGCCCATGGATTTGAGAAGGGCCGTTGTCGCAAGAAGCGATATCGGCAGCGATACGGCGATAAGCAGTGTCGAACGAACATTACGGAAAAAGAAGAACACGCACAGCATGGAGAATACGCAGCCCAGGAGTCCTTCGCGGACAAGTCCCAACAAGGAAGCATTTAATTCCTGTTCGCGGTCGAGCATTACGGTTAACGAAACATCTCCATTTTTAATTGGCGCAATCTGCTGAATGCGATCTTTCACATGCTGACCAACATCGGTAATATTCGCAGACGGTGTTTTTAACACATCCAATAGGATGCTTGCCTTTCCGTTTGTACGCGATACCGTTTTAACGTCGGTCAGCGAGTGAGATAAATCGGCAACCTTAGAAAGCGGGATACTAATGCCTTGCTTATTTTTAATTGGAATATTATTCAACTCTTGGTCGGTTAAGTTCCAACCATTTACCGTTAATGGAAAGGAATCTTTATTGTTAGACACTTTGCCCGTTGTCCAATTCGGCAGCGCGGCGGCAAGCGATTGGTTTAGATCATCCATCGTCAAGCCGTTATTCAATAAATCCGGCATTCTGACGTTCAATACATATCCGTTGTTGGCTGAGCCCGTGACACGTACATCCGCCACACCGGGAACGGATTTCAATTGCTTGGCGATATCCGCTTCGACCGTAGACCGCAGTGCAGTATCATTAATATTGGGATTATTGGAAGTTAAACTGTAGCTCAAAATCGGAAACGAGCTAGTTGTCACACGTGTTACTACAGGTGCACCTACATCAGACGGCAGATTGATGCCTGCGAGGTCTTGCTTGATTTCGCTCTCGGCTTGTTTCATGTCAAAATCCATTGGAAAATACAAATTCATTAAGAGTCCGCCGTCATAAGAATTCGTCTCCACATTCATTAAACCGTCAGATGATCTAATCGCATCTTCAAGTTTAGGAGTTACATTTTGTTTGACTTGATCTGCCTGGTATGATGCTGCACGAACCGAAACAAGCAGTGTCGTATTATTAATCCCCGGCAGGTAATCGCGCTTCATTTGGAAGGCTGCCGTTCCTCCCCAAGCCAGAATAAGGAGCATACATACACCTACGAGAATCGCCCTCTGTATGGATGCTTCAATGATTTTTTTCATTTATTTATGTCTCCCCTGGGTCGTGCCGGTGTTAACCTTCTGTTTTTGAAAAATCGCGTCTCCAAATTCTTTGTTCGATTTTTTCATAAAAATCAATGCCCATATTCCAACACTTCTGAGCTATAAACCAGCGGTTAAACGCTTGATGAACAGCTAAAGCAGCAATCATACCAAGCAAAGCCCCGGCTATAACATCAAGCGGATAATGTACTCCTGTCCAAATTCTAGAAATTCCGATCATAGCCGCTAAAATAAACCATACGCCCCCATCTCTTTTTCGATATAAATAAATGGCCGTTGCGATGACAAAAGCTCCTAACGCGTGATCACTCGGAAATGAAGCATTGGCCGGATGCTGGATTAATTGATTCACCGCATGGTGAACAAACGGCCGATCCCTGTAAAAGAAATAGGAGATTGCGCCTCCCGCGCCTAACGCCAAGCAAGCCGAAATTAGTGCTTCCGCGACCATTTGTCTGTTTTGTTTAACTCGGGTAAACCAATAAACAATAATCCCCAAATAAAACAGATACTTCGCATCCTCTGATAAAAACCGCATTAAAGGATTAAGTAAGGGAATTTTCACCGCCAAATGATTGATATATTGAAATACTTGAAAATCAATGCCGGACAAATCCATACATTCAACCTTCTTTCAGCTTGTAAATTTAAGATAAATGAAAAGACCGCCCAAGGGTCGAAAAAGTTCAGATTTATTTGTTGAAATTTAAACTTAATATTTATCAAGTATCCTTTTTATTGACATCTTAGATCAAAATTGCTACATTCTCATCATTACTCCCCCCCGGGGGGAGGGGAGGTGTGTCATGAGTTCTCACAAATTACCGGAAGTTATAGATCGGTTGGCCAAAATTGAGGGACATGTGCGAGGGATAAAAAAAATGGCTGAAGATGGGCGAAGCTGCGAGGAATTGCTGTTGCAGGTAAGTGCCATTAAAGCAGCAATCAACAAGGTTGGACGGGTTATTTTAGAAGATTATTTAGAGGATTGTGTGATTGATGGGATTCGGCAGCAGAATGACGCGGAAACCGTTGAACGCATGAAAAAGGCGTTAGAAAAATTCATTTAAGGGGTTAGGCAAAAAAATGAGCGGTAATCATCATCACCACCATCACGGGCACGACCATGGACATGATCACGACCATTATGACGTTTTTCATAGCCATGCTCCCGCAAATAAGTTGAAAATAGCTTTCTTCCTTACGCTTTTCATTTTTGTGGTCCAGCTAACCGGCGGAATCATTTCACACAGTTTGTCTCTGCTCTCGGATGCAGGGCATGTTTTAACGGACATTATAGCAATCGGTCTTTCCTGGTTTGCGATAAATCAAGCGAAGAAAAAGCCGGATGAAAAGAGAACCTTTGGTTATCATCGGGCAGGAATTTTAGCGGCATTATTTAATGCTTCGTTTCTCATCTTAATAGCTTTTATCATTGCCTTCGAGGCCTATTGGCGTATTCGCAACCCCATTCCGGTAACAAGCACTTGGATGTTTATCGGGGCTGCCGTAGGGCTCGTGATCAATAGCTATTTAACACTTGGATTGAGTAAGAATGACAATATCAACGTCAGAGCGGCTGTACTTCATATGCTGGGGGATGCCGTTGCATCCGCTGGGGTCATTGTCGGCGGTATAATTATTTACTTTACCGATTGGTACATCATTGACCCGATTTTAAGCGTGCTGATTGCATTTATCATTGCTTTTGGCGCTTGGGGCATCTTAAAACAAACCATAAGCATTTTGATGGAGGGTGTACCGCACGGAATCGACATGGAAAAGGTAATTACAACACTGCGCTCCATTGACGGCGTTCAGGACATCCATGACCTCCACGTGTGGAGTCTGACAAGCGGAAAAAATGCGCTTTCCTGCCACATTGTGATGAATGGGGTACATACGATTCAGGAGTGTCAAAGTGCTTTGCGTACCATTGAACACAAGCTGTTTCATTTAGAGATTGAGCATGTTACCATCCAAATCGAAGACGAACAGCATCCGCATGAAAATTCGATTTACTGCCGGGAACTGGAGAAAGACCATGACCATCATCATCATGGCCACCATCATCACTAAAACCTTAAAACGAAAACAACAAAGAGCCCCGAACCTGGATTCGGGGCTTAAACCTATTCACTTAACTTTCAGTTACGGGAAAATTGGAGTTGATCGAACGACAATTAATAAGCCTACGGCTTTACCTCTCATCAAAAGGCCAGCAATCTGTTATTGTATTTTTTCCATATATTTAACTTCTATCGAAGGAGCCGTGGTCTGGTCTATGCTTATAAATTCGCCCCAAACTATAATCCTATCCCCCTCATTAGCATTAATTTTATCATAAAATAGTCTCACAGGATCAATCCATCCCTTATCTTGATCGAAAGTAATATCCAAAAAGGCCGAGGATCCATTATGTCCGTCTTTGATCTGTCTAATTCTCCCTTGCAATTTTACTTTTGTTCCCATAAGAGCTTCCGAATTTTTTAATAACTGAGCATAGGTGATCGATTTACTGTCTGCTTTATATCGGTCCTTTTCCTGTTGTTTTTGTTGTTCCAGGTATGCCTTTTCAGTCGAATCGATTTTTAAACTAAGCTCATTGGCCTCCTGTAAACCCGAGTTCATGCTTAGTGCTTGTTTCAGATCTGCTCGTGCTCCATTAAAATCATTCTTCTCAAGTTTGGCTTTTGCACTAGTTAATAAATTTGCAGCCTCCGCTTGGTTTTTCTCTTTAAGCGCCTCTTTTTCTTTTAAGTCTACTTGTGCTGAAAGGTCAAGTGCCTCTTGGAATTTGGGTTCTATTTGAAGTGCTTCCTTCAAGTCCGCTTTGGCACCTGGAACATCATTATTGGCCAACTTAGCTTGGGCGGAAGAAACATATTGCTTCACCTTTACATTGCCATTTTCTCTTATCTTCTGTTGGGCCTCATAGTCATTTGAATCCGATGCGGAACCGATTTTTGGAGACTCCGCAGGAGAAGATATGACGGAATAAAAAAGAAGACAGAGGGACATGAAAAAACCAAATATACTTGTACCTCTGCCTTGCAATCGTAATGAACGGATTCCGCCTTTGATTATACCAATAAAGAATATAATCAATAGTGCAATAGATACATACACTAACAATAAAAACATAAAATATCTCCTTTGAAGAGGTCTAGCTTTGGTTCAGGTTTTTAATGTTACTTCTTTATCTTAGTTTTTCATTTCCTTCGCTATTTCAGCATACAACGCTTCATACATGATATATCCCGTTTCTAGCGCTTTTTCATCACTTGCACTTATACTCCTGATTCCGCGACAGATTAGATCCATTCCAGGAGCTGCCGGTTCAACCAATACTTCTTGTACGGTATCCGCCTCGTCTACGATTCGAGCTAGTCGCATTAAGACGGGATCTTTTATTTCAAATTCTTTAATCATCGTATGAAAGGTGCAATGGCCTCTTCGGTGAGTATAGCGCACCCCCGGGATATCAAATGGCTCCGCATCTTCCGGTAGTTTATCTCCAGACGGAACAAACAAAAATTCCGCTTCATGATCCACAAACCGTTTAATTAACCAAGCGCAAGCCATACGATCCACTCCGACGTTTTCCCAGGTCACCCATTTCATTCGCTATCTCCTCCTCGTGCTCCTAGCAGCTTAATTCTTACGATTTTCCCTAGATCGGATTGGAAGTAGTCTTGCAGTCTAACCTGCTGGTATCTTTTGGAGAGCAACGTTAAATCAGCATCCTCTTGTTCCAACTCCGAAAGAATTTCCTCATACAAGGGTTCCACTTGGGACAAAAACTGTTGAATAACGGCTTCTTCCTGCCAGGATAAAGCCAATTTGGATTCCCATAACGTGGCTTCGCCCTTCAGTTCTTTAATTTCCGCCGCCAGCCATTGAAACTGTTCCAGCGTATGAGTATTCGAAGGCAATACCCATACAGCATCATGATGTAAGATTGCTCCTAATTTTTTCAATTTACGCCAAACGTATACGCGGTTTGAAGTAGGTTTAGTAGGGACTTTATAGACGAACAGGAGCCAAGCATGCATATAATCACCCTTTCAATCACGGTAACCGGACATTGCTATATCATTAGCTTTCCTGTCAAATTCTACTTTATAAGCGGGTATACGACAAGCCCAACGATAGCCGCGCCAAGAACGATAATCGGTTCCGATATCTTTTTACTTCTCCAAAGAAGCAATAAAGTGACGAGTGCAAAAAGTAATGTCGGAATATCAACAATGGAGCGTTTTCCAAGGACAATAACGGATCCTGCAATTGCTCCTGTGGCAGCTGCCGTGACCCCCGTTACAAAATTGGCAATCCCGGGTTTTTTTCCATATTTTTTAAAAAAAGGAGCCGGAATGATGGTAAACAAATAAGCCGGAAGAAAGGTAGCAACCGCAGCGATGCTAGCTCCGGAAAAACCCGCGGCCAAATATCCAATAAATCCTGTGGTGATAACGACAGGTCCTGGCGTAATCATGGCTACCGCTACCGCATCGAGAAATTGGTTATCCGTCAGCCAATGATGTTCCTTGACCACGCCGGTAAAAAGGAAAGGAACAATGGCAAGTCCGCTGCCGAATACAAACGCCCCGGCTTTAGTAAAAAACGTAAATAAGCTCCAAAGTATATTGGAATCAGCTGTAGTTACTCCCGATGCAATTTGACCGAGAGGTTCTGTCGTTAAACCAAAAAAGGCTGAATGCTTTCCCCATTTCCATTTCGGCGGAGACTTGACCAACCAATAAAGGATACCAGCTCCTAGAAACATAAGGACATCTTCCGATTCGTTCCAGACAGTAAAAACAGTAACGAGTAAGAAAATTACCCAAAGCAGTTTATCTTTGCCAATGGTTTTATTCGTCAATTTATAGGCACTAAAAGTAATGATTCCTATGACGCTTGCTCCAACGGCATAAAACACGGATTGCATCCAAATCAGTCCGCCGAAATGGACATAGGCCCACCCCAAAGCTACCACCATAACAAAAGACGGCAATGTAAATGCCACACCTACCATAGTCGCTCCAAAAATCCCATAATGGACGAACCCTAAATAAAAGCTGAGCTGCGCGGCCAATGGTCCCGGAGCTAATTGCGCTAAGGCCAGCCCGTCTTTGTAATCCGAATCGGAAATCCATTTCCGATTCTCGACCAGGTCTTTGTACATGTATCCAACGAGGGCGACGGGACCTCCAAACCCGAACGTACCTAATTTTAAAAAGTACAATATCATTTGCCAAAGGCTATATGCTTTGGGTTCAGTTTGTACCGTTGCACGCGCATTCTCAAGCGATCTTTCTACCATGCTCTTATTCCTCCATGTATAATGTAACTATAGTTACATTATATTCGGAGATGTCATTCATTTCAATAGAAGTATAAAATTACGCTAAGTCACATTGTTTAATGTTATGTTTTCTACGATTGGGGCTGTCAAGAATAAACACTCCATCGGTTTCTCATTAAATTCTAATAATTGCGGTTTTTCCTAGGAACCACTTGTTTTGGGAACTTCTCTAGTAAATTCCTCCATCAAAATCCATGATATAGTAAGTTCAGGTGACCGGGCATGGTTAACCAACTATACTAACTAGATTCATTAGGAGGATCTCCGAAAATGTCTTACAAGAAGAAAAATCGCCTTAGTCAATCGTTAGTTGGCATAACTCTATGCCTTTCCTTATTCGGTTCGGCAAGCCTGCTGCTGCCTGCACCGTCTGTACAAGCCGCGGCGGTTAGCACCTCAAAGGCAGATCAAATCGTGAATACCGCGTTGTCATACCAGGGGAAAGTGAAATACCGCTTTGGCGTCAGAGATCCCCAGCACCTGACTTTCGATTGCTCCTCGTTCACGCAATTTGTATTCAGTAAAAACGGCATTTCAATTCCATGGGGCTCTAGCGCCCAGACTCGCGTCGGATCTCCTGTAAAGGACAAAGCCCATCTGCAGAAGGGCGATCTCGTCATGTTCAGCGTCGGTACACCGGGCAAAATCAACCACGTCGGTATTTATTTGGGTAACGGCAAATTCGTCGGCAACTCGCCGAGCCGAGGCGTTGCCATCTATGATATGAACTCGGGCTATTGGAAGAACCGTTTCATCACCGGGCGTCATCTGTAAAATTAAACGCCATCCGTTTTATTCAAGAATTTCGCGTCATCGGAAGTGCTCATTCATGATTTTCTAGCCTCTACTCAAGGTTGGATTTCATGTGCTAAAAGGACCTTCATCTCCACTTTTCCAGTGGTGTTGAAGGTCCTTTTGCGTAATATTTGGGACCTGCTCACTCGTCCAACACTAAAAGTTGCTTTGGAAACCTCCCACGCCGTTGAGCCGTTGTTTTCCGTAGGCTACTGAAAGAATCCGCTGACCTAATTCGCAACCAAAGAATTGGTGGTTTATCAGATTTCACCATAAGACGAACGCGGATAAAAGGGAAAGGCAGGGAACAAAATAATTATGCGGACAGCATGAAGGAGGTTATTGACCGTGAGGATCCGGCTCATGATAGCGTTGGCTTTTGTGATCATCGCGTCAGGTTGCACCCAGGGTACGGCAAATCCAGAATCTTCACAAGGCACTCAAAGTGAAGGCGCAGGCGGAACGACAGGCGGAGGCGGGTCGTCTACAGCCTCGCAAAGCTCAGACAAGGGCAACACCGGTAAGAAGGAAGTTCCGCCTTCAGTAATATCAAAGGAGCAGGCGGATCAGATTAGCATGACCAGCACATATGAAGATATGGTGAAGCTAACCGGCTCCAAAGGCAAGCAGATTAAAGAAGAGAGCGGGAAGAAAACATACGAGTTTGCACTATCCAATCCAGTGGGATATTATTTGGCTCTAGTTTATTCAGACGATGGGAAATTAACCGAAAAACGAATATATCAGAAATAAAAATAACGCCACAGACTGACAAGGAGCTGTGGCTATTTCTTTTCTAAAGTGTTTCTTTTTTTGTAGACGAATACAAAAAAATTATATAACCAAAATATATAATAGATATCCATTTCTGAATTTTGATTCATGCTCTAAAAAAATCCAGAATTAATCCTGCAACAAATTTTGGAAAGATCGACCGCAAACCTAAAACCCTGGCCATTATGGATAAGGAGAGATTCATGCTATGCCAACTTCAAAAACCAATTCCAAGTCTCAACCTCTAGGAAAAATAACCGCACTGCTTCTTACGACGGGAATGATGGTTGGTACTGGAATATTCACCACATTGGGCGCAGCAACAGCCGAAGCCCGTAGCGGCATTTTGATTGCAATGCTCATTGGTGGAATCATTGCACTATTGACAGGTATCAGTGCCGCGCAGGTAGGCGCCAAATATCCGGAGGAAGGTGGTGCGTTCATTTGGATGCGCATATTTGGTTATCCTACGATCAGTTTTGCCGCGGGGATTTCATATTTAATAAAGGGAATTGTTGGACTTGGCATTGCCGCACTCGGGTTTGCGACCTATTCAGCGCAGATATTCCCCGGATTACCAATACCAATTACGGCAAGTATCGCCCTGCTTGCTGTTGCCGGCGTAAATTTCTTCGGAATAACACCCACTACAAAAGTAGTCATCGGTATATTCTTCATCAATCTGGTTCTTCTGGGGCTATATGTCGGTTTGGCCATGCCGAGCGTTAAGGTACAAAATCTGACCCCGGTTCTGGGGACCGGAATCACTGGTATCCTTGGCGGAGCAGCGACTTTTTTCTGGGCGTGGGATGGTTTTCAGCGTACGGCAATCATGGCGGATAAAGTCAAGAATCCACGCAAGACACTCCCCTTTGCCATTATTGGCGGAATTTCATTAGCCGCTATTATTTTCGTCATTCTTGCAGAGACTACGCTCGGTGTTCTTGGCGCTAACGCGATGGGGAAAAGCGATACACCGCTTTTGCTTGGAGCGAAGATTACCGGCTGGGGTATCTGGACGATTCTGTTATCTGCATGGATATTAGCATTTAGCGATCAACTGAGTGATCTGATGAGTACCTCCAAAGTTGGCCATGCCATGGGTGCAGAACATGAATTGCCGCATTGGTTTGGCACCGTTCACAAGCGGTTCAAAAGTCCGCAATACGTGATTTTACTTTTGACTATCGTGGCATTGGCACTCATAAATCTGGTTCCTTTGCGACGGCTTATACCGGTGGCAAGCGTCAGTACACTCATCTGGTATGTAGCAACTAACCTTTCCGCTATAAACCTCAGTAAGGAAAAACGTTTTACTCGGCCCATCGTTTCCTGGTTGGGTATTGCTGCGTGCATAGCGCTGTTCTTTTCATTACCCCGTTGGAGTGTCGTTGGGGCGATAGGATTCCTTTTACTCCTTATCGGAATTCGTTGGCTGTTTAAACGAGTAACCCAAAAAGCAGCCGTAGATACCGGAGGAAACTGGACAGTATCTGGTTTAACCTTGGCACAAGGCGATATCATTTCCGTTACCGCACAATATGCTGGTGATACAGCGAGTACAGAAGTAACGACGATCGTAGCCTCAGCGCCAATTCAAACGGAAGAACCAGTAATTTCTGGAACAATAACAGCTGCAGACATAACTGTATCTGGGAAAGCTCCTTCCGGCGCAAGTGTAGTGCTCAGCATTAACGGAGTGGCTCAAACAGCAGTTACAGCTACCGGTGGAAACTGGACCGTGTTTGGTTTAACCTTGGCACAAGGCGATTTCATTTCTGTAACGGCACAGTCTGCTGGTGAAACCATGAGTACAGCAGCAACAAAGATAGTAGCCCCAGCACCCCAGACCGTAGTACCCGTAACCATTTCAGGGACAGTAACAGAAGTAGATAAAACGGTGTCAGGGAAAGCCCCGTCCGGTGCCAGTGTAATGCTTAGCGTTAACGGAAAAGCCGAACCAGCAGTTGTAGCAACCGGTGGAAATTGGACTGTACCTGGTTTAACCTTGGCACAAGGCGATTCCATTTCCGTAACCGCTCAGTCTGCTGATGAAACAGTGCATACAGCAGCAATAACAACAGTAGCCCCAGCTCCACTTAAAACCGCTGAACCGGTAATTTCCGGGGTTGTAACAGCAGCAGATACAACTGTCTCAGGGACTGCTCCTTACGGAGCAAAAGTAGCGCTTAGCATTAACGGAAAAGCCCGTCCAGCGGTATTAGCCAGCAGCGGTAAGCCTTTGAGGACGATAGCATCAACGACTGCCGCAGCGCCGTTACAAACCGTACAACCAGTAATTTCTGGAATCGTAACGGCATCAGATACAACGGTGACAGGGACTGCCCCTTCCGGCGCAAGTGTAGTGCTAAGCGTTAACGGAGTGTCCCATCCGGCAGTGGTAGTTGCCGGCGGAAATTGGATGGTGGCCGGTTTAACCTTGGCACAAGGAGATTCCATTTCCGTAACGTCACAATCTGATGGTCAAATCGTAAGTACTGCAGCATCAACGAAAGTAGCAGCGCCAATTCAAACGGCAGAGCCGGTAATATCCAGATTAGTAGTAGCAGCAGATACGGCTGTGTCAGGTACTGCTCCTTCCGGCGCCAATATCGTGCTGAGCGTTAACGGAATACCCCGTCCGGCAGTGGTGGCTACCGGCGGAAACTGGATGGTATCAGGTTTAACCTTGGCAAAAGGCGATTCCATTTCCGTAACCGCACAGGCTGTTGGCCAAACCATAAGTGCGGCAGCAACGACGACAGTAGCCGCAAACTGGATTATGCCTGGTTCAAGCTTGGAACAACTCCCAGTCATTCCACCGTCTGATGGCCCAATGGTGAGTACGGCGGCATCAGTGGTTGCTGCAGAGCTGTTACAAACCGCACAGCCAGTAATATCCGGAATCATAATGGCAGCAGATACAACGGTATCAGGAACTGCCCCTTTCGGCGCAAGTATAGTGCTAAGCGTTAACGGAATACCCCGTCCGGCAATAGAAGCTACCGGTGGTAACTGGATGGTCTCTGGTTTGACCTTGGCGATAGGCGATTCCATTTCAGTAACGGCACAAGCTGTTGGCCAGACAGCGAGTGCGGCAGCATTAACGACGGTAGCTGCAAGCTGGATGATGCCCAGCCCAAACTTGGAACAATTCCCTATCATTCCACAGCCTGGCGGCCAAACTGGAAGTACGGCAGAAACGACGATCGAGTCGCAGCAAATCTAAGTCTAAGTAGTAACCTTTTGAATAAGGCAGAAATTTCACGGGCAAACTTTACTTCGGGTAACGCTTGTTACACCAAAAATTATGAGGTGTAGTTATCAGCATGGCTAACCAAGGATCGATTGTACAAAAAAGTCCGATTGGGTTTGATTCCCAGCGCTATCCCCCTTTTAATATTGCTGTTCTTGGCTCTAACCTATTCTGCCGGAGGTACATATGAAAAAAATTACCCTAGTCTTTTTGCTGATTACAGCTGTTTTCTTGCAACCGCTCAACTGGCCGGCTGACAAAATCTTCGCTGAAGAAAGAGGCGTCGAAAAACAACCCGTCTGGAAAAAGCTTGAACAAATTTTCAACCGAAAGGGCACGATACAAAACGACGTATTTAAAGTTACGTTTCCGCGTACCGATTTAAAAGTAAAAGTCGGCGAAGTCATGATCGAACCGGGTCTCGCACTTACCGGCTGGCTTGCTTTTAAGCCGCATGGAAACGAAACAATGATGATGGGTGATCTCGTCCTTCTGGAAACGGAATTGCCTCCGGTCATCTCAGAACTAAGCGGCAGCGGCATCGAGATAACAGCTTTACACAATCACCTCATTAACGAAATGCCAAGAGTGATGTATTTGCATGTTGCAGGATACGGCGAATCTACGAAGCTTGCCGAGAACGTAAAGGCGGCTTTAGCTAAGTCGGGTACTCCGCTTACTCCCCCTTCCAGCGTTCAACAACCTTCATCTTTCGATTGGTCAAAAGTTGAAGCCATTATGGGCCAAAAGGGTCATCGCAGCGGGAATCTTCTACAGTTCAATATTTCGCGCGCAGAACCGATAACGGAAAATCATATGGTGATTACGCCATCGATGGGAGTGGCTTCACCTATCAATTTTCAAGCAGTCGGAAACAAGGCAGCAATAACGGGAGACTTCGTCCTATTGGCAAACGAAGTGAACCCTGTCATTCGTGCTTTGACAGAACACGGTATTACCGTCACAGCAATCCATAATCACATGTTGGTTGAATCTCCACGACTATTCTTCATGCATTTCTGGGGATACGACGATCCCGAAAAATTGGCCCGGGGTCTGAAAGCGGCATTGGAAAAAACAAATCATTTAAAGAAATAATGAATGTCCATGTCAGCTTCGCGTGGCATCATCCGCGAAGCTGATATCGATTTATAGCGGACTTGAATTCCCTTGTTTACGAATCAATGATAATTTTTTACAGAATTTATTTACTGATTATTCATGTGACTATAGTTACATTAAAGTGATACTATGAGTACAATATTAAAATTAATAGGATGGTGATGCTTATCAAATGATATAACCTTCCGCATAATAATCTTTGGCCAAAAGTGGAAAGGAGGACTGAATATTTCCGTATTCACTGTTCTCTCAATATTGTTCTTTGTAATTGAACTATCTTCAGTTGCTTGGATTATTTGGATCATTCGTGCTGTCATTAAGGGACGCGGCCGCTGGAATAAAGTCCGCATCGCCATACTATTATTCGTTATCTTTAATGCATTGGTTGATATTTTTGCCTTTAAATATGTTCGTTATGGAACTTCATTCCTTATTAATGCAGAAAACTCTATAGCGGGCATGCGTGTCATCGCGGATATACCCATTAGCGGCGGCGGATTCCGTTATGATTATCAAAGCCTGGATCCGCAATCGAACCGTCTCTATATTGCCCACTTATGGTCAAGTTCGGTAACAGTGTTTGATACCGAAGGCCAGAAAGTCGTTGCAGACATTCCTGATATCGCCAGCGTTCATGGTGTCCTTGCGGTGCCTTCATTGGGAAAAGTGTTTGCCACAGCCTCCGGGAGCAAAGAAGTAATCGCCATTGACAATAAAACCTTGCATATTGTAGGCCGTACGCCCGGAGGTCAGTATCCTGATGGAATCGCTTACGATCCAGTGGACGGAAAACTCTTTGTCTCTGACGAATTTGGTGGTAAGGATATCGTCATTGACGCGCGGACTAACGAACGGATAGCCGAAATTCCCTTGGGCGGGGAGGTAGGCAATACTCAGTACGATCCGATTGAACACCGTATTCTGGCTGTCATACAGACACAAAATCAACTGGCATCTATTGATCCGAAGACGAACGTAGTCGTTGACAAGTATAATCTGCCCGGTTGTGAACATCCACATGGGTTGCTTATTGATGCCCAATCTCGGTTAGCTTTCGCAGCCTGTGACGACAATGCGAAACTTGCGGTTATCGATCTCAAAACCATGCAGGTCACTTCTCTGCAAACCGTCGGTGAGGATCCGGATGTTCTTGCCTTTGATGAAAGTTTGCATCGCTTATATGTAGCAGCGGAAAGCGGTGTGCTTGCGATATTTGAAGAACGTAACTCGGGAGGTGGAATTATTCTGGAAAAGATCACCCAAGGTTTTGTGGCTCCAGACGCTCATACCATTGCTGTGGACCAGAAAACGCATAGAGTCTACCTCCCACTCGAAAAAATCACCGGTCCGGTATTACGTATTATGGAGCCGATTGAATGATCAAAATATTGGCTTTTGTTAGACATTACTACTCGAGCGATAGTCACTCGCGCCACATTATTCCGAAGTGAATCCTGTCGTATCAATGTCAGATTCGGTTGCATCATCCGCGAAGCTGATATCACCAACAATGAAATTAAATAAAATACTGCCGCAACAATACCCACACGCCTTTAACCATCAAATCAACGTCCGCCTTTGCTCCAAGTGCATTTTGAATTCGAGTTTCCCACAGTTGCCAGACAATAAACACAAAGGTAATCATTCCAGTGACCGTTGTTTTTTGACAAAGCAAAGCCCCGAAACCATTATTTACATGATCCGGGGCAAACAGAATTATTTAGAAAGGAAGTTGTTCTTGCTATATTACTTAAAATAAATCAATTAAAGCGGACCTGAAATCCCCTGTTTACGAATCATAAAGAAGTGGCCTCCAAGTAATGCTAGTAGTATGGCTGGAAAAAAGAACACATGGATCGTAAAAAAGCGGGTTAACGTCTGAGCACCGGTTATTTCTCCACCTTGAAGGAACCTAGTTATGTAAGGACCGATGACCGGTGCCGAATTTGCAATCTGCAAACCGACTTTCGTAGCAAAGTATGCCTTGTTATCCCAGGGCAGCAGATAACCTGTAAATCCGAGCCCCATCATGACGAAGAAAATGAGCATCCCTACGACCCAGTTCATTTCCCTCGGACTTTTGTAAGAGCCTGTAAAGAAAACACGAAGCGTATGAAGAAACATCATTGTGATAATCAGGCTCGCTCCCCAAAAATGCATCCCCCGAACAATCACACCAAAAGCTACCTTATGTTGTAAGTAATCAACGCTCGCATAGGCATTCAAAATATCAGGCACGTAGTACATGGTTAAAAACATTCCGGATAAAATCTGAATTACGACAAGAAAAAAGGTTAAACCACCGAAACAATACACAAAGGCAGCAAAGTGGTGGGCAGGATTTACATGTTCGGGCACTTCATGATCGGCCACATCTCGCCACATGGGTGTAATATCAAGACGTTCGTCAATCCAATTATAGACTTTTTTAAACATTTTTATCCTCCTTTGATATAAATATGTAACTATGGTTACATTAATTTGAGTTGATAATACTTAATTTGTATTTAAATGCAATACTTAGGTTTTAAGTTAGATTTCAATGTCAAAAATAATACTTCAGCTATCTTACTTCACCCTATAAATAAATTGAGAATATCTAATAAAAAAAACAATAGTGCAGCAGCAAATAAAACATATGATCGTTTTTTTTTAGTTTTAAGATATTGAATACCCAATATCAAGAAAAAAGCACCTACAAGAACATTTTGTAAAGTATCTAATCCTACATTTGGATTATTCGAGTACAATCCAATTGTTTCAATAATTACAATAGATATAATCAATAAGACCTTAACTAAGTCGAAAGCTTTTTTTAACGATAAATATTTACTCTTTATTTCCATCACCCTTCACCATTTTCTTTAGTAAATTTGGTTTTTAATGGGTAATATGTCCTAATATTTATCTATTCATATACAAACCAATTCCTCAAGATCCTTGCAACATCGATGTTATCTCTTAAGCATGTACGTTCCATGCCTTCCCCAATCTTAACTTTTCCCAAATCTCCGACTTGTTGGAGAGAACTTCGATTATATTGCCATTTTCATCGTATACATGTATAGCGTTATTTCGGTCGAACTCCACATCACAATGTGTGCAATACCAGTGCTTTTCAGTAGCTATAAAATGAACGAAGCGGCTCTGCATGCAGACAGGACAATCTCTCGCATTCGGTTTTGATTTTCTAGTGTATTTCGTTTTTATGCTCTTTTTCTCAGGAAATTTCAAATTAAATTTAGAAATCCATACACGAACGGTTTGTGGAGTCACATTCCATTTTTCACAGATCCAATCGATAGTTTTACCTGCTTTTAAAAGTCCACTTAATGTCTCCTTTTCTGGTCTGTCAATTATTTTTTTGTTTGCCATTCTGCGCTCCTTATTTTGTAGTAATTTTAAAAAAACGCTTTAGAATGATCCTTTTTTATCCCCAGGTATTGCTAGTTGACAGCCTAAATGGAAGATTGATGTGATGGAACATTTTTGATTTTTATCAGGTCCGCGGTTGCAGCTCAAAAAATATAACTAAAGTTATAAAATACGTAACCACAGTTACATCATATTTGATATTGAGATATGATGCAATAAAGGGAATAGGAATATTTTGTGACAAGGCATATAGCGGGAAGGTTGGAGGCTAGGCATACGTGTAGATTGCTCCAAATTCTCAAAAAAAGCATCTCTCGTGCCAGCGTCACCGGCACCTCTCTTGTTAAGATATTGTGAAAGACCTTGAATTTATCGCCTTATAAGGATAGGCTAGAAAAAAAAGGCGGGGGTGTAACTACGGTTTCAATTTTAATAATAAAGGAGGTAAAAGTTACGTATTAAACGTCCAGTCATTTAGTAGTTGAAAAGTATACGTTGCCTTTTTGTATATTGTGTACATGGCACATATGTTTGAGGGAGGTTACTATCAATGAAAAAAAGATCTTTCCTGATTGGAACCGGCTTAGTACTATTAGTAATTGCAATCAGCATTATTGCGATGATTAAAGGTCCAGATGAAAAAAAAGCTATGGGGCATGCAGAAGCAACTTCCAATCAAGCCGTAAAGCCGGTTGACTGGGGAACAGTGGAGCAAGTGTTTGGCCGAAAAGGAACGGTAGACAATGATGTCTTGAAGGTTTCTTTTCCTCGTGAAGATTTGAAAGTCAGTGTTGGAGAAGTACCCATTGAACCTGGATTTGCCTTAACTTCTTGGGTTGCATTTAAACCGGTCAAAGATGGTGTAATGGTGATGGGGGATTTGGTCTTACTTCAATCTGAACTACCGGCCGTATTATCCGAGCTAACGAAAGTGCATATCGATGTGACTGCCATCCACAATCACTTAACGACGGAATCCCCTGCCATAACTTATGTTCACTATGAAGGACAAGGTGAAGCGGTTAAGTTGGTCCAGCAAATGAAGGCCGTCCTCTCCGTTACTAAAACACCTTTCGAACTACAGCAAACACAAGTACAATCAGAGACTCCAGGTTGGTCTAAAGTAGAGGCTATCTTAGGTTATAAAGGAAAAGCAAAAGGAAAAGTGATTGGATTTACGGTTCCGCGTCAGGAAAAGATTACTGAAATGGACGGAACGGTTATTCCGCCTTTTATGGGGACCGCTACGGCAATTAATTTCCAAGCCGTCGGACAGAAAGCTGCCATCACAGGCGACTTCGTTTTACTTGCAAATGAAGTTCCTTCCGTACAACGTGCTTTGACGAAAAATGGTATTACCGTTACCGCCATTCACAGTCATATGCTTCATGAGTCCCCCAAATTATACTTCATGCATTTTTGGAGTTTGGGGAATTCTGAGGATCTGGCCAAGGGATTAAAGGCGGCCTTGGAACAAACAAACGTTGAAAAACCAAAATAAATTCTAGAGAATCAAACGGCTTAGTCGTTCAATTAGCTTATAATCGTTTAATTATAAATGGTATATGAGCTTGATCCCGTAGTAGGCCATCTTTATGTCGATATCAGCTTCGCGGAGCAACATCAGCGAAGCTGATATCACCTTCCAGTCCACAAGTCAAAGGACGAGATGAACGACTGTGACTTTCTAAACGACGGTCTCACAACGTGCAAATACTTGACCGACAGCTCATACGATCCGGAGTATTCCTACATAAAAAAAGCCTGATTTCTCAAGCTTTCTTCTTCCCTTCATTTGTCTGCCCAGCTATCGCCTATGACTACATCCGCTACAACAGGAACACGTTTCAGGTACCGCGAGCCTGCCATTTCCATCGTGTTTTTCAAACAAATTGCCGCTTCCTCCGCGTAATCCTCAGGAGCTTCGAGAATGATTTCGTCATGAATCGTTCCTACCATCTTTGCCCCCGTGTCATTTAAAGCAGCAACCAGCATGCCCAAAGCCACTTTCGTAATATCTGCCGCGGTTCCTTGTACCGGCGTATTATATTGCCCCGTGACGCTCGGTTCTTTAGAAATCCTAAGCCTGCCGCTTAATGTTCGGGTTTCTGTGGACGGATGCTGTTTAACATGCTGGTGCCAACGCGCAATTCCGCTATACGCCTCAAAGAAACGGGTGCGGAATGTTTCCGCTTGTTCCAGGGTCATTTTGACGCCATAGGTCTCCTCGGCATAAGCCCGCAGGCCTTTGGCTCCCATGGCATAAATGAGTCCGAAATTAACCGCCTTGGCGGCTTGCCGTTCTTCTTTGGATACCTGTTCGATTTTTTTACTTGCCAGGAGCGAAGCTGTCAGGGCATGAATATCCTGCCCAAGTCTGTACGCTTCGATCATGGTGGCATCGCTGGAGATTTCCGCTACGATTCGCAGTTCAATTTGAGAGTAATCGGCTATAATCATTTGTGCCCGGGGGACGCTACGAAACATTCGCGAAATTCTTTCCCGCGCGGAATTTGCTGTAAATTGGGTCCGCCGCAGGAAAACCTTCCGGTAGATGCGCCTATCTGACGATAGCTCGAATGAATTCTTCCGGTAGCCTGATGGATCGTGGAGGGAATGCTATACATAAACGCTTGTATTGCTTTCGCCGCTTTACGATACTCCAGCAGCGTCCTTACAATGGGATAATCCATCGAGAGAGGTATTAACGAATGGCGGGAGGTATTCTTTAACAGTATCCCCTTTCCCCGAAGAGCCAACAATACTTGTTGATTGCTATCCAAATTCAGTCTGAATGCAGGCTCATCCCCGAACAGACAAAGCTGGACGGGCGAGGTATCAAGCTCCTGCAGCAAAGCAGCTGCCGCATGCTCTCGCGCAGCCTCGCATTGAGTCCGTAATTTGTCCCATCGTAAACGATCCAGCCTAATTCCTGTGAGTTCCATCTCTACAACCGCACGGATTCAATCGAACTCCAGCTTGGCAACATCAATCAAGCGATAACGCTTTAACTCTTTCACCAACACATCACGAAGACGCGGAAGAATGCAGGCATCTTCCGCTGCATAACGGATCTGCTCCAGTGTAAGGATTCCCGACCAATCGCTTGTTTGATTTTCTTTGTTCAAACGAATACCTAAATGATGCTCAGCCAGATCTTCGAGTCCATAGCGGTACAGGCCCGATACGGAACGAAGCAGCTGGGCTGCAATCATTGTATCGAAAAGCTGACCTCCAACAGGCAAATGGGCTTTTAGCAGAAATTTCAAATCGAACTTGGCGTTATGCAATATTTTAACCGTCGGACCGGCCAAAAAGTCTTGCAGCGCATGGAGGTCCTGAGCATCAAGCTCCCGCACGTCAATGACCAGCACCGGATAACCTTCAGCGGCAAGCTGAACAAGCCGAAGCTCATGAACGAAAGGATCAAGCCCTGTCGTTTCCGAATCGACGCCCACACACTTTATGCTCTTCAGTTTGGCAAGCTGCGTTTTCAAATCCAGCTCATCTTGCGGGAAAATCAGTAATTCCCTTCCCGTTGAAAGCATACATTGATCAACCTTTGCGCGTATGATAGTAGCGGGTAGCGCCCGCGAAGCTGACGCTACCCGCAATCTGAAACGATGCAGCATGTTCAAGCAAGCGCAGGTTGAAGTTTAGTTAATTACTTCTGATCATTCTTAATGCTTGCCGCTGCGGTTTGTACCAATTTAGGGACAGCCGAATCCGGGAAAGGGTGCACGCAGCTGACGTTGATTTCACACAATATATAGGTGTCTTCGCCCGCTGCTGTCTTTGGTCCATAGAGAAAGTCCGCATCCCAAATCATCGGAAGAGCTTCAGTTTCAATCCCGAGTAATTTCTGAAGCTGCGGTATCCATTCGGCTTCCATCTTTCTTTTTAATGACTGGAATTCAGGTTTGGATTCGGGATGATAAATTCTCGGTTGCGGCTGCAGAGGTTCGGAACCGGGCTCCGGTCGGAGTAATGCGGTTACGTACTGGTGTCCGAATCCGACAACCTCGTTTTGGGTCATATAGCACCGAACCATTCCTTTGGGGACGGGAGAGTAAAAGGGTTGGTCAATCATTTGCCCGGATCCTTCAAAATAGGCTTCGCATTGGTTCATGAATTCACTGAGCGGCATCTGGGTCTCTGTACTGTTGCGGAGTGCATGAAGTACACGGACGACGGGGTCTGATTCTCGTGCGGTACTTCCGCCCGCAAATTCAACTCTCCATACCCCATTCCCTCCGTTGCCGCGATTCTGCTTTAAAACGCGTGACGATCCATTTGCAAGGCGAACAGGCAATTGCTCCCGGAGCTCATGAATGTTTTTGTAGAGATGAATGTCGCCTCCCCATCCCATTTCCCTTGTCTGGTACAGTACTTCTTTGGTACCCAGCTTTAAAATGACATCGGGATGCGTGCTGACGAAAACTCCGCTTGAAGCTACATCTCTCAGCATGTCGTCAAGAATTGACCGATTCCTTCCGCCTTCAATGGGATTGACCCATACGAGGACGCCATCGACTTGACGCAGCTGATCCCGCACTTCATCGACAAATTCATCGTTGTAAACCGCAGGCTCAGCCGTGCTATTATAACGTTGAAATTCTTCAAAAATTGGACTGAACTTGTTGTTCTCGGCGGTGGCATGATCCCGAGCTTCACGGTTGCCATGCCAAAGAATCGCTATTCTAGCACTTCGATTCATGGTCCGACATCTTCTTTTATCAATTATGACAATTTCTCTAATAGTCCGGCCAAATCCGCACTAAGATCCTCTTTATCGCTGAAAACGTTTATGCTGTCGACAATATGTACAACGTTCCAAATACGCATAAAATCTTCGCTTACAGGATTCTCCGACACATAACCGGATAGAAGGATGCCGTGGTCGGCCGGTCCCCATCTCCGAAGATCGAACACCGGATGGCTGATATAGGCATCGCCGAAATCGATCGTTCCCATATATTGTCCAGAATCCGGATCTACGAAAGTATGAGTCGTTGCCGGATTGGCGTGCACGGCCACGAGTGCTTCATCATCCGGTAATTGGGCCAACGCTTTCTCGGCAATTTGGCGTGCGAGCTCAATTTCCTTCGCGGTGCCTCTTAATTCTAGTTTTCCAAACGATCGCTCTAAGGACAGTGCGCTGCCCGATTCGCCGAGCGGCGTATCATAACCATCCAGCAAGCTCATTATCGCGTCGTTTAGGCCCATCGCATCTTATATATAATGTAACTATAGTTACATTATATATAAGATGTTTTTACTGTCAATATTCACTTAACATTCCTTAACAAAATGCTTAGTTTACTTTTTGTAAAATCAAGCATAATTTACAATCAAAATGGTCTAATTTTCTCAAATAAAATAACATCTTCTATGAACTGCCTTTGCTGCCGGAACATGATTTAGATTAGGTAAGGTAGAGTCGATTACGAGTCAAAAGCACTTATCTGATTACTTTTTCTTAAGCATATAGGAATACAGAACCGCGAGAACGATCCAAACAAAAAAGAACACCATAGAAAACCAATAGAAGTTCATGATTTACCTTCCTCTCGTATGGATACAGGTTTCGCTAATTTCCCGTTGAACCGGATAAAAAGAAAAATGGCCCTAATGAAAAGATCGAAGGCTATGGAGAGCCAAACACCGGCAATTCCCATTTTTAAATAGATGCATAGTACGTAAACCCCTACGACCCGGATGAGCCACATCCCAATGGCTGTACTGTACATGGGGCTTTTGGTATCTCCTGCCCCTTGCAAAGCTCCAGCCAGAACCAATCCTATCGCTAGAAAGGGCTGAGCAAAAGCATCAATTCGGAGCGCGGTTGTGACCATATCAATGACAGGGGGCTCGTTTGTAAACCAGGTTGCAGCGAGCGGGGAAAAGATAAAAAAGAGAATCCCCACAAAGGACATAAATACGACTGCAATCCCTGTCGTAAAAAGCCCGAAGCGGTACGCATCTTCACGGCGACCCGCACCCAAGTATTGTCCTACAAGCGTTGTGGCCGCAACGGCAAGCCCGTATCCCGGCAGGTAGGAAAATATCTCAATATTTCCTGCTATGGTGTGAGCCGCGTACACTTCCGTACCGATACGCACAATGAGCCCAAAGTATAGAACCTGTCCAAAACGCATGATCAGCCGTTCCGCAGCGGCAGGAGCAGAAAGCTGCAGCAGCGGAAGCGTGTATTCGCCCGTCCCCTTCTTGAACGAAAATGACAATTTGGATTTTCGGATATATGCAAATAGTGCGATGGAGCCGATTACTCGAACCATAACGGTTGCCCAAGCTGCCCCTGCGACTCCCATCCCGGGTATGTCTGATGATCCGAAAATCAAAATATAATCGAGTCCTATATGCAGCAGGTTAATCCATAATCCTACTTTCATAGGTGTCTTGGTATCGCCTGCGGCGCGCAGGATGCTCCCAAAAATGGTCATAAGCGAAATAAATATTGAGGGTACGGCGACAATACGAAAATAGACGATCCCGCTGGCTAGCACTGCCGGTTCCGCCCCCATGAGCTGAAGCAGGGGCTTAGCAAAGAAAAACGTAACCAGACCGAATAGAATGCCCAGAATAGCTGATAGCAAGGTCGATTGCCTTGCAATTGCCTTGGCCTTCTCTAAATTTCCGGCACCCACGCTTTTTGCGATCAATGAGGAAGTACCGACACCCATCGCTAAAAATACCGCCAGATAAACAGCCAAGATCGCATTGGTTACACCGACAGCGGTAACTTCCAGCAAACCTAATTTAGAGACAAACAGGGTATCAACAAATCCGACGATCGTTTGAAGTAAATTTTCGATCATCGCCGGTATACCTAAAGCTAAAATGATTCTAATCTTTTCTTTATTGCTTGTATCCTTGATTTCAATGTTCTTTGACAAAGCAATTCCCCCTGAATCAGATTGATTTTATTTTTAAAATATATAAGCTAATGACATCCCCCCTAGGGGGTTATTTCAAGTGTAAAAAAGGGGATACCAGTGCCGGTATCCCCTTTTTATTGACTTTATTTAATATAGTGGTCTAACGCTTTGTTCAAATCAGCCAATATTTTTTCTTCATCTCCATGCTTTACTGCATCAACAACGCAACCCTCAAGGTGGTCTTTAAGAAGCAGCTTGGCTGCATTATCCAATGCTTTTCTTACCGCTGCGATTTGCAGCAATACTTCGGAACAGTCTCGGCCTTCGGAAGTCATTTCTTTAACCGCCCTCAAATGACCCTCAATACGAGATAAGCGATTTACGATGTCTTTACGGTGTTTATGGGGATGGTCATGAGTATGATCAGAGTGGTCACTCATCTTTTTATTACCTCCATGCTCTTATCCATTAAAAATAACATGCCCTTGTTAAGGAAACAAGGGCGGTTTTAATGACAATGATGATATCCACTCCAACGTGGGTAAGCCTATATCTACCATGATTGAATAAATGCATGGGATTTCACTGGGTTACTTAGTAACATGGTGTTTATGGCTATGATGCGAATGCTTATGGTCATCCGAAGAGTGCTGATGATGCTTATCATGTGAATGGTGGTGTTCATGTTTGTGGTCATGATGAGCATGGGCATGTGCCGATGGAAAAGCCTGTTGTCGCAATATCGGAACAATAGCTCCATTCTTCCGCACCGGCATTGCATATCTTGTAATACGAACATTGACTCAACTCGTCCGTTTGTTCGGACCTCATTCATAATGAATTGGAGTTTTTCCGAGCTTGTCGATAAAGCAATAAATTGACCATTCCCCCCTAGGGGGATATAATTTGATAAGCAGAAGGGTTTCATTAAAGGAGTAATCAAATGTCAGAATTTAAAACCTATCTTACTTTTGTAAAGCCTTATTGGAAGCTTGTCATACTCACTGTAGTGATTGGAATGATTAAGTTTGGCATTCCGCTCACCTTACCTCTCATCATGAAGTATGTTGTTGATGATTTATTGCTTAGCTCGCTTCCCGCCGCTGTAAAGATGCAGAAATTGATCTATATCATGTTGGGCGCGGCTGTTTTATTTGTAGTCGTAAGAGCACCTATAGAGTATCTCAGGCAGTATTATGCACAGTTAACAACCAGCCGAATCCTTTACGACCTTCGTAATCGATTGTATGAGCATATTCAAAAGCTTTCTTTAAGATATTATCAGAATCACAAAACCGGTGAAATTATTTCGCGGATGATCAATGATGCGGAACAAACAAAGAGCATTGTAGAAACCGGGATGATGAATGTATGGCTTGATTTGTTTACTCTTTCCATTGCCATAGGCTTCATGTTTCATATGGATTTTAAATTGACCCTGGTGTCCATAGCCGTCTTACCTTTCTATGCCTTATCCGTAAAAAAGCTATATCGAAAATTGAGGATTTTTACTAAATCAAGGTCTCAAGCCTTGGCGGAGATGCAGGGGTATCTATTTGAACGCGTAAACGGAATTCCTGTTATAAAAAGCTTCACCTTGGAGGAAGCGGAGAAAGAAAAATTTGGCGGGAAGAACAACGTTTTCCTTCAAAAAGCATTGGCTTTAACAAAATGGAATGCACTCACTAATGCCATCATCAATACATTAACGGATTTGGCACCTTTATTTGTATTATTTTACGGCGGCTACCAGGTGATTCAAGGGCATATTACGCTCGGTGCTTTTGTTGCCTTTTTTGCTTACTTGGACCGATTGTATAGTCCTCTTCGCCGATTAGTAAATTCCTCTACGGAGTTGACGCAAGCCAGCGCCTCCCTTGAGCGTGTGGTTGAGCTCATGAATGAACCCTATGATATTATGGATTCTCCAAAAGCTAAGAACGTTGAAAAGGTAAAAGGCAAAATCGTATTTGATCAAGTCCGTTTTCGCTATG
Organism: Paenibacillus gyeongsangnamensis; assembly: GCF_027533625.1. Classification (GTDB taxonomy): domain Bacteria; phylum Bacillota; class Bacilli; order Paenibacillales; family NBRC-103111; genus Paenibacillus_G; species Paenibacillus_G gyeongsangnamensis. The sequence continues at coordinate 78,452 of NZ_JAQAGZ010000015.1, read as the reverse complement.
AAAGCTCAACGGATTGGGTACTAAAGGATATCCGCCTAACTATCAATGAGGGAGAAACGGTAGCTTTTGTTGGAATGAGCGGAGGCGGCAAATCGTCTTTAATTAGTCTGATCCCGCGTTTTTACGATATACAGATGGGAACAATTTTATTGGATGATAAAGATATCAAGGATATTACAATAAGGAGCTTACGTAGTCAGATTGGGATGGTCCTTCAAGACAATATTTTATTTAGCGGGAGCGTCCGGGAAAACATTCTTTTTGGAAATCCTAAGGCTTCGATGGAAGAAATACTCAGCGCGGCGCGTGCAGCAAATGCCCATGATTTTATCATGAGTTTACCGAACGAGTATGAAACCGAAATTGGCGAGCGCGGTGTAAAGCTATCCGGAGGCCAAAAACAAAGGATTGCTATAGCCAGGGTATTTCTTAAAAACCCTCGAATTTTGATTCTTGATGAAGCAACATCTGCCCTTGATTTAGAATCGGAGCATTTAATACAGGAATCCCTTGAACAATTGGCAAAAGACAGAACAACTTTAATTGTTGCTCATCGACTGTCTACGATTACGCATGCAGATCAAATTGTTCTCATTGAACATGGAGAAATTACGGAAAAAGGAACTCATGAAGAATTGATGCTAAAGCATGGGGCCTATGCCCGCTTGTTTAATGTACAAAACCTCAAAGACGTCACACTTCAAATGTAAAAATGGGATGGATATAGTCCTATGCAGCATTAAAAAATCCCCTCCGGCTAACAGCGTTTAATTCATGATCCCATGAATTCTATTTTCACTGTTTACCGCTAGGGGATAATTCCAATATCACTTATTTCACAATATTCCTCATTCAACTGGAGGGGCCATTGTTTAAAACAACGTTAATATAACTAAAATCAAGGATAACACAATAAGGATCACGATGGTGGTCCACCCAATAATGTTGTTCCAAGCCTTATTTGTATATTTCCCCATAACATCTTTATTATTTACGAGAAGCATCATACAAATCAATACGATGGGTAATAAAAGACCGTTAATTCTTTGGGACCACAAGGTAATAGCTATGAGCGGTGCATTCGGTATCAAAATGATACCTGCAGAAATGATTAATATCACGGTATAGAGCCAGTAAAACTGGGGAGCTTCTCTCCACTTTTTTTCAATCCCCGCTTCAAAACCGAAAGCTTCACATACGTAAAACGCCGTAGCTACAGGCAATATTGTTGCCGAGAAAATGGAAGCGATGAAAAGCCCGAATGAAAATACTTGCGATGCCATAGCTCCTGCAAAAGGCTTTAATGCTAAAGCGGCATCTTTCGCATCCGTTATCTCCGTACCATGTCCATTTACAAAAAGGGTAGATCCGCATGCGACGATAATAAAGAAGGCTACAACGATCGTGGCTACGCATCCGACAGTGACGTCCAATAAGGTATATTTATAATTCTCAACCTTGAGTCCCTTTTCAATTACTGCGGATTGCATATAAAACTGCATCCAGGGGGCAATGGTTGTCCCGATGATACCGATGACCGTTGAAACGTAGTCAATGTTCAACTTGATTTCAGGATGAATCATAGCTGTTCCGATCTCAGACCAGTTCGGTTTTCCCATTAAAGCCGAGATAATATATGAGAGTAAAGCAACGCTGAAAATTAAAAATATTTTCTCTGCAAATCGATAAGTCCCTTTGACCACGAGCAACCAAACAGCCGCGGCCGCAAGAGGCACTGCAATATATTTACTGACTCCAAATACCTGCATACTGCCTGCAACCCCTGCAAATTCGGTCATGGTATTGCTGATATCAGCCACAAGCAAACCAAGAAAGATGAAGAAGGTCACTTTGACTCCTGCATTCTCCCGAATAAGGTCAGCAAGTCCTTTTCCCGTTACAATGCCCATACGAGCATTCATCTCTTGCACGATAAGAAGCACTATAAAGGCGGGAATTAAAGTCCACAGCAAATTATATCCATAAGAAGCCCCAGCTACAGAGTACGTTGTAATTCCGCCGGCATCATTATCCACGCTTCCAGTAATAATTCCAGGCCCTAAGAGGGCTAAAAAAAGTAGCGTTCTTTTCCAGAAGCTTTGCTTTTTTGTGACATTAGAGACCATTTGTTAAGCCCTCTTTCTTCTGGATTTGAGCAGGTTATAAACCACATCGTTAATAGGGACTATTCCCACTAGAAACATTTTGTCATCAACTACAGGTACAGCAAGCAAATTATACTTGGATATAATCTCATTAAGTGTATCGATCTGTTCATCGTCGGAAACATAAATCACGTTGCGATCTAAAATTTCTTGTAATTGTGTCTCGGGTTCCGCAATGATTAAGTCACGAAGAGATAGATGGGCGATGAGTTTTCCCTCATCATTTACAATATAAATATAATAAATGGACTCTGAATCCGGTTTTAATCTTCTTAGTTCTTGAATGGCCTCATTTACCGTAATATTTTCATTAAATGAAATCAGTTCTGTAGTCATAAGACTACCAACAGATTTATCAGGATATTCCATTAATTCCCTGACTTCCTCCGATATTTCTCTTTCCATCTGATCTAAGATTTCATTAGCATGATCTTCATCCATTTCATCGAGTATATCTGCAACCTCGTCCGTCGGTAATTTTTCAAGCATGTTAGCCGCTTTTTCAGTAGTGAGACTTTCTATCACGTTGACCTGGGCTTCCGTTTCCAATTCCTCCAGCACATCCGCCGCTTTCTCGGCGTCTAATGATGAAAAGACGGCGAGCTGAGTGGATCGATCCAAATCCTCAATAATATCGGCAAGATCCGAGGAATGAAGCGCAGATAGCTTGGTATACGACTTGGAGAGCTTAATTCCCCGGTGGGAAAAGTCAATTGTTTCCACATCATCCCAAAGCAATAAATTGCTTGGTATGTTAACTCCGAGCGGTTTCAATACATTTTTTAAAGGCTTAGCAATTCCAAGTCTTCGCAACAAACCTTCAAAACCCACATCTACCGCAACCGTATAAACTCCGTTGGAGAGAATCGCCAATCTAAGATCGTTAACCCGAACCACTTTCCTTCCGAACATGTCAACAATTTGCTTATCGAGCACATGCTTAACAAGGAACAAGGTATGTTCTGGTGAAATGTCCTTCTCTTTTAAATCCGTACATTCAATGTAATACTGTTTATTCACCTTCGAGATCGTGAAAGATGAGAAATCAACAATCCGAATCTTATTGCCGACTTTCACTTTAACCGCCACGACTTGCGGACGAACAGCCGTCAAATCCACGATTAAATCCAATAACTTTCCAACTACATGCTGCGGATCTGACCAAATTTTGTTACCAAGAATCCGACTCAAATAAAAGGTTTGTATGACAGCCATAATGGTAACCCTCCCGGTTTGAACATTTAATCTCCGGAAGGATGCATAAATCAGAACTGAATTGCATCACCATTCAATTCTCATATACGCATCCTTCCGGACTCACACAGTCTACATCGCTCTATACTAGGATCCGGATCCATAAACTCACCTCCATAGTATTCCCAGCATCAGGAACGGTTATGGTTATTGTTTCCTGATAAGGTGGTTTTCAAGCAAACTAAAAACCCCCTATGGGCATAGGGGGTTGGACTTCGAAGTACAAAAGTACACGGAAGTACATTCATCCCCCTAGTTTAGCTTTAGCACTATACAACGTAGAGCAACAGCTCAGCCATATTAGGTAAAGCCTTAATCCGGCAATCCCTGGTAACCCATTGGCGTCTTTCGACGTTTCCGGGCAATGGCCTATGTTTGTATAGGAGCCTCGCCTAACGAGGATTAAATTTCATTTTGAAAACATTGTTATCTTACGACTGTTTTTCCTGCCTGTCAATTATATTTTATTATTAATAATAACCACCTTTCGATGGCAATGAATAACAAAGCCCCGAATCAGGATTCGGGGCTTAAACTTATTCACTTAACTTTTATTTCAGCTGTAACAATCGTTCGATTACAATCGCAGCTTGGACTCGGGTTACAATATCCGCGGGGGAAAGATATGCTCTCCCTTTCGAATCCGCTTTGCCGCGGATAAGACCGGTATAGGCTACAACCACCCAGTCGCTCTTTGCATTATTATTCAGCGCTTCCTTATCGGCAAATGCATCCAACGATTTCAAAGCTTCGCTGTTCACCGTTGGCTGTTTATTTATTACTTTTAATGCTTTGGAGAGCAGCATCGTCATTTGCTCGCGAGTTAATTTTGCGTTTGCGTCCAGCTTATCGGCTTCCTGAAGATCCGACGGCTTCAAATTTAAAGCTTTCCTCAGCACTTGGGTAAACTCGCCGACTAACATCTCTTTTTCCGGCTGGAACTGCTTGCCCCCGTCAGCGGAGCCTAAAATACCTTTGTTTTGCAAATCCATTTCTGCCAGAACGGCTTCGAACGACTGGCCGTTTAAATCGGAATAAAGATTTGTCGGAGCATCCCCGGAAACCTGAATCCGTCCCTCAACTTTTGGTGCAATAGTACCTTTTTGTTGAATGTAGTCCCCAACAACCTTGGACAATACAGGACCCGCATTTTTGTCTAACAATATTTTAGAGCCCTTGAACACATCGTAGCCGTCGCCGCCCTCTGCGACAAAATCAACGACGGAAATGCTATAATGCGCTTTACGATCGAGAGCCTGACCATTCACCTTAACATCAAGCACACGAGCACCTGGAGTCAGTTTAGGGTTATACACAAACTGAATGCCGCTGACCTGCGGGAACCGGCCGGCACCGCTTTCGATTTGGCTTACCCCATTTTCAAGTGCTTGGTATAGCTGATCTCCTGTAATGTCCAGCTTTTCGACATAGTTGGTAAACGGCATAGCGTCCAGAATGTCCTTCTTGGTCAGCGGCCCTGCCGGGAAAATACGTTCCGCGCGAATGCCCCCGCCATTAATAAGAGCTACGTCCGCCTTCGTATAGTCCTTCATTGCGTCAGCTACCAGATTACCTATAGCCGTTTCCGCTTTACGTTGGGAAGATTTCATGACATCGAGCTCGGTTTGTGTAGAACCGATTTGCACTTCAAGCTCCTTGCTGAGCTTTGAGTTGTAGCCGTCCATGACTGCTTTGACGTTCGGGTCCGGCTGATAGCCTTCTTTAGCCACGTCTGTTTTCAATGCATATCGGTGGTAATTAAAATCGGCCACTTTGCCGTTTTGAAAGTTAAAATTCATTTCCCCAAGGTATGTAAACTCGTCCCCAATGAACCAAAGCAGCGTGTTGTGAATTTTTTCAGGACTATCAAATGCAAAAGCTGCATGGTCGCCAACGATCAGGTCGATTCCGTCCACTTTTTCCGCGACGATTCGAGCATCCGGGCTGGCCAGGTGTGAAGACACGATGATGAACTGAGCGCCTGCCGCCTTCATTTCAGGAACAATCTTTTTCATCGCTTCCACTGGATTCAGCACGATAGCATTCGGTCCCATGGAAGTAATTTGCGGCGCTTCCTCGTTGATGAGTCCCGTGATCCCTATCTTGACTCCATTCACTTCTTTAATGATAAACCGTTTTGCTCCGGATTCACCTGCAAAAACGTCTCCCGTACGCTTGTCTACTGCATTAGCGCTGACCCATGGAAACTCAGAGGCTTTCACCAGCTTGGACAATTGGTCCGGTCCCATGTCAAAATCGTGATTACCAAAAGTATCAACATCGAGCTTGCCTGCATTGAATGCGTCCACGATGGGTTGTCCCTGGAATGTGGAAGATATCACGGATGTTCCAAGATCATCGCCATTGCCGATGAATAGAGAATTGGGCTTCTCAGCCTTGATTTTGTTAGCGATACCAAAGTAATTGGCAATATTATTCGGCTCTTTCGGATTTCCGAAGTTTCCATGAAAATGCGTATCATGAATGATCGTAAAGGTAACTTGTGACAACGCGTGCGTGGATTTTTCAAAAGCCGGTCCTACAAATTCGGACTTCACTGAACTTGAATCTGCCGCACCGCCATCATGAGCAAAACCTGTGACCGGGACAGAAAGCAACAGGAACCCTGAAAGTACCGTAGCTAGTCCTTTCTTTCGAATCGACGAAGCATTTTTCATGACTTCACTTCTCCCCTATATTATAGATAAACTCCTTAACATTGTAAGATAGAATCGTTTTCCTTATATCAACAGATTGTTAAGCAAATGTAAAATAAGACCAAAAGATCAGGTCCCAAGAGACCTGACCTGAATAAAATTCAGCTTGCTATTGACTTGGTTTGCTCATTTGGTACAAACCGAACGAGACAATCGACGATAATACAATGGAACCGCCCCATATTTCGGGTGCCCACGCCATTCCCTTTGCCATCACTACCGCAAAGTATAAGCTCCATAAGACTAAGGGAACAATGATCGCGACAACAGCCGCGGAGCGGGCATATTTAATCATAATATCACCTATAACACCGGCGATGATGGCTAATAAGATGTTTTCAACATAAGTAAATCCCTCAAGCATACTCATGAGCGTTGTTTCGACAGCAAAAACGAATGTCATTGCCCCGAATGGGATTTTCCATCGTTTTAAGGATAGAAGGATGGGATACATCAACAATGCGGTGGTTAGAAGCGTTTGTTCGACTCCGCGTTTTTCTAACCCGTCTAGAACGGATTTCAGTTGATTTGAACGATAGACCGATAAATAATGATTAAGCGCGTTTGCGGATGACAAATCATTAATAAACGCCCAAGCATACCATAAGAAAAAAGAGAGCATACAAAACGTCAGAGTAATGGATAATAACGCCGTAAACGGCTGCATCTCCCCGGCTTCTCTCCAGAGCGCCCGAAATGGACTTGTAACAATCAAAAGAATCCCGACAAGCAAGGTCAAATGGCTGGGGCTTAATAATGCAGCCACATCGTGTTCAATTCCCAGAAACAGATGCCACATCATATCTGCAATTCCGCCGGCTAAAAAGACAAAGATTCCAAGAACGCCTAATCCGTATCCGCTTGGAATGGATTTCTTCCAGCTTTGTTCGGTCTGTTTTTTGGTACGGAAAACCAAGTAAAAAATCCAAAGTGCGGATGCCAAAAATCCGGAGTACAAAAGGGCATGCCACGGAGTCCAAAAGGAATCTACATCCCCATGGTTGTGATGAAAACCATCGACAAATACACCTAAAATCAACCAAGTGGCAAACAACATGGTTATGAGATGCTCGCGGTGTTTTATCGGACTCATCCTCCTTCATAAAATAAGTTTTCCTTCGAACATTATGCAGTAGTAATACTATTCGGAAGCCTATACGAATAGTATTACAGTGGCTAGTTCATATGGGCACGTATTCCATTTTTTTGTTCAATTCTGCAATATAAATGATAACTTTATTGAATATACGCCAAGAATCAACGGAATTATAATAAAAGCAGTTACTTTTTTTTGATGAGGGAAGGAAAGTGACAAGAAGATGTATTATTGCCTTGAATGCGCTCAAATTCATGACAGGGGTTATAATGAGAACGAGCTCGTTTTCAATTCAGGCTTTTTCACCTCTAAAGGAGTTATTTATCCTGCGGGATTATGTCGGGAGCAACAAGTTAAGCAGCTACAAAATGATGCTTTAGATGACCATCTCACCGCTTTGTAGCTGAAAAGGACATGATGCCGCCGCACTGCATACATGTCCTTTTATTTTTATCGTGACGGAATGGTTACCAATCTCATCCCTTTCGACTTGATACCTTTAATAATGTCAGGCAAGGCAGCAATCGTCGAGGGATGGTCGTGCATAACAATAATCCCCCCTGATTTAACTTGCGCTAATACTTGCTTAACCACAGCGGCGGAATCGGTTGTGGACCAATCCCGTGGGTCTTCATCCCAGAGAATCATGCTCATGCTGTGCTCTTCCGTCACAAGTTTTGTATCATTATTATATGCTCCATAAGGAGGGCGGAATAGTTTAACAGGCTTGGCGACCAATTTCTGCAGCTTATTTAAACCGAGGTCGAATTCTTTTTTTTGTTCATCGTACGTCATACTAGTCATTTTGGGGTGCGAATTGGAATGATAACCGATTTCATTACCGTCATAAACCGCCTCGGTTACGGCTTGAGGGTAAGCAGCGGCATTTTGCCCAAGAAAGAAAAAGGTTACCTTGGCATCATTCTCACGAAGAACCTTTAGAAGTTCCTTTGTATATCGTGTCGGTCCGTCATCGATCGTAATCGCTACCGTGCCTTTTGCAACGGTGTAAACCGGTTTTAAAGCGGAGATTTTGTGCGTTTTGGATGCTTCGACAACATTTGCTTCTTCCTTCGGTTTTCCGACTTCAGATCCCAACGGGTTATCAGGAATCTTATCTGTCGGTGTACTTGGTATATCTTTCTCTTGCGAAGGTTTAACCTCTAAATTTTGTACTTCCGTTGTAACGGGCTGTTCATTTGCTTGTACATTATTCATGTCAGCTTTCGCAGGTAAATTACTTGGAAGAGAAGATTGACATCCCGACACAAGGAGCATGGGGACTATAAGAGAAGCTGCACCTAATCTAACCAAAAACGAAGCTCCATACAACTTCATGTTCAAACCGCCTTTAATATGATGATGGTTCAATCTGATAATTGCCGCATAATTTATTTATATCAAATCAAAAGTAAAGTAGCCAACTCTTATTCGAATTGGCTACTTTACTTTTCACATAAGAAGGAAGCCCAGTCGCAAAACAACTGAGCTTCAAACCTATTACGGTACTTTTACGACAAAAGGTACGGTAATGACTTTCCCGTTTTGCTGGAATTGTCCCCATACTTTATAAATACCGCTGTGCGGGAAAGCCGTCATAAATTTAGCGTCTGGTCCTTTTGCTTTCTCATCTGTCGGGTGGACGTGAAGATAATTTTCGGCATCCTGGCTTAAAATCACAACATGACCGACTGCACCTAAGTATGGCTGCAAGTCCGTGACAGGCTTCTTCGTTTGAGCATCTTTGATATTAAAATTCATGTTCAGTTCCATATTTGCCATCAAGTGATCAAACGTAAGCGTAACTTCTTTTCCATCCACGACTTTAGTGTATGTCGCATCCGGTTCAATCGGTTTGGCTGCCGGTGCGCTACCTTGAACCGTAACCCACTGGCTTTTGTTCATCGCTCCCATACCGGTTGGAGTTATGTCAGCGATCAATTTAAAGTCGCCGGCTGTTGGGAACTGAGTTGTAACGGTAAAAACACCGTTCCCTTTATAATCAGGGTGAATGTGGTTAAAGAAAGACAAATCCTTGCTTACAACGATAAGATGCATTTGTTTTTCATGCACCGTATCAAATTTATCAATCAGCTTTCCATTTTTATCTTGAACCGTTATGGTGATTGTCGTATCTTGATTCGGCTGCGGCTTATCCGTCGAAAGCTTAAACTGGGCTTGAACATTAGCGGCTTGGGAGGAGTCCCCCCCTTTGGCCATCCCGGAATGATCCATGCCTGCCATATCGCCTTGCGTTGAGCCTGCAGCTCCGCTGTGCGAATGCTGATCCGTCGTTCCTGCTTTTCCGCAAGCTGTTAGGAGCGCCGCAGTAAGTAAAACGGAAATTACAACTTTTTTCATGATTTCCTCCTAATTCATTCTTTGTCTCATGATCATTGTAAATCATACTTGTGTAGAACTTGTGTAGGGGAAAAGAAGCGTTACGACAGTTCCCGCTCCTATATGACTTTCCAGTCTGATGATTCCGCCGTGGGCTTCAACCAGTCTCTGTACGATCGTTAGTCCAATTCCGCTTCCACCGGATTTGCGATCACGGGATTTATCAACTCGATAAAACCGCTCGAGTACATATGGCAGTTCGGAGCTCGGGATCCCGATTCCAGTATCTGTTACAGTAATGGATATCATATCCTTTAACTGCTTTAACTTGATGGAAACGGATCCCCCTGGAGGGGTGAATTTCAGCGCGTTGGATAGCAAATTCAAGAGTATTTGCCCAATTCTTTGACGGTCAACAGTGCCATATACCGGAGCATCCTTTTCAAAATATAAATCAACGTCTTTTCGTTCATACGAAGCCATAGAAGCTTCAACGGCATGCTGGATCAAAGCTGAAATGTCTTCCCTATTTTTGTAAAGCTTAAAATGAGGGGATTCCATCTCTGTGAGCTGCTCTAAATCCCCCACAAGATGCCGAAGCCGCTCAATTTCTTCAAAGCAAGACACAAGCCGCTTACGTGTAGGCTCCCATACCCCTTCGATCATCGCTTCCATGTGGCTTTTAAGCGTTGTGAGCGGTGTTCTTAATTCATGTGCTACATCAGCAGTCATCGTTTTACGAAGCTGTTCCTGATGTTCTAGCTGCTCGGCTAAAAAGTTTAGCGAACCTCCCAGTTCAGAAAGCTCGTCATTGCCTTTTAGGGTTGTTCTCGCTCCACGTTCTCCTTTTGCCATTCGTTCAGCAATGTCCTTCATCTGGATGAGCGGAGCGGTGATTCGCCTTGCCACAAAGAGACTGAGCACAATTGCCAAAGCTATGCCCAGGGTGGCTGTCCAAAGCACGGATTGAACCAATGCTTGTTCAAAGTGAGCATCAAATGTGGGGGAGTTCATGTTCATATCTTGTGCCTGATGCTGATACAAGGCAAAATGGTAATGCGTCTCTAAAATAAATGTGATGGTGGAAATCAGCAAAATACCGGAGACGATTCCGATAAAGGCTATCGCAATTCGAGCCGTTAACCCTCTCATGAAACGTCTCCCCCTGCAAATCTGTACCCAACGGCAAATACGGTAATGATAAACTTTGGTCTTTTAGGATCCGTTTCAATTTTATGCCGCAGGTTCTTTACATGCTGGTCTATAGCGCGTGCGTCACCTTCATAATCAAAACCGAGCACTTTTTCAACTAATTCATCCCTCGAAAATATTCGATCTGGATGTCTAGCCAACGTAAGAAGCAGTTTGAATTCATTAGGGGTAAGGCTCACCAACTGCCCATGTCTGTATACCTCGTGTTGTGTCGCATGAATCACAAGCTCATCCTCTTGAAAAGAAATCACTTCCGTAAGCAGAGAATCTTTTTGTGCGCGGCGCATGATGGCCTTCACTCTGGCTATCAGCTCTCGAGGACTAAACGGTTTCACCACATAATCGTCGGCACCTAGTGTCAACCCCTGAATCCGGTCATCTTCGGATACTTTTGCCGTCAGCATGATCACAGGCACGGGTGAAAACTGACGTATCTTCTTACAAACCTCTTCTCCGGACATATCCGGAAGCATTAAATCTAAAATAACAAGATTGATACTTCCGCCGCGGACCAGTTCAAGGGCTTGATTTCCTGATTCTGCTTCCATCGCCTGGAATCCCTCTTTTTGCAAATAGGATACCACGACTTCCCGGATTTTCTCTTCATCATCAACCATTAGAACTGTTTTCATGCGGCGCTTACTGCCTCACGTAAAGATTCAAGACTGATGCGATTAATAAATTTCGAGAATTTTTCCTTGCCTTTACCATGAATCTGGAAATATCGAACTAGACCTTGAACGATAGAGATGAGTTTATCGGCAGATACATTGGATAGGAACAGGGTTGCAAAAGAAGGTTTTAGCGACTTGGCATCCCCGCCGATATAGATATCAAAAGCATCTTTCATTTTAACAATCCCGATATCTTTAAGAAGGGGCTCACTTGTACCGAGAGCACATCCCGCATATCCAATTTTAAGCGGGGAGGGGGTTTCCATACCGGCAATCGCTTTGTTTAGCTCCTCCGCTACGTGGAGTCCGGCATCTTCAGCGCCGCGGCAAAAGTTGCAGGTGATCAGGCTCTTGGTAACAAAGCCTGCAGGATAAATTTCTAATCCGATTCCCTGAAGCTTCTCCTTAACCTCCTCCATGCGATCTTCCTGTACCTCAACATAGAGCTGCTTAAACGTTGTAAGTTCGACCTGAGAGCCATCTCCTATAATCGAACCGAGGAGGACAAGCTGTTCCGGTTTAAACATGGTTCCACCTTCAGAAAAGCCAGGTGTTACAGCAAATTTAGCCACCTGATATCCCCATCCCATATTTATAATTTCACCCGTTGTAAGCGAAGTGCATTTAAAACTACCGATACGGAACTTAATGCCATAGCTGCTCCGGCAACCCAGGGAGCCAATAATCCGATAGCTGCAATGGGAATCCCCAGCGTATTGTATGCCAGTGCCCAAAACAGATTTTGCTTAATATTGCTCATGGTTTTCCGGCTCATATCGATGGCCTCTGCAATGCCGGTCAGTTCTCCGCGCATCAAGGTCACATCGGCTGCTTCCATGGCAATATCCGTTCCGGTGCCAATCGCAATACCTACATCCGCCGTAGCGAGCGCCGGAGCATCGTTAATGCCGTCACCCACCATTGCCACTTTGCGGCCTTGGGCCTGAAGCTTCTTCACTTCTTCCGCTTTGCCCTCCGGAAGCACCTCTGCGAGTACAAGATCGATACCCACTTGGTTGGCAATCGCTTGAGCGGTCCTTTGGTTATCGCCGGTAATCATGATGACTTCTATACCCAGCTGTTTTAAGCGGGCAATGCCTTCTTTGGAAGTTTCTTTGATCGTATCGGCAACCGCTATAACCCCAACGAATTGGTTATTGATCGCAGCCAGCATGGCCGTCTTTCCTTCGGACTCTAAACGCTCCATCGCTGTATCAGACTTTCTGAAATCAATACCTTCCCGCTGAAGCAGTTTCCGGGTTCCGACAAGCACTTCTTTACCTTCAACGATCGCTCGTATACCATATCCCGGGATCGCCTCGAACTCCTCAACTAGGGACAAAGGAATCCCTTTCTGCAGAATGCCCGACACGATAGCTTCTGCCAGCGGATGCTCCGACCGTTTCTCCGCCGAACCTATTAAGCGTAAAGCGGTTCGCTGATCCGCAGAATCCAATAAAATGTCAGTCAATTCCGGTTTGCCTTTCGTTACGGTTCCGGTTTTATCAAGCACAATGGTTTGCACTTTTTGCATCGATTCCAGATGCTCGCCGCCTTTGAACAAGATACCGAATTCGGCAGCTCGGCCCGAACCTGCCATGATGGATGTTGGCGTCGCAAGACCTAATGCGCAAGGGCAGGCGATGACGAGCACCGCGATCGCTTTCTCCAGTGCAGCCGCAAACTCTCCGGGTTGAATCCAAAAGAACCAAATCAAGAACGTTACAAGCGCAATGCCTACAACGATCGGTACAAAAATACCTGAAATGACATCGGCTATACGCTGAATGGGTGCCTTTGATCCCTGAGCTTCTTCGACTACTTTAATGATTTGAGCGAGTGCGGTTTCTTTGCCCACGCGGGTAGCTTCGATTTTCAGGCTTCCGTTTTTATTCACTGTGGCGCCAATGACGCCATCCCCGGCTCTTTTCTCCACCGGAATGCTTTCACCCGTTAACATCGATTCATCAACAGCGGAATTGCCTTCTAACACCTTACCGTCAACAGGGATTTTTTCTCCGGGCTTAACCAAAATGATGTCCCCAATGAGCAAATCCTCAACAGGTACGGAAACCTCCGCTCCATCGCGAATAACAAGCGCTGTTTTGGCTTGCAGCCCCATAAGCTTTTTTATGGCTTCCGATGTGCGCCCTTTAGCCAGAGCCTCGAATAATTTCCCTAAAATAATCAAAGTAATAAGGATAGCGCTGGTTTCGTAATACATATCCGGGGCATGGCGGTGCATCTCACTTGAGGCGGCCCACTGTATGGTTAAATACAGACTATAGAAATATGCGGCGGAAGTTCCAAGGGATACAAGCACATCCATATTCGCGCTTTTATTACGAAGTGCTTTGTAGGCACCTACATAAAACTGCCTGCCAATAATAAACTGAACCGGAGTAGCGAGTACAAGCTGAACCCAAGGGTTCATTAAAAAATCGGGCAGGTAAATCCATGATGTGAACGAAAAGTGGCTGACCATTGCCCAGAGTAATGGGAAAGATAAAATCGCGGAAACAGCCAGTTGCATTTTCTTATGTTGAATTTCTTTTTGCCGATAATCTACTCCTGCGTTTTCCTGTTTGCGGATGGCCTGATATCCAAGCTGGTCGACTTTGTTGATCATATCTGCAGAGCTGATCTCGGCGGAATTATACTCTACATGGGCCGTCTCCAAAGCCAGGTTAACGACAGCTTTGCTGACACCCGGCATTTTGTTTAAGCCTTTTTCAATTCTCGTAGCACAAGCGGCACATGTCATTCCTATGATATTAAAGTCAACTTGATCCTTGACGGAACTGTAACCAAGATCTTCTATTTTTTGTTCCATATCTTTAAGGCTTACTTGGTTCGGATTATAGGTTACAGCTGCTTTCTCCAGGGCAAAATTTACGTTTGCATCCGTTACGCCTTCTAATTTTTTGAGACCTTTTTCAATACGATTTGCGCAGGCCGCGCATGTCATTCCTGCTATTTGCAGCATTGCTTGCTGCTGCTCCAATGGTTTTTCCATGTCACCGTCACCTCTTATCATTATACCCATATGGGGTATATAAAAATCAAAAAAAATATGTCTGTAGGAAGAGCCGCAAAGCGGCCCCCTTATTTCACCACGTCGTAGCCTTGATCTTCAATCGCTTCCTTAATAGCTTCCAAGGAGACCTTCGACTCGTCGAATTCAACGGTAACGGATTTGGCATTTAAATCGACTTTACCGGATGCACCGAGTTTCTTTACAGCTCCTTCAACGGAGTTAACACAATGACCGCAAGACATTCCTTCAACTTTTAATGTAACGTTTTTCATATCTAATCTCTCCCTTTATTTAATTAATTTATTCATCGTAATCATAAGTTCTTTGATCACTTCATGATCGCCTTCCTGAATCCGTTCAATAACGCAGCTGTTCATATGGTTTTCCAGTAACACTTTACCTACGCTGTTAAGCGCCGATTGCACCGCTGCAATTTGATTTAACACATCATCACAATACGTATCTTTTTCAATAAGCCCTTTTATTCCCCGAATCTGACCTTCTATGCGATTGAGACGAGAAATGAGATTGTTTTTTGTTTTATCCGAGTGATGGCTCTTACGTTCACTGGAATCCGTGTGACAGCATTCATTGAATTCATTGTCCATATGTTCCATTCAATCAACCTCCTCTGGTTACAATATAACATACCCCTGTATGGTATATCAAGTCTTTTTCTATAATTTGGGCGCATGAGAAAAAGACCTCACCCGCCGCCATATCCATCACAATACGTAGTTTGTGAAATCTGCGCCAATGAATGCTTGAGGCATCCAAATCAAGATTCGCAAATATGCGGTCAAATGTGTTTGGCTTGTGCTAGGGAATGCCGTTCCTTTGCCATACAGGCTCAAGGTACTCTTATTTCAAACGGAAAGTGGAGCTCCTCATTATTGTCGGTCATTACAATAACTTCCATTTGGGTTACTCCAGCCTGCGTGTAATAAGCTGCCAGTCAAACGATATTCTCCATTCCCTAGAGAAAATGCTTTATCTTCAATGAACCAATCAGGAGGCATCGTAATTTTACACGTACTTGCTTGAAATCTTTGTTTCACCTCATATTTTTGGGAAGCTATTTACTGTTTAACAATTCAATTTCCAGAAGTAAATTTTTACAATATTGTTTTTTACGAACAAGTTTGAATCCTACTTTATTTATTAGTTCAACGGTTTTCCGGTTTAAATGACAGCCATCGCAAACATGTTTCCAAATGGGTGTTAACCAATCCTGTATTCGCCCTAGTATCGGACGGTCTAATCGGACATGCTCTAAGAAAAGGATTGTTCCGTGAGGTTTACATACTCTTCTTATTTCTTCTAACGTCTTTAAAGGGTTTGGAATAGTACATAAAACCAATGTGCCAACAACAGTATCAAAGGTATTGTCTTGAAACGGGATTTCTTCTGCATCAGCTAAAACAACATCAATCGGAACTAAAGCATCGTTCGCTCTTATTAGAGAGCGATTCATCATCAATGGTTGAGGTTCAATTGCGATTACTTTATCAGCCCGTTCGTAAAATGGAAAGTTCAGTCCTGTACCCGACCCGATTTCCAACACTTTCCCCCTGGCATTACGTATCAGGTTTTTTCTTAATTCAGTTAATCCTTTTTGTTCCAGAGGCTGCATCATTATATCATAAATCTTTGCAAACAATTTTCCCATTTATAAATTCATCCCGCATTTCTTTTTGTGTATCAAATGGCTTTACTTCACAAAACATTATCCAATGCTCATCTTACTATAACTCATCTTTCTTTACTGGGATACAATACCTTAACTTGCGCTGATTATTAAAATAAATGAACAAAATCACCCTTCGGGTGACTTAACCTTCTAGCCGACGGTTTACTTATCCGTCGGCTCTTTCTTTCTTACCAACGTTCCATTACATTCTGGACAAAAGAATTCCGGGTCTTCTCCCGGCTCCACGTCATAGGCACATTCTGCTACTATGAATTCCGGTACAGGATCTATGCAACCACATGCCACACATACGTAATCAATAAATCGAAAATTGACGTTTCAGCAGATGCTCCACGAGGATCCCCCTCATATCCCCGCCCGTCGTCTTCCACGACGCAAATCCATTTTTTCCTTTCTTCCTTGCCCCGAATCCAAACTTCTTTTGCATGCGCATGCTTTCTTACGTTCAGCAGTGCCTCGCGGACGGAAGCGTAAAGTTCCACTTTTTCCTTTGTAGAAAACAGTTCGTCCGATAATCTCCAAACCAATGTACTTCCAAACCCATCTCTCTTTTTTAAAATCATCACCATGCTCTGTAAATACTGCATCCAAGGCAAGGCGTCAGGGTTGCTAGGGTATTTTAGACTCGAGATGGCCTGTCTTACATAGTCATTGACTTAGTGTTCGATTTTCCGGAGTCCTTTGGTTTTCTCCGCCTGAACAGAATCTTGCTGCCCTTGCTCCAGCTGATCCATCCTCATGACAAAAGAAACAATGATTGCGCAATTCCATCATGAGCTCTCTCGTGATCTTTTTACGTTCCTTTATCGCCGCCTGACGAGAACGCTCCCGATTTAATTCTTCTTGTGTTGCCTCTAACATGGTAAACAATCTGAGTAGTCGGAATGATTAAAATCAGCCATTCATGTTTTGGTTCAAACCTAAACTGCCACGGAATGTTCAAAACCGAATACAACCCATAACACTTTGTAGTCATGGCAATCAATATTTTTGAAGCCCCACTTTGACATGAATATGCACATACAAAGACGCTTCCAGTCCCACTTATATAGTGGTTTTGGAAGCGTCTTTGTACATAATTCGGGATTATCTCACTTGCGGATACTCTTTTGGGACAGCCCCCCCCTTCGTTTTCATGTAGTTGAAAATCCACCGATTCTAAATAGAGTTATTACAAACTTTCTTCTTCGTTAGATTACCGAAATAATCCTTTCACTTAACCATATCCCCCAAGAATCAACGCAACTATCGAACCACCTATGACAACCTGCCTTGAATACTTGAATCGATGTAATAAGAGTAACAAAGGAAGAAGTACTATTATGATCTTCGCGTTCCCATATACAGTCATGAGAATAAAAGCAATAGCCGTCTTCCCCATAGCCGTAATTTCATCCCAGGACAAAAAAAGAATACCTGGATTGGTCCCCAGATAGCTGACAAGCATAAAGTTGGTTACCACCATGCCATGCTTCTTTAAGATGGGATATGCATAGCGGTAAAATGATTCGTACCAATCATCAAAAGTAATTACGACTGCATCCAGAGGCACAGGATTCCCGCCATAAAGAAAGCCGACGAACTCCTGCATGGAAATGACGTGATAATAATTCGACTCCAGGAGCTCGAGGTGCTTTTTGAAAGTCTCGGGCGTAAGCGTGTAATCCGCCGCGGCTGCCCAGTCCATCGCTAATCAATGAAACGGTGAACACTACGAAGTGAACTTTTGCAGTTTCCTGCCGTTCATGCTTAATATTTTTCCGACGTCGCAGCAGTTTCATGTTCAAGGTAGAGATTTTTTGCTTTTTCATCGTAGGCCAACAATTCTGCATACCTTCCCCAATCAATCAAAATGTCTAATTGATGACCTGCTTCTTCCAAGCCAAAATGCTTTTCGAAGATTTCCAAGAAAAATTCTCTTTCCATTTTGTTGTTTGATTTCGAATGCAAGATCCAAATAATTTTCTCTATCATGGGGACGTGTTGCAGCACTTGCTTTTTGAAGATATCCTTCCTGTCTAAAACACTGGCATCAGCAAAATGACGTCCAATTTCCGTTAATTCAATATCTCCTTGTTGAATCTGGGCAAAACCGAGCATCTGGGCTGCTTCGACAATTGGCAAGAAGTCTTCCAGATTAAGACTTAATTGATCAGCTAGCTTGTATAGGTCAACCGTATTTCCAAGATCATCAATCAACTCAATAAAACCTGTTAACGCACCTGCGGGTACTTCTTGAACCTTTTCGATCTTTTTCTTTTGTTCCTCGACGGGTTCATTCTGCTTGAATTCACGCTTAGTTAATATGGAATAGATTTTATCAACGAGCCCGGTAAATTGTGCTTCCTGTTTATCGCGCCAATGAGACATAGGAATCACAATATCGGCTATAACGCGAGCCGGGTCCCGAGATAAGACAATTGCCCTGTCGGACATATAGACTGCTTCTTCAATACTGTGTGTGACCATAATTATCGATTTCGTGGGGATTTTTTTTTCAGTCCATAATTCAAGCAAATCCCTCTTGAGATTTTCTGCCGTCAACACATCTAACGCGGAGAAAGGTTCATCCATCAACAATATATCTGGTTCCATGACGAGAGCGCGGCCAATCCCTACGCGTTGTCTCATGCCGCCTGAAAGTTCTTTCGGATAAGCACCTTCGAATCCATCGAGCCCTACCATATCAATGATGGAAAGTGCTTTTCGCATTTTTTCTGCTTCTGTTAAAGGTTTATTTTCAAGTCCTAATTTAACGTTCTCAAGTACGGTAAGCCAAGGAAATAGCGCAAAGGATTGAAACACCATACCTACTCCAGGATTTGTTCCCTGTATCTCTTCTCCGTTATAAAAGACTGCACCATGAGAAGGAGGTACTAGTCCGGCAATAATCCTAAGCAGGGTGGACTTACCCGAGCCGGAAGGCCCCAAGATGGATACAAACTCACCTTCTGTAATATTCAACTGTATATCTTCTAGGATGCTGACATTCATTGTATTTGGCATATCGTAACGTTTACTTATTTTTTGAAGTTCAATCAATTTATTTTTCATGATAATAACACCTCTATTCCAGATGATATTTTTTTTCTGAGAGAGCATATAACTTCCGCCAAACCAAACGATTTATAAGAACAACCAACAAGCACATAACAATGATTCCCCAAATAATTTTCGGCCAATCTCCATTAGTTGTTGCTTGGGCTATGAACGAACCTAATCCAGACGCTTGCAAAGTGTTATCTTTCCATGAAACAAGCTCGGAGACGATACTCGCGTTCCAGGCTCCCCCACTTGCTGTAATACATCCCGTAACGAGAAACGGAAATATACTGGGTAAAATTAATTTCGTCCATGTTTGCGGGCGGGTCAGTCGCAAAATAGCGGCGGCTTCTTTCAAATCAGAAGGAATCGCCATCGCTCCGGCAATCACGTTGAACAGGATGTACCATTGTGTACCCAACATCATGAGAGGAATGGCACCTATGTTCATGCTAACTCCAAGTTTCAGATATAGAATCGTAAACAAAGGAAATGCCATATTTGCCGGAAAAGAAGCCAGTACCTGTACAATGGGCTGTGCAATCCTAGAAAGTTTAGGATTCATACCGATCATGACACCTACAGGAACCGTCCATGATACAGCGAAAACTGTTGATACGAATACGCGAAGAGCTGTTTCCAATCCGAGTACGACAACTCTAAGTAAATCTTTCGAGCTTAGTTGTATGATTTCAAGAACAGCTTCATAGACATACTTGCAAACCAATACGACGACGACGATCCAAATGATCCAGATCACCATTTTGGACACAAGAGACGGTGGTTTCGGCCAATTAATGGAGGAGCTACTTTTTTTAAATTTATTTTTCAAGTCATGAGAGATAGTACCCACTGTTTGGTTGACATAACCAATAAATCGCGCGCGTTTTAATATATCATATACCCATGACTTTGGTACTTCAGCTGCTTCCGATTGTTCGTTCTTAAACTTCTGTGCCCAAGCGACAAGGGGTCGCCAAAACAACTGATCTATAAGGCATATCAAGATGACCATAGTGACAATAGAATATAAAATGGCCTTTACATCACCTTGGTCAGCGGCCATTGCCATGTACGAGCCAATCCCAGGCAAATGAATATTTTGATTCAACACGCTGATCGATTCGCTTGCCGCGAGAAAGAACCAACCTCCGCCGAATGACATCATGCTGTTCCAAACTAATCCGATCATGGAGAAAGGAACTTCGAGTTTTGTAAAGCGTGACCATACGCCAAGACGATGAATATTTGCAGCTTCGTTTAGAGGGCGTGGAATCGTCGTAAGAGAGTGATAAAAACTGAATGTCATATTCCAAACCTGACCCGTAAAAATGGCAAAAATCGAAGCACATTCAACACCAAGCAAACTCCCAGGAAATAAAGCCATGAACATCAACACGGTTGCCGAAAGGAAACCTAACACCGGTACTGACTGCAAGATGTCGATGGCAGGAATCATTATTTTTTCAGCAATGCGGTTATAAGCCGCGATTCGACCATAAACAAATGTAAATAAAAGTGAAGCTCCGAATGCAATAAACATTCTGAGAAGCGATCGTCCCGCATAGTAAGGAAGCATCTTCGGGTCAAGGCTCATCGTCGGTTGATCGCTTGCGGAGAATGGAGCTTTCATCCCCGCACCAAGATGGACTGTTAAATAAAGAATGGACAAGAGCATGAGAATAACCATAACATCTGCCAAGCCGAATTTATATTTATTGCTAATATTGAGAAACCCGTTCCATTTCATCGCGAACCCCCCCTTTATTAATAAAAAGCTCTCCTCACTTTGCATGAGAAGAGCGTAAATATTCCATCTATTCATACCGCAATCGGTTAATCAGTTGAGCTACTCAAGCCCTTTGATATAAAGGTCTTGAACTTGATTTCTGATTCACTGAGGGCATACTGGTAGACGGATATACACTGTTCCTTGGTTGCAAAGCAAACTGCATGCTATTCGATTGTCGCATTCGACTACTACTATCCATTCCAGTTTCCCCCCTTTGTACATAAATATGAAAGCCCCCAGGGTTTGGTCCCAGGGGGCTAAAGTTTCACAATTAAAATAAACCGGTTCCCCCTAGTCCAGTTTTAGCACTATACAACGTAAAGAGCGATTGCTCTTAGCCACCTTATGAAAAGCCTTAATCCGGCAATCCCTGTTCTACCCATTGGCATCTTTCGATATTTCCGGGCAGTGGCCTATGTTTGTATAGGAGCCTCACTTAACGAGGACATATTCAATTCCTTAGAGATCGTACTCTAAGTGCAATTATTTGTCAACAGAAAAAATAATAATTTGCATAATTATTTATTGTAAACTGATTTTTAAATCAAAAATCAATTAGAAAGATATGACATTATTTTTATGAGAACATTTAGTGCTTTTGATTCAGTCATCTTTGTTAACAAATAAGCTTGACACAATTAATGATAAGATTTACTATTAAAGAGTTCGTAATAATTACTTTTAAAAATACATAATGTTTCAGGGAGGAAACGAAACCATATGAAAGCCAATTCTAAAGCAAAGCTGGTAACTCTGAGCTTAACTCTGGCATTATCCATGACTTTTATCTTGTCAGGCTGTGGGGCTTCTTCGAACTCAAACGCTTCACCGAAACCTAATGATTCTACATCCGCTACTACCAGCGATTCAAGCACAGCTCCTTCCCCTTCCGCCAAAATAAAAATTGTGGCTGCAGAAAATTTTCTTGGGGAAGTTGCGACAGCTGTTGGCGGTGATCGCGTCAATGTAACCTCCATTATTAATAACCCGGATACGGACCCCCACAGTTTCGAACCGACGGCAGATACATCCAAGGCGGTAAGCGATGCGCAGCTCGTTGTTTATACAGGCATCGGCTATGATGAATGGATACAGAAGCTGATACAGGCAAGCTCCTCTTCCAAAACGTTGATTGCGGTGGGAAGCGACTTGCTCGAAAAAAAAGACGGCGATAATCCTCATGTTTGGTACGACCCGACTTCCATGCCTAAGCTTGCCGATGCGCTTGCTGATAAGCTTGCCAAATTAGACCCTGGCCAAGCGGAAGCCTTCAAAAAAAGAGCACTGGATTATAAAGCCAGCTTAGCTCCTCTTCAAGACCTGGTTCAAAAGCTTAAACAATCTTCCCCTACGGATATTGCCGTTTCAGAACCGGTATTTGCTTATATGGCGGAAGCATTAAATTTAAAAGTCGTCAATCCAAGCTTCGCCAAAGCGGTTGAAGAAGAAACCGACCCGGCCGCTGCAGACATTGCGGATTTACAAAACCAAATCAAAGGCAAAAAGATCAAAGCTTTTGTGCAAAATACGCAAGTCGATAACCCAACCGTGAAAAACATGGTCGATCTCGTAACGGCGAATCAAATTCCGGTTGTTCATGTAACCGAAACCGAGCCTCAAGGGAAAAATTATCTTCAATGGATGAGCGAAGAATTGAACGAATTGAAAAAAGGCTTAGACGTAAAATAACAATTGCTTTCAACCGCTCTCTCTAAGTAGAATTTTAGAGAGAGTTATTTTCTTTGTGAATTTGAAAGGAAGGTTTGTAATATGGGATATGAATTATCGGTCCGAAACATTAGTCTTCGCCTTGGAGGCAAGCAAATCATCAACGACCTTTCCTTTTCGTTAAAGCCCGGGGAGTTCATGGGCATTATTGGTCCGAATGGAGCCGGCAAGACAACCTTGTTCCGGATGATCCTCGATATGCTGAAGCCTCAAGAAGGCAGCATTCATTTTCGGACTGAAACTGGAATATCGGTTTCCGGACCGTCTGTTTTAGGTTACGTTCCACAATCACGCGGGCTCGATACGGAGATTCCAATGTCTGCGGCCGATTTTGTCGGCTTAGGACTTCCTTATAAATTCAAACCGTGGATATCGAAGAAGGATAAGGCCAAAATCTACGAAACGCTCCTGCTTACGGATGCCGGACATCTTGCGAACAAGTCGATCGGCAAGCTATCCGGCGGCGAGAAGCAAAGAGTTTACCTTGCGCAAGCCCTAATCAGGGATCCTAAGATTCTTCTATTAGACGAACCTACATCCAATTTGGATCCCGGGGCGCAAGAACACATGGCCGCTCTGGTTCATAAGGTTTGCCGTGAAAGACATGTCGGCGTGTTATTCATTAGCCACGATATTAATCTGATTTCGCGCTATGCCGATCGGATTCTTTACTTAACCCAAGGACAGCATGCCGTAGGATCCGTCAATGAAGTGATGAGACCTGAGGTGCTGAGCCAGCTTTACGGAAACTCAGTGGAAGTCCTTCATATGGGGGGAAAATTACTGGTTGTTTCTGCAGGCAATGAGGCTGCTGCCCCAATATGCTTTCACGGTTAAAATATCCTTAGATCGTTTCGGAGGGGATCTTGTGTTTCAATATGATTTTATGCAGCACGCGTTTATTGCAGGAACCATTGTTGCTGTTATGTGCGGGGTCATCGGTGTTTTCGTTATTGCAAGAAATCTCTCTTTTATAGCCCATACGTTCTCCCATATCGGATTTTCAGGAGCGTCCTTTGCGGTTTGCGTGGGCTGGCATCCCTTGAGCGGTCTCTTGCTCTTTACTACGGCAAGCGCGTTAGCCGTGGGCCGCTTGGGCGTTAAAGTTTTTCGCAGGGACGTATCGATCAGTGTAGTTCTCAGTATTTTCTTGGGATTAGGCATTTTGTTCCTGTCTTTATCGGCGAAGCAAGCAAGCACTATGTTTTCTTTGCTATTTGGAAGTGTCGTAGGAATAAGTGCCAAAGATGTGTGGGAACTATCTCTCCTTGGGGTTATCGTCCTTCTTATTCTTGGTATTGGCTACCGGATGCTTACATTCGATTCTTTCGATCCGCTCGGCGCCCAAGCGGCGGGTCTTCCCATCGGCTTCATTTCCATAGGATTCTTGCTGCTTCTATCCGTCGCCGTCGCCGAAGCGGTTCAAATCGTGGGAGCCTTGCTTGTCTTCACTTTGATGACAACGCCTGCCGCCGCTGCTCGTTATTTAACGAATTCCGTATTCAAAATGATCCTCTGCTCCGCGATTCTCGCAGTATTAGGCGTCTGGCTTGGACTTATATTGGGATATTATACCAAGGCACCCGTGAGCTTCTATATTACTTCGATTGAAGGACTTTTTTATTTTCTGTCCCTCGGTTTGTATCATTTAAGGGAGAGAAAACAAATGCTGGCGAGCAGTTAATAGAAATGACATATTTTTATGCGATAATGAACGCTGCCTTTGCCTGTGTCTTTTGAAAGGAGGTACGTATGCAAAACGCCGTTGTCCGAGCAGGCTTTAATTTTTTAGCCCTGATCTGTCTTTTTTACGTGTTATTTTATTTTATCGACGGGCGAATGCCATTTCCCCAAATAACCGATTTGACGGCTCTTCAAACCTTTAAAACGATGCTGCTTAGTATCATTTTGGAAGCCATTCCTTTTGTATTGTTAGGAGTTCTGCTATCCTCGATCCTGCAGGTATTTGTCTCAGAACGAATGATTCAAAAATGGGTTCCCCGCCATCCGGTGGCGGGTATTTTATTCGCTTGCGTTTTAGGACTGATGTTTCCGGTATGTGAATGTGGGCTTATCCCCGTTGTGCGCCGTCTCATTCAAAAAGGAATGCCTGCTTATGTCGGGATGGTCTTCCTGTTGACGGGTCCGGTAGTCAATCCTATCGTTTTTGGAGCTACATACATGGCTTTCCGCACGCTGCCTGAAATGGCCTATGCCCGAATGGGGCTAGCACTGCTATCCGCCTGCACGATCGGGGCGTTTATGTATCGGTTTATGACAAATAATCCATTGTAAATGGATCTGGCGGTTATGCATGGACATGGTCATCATCATCATTCGCATGAGCATTCGCACGGAAGCCGGCTCTCTCTTGTCTCATGCCGCGGATGAGTTTTTCGAAATGGGGAAGCTGCTCAGTCTATTTGTCAAAACGGGCAATCTGATTTATTATATTGCCCCTCGCATGGAAAACTATGTGAAATTTTCGGCAGTGGCACTATATATGATCGCTGTATATCAAGTATATGCGGGACTTCGGGCGATTCAGGGACATATCGCTTCCTGCGATTGCGAGCACCCTCCTGCCCGTTCATTTCTGAGAAATACGGCTGTCTATAGCTTTTTCATCATACCGCTAGCGCTCGGATTTCTTATGCCTAATACAGCTATGAGCAGCGCCTTGGCGGATAAAAAAGGCATGAACCTCAGTATCGGTACGACGCAGAAAAGTGGAGTCAAACCTGCGCAAGCGTCCGCTGCAACCGCTAGCACCATTTCAAACCCGGCTGTTACGGCTGCCGAACCGAAAAATGATCCAATAAAAACGGATTCGGGAAGTTTGGACGGTACTACTAGTGCTGCCGATCCACAAAAAACGGGCACCGAAACCGCCTCTTCAAAATCGGCTGATGGAACGCATCCTGCTCAAACATCCGGGTCCCCTCAAGAAGAAGAACTCAAAAAAATGTTTGCTCCACCGGATAAATTCTCGGAAGACTTGTCCCAAATCGGGATGGTTCTTTACGGATGGCCTGATATCCGAGCTGCTCCACTTTGTTGATCATATCCGCCGCGGTGATCTCAGCGGAATTATACTCGACATGGGCCGTCTCCAAAGCAAGGTTAACAACAGCTTTGCTGACACCCGGCAGTTTATTTAAGCCTTTTTCGATTCTTGTGGCACACGCGGCACATGTCATTCCAATAACATTAAAATCGGCTTCATCTTTAACGGAACGGTTACCAGGTCCTTGTAATGTTTGTTCCATACCAGTAACGCTCGCTTGGTTCGGGTTATATCGCGTTGTTTGCTGATTTTCCAATGGTTTTTCCATTTCATCGTCACCCCTTATCAATATACCCTCAAGGGGTATATTGCGGTCAAAAAAAATATGGTTTTAGAAGAGCGATTAATTTATTCATAGTAATCATGAGCTCTTTAATCACTTCATGATCGCCTTCTTGAATTCTTTCAATGACGCAGCTGTTCATATGGTTTTCCAGCAAAAGCTTCCCTACGCTATTCAGCGCGGATTGTGCCGCCGCAATTTGGTTTAATACATCGTCGCAATACGTATCTTTTTCAATAAGCCCTTTTATTCCGCGAATTTGACCTTCGATGCGATTCAAGCGGGAAATCAAATTGTTTTTTGTCTTCTCCGAGTGATGGCTCTTTCGTTCACTGGAATCGGTGTGATAGCATTCATTTAATTCATTTTCCAAATGATCCATGTAATTAACCTCCTCTGGTTACAATATAATATACCCCTGTATGGTATATCAAGTCTTTTTCAATAGTTTGGGCACAGGAGAAAAAGACCTCACCTGCCGCCATCCATCGCGTGGTTAAGGTCTTCTTCTCCTGCGCCGCGGCTTACTTATGGAAACAAACCAGCTTCATCTCCGTCAATTCCCGGATGGCATACTTCACCCCTTCGCGCCCGGTCCCGCTTTCCTTAACGCCTCCATACGGCATATGGTCCACGCGGAAGGTAGGAATGTCGTTAATCATGACTCCCCCTACCTCGAGCGCCTCTGCGGCGGCTAACGCCGTTCGAAGCTCCGGCGTGTAAATGCCGGCTTGAAGTCCGTAGCTGGAGTCATTGACCATCGCAACCGCTTCTTCCATCGTCGAAACCCGATTGATCATGACCACCGGGGCAAAGGCTTCTTTGCACGACAGATTGGCTTTGGGATCGACATGAAGCAATACGGTGGGGTGAACGATATTGCCGTCCCTTTTGTTGCCGGCTGCGACAATGGCGCCAAGCTTCTCGGCTTCGGCGATCCATTGCAAAGCGCGTTCGGCGTCGCGGGGACTGATTAAAGCGGACACATCGGTCCGAGGATCCAAAGGATCGCCTATTTCCAGCTTCGCTGTCTGCTCCGTGAATTTGCGGACAAATTCATCGAAGATCCGCTCATGAACGTAAATCCGCTGCACCGAGATGCAAACCTGCCCAGCAAAGGTAAAAGCCCCTGTCACCGCCCTCGGGATCATCGCATCCAAATCGACCCCTTGATCCACGATCAAAGCGGAATTGGACCCTAATTCCAAAGTCACCTTCTTCAAGCCGGCCTTGCGGCGAATCGCCATGCCTACCTCCGGGCTTCCCGTGAAGGTCACGGCCTTGATCCGTTCGTCCGTTACCAAGCAGTCCCCGATCACGCTTCCGCTGCCGGTAACCACATTCAGCGCTCCCGCCGGAAGGCCGGCCTGCTGCAGAAGCTCCGCCAGAAACAAAGAGGTCAGCGGCGTCTGGCCGGCCGGCTTCAGTACGATGGTGTTGCCCGCAGCGAGGGCGGGACCTACCTTGTGTGCCACCAGGTTCATTGGAAAGTTAAACGGGGTGATGGCCGCAACGACCCCCAAGGGCTGATGAATCGTATACGCGACGCGGCCCTCTCCACCCGGAGCGGCATCCATCGGGATCGTTTCGCCATGGATCCGCTTCGCCTCTTCCGCGGCGAACTTGTATGTCGTGATCGTTCTCTCCACCTCCAGCCTCGCCGTCTTTAACGGCTTGGCGGCTTCGAACGCGATCAAGCGGGCGCATTCCTCCGCCTTGTCCCGGATGAGGGACGCCAGCCTTTCCAATATCGCGGCCCGTTCATGCGCCGGCATGCGGGCCATCCGGGGCCTTGCTCTTATCGCGGCCTCGATCGCGCGGTCCACCTCTGCCGCATCCGCAAACGCGATCTCGGCAATGGGCTCGCCGCTGTACGGGGAGAATAAGGGACGGTAAGCGCCCGCTTCCACCCAATCTCCGCCGATAAACAGATGCTTCTTCATGCCGCATCCGCCCCTTTCCTTGTTATGAACGGCTTAAGCATGTTCTTAGCGCCTGCTCCATCACGTCCAGGCCTTCGGCCAGCTGCTCATCCGTGATCACCAGCGGACTTAGAATCCGAATCACGTTCCCGTAGATTCCCGCACTCATCACGATCACGCCATGCTGATGCGCCTCCTGCAATACCCGGGTAGTCAGCTCTTTATCCGGTTCCTTCGTGGCCGGATCTTTGACAAGCTCGATCGCGCTCATCGCGCCCAGGGTACGGACGTCCCCGATGCGGTCGAATTCCTGCTGCAGCTTGAAGAAACGTTCGCTGACCGCCGCTCCGATCGATACCGCCCGTTCGGCCAGCCGCTCCTCTTCCAGCATCTCGATGACCTGTAAAGCGGCTATGCAACCTAGCGGGCTTCCCCCATACGTTCCCCCGATTTCGCCGATGCCAGGTGCATCCATAATGTCCGCCCGGCCGGTCACGGCGCTGATCGGGAGCCCTGCGGCAATCGATTTGGACAACGTCATGATATCCGGTATAACTCCGTAGTGCTCCATGGCAAAGTTTTTCCCCGTCCGCCCGAACCCGGTTTGCACCTCATCGGCGATAAACAAAATCCCGTATTTCTCGCACAACGCCTTCACGCCTTGAACGAAGCGGACGGACGGAATCACGAAGCCCCCTTCGCCCTGAACCGGCTCCAGGATGAGGGCGGCGACCTCTTCACCCGGCACCTCGGCCAGGAAGAAGTCCCCGAATTTCTGCAGCAGCTGATCGTCCACCTCATCCGGCGACATGCCGGAGGGAGCCCGGTAGTAGTAAGGATAGGGCATTTTGTACGTGTCCGGGGCAAAAGGGCCGAAGCCGTGTTTATACGGCTTTACCTTGCTGGTCAAAGACATCGCCATATAGGTTCTGCCGTGAAAGCCGCGCTCGAAGGAAATCACCGCTCTTCGCCCGGTATATTTGCGCGCGATTTTGACCGCATTCTCTACAGCCTCCGCGCCGCTGTTCAAGAAGAACGTTTTCTTCTTATGGTCTCCCGGGGTCCACTCATTGAGCTTCTCGGCCAGGGCCACGTAAGGCTCATACATCACCACGTGAAAGCTGGGGTGTAGGTACCGGTCCAGCTGGGCCTTCAGCGCTTCCACCACTTTAGGAGGACAATGGCCGACATTCAGCGACCCAATCGCTCCGGCAAAATCGATAAACGTATTCCCGTCGACATCCGAAAGCAGCGCCCCCTCCCCTTTGGCCGCAAAGGTGGGAACCGTATTGAAAGGGCCTCTCGGCACATGCGCCATACGCCGCTCCAGCAGCTGCTGCGCTTTAGGCCCCGGCAACGGGGTCTTCATCTCAATGTATTTCGACGGTTTCTGATTCGTCTCCATCCCCTAACCCTCCATTCCATTTAACCCGCACCAATGAATTAAGGTCAATGCGATCATCTCGGCAGCCTCAAACACATGATCCAGCACAATGTGCTCGTTAGGATAATGGGCGACCTGCGTGATGCCCGGTCCGAACACGATGCACGGCGTCCCGCCCAGCTGCGTGAGCAGGCCCCCGTCCGTCCCCCACGGCGACGCTTCGATGACGGGCTCCTCCTGCCTGATCTCCCGATACTGCCGCGCCAGAACCTGCATCAATTCGTGCTCCGGATCGACGCTGCCCGGAACCCATCTTGCTCCAAACCACTCCACCGCAGGCGGATGCGCTTCGAACCAAGAGTCTTTTTCCCTCAGCCTCTCCATCCACCGGAGCATTTCCTCCTTGGCCTCCTCCAGTCGTTCCTCGGGTGCAACGCCCATTCTTCCCTCCAGCTTCACCGTGTCCGGTACGGAAGAAGGCCAATTGCCTCCCTGGATCACTCCGATATTAATAGGGATCGGAATCGGATTATGGGCGTATAACGGATCGGAGATTCCGGCATTCCGCCGCTCTTCCAGCTCCCGGATATGCTGCACCACCGCTATGCTTTTCTCGATCGCGCTAACCCCCTCATACCGGGTTCCGCCATGGGCCGAGCGTCCTTTGACCTCGATGCGGAACCACATGGAGCCCTGCTGCTTCGGAAAGATGCGCAGATTGGTAGGCTCCGGAATCAGTGCCGCGTCGGCTTGATATCCCTTCACGATCGCAGCCAGCGTTCCCGCTCCTCCGCTCTCCTCTTCCACGACGCTTTGAACAATGACGTCGCCCTTCAGCTTAAGACCAAGCCCCCGGAGCGCCCCGACAGCCAGAAGCAGCGAGACGTTTCCGCCTTTCATATCCGTAGCCCCTCGGCCGAACAGCTTCCCGCCCTCCACTTTGCCGCTGTAAGGATCATCGCGCCATTGATCGCGGTTTCCTTCCGGAACGACATCAACATGTCCGTTAAGAATAATCGAGCGTCCGCCTCCGGTTCCCTTGAGCACTCCGACCACATTGGGACTGCCCGCAAACCGGCTTCGCGGGGAATAAAAAAAAGGATGCGCTTCGAGAGTCTCTCCGTCCGGTTCCCACCAATCCACATCCAGCTCCAGCTCCCGCAATTGATCCGCAATCAAGACCTGCGCCTCCCGCTCGTTGCCTTGCGTGCTTGGAATGCGGACCAGGCTCTGCAGGAAACGGGTTCCTTCCTCGCGATGAAGCTCCATCCACTGATGTACGAGCTGCCGTAATTCGGCG
Organism: Paenibacillus gyeongsangnamensis; assembly: GCF_027533625.1. Lineage (GTDB taxonomy): Bacteria > Bacillota > Bacilli > Paenibacillales > NBRC-103111 > Paenibacillus_G > Paenibacillus_G gyeongsangnamensis. The sequence continues at coordinate 47,728 of NZ_JAQAGZ010000015.1, read as the reverse complement.
TTCGAATGGGCTGCCAAGGGATTTCCCCCCTTCAAGTTTGGGTTTGCCTAAGCCTAACCGCTTCATCGCTTAAGCTATGGGATATACGTGATATGCTCCGGAACGATTAGGGAAGCTTCCGTATGACGGACAACCTCCTCGACGGTATAAGGAGACATGATTTCTTTCAAAAGCAAGCCCTGCTCCGTTACCTCCAGTACCGCCATTTCCGTAATAATCAGGTCGACGCATTCCCGAGCCGTCAGCGGCAAATCGCACTGCTTCTTGATCTTCGATTCCCCTTGACGATTGACATGATTCATCAGAACGATCACTTTTTTCGCCTTTTGCGCCAGCTCCATTGCCCCTCCGATGCCCGCCACCCGCTTGCCGGGCACGATCCAATTGGCCAAATCTCCGCGTTCGCCGACCTCCAGCGCCCCGAGGATCGTAACGTCGATGCGCCCCCGGCGAATCATGGCAAAGGCAACGGAGCTGTCGCAGTAGGAGGCCCCGTCGACAATCGTAATGGGGAATCCGCCCGCGTTGCAGAGAAAAGCGTCCTCTTCGCCCGCAGCCGGGCTCGGGCCGGCGCCTAATATCCCGTTTTCCGCATGAAAAACAACGTGGATGCCTTCGGGGACGTAATCCGCAACCTTGGTCGGGATGCCGATCCCGAGATTGACGACCATGCCGCTTCGCAGCTCCTGGGCGGCCCTTTTCGCTATTCGGTCGCGGTTGTCTTCTCCCATGCCCATCGCCAATTCACCCCTTTGCCCTGAATCACCATATCGACGAAAATGCCCGGCGTTACAATGCTTTCGGGATCGAGCCCGCCGACCGGAACAATCTCGTCGGCTTCCGCAATCGTCATTTGCCCGGCCATGGCTACGAGCGGATTCAAGTTTCGGCCGCTTTTATCGAATACCAGATTCCCGAACGGATCCGCTTGCTTCGCATGGACGATGGCCACGTCGGCCGTCAGGGCCGGCTCCACCAAATACGTTTTCTCCCCGATGGACACGGTGTCCTTCCCCTGCTCCATGATCGTTCCGACGCCGACATCGACCAGAATCCCGCCGAGCCCGACGCCGCCGGCCCGGATTTTTTCCGCCAGCGTTCCTTGCGGGTAGAAGACCACCTCCATGGAGCCTTCCTCCATCCTTTGGCCGGCGAACGGATTGGAGCCGATATGGGAGGCGATGACCTTCTTCACCCGCCCTGCGGTGACCAGCCGCCCGATGCCGATCTGCGGGAATCCGGTATCGTTCCCGATGATCGTTAAATCCTTCGTCCCCTTCTGAAGGATGCCCTCAATGATCGTCGGAGGCGTTCCGATGCCGCCGAACCCGCCGTACATCAGGGTGCAGCCGTCGGTAATCGCTTGAAGAGCCTCTTCGAGCGTCCTTATTTTGCTTAATCCGCTCCCTGGCCCGTTCTCATGCAGCCCCATCAGATGTTCCCCCCGTCGGACCCGCTGATTTCTTGCATCACTTCCCGCACCGTTTCTTCGAGAAGCCGCACGAGCAGGTCGATTTCTTCCTCGGAAATGGTGAGCGGCGGAGCCACGATGACGGCATCCCCTTCTCCGTCCACGCCGCCTGCCGCCGGATAAACGAGAAGCCCTTTGTCGAACGCTTTGTCGACGATCCGGGAGGTGACGGCTAACCCGGGCGGAAAAGGAAGCTTGCTGCTCCGGTCGGACACCAGCTCTATAGCGAGAAGTAGGCCTTTGCCCCGTACATCTCCGATGATCCCGATCGTTTCAGCCATTCGGCGCATCCGGTTCAGCAAATAGCTGCCCTTCGCCTTGGCGGACTCGACAAGCCGATGGCTGTCGATATAATCCAGAACCGCCAGAGACACCGCCGCCGATTGCGGATTCGCGCTGTACGTATGGCCGGACATGATGCTTTTGGACCCGTTTAAGATCGGTTCCATTACGTGATCCTTGACCAGCGCAGCCGCCATGGGCGTGTATCCGGCGCTCATCCCTTTGCCCAGCGCCATCAGATCCGGCTCGACGCCGAAGTGCTCCATGCCGAACATGGCTCCCGTACGGGCAATGCCGGTCATGACCTCATCGGCGATAAACAAGATGTCATGGCGGTCGCAAATCTCCTTGATCCTCTTGTAGTAGTCTTCGGGCGGTACGACGGCGCCGCCTGCCGCTCCAATGATCGGCTCGGCAATGAAGGCGGCGATATGCTCGGCTCCGATCCGCTTGACGACGGTTTCCAAATCGTCGGCGCAAGCGAGCCTGCAATCCGGATACGTTTTGTTCAAAGGACAGCGGTAGCAATAAGGAGGCGAAGCGACCGGAAGGTCCTCCAATAACGGAATGAACCGCCTTCTTCGAAGCACATGGCCCGACATGGACAGCGCGCCCATTGTAATCCCGTGATAGCTCATCCGGCGCGAAAGAACCTTATTTTTCCCCGGGCGTCCCTTCTCCTGCCAATGCTGGATGGCAATCTTCATCGCCGTCTCCGTTGCTTCGGAGCCGCTGTTTACGAAGAAAGCCCAGTAATCGCCCCCGGGCGCCGAATCGCTCAGCTTCTTAGCCAGCTTCTCGGCCGGTTCGCTGGTAAACTGGGAACGGTACACGAAGGAAACCTTGTTCGCCTGCTCCAGCATCGCATCGACGATTTCCTGAACCCCGTGCCCGATCCCCGCCGTCACCGCCCCCGACGAAGCATCCAAATAAGCCTTGCCTTGATCGTCGTACAAAAACACGCCTTTTCCATATTCAATCGTGGGATAGTGGCGATCCAATACCGGTTTGATCAAATGCTCACGCTTCATAAAGCACCCCCGCCGATCCGCATCAAAAGCCTATTTCAGAAAGATGTTCTTGATCCGAGGAGCTTTCATCAGCTCTTCATACCGAAACTCCGTTCCAAGCGCGGACACGTCATGCCAATACAGCGCCTCTTCGATTTGCTGCGACATGCCTTCAGTAACGTAGGTGAGGCAGTTCGGACACTCGATCGCCGGGATTTCCAACAGCTTCACCGCCGATTTGCCGTCCGGCATGATCCAGTAGCAATCCTTCACGCTTTCCCGAACCTCCTCCGAATCGCACCATACACAATTCATATGCGTCCGTCCTCCTTCATAGGGATATAGATCATAGCCGCGGCTGCATCCTTACGATGCAAAATGGATGCCAGCTTTTCGTTCGCCGGAAATGCAGGCTTCCGCCGCTCTTCAGGCTGCAAAATATTTTGCAGATGCGCATCGTTTTGCTGCAAAAATCAGAACGGTTACGGCAGTTCCCTCCGTAACGTACACCATACCGCCATGTAGAAACTGGCACCGTTCTTGCGAGCATTGGAATAGAACCGTTACTGAAAAGGAGGAAGCCGGATGCCGGGGGATCTGCCGTACTATACGAATCAAGTTGAGAATAACAGCGACCATAAGATTACCTATTGCCTTGATTTTTTTAACAAAAGGCTCAGGGTAGACGACTATTGGGGGAACGTCGATTCCGTCTGCAAGCGGACAGCCGAAATCGCCCGAGCCGAATCGTTAACCAAAGTATTCATTAAATCGCGGGAGGAGGATTGGCAAACCTTTTTATCGAAAGGCGGCATGCTCGAGGGGATTTATAAAGGCTATTTCCGCGGCCGCGACGCTTACTGCATGGCTTTCTATTATGACCTGGAGCGCCGGACGAGCGATTATTGGTTGGAGGAGGATCGGATACTAGAGCAGGTGCTGGCTCTCCCGCTCAAGCCGGACCGTCCCGCGGTGCCCGGGAACTGTACGATGCGCATCGCCCGAACGGAGGATGCCGGGCGGCTCGCCGCTTTATACGGTCAAATCTTCCAAACGTATCCGACCCCGATGAATGATCCCCTATACGTCGAACAAACCATGCGGGAGGGAACGGTGTATTACCTTGTGGAATCGGCGGACCAACTGATCAGCGCCGCCTCCGCGGAGATCAATACGGTCTACCGCAATGTGGAAATGACCGATTGCGCCACGCTCCCCGCCTATCGGAATCAGGGGATTATGAGGCTGTTGATGCATGCCTTGGAAGAGGAATTAACCGGGCGAAATATCACTTGCGCTTATTCGTTGTCCAGAGCCCTTTCTTTCGGCATGAACGCGGTGTTCTTCCAGCTTGGGTACCGTTATTGCGGCAGACTGACGAAAAATTGCGATATTTACGATAAATTCGAGGATATGAATTTGTGGGTCAAAGCGCTGAAGCGGAAAGAGGAACCCCTTCCTTAAATCTATATTCGCTTCCTTCTCACCGAAGAAGCAATGCCAAGCTCCTCCCGGTATTTGGTTACCGTCCGGCGGGAGATGTGAATGCCCTCCCGCCTCATAAGCTCAGCCAGCTTATGATCAGAGTAGGGCTTTTCGCGGTTTTCCCCAAGGACCCATTCCTTTATTTTCGCTTTTACGCGTTCCGGGGACGCCTGGTCTCCAAGGTCCGTCTGCAGCCCTATCGGAAAGAAGGCCTTCAGCTCGAAGATCCCCCAAGGCGTCTCTGCATATTTGCCGGACGTGGCCCGGCTGACCGTCGACTCATGCACATTCAAACGGTCGGCAATGCGCTTCAAGGTCATCGGTTTCAGACAGGAAGGCCCTTTCGCGAAAAACTCGCTCTGTTCCTCGGCGATAGCTTGAACAACGCGGATGATCGTCCATCGTCGTTGTTCCAGGCACTTCATGAAGAATCTTGCCGATTTCAATTTATCGTAAAGAAACGTTCGGGCCTCGTCAGGCTCCCGGCTCTCCTTCACCATTCGTTCATAGCGGGCATTCACCGAAAGCCGGGGCGATGCGGCGCCGGGAATCGACACACTGAACCGTTCGCCCGTCCGTTCGATCCTGACGTCCGGAATAATATAGCGGACTTCCCCTTTATGAAATGCTGCGCCGGGCCTCGGATTCAATCCCTTGATCAGCTCGATCGCAGCCCTGATTTCTTGGGTAGATGCCTTCAAGCTAACCGACAATGCATGAACGCGATAATCGGCGACCTCCTGAAGATGATTGCGAATTAATAAGGATACCAGAGGGAAGCATTCCGATAAGGACTTGACCTGAAGAAGCAGGCATTCCCTTAAATTCCTCGCTCCCACGCCGGCCGGTTCAAAGCTCTGCAGAATGCTTAGCGCCAGCTCCGCTTCATCCGGTTCCGCCTGCAGCGCTTCCGCAATGTCGTTCAAGGAGAGTCCGAGATATCCGTTGTCGTCCAGACAGCCGATCATAAACACGACCATTCTGCGTATCGTAGGGGAAATCTCTCTTATATAGCCCAATTGCTCCTTTAAATGCATTTCCAGGGAAATATCGTTCCATGCGGCTCGATGCAGCGGGTCATAGTCTTGGTTCCGGCCCATGCCGCGATCCGATATGCGATAAGCGCTATATGCATCCCATTCGTTATCGGCGTATTCCAATACCGGGTTCGCCTCCAGCTCCTGCCGGACAACCTCCAATAGTTTCGGCGTCGAGAGCTGAAGGAGCTTGATCGCTTGCCGCAATTGCGGCGTCAAACGCAGCTTTGCAGCTTGCTGCTGGAATAATCCGTATCCTGGGCGCATGCATATCCCCCCTTTTTTCGCTTTTGCTTATATATATGTATTCAAGAGCAAGTAAGGAAGGAATTTATGGATACGCAAAATAGACGACGGATCCCCATTTCTGCGTATAAGCGTCCGCCGATTTTATTGAGGAAAGTGATTTTAATACAAAAAAAAGAGCTTAACGGCACAATATATACGGAATGTAAAATATCATCTATATTCAGAATTGTAACCGCTAACAATTACTAGGAGGCCCTCCAGGATGAATAAAGCTAAGGACTCTGTCCGTTACGAAGCCAAGGTGATTTCACAGCCCATGATTGAACTATCGGGAGTCTGCAAAGATTTCTTAAAACCGTCCGGGGAAGTTCATTCGGTGCTCCGAAATATCCATTTGGCGGTGGCCAAAGGCGAATTTGTTTCGATCGTAGGACCAACGGGGTGCGGAAAATCGACGACTTTAAGCTTAATCGCTGGATTCGAGCCTCCGACCCAAGGCATGGTGCGGATTCGCGGCGAAACGCTCCAAGGCATCAATCCATTGGCCGCCTGTGTATTTCAAACCGAGAACGCTTTCCCTTGGAAAACCGTCATCGACAACGTGTCCTTAGGTTTGCGTTTAAGAGGGAAAGACAAGCGGGAGGCTTATGCGGAAGCGAGCAGATGGATCGAGATCGTTGGGCTTAAAGGTTTTGAAGGTCATTATCCCCATCAGTTATCGGGCGGGATGAGAAAACGCGTCGCGCTCGCGCAGACCCTTATCGTACAACCGGAAATATTGCTTATGGACGAATCGTTTTCAGCGCTTGACGTGCATACCCGGCATTTAATGGAGAACGAGCTTTTAAAAATTTGGGAGGAAACCTCCGCTTCCGTTATCTTCATCACTCACGATTTGGAGGAAGCGATTGCGCTCAGCGATCGGGTGATCGTACTTAGCGCGGGGCCGGCGGCTACCGTCAAAGGAGACTACAAGATCCATCTGCCGAGGCCGCGCAACGTGGCCGAGGTACGCTTTGATCCCGCTTTTATGAAGCTGCATGAACAAATCTGGAATGACTTGCGCGACGAGGTGATGATCAGTTATGCAGACGCTGCACGCAACAAATAGTAATTCCCAGGCGGAAATCCAGGCACGGAAACAAGAGCTCAGATCCAAAGCACTGAAGATGAGAGCCCGCAATCTCTTTTTGCAAATCATCGTTTTTATCGCCATATTCGGTTCTTGGGAGATCCTGTCGAGCCGAAAAATCATCGACCCGTTCTTTTTTTCAAGCCCGAGCGCCATCCTCGCTCATATCGTGGATTGGTTTGCCAACGGCACAACCCAAGGTCCGCTGTATATCCATTTTGTCGTCTCCTTCGAGGAAACGGTCATTGCCTTTCTCATGGGAGTCGTTCTCGGGGTCGTCGCCGGTTATGCCTTAGGCCGAAGCGATATTCTTTCCGTCGTGTTCGGGCCTTATATTCAAGTATTGAATGCTCTTCCCAGGGTGGTGCTGGCACCGATTTTCATCATTTGGTTCGGTCTGGGAATGCCCTCGAAGATAGCCCTTGGCGTTACGCTTACCTTTTTCATCGTTTTCTTCAACGCTTTTCAAGGGGTAAGGGAAGTGGACCGGAATCTGCTGAATAACGCCCGATTGCTGGGAGCGAGCAAAAGACAGCTGGCCCAGCACGTCATCCTTCCTTCGGCGTTAACCTGGATTTTGTCCAGCCTGCATTCCAGCTTCGGCTTCGCCTTGGTCGGCGCCGTCGTAGGAGAATTTATAGGCTCTACGAAAGGTCTTGGCTTTCTCATCGCCCAAGCGCAAGGTGCCTTTGATACGACGGGGGTTTTTGCCGGCATGGTACTGTTGTCGGTTACCGCTTTGGCCGCCAACTGGGCGGTTACCAAGCTGGAGAAGCGGTTTGTCGCTTGGCGCCATACCCGGCAATAACGGTTTATCATTTGGCGGCCCGGCCGCCAATCATGATAATAACTAAACCTTAAGGGGGACATTCCATTGAAAATGAACGGTAAACTTAGTTTAGGCGTTTCCTGCGCAGCCCTATTAGCTACGCTTGTTGCAGGCTGCGGACCGACGGCTTCGACGCAAGCGCCCAAAGCGGATGCGCCAAGCTCAAGCTCAAGCCCAAGCCCCGCTTCGGACACGGCTAAAGCTCCGGCGAAGCCGCTGCCTAAAGTTACGATCATGGTTGGAGGTTTGGAGAAGATCATTTACTCCCCTTATATGCTGACGGAGAAGCTTGGATTTTTCAAGGATGAAGGTCTGACCGTAGAATTGATGAATGAAGGCGCCGGCCAATCCGCCGAAGAAGCGTTAATCGCCGGCGAGGTCCAAGGCGTAGGCGGATTTTACGACCATACGATCGATATGCAATCCAAAGGCAAGGCTCTTGAATCCGTCGTGCAAATGGCGGGGATCCCGGGGGAACGCCTCATGGTAGCCAACACCTTAAAGGATAAAATCAAAACGTTGGCCGACTTAAAAGGCCATACGATCGGGGTTACCGGACTTGGCTCCTCGACGAATTTCCTTGCGAACTACCTGGTTACGAAGGGCGGGAACACGACCAAGGATTATACGCCGCTGCCCGTAGGTGCGGGCCAAACCTTAATCGCGGCGATGCAGCAGGGCAAAGTGGACTTGGCCGTCACCACGGAGCCTACGGTTTCCCTCTTGAAGGATAAAAATATCGCTTCCGTTCTCGTGGACATGAATACCAAGGAAGGAACGCTGCAAGCCATCGGCGGGAATTATCCGTCCACCAGCCTTTATATGCAAAACTCCTACGTTAAATCATATCCTGAAGTCGTACAGCATTTAGCCAATGCTCTTGTGAAAACTTTGAAATGGATGAGTACGCATTCCCCTGATGAAATTGCCGATAAGCTGCCTCCCGAATATTATGCGGGAGATAAGGCGCTGTATCTGACGGCGCTTAAGGAGACCTTGCCTATGTTTACGGCAGACGGTAAAATGCCGGCCGACGGCCCTCAAAAAGTAATGGAAGTGTTAAGCACGTTCAATCCCAAGCTGAAAGATGCCAAAATCAATCTGAACGATACGTATACGACCGAATTTGTCGACAAGGCTCTGCAATCCGTCAAATAAACCGGCAAAGACGTACTCCGCTCCTGCGGGGTACGTCTTTATTTCAATCGGTACAGCCTTTGCGGACGGCCGATCGCACCGTACTGCAGCAATTCCTCGACGATATTTTCCTTGGCCAGGAATGTCAAATAATTGCGTATGGTCGTAAGGCCGACCCCGGCAAGATGGGCGATTTCATCCGCACTAAGATACTCCGTTTGGTCGGCCAAACATTTTTTTATTCGATCCAAGGTTCTTTCGTCGATTCCTTTTTGCGATGGGGCTGCAGATCGTTTCGGCGCCCGCAGCTTCATGAGCTCGTGCAAAAATTCTTGATTCAGCTGGGTGCTTGAAGACAGCCGTTTTTTGAATAGGGCGTATTGGTTCAACGTATTTTGCAATTGGCTTAACGCAAAGGGATTAATTAAGTAATCGATAGCCCCGAGTCGCAATCCTTCTTCCACGATTTCGTGTTCCTTGGATGCCGTGATGAGGATAATGTCGCAAGGCAAATTGTTGCTGCGAATCGTCCGTAAGAGCTCAATCCCGGATCGATCGGGCAAATACACGTCAAGCAGCAGGAGATCCGGTTTCGACTCGGAGACATGAGCCAGCGCCTGTTCATAGTTGTGGACAATGCCAACCAGCTGATAACCGTCCTGCGAATCAATATATTTGCCATGCATCTTGGCAATCATAAAATCGTCTTCTACGATAACGGTACGAATAGATGAATGAGTCAAGGTCCACGCCTCCTATTTGGGTAAGCTCGTTTTTAACATCGTGCCTGAAGGCGAACATTCCATCGACAAGTCTCCCCCAATGTTGGTTACCAAACGAGTAAGCAGGGCCAGACCGAATCCTCGCCCGGCGCCCTTTGTCGTCACTCCGTCCTCGAATATGGCTGCTCCCAAGCTCGGATCTATTCCCGGCCCCGTATCGTGAACCGAAATATGAAGTCGGTCGCTTTCGTCATGGAAGCCGACCGTAATGGCGCTTGGCGTTGTCATGTTAGTGCCCGATATGGCCTCGAGCGAATTTTCAATGGCGTTTCCGAGAATGGTCACGATGATCTCTCGATGAGGGCATGGGTCCGGCAAGGAAGAGTCCGCGTCGATAACCAGGGCGATGCCGAGTTCTTTGGCCCGGTGCAGCTTTCCAATCAAGACGCCTACGATGGCGGAATCGTGAATTCTTGTCAGGAAAAAATTCAGCAGATTTCGCTGCTCTTCATTGACTTCTTCGATTAACTCCCTCACCATTTCGTATTCCTTCATTTCGATCAATCCCGAAATTAGATGCAACCGATTCATAAATTCATGTCTTTGGCTGCGCAGAGAATCGGCATATTGTCCGATATCCGCCAGTCGCTGATCAATCTGATCGAGTTGAAGCTTGTCACGGAAGGTGGCCACGGCCCCTATAATTTGTTCCATCGCGTACACGGGCACCCGATTAGTAATAATCAGGGTATCTCCTATCAGCATAGGAATATCCTTATGGATAACGCCTTCTTTCAGTACATCCAATAACCGGGACGTCGGAAGGATGGAATTAATCTCTCTCCCGTTAACTTCAACTCCTTCGATGCCCATTATTTTTTTGGCTTCGCGATTGCAGGTTGTAATCTTCCCTTCGCTATTGACAGCAATGATCCCTTCGTGAATGGAATCCAGTATCGCCGCTTGCTCCTGTGTTTTGAATGCGATTTCATGAGGCTCCATATTGAAAATCTGCTTTTTAATATGCCCGGATAAAAGGTACGCTCCCCCAAGACCGAAGATTAGCGCGGCTGCTCCGATCAATACGATCTTGAGAAGCAGCGTGTACATTTGATTCCAAATATTTTGCACGAGAAAGCCTACGGACACGAGTCCGATCTGACGATGGTCAGCACCATATATGGGGGTTTTTCCCCGAACGGTGTGGCCCAGACTGCCGATAGCGATAGAACGGATTTCCTCCCCGTTCAATACTTTCTGATCGTTTTGAGCGTCTTCTCCGTCCAAGGGTTTGCCGATGTTGCTCGGGTTCGGGTGGCTGAAGCGAATGAGGCTCATGTTGGTAACGACGATAAATTCGGCCTTGGATTTCACCCGGAGCCGTTCGGCCAGAGGTTGAATGACGGAAGAAGGATCGGGTTCACCCATCGCCTGAATGATTTCGGGCATGCCCGCCACGGCGTTCGCTAAAGCAAGGGCTTTATCGCCGGTATCCTCGAATTTTTGGTCAATCATGATATAGGATACAGCGGAGAGGACAAGCAATAAAACAAATAAAATATTCAATAAGACAAGAAGATTGATTTTAGATCTTAAGGTCGGCCTTCTGGTATATAGCAAACTACACACCTCATTGCAGTTCCTGTTTTTTAACTATATCTTCATTGTATGCGCTATCAAGAAAAATACAAGATCAGGTTCGCGGGTAACTGGCGCATAAAAATAGAAAAACGCCTTCCGGCGTTCTTCAATTTTATGTCCAATCTTCACCAATATGTTGCAATATTTCTTTTAATGCTTGGCTCGCGATTACGAACAATTCGGCCGGAGTATGATCCGGATACATACCGGAGTAGACTAAATGCGGCTCTAAAGATAAAAATCCGTTATATCGCATGCTTTGCAATTGCATTAACAATTCCGTTAGCTGCCCGTCTCCCCTGCCGGCAGGGGCCTCTTTTCCATTGTGAAGGGTGACGTCTTTAATATGAATATATTCGATATAAGGCTTCAGTACATGAAAGGCTTCCAACGTCGATTTAACTCCACTCTGTACGAAATTCCCCGGATCAAACGCTTGACGAAGGTTTGGCGAAGAACATGTTGCCAACACATCCAAACATCGCTCCGGCGTATCCCCGTACATACCGGATTCATTTTCATGCAGCAAAATTACATTCGCTTCTTCTGCACGTTTGACCATTTGCTTCATTCTGTACATGACCTCATCACGATGTCTTCTCCAGTCATCTCCCTGTGGTAATATAAAAGAAAATACGCGGATATACTTCGTATCGAACACCTTTGCTGCGTGTATTGCTCTTTCAAATGCACGGAGGTGCGATTCGAAGTCATCCATAATGCCAATTTTTCCTACGGGGGAGCCTATAGCAGATACACGCATTTGATTGCTCTCAAGTGCTGTCTTTGCCTTTAATAACTCTGCATCGTTTAATTTAAGCACATTGGTATTCCAAGCACTCCGAAATTCCAGATGTTTGATCCCTTCATCCATACAAACGGTTATCTGCTGCATCAAATCCGGAGAAATCTCATCTGCAAATCCTGATAATTTCATCATAGGAAGACCTCTCTTGCCAACTGAATTTATCATGATCCATTACCGCCCCTCATTCAGAAGGGACGGCCCATTCATTCTATTGGTATTGTTTGCTCATTACTACCAACTCGTTGTAAGCCTGCTCTGGGGTAGATTTGCCAAACATTAATTTTTCCGTAGCCGTTACGTAGTCCTTGGCTCTCCAGCCTGCCCATTTTTCAGGTATAAAAGGAAATGGCGGTGCATCCTGAGATCCTTTTGTCAGCAAATCCACTCCCAATTTATCAGCAGCGCTGAAGCTCGGTGATACGTGTTCAAGCACTTTGCTCGAGACAGGAACTCCACGACTGGTGCCGAGAATATCTCCCGCTTCATTGCTGTTAATGAACCAATCGATAAATTTTTCAGCTTCGGCCTTATTGGGTGAGTTAGAGCTAATGCTCCAATACATCGAAGGAGTTAACCATCCCCCTTTTTGCTTGCCCTTAGGAACTGTAACCATAGCATACGAGCCTGGACTCATGCTGTCTAAAGCAGTGGATTGCGCTGCATAAAGCTGTCTGATCAATACTTTATTTTTAACCATCAAGTCGTTTTGCGGATCTAAATCCTGATTCGTAACCGAAACTTCCGGCGGCGGTACAACGCCCTCTTTTCTTAACTGCACATATATCGTTTGGAATTGAATAAAGGAGTCTTTGTCTAGATTAAATTTGCCGTTATCAAGAATCATACTGCCTTTACCTTGACTGATTTGGTACATATCCGCCATTTCGATATTCGTTGTGGCATCCAGTAACGCATAGCTGTCTTTACCTAGTTTAGCCTTGGCGTCTCGCCCGAACTGGAAATACTCATCCCAAGTCCAATCATTATGCGGAGCTGTGATTCCCAGTTTATTAACAAGCACCTTATTATAGGCCATACCGTTAATGTTCTTGCCTAGAGGAATAGCATACAGCTTATTATTGACTTTACCGGTGTTAAGCAAAGAAGGCTCCATATCTGAAGTGTTGACATTCTTAAACTCAGCCAACTGATTATTTGTGACATATTGATTTAAATACGCCGGATCCATCTGGTAAATGTCCGGTGCACTCTTCGCCGCTACCTCAGTCGCGAGCTTATCCCAATATCCATCCCAGCCGGAATACTCAGGTTCAAAGGTAACATTGGGATGCTGCTTCGTATAAAGATCCAGAACTTTTAAAGTCAAGTCATGCCTTGTTTGTGCCCCCCACCAATCGATTCGCAGTTTAACCGGTTTGGCGGTATCACCTGCATTATTTGGAGTGCCGGATTCCGCAGTTTTGCCTCCGGAAGCTGCTTCCTTCTGACTATTGCAAGCGGTTACAGATAACATTAGCATCGCAGCGATTGCAGGTACGAAAGCCCTCTTGACCGATTTCCTCATGCATTCATTGCCCCTTTCAGCTGAGTTTAACAACCGGGTACATTATCATATTAATGTCTGAGCTTGAGGTTGGGTATGCGGGAAACTTACGAACTATTTTAAAATATTCCAATTACTCAATTCTTCACCAGATCCGTCGGAGTATGTCCTGTTATCTTCTTAAATACTGTACTGAAATAGGGAATGTTCTTATAACCGACTTTCTCTGCAATCTCATACACCAGCCATTTTCCATCCAGAATCATTTCTTTTGCTTTTTCAATCCGAACCCTTGTCAAATACTGATTGAACGTTTCACCGGTAGCTTTCTTGAAAATATAGCACAAATAATTTTTCGAAATCGATACGATATCCGATAATTCCTCCAACGAGATATCTTCCGTATAATGCTCATGAATATATTCGATGATGGTATCCATCGCTTTTTGATGTTTAAGGTTATCTTTATATTTGCGGCTTTCCAGAATCACATCAATGATATGTAACAACCATAGCTCAAACTGAATCAACGATATAATATTGTCCAAATCATTTTGCAAAGTATGGTTTGGATAAATGTCATTCAATACAATACCTGCGTCAAATAAGGTATAAGCAAGAATGGTCCATATCTCTTTGGTATATTGCTGAAGAAGAGCTTGTGATGTAAAATTGATATCTTGCAAATGAACAATATGCCCTTTCACCAGCTCCTTTGCGTAGCATGCTTTGGAGTTTCGTATTGCTTGCGCAAAGTTATGGTAAAACTCCAGCTGCGTTTCACTCAATTCTGGATTAGCATCTTTGTGGTATACTTCATCCATTTTTTCTTTTTTAATTAATTCTTCTTCTAATCGGTGAATCAATTTCTCCATGACTTTGCGCAACATCTCGATGGACGTCGGTTTAGATAAATAATCATCCACATCCAAGCGTACGGCCTGTCTTGCGTATTCAAAATCGGAATATCCGCTCAGGATGACAATTTTACCTTGAAATCCCTCATCCCGTAATTTCTCGATCATATCCAGACCGTTCAAGACAGGCATATAAATATCCGTTATCACGATATCAGGACATGCGGTACGGATAAGCTCAAGCCCTTTGTGTCCATCCTGCTCTTCACCGACAAACTCCAAGTCCAGTTCTGCCCATGGGATAATTTTCTTCATTCCCCGGAGCACATACGGATCATCATCAATGATTGCCACTTTCCACATATTGTTCTCTCCAGTGATTTGAATTTTCAATCTTTGGCTGCAGAATGTAAACTCCCGTGCCTTTACCCGGTTCGCTTTCTATGTGGATTCCGTATTTATCACTATAATAGGCATCCATCCGTTCCTTCACATTTCGAATTCCGTACCCACCTGTCTTCCGTCGTTTTGGGCTTTGCCACTCTTCCTTCATCCCTTTACCATTATCGGTAATCGTAAATAAAATGCCCTCTGTTGTTTCTACGGCACGGATATGGATAGTACCATGCTGCACACCATGCAGGCCGTGCATAACTGCGTTCTCCACAAAAGGCTGCAGCGTCAATTTTAAAATATAACAATTCAAAATCGCATCCGGCACATCGACAACGTAATCGAATTTGTTTCCCAGACGAATCTTCTGAAGCTCCATATAACAGCGTATATGCTTCAGCTCTTCTACGATTTCAATTAAATATTCGCCATTGGAGAGACCAATCCGAAACATACGCCCCATTAATTCCACTACCTTGCTAATTTCAAAATGGCCTATATCAATCGCCATCCAGTTTATTTGATCAAGCGTGTTATACAAAAAGTGGGGATTTATCATAGCTTGTAAAGCCTTTATTTCAGATTCTTTCTGTCTTATGTAGCGATTCTCTAAGGATCGAAACAATTCTTCGTTGCTATCGAGCATGTTTTTGTAAACAATAAATATGGTTCCAAATTCATTATGGTAATCTCCCGGCAATTTGGCTTTCTGGCTGCTTTGCGGGAAGTTTTTATTGAAACGATTCATTTCTCGCAGTAACATTCGGATAGGTTTCGTAAATTGATTGGACAACACCAGAGTTAAAATAATTGCAAACCCGATAGCGATCAGTCCAACAAATAGTAAAACGGTTGAAATTTCTGTACTGCCTTTCGTTATTTCCTTCCATGGAGTAATCTCCAATAAAACCCAATTCGAATTATATAGTCGGGTCCAAACAATCAGTACATCATTGATTCCCTTATTCTTATTTGTACCGAACATGATGTGGGCATTACCGGTTCTACTGTTATCAATGCGTTTAAGGATCGATTCTTGCATGTCAGGATCAATGGAATTTTCCCCGAGCGTGGAAATGATTCTGCCTTTGAAATCCATCATAACCCTGGTACTGGATGTATGATTACTATCGCTAATCTCGTCTTTCAATAAATTGTGAATAGCAGAAGACTTAATATGGAAAGCAAGCAGACCTTGATACCGGCCGGTGTAAGAGTACATTTTCCGCATAAAACTAACAACAGGTGTTGAACCGTCATTCGCATTCGTACGGCTCTCCGGAATCCATGTGAAATCCGTATCTTTAATTAGCGGATACCACACTTCCTCCTTCAATACGTCGGTGCTCTTAAAAATGACGGGAGTCCCGGATATTCTCATTGGCTGATGATTGATGTACAAATCAATGGATTCTATGATGCTGGTACTATACACGATGTTAGCCATATATTCTACAACTGTTTTCTGCTGCTGATAATTGGCGTAGCTATCCCCTTCTGAACCTAAAAAACGCTGTACATTCGTATTCCTGGATGCGGCCAATGAGATTTGTTCAATTGAATTCATCTGCGTAACGATTTGTTTGTTTAACTGATTTAATAGATTTTGCTGATAATACGACGTGTTTCTGACTAACTCCCGAGAGGAATACTTATAGCTAATCGCGATAACAACAATGATCAGAGTCACGATCAAACAAGCAAAGCTTCCGAACAACAAGCGATCGATTTTGTGTTTTTTGAAGGGGTTATAAATGACCTGCTCCTCCATTCCTCCCTATGTGCAATGCCCTATCCCTTGATTCCTGTTGTGGCAATTCCTTCTACAAAATGGCGCTGGAGCATGAAGAAAATGATTGTCGCGGGAAGAACAGATAATAAGGACATAGCAAGGAGCTGCCCCCAAGGCAAATTTCCTTGAGTATCGATAAACATCCTTAGTGCCAGAACTACCGTATACTTATTTACTGAGTTCAAATAAATTAATTGCCCAAAAAAATTGTCCCAATTCCAAATAAAACAATAAATCCCCACTGTAACCAATGCCGGTTTCGTCAACGGTATAATGATTTTCAGATAAATCCCGAATGAGGAGCTGCCGTCCATTTTCGCCGATTCATCCAGCTCCCTTGGAATACCTCGAATAAATTGAATGAGCAGGAATACAAAGAACGCATCTGCTGCCAGCAAATGGGGTAAAATTAGCGGCCAATAAGTATTGATCCATCCCAGCCCGTTAAACAATACATATTGTGGAACGAGAGTAACTTGACCTGGGAGCATCAAGGTGATCAGCAGAATGGAGAACCAAAATTTACGCAGTGGAAAATCAAGCCGCGCAAACCCGAAAGCCGTCAAACTGCAGGAAACGATGGTTGTTACAAGAATGGCAAGCATCAATTGAAACGAATTCAAATAAAAATGGGTAAATGTATACCGCGGAATGGCCACCCACCCTTTAGTATAATTGCTCCATAACCAGTTTTGAGGGAATAAACCGGGGGAAAGCAGCTCTTGGTTTGACTTGAGCGAAGCACCAATCCACCAAAATAGAGGATAGAGCATCAATAGACCGAACACTAGCATTAATAGATGAGTTAAGGGTGTCTTCAAGCGGACGGCTGCCCTTGCTATCATTTTGCTCCCCCCGTTTCCGCCTCATAATGAACCCAGTATCTTGTACTGGCAAATATAAGCATGGTAAAAAGACCGATGATAACCAGCAAAATCCAGGCTAGTGCCGAAGCATAACCCATCTCGAATCTTCCAAATGCCCTTTGATACAAATACATGGCATACATGTAGGTTGAATTCATAGGCCCGCCCTTGGTAATTATGAATGCCTGTGTAAAGGTTTGAAACGAGCCGATGGTCTGCATAACCATATTAAAAAGTATAACCGGAGAAATCATCGGTAAAGTTATGCTTATAAATTGTCTAGGTTTAGATGCGCCATCTATCGATGAAGCCTCGTATAATTCCTTCGAAATTTGTTTCAAGCCTGCCAGAAAAATGACCATGGATGAGCCGAATTGCCAGACATCAAGCAACCCGATTGTCGGAAGGGAAGTAGCGGGATTGGATAGCCAAGAGGTGCCGTGGATGCCAAACACAGCTAAAAGTTGATTGAAGAGTCCGTCGGAGCCGAATATATTTTTCCATAGGATTGAAACCGCCATGCTTGTTCCAATTAATGACGGAAAGTAGATCATTGTTCGGTATACAGATATTCCTTTGATATTCTTATTAAGAAGCATCGCGACGAACAAGGCGAAAATCATTTTCAAAGGCACCGTAAACAGAACAAAATATATGGTCACCTTAAGGGATTGCCTAAAGAGGTCGTCATTCATAATGATCGTTTTGTAGTTTTGTAACCCGATCCACTTGGGAGACGCTAATAAAGAATATTTAGTTAATGAAAAATAAATGGACTGAAAGAACGGCCATACCGTCAAAAAAGCGATGCCTATTAGCCAAAGGGAAATAAACAAATATCCCTCGATCGGAGATTCCCATCGTTTTAAAAATCGGGGTCGTTTCCTACCCTTGGAAGGCAATGCAATCAAAGGGGGATTTACTTTGTTCACGCAATCACCTCATTCTGCATGCATTACGCTTACAAGCCGGTTAGGATTTGCTTAACATAATTCAGCGATTCCAAGGCACTGCGATCCAGATTTTCCTCGCTGCCGCCGCCAACAAGCGGTGAGCACATTTCGTAGGATAGAGACCCTTGATAGCCCACTTCGTGTAATGCGGCAATAAATTCTTCGTAGTTTATGCTGCCTTTTCCAATTGGGATGGAGATCATTTCAATTCCGTTTTTATCAAATGTAACCGTTTCGGAAACATACTTATACTTCTCTCTGCGAATATAATCCGTGAGATGAGTATGAACGATCATTCCCTTATATTGAAGTACAGTTTCGCGCATCGGTTTAAAATGGTTGTCAATGAATGGTGCGTCAAGTACGACTTTTGCATTAGGTTCATTAACTTCAGCCATAAAATCGAGCAGGCTTTCAGGATCGCTGGCGATGCACGAATGATTCTGTACACCGATGGTTATTCCATACGGCGCCGCCATTTGTGCGCTTTCTTTAATCCCTTTTACACAAGAGTCCCACTGGCTTCGGTAGGGTATGCCTTCCTTAAAATATCCCGTATATGTTCGAACGACGGGGCTCCCCAAATCATAGGCAAGCTCAATGATATTCTTTATGTACAATAATTCTTTCTCCATGTAAGCCATATCTTTATGTTCGAAAAAAGCGGAAAAATCATGATAACTGGCAATACATGCCAGCCCTAATCCTTTTTCCTCGAGCAGATGTTTAATTTCTTTTCTTTTCTCTTTATTCATATCGAGGGGGGAACAATGCGGTCTTTTTGCAGCAAACTCCACACTTTCGAATCCCAGCTTAACCGCTTTTTCAATAAATTGTTTTAAAGTAAGTGCGGTCTGCCCGCCCCAAGTACCCGAATAGCTGACTGAATGTAAACATGTCTTCAATGAGATCCCCTCCTCTAATTATGGGTCACCGGATTACTGTGAAATCATAATTTGTCTTCTCTCTCTTGCAGCCAATCGAGTAGTTTCCACAACGCAAATGGATTTCAAACCTGCCTGACCGTCCGCGTCAAAGGCCTCCCCTCGCAGGAGGGAATCAACGAAATCTTGATGGACGTTCGCAATTGAGTCCCCCCCGTTAAGGGTGTGTTCAAATGTACAGTGCTTAACTTCATTCGGTTTACAACTGAAATTCTCTGACTGGTAGCCGTTCTTAAGTTGAATTATTAATTTCCCAACATCAAAATTGTAGCTTGCATATCCCTCGGTTCCATTGACTTCAAACAAATAAATAGGCAAACCCGGTCCTAAATAGGAACTATATGTTGTCTCTAATACAGCTGTTACGCCGTCCTTTAAACCATAAATTGCCGTGGTCACATCATCACCATTCATTGGTGCGTATAACGTATTGGAATACGCCTGTACCCACTGGATATCACTGTACAGCCACGCGAACAGATCGATAAGATGGATGCCAAGTAAATCCAAAGCTCCCGATGCATCATCCATACGCCACTGACCTGTACGTAAATTCATCCCGTTACCCGATATCATTTTGCCTCTAAAAGAAATGATGTTACCGAAGATGCCTTCCGCGATCATCCTTTTCATCATTCGAAATGCCGGGTCTCCTCGAAAACACATATACATGCCTAAACTGCAGGCGGACTGATCGGCCGCGGAAATCATCCTTTGAGCAGCCTCGATGGAAGTAGCCATCGGCTTCTGGCAAAGCACATGCTTGCCGGCCTGAAGGGATTGGACCGTTACCGGTTCATGGAATCGGTTAGGAACCGTGACATCCACCCAATCAACGGCTGTATCAGCTAATACATCCTCCAGCCGATCAGTCCAATTAGGAATGCCCCACTTCTCGGCAAAGCCTTTGGCAACCTGACCATTCGAATCGCACACCCATTTCAATTCAGACCCTCGCAGCTTCTTATGAACGGGTAAATGCAACCAGTCTGCAATTTTTCCCGCACCGACCAAAGCCGAGGTTAAAAGTTTCATAAGCTCACATCCTAATTAAAAATGATATTATCAATGATTAGGCTGCTCTACTGCTCACTAATAATGTTACAACCTTCACAGTCCGTTGTGTATTAGGGGAACTTCCGATTTCTTTCAATATCTTCTAATGGGTCTTCCTGATTCCTTATCCTTTCAATCCGCTAGTACTAATGCCTTCCACTATATATCTTTGGAAAAAGAAAAAAATGAGGACTACCGGCAATAGCGACAAGGTCGACATGGCGAACATCCCGCCCCAGTTGTTGAGCGAATCCGCGTCGAGGAACATTTTTAATGCAAGCGATACCGGATATAATACCGGCTTGTTTAGATACAGTAGCGGAGTAATGAAATCGTCCCATCGCCAATAAAACGAAAAGACGGTTGCGGTTACCAGTGCCGGAACAATCAGCGGCAAAATAATCCGAAAGAAAATCGAGTATTTGCTGCAGCCATCCATTTTGGCCGCCTCGTCCATTTCCGGCGGGATAGTCCGGATAAACTGCATAATCAAGAAGATGAAGAACGGAGTCCCAAAAAAATGGGGAATAATCGCCGGTTTAAACGAAGAAAGCCAGCCAAGCTTGGCAAACATGACGTATTGAGGAATGATCGTCACATCATTAGGAAGCATCATCGTCATCATCACGCAGCTGAACCAAAAAGCTTTTCCCTTAAACGGAATTCGGGCCATGCCGTAGGCCACAAGCGACGATGATCCAACCGCTCCAATGGTCGCAAAGATGACAATAATAAAGGAGTTTTTAAAAAAGGTGGAAAAGCTGTTCGTCCCGAATCCCTTCCAGCCGCTTATATAGTTGCCGAACACCAATCGGCTCGGAATTAAATTGTTGGCGGTGGAGAAGATTTCATTGCTCGGTTTCAAGGAGCTGGCCGCCATCCAAATAATCGGGTAAATCATCACCAGAGCCAGGAGGCCTATGATCAAGTGATAAAGAAATGCCTGGGGACGGAACCCGGATTTCGACACTCCGCTTCCGCTTCTTCCTATCGGCTTGGATCGGGCGCTGCTTAAAGACATGCTATCTCTCTCCTTTCGACTCATAGTGAACCCAATAGGAGGATGTCTTGAAGATGGCAAACGTAATGGCTGCAATAATAATCAACATAACCCAAGCCATCGAAGAGGCATAGCCCATCTCGAAGAAAGCGAATGCCCTGCGGTACAAATAAAGCGAATACAGCAGCGTCGAATCGAGCGGTCCGCCTTCGCCTCTCGTAATGACATAGGCGGGAGTAAAAGTCATGAAAGCGGAAATGATCTGCATAATCAAGTTAAATAAAACGATCGGGCTTAGCATTGGCAGCGTTATTTTATAGAACCTTTGCCACCCGTTCGCTCCATCGACACTTGCAGCTTCGTAGTAGGAATGGGGGATATTTTTCAAGCCCGCCAGAAAAATAAGCATGGACGAGCCAAACTGCCAGACAGAGAGCGCAATCAGCGTCCATAACGCGGTTGAAGGATTTCCTATCCAGGAAGTATTCGTATGAATACCGATCAGCCCGAGCATAGAGTTCAAGAGCCCCTTATCACCGAAGATCTGAATCCACATGATGGAAACGGCCACGCTTCCTCCAATCAGCGAGGGCAGATAATAAGTTGAGCGGTAGATACCGATGCCGCGGACCGTACGGTTCAGCAGCATCGCCACGGCCAGAGCAAATCCAAGACGAAGAGGAACGCTGGCAAACACGTAACTGAACGTAACCTTCAACGATTTCATTAATTGCTCATCGTCCATAAACATCCTGTTATAATTCCCTAAGCCAATCCACCTAGGCGATTCCATCAGATTGTACTCCGTAAACGAATAATAAAAAGAGGACAGGATGGGATACAGCGTGAATATCAGAAAACCGAGAACAAAAGGAGCAATGAACACATAGCCGACCACATTGTCATTTTCACGCAGTTTCATTATTATCAACCCCTGTGCAAGGTGAAGTATGAAAGGGCTCAGGAGCAGCGCCGAAACGCTGTCCTGAACCGATATCCATGCCTATTTATTTTTTGTTTTTAGCCAGGATGGCGGTAGAATCTTTGCGGAACTTGACTGCCGCATCGGCGGGAGAGATTTTATTGTATAGAATTTGCTGGCTCAAATCCGTGAGCACCTTATTCACCTCAACCGCTCCGACTGGATCGATAGGATTGTCCGAAGTCGTGCGCTGTCCGGCCCAGGCAACATAATCGACTACTTTCCGTTCTTCCGGTCGAAGCAACGGTTTGATCGCTTCCTGAACCTTGGTGGAAATCGGCACACCCCGTTCGCCCTTCATGATTTTATTGGCTTCAATGTCGTTTATCATGAAATTAACAAATTTCACGGCCTCCTCTTTATTCTTCGAGTTTTTGGTTACAGAGAGGCCTTGGCTCGATTGCAGGAAAAGGGCTTTATCGATATTCGGCCCTGGAGGAGGTGCGATCTCTAACGATCGCTTCGCTGCATCGGAATCCGCTACGAACAAATTGGACCAGGTGAAAGAAGTGGCCGCGTTGCCCATTACCATCTCGTCATCCTCAGGCGTACCTTTCTTCTGCCCTAACTTATCGAGAGAAAGCAGGTAGCCCGCATTATACATTTTCTGCAGGCGCGTATAGTAGTCGGTAAACAGCTTATCATCCTTATACCCTAGCCCTGAGCCTTCCGGCATAAAGAGATTTTGCCCATACGA
The DNA here is from genome assembly GCF_027533625.1 of Paenibacillus gyeongsangnamensis. Classification (GTDB taxonomy): domain Bacteria; phylum Bacillota; class Bacilli; order Paenibacillales; family NBRC-103111; genus Paenibacillus_G; species Paenibacillus_G gyeongsangnamensis. The sequence goes on along the minus strand of NZ_JAQAGZ010000015.1, from coordinate 24,881 downwards.
CCGCACATAAAAAGTCAAGAAATTTCTATCATCCAGCGAAGCCGCCATAAGCTTCCCCTTTGACTTTAATTTAGCTCCGATGGCCTCCAGATCATCCCATGTCCATGAATTCGTCGGCGGGGCGGCACCGGCATCCTTTATCATTTGGGGATCGTATACAACCGCCAATGCGTTGACTCCCAGTGTAATTTGATATTGTTTTCCATTATACTGGCCGATCTTCAAGTAGCTGTCCGAGATCGAGCTTTTATCCAGCGATCCTTTCGCCATATACGGAGCCAGATCCTCCAATTGGCCTCTATCGCCGAACTGGCTGATGTAAGCCACGCTCATTTGGATGACATCCGGCAGGTCGTTCGCCGCCGCTTGCGGCGTCAGCTTCTTCCAATAATCATCATATGCGGCGTATTCAGGCTCGATCTTGACGTTCGGGTACTGCTTTTCGTACAAGTCTATCATCTTTAGAGTATAATCGTGCCTTGATTGTCCGCCCCACCAGGCAACGCGCAGTTTAATGGGCGCGTTACTACTACCGGCACCGGATGGAGCCGTGCCGGAAGAAGATGAAGTATTTCCGCTGCTGCAGCCTATTACGGAAGTCAAGAGCACTGACATCGATAATATTAATGACGCCTTCTTCATTTTTTATCCCTCCGAAGATGGTTAGATTTCGCGTTGAAACGGTCTTTTTACCAAATCCTTGATAAGAATGGACTTCCCTTCTTTCATGGATTTGTTTGCCGCGAACCCGATGGCATTGGACATCGCCCCGTCCCAAGAGTCTGCCTGCTGATGAAGCGGGTCGGACATATGACCCCGGAAGAGCATCTTTAACAGTCTCTCATCTCCTCCGCCATGCGGTCCTCCGACCACAGGCACCTTAACGGTAATTTCTTCCTGATTACGGTTATAGATTCTCAAACGGTTGATTTCTTCACCGGCAAATGGTCCTACAGCACCGTGGAATGTTTCGGCTTCGATTCTGCCCTGGCTCCCGTTGACCGCCAATTTGAAGCCTTCGAAAGGAGAATGTGCCGTCAGCGAATAACTCATTAGGGCCCCGCCGGAAAATCGCACATTCAAGCTAACGGAATCTTCGATATCAATGTCTTCCGAGAATACGCATTGATCGCGGTAATATCCGTCTACACTTTCACATTCCAAATATAGCTCCCGGGTTGCATCATCCTTCGCAATGTCAAAATAAAATTCGCAGCTATTTTGATAACTGCATGTAAGACAGCGCACACCTCTTTGCTCCCTGGTTTGTCCGTAAAACCGCAGTGTCCCAAAGGCGGAAACCTCGACAGGCTCTTCTTCCAAAAGCCAGTTAATAAAGTCGAAATGATGCGTTGATTTGTGAATGAGCAGCCCGCCGGAATTTTCTTTTTTGCGGTGCCATCTTCTGAAGTAGTCCGCCCCGTGATTGGTGTCCAGGAACCATTCGAAATGGACGCTTAATATTTGCCCTATCGTCTTCTGCTGAACAATTTCCTTTATACGGGCGGCAAACGGTCTAAAACGCATGTTAAAGGTGACCGTAACATTCCTCCCTGTCCGCTGTTCAGCTTCCAGGATAGCGTTGCACTTGTCCTCGTCTATGGTCATCGGTTTTTCCGTAATGACGTCGCAGCCCATTTCCATTGCCTTAATAATGTACTCGTGATGGTATCGATCGATCGTTGTAACGATGACGACATCCGGTCTTGCCTCTTTGACCATTTGTTCAAAGCTATCATAAACCGGGAAGCCTCCACCGCATTTTTGCTGCAGCAATTGGGCTCGCTTATGATTAGGATCATAAACGCTAACAATGCTCGCAACGTCGGCAAATGATTTGGAGATGGGAAGTGCAAACATGGAAGTACATCTGCTGCCTGCTCCAACAATGGCATAAGTTTTCATTGTTCTCCTCATCCTTTCACGATTATTGTTTGGAGCGGATTTACCGCGGCTTGTCCTAGCGTTGGCCTCCCGTGATGCTGCTAATCAATGTCCGGTCGGCTTCCGAAGCGGATTGCTCGTCAAGGAATAACGTATAGTTGGGATGAGTTTTCAAGATTGTCGCCGGAACTTGATTGTTTACGTCATTTGCAAAAAAATCACGAATCGCCCGAGCTTTAACTTTATGGGGAACGCTGGATATAATGACTTCGCTTTGCATAATTTGGTGTACAGTCATCGTAATCGCCTGCTTGGGAACCTCGTCAAGCGAGTCAAACCAGCCTTCTCTCACCTGCTGTCTTTTGCAGCTTTCATCCAAATCGACGACAATATACGATTCTTTCGTGTCAAAATTAGCCGGCGGATCGTTAAAGGCAACATGCGCGTTTTCTCCGATTCCGATTAACGCAAGATCGATGGGCTCCTTTCGAATTTCCCTGGTCAAATCCGCTATATGCTCCTGCAGGCTTCCTTCTCCATTAACGAAGTGTGCCTTATGGATCGGAACCAGATCTACAAAGCGTTCTTTTAAATATTTGCGGAAGCTGGCAGGATGCCGACTGGAAAGACCAACATACTCGTCCAAGTGAAACATTTCCACCTTACTCCAATCCATGTCATCCAAAGTAATAAGCGCTTCTAATGTTTCAAACTGTGACGCACCTGTGGATAAAACCAAGCGAGCCTTTCCACTGTCCGATATTCGTTTCCTTAGCACTTGTGAAGCCAATGCAGCCGCTTCTCGTCCGAGCTCGTCCGCATTCTTTAGAATCCTTACCTTCATCTGGATCCTCTCCTTCGTTATTGGAATATATTAGAAATCGATTCCTATGAATGAGATGTTGTATCTTATGCGGTAACTGACCATTTATTCCAACTCGGCATGAAGGTTTTCTCTATTAAAATAGGCCCTCTTCGGAGAAATCCTTTAATGGAAAAAAATGGCCCTGCATCATCTGCAGGACCATTTCTCAAATGTTGCTATTGTAGAGGTGCTAGGCAGCCCCCTTCAGCCGATCAAAATCCGTCGTAGGTATCCTTCTTCGCCAAGTACACCTTATCCATATGCTCGGCATAATACTTTGTATAATAGTCGTCCACCTTTGAACCTCCGGCCTGCTCCCACATCGCCTCGGCATCCTTAAGAGCCTGATCCGTCGTATACTTCGTGCCGCTTACAATCGCTTTATTAAACAAATCCATATACTTCATGCCATTAGTGCTGATCAGTTGCATATCCTTCGGCAAAGCAGGCATGAATTGTACGTCCTTATAGTGCGGACGACTTTTTTGCAAATTGACCTCCGCCGATTTTTGATAAATGTCGGCCAGTTCCTTTTGAACCGGATCATTCAAATTCAAAGTGCTTACAAAGTCACCGCATTTCCCGAGCAATACCGAATTGCCGAACGGAGTCCAGTAGTCGTAGTTCCAGTCCAATTCCTTTTTGTTCTTCTGGGCATCGATAGGCTGCGGACAGCCATCCGAGCCCATTTTCCAATGCTCGCCCTCTATTCCGTATTTCAACGTCTTCTGTGTTTGTTCGGAAATGAGCCAGTCCACATATTGCAGGACAGCCCCCGAATTCTTAGCGTTCGCGTTAACCAAAGCTACGGATCCGACCGGTGTGTCAGGCTCGACGCTGAATTGTCCGTAAGGTCCCGCAGGCAGCGGGATCGGCGTAATGACGGCGTCCGGATTATTTTTCTTAAACGTCTGGAATAAGCCCAGGTTTGAGGTGAATTTGCCTACTCCGTATATCCCTAACTTTCCGTTCAACCAATCCTGCTTGGCTTTTTCTCCACCTTTGTCGGTCAACGGAAGAACTTGTTTGGCCGAATACAAATCGTTGCGGTAATTCGCGTCGTACGTCACGATCAAGTCGGGCGCGGACCCTGAAGCAAAAAGCGTATTGAATTTCGCCACTTCGTCGTTGCGCGGAATCGGTACGAATTGAACCTCCACAGGGGAGATACCGCCACCGTAATCTTCGGACGCGACTGGGAAGCATTCTGCGATGCAGCTCCGGTTTGCTTATTTGCTTCGGAACCGGAACAGCCGGATAACGCCGTCCCTGCCGTCAATACAAGCAAACTAAATGCAAGAGGCCATTTTTTTGTAAATCGCATATTTTTTTCTCCTTTTCACTTGAATGCTTTCATTAACCTTTAATCGAACCGATCAGCATACCTTTAACAAAATACTTCTGAAGTAACGGATACACAAGCAGCATGGGCGTTACCATAACTACTATGCCTGCCGCGCGGATCGATTCCGGCGTAATCTGCTGCAGCTGATTATCCATCGTTGCGCCTTGGCTGTTCATTTCTTGTAGCAATTGCTGGCTCTGAATCATATTTTGCACAAGAACGGACAAATTGAATTTCTGTGCGTCATTGATGTAAATGAGGACGTTGAAAAAAGAGTTCCAATGAGCCACGCCGTAAAATAAAGCCAGCGCCGCGAGTACCGGCAAGGATAACGGCAGGAAAATCCGGAAGATCAGCAGCCATTCATTACAGCCGTCGATGCGGGCGGCTTCGACCAATTCCTCGGGAATGCCTTCGAAAAAGGACCGAAGCACGAGCAAATTCCACGCGCTGACCAAACCGGGAAGCCACAGTGAGCCATACGAATCTAATAACCCCAGCGATTTGATCAGGATGAAGTTCGGAATGAGCCCTGCATTGAACATCATTGTAAATACGATCGCCAACGAGAAAAAGCGGCGGCCGATGAAGTATTTGCGTGAGAGCGGATAGGCTGCCATGATGGTAAAGAGCATGTTCAAGTATGTCCCGACCAACGTAATTTCTATGCTATTAAGAAAAGAACGGACGATGTTGGTGCCTTGAAGCAGCAGTTTATACGATTCGAACGTGACTTCGACGGGCCAAAGCAATACTTTCCCCGACATCACTGAGCCTGAGTCGCTGAGGGAAACGGAAATAACATGAACGATAGGCACCAAGCAGCTTAATCCGGCCAAAACCAAGATCATTGCGTTCAGACCGTAGAACCATTTATCCGATAAGGAATCTCTCATTTCCGTCACCTACCATATACTTTGCTCATAGCGTCTGGCAATGCGGTTGGCCGTGATGACAAACAATAATCCGAAGCACGACTCGAATAGCCCGTTGGCCGCCGCCACGCTAAATTGATTGCCTTTCAATCCCGACGAATAGTTCCATGTACTGATGACCTCAGCAATACCGGAGACCGCGGGATTTTGAAGTACATACACTTGATCGAAGCCGACATCCATAATGTGACCCATGCTAAGAATGAACACGAGCATGATGGTGGAGCGAATGCCCGGTAATGTGATATGCCATGCTTGCCGCCACTTTGACGCGCCGTCAATGCTGGCGGCTTCGTAGAGCTCGGGACTAATGCCCGTTAGAGCGGCCAAATAGATGATGGCGCCCCAACCTGCCGTCTTCCAGATGCCCGAGAGCAAATAAATGATCACCCAACTGACTTCGTTATACAAAAAGGGGAAAGGCTTGCCCGTCAGTTGCTCGACCAGATGGTTCAAGGTCCCCGTCTGCTGAGCAAACATGGTAATTAGGATTCCGCCTACGATGACCCAATTCAAGAAGTGGGGCAAATAGACAAGAGTTTGCATCGTCTTCTTGAACCATGCCTTGCGGATTTCATTCAGCATCATGGCAAGAAGGATCGGAAACGGAAACCCGACGAATAGATTCAACAAACTCAAAACGAATGTATTGCGAATGACTTTAAGCAACTGAGCATTGGTAAGAATTAGCCGGAAGTTATCCCAACCGACCCAAGGGCTCCCCCATATTCCATCGCGGAAGCTGTAATCTTTGAATGCGATAACAAGCCCGAGCATAGGCGCGTACCGGAAGATCAGAAAATAGGCTGCTACGGGTAGAAACAATATCATCAGCGGCACATTCATTCGTATAGCATTCCTGATCGCCTTCTTCTTATTCGCGCCAGCCGCCTCTGGGCGAGGCTTAGCCGACTCTTGTAATCGAGAGATACTTGTCCTGATGTCGCTCCCTCCCTTTCCAGTTATGACTTTTCATCCCTAAGCAGAAGCTTCGGGCAAATTCACTTTACTTGAAGACGTCTTGTTTACACAATATTCTTATTTCCTGACCGTTTACTATTTTCTCAGCACAAAAAAACTTGGTTCAGCCCCAAGCAAGCCAAGACCGGCGGGTCGTCACAAGTTTGATTGCGCTTCAATTTACTTTTTTCTCATACCTTGCATTTTTCTATGGAGCTTCTTCAGGCTCTACACCTTTCCGGTAAATCCCGGGAGTAACTCCCGTATATTTCTTGAATACCCGTAAGAACGATATAGCGTTGGAATAACCCACCTGTTGGGCTATGTCCTGAATCGGCAATTCGGTTTGAACAATCAGACAACGAGCATGCTCCATCCGCAGCTTGATCAGAAAATCGACGAACTTCTCGCCGATCTCTTCTTTAAAGACCCGGCTTACGGTTTTGGGATTCAGTCCGAAACGCTCGCTAATGTGATCTAAAGAGAGATTGGAATCGGCAAAGTTTTCTTCGATATAAGTCCGAATATCCGTTACCACTTTGACGTAAGGACGCTGCTCTCTAGAATGTACGATATCCTCTGACGTTTTCTTCAATTCGGATAGAAATGACTGATAACAAGAATCAATCGTTTCCAAACCGTCTATCGCTTGCTGCAATGCTTGTCCTGCGCCTCGATTCCAGATTTGAAGAACCTCCGCGGATAACTCGCTCATCTCCCGGTGCAGCTGGAAGACGAGAAACGTCAAGACGTGTATGATGTCTTCACGAGCAAATTGGCCCGCCTTCATCTCTTCAAAAATCTTTTCCAGTAAATGCGGCCATTCGGATTCGTTCAAACGATACGCTTGCGTAAATGCACGGACCGTCTTCAATAGCGGATACACGTCAAAATGGCGCCGCTCCTGTTGGTTCTCGGCATAGATTATGGTATTGGTTCCATATCCGGGCTTGAATCGCAGCGCTTCGGCCGCATCCGAGAAGGAACGGGATATCTCATCTGCCGAATCGGCAACAGGTCCGAGACCGAATGAAACAGTAAACGGCAGATGGTCCAAACGCCACTGCTGGGATTTACGGCATATCTCATCTACAATGAAGGACGAAATCTCTATGTCCATGAACAGCAGGCCCATACGGTGATTCGATATCCATTCGGACAAGACCTGCAATGCGGCATTCTCTCCCATTTCTTTAACAACGGAGGCGATGATGAACTTGTACAATTGTTGATCTCGCTGGGTGAAGGATCGTTGGAAATCGGAATAACGGTCGATTTCGAGCACGACCGGAATTACCGCCAGGGGGTTGGAACGAATTCCAAAACGGAGCGCCGCTTCCTTCCATTCGCTCTCGGAAAAACGGCGATTCCCTTCCAGAAGCTCTTGGAAAAACACTTGCTTCTGCAACGCAAGGTGTTGACCATGCTGCTTCTGAAATTTAGAGGTTTGCTCCTGCAAGTGGTCGAGGGTTTCCGCAATGATGCGAAATTCATCCAACCCTTTCCCCGAAAATGGTAAAGGGGGCGGTTGTTTACCGATTCGCTTCAATACATTTCGATCGGCTTGTAATGTCTTCTTGATACGTATATGACGGACAGAAGTCCGCATGCAAGCAATAAAGTTCCTAAAACCACCCAGACTTTCGAAACACCCGAGAGAAATTGGGTATATACCGAATTGCGATACCCGGTTCGAACCTCAAAACCGGAGTAAGTTGAAGTAACGGCAGAAATGCTGGGTAATTGGCTATCCGACATTTTCACGATATTCGCGAATTGCGCCGTTTTATCGTAAAATAGTAGTCCGTTTCTGTCAAACAAGTTCGTATAGAACGATTTCGAATTTACCATGCCATCAATCTCTTTTTGCACGAGCACCGGGTTGACATTCACAACAATCAGGCCCTGATCTTCAAAAAGCAATGGATATTTTCTTACAAGCGAAATGACCGGCTTCATCTGATCGTTCTCGCTCTTTACAAAGCGAATAGAGGTCCAGTTCCGATCGTAATCTTTCTTTAGCTGTTCTGTAATAAAAGCCCGATCGGCAAACGAATCGATTCCCATCATCGTACTGTTGCTCAGTACGCGATTGTCCCCCGTACGATACAAATAAACTTGATCGATCAGTTGGTTGGATAGTACGATGTTATTCAAAATAGCTGAGGCCTTTTGATTTACGAGCGGATCGTTCGGCATTTTGTAAAAATCGCGAATGGTCTCATTGCTGCGAAGTTCCTTCACGATCTGATCGCTAATGGAACGAAGCGTATTGTCCACGGATTGGCTGATTTGTTCAGCAATGATCTTGTTGGTCGAAACGGCCTGATGTTTAGCCTGCTCGCTGAGAACAAGAACAAACAGAAACACAAGCACGGAAAAAACGATGAGAAAAATCGGGATATAGGAAAGCAATAGACGGTTTAGCCATGTGTTCTTCATGCTGTCTCCTGTAAGAATCCAAAGGTTTGAACCTATATTATCACATAAGGTCAATCTCAAACAGTACCGTTATTTTTTAAAATCTACGGGAATCATTGCAAACCGAAATATGCCCCTGCGCGAGCGACTTCCACGAAATGATCGATTTAGTTGAAATCGTTTGTCCCGAACATCACACATTATCGAACACTTTAGAAACTAAACTAAATCCCAAACGAGGTAAACAATACATTAAATAGCTGAGCTTCGGGTGATGAAAACTGCCGCCACCATTATATTGGCCTATACCATACACTGCTGTTCTCCATATGATGAACAATGTATGGATAACAGTCTAATAAATTTACGGTTAAGGAGCTGTTATTGGTGAAGTCAAAAACGAAGCTGACCGGAAGGGTTATTTTCCGAGGAGATCCGGGTTATAAATTGGCACGTAAGAATTGGGATCCTCATACTAACAGATTCCCTAAAGTGTTTGTTTTTGCTCAAAGAACCCTAGATGTTGCGAACGCTATAAAATGGGCTCGCGAGAATCATGTCCCCATTCGGGCCAGAAGTGGAAGACATGCGCTGGAACCCAATCTTTCTCAGGTAAACGGAGGCATTGTAATCGATGTAAGTGATCTGAAGAAAATTAAGCTAAATAAAAAAAATGGAACCGTCATTGTTGGGACAGGGAATAGAGTGGGAAGAATCGTGAAGACACTTGCTGCGCAAGGGTTTATAGCAGGCTTTGGTGACAGCCCATCGGTTGGGATCGGCGGAATCACTCCCGGTGGGGGAATCGGGCCACTACAGCGGACGATCGGCCTTATCAGCGATAACCTGATCGGGCTTGAAATGGTTGATGCGAAAGGAAAAGTCATTGTTGCTAACAAAAAGCGAAACGCTGACCTCCTGTGGGCATCCCGCGGCGGCGGCGGCGGTAACTTTGGGATCTATACAAAATACAAATTTAAAGTACGTCGCGCTCCAGCGTTTGCAACCGTATTTAAGGTCATCTGGCCATGGGATCAATTCGAAAAGGTATTTAAGGCATGGCAACAATGGGCTCCTTCCGTCGATACCAGACTGGGCAGCGAATTAAATATTGGTCCGAAAAAAGGCGGCAATGTCACTATGATAGGGCTGTTCCTGGGTTCCAGAACGGAGGCCATTCGCCTATTAAAACCCGTTACGAGCGTAGGTACACCCACGACGAAAATAATCCGGTTGTTGCCTTACGCGAAAGTACCGGACTCCTTTTTATTAGCCCCTGATCCAGTGCTTACTCAAAGGTTCAGTAACCAGTTTTCTTCCGGTTTCGCGAGGCGCCAGCTCCCCGATAAGGCCATTAAAGTCATGCGCGAATTTTTAGAGAAGGCAGAGGGGAATACACCCGCCGGATTCTTCTTCCTCAACTGGGGCGGAGCCATAAGCCGGGTTTCGCCTAAAGCAACCGCGTTCTTCTGGCGTAAAGCGAAATTTTATGTAGAATTGAACAGCTCATGGGTCAAACCATCCAATGCAGCTAAAAATATCGCCTTAGTTCGCAATACACGCCGAAAGTTACAGCCCTTTATCGTGGGGTCCTATATAAACGTACCAGACCAAGGGATTAAAAATTCCGGGCCGGTTTACTATGGAACTAACTTTCCTAGATTACGGAGAGTTAAAGCTAAATATGATCCTGAAAATGTATTTCGCAATCCCCAAAGTATTCCTCCGGCTCGAAAAGCATAAGACAAAATTATTTCTCAGTTGAGAGATGATGGTTATCCCTTAAGTCTTGAGTTCATTTATGTGGTTAATGTGGATTTTCTTTCGTAATGCGGGGAAGGGCTGCCCAAGTGGTAGCCCTTCTGGTATTGAACTATAGTATCCGTAAGCTTATAAGATAATGGATGGTTCAAATTATTTTTTTAGTCAGAATGAGCCCATCATCACGATGGAGGAGCATCTTGAGGCTTTAAAGAAAATGCGGACTAAAGGATTGCACAAGAGTACGGGCAAGAAAGTCTGTTTGTCATGTAGCCGCTTGTGCCGATTGTGGGAAGGGCATTGTCTTCAGAAAGGATCGGGGCAAGGACGGAGCGTATGTCTGTGGCGGTTACGTCAAGCATACCCGTAGGTTCTGTTCAAACATTTGATCAATAAAACAGATCTCCTAGGGTCAGTCAAGACCGATATTATCTGAACGGGCACTAAAAATGGTGATCGAAAAACTTATCCATAAAGTCGAGGTATTCGAGAGCGGTAAGATCAAGATTCATTATAACATCTCCCGCCCCCTGTCGGCAGGAGCATAGAACAAGAAGGGGAATAGGCTACCCCTTCCATTTTAGTAACACTGTACACTCCACATGTGTTGAATAAGCAGAGTCAACATATAAAAAATGTGAAAGGCGGCTGATTGTATGGTATCTCAGGCATCGCCTTCCCTTAAGCAGTAAATCAGACCTTGAAGTTGTAAATAATCTTAACTTCCCCGTTCTCCTTCACTCTCCATCCAAAGGCGATGTCCTCCTTGTTTCTATCCGTCCGACGAAGCTTCTGAAATCACGTCTTTATCTGGCTTTAGTCGACAGCGATATTTTCGCAACACTCAAGTCATTATATCGGAGTAGATCAAATTAAGATCTAGATAAAATATTGTAAAAAACAGAATATTGCCATGAAAAACCGAATCTATCCCTATTGTTTGGTAGTGTAAGCGCTTTTATAATTAATAGGGACTATATCGGGCAAGGAGGTGAACCAACCGGGATTTTTTCGGCAGAGTCAGTCACAAGGGCCAGTTGAAAGATCCAATATAATCAATATAATCTTGTTGTCGGTTACCACACCACAATTCCCAAGAAAAAGGAGATGTCCCACTCTCATGGTATCCTTCTACTTGCCTATCGTAAAGTTCATTTTGGCACTTAAGCTGGAACTCTCTAATCCGCAGATCGGCGGGACTTGTCCATAAGAAACCGCACTTTAGCCTCGTTGATGCGGCGCTGGAACAAATATTTGAAGATGGTGATGCCGGTCACTTCCTTGAAAATCCCGGTCAAATAATATTTGCTCATGCGGATGCTCCCCCTCAGCCAAATTTTTCCGAATTTACGAGTTCGTGCCTGGCAATAACTCCGCTAATTAAAGCCGAGCTCCTTCGCCCGTTTTCGAAAACGTTCCACTTGACTCTCATATAGCGGATCCGAAATATGATTGACAGTTTCCTCAGGGTTCCGCTGCAGGTCAAACAGCACCTCGGGACGGTCCGGGCCGTAGTACTGATATTTCAAGCGGTCTCGCATAATCAACAGATCGTTCCGTTAAATTGGGACACGATTTCGTTATCCCAACCTGACGAGCGACCGCTCATTAAGGGCACCAAGCTGCGGCTATCGAGCCCTGGAGGCACAGGAACATCGACAAATCGCATAGGGTCGCAAACAAATCGCACAAACTGACATTTTCATCCACGATACGCCCGCCCTCAAATCCTTTGAGGTAGCGGATGATGAGCGGTACCCTCACGCTTGCTTCGAAAAATTTCTGTTTCTCCCACACGCCGTGCTGCCCTAACATTTCGCCATGATCTGTCGTATAAATGATGATCCAATCGTCAAGATTTTGTCCTGCGTGCTGAAGCGCTTCCATGACTTGATCGAAATAGCCGTCGATCGTCTCAACCATTCCATAATATGCGGCCGTCGCGCGGCGTAAATCCCGCTTAGAGGCGGGGGTGTCGGTCGGCACCTGGAATTTGTGCAGGGACGGATGATCGAATACTTGCTCGTTCAAGTATGGCGTAACCCGGTTTAAGTAATAAGTAAATTTATCCTCGCTTGTGAAATAAGGATAATGCGGTTGAAGAACGCTCACCTTCAGGAGCAGCGGCTCGATTTTCTCCCGGTCGCCAACCTTCTGGAAAAGGTCATATGGCCAGGAGGCAGGTCCTGCCCGTATTTTTCGCATCCGGTAGTACACGGAAACTGTCCGGACATGATACTGTGCCTGCTCGGTATACAAAGGGTGTAGGCGTTACGAAACACCGTACCCGTTTGCGCCAGACGATCCAGATGGGGAGTCCGTATGACAGGATTCCCTTCAAAACCCGTAACGTCCGCCCTGTGCTCATCGCTCATCAAAAAGAGGATGTTCGGTTATTTTTCATTGCGGGATCCTTTCTACAAACCTGATCTTATCCACAACCATATTGTTGACGGAGTGCAAATAAAATTGTCCCCTATCGCATTCAGCCTGAGATTGGTTTAACACTTTCCAGTTATCGATGAACAATCCATCCACATGAACCGCTATCAGGTGGAAAGGCTGCACCGCATAGTTGATGCGGTTCGGATCCAGCTCTATTCGACGGCCCCCGGCGGGTTTGCTGATGTTCTCCACTTTGCACGGTCCGGTTATTTTCCACCTGATATTGTTCGAAGAAAATAAAGTCTTAGACTGGAATTGTTTATTTGACGCCATCTTGAAGAAGGAGAATCCGCCTACTTCTGATAAATAAGTATTAGACTGAGCCAAACAAATAAAACAGCGGCAACCATGGACGAGAAAATAAAGTCCTAGACTGCGCTGTTTTATTGCTAGCGTACCAACTCCGCCATACTAAATATGGCTAGCTACATATGACCGGCTACTTTCCGGATTGCCTCCACGGCGTCCCAGCAGTCTTCTTCAGTCATGTTCTGATGTAAGGAAATACTAATCGCTCGGCCCAGCAGTTTCAAAGTTTCGGGACACATATCCTTCGAGTAATGAACGTTCCCTTTGTAGCTTGAACAAGTCCATGGAGTGTCGGTTCCGGAAGCTCCCCTCTTGGCGAGAATATAGTCCCAGTTTGCATAAATGTGCCGGTCGGCAAAACCATTATTGTGAATCGTGCCGTTCGGAATGCCCTCAGCCACAAGCAACTCAGAAAAGGTAGAGGCCGTTTCGTTGTCCGGCAGATAGAACGCTAGTTTGTAGGAAACATCGCCCTCAGGATCGGGTACCCGCTGTAATTGGATGCCTTCAATCGATCGAAGAGCTTCCACAATACTTCGTTTTGCTTTTCTCAGTTTATTAATAACCTCATCGATTCTCGATGATTGTGCCAATCCAAGAGCGGCTTGAATTTCGCTCATTCGATAGTTTTCACCTGGAAACGAATCGACTGAACCGGGATTGTCGACTCCCCAGAATCTCATGGCGCAGTCGTGGTAGATGCTGGCGCGTGCGTGAATCGATGGATTGTTGGTTACCATCATTCCCCCTTCTCCTGAAGTGACCACCTTGTACTGCTGGAAGCTGAAGCAACCTGCGTCGCCGATCCCCCCTAATGCTGTTCCTTTGTAAGAACCGCCGTTGGCTTGAGCGACATCTTCAATGACAAGCAAATGATACTTGCGGGCGATTCGCATGATTTCATCCATTTGACAGGGGATACCGCGCATGTGCACAGGAATGACCGCCTTCGTATGGGGAGTAATGGCGGCTTCGAACGCTGCAGGGTCCATGGTAAGGGTATCGTCAATTTCCACGATGACGGGAACCGCACGGGCTATGAGCACAGCGGCCGCTGTTGCAATAAATGTATACCCCGGTACAATCACTTCATCCCCAGGACCGATACCCGCCCCGACCAGCGCACTTACTAACGCAGAAGTACCGGCGTTTACGGCCAGCGCGTAACGGCTGTTCGTGCGTTCACCGTACAATTTTTCAAGCTTTACAGATTCTGAATCATCCAGTCCTTTGGAGTAAAAACGAAAAACCCTTTTTTTTTGCAAAACATTGAGTAAGTATTCTTTTTCCTTCTCGTCAAATTCCTCTGAACTTATAAAAGTGGGGACCCAAGCCTTCGTTCGTACGGGAGTACCACCGTATTTAGCCAACATAACATATTATCCACCTTTCATTTGTTTGTTTAAACTCGGAATCTCAACCGGAGCAGTCAATGAACGGGAGGTTACCGGAAAGAATTCCATAACTCCACCGGATTGTCTTTTCATATAAATTTCCCCGCAGCAAGCTGCGGGGAATTAGACTCTCAGAGTTAAAATAAGCCTATACTTGATTATGACAACCCTTGATCCGCTTATTTCCCAACGTTTACTAAGGGAATGGACTATATTACATTTCGAAAATGGTTATAACCGGATAGTGATCAGATGCTCGTTCCGTTAAGGCATTTCTAATAATATTAGATTCTTTAAGATAAGCCTTTAAATCAGAATTCGTAAAAATAAAATCTACACGGGAACCATTCCCTTGTAATGTTCCATACGGTACATCATGGGAGGGGTTCGTTTCTCGCCATGTATCCGAATATCCCGCATTGAGAATTGTCTCAATAATGGGACCACGAACCGCTTGACGGTGATCTTCGGGAAGGTGCTCCCCCCAAGCAGGGGACATATTCCCTTCTCCTGGTGCCCATGCATTAAAATCGCCAAGGATGCAATGTGGTCCATCTATTTGTTTTACAACATCAATCAATGCTTCTACTTCCCGCATTTTGACATTCGAACCGGGAGCTCCAGCGCGAGCACGAAAATGCAAATTGAAAAAACCGATCGGTTTTTGATTCGGAGGCTGTATCCATACTTCAAAGATAGGACGGAACATGGCCTCCTTATCACCCGGATGCACGATTAGCTTTGTTATTGGCCAGCGAGTTAAGATCGCCAAATGCTCCGGTGCCGGTTCCGTTTCCGATTCCGGCATGTTGCAATGGCCAATAACTGGCAGCATGCCACTCCGTTGAGCCAGGATCATCAATCCATCGATGTCATCTACTTCTTGGCACGCCACAATATCTGGCTGTGCTTCATGAATAACTTGGGTTAACTCATCCAATCTATCGCCAGGGGCATGCAGCATATTGTAAGTCATTACTCGAATTGTTGTCATAACATTTTTTCCTTTCATCAACAAAATTAGTTTGAATCGCCGGAAATCGTAATCCCCGAAATGAAGTAACGTTGGCCTACAAAAAAGATGACCACCATGGGAAGCGTAAATACGACAGAAGCAGCCATAAGCAGGTTCCAATCAGCGGAATGCTGTTTTAAAAATGAGCTTAACCCTATAGAAAGCGTCCAGTGCTCTGGTGTGTTCAAATAAATAAGCGGCCCCATATAGTCCGTCCACGCCCCAACGAAAGAGAGCAGGGAAACGGTGGTCATGGCCGGTTTGCTTAACGGACAAATGATTTGCCAAAAGATACGCCATTCAGAAGCGCCATCAATTTTTGCGGCCTCGCTTACAGATTCCGGAATCATCAAAAAAAACTGTCGAAATACAAATATATAATAAGGAACACCCAAAAAATGAGGAACGATTAACGGCCAGTATGTGCCCACCCATCCTAAATCACGAAAGATCAGATATGTCGGAATAAACGTAACGATTCCCGGCAAAAACATCGTTCCCAGCAAAATACCGAAAAGAAATTGCTGTCCAAACCATGCGATTTTCGATAATCCATACGCCACCATGCTGCTGGAAAGTACTGAACCCATAACTGTCATCAGCGAAAGATATACCGTATTTCCCAATTGACTCCAAAACGGAATCGTTTTTAAAGCATTTGGATAATTTTCCCATAAAAACGGCCATTCGATCCATTGGATAGGAAGAGTGAACATATGCTCAAGAGGTTTCAACGAAGATGTAAGCATCCAAAAAAAAGGAAATGTCATCGCGATGCTGATGAAGACTAACAGCACATAAGTAAAAATGATGTTTATTTGGATAGGTTTTTTGGTCTTAATAATTCGCTTCGTTATTTCCATTTTTTCAATCCCTCATAATAAATCCATTTTTTCGACCACCAGATTAGCAGGCCTACCAACACAGCGATCATCAGGAACAACACCCATGCCAAGGAAGATGCATACCCCATCCGCAAGCTGATAAATGCAAGCTGGAACAAATAAATAGAATAAAATTCTAAGCTTCCTCCTGGCCCTACGCTGCCACCATCCGCAGCGCCCCCACCCATGATGTAGGCCTGTGTGAAAAACTGCATAGCCCCTAGTACGCCCATAATCAGATTAAATAACATCAGTGGTGAAATGGCCGGGAAAGAAATATGGCGAAATCGCTGCCATGCATTAGCGCCATCAAGGCGGGACGCTTCCAACAAAGTTGGTGAAACCCCTTGAAGACCTGCCAAAAAGATCATCATGGTTCCACCTACTCCCCATAAATGCAGGAGAATCATGCTTGGCTTCGCCCACTCCATACTAGCTAGCCAAAGAGGACCAGTAATATGAAAGAAGCGCAGAATATTATTGATCATCCCAAACTGGGGATTAAAAATCCAAATCCAGAGCATGGCTGTAGCTACCGGTGGAACCAATTGAGGTAAATATAACAAAGTCCGAAATATTCGAAGTCCTCTAATCGGTTGATTTAATAAAACTGCGAAAATTAAGGCAACCAACAAACTTAACGGGACCATGAATATGACAAGATATAAGGTATTATAGGTTGTTTTCCAGAAAGTTGGATCAACCATCAATTGCTGATAATTTGAAAGACCTACCCAATGAGTGGTACCGACAATACTGTAGTTGGTAAAACTATAATACAAGGATAAGAGAATCGGATAGAGTACAAGTCCCAATAAGCCGATCACCCAGGGAAAAACGAAAAATATTCCCCATAAGTTTCTGTGAAGGACTAGTGATGAACGTCCTTTCCCCGAACTTAAAAGTGCCCGGGGAAAGGTTGTTTTAGATTTTCTTTCTTCTATCATTATTTCTGTCCGCTTTCTTGCCATGCTTTAATTTCAGAATCCACCATCGGGGCAATTTGCTTCTGTACATCTTCCAGAGCTTGCTGCACAGTCATTTTGCCCATTTCCGCCTGTTGAATGTTCGTACTGAGCTGTTTCCCGAAAGTTGCCGCTTCCGGAATCGGCGGGAATGGAGTAACATTTTTTTCACCACTGTATTTCCAGAAAAACGCCATTTCGAGGTGTGCCAGGTTCGCCCAAGAACGTGCTGGATTGGATCGTATTTTCGGGCGAGCCTTGAAATTTACTGTCTTCTGGATCGCATTATTCAGTACCCACCGAACGCGGACTGGGAGAGGAAGTGAGCCGGCCGCAAAATCGCCGCGAAGACTTAATGCTGCTGCTTCAGACGGAGATGGACGCGATGAAGCAGGGGCTGTTCCCGCCTGCCGCCGATCCTAAGAGCTGCACATGGTGTGATTATAAGTCCGTTTGCGGTTCCCATGCCGAGCAGTTTACGGAGAAGAGGAACGCTCCTGAGAATAGTGAGA
The DNA here is from genome assembly GCF_027533625.1 of Paenibacillus gyeongsangnamensis. Taxonomy (GTDB): domain Bacteria; phylum Bacillota; class Bacilli; order Paenibacillales; family NBRC-103111; genus Paenibacillus_G; species Paenibacillus_G gyeongsangnamensis. The sequence continues at coordinate 7,186 of NZ_JAQAGZ010000015.1, read as the reverse complement.
GGCTCAGGCACATTGTGGAGGTGAGCCGGTTTGCTTAAAGAGCAAGTATTACATGACGATGAGGCAGCCCGCGTAGCCGGTACTTCTTCAGCGAATCTCCCGATTTCTCGTTCCATGATGTCATTTAATAGGAATTGATCGTGATGTAACGATTCACTACCATCCAGACAAGCTTCTTTTAAGCTCATAAGGTACCGGTTGAAAATTTCATGAAGCAAGCTTCCCCGCTGCATGGCGTCCAGCCATTTCGTGCGGTCATAGACGGCGGCCTCTTGCACCCGAACTCCGAGAATCTCTTGATAAAAGAATTGCAGAGGACATCTTCCGTAAAGCTCCAGCTTACCGGCACTAAACGCCGAAGCCGGATGGGTATCTCCCGGAAGCGGCATAGGATAGGTATCCGTGTCAACAATTCCATCGTAAGCCGAACATTCGAGTGCAAGCCTCGACTGCTCGGCCTTTTTTCCATCCATTAACGAAGAATAGTAGGAGTATACGCCCGCCTGCCCCGCTTTAATCCGGGAACCGTCCGTTACAAGGGATCGCATCCAGGCCTCGGCCGCATTCATGGATAAGTCCGCCGTACCGCCATAGAATCTTACGGCTTCTCCCATCTCGTACTTCATCGTTTCGTAGTCCGCTTCTTCCTGCTTCTTTTTCCTGCGGAACACTTGAAGCATTTCATATGCCGGCAGCTTCTCCTGATTCTCCGCTATGTCATAAGAACAGTAGCTCAGGGTACATGAGCCGCGGATCAACCCGATCCGGCTATCGCGCTCCTCCTTCTGCAGCTTCATAAGCTCCCGGCTTTGGAGTAAATAGGGACTGATTCGGCTGCGTTCTTCGTCAAGCAATACAGGATCCTGCCTGGTGGAAACGGACCAATTCGTTTCGGTCATTCCCACGATGAAGGTGCAGGGCCTTCCTGTATTCCCGCCGGAAGCGAGGGAGGTGACATGAATTCGACCAGGAGAGGGTTTACTCGCTGTATGAATTCTTAACTCCTCCACGGCTTCACGAACATGCCGCAAGGCAAGCGTGCAATCCATCGTAAGCTCTCCGGCCCTGTTCAGCGACTGCGCCAAATTCTTAAGGCCGTTAAGGACTTGAACATCGCCCTCATTTTTTACAACCGCATACGTCTCGACGAAATCTATCACGGTATTGATTAGCTTCTCCGGTGAAGCGAGGGCCGTATCAGTGAGAGGATGGAATAATCGTTCAAAAACCCGGCGTAGCATTCGCAAGACCCTTGCTTGATCCTCTGTCATGTTCTTTGCATCCGGCATACTCTCCAACAGCTTATATCGCTCCCGCCCCCAACCGATTCCTGAACGCTCCAGCTCGCGGATCACGTTTGCCGTTGGGATATCCTCCCGCTCTTGATCACGCAACCGGATAATGCCTTGCTTGAGCCCAGATAGCAGACAATCTACACGATACCCGGTCTTCAGCCATTCCAAATAGAGCTTTGCCGCTTTGCCCGCATTCGTGATGCCAATAGGAAGTCCGCCCGAAAATGTGCATCGGATTTGTGCCATCGAGGCTATGGTATAAACAGCCGCTGCGCTCTTGTCGTAGTCCGAAGCGATGATCTCCACTTGATCCCATGGGATGTCCTTCTCCGTGATCCGGCGTATCACCTCTCTCACTTCCGCCATCGGGCCCAAGGCGTGAAACAATTCCGCGGTTTCAGCAGGGAAAGCGGAATTCGGACTTGTGAACCCTTGTTCGGCGAATAGAGGGATACAGCCACCTGCAGTGAGAGCCTCAAGAAGGCTTCGAACGGCATGGTCCCGAACGGCCCCTTCATCCACGACAATACAATCCTCTGCCCGGCGAAGCTGCTCCGCATACGGCAGCAGGGCGGCAAGATCGGCAAGCTTGTTCACCATCAGCTCTCTCTCGTATTGTCCCAGCAGCGCTTTGACGAACAGGCCCTTTTGCTCGTTTTCAAAATGCTCCGGCATCAATTGATCCGCTCGCACTCGTGCCCCGCGGAGCTCCATGACCGCATGATGGAAAGCTTTCAACAGACCCGGTGTTAAAGTCATTCCGGTCAAATAGGAGGCTGCGGCTCCCGTCATTCCCTGAATCAATTTGCAGACGATCCATTTGGATTCCAGGCCGGAGACATAACGGACCTTGTTCCTTGCGAGGATCAGCTTAAGTCTTTCGAGCACCCAAGATTCCGGCGTCATCACCTCGGTGTTCAGAACAGGGCCATATTGCCTCGCCACCTGCTCGAGCCACTGATGGCCTTGCGCATTGCTGGCTGTAAGCAATATCTTACGCTGCATCGGGCTGCTTTGGATAACCTCATATAAATGCCCGATTCTCGTTAACGAATTCAAAGCGCATCCCCCCAACCCTCGAATTAAGCTTCATACAGCTGCTTCCAACGTTAAATTGGAAATGGGAATATTCATAGCACTTAGAGCATCCAGATCGATGTAGATCGTTCGTTCCGTCGTTTCACACAGATCAGCCAATTTTCTGGTAAGGATGCCAGGCTTGGATCGAATGGATTGATAATGCTTAAATAATAGTAAATTTAACCCAAAATTAAGAGAATTCTATTAAATTAATATGCAGCCCCTTTACTTCTCATTCTTCAATAAGAAAGCATGGTATATCCATTCCGATTGCATAGCATGAAAGTAATTTTTTTGTTTTTCGCTCACATTTTATTGATGTATGAATCCATTACGCATTATAATTATTCCATCTTTGTTATAGCTTTTATGGCAACATCATTGCCTCCAATGAGCACTTGCCGATCTCAAAAGCATTGGAGATACAATCTGTTATAACAGGAGGCGGAGGATGCAGGTATGGCAAACAACAGATTCGTAACCTTTAGTTTAAGCAGTTCTCCGAAAAGCAATAAAACAACGCTCGAACGCGAATGGGAAAAGTTTATGTCCGGAAGCTCCTCGCAGCTTAATGTCAGGACTTCCATGTACAATTCTTGGCAGCGTTGCATAGAGCAAGGGGTCAATCCGCTCCTTAGTAAAGCCTCTTATAACTTAGGAATGGATCAAATTCAAGAGTTCGTGACATGTGATCCGTTATTTCGAATGATTGAACCGTTTTTAAAGAAATTGAAGCAGCTTTCAGCAAATACCGGCTATCTCGTGACATATTCTAACGCGGCCGGCGAAATGATTTACTTTGACGGCGATATGTCTTTAATGTTGAAAGCGGAAGACATTAACTTCTCGCCCGGCACAGACTGGAGCGAAGGCAGCGCAGGGACGAATGCGATCGGAACAGCCTTAGTCATCGGGGTACCGACTCAGGTGTTTGCCGGCGAGCATTTTTGCCAAGAGATTCATGGCTGGACATGCTCCGCTGCCCCCATCCGCGACCCCGCTACAGGCAAAGTGCTCGGTGTTATCGATTTAACCGGCTTTTGGACGGTTAATGATCCGAAATCACTTGATGCCGTTGCCCAGGTGGCCCAAGATATCGAGAATATGCTTTGCCATCAATTGAAATTCGAGCGTTTCCGGCTGTCTCAGTATTTTGCCGAGCTAACCAAAAGATCAACCCATCCGCTAGCTGTTCTAGACCGCGGAGGACGAGTCATCAAAGCTTCCAAGCTGCTATATGAGAAAGGCTGGATCTCACCCGATCATTGGATGGAAAATACACCGCTCATAAAAGAATCTTTTCCTTCAAGGGAGAATTGGGAGATTGAACATGATAATACGATGTGGCTATTTGAACTCACACCTTACTTTTACGGAGGAGTGGCCATCGGGTCGATTATCCATATCCTTCCGCCCGACCTTGCCGTTTTCAAATATTTACCGGATTTCCGCCATACCCGGGCAGCCTCATCACCGCTACAAAGAGACGACACTGCAGAAAAGAGCGCAACCGCTTCCAAACAAGACCGCTTTTATAAATCGTTATTCGAGCATCATCCTGACGCCATTTTCTCTTATGATTTAGAAGGGATTCTCCTTGGCGCCAATCCGGCAGCTGAAAGATTGCTTGGCTTTGATGCGAGTGAACTGAGAAACCTAAAGGTCCAAGACTTAACTCTCCCTGATTTCAAAGAACGAAAGCTGCGGGCTTTTGCCAATTCGGCAAGCGGTATGCAGCAAGAGTACGAAGCTGCTGTCCGTCATAAGCAGGGGCATAGTATTCATGTCTCGTTAAGAAGCTTTCCGATCATTGTGGACAACGAAATCGTCGGCGTTTATGAAACAATGCGGGATATCACGCCGAATTATCATCAAATCCACGAAGACTTGAAGTCGACAAAAGAACAGCTTGAGTTCTACTTCCGCAATACGGAAGATGCGGTTCTTGTTACAGACACGAATCTTCATATCGTAAAAGCCAATAGATCTTTTGAAAAAATATACGGCTGGACCGAGCAGGAACTGCTCGGAAAAAAGATCCCAACGATTCCCGACCACCTAAAATGGGAAGCCGACGAGCTTTATAACAAGGTATTCAGTACCCAGCAAGTCCTCCCTTATGAAACCGTAAGACAGCGCAAGGATGGAAGCCTGATCGATGTCAGCAATTTCGCTTCCCCGCTCTTTGACAGCAAAGGCAATGCCGTCGCCTATGTGGTCATTTCAAGAGATATTACTGAACTGAAACGAATGCGCGAAGAGCTGATAGGAAGCGAGAAACGGCTGCGGACATTGATTAACTCCATGCCTGACATCGTTATATTCAAGGACGGTCATGGAAGGTGGGTCGAAGCGAACGATGTTGCACTTGCTTCTTTACAATTAGAGGATACCGACTACCTGGGAATGACGGATCATGAACTTGCCGCGTGCAATGAATTTCATCGGGAAGCTTTTTGGCAATGCACGTTGTCCGATCAATGGGCTTGGGAAAAAGGCAGTCTGATTCGCATCCAAGAAATCATTCCAACTCCCAAAGGTATCGCAACGGTTTACGATATTATCAAAATTCCGATCTATCATGCGGACGGCACACGCAAAGGACTTATCATCATTGGACGTGACATCACGGAACTGAAGCAAACGGAAGAACTGCTTCGTAAAACGGAGAAACTTGCCGTTGTCGGTCAGCTGGCAGCAGGGATTGCCCACGAAATTCGCAATCCGCTTACGACACTCAAAGGGTTCCTCAGCTTACTGAATTCCCGAACAACCGACACAGACAGCTATCGGTACTTGGAAATCATGTTATCCGAAATTGAACAATTGGAATGGATTGCCAACCAATTTCTGACCGTGGCGAAGCCTCAAACCGCGAAATTTGATGAGAAAAATTTAGAAATGGTGATCCGGCAGGTTGCTTCTTTTCTCTATCCGCTTGCGATCATGCACAATGTACAGATTTTGATAGAGTCGGAATCCGGGGAGGCGCTTATTGAATGCGATGAAAATCAGCTTAAGCAAGTGTTTATCAACATTGTGAAAAATGGCATTGAAGCCATGCCGCAAGGAGGCCAAATTGAGATTATAATCAAACCAAACACGGATTCCGTTTCGGTTCAAGTGAAAGATAACGGATACGGAATACCGCATGACAGAATCCCCCACCTTGGCGAACCTTTTTACAGCCTGAAGGAAAAAGGAACAGGCCTAGGTTTAATGATTTGTTTCAAAATCATCAAGGAGCATCACGGGACCATTCAGATTGCAAGTGAAGTCGGCCGGGGAACAACCGTTGAAATTATTTTACCGCTCAAGTACTCTACGGTTTTTCAATGATGATAAAATGAGTTAAACAGAAGGAGCTGCCGCGGCAGCTCCTGTAGTATTTTTTCCGGATGATCACTTAACAACCCCAATATATCTTTGCAAACTATACCGGATGTAATTTATCTTTTTGTTCTTGATACCACTGAACCATTTGTTCCATTTTATCGGCAACTACTGTAAAATGCGGAGGGGTTGCAAAATTCACTAACCCCCCTCCTCCCCGGATGATTATTACCATTATATCACAGTAAATTAATTGTTAGACGAAAGACGCTCACTAGATACTTGGGGCAGGCATTACGTGCTCACAAAGCAGGCGGGGTTGTTTCCGGCTGCAACGTCTGTGAAGCTTTAGATTTTTCCTGAATATCTCTGCGGGTGATCCCCAGGTAACCGACAAGAACAACGATAATAATCGTTAAGCCAAGGCTGAGCTGGCCTTTGTCTATCCCAAGACCACCGTGGTGAGAAGGCGCAGATATCCAGTCCGAGAACGAGGCACCTACCGGCCGCGTCATGATGTAGGCGAACCAGAAGGCCACAATTTTATTTAGACCAAACAACCAGCTGCACAGAGCCGGGATAGCAAGCAAGACGGTAAATAGCACGCCAGAGGAGAAATAACCCAAGTGCATGGTATCCGCGGCCATGTCTCCTGCAGCGGTGCCGAGCGCGAACGTTGCCAGTACAGTGGACCAGTAAAAAAACTCGCGACGATGGGTGTAGATACTGTGTATCGACAGAGTCTTCTCTTTCGTGTACCAGATTATGAAGATCATGGTCAGAGCCGCCACATAGAACACGGTTGATCCAAGGGGTGAGAGGATACTGTTCACAACATCGGCAGCCATCGTACCAAAGATACTGACCATGATCACAACCAACCAATAGATCCATACCACATATCGACGTACTGAGAACTGCAGTACCAACGAGGCTGCCAAACCAATTCCCGCGAGAGCTACCGCAATTAGCGGATTGAATTGATGGACGAGATAATCGGAGAACACCTCGCCCATTCCAGTGGTCAGCACCTTGATGATCCAGAAATAGAACGTAATTTCCGGAACCTTAGTCAAGATCTCCTTTACTTTTCCATTTGAAACCATTCCATTTCCTCCCCAAATATAACTACGACTAGACTAATATAGCGATCAATTATTAAAAACATCTTATGTCAAGATGAACGATCGCTTAATAATCACAGAGTTCACGGAGGTAAATGATGTAAACGTAATATTTTTCATCTTTCCTTAAGGAAAAGAGCTTATAGAGCCTGTTCAAAAAGCACCATTTCAATATTGAAAGCAGCAGTTTAGGGGGCTAAAAGCAACTCCAGAATTGGAAATGAAAGGTTGGTAGCTGTGATGAACAACCTTTAGCAGTACCCATTCAATTTCTCCCCCTAAATTTGGACAGACGTATCCCTTGTGCGGTGAATGGTTTTTTTCGGCTGCATGTTGGAAGAGCTTATCCTGCCA
>NZ_JAQAGZ010000014.1 GCF_027533625.1 Paenibacillus gyeongsangnamensis | reverse complement strand
GCTCCGTCAGACTTGCGTCCATTGCGGAAGATTCCCTACTGCTGCCTCCCGTAGGAGTCTGGGCCGTGTCTCAGTCCCAGTGTGGCCGATCACCCTCTCAGGTCGGCTACGCATCGTCGCCTTGGTGAGCCGTTACCCCACCAACTAGCTAATGCGCCGCAGGCCCATCCGTAAGCCACAGCTTGCGCCGTGTTTCATGATTCCTCCATGCGGAGTAACCAGCTATCCGGTCTTAGCTACCGTTTCCGGTAGTTATCCCGGTCTTACAGGCAGGTTGCCTACGTGTTACTCACCCGTCCGCCGCTAACCCCGAAGGGTCCGCTCGACTTGCATGTATTAGGCACGCCGCCAGCGTTCGTCCTGAGCCAGGATCAAACTCTCCAATAAAGTGTTGCGCATCCGCTTAGCCGGAGCCGAGCAGAGTGACAACGATTATCGAACAGAGCCGATTAAGCTCAATCTCTTACATTTAACGCTTAGCATTACGAACTCATTTGTTCAGTTTTCAAAGAGCTTTCCTTGCGTCATCAGCTGCGTTCTCGCCGTGACAGAATCATATCTTATCATCTTGCGACGAACATTGCAACTACTTTTTTTCTCCAGCCGATCAGGCATTCCGTAAGTTAACGGCTGTCTTTTTCGGCGACAAGCAATAGATTAACACAAACCGGCACCGGAATGCAACTACCGAATCCTACTATTTTTTTCCCGGGCGCAGATGAGCTTTTCAAAGCTTCGTTCCCGCGGCCTCAGGCAGCTCCCTTCGATTCATCCAAGCTTTTAAAAGGATGCACTCCTGTGAACGAATCTATTCAGCATGATCAACTCCGCCGGCCGTGAAAGCATCTGCGGCCTGCGGTAGCCGGTAAAATGGTCGGCCTGCCGCGTCTCCAAGACGTAAATGACACCACCAGGAGCCCTTCAACGGCGATACGCGCCAGAACGGAATCGTGCCGATCTCCGGCATAAAAAGCCGGAAGCACCTTGCAGGTTTGCAAAGCTTCGGTTCATTGGCCTAAATGGCCGCCTTTGAAGTGGCCTCCACTTACGATATGCGGCATAAAGCCACCCCCTTCTTTGAAAAATCGACCCCGCAACAAAAAAACCGGTTGCGCAGCAATTCGCGCAACCGGCAGCGGATCGGATTAGCCCTCCCCGAGCAGTTTCAGAAGCTCTTCTTCATTGTCGATGATCCGGATGCCCAGTTCCTGCGCCTTCGCCAGCTTGGAGCCGGCGCTATCTCCCGCAATCACGATATCCGTCTTCTTCGAGACGCTCCCGGTCACCTTGGCTCCGAGCTTCTCCAGCTTGTTCGCCGCTTCGTCCCGGCCCATGGTCGCCAGCGTCCCGGTCAGAACGACCGTCTTGCCGAAGAAAGGGTTATCCTCGCTCGCAACGACCGTCGCCTCCTTGCTCCGCGGCGTAACGCCGGCAGCGAGCAGCCGTTCGATACTGCGCTGCATGCCAGGCTCGCGGAAGAAGCCGACGATGCTCTCGGCGACAATCCCGCCGATATCCGGGAGACCGGTCAGCTCCTCCGGCTCGGCCTGCATCAGCTTCTCCAGGCTGCGGTAGTGATCGGCCAGCACCTTGGTCGTCGTCTTGCCGGTGTTCGGGATGCCGAGCGCGTATAGGAACGACGCCAGGTCGCAGTCCTTGCTTTTCTCAAAAGCGGCAATCAGCTTCTCCGCCTTCTTCGTACCGAACCGCTCCAGCTTAATCAAGTCGTCGAACGTCAAATAATACAGGTCCGACGGATCGCGAACCTCAAGCGAATCGTACAGCTGCCCCGCCGTCTTCTCGCTGAACGTCTCGATGTCCATGGCATCGCGGGAGGCGAAATGGGCGATGCGCCCCACCAGCTGCGGCCGGCAATCGGTCCGGTTGGTACAGAAAAGATGCGGTCCTCTCTTTTCCAAGGGATGGCTGCAATAAGGACATTCGCTCGGAGGTTTAATTTCCTGCCCGTCCGCTTCTTCCGTCACTTTGCCCAAAATCTCCGGGATCACGTCGTTAGAGCGACGAATATAGATGAGGCTGCCGAGCGCGTGCTTCAGGTTCTTGCGCTCGATGTCCTCCATGTTGTTCAGCGTGCAGTTCGATACTGTAACGCCCGCGATGTCCACCGGCTCCACCTTGGCGAGCGGCGTTATTTTACCAGATAAGCATATTTTTCATTTTAGACTTATGTTCAAAAAACAGACATCTAGGTTAAGGTTTTGTATTATACACGCAAGTGAATATTTCGGCGTGGCAGAGCCGCGGGGTTAATGAATGAGTGAGAGCCATGACGTTAATCGGGAGAGCCATCAATTGAAGAATGGCTCGGCTCTCAGTCTGCCAGTTTAACTATCGTCTCCCGTTAGAGCTTAATCAACCTTCTACGCTTTACCACATATATGTGATGTGATAGGGTTCAGCTTAACGGTCATATCGGCGAAAAGTAAGTAGAGGTCTCACCAGGTATACTCCTTTCTCTAGAAATAAGGAGGAGGAGTGTCAGCCACTAAACAAGCTTTTAAGATCAAGGGAAAACCTACTGTGTATGTATTATCATATTACTTGGTGTATTTTGAAAATTGAACTTCACTTATACTTTTTTGAAGTCACTACAGGAAGGGGCATTCCCCTGTGCGGTGAAGTCATCACTTCTAGCCAATTGATTACCCTAAGGTTTTTTTCAAACTCAATCACAAGTAAGACTTTCCTATACCACTCTTAGCTTCACGTTTTGCCTCAAGTAATAATACCCTCCAACGATTTTGATGACATCATAATCATAATCTGCAATCATACATTCCTCGTCAAACGCCCCTTGGACCCACACCTCTACTTTTTGTTGAAAGTAAATGCAGTTTTGCAAATCAGCATCTGTACGAATTTCTCTCATATAAGCTTTCCTCCTAGATTTTACTAAAATAAAAAGAGCACCACTAAATCAAGGACGGCTCGTCCAAGAAATAGCAGTGCTTCTGCTTAATAAACAATTTATTGATATAAATTTATAATAAAGTCGTTTAAATTTCAAGTTCCGCTCAAAGTGAAGCAACTTAACATAACTAAAGCACGTAGCCCTTTTTAGAATCTGACTTCTTCGGCAGCAATAGGATATTCATCCCAAGTCCTTCCGTTTAATTCTCGACCAGTACGATGTTTCTGAACACCACCCCACTGCTTAAAGAAGAACGCGACGCCGTCATGTACACATTGATCACGAATAGTTTGTACCCACTCAGGAGCCATCGGACGAGCTCCAGGCCCGCTTTCACCGCCGACAATTACCCAATGGATATTATTTAAATTCATGTGCTGGATTGGACCAATGAGGGGCTCAACTGATAGAAATCGAATTTTCGCAGGTACTCGCCTCAGGTCATCAATCCTGTGTAACACTCGATTATCTTCTACACTTACTCCTTGCCATACATTTGAGGGCCATGGTAAGTCTTGTGACAGTTCCAGTAGGCGATCTGAGCGTTTTGTTAGTATCTGAAATGTATGCCAGTGAGCTTTCTCCATTGTCTGGAATACCGCTTTAATAAATTCAATAGGAACATCTTTGTGGAAGAGATCGGACATTGAATTAACGAATATTCGACGTGGGCTTTTCCAAGTTAGCGGAAGATCAATTAAATCCTGATGCAGAGTAACATTAAATTCATTTATATATCGTGGATTACGCATGGCATGCAACCTTTTAGCCATCTTAGCTGCATAGCAATTTCGGCATCCCTCAGAAATCTTCGTGCAGCCGGTTACAGGATTCCATGTTGCTTCAGTCCACTCTATTGATGACATTGTTGCCATTTGTTTTCCCTCCTTTCGGGTTTAATATATCAAAAACGACCTTTAGAATGTATATAGACGGTTGATTAGATTCCGTCATTTCAATGCCTAATTGTTGAGCGGCTCTGTATGGAATAATATCGACTTCTTAAATACCGTCTATGTATATTCCCATTAGAACAACTTGAGTTGAAGACTTTGCTTTTCGAAAACCGTATCCATTATTTTTTTACCTACCGGATGCTTACCAACCCAAATCATGTAGTACAAGCATTGACCAGTATCACTCTTAAATATGTCGGATATATTTATGTGTTCATACCCAAGGTCTTTAAGCCTTAAAATGTATAGATTTAAAAGTTCGCTGGCTAAGTATAAGCGGCTCTTAGTTATATATATTTCTTCCCATTCACGTGTGCCGAACACTTTGTCTAATCGCTCAGTCGCCCACTTTTCCTGGCTACCTCTTCGAGGTAAATATCTAAGTAAGGTCATGTTGAGTGGAAATAAAATGAACAGCTCAGTTTTCCACTTGGATAGTAGTTCAATGGATTTCCACTGAAGTTGATCAGAAGACGGATCAAGAAAGACGAAAGTCGGTGCTTTATAGTTAATTTTCTTCATGATTGTTGGTAAATGCTCGTTACAATCACCAACATAAACGGTCGCCTTTTGGGTAGCACCATAGTTAGTAATGAGTGCTCTGAGGTTTTCGGCTCTTTCGTCCTCATATTCTACAAAATAAAGATGGGTAAATTTATCAGCATGCTGTAGTGCGATTGCCGCTGAGCCATCAACACTTTGCCCATTGACTTTATCTATCCACTGACCCCTACCAGCAAATCCATCTATATAATAACGATGCATAGCTGGCTTAGTTGCCCTTAGATATGCAGGCAAGTATCTTTCCAAAAAAGCAAGTTTTCCAAGTGACCACCGACCAATAGTATCTTTTTCCCCGTAAGCCATATTACCCACCGTGTTTATTCCTCATCGGCTGAGGGACTTGCTCTAAGTCAAGTTATTTTTTTATTCGCCAGAATTAGAATGCAGTCCTGCCAACGACTAAAAATAAATCTCTTAGAGGCCATATTTCAGAAATGGCGAACGTTCCGTTAAAACATTAGGATTTACTTTTGCTGAAATTTGCTCTTGTTTAATACGATTGTGCCAATGAAGACTGTTCGGTAAGTTTGTGGTAAGATTAGGTAAATAGTCTTGTGATACCAGTAGGGTAACTACATGAAATGAGGAGATTAAGTGGTAGATTTCAAGAAACTTAAGTCGCAAAAAGCTAAACCGAAGTCAATCAATCCAACGGAAATCTTCCGAAGATTACCAAAGCCTCTAGGGATTAACGATCTTTATACGAGTCAAACAGAAATTCTTCAAGCATGGTTTGATCGTCGAACAGAACGCGACATCGTCCTTAAGTTGCATACCGGAGGCGGAAAAACTTTAGTTGGGTTGCTCTTGGCTCAATCGACTTTAAATGAAACTGGTGAGCCAGTACTTTATTTAGCGCCAACTACTCAACTCGTTCAACAAACCCTTGAGAAAGCTGAGGCATATGGTATTCCTGCTATCCCATACAAAAGAGGACAACCACTAGACGACGATTTTATAAATGGGAATGCAATTATGGTAGGTACATATAAAGCATTATTTAATGGTAAGAGTAAATTTGGTATCCGTGGCGAGGTGAACCCGCAAAAGATATCAGCAATTATTCTCGATGATGCACACGCTGCGTTTTCGGTTGTTCGTGACTCTTTTACCCTTGAAGTTTTAGCTAAAGATAATTACGACCGTTATGAAGCACTAGCTGACATTTTTCGTAAATCGTTTAAAGAGATTGATAAACTCGGAACACTAGAAGATATTATTGAGGGAGCAGATTATTCTGTTCTTGAGGTTCCTTACTGGGCATGGAATGAACAGTTAGACGCGGTAAGAGAGCAACTAAAATCGGATTCCGATAAATACGCTTTGGTATGGCCGTTATTGAGAGACCAACTTCACCTATGTCACGCTCTCATAAGCAGAGATGCATTTACAATAACACCAATATTGCCTTTGGTTAATGCTTTCCCAACATTCTATGAAGCGCCCCGTAGGATCTATATGTCTGCCACTATTGCTGACGATAGTGAAATAATTCGTACATTCGATGCTAATCCTGACTCACTCAAGCGTCCATTACAGTCCCGATCATTAGCCGGAATTAGTGAAAGAATGACCCTAATTCCCGAACTGATGAAGTTTGAATTTGAAAGGGAACAGGTAGATAAGTTAATCAAATGGACTGCAAAAACCAAAGCTTTAGGGACAGTAGTGCTTGTATCATCAGATGAAGCGGCGAAACGATGGGCGAATGTTGCTACCGTAGCAAAAGGTTCTGAAGAAGTAGAGCGGTTAGTTACTCAGTTACAGAGTGGAGCAATTACTGGGCCAGTTGCTTTTGCAAATAGATATGATGGCATTGATTTACCTGGAGATTCCTGTCGGGTTCTTGTTATGAGTGGGTTACCCTCCGGAACCTCAAATTATGAACTTTTTAGAGCAAGTACACTTTATGGTGGAACCACGATAACACGCATGATTGCTCAACGAATTGAGCAAGGGATCGGAAGAGGATCTCGAGGTGCTGGGGATCATTGCGTAGTTTTATTAGTTGGAAGCGACATTTCGGCATGGGTAGCTAAAGAAGCCAATTTTCGGTTTCTTACAAGTGCAACAAGAGCTCAACTTGATATGGGAATAGAGATTAGCAAGGAAGTTGAAAGTCTGCAAGATTTGTCGAAAACCATTCAAAGAAGCTTTGATCGAGACAAGGATTGGACTGAATATCACGCAGAAACTCTCGCTGAACTAGTAGATGAAGAGGAAACGAATAATTTTCATATTACGCAAGCTGCAGTTGAAAGGAAATCAATCAATCTGTGGCATGATGGTTATTATGAACAAGCAATAGCAAAACTTGAGCAATTTGTGAGCAACGGCAATCCTTCGTTAGATATTCAGATGCGTGGATGGCTTGAACAGCTAGCAGCTCGAATTGCAGATAAATGGGGTCATACAGAAAGATCACAAGATTTGCAGCGGCAAGCATTTGCTAATAATAGAAACTTAATAAGGCCAAAAGTTCTTCCTCCCTACCGGCCCTTGTCTGTCCCAGTCCCACAAGCTAAATCAATAGTGGAGCAAATAGGAACCTACAGGCTTAGACAAGGATATTTGCAATCATTCGAGGAAATGGTATCTAACTTACACCAAGATGCGTCAGCAAATCGATTTGAACAAGCTCTTGCTGAATTGGCAATTATGATCGGACTTAGTTCAGAGCGATATGATGTTCAAGGTGAAGGGCCAGACGTACTTTGGTTGTTACCAGAAAAAGTAGGACTAGTTATTGAAGCTAAAAGTCGGAAAAAAGGAAAAAATGCATTGACTAAAGAACAACATGGGCAGTTGCTTGTAGCTGCTGAGTGGTTCGAAGGGAAATACCCCGATTATGAGTATGTGCGAGTAAGTGTACATCCTAAGAATCAGGCAACCCGTTCAGCAGTCGCGGGCGCATCCCATGCACTAACCTTTGAGAAGCTAGCTTCTATGATTTCAGATGCTCGTTCGCTTTTAACTTCGCTATGTGAGTCACAGCTTGATATGAAAAATTTAGAGGCAGAATGCAATCGTTTATTAGAAGGCTCAAATCTTCGCTCTGATCGTATAACTGCTCACTATTTAGTACCATTTAGTGTTCAAGAGTGATATACCACCGGTAAAGCCTACAGAAAAGCGTACCCTGTAGGCTTTCCTGTAGGCTTTTCAAGATATACAGCTTCAAGGAGTACATCTCGCGATTGGGCAGCGCCAATTACAAACTCAATCCGAAATCCCTAATTTTTTCGCCGTCACTATGGTACTGTTCAGAGCGACTAATCTTAATCTATTCTGCCCGTTCGTATTAGTCCTTCAAGTGGCTCTTAACATTAACATCATGGCTCTGTTCTCTACCGCCGAAATACTCCAAGATTATCATATAGAATAAATCGACTTTTTTCCGGAGCAATATGGACACTTTGAACCTTTTACCCTTCGTTCCGTTGGAGCAAGCCAACTATGTCCTTTTTTGCATTTCCACCAGATCTTTTTACTGGAACCTTCTGAAATTGAATTTATATTTATCCCAACATTTTTATCATGATCATATTCGATTAAAAGTTTTGGATACTTATTGAATACTGAATCCTCTTTTGATATTCTTACCCTAGAACAATAAGGGCATGCTTTTCTTTTTGTCATTGCATCAATAGTTTCTTCCCATTTGTGCTTCCCGCAAATCCAATTAACCTCTTTATTGCTGTGTGGAAAAAAGTTTTCCGGCTCTAAATCACCATTCTCCTCATAATCCCAATAACTTGCCGCTTCCGGTTCTAATGCTTTAAAACTATTCTTATCAGGAATGACAGCAGTGTTATTACAGAATGGACACTGTTTTTTATCACTTACCCTTTCACATATACTGTCATTCCATTCATGTCCTTCTTTACATTGCCACCAAACTTTTTTGTTACTCTTCTCTTTAAATTCATAAGGTTTTAATTTTCCATTCTTTATAGGATGCCATTCAGAAGCTAGGTCCTTATGTAAAGTTTCAAAGTCGTTTTCGCCCCTAATCGATAATCTACCAGAACAGTACGGGCATCCACTTCCGCTAGCCCTTGAGTATATTACGGCTCCCCATTCATGACCCTTGTTACATTCCCACCATACTTTTTTAGAAGACCCGCGCATAGTCATCTGTGGTGTAAAATGCCCATTTTTCGTAGGATGCCATTCTTTTGCCAAAAGAGGGTCTGTGGTTGCAAAATCGTTCTCTCCAACTATCGGTACCTGGCCAGTACAATAGATACAACCATGATCACGAACTGTCCTATTTTTAACTAAAGCTTGCCATTCATGGCCTTTTTCGCATTTCCACCAAACAGGAATCGGATAACCGACATATATTTCTTCCACGAGAACTGCATTCTTCTCTTTAATATACTCTCTGGATATATTCGGGTAATCATCTACAATATATTTCTTTGAACTCATGTTTAACTCCTATATATTTTTGATTCTGTTTATTAACTCATAACTTATTTTATCATCTTCAATATTAGGGAAGGTATCTTTTACTACCTCTATGATGTCAGCATCGACATCTGAAATCACTCTATCCTCACTTAATTCAACTCCATCATTTTCAAAAACACCATTTTTCTTTAATATATTTTCTGCTTCCCTATCCCATAACATATGTGTCAGATCGTCTTGCTGTTTCACTTTTGTGGTTAATTCCTGTATCTTTTGTTTTTGTTCATCCAGCATTTCTTTAGAAGCATCCATGCTTTTTTGATATTCAGTATATTTTTGTGTAATCTCTTTATTCATTCTTCTTATTTCTGTATCTTTTTCTTGAACCCTAGTTTTTAATTTTAAATTTTCTTTAATAAGCTCTGTATTTGCATTTGACATATCTTCCAACAAAACATTAAGGTTATTTAACGCAACCTTCAAATCATCCTTTTTCATAGAAAGATAACTGTTTATATCAATTTGGGTAAATACAGATTTTGTATTTAGTATTTTCTTATCAGAAAGGCCTGTTATTCTCGTATTCAGACCCTCTAAATATTCTTTTGCTTCTGGATCCCTATTAATAACGTAGTACTTGAAATTGGGTAATTCCAATTCATCATTCGCGTATTTAGCAATTTTAGAAGCGTTTAAGAAAACTGTTCCTCCCGTATAAGCCAAATAAGAATCAATTATGTTCTTTATTTCTTCTGTCGCATAAGCTTTAGGTCTTCCCATTTTATTTGTCATGCATGTTCCCTCCCCCCAGTTCTTCAACATACGCATTTATTAGATTTTCAACACTCGCCTTTAATTGACTTTTCAAAATCACATATTCATCCGTATTTCTAAATTCTTTTTCAGAAGATATCCACCTTTTAAGTCTTTTTAATCTTTCTTCCACTTTTAGTTCCTGTTTTTTAATAAATTCTTTTCGGTTCTTATTACCTTGGTAATACTTGCATATCTCGCAATCGCCCGCAACCGCATAGCAATCTTTCATATTTCCTCGAAGAAATAATGGTGAAAAGCATTTCCCTTGATCAACTTCAACGAAGTTTGTTAATTCGCCTCCACGTATTATAAAATCCTTGCCGATACCTGCTACTGATTCAACAATAATTTCTTTTCTTTTTGACAACTCAAATAAGCTGTACGCCTTACATTTTATGAGGTTTTTCATGTTACCTGAATAGTGAAATATCATATCTACATTTTCGTGACCTGTAATTTCTTTTGCCATAAGAATATTGGCTCCGTTAAGAAGCATATTCTGCATAGCTATATGTCTAGAATCACCTAATGAAATCTTCACTATTTCATTAACTTTCAATTTATATGCCTCGCCAACAATATTTGTCTCTTTTAATTTATCTTTTGGAATTACTCTATAGTTATAGTATTTCTCGATAACATCACAATAGAAAACATCTAATAACCTAGAAAAATGTTTTGTATGAAAGAAACCATGATCTTTAAGCTGGTTATTTGCATTTACATATACTCCATTAACAAACAATGAATCTATGTTTGATTCTTTATAACCCTTTACCAGTTTCTTGTAATCGGAAATCATTGCTGCTATTTCATTCGAAACAGCATACTCATAAATCTTATAATCTTCATCTATCTTATAAGTAATATTTCTATTTCTACTTGCGTTACCTTTCATTTTTGATCTTCTTATTTTAAGATACTGGACCCCATTTCTGCCCTCTACACATTCTTTTGGTATTAAGGTAAACTCAGTGACTCGCACCGGAAGTATCATGGTGATATTCCACCATAAATAAATCGGGTAAAAGAATATTTTTTCATCGATAGTCGCATTGCTCTTCCAATACTCCTCCAGTATTCTTCCAAATAAAAAATAACTCTGATATTCTGCTAAATCTCTTCTTTTTACATAATTATATTTATATCGTTCTTCCTCAAGGATAATATCTTCTGAGGTAAAAGGCATTAATTCAATAAAATCTTGAATTCCTGTTTTAAATAATAAATAGCGCTTTGTAGGGATTTTCGTTAAGCATTCCGTATTGTATAACAACTCTTTAATGTTATACACCAATTCTTGCAAAGTGCCTATAACGTACTGCCCTATACAAAAACAAATATAGCATTTTAATACTTCTTTAAATTCCGTTACAGAATAATGATTCATATACTTTTTTACATACACTTCATCAAAAGTAAAATCTAAAGTAACCGAATCCTTTTCATCAGATAACAGCCATGCATCATCGTTAAATTCAGTTTGTATAACACCATCATTTTGATAGATTTTAAATTTTTCCAAAGCAATATTCTTTTCTTCAGTGCCTATTGTTGAAACCACTTTATGCCGGTTAATATTTTTATTTTGAGTGATTAATGCTAACATCGCCGTTAATCCTCTCCCAAGAAAAGTCTTTGATATTCTGTTATATCCTGTTTATAGATATACTTCATTGACGTTAAAACTTCATAGGCAGCAGGATACAACTTGTTTTCCAAAATCGCCTTCCATTTTAATCTTTCAGCTTTTGTTTTCGCATTTTCAAATTTCATTCTATCCACTTTTATTTCATTATGAAGATCGCTCAGGAATGTTTTTAAATACATTTCCGAACCACAACCTATGCAATGTTCCCTATTAGGCATGTTACACTCTTCTCCAAATGCCTTTCTAATGCAATATACATCTTCATTCTTCCCTACGCATCTACCATCAGCAATTTCCATCAATGCATTTCCCACAATCTCTGTTGCATTTTCATCACTTATGTACATAATTATTTCCGATATTGTCTGTTTCGCTTTTAATTCGACTTTTTCGTCTGTTTGCAGAAGCAACTCTATTTCATGTGGTATCATCCCAAGCTCTTTTATGGTTTCTGTTTGTTTATCTATATGTTTTTTTTCAAATTCACTATCATACAAAGCACTGCACAATAAATAAGGGACAAAACTACAAACACCTCGTTCAAAAAGAATTCTCGTAATATCGTCAACAGAATACCCGTCCATCTTTGCTTTGAGATATTTAGATGTTACTTCCGGTAATGAGCCTAAGCCTCCCTTATGGCTTCTGGAATACGATGCCAGTAAATAACCATTGTTATTATTTTTGTCACCGCTTTCCATGATTCTTTCCATGTATGCCTTATTCGCTTTTCTGTTTGATATTAATCTTCCGGCAAATAAACTATTATATTCTATCCCAAACAATTCAACAGCGTACTTGACATTATTAGGGTGCCGGCATATGGGATTTCCCTTTCCTTCTAATATCGAATGTGCTTCGCATAATGCTAGAAGCATACCAATTGTTGATTTTAAACTTTCAGGAATATACATCTTTAAATTTGGTGAGTTCTGAAACCTTTTTGTTTTTCGTGGTTTTTGATTTTCAAACCCAACTCTTACTACTAATTCATTAACATATGGAATCCAATTTGTTTCACTATAATCATGATCTTTGACCATTCTAATTATTTCTTCCGGCTCAACGCTTAGAGTTATATGAGGAATGTTATTTACAATATCTGCTGAACGCCAAGCGCAAACATAATGCATTGCATGATATAACCACGTTGTTGCTACAGGTTTACTATCTGCTGCATTAATCAACATATCTTTTTCTTTCCAATATTCTTCGTTAAAAACCATATACGCTAATTTTAAATAAACAGATTCATCATAAGCACTGTTATCTCTTTTAATTGCACCTACATGTCCGTCGAACTGGTTAATAATAGAGAATGAGCATGATTCCGCTTGGCTTATATTAAATATAAGATTTGAGAATAGTATGTTGGCATTCTTTGTAATATTATCTACTGCAAACTCCATATATGTAGTGATTTCATCATCGTTAAATTGACTTATTTCTTTTTTACAGGTTAATCTTAAAAAATTTGCTAGTTCATTAATGCCATTCTCCATATCGGGCGGGCTATTTTTCGCAAGTTTGATCAACGCTGTCTTAGTTTTTTGATTACTACTAAAGAAATCATCTTCTAGAAGAATTCTTAATTTCTCATCTTTTGTTTTATTATACATTTTTAATTTTAAAACTATGTTGCTTTTGAATTGTTCTTTATCGTCCTTATTTATATAAAATACTATTGGATTATATGGTTTTGAAATTAGTCTGTGTCTTACTTTAATCCCGAAATAATTCAACCCTGTAAAAAACGAATGAAGATCACTATATTTCGCTTGACTCTCTCTACTTGTAAAATCGATCGTTATGTCTTCATTTTCGCTGATACATTCTGCCATAACATCCTTTAAGCCAATCATTGATTTATCTAATCTGTCGGCTTCTTCAAAATCCACTTTAGACATATAAGCCACATTCTGATACTTGATAATACTAATTCCCATTGCCTTCATATTACGCTTTAATGTTTCTGCGGAAATACCAAAATGTGCCGATGACATATTTATTGAAATACATTCAGTTTCATCAATCATTTTATAATCCATAGAAGTTTTCCTTATTAATAGCATTTATAATATCATTTCCAACCTCTTCACTTGCCTTTTCGTAAAGACGCATTATTTCCCCTTTATTTTGTAAATATGCAAATGCCGTTTCAAGAGAAGAATCACCACGCCAGAAAGCAATTCCGTTTATATCTTCACCATTTAATACGAGCTGTACTGTAAACCAATGCCTAAATGCGTGTAACCCCCAATTGCTCTCATTAAGCATCATACCAAACACTTTTAGTTCAATATCGTCGGATCTAAGTAGTTCAGGAAGAACAATTTCTCGCATAATATTAACAATCTTTTTACAGTATGATTGTTTAGAAATAGCCATTCTTTTTCCGGTTTTCGCATTTATGCTACTATTAACAAACAATGGGGCTTCCGGCTCTAAGTATTTTTCATTTATCATTTTTAAGTGCTCTTCATATGCTTCTTGTATTACTTCAAGGAAAATCGGATAGACAGTTTGTTTTCGTTTAATTTTAATTTTACCAGTTTTCTTTCCGTCACTTCTTAATACATATTCCTTAGTTAAATCAACTTCAAAACTTGTAAATTTTCCATTTTCTTTTACATAGCGGATTCCATTAGGGTAAATACTATTCGCTCTACGAATATTTACTATTTCACCTTCTCTAATGCCTGCACAAAGCTGAAGCAAAACGGCTAATACCAACTCTGGCTCTTCTCGTTTTACTGCTCTTAGAAGGATAGGTATCGCTTTCTGTGGAATATCCCTTAATAAACCTTTACTCGAATTCCCTAAATATGTTGCCGGTATCTCATATTCCCAAACAACTCTGCTTCTCTTTTTACCTACCAATTTATTTGCACTAGTAGATTCTACTAAAACCTTCTTAACATAATAATGCTCATCATAATCAGATCTTTTTTCTTTTAGATTATTCATGAAATGACAAATAGCATATCTCTCTTTTTCAACAGATTGTCTACTTGGGTAATCCCCCATGGAATTTTTCGTCTTAGAATATTCATTCAAATAGTCCACAGCAGATTGAAACGGTATATCTGTAATCCTTTTTGTTTTATATCTTCCATAATGTTTAAAAAGAGCATATGTAAGAAAATTGCATACTCTTCTGACAGAATCGTTATCAATATAATAAGCGTATTTAGACCCATTAACCGCACCAACATACTTATGATAATCGGTCAATCTAATCATTGTTCTATTTAGTTGTATTGAAATTAAGGACCATTCATGTTTTGTTCCGTCTTCTTCTATCCAAGTGTATTGATACGGAGCAAACATCAAATGTTCTGATATTTGGATCTTGTTCATCATATAAGTCACTTCCCTCCCTCTATATACAGGGATCACGGTAGTCTATTTCCATTTTGATAATTCCTCAAACCAGTCACAATGATTCCCAGATAGAAATGGCCTCTTTAAATAATTCAACCTCCGTCGGCTGATATCTTTCCACAAACAAGTTACAAGTTCTATAGTCCAAAAGTAGACGGTAATGATGTCCGATGCTGAACTTGAGCCATGAGAGGGAATTTTTTGACGAGCTATAATGACCGCATTTTAGTGATTTGGGCGTGAAAAGAAGCTACTGAGCAGCTATCATGGCCGTTTGACTACTCAGTTTGGTCATGACGGTCGATTTGTCGTGAGGCAATACTCCCATTTCCACCCTTTCCGTCCCCTTAAGGGGACACGCAGGGGAGTATCCCCTGCGCCCCATCGCTCGCCGCGTGGCAGCCCAGCAAAGGATTGCTGGATATACGTCATCAGTCCAAGGCTAAATAAACGCTTCGCGGCCTTGACTGATTTATAGCGAGCGGTCAACATATCCGTCAACTCTTGGTCAAACGAAACCATCAACTTTTGGATATTTGGGGATAGCAGAAACAGTTCGGTCTATTTCGTCTTTTTTGTCCTATCACGAAGGTGCCCGACAAAAATTTGATTTGGGTCATTTGGATTATTTTCTCTATTCATTGCTCGTTCAAACTCATCAACTAATTTGGCGAATTCCCCTACATTTGGTTCGAGCCCGAAGGTTCGTTTCATGTCTTTGTAATGACGAAGAAAAACTTCCTTTGCTCTACCGTTAAAATAACCCATTTGCTTCAGTTCAGCAATGACCCCTTGTGCATAATGTTTATACATTGTTCGCCGGCTTGTCATCCTTCCCATAATTAGTCCCCCTTAATTATTCTTGACTATGCGTTAGCCACACTTCCCTATAGATCTTTTCAGTTGTATATAATTTGCTATTTCCTTACGATGATCGTCTGAGAAAAAGATGGCTCTTTTCGTAGGTACAATGCATAGACTTTCAGTTAGATCCCCCGAATCTTGAAGCGCGGTTTTGTTTACATTTCAAAACGTTTTCAGCATATCGCAGAACTTGGAAATTTTCGTATCTAAAAGCCTTGTCTGCAATAGAACAAACGCTTCCCACTATGCGGGAAGCATTTGTTCTTTTAAGTCTGTAGCAAGCGTCCTAGACCCGCTCATGCCCTTTAAATACTTAAGTGGTCCTTGTGCCGACCAATCCAGTGACAGGCGTTTTACGTGCTTCTGAATCGCGGTCAGATCAATATGCTTCTTTCTCTCAATCATACATTTTAAAAGAACATGGTTACCAGCCATAGAAAGAGCATCCAAACAGACAATATGAGTTAATCTAGATCCTTTGTAATCCGACCATTCAGAACTGAACGTTTGGCGAATCGTATCAAAGTAAGTCAATGCGACTGTTAGTTTCTCTTCCTTTGATAAACTGGATATACGGTAGTCTGCGGTGAGGAGATGAAGCGTCCTATAGACATTCTGAAGCGTCACATGGCGTCCCTTACTTCGTTTGCCAATAATACTACCAATATTATAAAAAGGACTATCCTTACGCACCATAAGCTCCGTAGCAACCCAACTAATGTCATCAGAATCACGACGTAAAAACTTACTAAGTGAGGGGCCGATTCCTTTCGCCTTTGTGTTTATGGTATCAAATAGTTTAACTTCCTCATCTTCATCCAACGAATGAAAGGCAAGAAAGGGAACATTTAAATCAGAGTTTGTTTCCCTTGTATATTTCTCTATTCCCCCCATTCGATGCTGACCATCCATAAGCGAAGCCTTTCCCTTGCATAATAGGCGCCCATAAGATGGACGGTGCCGATCATAACATACAAACTCCCAATTAGATGCAGCATTTAACAAGATCGGAGTAAATAGAGCGTCTTCACCTTTAGATAAATAACCAGCGAAATCCTCGCACCTTTTTGAGTCTACGGGGCGCTGATATCCTTTACCTGACGGCAAGTCATAAGGTTTGACGTAAATGAGTTGTAGTCCTACAGAAGAAGGAAAATGGCTTTGGTATGCTACTTTGCCTCGCATTTTACATTGTAGAACATTTTCAATAACAATTTGATTTGGTAGTGAATTCATGTTGTATGCCCCTTTGAAATACTAAGATTTATCTTAATTTTATATGTTAGAACATATATTTTCAAATGGTTTTATCTGTTATAGGTGTATTTAAACCAAGTCCGCACTTACTTACTCTGATAAAGAGGTGGTGGGCTCTTGTCTAAATTATCAGATCACGTAGGTTCAAGAATAAGGATTTTTCGAAAAAAAAGGGGTCTTACTCAAGCTCAACTATCCGAGAAAGTGCAACAGCCCCAATCATATATCAGTGATATAGAGCGGGGAGAGAAAAACATATCTTTAGATACACTTGAGCGGATTGTAGAAGCTTTAGAAATTCACCCCGGTGAGTTGTTTAACTCTTACAATGGGATGCAGTCTAATGAACAACTAAAAAAGGATCGGCAGATTGATCTTTTAACATTTATGCTAAAAGACCGCGATCTTAGAGAAATATCAACCATAACAAGACTGATTGAGGACGTCCTAAAAGCGTATGATACTAAATAGCTTTCTTTTCATAATAATTCAACCCCCTTGCCGTTTTAAGGCTCTGGGGTTCCTTATCGTTCACGGTCAGGTTGCATGCAAAAAAATGGCTTGATGTAATAAGTTGAAGCGCATGGAAAACATGAAAACTCGATCAGTGTATATCTTTGCGGTTCACTGATATGAACGAAACCTGCAACTCTTAGCACGTAGTCAGCTATTTTTTGCGTACCAAACTAAAGCCTGTCAAGTGCTTTCCTTTACAGGCTGCCACTTTAGTCGTTCACACTTTTGTTCATGTCCAGCATGAAATGCTGGGCTCGCCACACGGCGAGTGACGGGGTGCAGGGGATGTAATCCCCTGCGTTTCCCTTGATCGTCAAATTCGATATGCGTCAGTTTCCACGGTTCTTCCAGCTGTAGCGCCACTTTGAACATATCCGAAATCATATTGTCATTGCTGCTCATTGAAGTCCACATGAGTCATCCCGCCCCTAGTAATCGTCTTACTGAGCAGTATTGACTACATTTCTATGAAGCAGACATTAGCCATGAACTATAGCGAGGAAGCTAATTAAATTGAAAGTTGAGTCTGAGTTACTTTACGAAAAATATATGATAGATATGCCAGAAGGAAGAAGATAACACACAATTTCCAGACTATTTCACAAAACACCGGCTTTGGTGAAGATGTCTACTCGAGCTCTGCTACGCAGACATTTGTAATCAACATGAAATCTGATTTTCATCTGGCTTTAATGAACCGAGCCTATAATAAAACTCGACCCCCTTTTTAATATATAAATTAAGACCCACATCCCGTTGATGTGGGTCTCTTTCTGCTGTTCGATAAAAATAAAGTGTTAGACTGGACTCCTTGAATTTACGGGCTTTATGAACCGAAAAATCGTCAACACCCTGAAAATAAGTGTTAGACTGACTCAAAAAAGAAACAGCGGCGGACTAGGACCCCTAAAAATAAAGTCTTAGACTTTCGCTGTTTTATTACGCTATCGTGCCCGTTAGTTGAACGTTAACTTTTGAATGAGATCAAAATAATGTTTTTAGCGAAGCATGACGGGCAAAAAAATAATTCTTTCAAGTTTGTTTGCAAATTCAATGGATACGCTCTATTTTGGCAAAGAATTGACTAATCGATATTAATTGATGAACTTGTCTCGTCCCAGCTTACATTCCGACCTAATGCTTCTCCAACGAAACGCAGTGGGATATAAGTCGTTCCACCATCTATAATCGGGGATACGGACAATGGCTGTTCTACTCCGTTGACGTAAGCAATTGGATCTCCGATGGTGAGTTTTAAGGTTAAACCCTCTTTCGAACCGCTGATGGTTTTTAAAGCAGGGTCCCACTCCACCTTGAGACCCATGTTTTCGAAAAGAGACCGGAATGGTACTACTACCGTTCCCTCGAGGTTCATCGGCGCCGCGCTTAGGGGTACGCTCAGGTTATTCATATACACCTCGATCTGTTTCTTGCCAAAGGACACCAGCCCGATATCGTTGTTCGTGGAGTAAATATCTCCGTTCTTCCCAAGTGTCAGGTCAACCAGCTTTGACCAAAACGCATTTCGAAGAAATACAAAGATCTCTTGCCCCTCAGGATTCAGAGCGATAATATTACCCACTCCCGTAGTAAAATAAACGTTTCCGTCTTGATCCGCTAGAGGTTCTTCCGCAAACACGATCTCTTTTTTCTCCGTATCTCTAGGTTCGTACTGCCAGATCAGCGTACCCTCTCGCGTGATTTTTTGTAATCGCCCTTTATTAATGATATAATATCCGTCTTTGCCGTCCGTCGGTAACCCGGAGGACTGAAGATCAGTGAGGTCCAGGTGATGGGGATCCACAACGCTCCCGTCACGCTCTTGTAAAGCATGGACCCCCTCTTTGTTTAAAAAGTAAAGAATCTCTTGATTCGAGATGTACGGCTTAAACCCATCAAACTTATTCACAAAGGCTAAGGGTGTCGTTCGCCATCTTTGAGCTCCGGACGAATCCACAGAGATGACTTCTCCTTGTGCTGAGTCTACGTATACGTTACCTTTTGTATCCATGTACACACTCACTTTATGTGAGTTTTTTGAATAATCTCGAGGTGCCGAAGAAGTGATCGACGTATTGACCCAATTCACTTCTCCTTTGGCATTGCGCGAGGTTAAACCTTCGCGCGTAAAGTAAACCAAATTGCCCTGCGCATCCCCGGCAAACTGGTCACGTAACTCGCTATACACATTCTCTTGCGTCTGGAGTTTCCACTGGATTGTTCCTTCAGGTGACAAGGCATAAATGGTTGTTATCTGCCCCGCTTTTGATAACAGGTCAGAACTATACGCATACACTGTCCCATCCTGTCCAAGGACGATATTAATGACGGAAGAGTGGTTAAATCCCATATCCAATGGGATCTTCCATTTTTCTTTTCCGTTCGGATAGATTGCATATACCATACCCTTGGAAGATGTATATAGGACTCCCTTTGGATCCTGCACGAGGCTAGTCATAGTTGAATTGTCGATTTTCCATTTGACTTCGTAGTTCTCTGGGTTCAATATTTTCGGCTGCGGGCGCTTCGGCGGCGTTTCGGTAAATGTCCAGTTTAATTCTAGTCCTTGATCATCGGGCAAGCGTAAATCAGACCCCGCAAATGTACGGCTGGGGATTGTGATAAGAGCACACAGCAATACCGTGATCATCAGGAAATAACATGTTCTCAAAGGTTGGTCCCCCTTAAAGTCCTGCATATTCAAATAACTATGTATAAAGATAGAGGATAAACCGCTCAACTACCGAGCATATTATCCTCTAATGATTATACTATAATTACAGAAATTGGTTCGTTTTTTTTATTTTCAGATGAAATGATTGAATTCGGTTTTATTTATCTGAAAGTTACCGCCTTGGAAGTGAACCTTTTGGAAGAGACCGTCTTTGTGTTTTCGGCGAGACCGGCGATCTTGCCCGATGCAAAATCTCCCCCCTTTTCAATATCATATTTAAGAAGAGAGTGAGGTTACACTTGTTACAAAAAAATCGTTACTGGTGCATCGTTTAAAATTTTTACAGTTTAAACTATTAGTTAAAGATAACTGCCCAATAGCCTAAAGGCTGCCGATCAAATCCCGTGGCAGCCTCGTGATGTTGTATATAGAACTAACGTACCCGTAACCAATTATCCCCTTTTAACAATTTGACTAAAGAAGCATTGATATTCTATACATTTTAGTTTAATATGTATATTTAGTTGTTGTGGCAACTCATTGGTGGGGTTCATTATCATTTTATCCTTGAATAAGGAGGTCAATAATGTGGTAGGTTTGGGTTTATTGTTAATACGTTTAGTAATTGGATTGTCATTCATGGCTCATGGAGCTAAAAAGTTATTTGGGGGTGATTTAAAAGTAATTGGGGCATATTTTGAGAAATTGGGAATAAGACCAGGTATAACAATGGCGTTACTCGCTGGACTATCGGAATTGATAGGTGGGGCTATGTTTGCATTAGGGTTATTGACACCACTTGCAGGCGTTGTGATTGCTGGAACTATGGTTGTAGGGATTTTAAAAGTTCATGGACCAAATGGGTACTGGATTACAAAAAATGGATATGAATACTGTCTTGCCATATTAGTTGTAGCAATCGCTGTTGCTCTTACGGGTGCAGGAGAATATTCACTGGATGCTCTTTTAAAGTAACTACCTCTTCGCAAAACATCCTTCCTTTAAAACTCAGTTTAAAAAGTAATTGAAGTCTCATTAAGAAGCTTCTTTTTTTGGGCTTGAAGAGAAGTCATCGTTATATATTTAGGCATATAAGCAAACAGAAGGAGGGTTTGAGTATAATTTTATTCTCATTGCGGTCGCGTTTGGTGTAGCTTTGGTTGGTCCCGGTACTTATGTACATTTCTAATTTCTTAAGCAGTTTTATTACGCATTACTGCCAAATAGCTTAATGGAGTTGCCGGTTTTGTTCCTGCGGCAGCTCCAAGGTGTAAATGTATTCAGCTCTTATTTTCCGTTAGTTAAAGGTGTTAGTATCCTTCTTTATCTGCTCGTTTATTGTCTTTAGTTCCTTTTCGATGCTTTCTAGCACATTCTTACTCCGATTTGAGTTTTTAACTAGCGTAATGCCGACAAATATTATGAATATCCAGAAGATAAATGATGCCAGTTGAATAAGCAAAGACGTCCAAGAAATCATCAAATGATATCACCCCTTCATCCACTAATAAAAACAATTATACCATGATTTGGGTGTTGATTTAATCTGAGGGAGCGCAACGGTCGTTTTTCGCGGCAGCCTTTTGGTGTTTGAGATTCAACTATCGTTCCCGTTAATAAACTGACTAGCTAGAATGGTTCAAAGTGTTCACTGTGGTGTTACCTGTCGTACCCATTCGTTTAAAGTATCGCTGGTAAATTCATAATCTGGTGCAAGCCAGGCGGGACCCGCAATACCAAAATTACCGTTGTTATCCTCGTTTATAAGCACCACATGATAACCGTCAGCACATGTAATGAGAAACGAATTTTGTGCATAAAAAGCACCGCCTGTACGACCGCCACCTCCATTTTTAGTGCCGTATTGAGTCGCAGATAAACCTTGAATGTCATGAACAAATTCTTGAATCTGTTTCGGTGTTGCTTTCACCTTGCTATTGTTTTCCTCTTCAATCGAAGAAATGTTATTGACAGTCATTTCCTTTTGAAACATATTCCAACCGTCCATCGCATGTGCTTGTTGTTGTCCTGTTTGTACGAACGCTACTACAATTACGATAATTGCAACCGCAGAAACAATCCCCCCGACAATCCTTGAAAAAAGTAGATAAGCATCACTCGGCTCTGCATTCCGGATCTTCCACCCAATGTACAGGAACCAAGAAGCATAAGGAAAAATCAAATTCATCAAACCAATAATAAGAAGAAAAAATGCAATTCCAACGGACATGGTATACACTCCTCGTATGAAGATGATACGCAAGAAAGCCTGTATATGTTTCAAAACTGCCCGTTTGTTGAGCGAAGTCAAATAAACGAAAACTAGCGATGGATCGGTTCCATCGCCACGCTATCGTCATCCGTTAGTTTAATCCCATGAGTATTTGTTTTGCATAAGAATCCCAGTCTGCTTCGTCTGTGTTTATCTCTAGAGTGGGAATTAGCGATTGTTTCGCACACTTGCGAAGTTTTTCCTGATCCTCTAAGAACTTCTGACATGCCTCCGTTACCGTGAGGTGGTTTTCCATCACATATGATTTCCAAGCTTCGCCACGACTTTCAATAAATCTGGGCTCAATAGCATCTTGGGACAAGGTTAAGAGTACACAATGTGCATTCAACCTTGTTAGACGTTTTTCCAGCATCTCAATTTCCGCAGAATTTATAAATGCCGCTCGATGATTTACATGGAACCTCTCTAAAAGATAAAATACACCGATTGATGGTTTCGTATGACCAAGCGAATCAATCCAATTGTATTGTTGCTCAAGATAATCAACATGACGATTTAAAAGCTGAATATGTTCATCCTTATCCATCGATCTTAAGACGCCTTGGTATGAATGCAAAACTTGCGAATAGTGTTCACTTATTGCAATTATCGTTTTTTCACGATTATGTGTTTGACTATGTAATCTCTTTATTGCAGAAAATACTGATGATTTTCCTGCGGTAGACAACCCTTCGATAATTACTCCCCGAATCATATTTCACCTCTTTAGCTTGTTTCCGTATCCTGCCCGATACTTCAATAAACAAATGAGGAGCTTCAGCGCCCTCCTCCAAATATAGTAGTACTACCCAAGTAATGTCTCTGCGAGGAATAGATTTTTTCAACCACGATCAGCTATTAAATTATTTTTTTCCAACCGAGAAATCCGCATTATTTGTTGACTTAACGAAAAATTCCAATCCTCCGGATTTTTCAAAATGGTTAGTTTCTGTCAGAGTTCCTAAGTATCCCTTAAATTCTAGATCAGGATGAGTAGGATCTAAGTTCTGGTTACCTTCATAGTCTTCTTTAGGAACAAAAAATGTCAACATCAGTTCGTCGCCAGGCTTGATATTAATTTTGTTCCCCGTTGCCTCAACTTTTAATTTGTTGCCTTGGCGCTGCATTCCATGGTTTGAGGTAATCGGATAGCTTAAATACAAATCATTCTGAACGATTAAATAATTTGATTTATTCATGAGTTTAAAAGAGTATACCATTCCACTTGGCTGCTCCGACTTTTCAATTAAGTCAATTGTGATTTTGTCTACATCTTCGGATTGAAAATGATTTGTTGATTTACATCCAGTAAGAATAATAATTAAGAAAATTATTATTGAATATGTTTTCTTTATCATAGGTAATTACCACCCTCTATTGATATTTGTTAAATTATACCATATGCAGATGATGGTAATTACATAATTTCGAACCCCTAATATCTATTTTTCAAATCTTGATTTTCCCTTATTTTCAGCATTTTGTGCTAATCTAAAATATTTTTCTATGTTCTTATTAAAGTTACCCGCAATGACCTTACCTTATTAACTTATATATTCGGCAATAAATATTTTGGCTGGTTGTTACACGAATTAAACTGACAAATCGCATACGTATAGCTGATTCACCACCTCGTTAACAAATAGACTGAGAAAAACGTAACAAATAGCCATCGGGATCCTGCACTAAAAATTCTTTTACTCTGTGTTCAATCTCGTTCTCTTTATAGCTTACTTCCTCTATATCTTGAAAAAGTCCGTAGCCATTTGAAAGTAGTTTTTTGACCAGTGTTTCAACGTCACTACAACCGATCTGAAAGTTTACCCCTCTGCCAAATGGGTGTTCCATTTTCCCCGTTTCCCAATATCCATTTATCTGTTGAAGCATAATTTGCGCCTTTCCATACGAGAGAAACATAAAGCTATTTTCAATGCGCTCATATTCCAAAGTGAATTCCAAAATTTCCAAATAGAATTTTTTGGAGATCAGTAAATTCCTAATAGAAAGCTCCGGTATTATTGAATTGAATCTCAAAACATATCACCCTCCGTCTTTTTACAACCATAATACAAAATAACCCAATTATTTGGTAGTATAGGAATATCTTTGCCGTGGCTACAACCACGCTAAACTGCCAGTTACTTCTACGATCAGGCGCAGGTTGCCGCGGCGCCTGCTCCAATTGAAATCAATTCATTAGCGTTCCGTTCCTCGTTAGCGTAATGTCGTATCGATCAAATTCTTAGGGTTTAATTGCTTTCCATATGTATTTGTGTTCTCTTACTCCAAGTTTACCTTCAATAACATTTTCTCTAATCTTTTCTTCAAGTTCATTTTTTAATTCTGGTAAAGTGTAATCGGGATTACCAGGTATGTCTGATAAGAATTTAGCAAACTCCATCTCATTGGGGAAATAAGAAATTGCTTCGTTGAACTCCTCAATTTCTATATCTTTAAATCCGTTTTTTAATAAACGATCTCTTACAGAATCTATACTAGTATGAATTCCAAAAATAACCCCACCAGAAGTTAATAATCTACTGTGATTAATAATAGAAGTTGGTCCTCTGCGGTCATAAATCAAGTCAAATTCTTCGTCATCAAAAGGCATTTGTATCTTTGTTGTAGCATAGACAAAATTTACATTATGGACGTTGCTAGAACTTAATAATGTCTGAGCAATATTGATTAGTTCCACAGAATTATCAAATCCTGTTATTTGACTGGCATATTTAGACATCCTTAGCGTAAATTCCCCGTGACCACATCCTGCATCCATAACCGATTTAAAGTTAGGTAACATATTAATTAAGCGTTCTTCAAAAACCTCTTCAGCGGATTTTCCCTCAACTGTAAATACAGCTCTGCCTTTATAACCACCATTTCTTCTAGCTATCATATCGTACCATTCGATTCCCATGCGTTACCTCCAGTAAGTATATTTTGAGATGCTGGACATCTTAACAAAGACCATTGTTATTATAGAACATTATTCCATTAAATGGAATTTATTTTTGCACTACTAAACTCCCGTTATTTCAATGAAAAAGAGGAGCTGCTACAAAAGCAAGCTCCCCCTTTAGCTCAATAAAAAAAGCATTATTAAAATATCCAATATACTCCACCATCTTTTTTATTATTTAATCCTTGATAAAGAACTTGACCGTCATTTTCGTCAATAATATCAAAATTTATATTGAATTTAGTCCAAAACGCAACCGAATTTCTGGCGTTAGCATAAATTGCAATTTCGTTCATGAGTTTACCTATAAGTCGTTTGGCTTCTGAATTATCAATTTTTTTCTTAACAACAATTCTAAATTTAATCAGATCTTTTCCATCAAAACTTGATGCGATAGCTCTAACTGATTCATCAGTCTTCATTATTTTTTCCGCCTTTACTTCGGCAGCAATTATGTCATACTCGTGTTTCGAATATATAGGGCTATTTAAACGGTCATTGATTAAAGAATAAATCAGTATTCCAATCAAGATCAATCCAATAATCAATTTTTTCAAAAATAGAACAACTCCTCAATATATATTGTTAGTTGTATTCTAGGTTACTCCTCAACTTTCCTGCGGAATCCGATTTAACTGCACAATTCTGCCCGTTAAACAGGCTGCCGATGATGTTGGCAGCCTGTCGTCATGGCGCTATCGTCTCCGTTAACATTCCTGTAGGTGTTAGTAGATTCAATTTGCAGAAAAACGGACGCCTCGCTAGGATGAGTATGTACTAGGTTGCAGTCCTCAGAACTCACCTTAGGAGGCGTTATTATGAAGTCTAGACTAATTAAAGCTCAAAATCAACGTGTAGAACGTATCTCCACTTCTACTCTTGTCATAGGCATCGACATTGCCAAGGAGAAGCATGCTGCTCAAGCCATTAATTTTCGAGGTATTGTCCTCACAAATCGCCCAATCATGTTTTCAAATGACCATGCCGGCTTTGAGCATTTAAAAAGCAGCATTAGTAAATTACAGAAAATGCATAGCATGAATGACGTCATTGTGGGAATGGAGAGCACCGGTCACTACTGGTTCAATATCGCCAATTGGTTGGTGAAGCAAGGTATTTCTGTTGTCCTTGTCAATCCAATGACCACCAAACGCAATAAGGAAAACAGAGATAACTCTCCCTCGAAGAATGACCCAAAGGACGCATTGGTCATTGCCGATGCAGTGAGTCGCGGATTCTACACACCCTTCTCTCCAAAGGAAGAAGCGTTCCGCCGCATACGGGTTATCGTTACAAACAGAGAGCATTGGGTTGTTAAATCCGGACGGATCAAGAACAGAATCCACCGTTGGCTGGATATCCGTTTTCCAGAATACAGACAAGCATTCGAAGATATTTTTAGCCTTCGTTCATTAGCCACTTTGCGTCGTTTTCCAACCCCATCTGACGTATTGCAGTTAACTCCGGAGCAAATGGTGCACATCTGGGGAGAGTACATGGCTAGACCTGGCGGTGTGCGAGGCAGGAACAAGGCGATGGAGCTTCAAGCACTCGCTAGACATAGCGTTGGAGACTCTACTGCCCTTGAAGAAGACAAATGGGAACTGAAGCACCTAATCGAAGAATATGAAAGAATCTGCCAAATCATTGATGAAGCGGACAAGATGATTGAAAAGGTATTGCCCGAAATCCCCTGTTCAGATCTCGTTCGATCTGTCGGTGTTTCCGTCCCTGCAACGGCTGCCATATTAGCATTTGGCGGGGACTTACGTCAGCTGTCTCACGGAAATCAATTATTACGAAAGGCAGGATTGAACTTGGCAGAACGTAGTTCTGGTAAATACAAGGGGCAAATTAAGCTCACGAAACGAGGCAACTCGTTACTACGTAAGCATTTGTACTTCACTGTGTTTAGCCTTTTATCTCATAATCGTGCTTTCCAAGCCCTGCATGCACACAATATTGAAGTGAAACGTATGACGAAAATGCAGTCAATGATAAAGTTGATTGGGAAACTGGCTCGGATGCTCGTAGCTATGGCGAAAGAAGGACAAAAATTCTCTGCAGATAAGGCTCAGATACCGTTAGCAGCTTAAAACTAAAACCGCAACCAAGACACGCACGTAGATTGGCTCATTCTCAGGATTTCACAAAGAAAGCACGGAGTACCGAGATTATTGCGCTTTAGGGCTTAGACCCGTTCCGTTAACGTTGATCGGACTCCACACCTTGGATAGATAGGACGAAGGAATGTGAGGGCTTAGACCCGTCGAGATTTGGGAGAGTGAATCCCAAGGACCTTGTGGAGAGAGACGTGCAGCATTGTTTTTGCATGGAAGATGTTGTCAATGGATCGACACCTTCTATTCCCGCATGCCCTCAAACGGAACCACAAAGCCCACACTATCTAATCATCTAAACTCCTATTAAAACATGCATGTGAAATCCTGCGAATGAGCGAGCATTCGTGAGAAAATCCTTATTCTCTGAGGGAGCTCAACAGAGTTACCATTTTCTCGATACAGGAAAAAACAAATAAAATCATAAAGTCACTTTAATTGTTGGAAGTAGAAGTAATATTATTTTCGTAAAGCAGGCTGTTCCTTTTGCCACATTAAGTTGAAATGTCTGTGGTTCGCAGTTGGCGAATATCATTTTGGAAAGAAGGCGTAACCGTGACGAATTACCGCGACATGAACCGATTGAACTGGAACGATCGAACTGCTGTTCACGCCAAGTCAAAATTTTATAATATCGATGCTTTTATGGCAGGGGAGAATTCTCAGTCAGGGCTGGAAGAGGCTGAGCTCGGCGATGTAGCCGGTCGCACGATGCTTCATTTGCAGTGCCATTTCGGGAAAGATTCACTGTCTTGGGCGAGATTAGGCGCTCATGTGACGGGAGTGGATTTCTCCGAGGAAGCGATTGCTTTGGCCCAATCGTTGAACGAAAAACTGGGACATGACGCCCGTTTCCTATGCTCGGACATTTATGACGCCAAGGAAGCACTTCAAGGCGAGCAGTTCGACATCGTATATACGTCCTATGGCGTTCTTTGCTGGCTTCCTGATTTGACCCGATGGGCGGAGTTGATCAGCTCATCCTTAAAGCTGGGAGGGATATTTTATATGGCCGAGCTTCATCCTGTTACCTTTATCTATGAAGCAGTGGACAACCATCTGAAAATCAGTTATCCCTATTTCGATAACGAGGTTCGGAGCTATGAATCCACTACAACGTATACCGGTGATGAAGATAAGCTGGAACATCCCGTCACCTATCAATGGCAACATACGCTTGGTGAAATCATAAGCGCACTCGTCGGGGCAGGACTGACATTAGAGTTTTTGCATGAATTTCCGTTCACAGTATACAATATGTTTCCGGGTCTCATGGTTCAGGACGATCAAGGAAGATGGCGAATGAAAGAGAACGACCATTTGCCGCTGTTATTCTCCGTCAAAGCCACGAAGCGTTGATGTTTTCTTGGCCTATTCATCGCCACGTTTGCCCAGGTATTTAGGAAACATGCATTTACGGAATCTGCCCATTAGCACAAGAGGCTGCCGATCCATTGCGGCAGCCTCTTCATGACGTACTTTATTGCGCAAACGTATCCGTTAGCTGAATCACTTCGCCTTTTGTTATCTTGTAAGTTGGATGTCTTCAAATGGTACGTACCTGTTAGGTTCAACTTCTTTATATACCCGCACATACAGCACGTCAAAGGTCGGAAAAGGAGCCAAAGCGTCTCTTGCTGCGATTTTCATTTCTTCAATCTCAGTTTCGAACATGCCCCAATATGTCTGACCCAAAGTCAAATGAGGATGGTAACGATCCAATTCTAGATAACGTTTGATAAGTTCAGGCGATGGCGATACCGTATCCATTAAGCGCTTGTGCAAATCATATATTTCTTTCGATTCAACACTAAGAAATGTTACTGCTGTTCCGAACGTTGCTGGCTCAGACAATGTTAATTGGAAGCTTTGAAACGATGAACATGTTATTCTTACATTT
The DNA here is from genome assembly GCF_027533625.1 of Paenibacillus gyeongsangnamensis. GTDB lineage: Bacteria > Bacillota > Bacilli > Paenibacillales > NBRC-103111 > Paenibacillus_G > Paenibacillus_G gyeongsangnamensis. The sequence goes on along the minus strand of NZ_JAQAGZ010000014.1, from coordinate 179,604 downwards.
TCAAGCCATCTCATATCTTCTGTAAGTCCACTTTGAGCTTTTACAGTAATGTGTGGCTCTACAACATCCCTAAGGCGATTGCTAGCCCATTGATTACGAAATGAGGCGATTTGTTCTTTGTAATCGTCAGGTGGAACGATACCAATAAAATATTGCAACTTGACACCCTCCTATATTACCGCTTGAAAATTGATCCTCCTCTAATTTCTTCAATATAATTCCATTATCCTGCCAGTTAGCTTAATCCCCGCCTGGCTCTGTATAATAACATAATGGCTCTATTTTATTGATACAGTGGCTCTGACTCATTAACCTGATGGCTGTGCTACATCGAAATATTCACTTGTAAGGACGGTTTAGCTGGCTTTTCCGAAGCGATTAACGCAGCATTTCCTCGAACGCAGATTCAATTATGTGTCATTCATCAGATTCGTGGCTCAATGAAATATGTACCGTTTAAAGAAGAACGAGCCGTCTTGGCTGATTTGAAGAAAGTCTACCAAGCTCTCACTCTTGAGGAAGCTGAAGCTGGTTTTGCTGCTTTCAAAGAAAAGTGGGGTAAGAAGTATCCCATCATCATGCGTTCCTGGGAGAATAACTGGATAGAGCTAACCGCTTATTTTAGTTACCCTGCGGAAATACGCAGAATGATCTATACGACCAATATCATCGAAGGCTACCATCGCCAGCTCCGTAAGGTCCCAAAAAAAAAAACGGCTTATCCATCCGACGATGCTCTACGGAAGATTATCTATCTTGCTACCGTCGATGCATCCAAAAAATGGACTATGCCGCTTCGAAGTTGGAAAGAATGTATATCACAGCTTGCCATCCATTTTGGAGACCGGTTGAAAGCAGAACTGTCTGCATAACGCTCAACCCCTGAGCCAGGCTTGACATGGAGCCTCTGCGGGCATGATTCCTTGCGATCGGGCGATAGCTCGTAAACTCGTATCGCCAAGGCATCTTAGCCTATCATGCCCGCCCCTCCATATAAAGCCTTCCTGAGAAACTTTGTTGGCAAATCCCATTTACACAAAATAATTTACGCTCCCATTCGTTTCGGTGATGTTCTTTTGTGCTCATGTGGCAACCTCCTAGACTTATTTGCCTTCATTTTCTCATGATTGTTTGGACGGCTGAAGGTGGGGAAGATTTTACGCTTACCAATATTCTGTACTCTTACCCGCGGCGTTTTCGCACGAGCATTTATAGTGGAGTTTGGAAGAGGTGGGTTCGATACCAACTTTCCGAAATTTAACTTCGTACAATACCCTGAAGAAGGAATGGGCACATTTGCTTCCTTACAAAGCTTATATAAAAGGCCGACGATGTGCCATATTTCCTAGCAACACCAGTAAGCAACAACTCCCACACCTCTATATAGATCTGCTTGCGAGACAGCATCTGAGATTGTCCCTCGACCATCTTTAAAACCCCCGATTCTTAGTAAAAAAAGGGAGCAGAATATTTTATCTGCCCCTTTACCGGTCAATATTCTTCTCGCTGAAAACCTAAAGGTTAGAAACCTCAGCCATTTCCCTCTACGCCTCTAATGGCCAATCCTTATATTTTTCCTTTGCCTGACCAATGACCGCATTCGTTAAGAAACGCAACTGTTTACCCTTGATCTTCTCCCGAATTAGCACCATTTTCACGGCATTGCTGACCTTTGCTATGACATCAGCACGATGCGGATTCGTCCAGTCGATTTGGAATTCCTTTCTCATTGCTGCGACCACTTTGCGAATCAAACCTGAGATAAACTCATTTGTAAAGGCATCATTACCCATGTTCTCGATAATGTAATAAAGGGTCATTTCCTCGTCAGAAAGCCCCAGCGCCTCTTTCTTTTTTCTTTTTTCGTTCTTCGTCCATTTTCTTCTTCGCTTCGACCATCATTTGTGCCACGGCGGTTGCCGTAATAACTCGATTATGATAATCGTTTATCGTCTTCTCAAGCAGTTTGCTTAATTCTTTGCCGAGCGCATTCTTTTGCTTCACCAGGTAAAAGATCTCTTCCTCAAGTAACTTCTGAAGCAATTTCAGACGCAGATCGACGTGTGGTTTTTGCTCGAAGTCGGCAAGGAACGCTTCGTCTAGGATCTAAATGTCCGGTTTCTCCAATCCCGCTTTCTCGAATAGATCGACGGCCTCTTCACAGGTGCCGATACTACGGTCGATCAATTTCTTCAGTTCTTCCTCAATGTTCTTTGGCTTGCCGTCTGGGCCACCAACGATTTTGAATTTCTTAATCTGAATTTTTCAGGTTTTCTCTATCTTTACTTCTCACAAATTAGTAATACTGCTCAATGTACTGATAGGCTTTATCAAAGACTTCTTTGTCTTTAATTTTGTATTTGACCCAGACAACACTCCGAAGAGCTTTCTTCACTTCCTGTTTTCCTGTAGTTGTACCCTGCCAACCTTCGAAACGTACAATCTTAACGATATCATCTATATCGCCAACAATTCGCTCAACGATAATTGGTGTCTTTGAATTCTTCACACCATGAAAAAGCTCTGTCAATGCTGCCTTGCCTTTGTCTACTTCTTCCTCAGGCACTACTTCTTTTTCAGCTTCTGCCGCTTCCCGCGCAAGTTCTAATAGCAGTTTTAGAAACTCAATACTGGTTATTAGCGCTTGTTCGTGTTTCTCACGGAGATTTTCAAGTTTTTCTCCTAACTTAACGAATTTTACATCATTACTGTGTTTTCGAATTTTCGCGACCAAATCAATTTCAACTTTGATCGTTGTCTTTCTTAAGTCCTTTTGTTTTTCAATAAATTCATCGATTAAATCTGCATCCATCGTAAGAATTTCCATATCATCATGTACTTCTCCGACTTGCAGATTCTCGTGAACTAATTCCAATGTTTTCGCCCCAAGAGAAGCCCAAATCAACCCGCCTCTTCCATCAGTAGGTTTCACCGATTCGAATACTCTTGTCAGCCATTGAAAATCGTATTTCATTGAATTCAGAAACGGATCTGGCGATATCGCATCCCACGCTCTATTGAGCACTTTATAATCGGCTCCAAATTCGTCTTTGATTTTATTAGTTGGCAAACATTCTTGTGCAGCAATCAAACCTTCCCAACCATCTATTGTACGGTCTACTCCCATGAAATAACTCAGGCACTTACGCATTAGTGCAGGGATCTGCTTTTTAACCTCTTCAATATTCGAAATGACCTTTTTCATACTCGATTCATCAAAGTCCAAAGCTGTTGCTACATTATCAAAAATACCTATGTAGTCAACAATCAAACCGTGTGTCTTACCTTCATCATAGGTTCTGTTAGTACGACAGATGGCCTGCAGCAAGTTATGGTCTTTCATTGGCTTATCAAGATACATAGCCTGCAATATAGGTGCATCAAAACCAGTAAGAAGCTTTGACGTTACTATTACGAGCTTCAGTGGGTCGTTAGGTTCTCTAAATCTGTCTAAAATCTTTCCTTCTGCGTCCCTATCACGTTTATAGGCTTTATATTTATCTTCCTTGTCATTGTTGGTGTCCATAACGATTGTAGTTGCATCCGGACCTAGCAATTTATCAAGTTCTTCTTTATACATAAGACAGCATGCTCTGTCATAACAAACAATCTGACCTTTGTATCCATTCGGTTCAATTTTCTCCCGGTAATGTTTGAATATATGTTCGCACACCTTTCTGATACGCTTGCGGTCATACATAATTGCTTTCATGTTGACCCTTCGAGATAACTCTGTTTTATCTTCTTTAGATAAATTCTCTGTTAATGCTTCAAATTCAGCATCGAGCTTTTCTCTATCAACATGCAGGTCAACTGGTACCGGTTCGAAATTCAATGGTAGTGTCGCATTGTCACGGATTGAATCCGAAAAGGAATACTTGCTCATATATCCACTCTTATCCTCAACTGCACCAAATGTATTGAAAGTATTTTTATCAATACGATTAATCGGTGTACCTGTAAGGCCAAAGAAAAACGCATTCGGAAGAGCAAGACGCATCTTACTACCTAGATCACCTTCCTGAGTTCTATGAGCTTCATCAACCATAAGAATGATATTGTCTCTTGGGTTAAGTTCCTTTTTTATATCACCAAATTTAAAGATAGTTGTAATTGCAATCTTTCTCTGGTCTCCTATAAAGAAGGATTCTAAATCGTCCTTTGAGCCAAGACTGACGAGATTAGGAATATCTGATGCATTAAATGTTGCAGTTATCTGCGTCTCTAGGTCAATTCGGTCGTCAACTATAACTATTGTTGGATTGTTTAATTCAGGCATCATTCTAAGTTTTTGTGCTGCAAAAACCATCAGCAATGATTTACCAGAACCCTGAAAATGCCAGATAAGACCTTGCTTTGGGTATCCAGCCTTTACGCGTTCCACAATAAGATTCGCACCCTCATATTGTTGATAACGGCATATGACTTTATATTTGCGATACTTTTTATCAGTTGCAAATAATGTAAAGAACTGAAAAATGTCCATGACCTTTTCAGGTGTAATCATATCTTCAATACTGATTTTCACATCAGCAAGACTTCCTTCACTTTTATGATCCGGAGTATGCCATGGACCCCACATTCCAATTGGCATGCAAACTGAACCATATCTGTAACATTTGCCTTCTGTAGCAAAATTGAATATGTTAGTTACAAACATGCCTGGTATGCTCTTTTCATATGCAGCTATGTCTCCAGCAGCATCCAACCATGTTATAGAATTACGAACAGGCGTTTTCAACTCGCCAATCGCCACAGGAAATCCATTAATCAATAGAACAATATCAAGCCTTTTACCATTCTCTTTTTGTGGATATACCCATTGATTGGTGACAACATATTCGTTCTGCGCTAAGTCTTCTTTAGTCATAGTTCCAAAGAAACGAATCGGAATCATACGGCCATCTTTTCCGAATGGGTAGGAATTCTCTTCAAAAACCATCTTCTTGAACATTTCATTCTGCGTTACTAGATTGTGCGGCTGAACCGTCAATATTAACGTACGTAGTTTATAGATAACTTCATCTGCGCGAGATGGTTCTTCAGCAATTTCAGGATTAAGGCGGATGAGCGCCTCTTTAACCATAGCTTCAACCATAACATCCGAGTATTCGCGTGGCAATTCTTCGGATGATACATATTTCCACCCATTATTCTTAAGTGTTGTGATTACCAGTTGTTCAATCGTATTATCTTCATTAAACATCAAATGCGCCTCCAATCTTTAGCAAAATTTAAGTTCAATTAACCAAAGTTCTCCACCATTAAGGCTTTAATAGTGGTTTCGAGGTTATCAATATTCTGTTTTAATTCAAATTTTGATTTATCGGTCTGTTGGGCAAATTCGACAAATCGTTGCTGATGTTCAAGTGGCGGTAACGGAAACTCTAAATCACGACATTGCTCCAAGCTTAAATTCAGTTGCCTAATACCAACAGCTTTTTCTAAAAAAGGTTGCAGCACATCAGGCTGCATTAGCGCTTGTAGCAAAAACTTTGGCAATACTTGTTCCTTTGCTCGGAATATTGCAATAGCTTGATTGATGTTCCACTCTGGGTATTCATCTTCGACCAATGCGAACTTACCGAGCGGTGGGCCAACAATATTCATGAGTACATCGTTGGGATACACTATGGATCTTGCAAGCTTTCCTTCATGTATCTGTCGAGAAATATACTGAGGCTCTTCATGGAACAGAAGTCTTCCATCAAAACTAAGATTATAAACCTTTAGGTATGGAATTGAGTCTTGCTCTGGTCGAGTCTTGATCTCATTTGTGGGAGGGGTGGTGCCTTTAGTAATGAAATTACATACTTCAGAAGCTCTTACGGTTGGATAATTTCCATTCTTAAACATCTCGATAAATTGCGATTTGACAAGTTCATCTGTAAGGTAAAGCAATTTCTTGTAAGCTTCTTTTGTATTATTGGCAGCCCATAATAATTCCGCAAGTTTCTCTTGCTCATTTATATCAGGAAGTTTAAACTCAAGTTCTTTCAACGCACTCCAATTAATAGTCGGTGACAATGATCCCACTGAAATTCTAATAGCCGCATCAAAAAAATAATCCGAACAAATGAAAAAAGGAAATAACTTTCGTGAGATTACTTTTTCATTAGGTCGCAGAATCATTCCATGAGCAGAAAAAAGTCCATCATGTGGTGCAATAGCTGCTCTTCTTAGATAGGCATTCCTTTTTCCAAAAAGAACATCACCCTTTTGCATTAGTAGCTTATCACCTTTTATTGGCACGTTGCTTCCCCATCTAGTAACAGAAAGGCTGCCACTATCTAAATGTTCTAGTCCAATATATGTTTTCATATCATCAGATGTTGGCTTTCTTTTTTGAGTTATATTAAATGCAATATCTTCAAATCTATATTTAGGCATTTTCATCACCACCATTCTCAAAAATCATATACTTCAAAGTTTCATAAGATTCTCTAAAAGTATCGCTGCTACCAAGCCATCCATCCAGTGCTTCTTCAACAGAATATGACTTCCCCTCATCATCACTGTTATTAGACCCACTAACATAAAGCGGGATACTCAGTTTACTGTCATATCCGATAATCTGTTCTACTGTGGCAATTGCTGAAAAACCATCTTGAACTTTAAAGTCGGTGTAAGTTTGTGCTATCTTCTGTATATGATCTTCTTCCAAATAACTCTCTGCGTTTTTTCGAGTTACTTCATTTTTTGCATCAATAAACAATACATGTCCTTTACGAGAATGTGCTTTTCTCGTTCGGCATATAATAATACATGCCTCCATCGGTGAATTGTAAAATAGATTTTTCCCGACACCAATTACACATTCGATTAAATCACTTCTTACAAGCTTTTCACGCATTTCTCTTTCTTCATCCCTAAACAAAACACCATGTGGAAATAAAATTGCACATCTACCCGTATTTGGATTAAGACTCTTCAAAATATGTTGAAAAAACGCGTAATCAGCCCTTCCTTGAGGTGGTGTACCGAGAAAATTCCGGCCATACTTATCAGCTGAAAATGCTTCTCTATCCCATTGTTTAATCGAATATGGTGGATTCGCTAACACTAAATCAAACTGCTTTAACTCACCATGCTCCACAAAAGCAGGTTTCTTTAAAGTATCGTCATTTACTATATGAAAGTCCTTTACACCGTGTAAAAACAAATTCATCCTTCCAATTGCAGATGTAAGAGCGTTAATCTCTTGCCCATATGCTTTTACATTTCTCCATTCAAGTCCTTGTTGATTCAAATAAGCAATGGCTGAAATAAGCATACCTGCGCTACCACAGGTAGGATCATAAATACTTTCACCAGACTGCGGCTTAAGCATTTCTGTCATTAGGTGAACGACGGTACGATTTGTATAAAATTCTTGAGCAGTGTGCCCACTATCATCAGCAAATTTCTTAATTAGATATTCATAACCTTGTCCGAGTTCGTCCTCAGGACAATTTTTCATACTGAGCGTTTTTGAAGAGAAATGCTCAATAAGGTCTTTAAGTAATTTATCAGGTAATCTGTTTTTATTGGTCCAAGCACCATCCCCAAAAACACCTTGCAATTTTTCAGGATTTGCTTTTTCAATAGCTCGAAATGCATTTACAATTGCAACGCCCACATTTTCTGATACTGATCTGACATCATTCCAGTGAAAACCTTTCGGAACAATGAATCTATGATTTTCTTCCCACTCGATTGCATCCTCATCCCCGTCATATTCCTCAAGGATTTCTACACATTCTTCATCATACACATCACAAATTCTTTTGAAAAACATGAGTGGGAAGATGTATTGCTTATATGAGCCTGCATCAATATGAGTTCGTAAAAATACTGCTGAATTCCATAAATATGTCCTTAGCTCATCTAATGTAATTCTATTACTCACTAATGTATCCCCCTTCTACCAATAAGGATTTTAAGTTTTCTTCTGCTTCTACAACTTCATCTAATGCTGCCAAAAATGCCTTCTTAACTTCCTGAGGACAAATCGTTTCTATTGGTGCTTTTTCAATATAGCTGTTCACAGAGAGTGTATACTCTTTTAACTTTATATCTTCAATAGACACTACCTTAGATTTTTCAATAACTGACTCGTAGTTTTTAAAAAGATTGTAAACTTCGTCAACATCTTTCTCAGTCATTATATTTTGAGCCCTTTGCGCAGTATAAATCTTTGATGCATCAATCAGGCAGACTTTCCCTTTATGTTCTTGCACTTTATTGTTGTTTAAAATAAGAATACATGCTGATACACCTGTACTGTAGAATAACCCACTGACTAAAGTAATTACACATTCTAGTTTGTCAGATTCAATTAGTTGCTTACGAATTTCTCCCTCTCTGCCTCCGTGGAAAAGGACTCCCTGCGGAAGAACTACCGCACAACGTCCATTCTTTTTATCCATAGATTTCACCATATGCTGAAGCCAAGCAAAATCCGCACTGGAATCAGAAGGGCTCCCCCATAGATTTCTACCGTAAATATCTGAGGCAAATTGATCTGCCCCCCAAGCTTTTAACGAAAACGGTGGATTCGCGATTACACAATCAAATGTTTGTAATTCTCCACGATGTATGAAAAGAGGCGACTTTAAAGTATCACCTTGTTTAACCTTAAAATCTCTTGCTCCATGTAAAAATAGATTCATTCTTGCGATTGCTGAAGTTGCTAAGTTCTTCTCTTGACCATAAATTCTACCATACGTGCTTTTATCATCATGTACGTTACGTATCGCTTCGATTAACATACCACCAGTACCACAAGCAGGATCATAAACTGTCTCACCTGGCTTCGGATCTAGGATTTTGACCATTAATTTTACAACTGATCGAGGCGTATAGAATTCACCTGCATTTTTCTTTGAAAGATCAGCAAATTTTTTGATTAAATATTCATAACTATCTCCCATCACATCAGATGAATAGTTTTCATTGCCTACTTTAATTTCTGACATGTGTTCAATGAGATCCTTTAAGCGTTCATCTGACAGTTTGTTTTTATCAGTCCAGTTTGCGTCGTCAAAACTAGAAAAAACGCCATAGAGTGTATCTGGGTTGGCACGTTCAATGCCATTCATCGCATTGATTATTGCTACTCCGACGTTCTCACTAACTTCGCGAACGTCCTGCCAATGGCACCCATCAGGAATAATGAAACGATGGTTTTCTGGAAAACTAGCAAATTCTTCATCGCCCCCGGACTCTTCCAATGCGGCTTGTGTTTCTTCGTCATAAACATCTGATAATCGTTTAAAAAAGAGAATTGGCGTTACATAGCTTTTATACTCATCCTGATTAATTGGGCCTCGCAAAATATTGCAGGCTTCAAAAAGGTGAGAAAATAGCTTTTGGCTTGTTGTTTCTTCAGGCTCTGAAGTACTGTTTTTTAGTGCTTCATCAGCAGCATCCATTGCTGATTGGATCATTTCTTCTCTACCTCCAGTTTTTATTTTGGCTCCAACAGACTCTTCTTTAATGATGACGCTCCCTGAAGACTGTATCTTTTCCATCTTTGCGGGATATAAGTTTTCGAACTCAAGCAGTAACCTCAGAAGCCGCTCATCAAGAAATGTCAGTGCATGTTTCCTGATATGTGTCGGCACTCCGTAATAGGCTTCTGCCACACCTCCAGTAATTGCAGCCAACGTATCACTATCTCCACCAATAGAGACAGCGTTACGGATTGCGTCTTCAAAATTGGAAGACTCGAAGAATGCAACCAGTGCTTGCGGAACTGTTTCTTGGCAAGTCTCGTTAAATTGATACGTTTCCCGGATTCCATCTAGCGAGAAATTCATGGGGTAGTAGTGCTTATCAATATAATCGCGAATTTCTAAGATATTTTTCCCGCTACGAGCCAGATAGACTGCAACCGCAGTAGCTTCAGCGCCTTTTATCCCCTCAGGATGGTTATGTGTTACAACTGTCACCTTGTGCGAAAGCAATTTAGCTTCTTCGATGGAATTGGCTACATAACCACAGGCGCTTACTCTCATTGCAGCACCGTTACCAAAACTGTTGTATGGTTCAGGAGTATCACTATACATCCATTTATAGAATCTCCCTCCATACCCGCAATTCGGATAGGGTCTTCCAATAACTTGCATGGATTTAACAGCTTGGTCGCCCAAGTCTCTATAATCATGTTTACAGCTCATAAGTGCTTCACATATAGCTAATGACATCACCGAGTCGTCAGTGAAAAAACACTTGTATGTTAAAAATTCAAAATCTTTCGAGCAATGATTATCCCATTCAAATCTGGAACCGACAATATCGCCAATTATAGCTCCGATCATGTAATTTCCTCCCCTGGTGCCGGGCTGATACTTTTCGCCGCGAAGTCAGTCTCAGCATACGATTTCTTTTTTACCGACTATTTATATAACTCTTCCATTACATCACAGTTATCTATGTCAAATATTTTATTGTTTCACATTCAAAATAGTATTTTGAAGTCGCTCCATTACTTCATTCCATCTATTCTCAGCAAGACGAATGCTTTCTACATATCTGGAACGCTCCTGTTCATATTCTTCTGCAATCACTTTTTGTTCTTCAACCCTAAGCAACGGGACTTCTAGCGACTTCAAGTCTTTATAGCTAATATTGATGACGACTGTTCCTTGCTGCTTTCCTGCTAAGACTTTGTTCCCCATTGGACTATCCAAAAAAACCTTTAAGTACGTCCCTAAAAGCAGTTTTTCATTCGGTCTTATAACAATAATGTTTGATGACGCAATGCAAGGATACTTCTGTTCTTGAAAAACTGCTGTTCTGATCACTGTCCCCCGTGCTGGCAATAATAAATCACCATTTTTAAGTAAGTAATTCGCCACTTTTCGTTCTTCCTCTTCGATGTGATCAAGGCCCTCATAATCAATGTCAAAATCATTTAGATTCGATATATTTACGACTCCAATGCTACCATTAGCATCTTTTTTGTTGATCGCCTTTCCGCGAAAAACTTCAGCAATATTACCTAGTTCTTCTTTTTTAATGCTTGAGTTCTGATAACGCTGCCATTCTTCATCTACCATCCCAAAGATATGATCAACATTCCAATAACCCAATTCCATTAACTCTTCCAACATAACAAATGTATCATCAATGAGTACCAGTTCATTGATTCCATTTTTTTTGATGTTGCTTGTAGCAGCATCATACCTTTTAATCATTATATCTTCCGTTCGGCCAGTGGTAATCGTAAACATATAGGTCTTAATAGCGGTAGATGCAAATATCCCAGTTGGTAGCTCAGCTATTTCTTCTAGTTTATACATGCCTTGTATAAAATCCCTTAAGTCCTTAATCGAGCCCGCAGCAAAAGTTATTCTAGCTGGAAGCACAATCACTAATACACCCGAACTATTCAAGTGTAAGAGCAAGTTCTCTACAGCTATCATTTCATATTCCCTGCAAATGAAATCTCCATTATCTTCTCCGCGTTCTCTTGCCCCAAATACAGGTACCGCCAGAATTAAATCAAACTTCCTTGCTGAAAACTCGTACTCATAAATACTAGTCTGTTCGACAATTACATCCTCATGCTCCTTAAACATTTCATCGAGAAGAACTTTACTCACGCTATTCATGGTAGTTATGAAGAATTCGCAATCAGAATGTCGGCTTACTAATTCAGTAAGGTAAGGTACAAATTTTTCAGCTTCAGGAATCAATACCGTCTTAGTGTTTGGATTAAAGTGTTTTTCAAATTCGGTAATCAGCACTTTCGGTATATAAAACATCTCTTTATAATCTGCAGATGCAAGAGCCATTTCCCAATCAATATCTTCATCATCCATAGCCATGAAAGCACCAAAAAACGCCTTTGAATCCGGATATGGATTTTTCATACCGTAACTATCCGCTATTGAAAGCATCAGCTCATAAGCTTTGTGCTCAGTAGGTTTTTTTGAATTCGATACAAACTCCTCTTTTGTCTTTTTCAAAAGGAACAATGCAACAGGCAACTCTGACTGAGCAGTATATCCCCTCAGTGCATTATAACGATTCCAAATATGGTTCATCCGCTTATCGTTACGCATCTTTATAACCCCCTTGCAAAACAACTCACTGTTATCATACATAAAATATAGCATCGCAGATAATTAATGTCAACGTATATTTTGTTTTGGTATTTAGATACCAAAACAAAATATGTTGTTATTATATTCTTTCTATTGTTTATTGCTCCATACGCCCCAATCAAAAAAAATCGAGAAAAACCTGAATTCAGACTTCGTGTTTCTTTTCGAGCATTATCAAAGCCCTTGTAATAAACAGTATCTTGTTTATTTGCAAGGGCTCATTTTTTTGTCCTTTACCAAAGTCCGACTTCCTGTTGAAACAATTATGACTGAATTACTAATACATAGTTAGAAACCTTTACACGACTGCCACCTGCAGGGTATTCCGATGTTGTGTAAACATCAACTAAATATTTGCAATCGATCACCGGGAGTGAGGTTGAAATTCGAACTCCATTTCGGTTCAAACCGAGAGAGGGCTTTTCATATGTCGATCAGAGAAAATCAGAGTCAACCAAAGAACAAGAGTTTTTACAATGGTGCATGGCACTTAACAATCGACTGCCAGCAGATCCCCATTAACGAAGAGGTATCTCGCGCCTACAAGCGTCCGGCTTAGGTAGAACGTAAGCGCAAGGTGTATTTCGTCAAGCAAAATTACCCCGAAAAATCGTGCATTTTTACCCATCGTTCGGATGGGTATTTTTTGTTCGTTTTGGGCTTCAAAAATTCGGTTCCGTTAGTTTTCGGTACAATTCTACATTACCTCGCTCCAAAGCGTCGCGCTGCTTTTGCAAGCGCTGAATCTCTTCCCGTAACCGCTGGACGGCCGCTTCCATCTCCGTCAAATCATCATGGCTTATTTGCTTCTTCATTTCTCAGCGCCTCCTAGTGTTCTTTCATCAGGGCATACTTCATTCGGTAGCTCTCGCCCTCGAAGACGAGCAGGTGCCCGTGGTGCGTCAGCCGGTCAATCATCGCAGCGGCCATTTGGTCGTCTGTGAAGACGGCTCTCCACTTCAAAAATTCCAGATTCGTCGTAATGACCAGACTGCGACTCTCGTAGCTGTCGGCAATGACGCGGAAAAGCAGCTGCGAACCTTCCTTGTCCACTGGAACGTAGCCCCACTCGTCGAGAATGAGGAGCTGGCATCGCTCTGGATCTCGCTTATAAGCTTTTCTAGCGTGCCGCCGCGCTTTTCCTCGGCTAAACGCATCACAAGTTCCGCGACCGTATAGAATTTCACGGACAACAGCCCTAACTCGCAGGCTCGCAGCCCGGCCACAATGGCTAGATTCGGTTTGCCGGTGCCGACAGGCCCGTAGAGCACGAGGTTGCGTTTTCCTTGAATAAACGTCCCTTCCGCCAGGTCGCTCCACTGCAGAGACGACGGTAGCTTGAGGCCATGCCGGTCGTAGCCTTCGAGCGTCTTGTACACCGGAAACCCCGCACGGCTTATGAGACGGCTTCGGCGACTGCGCTCGCGGCTTTCCATCTCCTCGGACAGCACGCGGTAAAGAAATTCTTCCTGCTTCGGCGTGGCTTCGGTTTCGCATAGCGTCACGGCGCGCTGGCTGAGCACGAGCTTCTTACAGAAGCTCGAGATTTCACTGCGGGGCGATTCACGTTCACGGGTTACGTTCATCCTGCCGCACCTCCAGCCAGCTTCAAGATGTTGTCGTAGATGCCCAAGTCAACGCTGCTACGCTCTTCCGGTTCGAACGTTGCCAGCCTTGCCGCTAGCACACGACGCTATTGGCACTGTTCAAGCGCTCCGAGCTTCGCTGCTTGTTCCATCGCCTGCAGAGCCGTGTCAAAGTCATATCGCCCAGACAGGTCATGCATCGTCTGAAGTACCTCCTTGAGCTCAGCACGTTCGAGGCCGTCCATTTCTTCACGCAGGCGCTCCGGCAGAGCTTTACGAATGAGGCTGTTTCGCCAAGCCCTGGGGCTTTGAAGCAGACGGCTGAGCGTTGTCTTTACATAGACGCTGTCCGTACGCTGCTTGCCAAACATTCGGATATGAGCGCTAATGGGCTCCCCGTTTGGTGCGAACGGTTCTACAGTGTGGGCGCCAATGCGGACGACCAACTCGCGTCCGGCCCATTCGGGGGATGACGAGTAGAAATGCTTGCCGTCAATCAGGAACTTCCCATTACCATCTGTTTTCTCTCGGGTGTATCGGCATGTGGCAAACGATGTTTTCGGTAAGTAGAGAAACGTCTTCTTGTCCTGTTCAAACAGCCGGGATATGGCTTCGCCCTTCTTGTAGTGTTCGCGCTGCCAGTCGGCCTCGCAGCGATCCAGCAATTCCCGGTTGAAGGCTTGTACGTCGGTGACGGTCGGCAAGGGAACGAACAGGTTCAGCCGCATGTAGCCGACCTTGTAATCGACATTGCCCTTCTCGTGCCCCGCGTATGGGTTGCAGAAGGTGATCTGAAAGCCGTAGTGTGCCTTGAAACGCAGGAATACTTCCGCCATAACTCACGTTCTCGCTGACGCGGCGGCCTACACCGCTGGCATTGTCGAAGATCAGGCGTGTCGGTACGCCCCCCATGCGACGGAACAAGTCCTGCAAGCCATGAGCCACACACTCCACGGTCTCTCCGCCAAAGAGCTGAACGTAACCGGCGTTGCTGTAGGGGAAGCTCACGCACAGGAACTTGTACATCCGCTTCTCGCCGCTAACGTCGTAAAAGTCCGCTTCGCCGGGCTGCCAGTCCAGTTCAAGCGTACCTTCTTGGTACCGGTACTCCCGCAAGCTCCACATAGCGCTGGACGAGCGGATATGAAGCGTCGTATCCGATGCACTCGGTCATGAGCCGCTTGTGAATGCGCATCGCGGTGTGCCGCTGCTTGTAGCAAGCATAAAATAAATATAAAAGGTGTGCCACTTATTCAGTAAGCACACCTTCTTGACCATTCTGAGTTGTCTTTTTTACTTTAACAAATTGTTAAATTCTTCCTCATTAATTATTTTAACGCCTAATTCCTCTGCCTTTGTTAATTTACTTCCTGCTTCTTCTCCCGAAAGGACAAATGATGTTTTCTTGGAAACACTACCCGATACTTTGCCACCATGCATTTGTATTAATCGAGTAGCTTCGTCTCTCTTTAGATTCGGAAGCGTTCCGGTAATAACAAATGTTTTCCCCGTAAATCTGTCGTCTTTGCTTATTTCTGATACTTTTGATTGGGTATTAACACCTGCTCTTTTCAGTTTTTCAATTAATTCATGCGTACTGTTAAGACTAAAGAAACTCAAAACGCTAGTTGCAACTGTATCACCAAAATCCGGTAACATAATTAATTGATCGTAGGTAGCGTTACTAATTTCGTCTATGTCTGCAAAACTAGAAGTCAACGCTCTTGCCGTTTGCTTTCCTACATTCTTTATTCCAAACCCTGTAATTAGCTGGTCCAAATCATTTTCTTTTGATTTATCAATCGCATTCAGCAGGTTATCAACCGACTTCTCCCGTCCAACTATTCCTTTCTCAATTAGCTCATCACGATATTCTTTAAGGTGATAAATATCTGCTATATTTTTGATATATCCTTCAGACATAAGAGACTCGACTGAGCTTGGCCCAAACCCTTCTATATCCATCGCATCTTTAGAAGCAAAATAGGTAATTCCCCTGATCAATTGGGCTAGACATTCGTTTCCACCACAACGAATATCCGCTCCGTTTTCATCTCTAACAGTTGGGGAATTACAGATAGGACACATTTGAGGTATTGTGTACTTAACGGTATTGCTCGGTCTTTTCTCAGGAATGCTTCTAACAACTTCAGGAATTATGTCGCCTGCCTTTTGTATAACAACAGTATCACCTATTTGTATATCCTTAGAATCAATAAAATCTTGATTGTGTAAAGTCGCTTTAGAAACTTCAGTGCCTGCTAATATAACTGGCTCTAAAAGAGCTAAAGGCGTTAATCTGCCCGTACGACCTACTTGTACTTTAATGTCTTTAATGACCGTTTCCTTTTGCTCCGGTGGATATTTAAAGGCAACAGCCCACCTTGGCACTTTACTTGTCGTCCCCAATACTTTCCTGTCGCTCAGATTATCAACTTTTATAACAGCTCCATCGATACCAAAGGATAAAGTTGATCTTTTCTCTCCTATCTCTGATACATACTTCCATATTTCATCTGCTGTTGTACAAACTTTATAATCTGGGATTGTTTTTAATCCTTGGTTTTCTAACCAATCCAACGATTCACTATGGGAAGTGAATTCTTTACCTTCTGATATTTCAAGATTAAAAACGAATATATCCAGGTTACGTTCTCTAACCACTCTTGAATCTAACTGCCTTAAAGTACCTGCTGCTAAGTTCCTTGGTGTTTTATATTTTTTACCATTAGCATCTTTTTGATTCTGTAATACTTTTTCAAAGGTTTCATTGGACATATAAACTTCCCCACGAACCTCTAAATAAGGTAATTTAGTAGAAATCTCTTTAGGAATTGACTTTATCTCTAAAAGATTTTCGTAAACTGATTCTCCGACCTCACCATCCCCCCTCGTAATTCCTTCCGTTAATTTACCATTGTGATACCTTAACATTACGGTCAAACCATCAATTTTCATCTCAACTACAAATTTAGGGTTAGAAACCTGTGAGCTTACTTTATTTACAAAATTGTATATTTCCTCTTTTGTAAATACATCTTGTAGGCTTATTACTGGTACATCATGTTCTACCTTTCTTAATTCACGTTTAACAGAGCTTCCTACTTTTTGTGTAGGGGAATCAGAACTAATGAATTCTGGAAATTCTTCTTCAAGCCTTTTTAATTCTTTGTAAAGTTTGTCATACTCATAATCGGTTATTTCTGGCTGATCCTTATCATAATATTTTTCATTGTGGTATTTTACCTGTGCTCTTAAATCCTCAATCTGTTCTTTCACATTCACAATATCACACCTCCACTTTCTTAAACAAAAGTCATCGCAGAAAAGGTATATATTTCGTTTATTTCGTTTATCTCCTATTTGTATTGAACAAAAGTCTTAAAACCCTCTATTTAATTGGATTATATCAACAACAAAACGGTTCATAACTTTTGTTTGTTAAAATATACTTATTGCCGGTCCGGCCGACATTCCACACCACGCCTTGAAGTGTCGTTACCGCTTCCTCGGCTTCAAATTTATAGGCTACCGCCCAACGCGGGAATTTATCGGTATAGCCAAGCACCTCGCGGGTGCGCATATCCGTTACTTTAATAACGAGCCCGTCGATCAGGAAATCGAGCGTACCGCGAATATCGACGATATGCTCCAATTCCTTCTCGACCGCATCGATATTGTCGAAAAACTTCACGAACGGGCTGACCCGAAAATGATTTTCCTTCAGAAAATCCACCATTTCCTGATGATCCGTAAACTGCAGCGATTCCGAATAGCCTACGTTGTAAAAATAAGCGTTCAGCCTGCGCTCGGCCGTTACCCTCGGGTTCAGGTTGCGCAAAGCGCCCGCCGCGGCATTCCGCGCGTTCTTCAGCGGCTCCGCCGCCGTTTGGTTATACGCCTCCAGCACGGACAAATTCATGATGCCCTCGCCCTGGATCTCGATCTTGCCGTCCCGGTAAGGGATGTGCAGCGGAATGGACCGGATTGTCTTCACATTCGCCAGAATGCCCTCGCCGACGACCCCGTTGCCACGGGTGGCCGCCTGGACCAGCTCGCCGCGTTCGTAGGTCAGGTTCAGCGTGAGGCCGTCGAACTTCAGCTCCAGCACAAACGAAGGAGCCGGCAGCGGATCTTCCGGATGCTGTGCGTTATAATCGCCCACAAGCTTCTGAACGCGGTTATGCCATGCCATAAGGTCTTCATGGTTCTGCGCCTTGTCCAGGCTCCACAGACGCGCCATATGGCGGTGCGGATCGAAGCCCTTGAGCAGCTCCCCCCCGACCCGCTGGGTAGGGGAATAGGGCAGCATGGTGCCGGTTTCCTGCTCCAGCTGGAGCAGCTTGGCGTACAGCGCGTCGTATTCCGCATCGCTTACCGCCGGCTCATCCAGCGTGTAATAAGCGTAATTATGTTTGTTGATTTCTTCGATGAGGGCCTTCATGGTTTCCAAAGCGTCACGCATCGGGAATTCCATCCTCTCAGATCAGCATCTTCTACTTCTTATAATCTACTATAATGATAAAGATTAGACCTTTGTAATCGGTGCAAACTTGGCCAATAGCCGCTTCACGCCGACAGGTGCCGGGAATGCGATCTGCAGCTCGGTATCGTCGCCGGAGCCTTTAATGGAGACGACGGTGCCGGTGCCCCATTTGCCGTGGGAAACCTTGTCTCCCATCGTAAAATCTATTGCTTTAGCCGCTGAAGCTGTAGCCGAAGTCGCGGCCGCCGGCGAAGCGCCTGCGGGAGCAGCGCCCGGCGAACGGAAGCTTACGGGCGAGCGTCCTGGCGCGGTCTGCGGCGCAGCAGCGCCGGAGGCGCCGCCGTAGCTGCCCGTGCTGCCGAAGCGGCGTTCGCCGCCGCCCCAGGAGGCCGCGCCGCCGCGGCTGCCGAAACCTCCGCCGGCCCTCACCTGCTCAATCATTTCACCCGGCAGCTCCTTCAGAAAGCGTGACGGCGCATTGGTCGCCGTGCGGCCGAAGAGCGTGCGCATCCGGGCGCACGTAAGGAACAGCTCCTCCTCGGCGCGGGTAATGCCAACATAAGCGAGCCTACGCTCCTCCTCGAGCTCCTCGTTGTCCATCAGCGCCCGGCTGTGCGGGAACACGCTTTCCTCCAGCCCGACGATGAATACGACGGGGAACTCGAGACCCTTGGCGCTGTGCATCGTCATCAGCACGACCCCGCTCCGGGCTTCCTCGTCCGGTTCGTTATTCATCGAATCGATATCGGCAATGAGCGCGAGATCCGTGAGGAACGAGACGAGCGACTTATCCTCGTTGCGCTTCTCGAATTCCATCGTCACGGACAAGAACTCGTCGATGTTCTCCAGCCGCGCCTGCGATTCGATCGTATTTTCCCGCTTCAGCTCCTCCCGGTACCCCGAAAGTTCCAAGACCTGCTCGGTCAGCTCGGTGACGGACAAATAATCCGTCATCCGGTACAGATTCTCGATCATGTCCTTGAACTGGTACAGCGCTCCGCGCGCCTTCGCCGTCACGTCCAGCATATCCGCGTTCTCCAGTATCGCAAACATCGATACGCCGTGCTGTCCTGCGAAGGCCGCCAGCTTATCCAGCGATGTGTCGCCGACGCCTCGCTTCGGCACGTTGACGACCCGCGTGAAGCTGATGTCGTCGTCCGGGTTCGAGATGAGCCGCAAATAAGCGAGAATGTCCTTGATCTCTTTGCGGTCGTAGAACTTGATGCCGCCGACGATTTGGTACGGAATATCCGATTTGATGAGAATTTCCTCGATGACCCGGGACTGGGCGTTCGTGCGGTACAGGATGGCGTGGTCGCTGTAACGGCGCCCGCCTTCGACATTCTTACGGATTTCACCCGTAATGAAATAGCCTTCCTCGTGCTCCGAATCCGCCAGGTAGAGCTTGATTTTGTTGCCTTCGCCCTTGTCGGTCCATAGGTTCTTCGGCTTGCGGCCCATGTTGTTGGCGATGACCTTGTTCGCCGCATTCAGGATGTTCGAGGTCGAACGGTAATTTTGTTCCAACAGGATCGTCGTTGCCGTCGGGTAATCCTTCTCGAAATCGAGAATGTTGCTGATATCCGCCCCGCGCCAGCGGTAAATCGACTGGTCGCTGTCCCCTACGACGCAAATGCGCTTGTGCTTGTCCGCAAGCATCCGGGTCAGTATATACTGCGCCCGGTTCGTATCCTGATACTCGTCCACGTGAATGTACATGAACTTGTTCTGATAAAAGTCCAGCACATCGGGCTGTTCCTGAAAGAGCTGGATCGTCGTCATGATCAAGTCGTCGAAGTCGAGCGAGTTGTTCGCCCGCAGCTTCTTCTGGTACAGCTTATACACCTTGGCCACGATGCCGTCAAAATAGTCCCCGATCTTCTGTTCTACGCGCTCGGGCGTTTGCAGCTCGTTCTTGGCGTTCGAGATCGCCGCTTGAACGGCCTTTGGCTCGAACTTCTTCGTATCGATGTTCAGCTCCTTCATGCAGTTCCGCACGACGGACAGCTGGTCGCCCGAGTCAAGAATCGTAAAGTTCGAGGTAAATCCGATCCGCTGGATATCCCGGCGCAGGATGCGCACGCACATCGAGTGGAAGGTCGATACCCAAATATCCTGCCCCTGCGGTCCGACGAGCGCACTGACGCGCTCCTGCATCTCCCTGGCCGCCTTGTTCGTAAAGGTAATGGCCAGGATGCTCCATGGCGCGGCCTTGCGCGTAGCGATCAAATAGGCGATGCGGTGCGTCAGCACCCGCGTTTTCCCGGATCCGGCCCCCGCCATGATGAGCAGAGGTCCGTCCACCGTCTCCACGGCTCGCCGCTGCTCGGGATTCAATTTGGTTACCGCCTTGAAAATATCTTGTCCTTCATTAATCATAGTGCCCCGATTCCTTTCCTGATTCCTTGACCGCCGCCACCGTGGCGAGCGCCCGTTCCAAATCCTCGTACACCGCGTTGCCCACGACTACCGTATGCGCCGCCGACGCCGCTTCGCGCGCCTTCTCCGGCCCGTCGATCCCCCCGCCATAGAACAGCCGGGATTCCGTCAGCAGTCCGCGGACGCGCCGTACCCACTCCATGTTGCCGAACGTGCCGCTGTACTCCATGTAAAAGACGGGGCAGCGGAACAAGCGATCGCTGATTCTGGCATACGCTTCGACGTCCTTCAAGCTGAGATCCGCATTCGCCTGGGTCAGCCGCGCCGCCTCGGAATCGGCGTTCAGAATGACGTAGCCCTCCGTCACGATCTCGCTCCAATCCAGCAGGTTCCCGTATTCCTTCAGCGCCTCGTGATGCTGGCCTATGATCCATTCGGGGTCGCCGGCGTTTAACACAATCGGGATAAAGAACAGATCAAACCCGGGGACGACCGCCTCCCGGTCGGAAATTTCCAGCATGCACGGAACCTCGTACCGCCGGATTCGCGCCAGCAGGTCCACCGTGTTGTCAAAGGTCACTCCCGAGGAACCTCCCACCATAATCGCATCCGTGCCGGAGAGACAAATCCGCTCGAGCGCTTCATCCGCGATCTCCCGATCGGGGTCCAGCTTAAACACATGCTTCCACTCATCCAAACGCAAAAACAAAAGCGGTTTCCTCCTGTTCTCCTATACAGCTTCTATATGATCTTCTTCCTTCTATGAACATAGGGTTGGTCAAACCAAACTTCTCTTAAGTCTATTCCACAGGAGGTATAGTGTCAAACGCCAAATGGGATCAAACGTTCGCACACTTGCCGCCGAAGCGCAAAAAAAGCGGAGCGCCGGCCCTAAGGCTGACCGTCTCCGCTTGGCCGCTGCCGCGGCAAATCTTGCATTTACGTTCGGGACTTGAACTCTTGGATCTTCAGCTGATTTCCCTGAACCTGGTAAACCGATTCATGCTGCATGACCGTTTCCGAATAATCCTGGCGGCTCCGGCCGCTCAGCATGAGCTTGTACTGTCCGGCGGCCGGCTGCTGGCGCTTCAGCTCATAGGTTTGGTAATTGCTGCGAAGATTCAGCATCGCCTTCGTGCTGTTGGCCTGATAAGTGCCGGTTGTCGTATCCAGCCGGTAAAAATTAGCGACCAGCCGCTGAGCCATCTCCGGCGTGTACACCTGGGTCAGATGCGTCTGCATTTCCCTCATCGCATACCGGTCCATTTCGCCGGTAACCGGCGAGGAGAGCACCTGGTGCGTCCAGTCGTCGATTTGCTTGACCCAGGCGATCACCTGGTCATCGGACTTCGTCATGATGTCGGCGCCCATCGGCGGCGGCGTCAGCTGCCCGAACGTAACGAGAAGCCGGTCGCGGCTTACCGTGTTCTGCATCGTCTTCATGTTCATATCGGCGTTACGCTGGTCGCGGGTTTGACACCCGGCGAGCAGCGCGGCGGCAATCATCAGCGTGAGGAATCGTTTCATGGAAGTGGTCCTCCTGCGCGGCGTTTTTGTACGTATTATGGGTTAAACGCCAAAAAGTATACGCGCCGGGACCCTACTTCTGGGTTCCTTCATTAAAAAACCGCTTGCTCCTCCCGAACGGAAGGCTTTTTGCGGAAAATCATAACCACCGTCAGGAATCCGGCCAACAGCAGAATGCCGCAGGCAATAAAAGCGCCGTCCGCGCCGTACCGCTCCGCCACCATGCCGGAGAAGAAATTGCCAAGCGGCGTGGAGCCGGCGAACACGAGCGAATAAACGCTCATGACGCGCGCCCGGTATTCATCCTTGGCATGGATCTGAAGCGTCGAGTTGCTGTTCGTCGAGAACAGGATGTTGCACAGCCCGGTCAAGGCGAGGAACGCGCCGACGCCATAGACCGAATGGGCGATGCCGGTGAGAGCCAGGAAGACCGAGATCAAGGTGCAGCATACGAGGATCAACGAGTAGCGGGGCCCTTTCTTGCTCCGCAGCGACATCGTTAAAGCCCCGGCCAAAGAGCCGACGCCGAGGCAGGACATGAGGAGGCCGTACGTTTTCTCATCCAGATGCAGTACGCTCTTTGTCATTACCGGGATGAGCACATTGAAATTGTAGGCCAGCGTCCCGACGACGGTGACGAGCAGCAGCGTCTGCGCCAAAATTTTATGATTTGCAATATATACGATGCCGTCTTTGATTTCCCTCAGAATGCCGATGTCCTTCTTTTTTTGGCGCACATAGGGGTCGGTCTTGATTTGCAGCAGCCCGTAGATGACGGCGATAAAGCTGAGTCCGTTCAGTAAAAAACACCAAGCCGGCCCAAAAAACGCCATCATCGTCGCTCCGATCGCCGGCCCTACGATTCTCGCCAAGTTGAAGGTCGTCGAATTGAGCGCGATGGCATTCATCAGGTCTTCCTTGCCGACGATCTCGATATTGAACGCCTGCCGCGTCGGCATGTCGAAGGTGTTCGTTAACCCGAGCAAAAAAGCAAGCGTCATGACATAGCCGTATTTCACGGTATGCGTAAAGACGAGCGCCGACAAAATCAAGGCCAGCACCATCGAAACCGATTGGGTGACCAGCAGGATTTGCTTCTTTGGATATTTATCGATCAGCACCCCTGCGAACAACGACAGGAATGTCACGGGCAGGAATTGAATCGTCCCGACCAGCCCGAGCAGGAAGGGCGAGCCCGTTAAGGTAAGGACGAGCCAGGATTGCCCGATATTTTGCATCCAGGTCCCGATCAGGGAGACGCATTGGCCGAACCAGAAATAACGAAAATTTGTGTGGGTCAGCGCATGAAAATGGTTGTTGACGAGCCTTGCCCCCGCATCCCGAATACTCATTAATGATGCCACCTGCCGTTTCGTCTCAATCTTTCGTAAGGTCCTGCGCTGTCCCGTCCTCTATAAAACGGGTCACGTTGCTCCCCATCCGTTCGAGCAGCTGCAGCGCCGATTCCTTCTCTTCTTCGGTAAATCCGTAGGTCAGAATATGCCTCCAGTCCATCAGCACGCCCCGCACCTGATCCTTAATCCCAAGCGCCTTATCCGTCAGAAATACGCGGTAAGACCTCCGGTCCTCATCGCGCACCTGCCGTGTGACATAGCCCAGCGCCTCCAGCTTCTTCAAAGCCTTGGCCGTCGTTCCTTTGTCGATTCTCAGATAGCTTGAAAGCTCCTCCTGGCTGAGTCCGTCCTCCTTATAGAGGGCGTTCAGGAAGATGTGCTGGCCTTTGCCGATTTCATAGTTCTTGAGCCTCTCGCCAATGTACATTTGTCCGCAGCGGTAGATGAGGGACATCCACCTTGGGATGGTATACTTCTGATCAATCATCCGTTCCTCCCGCAAATCGAAATTCGTTGCATTTGCCACTATTGTACAATAGGTTTATATTAGTTGCAATTGCAACTATTAGGGACAAGCCCTTCAAACGCGATAACGAAAAAAATCCCCGATTGACCGTTACGGTCAGCCGGGGACTAGCGTCTGTACTTACATCATATATTTGCAGGCATGGGGGGCACTGCTCTGCTGCGTCTTGGTTACCGTCTACTGCATCGAGGACGGGCCGGCGCCGGCGGCAGCCGAATCGCTCGAGCTGCCGGTGAAGTGGTAGCCGCTGCGTGCCGTGCCCGATGTGCCCAACGAGGAGCTGTAGCTTGACTCCTGGCTGCTCTGCGAGCCGCTGCTGTACTTATTGCTCACATAATCCTGCGAGGCTCTCGCCGCAAAGTCCTGCGCATCGGCGGCGTCCTGCTGAGTGGAACCGGCTTGGTTCTGGGAGTAAGCGGACGAGCTTGCATAGCCGGATGTAGTACCAGCCGTGCCCGGGCTAAAGCTTTGGCTCGCATATGGGGATTGGAAGCCAGGGCTCGAGCTTTGTCCTTGGCTCATGTATCCGACCTGCGCCGATGGGAACGATGGCTGCTGCGGGTAGACGGACTGCTGTTGATAGGCTGGCTGCTGTTGCTGCTGAACCTGCTGCGCGGTTTGCTGATAAGCCGCGGCGCCGGCATAGCCCGATTGAACGGCCTGCTGGACAAAGGCTTGCAGCTGCTCCGCCCGCCGAACCTGCTGCTGCAGGTCCTGCTGAATTTCTTGAGGCTGCGCCATTTGAACGTTCCCGTAGCCGTTCATTTGGGACAGCAGGCTGAACAGCTCGGCCTGGTCCTGCAGCGTCTTTTGAATCAAAGAAGCGAACGTTTGCCGAATGGCCGGGTGGCTCGCTTCGAGCGATGCCGTAGTATACTCTCTTGCGGTACGCTTCAGCTCGGAGAGAACCAGATTGCCCCAATCCTGCTCCCCAAGATGGGTATGCTGCATTCCCGAAGCTTGCGTGCTGCCGTAGTTCGTTTGCTGATACATCGTTGTAAACCTCCGTATATCACTTTAATGGGTCATTTGGGTATGCTGCTGCAGCGTTCTAAGCAATTGATCCGTATTGTGCAGACGGTCCTGTGCGACCTGAGCCAGCTTCTGCTTCAGCTGGGGCGTATAGCTGTCAGCCATCCCGTGAATGGCGAGCTTCGCGAGCAGTTCTTCATTTTTGAGACAGTCGGTTATGTAAGCCAGTTCCTTGGAGCTGACCGCGTTCTGGTTTTGCTGCGGGTTGCTTGGGCTGAACATCTCGGGCTTTCCTCCTTTCGGCGTTTACAAAAATTAGGTTGTCCCGTCCGTGGGAATATATGTATAAATTTTGTGAATATTTTATGATCTTTTTAGGAATTTAGTCCTTTATGTCGAAAGAAGATAATTGGTGTCGAAAAAAATTACAAGTCACCCATGTATCAGCAATGGGCATGAAGCATGGCCCCGAAGGAGTTTCGATGAAGAAATTAGCAGCGCCGCTCATCGCGGCGGCCACAATCGGAGTGGGTTTGTTCATATGGAAGTTATTCGACGATTATGAAAAAACGTTGATCAATAAAACTTACAATACCGCCCAGGTCGGACTGATCGCGAATACGGCCTCCCTCTCCTCCGCCCTTAACCGGAAGGTAGCGCTTCTTCGCGGCTTTGCCGCTTATGTTGAAAACAACGAGGAGACGGGTCCATCGATGCCGGGGACCGGCAGCTGCAGTACGGGGTCGAGCGGGTGACGAAGCTCGTCGATCTGGACGGCGCCTGCTTCGCCCGCATGGGCGGCGATGAATTCGTCCTGCTGCTCTATGGCGCCGGGAAAGCCGCCAAAGCCACCGCCGTGGCTACGGAAATGATGGGTCTGCTGCAGGAACCGTTTCTGCTGGAGGGGTATGAGATCGTCGTCAGGGCAAGCTTCGGTATAGCGCTTTATCCGGAGCACGGCGAGAGCGGGGAGGGGCTCCTCAAGAACGCGGATACGGCCCTTTACCGGGTGAAGGCGGAGGGCGGCAACGGCTGGAAGCTGTTCGACGAATCCATGGGCTCGAATATGCTTCATAAGATCCGGATGACGGGGGACCTGCGGCGCGCCGTGGAGGAGCAGCAGTTCCGGCTTCTTTATCAGCCGCAAATGGACAGCATCACGGGTAAAATCGCCGGGATGGAGGCGCTTGTTCGCTGGATGCACCCGGAGCTCGGCTTGATTTCCCCGGGTGAATTCATCCCGATCGCTGAGGAGTCCGGACTGATCATTCCGATGACCGAATGGGTGCTTCGGGAAGTATGCCGGCAGCTTAGGGCCTGGCAGGATGAAGGCTTGCCGCTGCTGCCGGTGGCCGAGAATTTCTCGGCCGGTTTGTTCGTCCATCGTCCTGTCGTACAGTGGATCGAGCAGATAGCCGAGCCGTTCGGAGCGGACGTGAGACACATCGAAGTGGAGTCAAGGCTTCTTTTATTCGCGTCCTCTTGAGATCGAAGCATTGACGCTGCTGCTAAGAGAAGCCGCAGTAAAGGATCGTGACAAGCCGGCCCAATCCTTCATTCCGTGATAGGCATGACCGATCTCATCAGGATAAACGGCTACGCCATCCTTGTCTTACAAGGACCAGCGCGTTTATCAAGGTTGATGCGAAGCTATAAGTTGCGAAAACTTATAAACTCTTTCAACGTACAAAAAGCACCCTGCTTCCTTGATCAGGAATCAGGGTGCTTCTTCATTGCTTATTTCCCTCCGGCCGGAGCGGCGCCCGGGGATGGTGTCCCGGCAGGCGCTTGCGTTCCATCGGTAGGAGCCGCCGTTGCAGGAGGCTTATCCTTCCCTTGGTCGGACAGCGCCTGGACCGAATCGGCCGGAACGGCGAAAGCCCACGGACCGCCCTGCTGCGCAATCCAAACGTTGCTGCCTTCCACCTTGCCTGCGTACACATTCGTCGTTTCTTTGCCGGCCTGATCTGCTTCCTTGACCATGATCTTCAGCTCCGGAGCGTCCAGCCCCTTCACATCGGACGCAGGCTTGACCAGCTCGTTGGTCGAGAGGAAGGCGGCTTTGTCGAGATAGTTGCTCGCATCGGCGCCCTTGACCTCCTTATCCCCCAGCTTCCAGTTCGCTTCGAACGATTTCTTGTCCGGCTCGGACTTGGTCAGCGTCCACTGCTGTCCTTTCCAGTCGACCGAGAGCGAGCGAACCTGCTCGTAGTTGAGCGTCACCGGACTTTTCTCCATGAAGTCCAGAGGCTTCTTATCAAGGGCCTTGACCGTAGTATCGCTGATCTGGAACACCTCGGGAGAGCCGCTGAACTTCGCATAATCGAAGCCCTGAACGGCTACGGGATCGCCGATCGACAGCGTGTGCGTCGTGCCGTCCTTCATCGTTACGCTGAATTCCTGCTTCGGCTTATCCAGCCCGAACTGGGCGAGGTCCTTCGGATTCGCATCCACCGTCTTGTCCTTGGTCGCTCCGTTGAAGGAATCGACCCAGCCCGTCGTCGAGAAGTCGTTCAGCGGCAGCGGGGACGGCTTCGCCATCGTCCATTTCCCGTCCTTTTGCTGAATTTCAACGGCCGTATCTCCGCTCTTGATGGCGTAGCTTGCCACATCTTCCTTTTTCACCGTAACCAGCGCCGGAGCATCCGGTTTTTTCTCTTTAAAAAAATCTTTGCTCGACGCATACCAGAAGCCGCCGATGCAAAGCACCACCAAGATCAAGGTAGGGATGAACTTCTTCATCCTTTTCTCCTCCTCCACCAGACCGTCCCGCCGACGATCAGGAAGAGTAACGGGAAGAGCAGCACCGTACCGTAGAAGATCATATTTGCTTGACCGCCCGTAATGAGCGCCTGCTGCACCGCATCCCCTTCACGCGGACGGATGGTCACTTGATCCTTCTGCTCCTGCAGCCAGCCTACCGTGTTAAGCGCAAAATCCCGGTTGCCCTGCTGCTGGATGAATTGGTCGACGAACAGCGTAGAGCCGCCCAGCACGACCGCCTTCGGTTTGTTATCCTTCGTCTGCACAACATAACCCAAATTCAGCGGACCATTGATGTCGCTCGCATCCTTAGAGGTTCGGCCGTTCGTTGCAAGCTGCTTGAGATCCGTCTCGCCATAGGCTTGTGCGGTCGTCTTCAGGATGGACGTGACCGGATAATCGGCTACCGGCTGGTCCGCATTCAGTGAGACCGCAAGATTCATCATCGTCAGCAGATTGTAGTCCGCCAGTTTCTTCGTAATGTCATGTGTACCATACTCCGGAATGATCGTGAGCGGATCGAAAAGCTTGCTCTGCTTCGGCTCGATCGCCACCGCATGCTGATCCTTGATTCCGTAAGCGGTCATGATCGTGTCGATATTTTTCCATTTGGTCGCCATATCGGGGTCGAAGCCGAGAGACAGGTACAGCTTGCCGTTGCCGTTCAAATACGTCTTGATCAGATCGGCTTCCTTGTCGCTGATATCGTTCTGCGGTCCGATGATGAAGAGCGTCTGTGCATCGTCCGGAATTTTGCCCTCGCGCAGCAGGTTAAGGTCGGCCACCTCGTAATTGGCGTTCTCCAGCCCGGTCTTCCACAGGTTCATCTGATTGAGCGGAATTTCGTTATGGCCGGACAGGAAGTAGACCTTCGTCTTCACCTTGCTGTTCAGGTTCACAAGCGCCTGAGTCAGCTTCTCCTCGCCGCTGAATTTGTACTCTCCCTGCTGCTGGCCCGGGAGGAACATGTCAGAGTAGAAGATCGATTTCTTCTGCGTCCCGCTCTCCACCACGAGGGTGCCCGCCGGGTCCGCATCGTACTGCTTGGCGACCGCCGGCTGCTTCACGAGATCGTATTCGTCGAACGTGATCTTGCTGTTGCGCTTCTTATATTCCTGTACCAGATCCACAACTTGCCTGTTAATATACGGATCGGTCTGGTCGCTTGTCAGCGAGATGATGTGAACATCTTTATCCAGCGATTTCAGCGTGTTCACGGTTTGATCGGAGAGCGTGAACTTCTTATTTTGCGTCAAATCGACCTGAAGGCTCTTCGTGGAATTGAGAAAAATCGTCAGGACGATGAATATGCCGATCACGGCGAGCGACAGCACGACCGCATTCGTACCGCGTATCCACTTGTTCAATTGCCTTTCCCCCTTCTGCTCGGCGCTGCCTCAGCGCCATAAGCGGTAGTCGTTTATCTCCAGCGTTTGCGCTCCAGCACTTGAATGCTCAGCACGACGAACACGATGATCAGCGTGACATAGAACAGGACATCGGCGAAATTCAGAACGCCCTTCTGCAGATTGCCCGCGCGTCCGATAATCGAAAACAGGCCGAGGTAGTCCTTGATCTTGCCGCCTACCGTATCGCCAAGCCAATCAATCGTCCAGAAGACGAGCAATATCGCAAACGCGCTGATCCCCGACACCATCTGATGGGCCGACAGCGAGGAAGCGAACAGACCAATCGCCATCATCGCCGCTCCCATCAGGAACATGGACAGGTAGGACAGCCACAGAATCGGCTGGTCCAGCTTGCCGTAAGCGCTCAGGATGAGCGGAAACAGCAGGCTGCCCGCCACAAGCAGCAGCTGCACGATGAGGGCCGAGACATATTTGCCGACTACGATTTCCGTAATGCTGGCCGGAGAGGTGAGCAGCAGCTCATCCGTTCCTTGGCGAAGCTCGTCGGAAACAAGCCGCATGGTCAGCAGCGGAATGATAAACAAGTAAATAAACGAAATATTGCCGACCACCGGCCGGATATCCACCACGTTCGGCGGATACAGAAAGTTCGCACTGAAGAAGTAGCCTGCGATCAGGAAAAAGAAGGCAAACGCCGCATAGGCCGTCGGCGAGTAAAAATACATCTGCAGCTCTTTCTTCGAAATAGCCCACGTTTTACGCATCCGGCGTCACCTCCTTGTCCTTTGCACCGCTTGCGGACGCATTCCCCGCTCCGCCGTCCGAAGAGCCTTCCAGCGACTCGTTCGTCGTCAGCTTCAGGAAGATGTCCTCCAGGCTGAGCGATTCCTTCTTCATCCCGAGAATCGGGTAACGCTTCTCCGCCATCCGATAGAACAGCGCCTCACGAATATCCGTACGGTCGGCGGCGGTTACGAGAACCTTCACCGCTCCCTGCGTTTCAGCGGCGGCTGCCGGCACCCGGTCCGCTTCGTTCGCATTGTCCGCATCGGCGGTCGTCGCTTCGGCATCGGTCAGCCCTTCGGCCCCGGCCGCTTCTGCCGCCAGCTCGCGCACGCCCGATACTTCCGGCATGCTGCGCAGCTCGGCCAGAATGCGCTCGCGCGGTCCCTTCACCTCAAGCGAAACCTCGAACGTATCGCCCATCGAGTTCGCAAGCTGATCCGGCTGCCCGTCCAGAACGATCTTCCCTTGGTTGATGATGAGTACGCGGTTGCACAGCGCGTTGATCTCCGGCAGGATGTGCGTGCTGAGCAGCACGGTATGATTCTCTCCCAGCTCCCGGATGAGCTGCCGAATCTCGATGATCTGCTTCGGATCGAGGCCGGAGGTGGGCTCGTCCAGAATGAGCAGATCCGGATTGTGCAGAATCGCCTGCGCCAGGCCGATCCGCTGCTTATAGCCCTTGGACAGGCTGCGGATGACTTGCCGCTCCCGTCCCTCAAGCCCCAGCCGCTCGATGACCTCGTCGATCCGGTTCTTCTGCTCCTTCGCCGGAATGCCGCGCAGGTCCGCGATAAACCGCAAATACGCGATGACGGACATTTCGGGATACAGCGGCGGCGTCTCCGGCAAATAGCCGATCTTCTGCCGGGCCTTCTTCGGATGCTCGGCCATGGACAAGCCGTCGATCAGAATACTCCCGTGCGTCGGGTTGAGGTACCCGGTAATCATCCGCATGGTCGTTGTCTTCCCGGCGCCGTTCGGTCCGAGGAACCCGACGATTTCGCCGCGGCTCATTGAGAAATCAACGCTCTGGACCCCTCTCTGGTTCTCGTACAGCTTGCTTACTTGTTTGACCTCAAGCACGTCATAACCTCCCATCAAAGCAACATTTTCCTACCTACAGCCATTTCCATCTTTCATCAGACTTAACCAAGAATCAATATACAAGCGTAAACCTAAACCCAGATTAACCGAACCTGAAAAACAGATTAAAAATTTGTGTTCAAATTGTGAACAAATAGAAACAGGCCGAAGCACCTGAGCGCCTCAGCCTGTTTGGGGAAGAAATTAATTTTCGCGGTAGAACGGAATCGTCAAAGGCGCTACCGGAATCGGCATGGTGCCGCCGCCCGACTTGGTCAATCCTTCGATGGTGACATTGAGGACACCGGATGAAATCGGATCTCCTTTAAAGACGAGATACACATTCTGATATACGCTTTGAGACACCGAATCTACCGGACGGTTATTGATTCGGATGGTACTGCCGTTTAACAGCGCTCCGGTTAACCCGCTGATGCCCGCCTACAATGCATCAAAAAGGGGACTGAACACTTAACAAATTAAACTTTAGAAGAGATGCGGTATTACACTTATTGATAGAATTGCTATTGAAAAAATTATGGCGACTATGTACATATTTTTTCTGACTTTTAAATTTGACGATTGCAATAGACTGTCCGAAATTGAAAATAACAAGGCTATCACGCCGCTGATGATTTTAGTGTTCTAACGGGTTCGGAATATAACTGAAAAGGGGTATAAAGTTCAACACATTATGTGAATTGCGTCATTGGATTTGAGGAATATATCATACGGGGCTGAGGATTACTGCCCTCAAGGTCAACTAACGCTATTCTACGTGTCTAATAATATAAGATACATTGAATAATACTTTCCCTTGTTCTTGTAAATCAATAAACTCATCGAGTGAAAGTACACCGCATATTACTTCCTTATCTCCACCTTGATACCTCGACATAAACATTATTGACCTGATTGGAGATTGCTTTAATAAGCATCTCATGAGTTTGAATAATTCTTCTCTATAAGTGTCAGAGATTTTAAGTGAGGTTAGATTAGATTTTGCATCCTCATCATTTACCCAGTATGGTAAATCTTTATCTTCTACAGATTCAAATTCTGAATCAAGTACTGGCGACGCACTGAAAAAATCGTCCTCCTCAACACCAACAATGTACCATGTTCCTTTGTTCGAACTCATGAACGGCCAAAACATTGCATGTGGAAGTATCTCATTTGACTCAATTTGCAGTTTAAGAGGAGACTCAAAAGGAATTTGTTCAGCAATTTCTTGTTGTAAGACTAGAATGTTTAATTCAAATGACATAGTTTACTCCTTTCTCTACGGCAAGAAACTTTCAAAACTCCAATCTGTTTGAAGCGTTTTTCCAGTCCTTACATCCTTCAAAACAATATTTCCTAAATCGTCTACACCAATGTCTGGATTATTACCCGTCTTCTTAAATTCCTTGCCATAAACAGGGTCATTTTTTATTTGCTTGAGAACCTCGGGTTTAACTTCCTTATGGAATGTTTTTTCATCAATTCCAAAAACTTTTTTCATATCCTTCCCTGATTTCGGGAAAGTGAAATTACAAGCACCAGTATTATGCACCCAAATCCCAAGGTCACTGACGAAGTAGGTATGGAACTCGTCAACCGTCATGTTGTAAACCGTGGCGTGCTTCTGTTCCAGTACGATGCTGTCTACCTTGAGTGTATTCCCATCGCTCTGAACAAGCAAGTCACCGACCTTGAGGTCTTTGACGAACGTCCACCCTTTGTCCTTCACGTAGAACGGATGGTTAAAGGTCCCTCAATGGTTTGTACACCCACATGAATGTTATAAATTTCATCTGTTTCATGATTGAACGTAGCGGTCAGCACAAAAAGGCCTGCAACCAGGATCTGTTTGCAGGCCTATAACTATTCTTTACTTCACCAATTGTCCCCGCGTAACCCCAAGCTGATTCGTCGCCTTCAGCGTCTTCCATACCTGGGTTCCGCTGATCCGGCCCTCCAGCGCCCGCTCATAAAGCGACAGCACCTCGTGCACCTTCTCCGCTGTTTCCTCCAGGAACTCCACGCGGAACTTGGAGACGCCCAGCTCCATGAAGTTGGCCAAATATTCCGCACCGGATTGGTCGATTGCGTTGTACACGGTGTTGCGGCACCCCTCATCCACCCGTACCGGATGGGAGAAGCCGACCCGGTCCTTCAGCGAGGCCCTGTGGTCTTCGCACGGACGGCCGCAGTTCGTATAGTCCGTTCCCTCGCTCAGGAACGTACAGTAGACGCAATGCTCCGTATGGAACATCGGCAAATGCTGATGGATGACGACCTCCATCCGGCTCGTATCCGTACGGCGGAGCAAATCGACCATCTGCTGGACGTTGAGGTCGTACGACGGCGTCACGCGGGACAAGCCCGCTTCAAGGAACAGCGCCGCGGCCTTGTGATTGGCGATGTTGAGCGAGAAGTCGCCGATCAGCTCCGGCATCCGCTCCTGCGGATGCTCCGCCTTATAGCGCAGGAACCAGTACACCGCGCCGGTATTGCGGAGCAGTACCGCGTCCGGGCTCAGGTTCAATATATTTTTGAAGTAGCCCGTCTCACCCGGCATATGGATGCGTGGCGTCGCCAGCGCGATCCGTTTGCCGGCCGCGCGTACGGCTTCCACCGCCGCCGGGAACTGCTTGATAAACTCGAAATCCGCATAGATGAGGTCCACGTTCGTCCGGCAGGCTGCCTCGACCTGCTCCAGACTGCGGCACAAGGCCGTCAGCCCCGAACGCTTCCGCTCCGCCGGCTGCGCCGCATCGGCATACACGTCCACGGAACGCTTGATGTAAGTCCGCGGCCGCTCCCGCTGCGAGGTAAGCAGCTCCACCGCCTGACGGCGCATCTGGTTCAGCTCCCGCATCGGCACGATCAGCTCGCCGTTCAAATGCACGTCGACCGACTCCAGTTCGAAGATCGTGCCCCCGAGCCGCCCGAACTGCTCCTCGAACAAGGCGGCGTCCATCGGACGCTTCTCCGCCGGAACGAGCGCCAGCTCGGATTCTACCGTCACCGTATGCCCCTCCGCTGTGTCCGTCCAGACGCTCTTCAGCAGCTGGCCCGCAGAGCCCGTCACCATGACGCGTACGGGGAATACCCGGTACGGCTTATCCGTTTCGTACGTTTGGCGAAGACGCTTATCCAGATGCGGATCGTTCGTCTTCCAGATCCGGTCGCCCACATGCACCCGGCCAAGCTGGACATCATTGCGCCCCGGGACGATCTCCACGAGGCCCCCCGGCGCTTCACCCTCCATCTTCCGGCCTTGACGGCGCAGGTCGTACACCCGTCCGCCCTCTTCCTTCTTCGTCGGGTCACCAGCGTCAAATACGATGCCGTCGCCCCGCTTCAACGGCGCCTCCAACTCGCACAGCACCGCGTCGCGCAGCACCTGCTTCACCCGGCCCAAATAGACGCCGCGGCTCTTCGGGTACGTGCCCTCGACGAGCTGCTTGTTGTTCGTTCCTTTCAGGAAGCCGTGCGTAAACCCGCGCGAGAAGCTCTGCTCGAGCTCCCGCAGCTCTTCCTTCGTCGGGTTCGCGTCCTTCCCGTCGAAATAACGGTCGATCGCCGCACGGTATTTGCCAACCACGTTGGCCACGTACTCCGGACTCTTGAGACGGCCCTCGATCTTGAAGGACGTCACCCCCGCCTCGATCAGCTCCGGCACTAGCTCCAGCGCTGCAAGGTCCTTCGGCGAGAGCAGATAAGCCACGTCGCCCATCGGCTTCTCCACGCCGTCGACCATTAGATCGTACGGCAGACGGCACGCCTGAGCACATTCCCCCCGGTTGGCCGAGCGGCCGCCCCACATTTCGGACGTCAGGCACTGCCCCGAATAAGATACGCACAGCGCGCCGTGCACGAACACTTCCATCGGAAGCTTCGCCTGGTCCCCGATCTGCTTGATCTGCTTCAGGTTGTTCTCCCGGCCGAGCACGACGCGCTCGATATCGAACGGCTTCGTAAACTCGACGGCCTCCGGCGACGTAATCGTCATCTGGGTCGATCCGTGAATCGGAAAGTCCGGCGAGATCTCCCGGATCATTCCCACGAGACCGAGATCCTGCACGATGACCGCATCGACCCCCGCCTCGATACAGGCGTCGATCAGCTCCTTCGCATCCGTCAGCTCTTCCTCGAATACCAGAATATTGAATGTCAGGAACCCCTTCACCCCGTACCGGTGCAAAAAGGACATGATGTCCGGCAGCTCATCCATCTTGAAGTTGTTCGCCCGGGCCCGGGCGTTGAATTTCTCCACCCCGAAAAAGACCGCGTTCGCGCCGTTCGCCACGGCCGCGCGCAGACAATCCCAGTCGCCTGCAGGTGCTAGAAGCTCTATATCAGACTTGCGTACTTCGCGCATAGTTCATTCCTTCCTTCAAATCCAAATCGGGATTTCTCCCCATCCTTATAGTTTATCAGAAAAGCGGCAGGCAAGCGAATTCAAACGAATGGAAATATCCATAGGTATAAATACCTAAAAATTCTTTGATATTTCGCAAATATGCAGGAGGTATGTCAAAAGATGACGAATATCTTATTCATAAAGCGTCCAGCGCTGAAAGCGCCGAATCTTTTTCTTTCGCAAGCATCTATTTACCTGTCCAGAACGGAGGGTTACCCGCCAATGCTCAAAGATTTCGTGTTTCACGCGTCGCTTCTGGTGTCCTCCTTCTTCTTCATCGGGCATTGGTTCCGTAAATTTCCGCTTTACCGAAGCTCGCCATGGAAAATAAAGCTCGCCGCCGGTTTCCTGTACGGATTGTTAGGGCTCGTGCTGATGCTGTTCAGCATTCCAATCAATTCCATAATTATTGATCTTAGGCACATTCCGATCATTGTTGCGGCCTTGGGAGGCGGTCCCCTCCCCGCGCTGATCGCCGCGTCGATTATTGCCACAGGGCGGCTGACCCTGTTCGGGGGCCCGACATTCCCTGCGGTCGTGGCGTCCATAAACCTTATGATGCTGGGTGCCGTATGCGGATGGCTGGGAGGCCGCCGCGGCATTACGCTTTTACGCTTTTTACTGCTGGACACCTTTTTTATGATCAGCAACTCCATATCCATATGCATCAGCCTGTACCATTTGGGCCAACAAGCGGACGCTCTATGCATTCTGATCTTCATGTGGACCTTCTCCAACGTTGTCGGCCTGCTCGCCGTCTATGTTTACCAATATATATTGCGATCGCATGCCGAAGGACTCAAGCTGGCTGAAAGCGAGAAGCGGTACAGGCGCCTGATCTCCCAATCGCCCGATGCCGTATTCGTGCAGACGGCGGACCGCATTCTGTTCGTGAACGATATGGGTCTGAGACTGCTCGGCGCCGGTTCCCGCGAGGAATTGCTGGGACGCTCCTTTATCGATTTCGTCCGGGCGGACGGCCGGGATGAGCTGCTTCGAAGATGGAAAGCCATGGGCGCCGGGGCGGAAGCCATCGATCTCGTGGAGCTGCACTGCACTATGCTGACCGGCAAAGAAATTATCGTGGAGCTGTCCATCTCCCCCATCGTCTATGAGGACTAGTCCGCCTATCTGGCGACCGTCCGTGAAATTACCGACCGCAAGCTGACGGAACGGAAGCTGCAGGAAGCGCTCGCCGCACTGCAGAAGCTGTCCGACCTCGACGGCCTTACCGGCATCGCCAACCGCCGCAAGCTGGACCGTTTTCTCGGCAACGCATGGCTTACGGCCGCGGAAGAGGGCACGCCCATTTCCGTCATCCTGTTCGACGTGGATTATTTCAAGCCTTACAATGACACCTGCGGTCACCAGGGCGGCGACGAAATCCTGAAAAATATCGCGCTCGCGGCCGCCGGACTGCTGCAAAATACCCCGCACCTGATCGCCCGTTACGGCGGCGAGGAGTTCGCCGCGGTGCTGGCGGGGGCGAAGCAAGCGGAAGCGCTGGCGATCGCCGAACGGTTGCGCCGGTCCGTGGAAACCCTGAACATGCCGCATGCCACCTCGCCGATTGCGGATCACGTCACCGTCAGTCTTGGCTGCGCCACGGTGATTCCCCAGCCGGGGATGACCGATAAGCACCTGATCGACTGGGCCGACAAAGCGTTATACCGCGCCAAGGCGGAAGGGCGCAACCGGACGGTATGCCATCTTCCGCAGGATGCCCCGGACAAGCAGGGCGGGTGCTGATTCTCCGATCCGTTCGCCTGCTTGCCGGGCGGACGTTTTTTTTGTGCGGATCGTCCGTCCCCCTTCTCCTCCACCCTCGGGCACAAGTTAACAAAGCCCGCCATCCGTGCTATAATGGCAAGGATAGTCTAACCTATGAATAATTGAGGGATTGCATTGATTCGGGCACACCCGCGCAAGGCCGCGCTGCTCGCAATCCTGCTGCTGGCTGCGGCGCTGCTCGCATGGGGCTTAACCGCCACCAAGGAGCTGTCCGTCCGCATGCTTTACGCCACGCA
The DNA here is from genome assembly GCF_027533625.1 of Paenibacillus gyeongsangnamensis. Taxonomy (GTDB): domain Bacteria; phylum Bacillota; class Bacilli; order Paenibacillales; family NBRC-103111; genus Paenibacillus_G; species Paenibacillus_G gyeongsangnamensis. The sequence goes on along the minus strand of NZ_JAQAGZ010000014.1, from coordinate 142,241 downwards.
GGATGGCGCATACGACACGGCCGCATACGGCCACCTGCAGCAATCGTTGGTAGCCAACCTGAAGCTGGAACGACAAGCTTTGGGAAGCCTGAACCTCCGGAAGCTGCAGGCTTACGACACCGTTTATCTGGATCCGTCCCTTCACGCACAGTTAACCCCGGCACAGATCGAGCTGCTTCGGAATTATGTGCGAGAGGGCGGACATTTGTTCCTTGAAAATGCATTTGCGGGCGATCTGCCGCCAGACCTTCTCGGTGCGCAGCGAATCGTCGACGTGAAGCCGCCGCAGCGCAAAACCTCCGGAACGGATACGGTCGGCGACGCCGATCCGCTGTCCTTCCCGGAGACGGAATATAACCTGCAATCGCTTCAGGCGCTCGTCAAGCAGTTTGCCGATACGTATTACCGGCATGACCCTGCCGACGGGCTGAAGGATTTTTCCTGGGGCAAGGGGATCATTCCCTCAACCGCAGAGACCGTCGTCTCCTTGGGGGATGTCTCGCTGTACACGCTGAACCGTTACGGCAAAGGCACCGTCTTCTTCAGCGGCACGCTGCTGCCGAACCGGTATTACATCACCGGCTACGACCTCGCCGGCGGCATGGATTCGAAGCTCGGCTTCGATCAGGTGGCCGCAGCCGTCAATGCGGCGAAGAAGCCGGTGCCCGGCGCGCTCTATTTCAATCTGACGCAGCTGCCGATGAAGCCGTTTTTTCACTCGACGTTCGCTACCGGAAGCGCGCTGTTTCGCAGCGAGTACGCCGCGTTCGTCTCGAAGGAGAAACTCGGGTACAGCGTGAAGAAGGTGCTTGGCCCTTACGGCCGGCCGGCGATGGCTTACCAGAACCACTTCGAGGCGCTGGAGGCGATCCGCGACGGCGAAGGCATTCAGTGGGCGGAGCTGCTGAAGAAGTACAAGCAGGTGCCGTCCTTCTCGCTGGACCGTTCCTCGTTCACCTGGGGCCGTTGGCAGGAATCCGTAGCGGTGCACCTCAACACGGGCACGAACGAGAAGCCCGCCTTCGCCGGTGAGACGCCGAACTCGTTCTACTCGAGCGGGACGCGGCTCATGGCGGACGGACAGGCAGTCCGGCTCGCCAATTATCCCGAGTACAAGTCGCTCGGCGATCCGATCACGCTCCCGTACCGGGCCTACCCGGCGATCGCGGATCTGGACGGCGACGGACGGCCCGACCTGATCGTCGGCTCGGGCGACGGCGCGATCTATGTGTACCGAAGGGCCGGGCCGTCGGCGGAAGCTTACGGCGGGCAGCAATTGCCCGCGGGACTGAAGCCGCCGGACGCCTTCGGCCGGCGTGAAGTGCTGCGTCAGCGCAGCGGCGAGCCGCTGACGGCAGGCAAGTACGCCTCCGTGGCGGCGTACGACCTGAACGGCGACGGCCGGCCGGATCTCGTGATCGGCCGGGCCGACGGCACGCTCGCGGTCGCCTACGGCGAAGCCGGCGGCACCTTCACCGCGCCCGTCCCGCTGCTCGCGGGCGGGCGCCCGATCACGGCAGCGGCTCCGGCAGGCGTGGCCGTGGGCAACGTCACCGGCAGCGGCATCCCCGACCTCGTGGTCGGGGGGGCGGACGGCACGGTGACGCTGTACCGCGGCGAGCGGGGCCCGTCGGGCAAGCTCGCCTGGGGCCCGGGCAGCGTGCAGTTCAAGCTGCCCGCACCTTTTGCCGCTCCGTCCATCCGGGACATGGACGGGGACGGACGCGCCGATCTGGTGATCGGCAGCCTGGAGGGCGACCTGCGCGTGTACCTGCAGCAGCCGGGCCCGACGCCCGGCAGCATCGCCTGGCGCGATGCCGGCGTCATCGAGGGCGCGAGCACGAACCAGCTCGGCAGCCACGCGCTCGTCGGGGGACACAACTCCGTACCGCTCTGGTACGACTTAAATCACGACGGCAAGGACGATTTGATCGTCGGACAGCTCGAATTCGGCATCCCATCGACGATCGACGATCCGAAGTTCCCTTATGCCGCTCAACTCGGCGAGTTCATTCACTATACGAAAGCGCATGACCTGGAGCTGTATCCGCACCTGTTCATGCACAATTTTACGAGCGATGCTCAGGAGAAGCAGGAGATTGCGCTGCATAAGCTGGCCTTCGACAAGCTCGGCATCCCATGGAAGATGACGGGAACGAACCAGCACACGTGGCGCATCAACAACCCGGACCGGTCGCAGACGCTGAACAATGAACGGGCTGCAGATATCTGGTTCAACTTCGGCTTCAAGCCGTCCAATATCGGGACGGAGCCCCGGCTCAGCATCGAATATTACTGGGGCCTGCCGTTCCTAATGACGGACACCTCCGGAAAGCCGGACATGAAGCAGCCCATGATGCTGTACACGCCGGCCCCGGTGCTCCGGACGGACGCGCACAACTCGACCAAGGATTTGTTCGAGGCGTACACGGCCCTTGATCTGCCGATCGATTATTTCGAGCACATCGAGTATCATTTCCCGTCCCAAGTAGCGCCGCTGCTTGAATTCGTACGCTATTTGGACGGCATCCGCAATGACAAGAGCTACAACTTCATGACCGAGACCCAAATGGCGCGCTCGTTCATGAACACGCTGACGACCCGGGTCAAGGTGACCCGCCCATGGCGGGCGGTCGTACTGGACCGACTGGCGCGGCTGGCGGGCGTGCACCGCGATCCGAGCTTCGAGGTGGAGCCCGATGTGAACGGCGTCCCTGCCCAGGCTGCGGAATATGCGGGCACGCTCGGGCTTGTCGTGGAACGCGGCGCGCCTTATGCGGACAAGCAGGCGACCGCCTTGGGCGCGGACGTGCACGACGTGCGGGAAGGCAAGCTCTATCTGGGCGTGCCGAAGCGTACGGAGGTTCGCTTCACATCGGCTGCGGAGTCGGACGCCAAAGAGCAAGCAATGCATCTGCTTCGCGTCAATGTGCCTTACGAGCTGAAGACGTCCGGTGACACCTGGACGCTGCAGCTGAAGGCGGCGGGCATGCAGCAGATTCAGCTTCGCAGCAGTAGCTCGATTGCCGTTGAAGGAGCCGAGGGCTTGACCGTGGAGCGCAATGAAGCGCAATCGACGTACACCGTCACGCATTTCGGGAAAGGGGTCACGCTGACCATCCGTCCGAAGCCGTAATTTAACGATAACCCGTTGAACAGGAGGGCCGCATCCGCATCGCAGAGCGCCCTCCGTTTTCTCATCATTCATCCGATCCGAGGAGGCAACGACCATGCAGGATTTGCTGCAAGAGCTGGAATCGCACATTCGCAACCGCTACGAGATTGAAGAAGACGACGACGAATTCACGCCCGACGTGCATTTGTTCGACTACGGATATATCGATTCCATCGGCGCCACCGCGCTGATCGCACACATTGAGAAGACGTACGGCATGGCGATCACGAATCAGGACCTGATGCTGTATCCGCTCAACACGGTGCGGGAGATCGCCCAGTTCATCGACAAGAAGAGAGCGAGGTAAATCCTTCATGAAATGCATCGTATCGCTCGAAGGCCTGATAGATAGCCAGCACGGACAGCTGAAATACGCTTCCGCCTTTATCGACGAGACTATCGAAGACATCCGCGTCGAGAATAATGAAATCCATATCACCCACCATTCCGCCAAGGGCAACGAGGGCATCGAGTCCCAGGTGAAGCGCTTGATCGAGCGGTTTTCCCAAGGCGACTTCGGCTTCAAGGAGAACATCCTGTTCGAGAACCGGGTGGAGACCCCGTACGAGGGTGACATTATTGCCGAGCTTGTGGACCGCAAAATCATCAAGGTGCTGGAGCCAGGCTTGTTTATCTTCCGCGAGCCTTTCTCGAGTCTGATGCGCTTTCTGGATTACTCCTTCGTGACCATGGTGGCGAATCGCTTCCCCGGCGTGAAGGAAGAGCATTATCCTGCGGTCATTCGTGCGGAGACGCTCAACAAGACGAATCATTTCACTTCGTTTCCCGAGCACATCCACTTCTTGACACATCTGCGTGAGGACCTCGACATCATCGAATCGTTCTCCCAATCCATCCGCGAAGCCGGAGGCTGGAAGGCCGAGCAGCCGCTCGATCTGAACGAGACGATGCCGAAGCCGAAATTTACGATGAATCCTTCGACCTGCTACCACTGCTACGAAGGGCTCCAGAATGAAATTCTCGAAGGGGACGGCGTCACCGTCACGGCCATTTCCAAGTGCCACCGGTTCGAGTCCCGCAACCATTCCGATTTCGGCCGGCTGCTGGACTTCAGCATGCGCGAGATCATCTTCGTCGGCAAACCGGATTTCGTGAAAGAAAACCGTCTGCAAGCCATCGAGTACCTGAAGGAGCTTGCCGTGGAATGGCAGGTGGACAGCCTGCTCGAAATCGCGAACGACCCTTTCTTCACGAACGACTTCCAAGTGAAGGCTTCGTTCCAGCGCAATCAAGAGATGAAGTACGAGCTTCGCCTGACGATTCCGCATATCAAGAAATCGATCGCCTGCAGCTCCGTCAACTTCCACAGCAATACGTTCGGCAACGCGTTTAACATCAGCATGGGCAAGCGTCCGGCCGTGACCGGCTGTGTCGGCTTCGGCATCGAGCGATGGGCTTTGGCCTTTCTTGCGCAGTACGGGCTGGATGAAGCGCAGTGGCCCGCGTCGTTCCGCGAGCAGTATCATGCCTGGCAGCAGAAATCGCTGTAAACCGGGCCATTTTCCGAGAAAAAGTGTGGTTTCCTGAGCTATGATCTCATTCTTACGTAAAAACAGCTTCGTGCTGCTGCTCCTGGCCGCTTTCGTGCTGTCGGACGTTCTTATCGGCTGGTGGGATCCGATGTCCACGTCGCGGCGTTTCTATAAGAACGACTTCACCAAAACGCTCTACCACCATGACGGGCTGAACCACGGGCCCGTCTTCTTCGGTAACTCTGCGGTAACCGGAGCCTATATCGAGGAGAAATCGGATTCGAAGCTGATCGAGATGGGTCTTTCCTACGGCAAGCTCACGGATCTGAAGGGCATTCTGGAACAGAAGCTTTTCCATGTGGAGGGTCAGCTTGTCGTGGGCATCGACGTCCATACGATGCTCGACATCCTTGATACGGATCCGACTTATCAATGGTTCAAACCATGGTACCAGCCTTATGTATACGCGTACCGGGATTATTTCCGGGATTCCGGCAAAGAATTCGTCTGGCAATTGTATAAGGGTACGGTGGAGCTGAATCCTTCGGAGCTGCTGAAGTATCAGCCCCGCTGGATCGATAAGGAGCTGTATTTCGGACATCAGCCAGATGATCAGCTCCGTTCCAAATGGAACGAGTACGACAAACGGTTCGGCTGGGTTTCCCAGCACGAATATAAGGATAATTTGGCCGCGCTCGATTGGATTATCGCCTACTGCCGCGCAAACGGGCTGCCGCTGAAGGTCATCTGGATGCCGTGGAACCGGGGTTATCCGCTGCCGCCTTACATGGCCGGCCTGCAGGAGGTTGTGAACCGCCGGCTTGATGCCGCAGGCGTGCCCGTGCTGGATCTGCTGACGAAGTATGACCCGAAGCTGTTCCACGATCTGGTGCATTTGAGCCGCCAGGAGGGCGCTCCCGTATTCACGAAGGAGGTCGACGCATGGCTCGCTACGTCCGCAAAGCCCTCGAAATAATCGTCTATCTCGCCATGCTGATCATGGTGCTGATCTATTTTACCGGCAAAGGGCTGTTTATTTACGAAGGATTCTAAAGGAGTCGCCTTATGTGGTATTTGAATATGAACGCGGTGATGGCGATCACGGGTATGGTGCTCATTCTGGCACTGACCCGGTGGTGGCCGCATAATAAGCGGATTCTGCTGCTTGCGTTCAATTTGTGCTTTCTATTCCTGTTCAATCATCGGCTGCTGGCGTTTTATTTGGGCTACACGGCGCTCAACTACATGGCGTTCTGGGCGCTCTGCTATTTGCCACGCTGGCGCAAGACCGCCTTCGTGACGCTGATCGCCCTAAACGTTGCCGCGGTATCCGGACTGCGCATCCTAGGAATGGCATCGGCAGAGCATCCGCTGATCGATACGGCCATCTTCCTGGGTCTGATCTATAACGTGCTGAAGGTCATCGACGCCTTGTATTTCGCCTATTTCTTCGGAAAAGACGCCAAGACGCCGGTGCTGGATTATTTCAATTACATTTTGTTTATCCCTACCTTCACATCCGGACCGATCCTGAAATTCCGCGATTTCATGGCGGACGTCAAAGAGCCTTACCGGGTAACGGCGGAGCAAACGGAGGACAGCATCAAGCGGATCATTCTGGGCATGTTCAAAAAGATCGTGCTCGTCACCTGGATGACCGATGTCTTCGACCATCTGTCCAAGCAGGAGCTGCATACGCACGAATCGTTGTTCCTGATGATCTGGTTCTACGCGCTGATCTTCTTCGATTTCTCGGGATATTCGGACATTGCGGTGGGCTTCGGGCGCCTGATGGGCTATAACATTCCGGAGAACTTCAAGAAGCCGTTCCAATCGCCGACGCTCACACAATATTGGCGCAACTGGCACGCTACACTTGGGGATTGGTTCCGTGACCATATCTTCATGTTCTTCTCGCGCAGCACGCCGACCCGCTGGACCGCGGCAGGCTTGTCCTTACTGATTATGGTGATGATCGGTCTGTGGCACGGCTTCAGCTGGCTGTATTTGCTGTGGGGGGTATACCACGGGGTGCTGATGGGGCTGGAAAATTTGCTTAACAAGACAACCGTGAACAAGCGGAAGGTGTCCAAACGGTACTTCTACGCCCGCTGCGCGCTGACGCAGCTGTTCGTTACGGCGGCGGTCATCGTCTACAGCGGCAAGTCCGAGACGGTGCTTCATATTTACAAGGGCCTCTTCCATTGGCCGTTCTAATTTCTCGGAATTTGATAAAAGCAGCGATCGCACGTTAGATGCGTGCCCGCTGCTTTTTTTTGTTTGATGCGGACCATAGTCCTTTAGCTTGCATCGGATTTGGCGTGAGGAGTCACCCCTGTTTCATTTAACGAATGGGGTATCACGGAACAGTGGAGCTGATGGTTGACCGAGCCAACGACAAGTTCTCCGTACGGCTGGTATACGTTATTCGTATCAATCTTGTGGACATGAACGGCGCCCGATTTCATATTGATGTTGAGCGATAGTTCATTGGGCAATTCCACCAGACAATGAAACTTTTTAAAGCTGTTTGGGAAGCGAAGCCATGAGCCTGTAATGGTTTCCACGATTTGGGTGTCTTTGCTGTTCATCTTTTCGATCCGCCCTTCCTTTAAAAAGTTTTATGTAGTTCCACTGTTTCTAACATTCATTGTAAACCAAGTCTCATGCAAAGAAACAGGAACGTTGTCGAGCAAGTCTGTCGAACCATTTTTTTTAATTAACCACGGTCAGGCTCCGTTGAAGCACGGATTCGCTGTCCGAAACTCATACTTTGAGTTGCTCGTAAAGAATGATATAATTTTGATGTAGCCTGCAATGAACACGCGTACATTTTCTATTTTATTCGGAGGTGCCTTATGAAGTTAGGTGTATTTATGGTTTTGTTCCAGCAAAAACCGTTTGAAGAAGCCCTCGATTACATTGCATCCAAGGGACTTGACGCCGTCGAGATCGGTACGGGCGGCTATCCCGGCAATGCGCACTGCGATCCGGATGTATTGCTCGCCGATAACGGCAAGCTGAAAGCGTTTAAGCAAGCGGTGGAATCCCGTGGCCTGAACATCAGCGCCCTGAGCTGCCACGGCAATCCGCTGCATCCGCAGAAGAGCATCTCGGCTAACGACCAGGACGTCATCCGCAAAACGATCGATCTTGCCCAGAAGCTCGAAGTGCCGGTAGTCAATACGTTCTCCGGCTGCCCGGGAGATTCCGACGATGCGAAATACCCGAACTGGCCTGTCGCTCCATGGCCGCCCGATTTCCAAGAGATCCTGGACTGGCAATGGGCGAACAAGATCATTCCTTACTGGACCGAAACCGGTAAATACGCGTCCGACCGCGGGGTCAAAATCGGCCTCGAGCTGCACGGCGGCTTCTCCGTACATACGCCCGCCACGCTGCTTCGCCTGCGTGAAGCCGCAGGTGAAGCCATCGGCGCCAATCTTGATCCAAGCCATATGTGGTGGCAGGGCATCGATCCGGTTCAAGCGGTGCAAATCCTCGGCCGCGCCGGCGCGATCCATCATTTCCATGCCAAGGATACGACGATCGATCCGATCAACGTCAACCGGTACGGCTTGACGGATATGCAGCCTTACACCAACATGCTCGACCGCGCTTGGCAGTTCCGCTCCGTCGGCTTCGGACACGACTTGAAGGTATGGGCGGACATTATTAGCGCGCTTCGTCTTGTTGGCTACGATTATGTCGTCAGCATCGAGCATGAAGACGGCCTGATGTCCGTCGAAGAGGGCTTCTCCAAGGCGGTGCAGAACCTGCAGCAGGTCCTGATTAAGGAGCCTTTGGGTGAAATGTGGTGGGTATAAGAAATTTGCACAATATTTCGTTCCGATAAGACATGTACCTCCGGCCGCTGTTAAAATCATGCTGATTTGAATGAATCCTAGCGGGTTCAGCACGATTTTAAAGGCGGACGCTACGCTCCTACGGTACATATCTTATCTCCACTACATTGCACAAATTTCTTTAAGTATAGTAATAAAGAAAGAGTATCTCTTTTCTTGACGTGACGCTCTTTCTTTTGTAATGAATCCTTCACGCAACGCCAAAAGGACAGTGCCCCGAACGGCACTGTCCTTTTATGTACGCATATGCGTTTCTTTACGCTTTACCCATCCATCCCATGACCATAACCACGTCCATGATCAGGAACACGAGCAGGCTCACCAGGCCGAAGCCAATAGCGAACGGGTTTTTCTTTTTAGCCCCGAATAAACGGACTATGCCGATAGCAATAACAATCGTGAACAAGATCACGAACGGATCAAATCCGGAAAACATGGAGAGACCTCCTTTAATATACAAAAATACTTAATTCTTATCTTAGCTTGACTAGGCGGGAAGTGCAAGCGGATTCGACAAGTGTAACAAGTTTGTCACAGGAACATAAAGGATTCGCCAGATGCTTCGATTATAACCGAAATCCCCTAATTTTATAATAAAACCTTATAGAGCTGTTCTGTTCTTTTACATTGTAGAGCGGTCTCAAAAGTGGTACTATTAAGTTAGTTTTTCACACTAAAATTATCGGAATTAGAAGTTTAGGAGGAGCAATTCACCATGGCATATGAACCCATTTGGGCGGCCGATGCCTCTAAGCTTAACAAGATGGAGCTTGTGAAGCTGGAGAAAGACGGCCTTGATATTATTCGCACCATTATTGAGAAATACGCTCATGAGGGCTACAGCTCCATCACACCGGATGATATGAACCTGTTCAAGTGGGCCGGCGTCTATGAGCAAAAGCCGAAGAACGGCCACTTCATGATGCGCGTCCGCATCAACTCCGGCGTTCTGACGACGGACCAGGCGCGCGCCCTGGCCGGCATCGCCAAAGATTACGGCCGCAACCTGATGGACGTAACGACGCGTCAAGCCATTCAGTTCCACTGGCTGACCGTTGAACAGCTTCCTGACATTTTCAACCGTTTGGAAAAGGTCGGATTGTACTCCTGGGAAGCTTGCGGCGACTGCCCTCGTACGATTGTCGGCAATCCGCTGGCCGGCATCGACAAGAACGAGTTGTTCGACACGACGGACCTGGTCAATCAAGTGAACGATTTCTTCCTGCTCAACCGGGATTTCTCGAACTTGCCGCGTAAATATAAAATGTCCATTTCTACTAATATTTATAACTCGGCGCATGCCGAAATCCAGTGCCTGGCGTTCACCCCGGCTTCCAAAGTGATCGACGGCGAAGAAGTGCTTGGCTTCCATGTATGGGTCGGCGGCGGTCTGTCGGCGAAGCCGCATCTGGCGAAGCGTCTCGATCTGTTCGCTCGTCCGGAGGAAGTGCTGAAGGTTGCAACGGGCGTTACGACGATTTTCCGTGACTTCGGCTATCGCGAGAAACGGCACCATGCCCGTCTGAAATTCCTTGTGGCGGATTGGGGACCGGAGAAATTCAAAGAAAAGCTGATCGAACTGATCGGCGACATGCCTTCACTCGGCGAAGATAAGATTATCGGCTGGAATGCAGCCTACTTCAACGGCGTACATCCGCAAAAGCAGGATGGCCTGAGCTACATCGGTCTGAACATCCCTGTCGGCCGCCTGAGCGGCGACGAATTCGCCGAGCTCGCCCGCGTAGCGGATACGTATGGCGACGGAACGATCCGTACCACCGTTTCCCAAGACATCGTCATCTCCGGCGTGATGAACGAGCTGGTGGAGAAAGCTTTGACCGAGAGCGTATTCGAACGCTTGACGCCGAACCCGAATCTGTTCATGAGCCGTACCGTGTCCTGTACCGGTAATGAGTTCTGTAACCTGGCCGTCGTGGAAACGAAGGAAAGAGCCCGCCGCGTAGCGGAATACCTCGATTCCAAGATCGAGCTGGATGAAGACATACGTATCCACTTCATCGGATGCCCGAACGCTTGCGGTCAGAAGCATATTGCCGACATCGGTCTGCAAGGCGCACTGGTGAAAACGCCGGAGGGCATGGTTGACGCTTTCGATATCGCCGTAGGCGGTATTCTCGGACCAGGCGCAAAATTCAACGAGACGCTCAAAGGCCGTGTCAAAGGTGAGGACGTAGGTGCTGTCCTGGAACAGCTGATTCTGTACTACAAAGACAACCGCAGCGAAGACGAAACGTTCCATCAGTTCGTTAACCGCGTTGGCGCCTCGGCATTCCAAGATAAATTGACTTCCATTCTGGCTTCTTAAGAACAGCCATTCTTTCCGACAGCCCGGTTACCCGGGCTGTTTTTTCTGCATGCAAAAGAGCCCAGCTTCCCGATAAGGGGTGCTGGGCTCTTTTATTATCGTTATACGGCAGCGTCTTCCATCTCTTTCATCCGCTGACGGTAATCCTCCGAACGGGCACGGTCCCGCTCCAGAATCGGTTTCAGGTATTTCCCGGTGTAAGAGCCTTCGACCTTGACTACCTCTTCCGGCGTTCCGGTCGCGACAATCGTTCCGCCACGGCTTCCGCCTTCAGGACCTAAGTCGATCAGGTAATCGGCCGTCTTGATTACATCCAGGTTGTGCTCGATGACGAGCACCGAATCGCCGTTCTCCACCAGACGGTGAAGCACTTTAAGCAGCCGGTCGATGTCGTGAATGTGCAGGCCTGTTGTCGGCTCATCGAGAATATAAATCGTCTTGCCGGTGCTTCGTCGGTACAGCTCAGCCGCCAGCTTTACCCGCTGGGCTTCGCCGCCCGATAAAGTCGTCGCCGGTTGGCCCAAATTCATATACCCTAACCCTACGTCGAGCAGTGTCGAAAATTTCCGGTGAATCCTCGGGATGTTTTTGAAGAACTCGCATGCGTCCTCAATCGTCATCTCGAGCACTTCAGCGATGCTCTTTCCTTTATATTTGACCTCCAGCGTCTCGCGGTTATACCGTTTGCCTTTGCATACTTCGCAAGGCACGTATACGTCGGGCAGGAAGTGCATCTCGATCTTGATAATGCCATCCCCGCGGCAAGCTTCGCAGCGCCCGCCCTTGACGTTGAAGCTGAAGCGGCCTTTCTTATAGCCGCGTACCTTGGCTTCATTGGTTGCGGAGTAGACGTCCCGGATGTCGTCGAATACCCCGGTGTAAGTGGCCGGGTTCGAGCGCGGCGTCCGGCCGATCGGCGATTGGTCGATATCGATCACCTTGTCGACGTGCTCCAAGCCTTTAAATTCCTTGTGCTCACCTGGTCTAACTTTGGCCCCGTTCAATTCTTTGGCCAGCGTCTTATACAAAATTTCATTGATCAGCGTACTCTTCCCGGAACCGGACACGCCCGTTACGCAGCTGAATACGCCGAGCGGAAACTTGACGTTTACGCCTCTCAGGTTGTTCTCCTTCGCTCCCCGGATTTCCAGCCACTTGCCGTTCGGCTTTCTCCGCTCGGCCGAAACCGGAATGAACTTTCGGCCGCTTAAATATTGGCCCGTAATGGAGCTAAGGTCTTCCATAATTTCCTTCGGCGTTCCCTGTGCAATGACCTGACCGCCATGAATCCCGGCCCCCGGCCCGATATCGATGATATAGTCCGCCGCCATCATCGTATCCTCGTCATGCTCTACGACGATCAGCGTGTTGCCCAGGTCCCGCATATGCTCAAGCGTCTTGATCAATCGGTCGTTATCCCGTTGATGCAAGCCGATGCTGGGCTCGTCCAGGATATATAGGACGCCCATCAAGCTCGATCCGATCTGCGTCGCCAGACGGATCCGCTGCGCCTCTCCGCCCGAGAGCGTGCCGGCCGCGCGGTGCATCGTCAAATAATCAAGCCCTACGTTGACCAGGAAGCCGAGGCGGGCGTTGATTTCCCTCAGAATCAGATGTGCGATCTGCATTTCCCGATCGTTCAGGTCGAGAGACTGAAACCACTGCTCCGCACCTCCAATGGACAGCGAAGTAACGTAGGCAATATTCTTCGAGTTGATCGTCACGGCCAGCGATTCCGGCTTCAGGCGCTCTCCCTTGCATTTGCCGCAGGGCTTCGCGCTCATATAAGCCTCGATGTGCTCTCGAATTCCATCCGAAAACGTCTCGCGGTAACGCCGTTCCAGGTTGTGGATGATGCCCTCGAACGCCACCATGGCTTCTTTCCGGTGGCCAAAATCGTTCTCGTATTTAAAACGAACTTTCTCGCCGCCCGTACCGCTCAGCAGCTTGGACATCTGCTCCTTGGTCAACTCGGACACCGGCTTATCGCGCGGAATGTTGTAGTGTTCGCAAACGGCGGCCAGAAACTGCGGGTAATAATTGGACGTGCTGCCGGCCCAAGCCTCGAACGCGCCTTCTTCGATCGTCAGCTTCGGATTCGGGACAAGCAGATCCGGGTCGACGATCATTTTACTGCCGAGACCATCGCATTCCGGACATGCCCCGAACGGGCTGTTGAAGGAGAACATTCTCGGAGCCAGCTCCTCCATGCTGAAGCCGCACTCCGGACAAGCGAGATTCTGGCTGAAGAGCAGCTCCTCCTGCTCCATCACGTCAACGATAACGCGACCTTCGCCCAGCTTCAACGCCGTCTCCAGGGAGTCCGCGAGGCGGGAATGCACATCGCTCTTTACGACAATCCGGTCGACGACGACCTCGATATTATGCTTCTTATTCTTATCCAACTCGATCGTCTCCGACAGGTCGCGAATATCGCCGTTCACGCGGACGCGAACGAAGCCCTGCTTCTGAATGTCAGCCAGCAGCTTGGAATGCTCTCCCTTGCGCCCGGAAACGATCGGAGCGAGAATCTGGAGCTTCGTCCGCTCCGGATACTCCATAATCCGGTCGACCATTTGTTCGACCGTTTGCGACGTTATCTCGATCTTGTGGATCGGACAATGCGGCCGGCCGATGCGGGCGAACAGCAGACGCAAATAGTCGTAAATTTCCGTTACCGTCCCTACCGTAGAACGGGGGTTACGGCTCGTCGTCTTCTGGTCGATTGAGATGGCCGGTGACAGCCCTTCAATCGAATCGACATCCGGCTTATCCATCTGACCAAGAAACTGGCGCGCATACGCGGACAGCGATTCGACATATCTTCTCTGGCCTTCGGCATAAATGGTGTCGAAAGCCAAGGACGATTTGCCCGAGCCGCTAAGCCCGGTCAGCACGACGAATTTATCGCGGGGGATGGTGACGTCGATATTTTTCAAATTGTGCGCTCTTGCGCCTTTGATTACGATATTGTCTCTTGCCACTTCCCGATCCTTCCCTTCTTTACAGCTCGGCCTTCAGTTCCAAGACGGCATCGCGAAGCTCCGCGGCGCGCTCGAACTGCAGATTTTTGGCTGCTTCCTTCATTTCCTGCTCCATCCGTTCGATGAGCGTCAACCGGTCCTTCTTCGACATCTTCGTCTGCTTCACTTCCGTCAGGTAGTCCGCTTTGGATTCGGCGACCTTCGTCGCTTCGATCACGTCGCGCACTTTCTTCTGAATCGTCTGCGGCGTAATTCTATGCTCTTCATTATATGCCAGCTGAATGGAGCGTCGGCGGTATGTCTCGTCAATTGCCTTCTGCATCGATTCGGTTATCTTATCACCGTACATGATGACCCGGCCGTTCGCGTTCCGCGCCGCCCGGCCGATCGTCTGGATGAGCGAGCGCTCTGCGCGCAGGAACCCTTCCTTATCCGCGTCCAGGATCGCCACCAGCGATACCTCCGGCAAATCAAGGCCTTCCCGCAGCAGGTTGATGCCGACCAGCACATGGAACGCTCCGAGCCGGAGATCCCGCAAAATTTGCATCCGCTCCAACGTCTTGATATCCGAGTGCAAATACCGTACCTTAATGCCGATGTCCTTGAAATAGTCGGTCAAATCCTCGGCCATCTTCTTCGTCAAGGTGGTCACGAGGACGCGCTCGTCCTTCTTGATACGGTCGTTGATCTCGCCGAGCAGATCGTCGATCTGTCCCTTCGTCGGACGAACCTCGATCTCCGGATCGACCAACCCCGTCGGACGAATGATCTGCTGAACCATCGTCGGACAGTGGTCGATCTCATACGGCCCCGGCGTTGCCGAGATGTATACGATCTGATTCACCTTCTCCTCGAACTCTTCAAACCGGAGCGGACGGTTATCGAGCGCGGAGGGCAGACGGAAGCCGTGCTCTACAAGCACTTCCTTGCGCGCCCGGTCACCGTTATACATGGCCCGAATCTGCGGCAGGGTGGCATGGGACTCATCCACCATGATCAGCATATCCTTCGGAAAATAATCGAGCAGCGTGTAAGGCGTCGCTCCCCGTTCGCGGAACGTCAGCGGACCCGAATAGTTCTCGATGCCCGAGCAGAAGCCCATCTCCTGCATCATCTCGATGTCGTAGCGGGTACGCTGCTCCAGGCGCTGGGCTTCAAGGAGCTTGCCCTGCCCCCTCAGCTCCTCCAGCCGCTCTTCCAGCTCCCGCTCGATATTCACAAGCGCGCGCTTCATCGTTTCCTCGTGGGTTACGAAGTGAGAAGCAGGAAAAATCGCGATATGTTCGCGTTCCCCGATAATTTCGCCCGTCAGCACGTCGATCTCCGTGATCCGCTCGATCTCGTCTCCGAACAGCTCCACGCGCACCGCATGCTGGTCGCGCGAGGCTGGGAAAATCTCCACCACATCTCCCCGTACCCGAAATGTGCCCCGGATGAAATTGATGTCGTTGCGCTGGTATTGTATGTCGATCAGCCGGTGCAGCAGCTCGTTGCGCGGGCGTTCCTGGCCTACGCGCAGCGACAGCACCATGTCCCGGTACTCCATCGGGGAACCGAGACCGTAAATGCACGATACGCTCGCAACGATGATAACGTCCCGGCGTTCGAAGAGAGAGCTGGTCGCCGAGTGGCGAAGCTTGTCGATCTCGTCGTTGATGCTGGAATCCTTCTCAATATACGTATCGGAAGACGCAATATACGCTTCCGGTTGGTAGTAGTCGTAGTAGCTGACGAAATAATCGACCGAATTGTTCGGGAAAAACTCCTTCAGCTCGCTGCACAGCTGCGCCGCCAGCGTCTTGTTGTGCGCGATCAGCAGCGTCGGCCGGTTCAGCTGGGCGATGATGTTAGCGGCAGTGAACGTCTTGCCTGTTCCGGTCGCACCGAGCAGTGTCTGGTGCTTCTTCCCTTCGCGGACGCCCTGCACCAGCCGTTCGATCGCCTGGGGCTGGTCTCCCTGCGGCTTGTAGTCGGAGATCAATTCAAACTTGCGGTCGCTTACAATAACCTCGCTCATTAGATCACCCATTCATGAAAAAGAGTGTTTTTCTTCTAAACTTTTCCTCGCTCCTGTCCGATAAATAGTTATGCGTTCATCGGTGCAGTTCGACTCCGTTCGACTTTCCTGTTATAGGAATATTTGTTCCCATATATTATACCTTTTTTCGATCACCGTTGCAAATGAATTCCAACATATGTAAGCAGCGGGATGGAATCAATCCGGATAATAGGCCCAGTACCTATGTTATGAATAGACCGGCGCCCTTTATCGACAGACAAAACGCCGCACATATCATTTTATCGACTCTAGGGGTGGAACGAAGTGGATTTGACAACATTAATCGGCATTATTTTCGGTATCGGCGCATTGATCGGGGGATACGTGTGGGACGGCGGGCATATTACGGCGCTGTTCGTGCCGAGCGCGATGCTCATCGTGTTCGGAGGTACGATCGGCGCCGTCGCCACCAGCTTTCCGGTGTCCCAGCTAAAAGAGCTCGGCAAAGCGGTACGCATGGCTTTTAACGAAACGAAACATAATCCGGGCCTCGTCATCGAAGAACTCGTCGACATGGCGTCCATCGCCCGCCGCGAAGGCGTGCTGGCCTTGGAACAGCGGGCTCAAGAGCATACCAATCCGTTCCTGCGGGACGGCTTGATGATGGTCGTCGACGGCACGGATCCCGAGCTGACCCGTCAAATTATGGAGCTCGAGATGGACGCGCTGGAGCATCACCATGAGGGCTGGGCCAAGATGTTCGAAGCCGCCGGCGGCTTCGCCCCGACAATGGGGATCATCGGTACCGTTATGGGCCTCATTCACGTGTTGGGCAACCTCTCGGACCCGGGTGCCCTCGGTCCGGCTATTGCAGTCGCTTTTACCGCTACCTTGTACGGCGTATCCTCTGCAAACCTTGTTTACTTGCCGCTGGCGACTAAGATTAAAATTCGCAGCAAGCATCAAATTTCCGAGATGGAGCTGATGCTCGAGGGCATCCTGGCTCTTCAAGCCGGCGAGAATCCGCAGCTGATCAAGAAAAAGCTGAACTCCTTCCAGCATGAGAAGAATAAAAATAGCGAAGGCGCAGGTGAAACCGGTGGCGAGGAAAAGTAAAAAGCAAGAAGCCCCCGAGAATCACGAGCGCTGGCTCCTCAGCTACGCTGACTTCATTACGCTGGTGTTGATCTTTTTCATCATTATGTACGCCATGAGCAAGATAGATGTGCAAAAATACGAAATCTTATCGCAGGCGCTCAAGTTCGAGTTCAAGAAAGCCGACACGCTGATGCCGCAGGGCACGGGCGTTCTCGGACAGGTCAGCACGGCCAAAGGCGGAGCCGATCCGACCAAGTCGGCCAAGGAAGCGGCCGATAAAGAAAAGAAAGAACGGGAAGACCACGATAAGAAGGAACGTCAGCTTGAGGATCTGCTCAAGCAGATTCAGACCTACATCGAGCAGAACAAGCTGCAGGGACAAGTATCCGCAGCCAACACGCCCCGCGGCGTAGCGGTTACGCTGAACGACCTGTTCTTGTTCGATCTTGGCAAGGCGGACCTGAAGCCGGCTGCATTCCCGATTCTGAACCAGCTGGCCAGCCTATTCCCTACGCTGGACGCCACGATCAGCATCGAGGGCCACACGGACGACCTGCCGCTGTCGACCGGCTCGCTTTACCGTGACAACTGGGGCTTGTCGCAAGCCCGCTCGCTGTCCGTGCTGCGCTACTTCGTGTACAACGCGCAGCTGGAACAGAAGAAATTTATCTCCACGGCGTACGCCGACACGCGTCCGGTCGTAGAGAACAACAGCGCAGAGAACCGTGCAAAGAACCGCCGGGTTGAAATCGTCGTACTGAGGGAGAATGCTCCAACGCCCTCTCCTTAATGAATAAAGAAGCAAGCCGCTTTGCGAGCAGTCGCAAGGCGGCTTTTTTCATTACGATGGCATCAGTTACATCGAGCGGGTATTCTCCCGCTTGCTCAGCAGGCCGACCAGCCTCCGGCTAAGATAGGCAAAGATGTGAGCCTGCCGTTCCTCGGCATAGTAGAGCACGTCCTGGTCCGGAGCCAGAATAATCCCCAGCTGGTGATGCTCGCCGGAGAACATCCCGCGCTTCACGAACTTGCTCTCA
This sequence comes from Paenibacillus gyeongsangnamensis, assembly GCF_027533625.1. Lineage (GTDB taxonomy): Bacteria > Bacillota > Bacilli > Paenibacillales > NBRC-103111 > Paenibacillus_G > Paenibacillus_G gyeongsangnamensis. Next base: position 124,263 of record NZ_JAQAGZ010000014.1, on the reverse strand, counting down.
CCCTCCAAATTCAATATTTCCAGCCTGCAGAAGGCCGGATTCGTCTGCATCGCCTGATGCAGCTCACGCTTCGTTCTCACCGGCATCCCGTTCACTTTATGGACGGTCTCGCCGACGACAAGACCGAGCTCCTCCGCCGGGCTGCCCGGCAGGACCCCGAGAATCTTCAATCCGCGTTCCGAATGAACGAAGATCGGATTGCGGTGCTCCTCGTCCCAGCGGCTGTACCAAACGGCCGCCTCGTGAAGCAGAATCGATAGTAACGCGGCCGGGAGCGTAAAGAACGGCCAGCAAGCCGCCAAAGCGGCGAAGGCCAGCAAGACGAGCGAATACAACGCAAGCAAGGAAGAGCTGAGCCGCACCTTCGCTTTAGGCAGACGCGAGAGCGTCATTTCGGCGAAGCCGATCATAACCGGGAAGCCGATGATCGTCCAGCCGCCTGCCCAAACATCCCCGCCCAAGAGCGGCATCCATGGCAGGGGCACGGAGCTTCCGCCCTGCATCGGCACGATCAGGAACAGCACAATCGGCCAAAATCCCTGCAGCTGGTAGCCTCCGACAATTTTACCCCGCTTGCTCTCGAAAAACATGGGCGTACCGAACCGATGCCCCTGCGTACGGACATAGACGGCTTCCACCAAATGCAGCACGGCCACCAGGGCCAGCATGGAAGGTACGCTGACGCCCATCAGCGGCGCGATCAACCACGAAGCCTGTGGAGCTTGGAGAACGGGGAAAGCGCTCAGTACGACCTGCAGCACGCCCAAAATTCCCACCGCATAAGCCCAGCATAAGAAACGAACCTTTATCAAGATAAGCACAAGCGAGATCAACCACAACAGGATGACCGCTTCAGGCTCCACGGTCGCACCGACGGCCGCCATCATCGCGGACGCTAGCAAACCGCCCACCCAGCCCCACAGCACCGTACGCCATGTCTCAGACAGCAAGGAGTGCAGCTTGGTTGAGAACAGCTTCCGCTCGAAAGCAATTTGTCTGCGGTATTGCAATACGATAAACAAGACACCCACATAGTAAAACGGGTGCAGCAGCTGCTGCAGCAGCGCTTGCAGCCCCCGGCTTGCCAGTTCGGTCATTAGGGTCATGGCCCGCTCCTTCATCAGCAAAAAAATAAGAAGGTGGAGCAAACGTTTGACGGTTCGCCACCTTCTTTATGAATTTCGACGCGTTAGCTGCAATTTCCTGCTCTGCGCCTGAATTTCCTAGCGCTTCCACCTCTGGCGGCGGACCGCTGAACGCTACTTATTCAACTGACTTTGAATTTGTTGAACCGCGGCCTTCAGCTGAACGTCGTTCTTCGGATCGCGGATGGCGGTAAGAATCGCTTTCTCCAGCTTGTTCGCCGTGTCCAGATCCACCTCTCCGGTTACCGGCAGGTTGTTCATGCGCTGGAACGCTTTGACCGCCAACGCCGTTCGCTCGCTAAAGTAGCCGTCCGTACGATCCGGGTTCAATCCGAGTCCTTGCAGCATGATCTGCAAATTCTTTACGTCGTCGCTGTTCGAGTCCGGCTTCAGCGTCGCTTTCTTGGTCAGCGGCGCAACCTTGAAGTAGGCCGGCTGCTCGACCGGCACATCTGGCGCGATCCCTTTCTTGTGGATCCACGTACCATTCGGCGTCAGCCACTTGTACACGGTCATCTTGATGTTGCTGCCGTCGCCCATTTCCTTCTCAAAGGTGACCTGAACCGTGCCTTTGCCGTAGGAATTCTCGCCGACGAGCTTACTGCCGGCCGAATCGTGCAGCGCTCCGGCCAAAATCTCCGATGCGCTGGCGCTGCCTTTATTAATCAGCACCGTCACCGGATACGGCTTGCCGGTTCCGTTCGAAGGCGTCTGCTCCTTCTTGCCGTTCCGATCCTCGATCTGAACGATCGTTTTACCTTTGGCCACGAAGGGCTCGACGATCTCCACTACCGAGGTCAGCAGACCGCCCGGGTCGTTCCGTACGTCGATAATGAGCCCTTTCATGCCTTTGCTCTCCAAGTTCGCCAGCTCCTCCTTGAACCGCTTGGAGGTGTTGCTGGAGAACTGGCGGATTTCGATCTTGCCGATCTGGCCATCCAGCATTTCGGAAAAGACGGTCTCGACGTCGATATCGTCCCGTACCACGATCACCTGGATCGGCTCCGGCGTTCCCGCCCGCGCAATCTCGATCTTGGCCTGGGTCCCCTTCGGGCCGCGGATTTTCATAATCGCCTGATTCAGCGACAGCCCGTCCAGCTTCTCTCCGTTTACCGATAAAATGACGTCGTTGGCATGAATTCCGGCCTTCTCCGCAGGAGAGCCTTTGATCGGCGACACGACCGTAACCTTGCCGTCCTCGGAGGTCACTTCCGCCCCGATGCCTTGGAACGTAGAGGTGATGTTCTCGTCGAACTGCTTCGCTTCCTTCTGATCCATATACACCGTAAACGGATCTTCCAGCGTAGAAAGCATGCCGTTCACGGCACCGCTTAAGATTTTGTCATGATCGACTTGGTTCAAATACTTGCTCTCAATCAGCTGATACGTCGTGGCCAGCTTGTTGTAATCCTTCGAGGTGAGGCCCGACTTCACCGAGGCGGAGGCATCGCCGGGACTGCCTACCGACGCAAAGATCGACGGATTTACGATTGTCAGCGTCATGATGCTGCTTGCGAACATCGAGATCAGAATAAAAGCCAGTACCGTACGTCCTTTAAACGTCATTTTCTTCTCACACCGCCTTTGCCGCTTGCCGAACTCGGACAAACTTGTCAGTCTATTGTATGACAAGCTTTGGTAAAATATGAACCTTCGCTTATCTCAAATACGGCTTCGGATCGACCGGCTCATAGTTAAGACGTACTTCAAAATGCAAATGGTTGCCTGTCGAGCGGCCCGTGGAGCCAACTTCAGCGATCTTTTGCCCGCGCTTCACGGTATCGCCCTTGGAAACGACGATTCCGTCGTTGCGGATATGGCCGTACACCGTCCACAGCCCTTTGCCGTGGTCGATAATGACGCAGTTCCCGTAGCCGCTCACCCAAGAGGCCGTAATAACCACCCCTGCTTCTGCTGCATAAATATCGGTGCCCATCGGCGACGGAAGGTCAATGCCGGTATGGCCCGCCTTGGCTCCGGTGAACGGATCCACTCTTACACCGAAGTCCGAGGATATCTGGACGACCTTCGGAAGCGGATAGCCGAAGCGCCCGCCGCTGTACGTGTAAGCCTGCGCCACGCTCTTACCCTGCTTGGCCGCCTCGCTCGCCTTGGCCTGCTGCAGAGCGCGCTGCTTCTCGGCCTCCTGCTTCGCCATTTGAACCAACTGGAGCTCATTGTCCTTGCTGATATCCTCCAGCTCTTTCTCTTTCTTGGAGAGGCTTGCGATCTTAACTTCCTTCTCTTTCTCCTTCACAACGAGGTCCGCCTTAACGGCCGCAGCCTGGGCGTACAAATCTTTAACCTGATTCAGCTGCTTCTCAATCTGGATATGCTTGTCGGCAATAACTTCCTTGTCCCGCTTGTTCGCCTCCAGAATTTCCTTGTCCTGATTGACAATCGATTTGAGCGCGTTGAGCCGGTCCAGAAAATCGCCGAAGCTCGTGGAGCTCAGCAGCACATCCGCATAGGATACAACGCCGTTCATGTACATCAGCCGAAGCCGGGAACGCAGCAGCTGATCTCTGGACGTAATGCGGGCTTCGGCCTGCTCCAGCTGGTCCGCATTATCCTTTAGGGACGCGGAAACAGAGGCTACCTGATCGTTGAGCTGATTCAGCTTCAGGTTTGTTTCGTCGATTTGGCCGAGAATCGTATTGATATCCTTGTTCGTCTGCTGCTTATCCTGCTGCACCTGACTGATTTCGTTCTCGGTTTGGGCCGCTTTCTGCTGAATGCTGGATTTCGACTTCTTCAATTGATCGAGCTCCTGCTGAATCCGTTGGGATTCCGTAAGAGCATAGCTGTATTGCGGGACGACCATGGCCCCCACCATTCCGGCGGCAACGACAAGCGGCAGAAAAGACTTCTTCAAATCCTGCTCCTCCTTCAGGCATTCGTCTGCTTCACGCGAACGGTCATCCAGGCTCCGTAATTCAGGCCTGCCCGCTCACTTCCCTTAGCGACAGAACATGGTTGATAGTAAGCCGCGCGTTACACGCGGAGAAACTTCCGGACGGACAGCGTGCTTCCCCAAATCCCGATCAACACGCCGATGCCTAGCAGAAGCCCGGCGAGCTTCAAGCTGATCGCGTCGAACGGCAGCAGCTTGATCAGCAGCAGGTTCAAATCCAACTGCAGCAGCCGCATGAGCTGCCAGTATCCGTACAACAGGACACCCGTCGGTACGATAGAGCCGATAATCCCCAGCAGCGCTCCTTCGATAAAGAAAGGCCAGCGGATAAACGAATTCGTCGCGCCTACGAGCTTCATGATGGAAATCTCGCGGCGTCGGGCAATAATCGTAATTTTTATCGTATTGGCAATAAGAAACATGGCCGTCAGCGCTAACGCCGCCACCAGCACCAGACCGACGTTGCGAACGAAGGCCGTTACCTTGAACATTGTTTCCACCGTTCCTTGGCCGTAGCTGACGCGGTAGATCGGTTTGTTCGGCTTGCCGGTGTTGAGCGCGCTGATCTTCTGCGCCACATTCCCGATCTCCCGGGGCTGGGTCACGTCAACGGTAAACGAATCGTTCAGCGGGTTGTTGTCGCCGTCGAAGCCGTCGAGCAACTGCTTGCCGCCCTCGCCAAGCTTCTCGCGCAAAAATTTAAGTCCTTCTTCCTTGGAGACGAATCGTACCTTATCTACCTCCGGTATGGAGCCTATCTCGTTCTGCAGCTGCGTTATCATGTCCTTCGAGGTGTTCACCTCAAGATAGACACGGATCTCCACCTGCTGCTCAATCTGCTGCGCCAAGTAATTCACGTTCAGCGTCAGCAGCAAGAACACACCCAGAATGAACAGGGAAATTGCTATGGAACTAATGGAAGCGAACGACATCCAGCCGTTGCGCGCAATGTTCTTCCAGCCCTCGCGAAGGTGCCGTACGGCCGTATTAATTCTCATAGCCGTAGTCCCCCCTGGCTTCATCCCTGACGATCGTTCCTTGTTCAATCGCGAGCACACGCTTGCGGATCGTATTCACGATCTCCTTGTTATGCGTAGCCATGACAATCGTCGTGCCGCGGAAGTTGATTTCCTCCATCAGCTTCATAATCCCCCACGACGTATCCGGGTCCAAATTCCCAGTCGGTTCGTCGGCAATGATGACGGCAGGATTATTGACTATTGCCCGGGCAATAGCCACCCGCTGCTGTTCCCCGCCCGACAGCTGGGTCGGAAGAGAGTGGATTTTGTCCTTTAGCCTCACAAGCTCCAATACTTCCAGCGTACGTTTCTTGATGATCTTCTTCGGCGCTTCGATCACTTCCATGGCGAAGGCGACGTTCTCAAACACGGTCAGCTTCGGAAGCAAGCGGTAATCTTGAAAAATAACTCCGATATTACGGCGCACATAAGGAATCTTGCGCTGCTTGAGCTTCTCTAGATTGAAGCCGTTAACGAAAATCGAGCCTTTGGTCGGTCTTTCTTCTCTATACATCAACTTCATAAATGTCGATTTGCCGGCTCCGGACGGACCTACGACGTAGACGAATTCGTTGCGGTCCACCTTAACGCTGACGCCTTTCAAGGCATGCGTTCCGTCCGGGTACGTTTTCCATACGTCTTGCATTTCGATCACAGTATCACTTCCTGATTGGATTCCGGTGCTGTTGCCCTGCCGGTTCTAAGCTGTATTCATGTGCGGGATGGGCGGCAAAACAAGGGCGGATTCTATCCCAGCCTTTAATAGTTCGACACAAAAGCTTAAATTCCTTTAGTGATCCAACATTTTCTGACGGATTCGGCTGAAAGTTTGCTGAAAGCGCGCGGCTGTCGGGTGCTGTCGCATTAGGCGGAAGAGACGGGGATTCCGGTTTTCACCATCTGAGGAAAGTTTGTCCGTGCCGCGGCATATAGTGGTTGCGTAAGAGCTTCATCCGCAAAGGAGAACCGAACATGTTCCGATTCCCGTTCCGATGGTCTTGGGCGCTTATTCTGGCGCTGATCCTGCTCGTCTCCGCCCTCGCATCGATCGCCGTATACGGCTCCCTGTCCCGGCTTCCGGCAGGTCTGAAGGTGGAAGACTGGGCGGTCGGGTCGCTTCGGATCAGCGATTTCGAACGCCAATGGGCGGATAAAAAAGCGCGCCTCGCGGAGCAGCCCATCGCCCTGACGGTACACGACGGCACCGTCGCCGGGACGCAGGTGCGCACCCTGCAGCAGCTTGGCCTGCAAACGGACGAGTCCTTCATCGCCGGACAGCTCCGGCTGCTTCGGGAGGGCTCGCCGTTCCGGCGGGCGCTGTACCGCTGGAAAATGCGGAATGCCGTCTGGTCTTGGCATCGGGAAATATCCATGGACGTATTGACGGCATCGCTCAAGGAGGCGTTCCCGCAGGTATATGCCCGCCAGCCTGTCAATGCGAAGCGGCTATTCTTGGAGGGAGACGCCATCAGCTATACGGCTGAAGCAGGGGCCCTGCGCATCGACGAAGCCGAGCTGAAGGAACGGCTTGAGCTGCTTCTTCCCACATGGGGCTCGGTTAAATGGACGGCCAGCTTACCGCTCTGTGGTACAGGGGAAACGAAGAGCACCGGTACGACGGAGCCGGAGCCGGAGCAGCAAGCCGAGACGGTATCGGCATCCGCCGCTCCTCCAGCGGTCCCCCTGTCCGTACCGATGAAAACGATCCAGCCGCAAGTCACGGTGCAATCGCTTCAGGCTCAAGGCATCGTTCGCAAGATCAGCGAGTTCACCACGAGCTATCCGCAGAACGCGGTACCCGGCATGAACGGCGAAGGCCGGATTCATAACGTGCGATCAACGGCCGCATCGATTCACGACGTGCTGCTGAAACCCGGCGAGGTGTTCGATTATGCGCCCTACATTCAGGCGACGGAGAAAAAATTCGGCTTCAAGGAAGCGCCGGTCATCGTGAACGGCAAGCTGGTGCCGGGCATCGGCGGGGGGATTTGCCAGGTTTCCTCCACGCTGTATAATGCGGTGCTTCGGGCGGGCCTCGCCATTATCGAGCGCCGGAATCATTCGCTGCCGGTCAGCTATGTGCCGCTCGGGCAGGACGCCACCTTCGCCAGCGGCCATATCGGATTCAAGTTCAAGAACAGCACCGATCATTATCTCTTGATCCGAACGATGTCGGACGACCGTTCCGTTACGGTGAAGCTGTTCGGCCAGACGCCGCAGGACATCACGTACGATGTGGAGTCGAAGACGCTGGAGACGCTTCAGCCACCGGTCAAATATGTGCTGAACCCGTCGCTGAAGGTCGGCAAGCAGGAAACCGTCGTGCAGGGCAAGCCCGGCTACATTGTGGAAACGTACCGGATTAAGAAGCAGAACGGCGTCATCATAGGGCGGGAACGCGTGTCCCGTGACACGTATTCGGCTCAGCCGACAATCGTTTCAGTCAATAACGGCGGCTCCGGCGGTCAAGACCATACGCCTCCGGCTCCCGGCAATGACGAGCCGTTCGTGGAAGACGGGATCCAAGGGCCGATGTTCCGTTAATGCACTGGGGGCAAGGCAATACCAGCCAAGCAGACAGCCAGCCGTTTTGCTACACCGGAAACATATAAGAAGCTCCTCCTTCCGAAGAAGTGAGGAGCTTCCTGCCGACTGAACGGTTTATATTTTAAACTGATCGACCACGGTCTTGAGTTGATCCGACATCTTCGAGAGATAGGCCGCAGAGCTGGATATTTCCTGAATCGATGCGAGCTGCTCCTGCGCTGCCGCGGACAACTCCTGGGTGCGGGAGAGCGATTGCTCCGCCACCTTGACGACCTCCTGGACCGACTCCGTCACCTGCGACGTGCTCTCCGCCATGACGACCGAAGCGGAGGACACTTCGCGGATTTGCACGGATACTTGATCGACGGACTCCCGGATTTGCTCGAAGGACTGGCCGGCTGCGCTTACGATATCCATCCCTTCCCGCACTTCATTCATCGTCGATTCCATGGAGCGGACGGCGCGATCGGTTTCCTCCTGAATCATCCGGACGACCTCGCCGACCTGCTGGGCGGATTCGGCCGATTGCTCGGCAAGCTTCCGCACCTCGCCGGCCACCACGGCGAATCCGCGCCCCTGCTCCCCTGCCCGGGCCGCCTCGATAGCGGCATTAAGCGACAGCAGGTTGGTCTGAGCGGAAATCGCGCTAATCATTTCAATAATTTGCGTCACCTCTTGCGACCGCTCCCCGAGTCCCTTGACTACGTCCGCCAAAAGGCTGACCGTCTCATGGATGGAATCCATCTGCTTGGTCGCGGATCGGATCGCTCCGGAGCCTTCCTTCGCTTTTTCGGAGGAGAAATCGGATGTATCCGCCGCGCTCTCCGCGCTGGCCGAAATTTGCTGGGCGCTTGCGGAAATTTCACTGATCGCTTTGAAGCTGTCGTCCACATAACGGACCTGCTCGTCCGTACCGGTCGCCAGCATTTGTACCGTCTCCACGACCTGTTCGCTGGCTTTATTCGTTTGCTCCGAGCTGACGGACAATTGGTTGGAGGATACCGCCAGTTGGTTCGAGCTTTCCCTTAGTTCAAGCAAGATGGTATGCAGCGCATCGGCCATCGTATTGAAGCTCATGCCTACCTTCCCGATCTCATCCTGCTTCTTCACTTCCACCCGCTCCGTCAAATCGCCTTTGCTGATTTTTTCCGCAGCCTGCATCAACCGGCTTAACGGACGAAGGATCGAAATGGCCATAAAATAGACGATCAGCATGCCGATCAGCAGCGAAATGCCAATAACGACGATGGTCCGGGTCAGAATCGGTTTCGCCAGTGCGTCAATCTCGAGGGCCGACATATTCCCTGCAATTTTCCAACCCGTGGCGGGATTTGTCGTATAAATCATTTTTTTCGGTTCGCCCTTAAAGATGTAATCGTACGAGCCCTTCTCTTGAACATACATCACTTCGTTATGCGGCTGGGTCGTCGTACCGATTTTAGTCGTAGGGTGCAGCAGAAACTGTTTATTCTTGGAATAAACGACAATGTACCCGGCCTGGCCGATATGGACGTCCTTAATCAGCCCCCTTAGCTCCTGCAAGTTCATATGAATCCCGACGACGCCTGAATGATCCGGGAGCGCCCTCGCCAGTGTTACCGTCATGTCCTTCAACATGGCATCTTGATACGGATCCGTCAAGATTATGGCGTCCTTACCCATCGCTTCCTTATACCATGGCGTTTCCTTCGGTTTATAGTCCTGCGGCGCTTTCAAATCGGACGAAGCCGTGAGAAACCGCCCGTTCTCCAGCGCCAGAAAGGGAGGATTCGTACCGGGATGCTCTTTCAAGAAATCGCTGAGCAGCTCCTCGTATCGGGGAGCCGTCTTGCCTGCCGACTTCGCCTCAGCGTCCAGCAGCTGCGCCAGAACGTTCAGCTCTTTTTCCTTGCCGATCACGAGATTATTGATATAGGTATTCGTTAAAGCCACATTCTCGGAAGCGCTGCTCATCAGCAGCTCTTCAATTTGCGATTTCGATTTGTTGAAGGTGATCCATCCGATCAAGAGTCCGGGAACAAGCAGAATCAGAAGGGAGGAGATGAACAGCCTTGCCTTCACGCTTCGGAAGATGAACCGGATTTGCTTTACTTTGCTCCATGAAATTTTTTTTAGCATTGTTTCGTTACCTGCCTATCCTCATTACTAAGATTAATGATGTTATAGTTTAAGCGCCCCTGGCCCTGGCCCTGGCCCTGCCCCTGCCCCTGATCCTGATCCTGCTTCTGCCCTTGCCTGCCCCGCCCCAGCGAGAACATAGTTGCTAATCAGCGCGAACACGATCGTAAGCACTGTCAGCGAGACGAGTCCGTGCCATGCGAACCGGCTCCACAGCAGCCCCGGAAGATAAGCGCCCAAGCTGCCTCCGACGTAGAAAAAGACAAGGTACAGGGACGAGGCCGCCCCCCTGGCACGGGTAGCGATATCGGCCACGTACGCCGTCGTTGCCGATTGGGAAGCGAAATTCCCGAGCGCGAGGACGGACGCGCCGGTGAGCAGCCCGGGCAGCGTAGGCCACAAGGTGAGCAGAATGCCCGCTGCGCCGATCAAATGGCCCATAGCCATGGTCGATCTCCGGCCGATGCGGTCCGATAAATACCCTGCCATGGGAGCGGACAAGATGCCGAATATGTAGGACACATAAAGAAAAGAGATTTGAGTCACGCTGAGCCGGAACGGTTCTCCCGCCGCATAAAAAGGCAAGTAGGTGAAGAAGCCGATAAATGCAAAAAATTGGGAGAAGCCGATCAAGAACGTGCCGATTAGTGCCCGGTTATGAAAAAGCTCCCTGAATCCGTTCCGATCCGTACGCTTCCGGGCTCGGGAAACCGGCAGCTGCCACCGGACAAGCAGGCAGACGAACAAGGAGTAGGCGGCGATGATGCCGAATACAGCGTGCCAGGACAAGTGCTCCGCGATCGGACCGGCCATCACCCTGCCTGCCAGTCCGCCGGCCACCGTGGCGCTCACGTACATGCCGAGCACCCGTCCTCTCTGCCGCTCGGGAAATTCCTCGGATGCATAAGCGACCAGCATCGCCGTGACGCCGGGAATACAGAGCCCGTGCATAACTCTCCAGAACAGAATCCAGGCAAAGGAATCCGTTACCGTCAGCATCACGCTGGGAATCACCAGCAGAAGACTTGATATCCATATCACGTTCTTTCGCTCCCACCGGTCAAAGAACGGAGCGAGGACAAAGGATGCGGCCGCCAGCGCAATAATCGTGAGCGAAACGGTGAGACTGGCCGTCGATATCGAGATGCCGAATTGTTCGGCAAACATCGGAAGCAGCGGCTGCGGCGCATACAATAAAATAAAGACGTTCATCGCAGCCAAAAAAATAACGAGCATGCGAGCCATAACCTTCCCCTTCCGTCTCTGGGCTTGCCGGCGTTACTCGGAGGGCAGCTGCCCGACATAAGCGGAGTCGGGATAAATCAACCGGCCGGCCGCCGCTTCCAAGATGTGCGCGCACCAGCCTACCGACCGCGTCACCACAAAGGTAGGGGTGAAGAGCTCCTCTTCGAAATCGATCGCGTTCATGACGGCTGCGGCATAAAATTCTACATTCGTATACAGCTTCTTCCCGGGCTTGTATTCCTCCAGAAGACGGATCGCCGTCTCCTCCACATGGACGGCAAGCTCCAGGCAAGGATCGCTGTCCGATAACCGGGAGGCAATCAGCCGAAGCGCTTCCGCACGCGGATCCTTGGTTTTATAGACGCGGTGTCCGAAGCCCATAATCCGGCCGTCATTCTCCAGCTTGCTTCGAATCCAGGCTTCCGCCCGGTCTTTGCTGCCGATGTCCCGCAGCATGTTCATGACAAGCGAAGGAGCGCCGCCGTGCAGCGGCCCCTTCAGGGCGCCGATCGCCCCGACGACCGCGGAAATCAAATCCGATCGCGTGGAAGCAATGACCCGTGCCGCGAAGGTCGAGCTATTCATCCCGTGCTCCATCATCAGGTTTAAGTACGCTTCCAGCGCTTGAACGTGAACGGGAGACGCTTCCTCGCCTTTTAACATATACAAATAGTTAGCCGTATGTCTGAGATCGGTCCTCGGCTCTACGGGAGCGAGGCCCTTGAGACGGCGGTAACAGTAGGCAACGATCGTCGGAAGCTTCATCGTAATGGAAGCCGCTTGCTCCAAGGTCGGCGGATAGCCGAACCCTTCCGTCTCCAGAGCGGATACGGCCGTACGCAGTACGCTCATCATGCCGACTTCCCGAGGGATCGCATCGATAACCGCCTTCACACCGGCGGAAATTTCGCGCTCACTCGCCCATTTCGCCGCGATGTCCGCCTTCTCTTCGCCGCTCGGCAGGCTCCCGTACCATAGCAAATGAGCCACCTCTTCGAAGCGGTGCGTATCGGATAAATCTTTGGCCCAGCGGCCGCGGAAGACCAGACGCCCTCTTTCGCCGTCAACGAAGCTGATCTCCGTCTCCGCTACTATCACTTGTTCCAAACCGTTTGCCACCGTCATGTTGTTCTTCCCCTCGTTAGTAATGATGAATTATGAATAACTGCCAAAGCATCCCTTATGTCGCTGCCGCTACCGGATGGCGGGTTTCCGCAGGCCGCCCGAGCATCGCGTCATAAACGTCTTTCCCCAGAATCTCGCGGCCGATCAGCGACTTCAGCGTATCCGTAGCGCCGTCCGCAATCATCAGCCCGCGCACGTCCCGAAGCTTTTGCTCCAAGCCGTATTCCTTGATATACCCGCGTGCGCCGTGAATTTGCAGCATATCGTCGATCGCTTTGTAAGCCGTCGTCGTCGCATACCATTTGGCCATGGAGCCTTCCATCGTGTTCGATTTGCCTTGATCCAGCACATGGAGCGCCTTCAGGCTGAGCAGGCTGGCCGTCTCCAGCGTCGTAGCGCTCTCGGCGATTTTGTGCATCACGGATTGGAAACGGGCGATCGGACCGCCGAAGGCCATCCGCTCCTTTGCATAGGTTACGGCCTGCTCCGTCGCTCTGCGCGCCGCACCGATGCAGATAATGCCCATCAGCACGCGCCAATAGCCGAAGTGCCGGTTAAAGATCTTGAACCCTTCGCCTTCCTCCCCCAGCCGATTGGCTGCCGGAACAACGACGTCGTGCAGCCGGAATCCGCCGTACGACCAGCCCTTCATGCCCATCGGCTCCAGCTCGTACTTTTCCACGCCCGGATCGTCCATGTCCACCAAAAAGGCCGTCAGACCTTTGGCGCCGGAGCCCTTCTTGGTCTGCGCGAACACGACGAAGACCCCCGCTTCTTCCACGCGGCTAACCCATTCCTTGCCTCCCGACAATATATAGTGATTGCCTTCCTTCCTCGCGAACGTTTCCGTCGCCGCCAAATCCGATCCGGTATTCGGTTCCGTCAGGCCGACGCCGACAAGCAAATCGCCGCTAAGCAAATCGGGCAAATATCGCAGTTTTTGTTCATGGGTCCCGAACTTGGCGATCATCCCGCCGTGGCCGGCCCCTACGACCTCCCTAGTATTCACGCCGAATTTCCCGATCTCTTCGTAAAGCAGCCCCATCGTGGCGGCGTTCAGTCCTTGGCCCCCATATGCTTGCGGTACATCAAGACCGATCAGATCATGGCTTCCGGCCGCTTGGCGAATGTGCCAGGGCAGCTGCTCGCTCTCGCTCTTCAACGCGTTCTCCACATCGTGACTCGTCATAAAATCGCGTACCTTTTGAATCCACATCATCTGTTCCTTCGTATGGTTAAAATCCATGTTTTTCCCTCCGTTTACTCGGTTTTATGGTTTCTCTATATATAAATGGATGTGGAACCGGAAAAAACGGAAACAAAAATAGGTTGTTCTTTATAAAGAACAACCGGTTGCCGGAATATCAACAGATGGAATTCCCATAAATTTCGGCAACCCGGCGATCATGGTTATACAACTTTAGACCCGTGGCTTTGCGTCCTTACCTTTCGGCAAGTTTGCTATTATCGATCTATGAACTTGATCTTAAAGACTTATCGTATTTCTGGAACTTTCGTTAGAACGATTGACTCCTAGTTATTTTAACTCATTATTGGGAAATTTTACAGGGGTTTATGAAAATATACTGAAAATTTACATTTCATTTTCAAAAATTAGTGACAAAATTCACACTTTGCTATTAGGCCAACGGACTCACACCCCAGGATAAACGGCTACGCCGTCCTTGTCTTACAAGGACCAGCGCGTTTATCAAGGTTGATGCAAAGCTATAAGCCCACGAAAACTTATATAGTCTTATCAACCAAAAAAAGGCGGAGCGCCTACTGTCGCCAGTCCGCACTCCGCCTCGCTATTCATCTGATGCCGTATTCTTAACGGCTTTTAACGAAATACTCTTCAAACCAGCCGTTCGTCCGGCCCACCGCTTCTTCGGCCCGGCCGATCGCCTCGCTTACCTGGTTGCCTGCCGTGCCGCCGTACACGTTGCGCGCATTGACGACGCGCTCCGGCTGCAGCACGTTATAGATATCCTGATCGAACAGCTTGGAGAATTGATGGAACTCCCCCAGCCCCAGATCGAGCAGGAACTTGCCGTTTTGAATACAGTACAGCACCGTCTTGCCGATGACTTCATGCGCTTGACGGAACGGCATCCCTTTGCCCACGAGGTAATCCGCGATATCCGTCGCATTGGAGAAGTCCTGATTGACCGCCTGACGCATCCGGTCCTTATTCACCTTCATCGTGCTGACCATCGGAGCGAACAGCTGCAGTGCGCCCTGCAGCGTGCGAACCGTGTCGAACATGCCTTCCTTGTCTTCCTGCATGTCTTTGTTATAAGCGAGCGGCAGCGACTTCAGAACGGTCAGCAGGCCGAACAGGTTGCCGTATACGCGCCCGGTCTTGCCGCGAACGAGCTCCGCCACGTCCGGGTTCTTCTTTTGCGGCATGATGCTGCTGCCCGTACAGAACGCATCGTCCAGCTCCACGAAATGAAACTCCGTGCTGGACCACAGCACGAACTCTTCGCACAGGCGAGACAAGTGCATCATGATCATCGACGCGTTGGAGAGGAACTCGAGAATGAAATCGCGGTCGCTTACCGCGTCGAGCGAATTCTCGTATACTGCGTCAAAGCCGAGCTGCTTCGCAACGAAGTGGCGGTCGATCGGGAACGTCGTTCCCGCCAGCGCCCCCGCTCCGAGCGGAAGCACGTTGATGCGCTTGTAGCTGTCCATGAGACGCTCCGCATCGCGCTGGAACATCGAGACGTACGCCATCAGATGATGGGCGAACAGGATCGGCTGCGCCCGCTGCAGATGCGTGTAGCCCGGCACGATCGTATCGAGGTTCGCCTTTGCTTGGCCGATCAGCGCTTTCTGGAGCTTCGCCAGAAGGCCGACGAACTCTATGACGCGCTTGCGCAGCCATAAGTGCATGTCCGTCGCCACCTGATCGTTGCGGCTCCGTCCGGTGTGCAGCTTTCCGCCGACCGGGCCGACCTCGTCGATCAGCGCTTTTTCGATGTTCATATGGATATCTTCATCGCTGATATTGAATTCCAGCTCGCCGCGGCGGATCATGCTCTGCACTTTAAGAAGGCCGTCCTTGATCTTGTCCACGTCGTCCGCAGGCAATATCCCGCATTTGCCGAGCATCGTGACATGCGCCAGACTGCCCTGGATATCCTCCTCGGCCAGCTCTTTATCGAACAGAATGGAAGCCGTATACCCCTCCACCAGCTGGTCCGTTTTCTTCGTAAATCGTCCACCCCAAAGCTTCGACACGTTATGTCTGCCCCCTTCATCCGAATCCAATAAAAACCATAATCCGATTATACACGAGCTTAGGGCTTCCCGCGAGCGGAAAACCCTAAGCGATTAGTCCTAAATTTCTACGCTTCCAGGCTTATTTGCCTGCATTCTCCCGCACGCCGGCCTGCACGCGAAGGCGCAGCGCGTTCAGACGGATAAAGCCGGTGGCATCGCCTTGGTCATACGCTTTGGTCGGGTCGGCCTCCATCGTGGCGATGTGCGGATTATACAAGCTGACCGGGCTCTTCACGCCTGCGGCGATGACATTGCCTTTGTACAGCTTGAGTCGCACCGTACCGGTAACGGTCTTCTGGCTCTCGGTCACGAGGGCCTGCATCGCCAGACGCTCCGGTGCGAACCAGAAGCCGTTGTACACGAGCGACGCGTACTTCGGAATGAGGCCGTCGCGCAGGTGCATCACTTCGCGGTCCATCGTGAGCGATTCGAGCTTGCGGTGCGCGGTGAACAGGATCGCGCCGCCCGGCGTTTCATACACGCCGCGGCTCTTCATGCCGACGAAGCGGTTCTCGACCATGTCGACGCGGCCTACGCCGTGCTTGCCACCGAGCTCGTTCAGCTTCTCCATGATATGCAGCGGGATCATCCGCTCGCCGTTGACGGCGACGCAGTTGCCCTGCTCGAATTCCAGTTCCATGTATTCCGCTTGGTCCGGAGCATCCTCCGGATCTACGCTGAGCAGGTACATGTCCTTGTTCTCCGGTGCGCTGGCATCGAACCAAGGATCCTCCAGCACGCCGCTCTCGTAGCTGATGTGCAGCAGGTTGCGGTCCATCGAGTACGGCTTGGAAGCCGACGCCGTGACAGGAATGCCGTGCTTCTCCGCATATGCGATCATCTCGGCGCGTCCCGGGAACTGCTCGCGGAACGACTCTAGACGCCAAGGCGCAATCACTTCGATATCCGGCGTCAGGGCAGCGGCCGTCAGCTCGAAGCGAATTTGGTCGTTGCCTTTGCCCGTCGCGCCATGAGCGATGGCTGTAGCGCCTTCCGCCCGCGCGATCTCAACCATACGCTTAGCGATCAACGGACGCGCGATGGACGTGCCGAGCAGGTACTGACCTTCATACAAGGCGCCTGCCTGGAACATCGGATAAATGAAATCCTTCGCGAACTCTTCGCGCAGGTCGTCGATGTAAACCTTGGAGGCGCCGGTGTTCAGCGCTTTTTCCTCCAGACCGTCCAGCTCTTCCTTCTGCCCGATGTCCGCCGTGAATGCAATAATCTCCGCGTCGTAGGTTTCCTTCAGCCATTTCAAAATAATCGACGTATCCAAGCCGCCCGAATAGGCCAGGACGATTTTTTGCTTTGCCATCTTGTCGTGCTCCCCTTCTCCTCTTAAGTTCCCTTGCTGGCGGGACGGATGCTGCCGTTACATGATTGCGGCCATGACCGCTTTTTGCGCGTGGAGACGGTTCTCCGCCTGATCGAAAATGACCGAATTCGGTCCGTCGATGACGCTTTCCGACACTTCTTCTCCCCGGTGCGCCGGCAGGCAGTGCATGAACAGATAATCCTTGTTCGCGTATTTCACGAGCTCGTCGTTCACCTGATAGTGCTGGAACGCCGCTTCCCGCTCCTTCTGCTCCGCCTCGAAGCCCATGCTCGCCCAGACGTCCGTGTACACCACGTCCGCGTCCGCGATGGCTTCCTTCGGATCCTTGCCTACATAGATGGACGCTCCGGTTCGGGACGCCACTTCCTTCGACGACTGGACCACGCTTTCGTCCGGATCATAGCCTTCCGGCGTAGCTACGGCGAAATTCACGCCCAACTTCGCCGCGCCCATCATGAGCGAGTGCACCATGTTGTTGCCGTCACCGATGTATGCGACCTTCAGTCCTTGGAGGCGGCCCTTCTTCTCCAGAATGGTCTGGTAGTCCGCCAGCGCCTGGCAAGGATGCGACAGATCGGTCAATCCGTTGATGACCGGCACCGTTGCGCCACGTGCTAAGTCAATCACGGTGCGGTGTGCAAACGTGCGGATCATGATCCCGTCCAAGTAGCGGGACATGGTTTGCGCGGTATCGTAGATCGATTCACCGCGGCCGATTTGCAGATCGTTCTTGCTGAGGAAAAGCGCATGCCCCCCCAGCTGATACATCCCTACCTCGAATGACACCCGCGTCCGCGTCGACGATTTCTCAAAAATCATGCCGAGCGTCTTGCCCTTCAGCGGCTGAAAAACCTCGCCTGCCTTATTCTTATTCTTCAGTTCAATCGCCAGATCGATCAAGTATCGAATTTCGGCCGGTTCATAATCGACCAACCCGATGAAATCGCGCCCTCTAAGCTCCAGCGCCAAATCCTGCTCTGCTGTACCTGCCATAGATGTCTCTCCTTTCAATGCTTGGCTGTTCTTATATCAACATCATACCCATCTTACTTACCCTTCGAGCGATACCCGCTTACACCGCCGCAGCCGCTTTCTGCTCCAGCACCTGAACGACCGCCGCGAGGCCCCGATCCAGATCCGCCTTGTCGATCACAAGGCTCGGAGCCAATCGGATCACGTTCGGCCCTGCGCTCACAACGAGCACGCCCTGCTGCTGGAGCGTGGCGATCAGCTCGGCGGAAGGTCCCGTCAGCTGAATGCCGATCAGCAGTCCCAGTCCGCGCACATCCTTTACCAGCGAATTGCCCGCCAGCTTCGTCTTCAGCTCGCTTACGGCGTAATCGCCGAGCTCAGCCGCCCGGTCGGACAGTTTCTCGCCGAGGATCGTCTCAAGTGTAGCCAGCCCTGCCGCCGCGGACAAAAAGTTGCCGCCGAACGTCGAGCCGTGGCTGCCTGCCGAGAACGCTTCGCGCAGCTTCTCCTTGCCCAGCATCGCGCCGATCGGAATGCCGCTGCCAAGCGCTTTGGCGAGCGTGAAGATGTCTGGCTCAATGCCGTAATGCTCATACGCGAACAGCTTGCCGGTGCGGCCCACGCCGGTTTGAATCTCGTCGACGATGAGCAGAAGACCGTGCTGCTTGCAGAGCTCGGCCGCCTTTTGCACAAAAGCTTTGTCTGCGGGATTCACGCCGCCCTCGCCCTGCACCATCTCGAGCATAATCGCGCATGTCTTCGGACCGATCGTTTGCTCCAGCGCAGCCGCATCGTTATAAGGCGCATAGACGAAGCCTTCCGGCAGCGGGGCGAAGCCTTCTTTGACCTTATCCTGCCCTGTCGCCGTCAGCGTAGCCAGCGTCCGGCCGTGGAACGACATGTGGAAGGTAATGATCTCGTAACGCTCCGGCTGCCCCAGCACCTTCTGATAATATCTCCGCGCCAGCTTGATCGCCGCTTCGTTCGCTTCCGCGCCGCTGTTACAAAAGAACACCGCATCCGCACAGCTGTTGTCCACGAGGAGCTGCGCCAGCTTCTCCTGGTCCGGAATGTGGAACAGGTTGCTCGTGTGCCACAGCGTATCTACCTGCGCCTTCAGGCGCTCCGTCACCTGCTTCGGGGCGTGCCCGAGGTTCGTTACGGCCAGGCCGCACATCAGATCGAGATATTCCTTGCCGTTCTCATCCCACAGCCGGCTGCCCTCCCCCTTCACGAAAGCCAGAGGATACCTTGCGTAGTTCGGAAACAATGCGTTTTGAGCCTCTCCCATGCCGATCACTCCTTTGTTCAAAATAGGTTGTATCCTTGCTTCAAGCGGATATCCGCTTTACTTCACGATGCGTGTACCGATTGTGCCTTCCTTCAGCGCCTTGCTGAGCACGCCCGGCTCCGAGCCGTTCACGATCACGACCTCGCGTACAGCCCCTTGGATGCACTGAACAGCCGCCTTCACCTTCGGGATCATCCCGCCGTAAATCTCGCCGCTGGCAATCATTTCGTCGATTTCATGCACCGTGACGGAAGGCAGCACCTGCTTCTCGCCGTTCACGGTCTTCAAAATACCCGGCACGTCCGTCACCACGATCATTCGTTCGACCCCGAGGTGCGAAGCTACGGCGCCCGCCGCCGTGTCGGCATTGATGTTGTAGCGTTGTCCGCCGTCCGCGTCGATGCCGACCGGAGCGATGACCGGCATGTAGCCCATGGCGACGATGCCTCGGATCAGCTCCGCGTTCACATGCGTCACATCGCCGACAAGGCCGACCTCCTGCGCGTTCGCCACCGGCTGCGCCTGGATGAGGTGGCCGTCCACGCCGGACAGCCCCAAGGCCTTGGCTCCGGACAGCTGGATTTTGCGGACGATCTCTTTGTTGATCTGCCCCGCCAGCACCATCTCGACGACGTCTAATACCGCTTCATTCGTCTTGCGCAGCCCGTTCACGAACTCCGTCTCGATGCCCAGCTTCTCCAGCGTGCCCGAGATCGCGGGCCCGCCGCCGTGCACGATGACAGGAATGATGCCCTCCGCCTGCAGCTGCTTCAGGTCCTCGAAGAACAGCTCCGGCAGCGCAGCAAGCGTGCTGCCGCCGCATTTCATTACAAAACAGTTGCTCATCCGTACGTTTCCCCTTTGTAATCGACGTTCCCTGCCCCAGACGCTCCTCTAGAAGCTGGTGATTAAGACGCCGCTTCGCGAGCGAATCATTCTTCCGATCGCTGCTCCAGATTGATTCCGCCCACTCCGCTGCTAATTCACCTGACTTCTAGGTCCTCTTGCTTCAATGGACCTGCAGAGATCTCGTTCTAGTCCCTTGTCTCTTCTCTATGTTGTTGATGCTTTGCCTGATCCGTTGGTGCAGCAGCAATGCGTCCAGCTGCTCTCCCGGCTCGCTTTACGTCCGGTAAGCGGCGTTAATGCGCACATAATCGTACGTCAGGTCGCAGCCCCATGCGGTAGCCAACGCCTGGCCCATGTTCAAATGGACGACGATTTGGACGAGCTCGCCCTTCAAATACGCTTCCGCCGCATCTTCGTCGAAGCGAACCGGCCTCGATTGCTCCAGCACGGAAATATCGCCGAGGCGGATGTCGACCGTGTCCACATTCACCGGATACCCGGCACGTCCTACGGCTGCAATGATCCGGCCCCAGTTCGCGTCGGCGCCGAAGCAAGCGGATTTCACGAGGCTCGAACCGATCACCGTCTTCGCGATAGCCCGGGCCGCCTCGCGGGAGTCCGCTCCGTTCACGGACACCTCGATCAGCTTCGTCGCGCCTTCGCCGTCGCGGGCAATCGCCTTCGCGAGGTATTCCCCGACATGACGGAAGCCTGCGGCAAACGCATCCCAGTCCCCGTGCCCCGGCGTCAAGCTTTCGTTCTCCGCCAGGCCGCTCGCCATCACAATGACCATGTCGTTCGTGCTCGTATCGCCGTCGACCGTGATCATGTTGAACGTGGAATCCGTCACCTCGTTCAGCAGCTTCTGCAGCATGGCGCTCTCGATCTTCGCGTCCGTTGTGATGAAACCGAGCATCGTCGCCATGTTCGGATGAATCATCCCCGAGCCTTTGGCCGCACCGGCAATATGCACTGTACGTCCGTCAACCGTGAGGCTTACGCAAATTTCCTTCTTCACCAGGTCCGTCGTCAGAATCGCCTGGCAAAAGTCGTCCCCGCCATCCGCTTTCACTTGGGACGGCAGCTTCTCAATCCCGCCGAGCACCTTCGGCATCGGCAGCAGCTCGCCGATCACGCCGGTCGACGTAACACCGACCAAGTGCTCCGCCAGGCCGAACGCCTTCGCGCAGGCTTCGCGCATCGAACGTGCGTCGTCCTCGCCCTGCTGACCCGTACAAGCGTTCGCGTTGCCGCTGTTCACCAGCATTGCCTGCAGCTTGCCGCCGGCCGCGATGCTCTCCTGCGTCACCTTCAGCGGCGCCGCCTGGAACTGGTTCAGCGTATACACGCCTGCGGCATTCGCCGGCACCTCGCACACAATCACGCCCAGGTCGTGGCGCTGCGTTTTTTTCAGTCCGCAATGCAGGCCTCCCGCCCGGAATCCTTTCGGCGTCGTTACCGAACCTTCCGGCACGACGGCGTATTCGTTCACCTTCGTCGTCATCGTTCTCCCCACCCGTTCCTTTCGCGCTTATGGGTATACCGGGGAGAACGCCAATCCGGTCGCTTCATCCCAGCCCATCATCAGATTCAAATTCTGCACCGCCTGACCGGCCGCGCCCTTCACGACGTTGTCGATAGCCGACAGCACCGTCAAGCGTCCTGTTCGCGGATCCAGCGACAAGCCGATATCGCAGTAATTGGAGCCCCAGACTTCCTTTGTTGCCGGGTATTTCCCTTTATCGCGAATCCGCACGAAGCGGCGGCCTGCATAATAGCTTCGGAACAGCTCGAAAATTTCTTCCTCGGAGTGCTGCTCCTTCAAATTCACGTAGATCGTGGCCAGAATGCCTCTTGTCATCGGCACGAGATGCGTCGTAAACGTGATTGCTGCTTCTTCGCCCGTAAGCCTTGCGAGCGTCTGCTCGATCTCCGGCGTATGCTGATGCTTATTTACTTTATAAGCGTAGAAGTTCTCATTGATTTCCGAATAATGCGTTGTCATACTGAGCCCGCGGCCCGCACCGGATACGCCGGATTTGGCGTCAACGATGATCGATTTCGGATCGATCCAGCCTTTGGCTGCCAGCGGAGCAAGCCCCAGCGTGGTAGCGGTAGGATAACAGCCCGGGTTGGAAATAAAGTTTGCTCCCCGTACCTCGTCCCCGAACACCTCGGACATGCCGTAAACGGCTTTATTCAAATAAGCGGCATCCGCCGGCTTATGCTTATACCACTGTTCATACACTTCGCCCGATTTCAAGCGAAAATCGCCCGAAATGTCGATTACCTTCAGTCCCGCCTCCAGCAGCTTCGGAGATAACTCCGTACTCACGCCATGCGGCGTCGCCAGAAAAACGACATCCGCTTTTTCCTTCAGCAAATCCGCATCCACCGCATCCAGCCGATCGGTTACGATCTGTTTCAAATGCGGGAATCCGTCCGACAACAGCGCCCCCGGATTCGAAGAGGAGACGACGGAGGTTACCGCCACATGGGGATGCATCAGCAAGAGGCGTACCACTTCCGCACCGCTGTAACCCGTCGCTCCGACGATTGCCGCTCTTAACATCGTAGACATATTCCGTTCCTCCCACTTGCAAACTATGTATTATTATACATTCAATAGTATAAAAATTCAATGCATTTTTATCCATCCTGCCGCGGAAAAAAGAGGCTCTCCTCCGTCCATCGTACCCCACAACTTGGCCCGGTGCAACGCCCTTTGTGCCATATGGTTCCAATAAAATTTAGATCCTCATTTCCTTAGCTCGTACCGGACAGCTTAAAGCCCTCGCCGAGCACTTCGTTCGTGTCGCTCAGAATGACGAAAGCATGCGGATCAATCCCCCGCACCAACGTTTTCAGCCGGGTCACTTCCGTCTGACTGACGACGACCATCAGGACGGCCCGCGTTTCGCCTGTATAGCCTCCCTTGGCGTCCAGCCTCGTGAACCCCCGGTCGAGCTCGTACAGGATCGCTTGCCGCAGCGCCGACTCCCGATCGGAGATAATAAAAGCGACCTTCGAATAGCTGAGGCCGAGCTGGACCACGTTGATCGTCTTGCTGGTCACGAACAATCCGATCAGCGCATAGAGCGCTTTCTCCGGCGACAGGACGATCCCCGCAGTCAATATGACCAAACCGTCCAGCATCGCCACGCACAATCCTAGCGCGATGCCGGTGTATTTATGAATCAGCTGCGCCGCCAAGTCGAGCCCGCCCGTTGATCCTCTTCCCCGGAATACGAGCCCGAGGCCAAGCCCTACGAGTATGCCTCCGTAAATACTGGCCAGCAGCAGGTTGTTCGTCAGTGCAGGCAGGTTCTTGGTCAGCAGCACCATCAGCGGCAGAACGACCGAGCCCACGGCGGTCTTCAAGCCGAAATGCCCGCCGAGAAGCCATAGCCCGAGCAGAAACAGCGGAATGTTCAGCGCCCATTGGGTGAGCGCCGGCTCCACGGCAAAAAGCTGCTTTACGATAATACTGATGCCCGATACGCCGCCCGAGGCAACCTGATTGGGGCTCAGAAACATATTGAAGCTGAGCGCGATCATCAGCGAACCCAGGAGCAGCAGCGTATACTCCTTGATCGCAGTCGCAGTGCGGTTGGCTTTCGTCCTCCTCTTTCGACGGTCTCTCCTCCTCCCGTTCTCCCCTCCTGCCTTGCTCCGGCTTCTCCGCAGCTCGCGTGCCTGCTGCCCAGGCTCTTGCCCTTGCTCCGCCTTCATGGCTGTTCCTCCTGCCCCGGAATTTCTTGCATCCACCGGTTAATCACTTCTGTAAGTTATCTGTAGGATGAGCCGCCGTATACCATTTTAACCAGGATAAACGGCTACGCCGTCCTTGTCTTACAAGGACCAGCGCGTTTATCAAGGTTGAAGCGAAGCTGTTAGCCCGCGAAAACTTATAAATTCTTATCAACTCAAATGAAACCGGTTGCTTCGGTCTACAAAAGAAAAAGAGGCTCGACTTAAGCCTCTTTCTCCGGTTTATTGATTTGCAGTCTCAGGTAAGCGTCGATAAAAGCATCCAAATCGCCATCCATGACCGCCCCGATATTGCCGGTTTCTTCCTGTGTCCGATGGTCCTTCACCATGCTGTAAGGATGGAATACGTAGGAGCGGATTTGGCTCCCCCAAGCGATATCGGATACTTCGCCGCGGATCTCCGCCAAATGCTTCTGCTGCTCTTCGATCTTCTTCTCGTAGAGCTTGGAGCGCAGCATCTTGAGACACCGCTCGCGGTTCTTGATCTGCGACCGTTCCGTCTGGCAGCTCACCACGACACCGGTAGGGATATGCGTCATCCGTACCGCCGAGTCCGTCGTATTGATATGCTGACCGCCGGCGCCGCTGGCCCGGTACACGTCGACCTTCAGATCCTCGGTCCGGATCTCGATTTCGCCGTCGTCCTCGATCTCCGGCATGACGTCGCACGAGACGAACGACGTATGGCGGCGGCCCGAAGCATCGAACGGAGAAATCCGCACGAGCCGGTGCACGCCTTTCTCGGCCTTCAAGTAACCGTAAGCATTGAAGCCCTTAATCAGCAGCGTGACGCTCTTCACGCCTGCTTCGTCGCCAGGCAAGTAGTCGAGCACCTCGACCTTGTAGTCCCGCTTCTCCGCCCAGCGGCGGTACATCCGGAGCAGCAGCTCCGCCCAGTCCTGGGATTCCGTACCACCTGCGCCGGGATGAAGCTCGAGAATCGCATTCAGCCTATCGTAAGGCTGATTCAGCAGCAGCTGCAGCTCGAACTCCTCCAGCTTCTTCACGAGCGCAGCGATGCCGGAGGCGATATCTCCGGCCATGCTCTCATCCTGCTCTTCCTGCATGAGCTGCGTCAGCACTTCCAGATCCTCAAATTCCGAGGCCATCCCCTGGAACCGCTCGACTACGCTCTTCACCACGTTGGCTTCGCCGATCAGCTTCTGCGCCCGCTCATTGTCGTCCCAAAAGTCCGGTGCCGACATCTTCTCCTCAAAATCCGCGATCTGCTCCAGCTTGAGATCTAAGTCAAAGAGACCCCCTAAGCTCAGCCAAGCGCTTGGCCGTTTCTTGTAAATCCCGTTTCACATCTGCATCCAACATACGCTACACCTCTATCGGTAATATTATATAAGATACGAAAACATATAATTTCTTATCAACTGAATAAAAGGAGACCGAGGCGACGCCCCGACCTCCCTGTTCTATGAATTGATTATGCGCCGTGGCACTGCTTATACTTCTTGCCGCTGCCGCAAGGGCACAGATCGTTGCGTCCGATTTGATCTCCGCTCGTTACCGGGCGTTTCGGAGCCGGTTCTCCGTTCGTCGCCATCTCATGCTCGTCGGCGACGGCTTCCCGTACCAAGTTCGTTTCTACATGTGCCTTCATGATGTAGGTGGCCACTTCTTCCTGGATGCTCTGGATCATCTCCTGGAACATCTCATAGCCCTCGAATTGGTACTCGCGAAGCGGATCGGTTCCGCCGTAAGCACGCAGATGGATACCTTGGCGAAGCTGATCCATCGCATCGATGTGATCCATCCACTTGCTGTCCACCGCGCGGAGAACGACAACCTTCTCGAATTCGCGCACGAATTCTTCGCCGATCGCTTGCTCGCGCTCCTCGTAGAGACGGAGAACAAGATCGCGGAGGTACTCGACCATTTCTTCCTTCTCTTTGCCCCACAGCTCATCCTTCGTCAGCTGGCCTTCCGTCAACACCGTACCGTTCAGATAGTCCACAATCGCCTGAAGATCCCACTCTTCCGGAACCTGAGCGTCGGAGCAGTGCGCTTCAACGATACGGTCCACGATCGGTAGCATCATGCCGAGCACGACATCGCGAATGTTCTCGGATTCGATTACTTCACGGCGCTGCTTGTAAATGATTTCGCGTTGCTGGTTCATAACGTCGTCATACTGCAGGACGATCTTCCGCACGTCGAAGTTGTTGCCTTCCACGCGCTTCTGCGCCGATTCGATGGCTCTGGAGATCAGCTTGCTCTCGATCGGCTGGTCCTCCTCGAAGCCGAGGCGGTCCATCATGCCCATGATGTTCTCCGCACCGAAGCGTTTCATCAGCTCGTCTTCGAGCGACAGATAGAACTGCGACGAGCCCGGGTCGCCCTGACGGCCTGCGCGTCCGCGCAGCTGGTTGTCGATCCGGCGGCTCTCGTGACGCTCCGTACCTATAATATGCAGTCCGCCGAGATCGGCTACTCCGTCGCCCAGCATGATGTCCGTACCGCGTCCGGCCATGTTCGTGGCGATCGTTACGGCGCCGTGCTGACCTGCGCGGGAGACGATTTCCGCCTCTTCCGCATGGTATTTGGCGTTAAGCACCTTATGCGGCACGCCCTT
Organism: Paenibacillus gyeongsangnamensis; assembly: GCF_027533625.1. GTDB lineage: Bacteria > Bacillota > Bacilli > Paenibacillales > NBRC-103111 > Paenibacillus_G > Paenibacillus_G gyeongsangnamensis. The sequence goes on along the minus strand of NZ_JAQAGZ010000014.1, from coordinate 98,053 downwards.
CTTCTTCAGCATCTCCGACAATATCTCGGAGTTCTCGATGGACACCGTGCCTACAAGCACCGGCTGGCCTTTCTTATGCCGTTCCACGATTTCATTGACTGCCGCACGGAACTTGCTGGCCACCGATTTATAGACGACATCCGGCACATCCTGACGGATCATCGGCTTGTTCGTCGGCACGACAATGACTTCGAGACCGTAAATTTTCTTCAATTCCTCTTCTTCCGTCTTCGCCGTACCGGTCATCCCGGCCAGCTTGCGGTACATCCGGAAGTAGTTCTGCAGCGTGATGGTCGCGAGCGTCATCGACTCGTTCTGCACCTGCAGCTTTTCTTTCGCCTCGATCGCCTGGTGCAAACCTTCGCTGTAGCGGCGGCCGACCATCAGGCGGCCCGTAAATTCGTCGACGATAATGATTTCATCTTCCTGTACGACGTAATCCACATCCCGGCGCATAATGACGTGCGCCTTCAAAGCTTGGGTAATATGATGGTTCAGCGTTACATTCTCATGATCGAATAAGTTCTCGATGCCAAAGGCCTTTTCCGCCTTCTCTACACCGGCTTCCGTCAGCACCACCGACTTCATCTTCTCGTCGATCACATAATCTTCCTCGGCCTGCAGCCGGCTGACGAAATGATCCGCCATATAATACAAATCGGTCGACTTCGCCGCTTGTCCGGAAATAATGAGCGGCGTCCGCGCTTCGTCGACGAGGATGGAATCCACTTCGTCGATGACGGCATAGTACAGCGGCCGCTGCACCATTTGCTCTTTGTAAACGACCATGTTGTCGCGCAAATAATCGAAGCCGAATTCGTTGTTCGTGCCGTAAGTGATATCGCAAGCATAAGCTTGCTGCTTCAGCTCATGGGAGAGCTGCGCCAGGTTAACGCCGACGGTCATGCCGAGGAATTCATAAATCTTCGACATCTCCGCGCTGTCACGCTGAGCCAGGTAATCGTTGACCGTGACCAAATGCACGCCTTTGCCCGCGAGGGCGTTCAAATAAACCGGCAACGTTCCGACGAGCGTCTTCCCTTCCCCGGTTCTCATCTCCGCGATATTGCCCTCGTGGAGCACCATGCCCCCGATCAGCTGTACATCATAATGACGTTTGCCCAGCACACGCTTGGAAGCTTCGCGCACAACGCCGAATGCTTCCGGCAGCAGGTCGTCCAGCGTCTCCCCGTGCTCCAAACGCTGTCTGAATTCTCCCGTCTTGGCCTTGAGGCCTTCATCGGAAAACGTGCTATATTGTTCTTCGAGCGAGTTAATATACTCGACGGTTTTCCACATGCGCTTCAGTTCGCGTTCATTCGAATCGCCAAAAATCTTCCTTACGAGACCTAGCATGCTGCTATTCCCCTTCCTATATCGAACGGTATGTCCTAACCTAAATTGTAACAGTTTGCGGCACTTACCGCAACAAACGACTGTATTTCCCATCTCAGGGCAGACTATGCAAAAAAGAGCCTGCCTGCTCCAAGCGCCTTCATCGTTTAAACGATGCATTCGCACGTTGGGTTGCAGACAAGCTCGGTTTTTCATTTGTTAAATTTGATTAAAGGGCAGGCTCGATTAATCCATACTTCCCGTCATTGCGTTTATAGACCACGTTTACTTGTGACGTATCCATATTCGCGAAGACGAAGAAGTTATGTCCTACCATATTCATTTGGAGGATCGCTTCCTCCACATCCATCGGCTTCAGCATGAACTGCTTCGTCCTTACCAGCTCGAAGTCCTCATCCTCCTCCTGCATGACTGATGCGCTCGGCTCGTACCGGAAATAATCCTTAATCCCGCCCTCCTGGCGGATCTTGCGGTTAGCCTTCGTCTTGGCTTTGCGGATCTGCCGTTCCAGCTTGTCTACCACCAGATCCGCCGACGCATACATGTCCGTATGCTTCTCCTCCGCGCGGAGCATGAAGCTCGGCAGCGGGATCGTCACCTCGACGGTTTGCATACCTTTGGCAACGCTTAATGTTACGTTTACTTCAGATGTAGGGGGAGCTTCGAAATACCGTTCCAATCTGCTCAGTTTCTTTTCCACATGATCCTTAAGCGCCTCGGTAACAGGAATATTCTCGCCTCGAATGTTAAATTTCATTGTGCAACTCCTCCTTTCATACCTACAGTATACTATATTCACCACAGGCCTTTAAAAATCCTTCATATTTCTTCGACAATTTTCAAAATATTTTGAAAATTTAGCGAACTTTGCAGGTGCAACAAAAAACACCCCGGGAGACGCATCTCCCAGGGTGTTATTCCGCTTGTTCTTCGCGCTAATTTGCTCAAACAATAACCATCTATCGGAGGCCGTTGCCGGCCGGATGATTACAACTTGATTACGTTAGCTGCTTGAGGACCGCGAGCGCCTTCTACGATGTCAAACTCTACGGATTGACCTTCTTCCAGCGTTTTGAAGCCTTCAGATTGGATCGCGGAGAAGTGAACGAATACGTCGCCTCCGTCTTCGCGCTCGATGAAACCGTAACCTTTTTCTGCGTTAAACCATTTAACTTTACCTTGCATGAAGAACATTCCCTTCGTTATCAAATAACTGTAGCCTAACGGCTAACAACTCGACTATAACACTCCCCGCTCCTCTGTGTCAATCAATGGAAACCGATGTTAGCAAAATATTTTGAAAATTCGCGTATTAACACGGGGTTAATAATTTATTCACAGCCAAAAAGCCCGTCCTGTCGCGATTTTTCGACATTTTTTGCAGAGTTATCAACAGAGTTATACACATTGTCCACAGGGGTGTGTGATTACACTTTTCCGCTTCCGTTGGCAAAAAAGAGGACACTCAGGCTTCCTTGAATGTCCTCTTGATAGTAAAATTTGCTGCATTGGATGAAGGCCCCAGCTGCTTATTTGGAGTAGTAACCCACCACTTTATCCACAGCATGGATGACATCCCGAATATCCGAGTCTGTCATGGCAGGGAATAGCGGGAGTGTAATAATTCCCTCATATAACTTTTCTGCAACCGGTGCAATTCCTTTTTCATAACCGAGCTTGCGGTAATACGGATTATAATGAACGGGTACATAGTGCACGTTAACCCCGATATTTTCTTTTCGCAGCGCCTCGAAAATTTCTTTTCGCCCCACCGCCAGCGACTTTAAATCCAGTTGAATGATATATAAATGCCAACTGGACTCGCGATCCTCACTTTGATACGGCGTGATGACCGCCCGGATATGGCGGAAAGCTTCCGAATATTGCCTCGCAATTTGTCTTCTTCTGTCGACGAAAGAGTCGAGCTTGCTCAGCTGTGAGAGGCCTAATGCAGCTTGGATGTCCGTGATCCGGTAATTATATCCTAAATCCTGCATTTCGTAATACCATTCACCCTCGTTTTGCCGCTCCAACAGCTCTTTATTGCGGGTAATGCCGTGGCTTCGGAATAAGAGCAGCTTTTCGTAGTACTCTTCCGAGTCTGTGACAATAACTCCGCCTTCTCCTGTGGTCACATGCTTCACCGGGTGAAAGCTGAACATCGTCATATCTGCGATGGAGCCGACTTTACGGTCTTTGTAGACTGCGCCTAGAGAATGTGCTGCATCTTCAATGACAACGAGGTTTCGTTCCCGGGCAATCTCCATAATATCATCCATGTCGGCAGGCTGCCCTGTAAAATCAACCGGTATGATCGCTTTGGTTTTTGGTGAAATTAAATCCCCGATCTTCGAGCAGTCGATGTTGTAGGTATCCGGGCGAATATCGGCAAAAACCACCTGGCCGCCGCAATAACGAACGCAATTTGCGCTGGCAGCGAAGGTCATGGGCGTTGTAATGACTTCATCCCCTTCACTGACTCCCGCCGCATAGCAAGCCCCGTGAAGCGCCGCAGTTCCATTGGAAAAAGCCACCGCGTATTTCGCTCCCGCATAACGGGCTACCGCTTCTTCAAACTCTTTAATTCTGGGACCTTGCGTCAAAAAAGGAGATTGCAGCGTCTCTACCACCGCTTCAATATCTGCCTGATCCACACACTGCCTGCCATAAGGCAGCATCGTTTCGCGAACCGGCTCCCCCTCCAGGATGGCCAGCTGTAAGCTGCTCGGTTTAACCATGGTGATGACCTCCATTTTTTAAAAAACAGGCTGAAATGCACCTTATGCCCGCATTTCAGCCTTTATTTTTATAGGATAGTTTTGATCCATTCTTCGGTTTGCTGCAATCCGTCCTCAAGCGATGTCTTCGGCTCCCATCCGAGCAATTGTTTTGCTTTGGAAGAGTTGCAAAGCAGCTTCTGGATCTCGCTCTGCGGATGAATATGCTCTACATGCTTGATTCGGCTTTCATCCCCTACGACCAGCTTGGCCAATTCGTTAATGGATATATCCCTTCCGAGGCCTGCATTCACAATATGTCCGTCTACTTTATCGGAGTAGCCGGCTTCTACGACGAACCTGGCGCAATCATCGACGTACAGCAGATCTCGAGTCTGTGTTCCTTCGCCGTAAATGTTCAGCGTTTCGCCGGTCAGTTTTTTCTTAATGAAGATAGCGACAACGCCACCTTCGCCGCCAAACTTTTGATAAGGACCATACGTGTTGAACGGGCGGACAACCACCGCAGGCAGGTCATAGGCGTAATAATAAGACAATACCATATTCTCCGCGGCGATTTTGGCTCCTGCATAAGGAGAAGCCGGCTTAATCGGATGCGTCTCGGAGATTCCTGTTTCATCCAGGCACCGATCATAGACCATGCAAGTGCTCATAAATACGATCTTCACTTGATGCTTGCGGCACTGCTCCAACACGAAGAAAGTACCTAATGTATCGTTATTAAATGTAGTCCGGGGATCATCGATGCTGTCTTGAACATTGATGCTTGCGCCCAGATGGTAGCAAATGTCGAAGCCGTTGTCGAATAATTGATTTAATGTATCTTCATTCTTAATATCGCCATGAACGAACTGCCGGAACCCTTGATGCGACTTAAACTCCGCAATATTCGTTTCTTCTCCATTGGATAAATCGTCAAGAATCCAAACTTGATGTCCGTCATCCAGCAATCGTTTGACGACCCAACGTCCGATAAATCCGGCGCCGCCTGTGACCAATACTTTCATTAATAATCTCCCTTTCTGCGTACGAGGACGATCAGTCCAATATAAGGTCTAATGTAACGGCAGTCCCCCGAGGAACATCCTTCTTAACCTGCTTCCCCATAAGCAAGTCCAAGTATTTCGGCGGAAGTCCGAATCCGGGCCGAATGACTCGTAAGTTGTCTGCGGTAAAGGTTTCACCGGCCTTCATATCTTTTACAACATAGAGGGAACGCCGGAATTGCAACGATTTTTTTTCGGACTCTCCCGCCCCATAAGCGATAGCGCCCAGTCCTTGCCATGCGCGTTCCGTTTCCTGAACAAGCCGGCTCATTTCTTCAGGCTCCAATGAAAAAGCCGAATCCACTCCGCCGTCTGCACGGGACAAAGTAAAATGCTTCTCAATCACCGTCGCGCCTAAGGCTACGCTCGCCACGGCGACGCCAACTCCTAGCGTATGGTCGGATAGACCTACTTGAACGTCAAACAGCTGCTGCAAGTGCGGAATTGTTCGAATATTGGAATTTTCCGGCGTAGCCGGGTAAGAGCTTGTACATTTTAAAAGCACTAGATCCTTGCAACCAGCGGCACGCACAGTTTTTACAAGCTCGTCCAGTTCGGCAATACTCGCCATGCCTGTCGAAACGATCATAGGTTTTCCAGTGGCGGCCACTTTGCGAAGCAGCGGTAAATCCGTATTTTCAAAGGAAGCGATCTTGTAGCAGGCTACACCCAAAGATTCCAGGAAGTCCACGGCTGTTTCATCGAATGGGGTACTGAAGCCGATCATCCCCAGCTCTTGGCATCGGTCAAAAATGGCCTTATGCCACTCCCACGGGGTATGGGCTTCCTCGTACAAATTGTACAACGATTGCCCCTTCCACAAGCTTTTATCATCATTGATGAAAAAATCGGGTTGATCCGATTCGATCGTCATCGTATCCGCCGTATAGGTTTGAATCTTCAAAGCATGAGCACCGGCCCAGGCTGCCGCTTCCACGATTTCAAGGGCCCGTTCGAGGGACTGGTTATGATTTCCCGACATCTCTGCGATAATAAAAGGAGGATGGTCCGGCCCGATCTTCCGGTTGCCTATCAAGAATTCATGCTTTTGCATGCTGCACCTCAGCCTCTTAATTGAATAATTCCGTTAAACGTTCTTTTATCCCGTTCCACTGTTCAGAGAAACAGGCGAAAAGTACAATATCTTCATAATGACCGTTTTTAAAAGCGTGCTTGGATAAATAACCTTCCTGGGTAAATCCAAGCCTTTTGTGAAATTTCAGGCTGGCTTCATTGAAAGCGAACACTTCTGCACATACTTTACGGATGGTTAAGTTCTCAAAAGCGACCATCAGCCCAAGAATCCCTAAGGCTGTTCCGCTTCCGCGAGGCACATCGGTTTCACCGAGATAAAATCCCCATTCACACGTATGATGCTTGGCGTTAATTTCAGTAAAATTCACTACCCCGATCGGCCTTTGGTGAAGTTCTACTATGAAATACTTCATTTGCATGTTTTCTTGCAATCGGTTAAACCAAGCACAGTGATTCTCCCACGTGATGATCTCATCAGAATACATATTCTTTCGAATGCGGTCTGAATTTCTCCATCGCAAAACCGTTGCCAAATCCGCTTCCGTCATCTCTCGAATGGTGTATTCGCCCAATTGTTGTTGCACGTTGAGTCCCTCATGATTCAGTGTTTTACGTGATTACTTCTGTCTCTGCGAGCCATAAATAGCTTCTACTACACCAGCAGCACTGTCGGATGGCTGTTTTTCCATTAAATCCATGCTTGCGGCACTCATTCTTGTTAGTAATTGTGGATTGGACAACATATGCTTAATAGCATCAGCTATGGTAATAGGAGTAATATTACGATAATGTCCTAAATATAAAACAGCTCCAGCTTTAGCAACGGCTTCCGTAACTTCCATTTGATTATCAGCTGTTGTAATGGTTATTGCCGGTAGTCCTAATACACATCTTTCCCAAGTTGTGGAACCTCCGGCTCCTATGGACAGATCAGCTTGAGTCATCAGTTTCGCAATATAATTGATTTGGCAGTAGTAGTTTACGTTCGGCAGCTTTGAACAGAGAATTTCAATATGTTCTCTGTTGACATTTGAATTGCCTACAACAACATCGAACGTTATGTATTTTTCGTCCAGCAACGTTATGGCTTGCAAAGCCTTTTCCGTTTCATTGGTCGGGTCGCTGCCGCCGAAAAAAACAAGAACTCTTTGAATCGCTTGATCTCTAATCTTCGCCTGCTTTTGAGCCGCTCTGAATTCTTCGCGCAGTAAAGCGTATCGAGGTCCCAATAATTGGAGGCAACGATCAGGCACTAACTCTTTGTATCGTTCATCCATATGTTCATACAGGTTCTGATCGAGCAAAATATCGCAGTCATGCCCACGATTGGCCAAGTCATCTATAACCATTATTTTATCTACATGCTGCCGAATCCGCTGTTCCCATTTTATATCGATTGCATAATGGTCAACAATCATCAAATCCATTGGAACATGAGTTTTGCGCAGGGCGGATAATGTTTGCTCGACGTCGAGCTCCCAAGATACACCTAACCACTGCTCGTATGAACTTTTTTTATCGTTCGTCTCATTCGGTTGCAAGGGTGGGGATAGTCGATGAACAATAAATCCCTGCTGTTCTATGTGATTACACAGGTGCCCCGGATGCTCGCGGCTAATAAACTGAACGAAAGCACCCTTCTGTCGCAATTTGTTGGCAAGAGTTAAGCATCTCATCACATGACCGGTTCCAATTTGAATAGATGCATCTGCCCGAATGACTACTTGCACTTCATCAAACCCTTTCTAAAAAGCAGAGAAAAGAAAAACCCCGTCTAACCGGGGTCTTTATATTTTTTTGTCGACGATTATACCCAGTTTCTCATATAAATTCGCTACCATATCCATGACCTTTTTAGAAGGAATCTCTCTAACCACTTCATTCGTTTTGTCATCGACGACCTGAACGTAATATTCGTTAAGCTTGTCATGCAGGACGAAATGCAGATGCGAACTGTTGGACTCCAGCCATTTATTGAGATGACCGAGCTCCTTGTTAATTTCATTCTTGGTGTACGTTCTCTCTTGTTGGATATCACCGCTCGGATTTTCCTGTGGGCCGGGTACTTTCTTCTCACCCGATTGTTCCCTAATCGTGGAATGTTCATTAACCGATTGGATCTCCATTTTATCCCCCTTTTGTTGTTTATAAATTACTATCTCTTTTTATCCAGAAACGCTCCGTAAGGCATTTGTCGTAAATAGGAATCGTATTGTTTGGAAACCGTTCGTGCATTTTGCGATTCCGTTATTTTTTTTTCTAAGTCTTTTAAAGCGGCTTCTATCAAATTCCTCAATTTCATTTCCCTCTCCTGCCATTTATCGTATAAAGACTGATAAATCGATATATCGGAGATATCTTGAAGAATTTTCCGAAGCTCTGCTAGAATCGATTCACGCTCTGCGAACAAATGATCAATTACTTGGATATCGAATTGCTTTGAGGATTCGAGTGTCCGCAGCATATCCTCTGTTTTTCCGGTTAAGTCATGAAAGAGGTCCTCCACTTTTATCATGAGTGCCTCCTACTGCTTTTGGCTGCGAGCAAGAACCATCGCTTGTTTCCATGTATCACGAAACTCTACGAAGAACCCTTCAACCTCTTCCAAAATAGCAACATCTTTTGAGATGTTAGCTTCAATAAGTCTTCTTTTCATGTAGTCATATAAAGCAAGTAGTTGTTCGGAAATCGGATATTTCCGGTCTAGTGTAATAATCAGTTCATCGACAATATCTTGCACACGGGTATTATAATGATGAGCTAGGCTCAAATCCTTAGACTCGATAGCTTGTTTCGTACGTTTTATGAATGTAATGGCCCCATTGTAAAGCATGAGTGTAAGACTTTCGGGCGGAGCAGTCTCTGCTTGATTTTGTTTATAACTGTTAGCTGATGATTGAATCATAGGGTCCTCCCGTTATTTTGACTGGAAAAGGCCTGAAAGATACGAACTTTGGGAGTTCATCTGATTTAAGGAAGTCTGCAAGCTGGCGAACTGACTGTAAAGTTGCTGCTCGTAGTCGTTCAAAGTGGAGTTCAATTGGCTGATATTATTCGCGTAATCATCAATTTGCTGATTTAAATAGCTTTTGTAAGGTACGGTTTGCGTCTTTTGTGTCAGTCCATTAACCATATTTTTAGCATTTTCGTACAAACGAGTACCAATACCTGCATCCGTCCATGTTGTCAAATTGCCGTTAGCATTACGAGCGCCATCCTTTGTAAATAGAGCTACCACTTGGTCAGGTGCATTCGTCAGCGCTGCGCGCAATTTGGTCTCATCAATGTAGATTTTACCGTTTTCTTGATAAGCAAGGTAGCTGCTAGAACCGTTAGAAGGTGCGGTAGTTATTCCAATATCCGCTAATGAACTAATTTGACCTGCGGCAATTCCTGAAACCGGGTTTGAAAGATTAAGACGCATGCTATCCAACCCGGAGCTTAGGATGTCATCACCCGCTAACAGACCAGATTGGGCCTTCGCATTCCAAAGAGTAATATCCGAATCTTTCATATTTGCCTTCTGGGCATCCGTAAGCGGCGGATAATCGCGATACTTGGGTTCGGTCAACTTGCTGTTCGTATTTGCAATAAATGTATTGTATTTGTCAAAGACACCTTTGATCGTCGAAACGATGGAGTCCACATCTAGAGTGTTGGTGCCACTAACCGTATAAGGACCACCGGAAGTGGCAGGGTCGGCCAACAGCGTAAAGTTTATGTTATTCAACGTAAAAGAGTTAGAACTTACGGTTACATTTCCTGTACCGTTCAAATTGACTATAGCGTCTTGTCCATTGGTTACAGCGGCTGTACTAGAAGGGTTAGGAGTAGTTGTATCCGAGATATTCAGTTTGCCAAGTAAAGTGTTGCCAGTAGTATCAGTTATTTTTAGTGCATTTCCCGCTGAACCCGTTGCGGCATTGACAATCGTTAACTTGTCGGAAAGCTGATCATACACCGCCTTGACACCAGTCGTCGAAGTTACCGCGTTAATTTTGGAGACAACTTGGCTGATATTATCGGTGGCTAAAATATTTACATTGGTTGCCGTACCTACACTTCCCGTTATCGTAAGCGTGCCGGCGGCATTAAGAGCCTGCGTCGGATTTGAAGAGAGCCCCAACGCACCACTGCTGGTGATAGAAGCGGACTTTGCAATCTGAGTTACTGCTAGGCTAAAATTCCCTGTAAATGCATTAGTCGTTGGCGTAACCTGTACTTTGGCCGCATCGGTTGCCGACATAGACGCTTTTTGTGCCATAAAGGTAGACTGAAGGGTTAATTTTTGTGCTTCATTCATAAAGGCCGACACATCGGTATTCATACTGCGATATGCGTCTCGCTGCCACGACAGATATGTCATTTTCTGTGTCATTTGATCAATCGGAATACGTTTAGCTTGCATCATTTGACTTACAAGGGAATCGATATCAAGTCCTGAAGAACCTAATCCATTAATTCGAATCGTCATTACGATCACCTCTCCATGTGATATTGGTTTACTCTTTATATCGGCACAAAACCCAAGTTTTATTTGCTATTTCTTTATAGTTTCATATAAATATGGTTCACCAAAGAAATTAATTTTTAATTAATAATGCCATATACGCCATTGAATTAACACCGCTACTGTGTAAAAGTTCAATGATCTGTTTCAAATATAGAGGGTTATGTTCAATAGTCTTAGAATAGGATTGAATCAGCTTTATCACATGCTCCGAACTAAATTGAACTTTATAAAAACCGGCCATTCCAATCAAATGCAATTTAATCATAGAGTAATGCACAATCAAGATCATATACTCATCGAATATTTTATTGCCTCGAGAAATAGGAATTAAGTTTTTATAAACATAATTGACTAAATAATGTTCCAAGATGTATTCATGCTCTTTCATGAAAGGCAGGTAATATTTTTCATGAGCTTCTTGATAATGAACTGAAATTTCTTCAATTTCTCTTTCATCAGAAAATTGTATTCCTTGCAGCGTTTCCGAGAAGCATTCCAAATAACGCTGGCTAGTAATGGACTGTTGAAAACGTTGTTCAGCTATTTCTTGGATTAATTTCAACTGAAACGTATTTTTTGTTGGCAAGTCATTTAAAGTTGATTTAAATGAATCTTCAGAAAAGATAGATTTATATAAGGAGATCAATTGCGGAATATCGCTAACCAGACCTTTATTCACATATTCGTCCAATTTTTGATAAAACATCCCAAGGGCAATTAATCTCTCCCACATTTGAAAATTACGGTTTTGTAAAACATCTATAGTAAATGAGCGTAGATCCCAAAAATATTTTATTATTTGATCAGTGGCATCCACTTTTGTGGATATTTGACTCATCATTTGATTACGAACGGTGATTGACTCTTCCAATAGATCAAATTCCATTTTATTAGGATTTAGCAAAGCAAGCCGCGCTATCTCAGGACAAGACATAGATGCAGATTTCTCAAGTACGTCGTCAACAAATTGCAAAGTCCTCGGATAGGTGGCACAGATGTTGGCAAGGTAATCCTCCCCTAATTTCAACTGAATTTTACATAACTTTTGTTCCGACAAAAACGGACAATTATGATTTGAATCCATTTCAATTCCTGCATAATTCTCTGAAGTTGCGTCCGAACGTGTCCGTTTAACTTTATTATTTATCATTGAGGATAATTCTTTATCACGTATCTTGCTGTATTTCTTATACGTCGCTTTATCAATATCAACTCGCCAACCCGAACAGCAACTATCTTCACAATCCGAACCGATGCAAGAAAATTTATTCAAATATTGTGGAATAAGAACATTGATTTTTGTTGTAATCAAAGATAGGACATCTCCTCTAAACTGCTGGCTATAATGTTTATAAGGCGATTTCAGCGTATTGAGCGTTGGGCGAGTCTATATATAAAATAGCGACAAGATTAGATTGTACTATTTTTTTTGTTCGATATGGGAATTAATCGATAGCCAGCTTGGATTTGCTTGCATAACGGCCGCTGCTTCCTTCCATGAAAACAATCGTCCAGGTTGGTATAACGCTTCATAAATTCGCCGAATTAACTCCCAATCCTCCGGTGTATCAAGGGTCCAGCGGTATTCGGGAATATCCTCCCTGCTTACTATTGAACGGCAGCGAAAACGTTCGGGGTTGTTGTAAATATATGGGGTTACATGTTCACGGTCATGAGTACTGCTAGTTTCGCGATGAGCCGTTTCTATCGACGCAAACGAAAAAACTTCCGTATCCAACCCGCGCGGATAGGTTCGTTCCAAAGTGTTGCTTATATAATCGTATTTCCCATCTTCCAAATACTCTCGGATCACAAGCGAGGAGACTTCCGGTTCGATTAGCGGACAATCTGAGGTAATCCGGATTACATGATCAGCTTGCAACTGTAAAGCAGCTTCATAATACCGGGATAAAACATCCGACTCGCTGCCGCGGCTAACCATGACACCCAGACGTTTGGCTTCTTCCACGATCGGATCGTCCTGGCTACCGCGCGTTGTAGCAACCACGATTTCCTGCACATTTTGAAAAGCCTGCGTCCTTTCAATGACGTGTGCAAGTACCGTTTTATCGATCAACGTTTTTAAAACTTTTCCCGGGAGTCTGGTTGATCCCATTCTTGCCTGAATAATGACTACGCTTTTCATGAAATGTCCCTCTATACCAGATTTTCTTCGAGAATCCAGCGCCTTAACGTATCACGGTCGATGGGCTGTTCATGATGGGAATTTACTGCACAAACCTGCATTTTTCGGGCGTTAGGATACGGATTTTCCCTCAATTTTTCTTTGAATGGAGAGGGAATAATGAACATGTCAGATGTTTCCCAGCTTTGGAGTTTTTCATCCTCTGTCATTAACTCCTCGTATCGTTTTTCACCTGTTCGCAGACCAATCTCTTTTCGAGCGATCTCGTCGGTTATATTATATTTTTTGCCGACTTCCTCGATGAGAACATCCACCAGATCGGCCAAAATAATCGTAGGCATTTTCAGCACGAAAATTTCTCCGCCCGTTGACATCTCATTTGCTTTCAGCATAAGCGTGATAGCCTGCGTAGCTGTCATCATATAGCGCGTCATGCTTAAATCTGTTACAGTTACCGAGCGACTCTCCTTAATCTGCTTGCTAAATAGCGGAATTACCGAACCCCGCGAACCCATTACATTACCGAAACGAACCGCCGCGAATACGGTTTGCTTCGGCCCTTTTTGGTACTCAGCCGCCGATATAAGCCGCTCTGCCATAAGCTTAGAGGCTCCGTAAGTATTTGTAGGTGAGATCGCTTTGTCTGATGAGGTGAATAACACTTTTTTCACGCCATTTTGGATGGCTGCCTGAATCATATTTTGAGTGCCTATGATGTTCGTCTGTACCGCCTCGAAAGGGTTATATTCACAAAACGGGACATGCTTCATTGCTGCCAAATGAAACACGAAGTCGATATCCTCCATAGCACGATTCAGCCTTTGTGCGTCCCGGATGTCGCCTATTAGAAAGCGCAGTTTGGACTTGTGTTCGTCAAACATCTGCTGCATCTCAAACTGTTTATATTCATCGCGGCTCAGAATCCGAATAACTTGCGGATTGTGGCGCAATAAATAGCGGGTTAAATGTTGTCCAAGCGTTCCGGTTCCACCTATAATCAATATTTTTTTTCCTTCATACATCTTGAGTTCCACTCCATGTCAGTTCTTTGATGAAGATCGGGCCATCCGTTGAAACATTTCTCGTGCTTTTGAGACATCAATCGTTTGTATTTTCGCCAAAAACTCTCTAAGCGTGACATGAGCAAACCCTTCGATGTAAGCGCCGCCTTCGGTTGCATTGTAAAACGTCTCGTTACAGCTGCGAGCTTGTTCCTCAAACCACTTTTTGTAAAGAAGCAAATTACGAGGAGCAACAACCGTTCCCTGGCCGTCGAACGCCATCACACGCTCCCCCGTTACTTGCCTCTCCAACTGCTGATAGAGCGGCGTACCCTCCACATGTGTCTTGTTACCGGTATAAGCAAGATCTTGGCCTACTAAGCATAACGGACGCAGCCCCAATATTCGGGCGAGAGAAAAAAGAGTTGTCGAAACGGATCCCCCGGTTTGAACGAGCATTTCTCTTCGGAGCGAAGCCATCCTCTCTGCAGCCGGGTATCCTTCCTGGAAAAGGATAAATTTAGGCCCCTTATACCGATCTACTACTTCCGAATAAAGGGTACTCAAAAAAAATAAAGGAATGCTCTCAGAATCCCAGCCATCCAATTGTTGAAGCATGTTTGGTTGCGGATCAGTCATGACTACAAAATCAGGACGAATACCTTGGCGAACCAACAATGGGACCGCTGTGCCTACGGACCCCAGCAAACAATGTTTAGCCGCATTCGGCAATAAAGCTAACGATTTTGAAAGTGACGGACCAGCGCTAATTACGATTGCGGGAACGGAGGGCAAACCATGGAATGCGGAAACAGAAGGCCATTCCTTGCGATTATTTCTAGCGAAATTATCGTGAAATAAATCACGGTGCACAATTACACTATTTTGATGCACTTGATAATCTTGCAAAACGCGTTTTAAAGACTCTAATTCTTCTGGAATAGCTCGTAGGGAAGGTTCATGAACAATAACGTGTACACGATTTTGTTCCCAAACATTCATACGTTCCGAAAAGACTTGCAAGTCATCCGAGACGATAAATATGAGTCTTGGTTCATCCATAATTTCTTTAAACATTCCTGCCCGCTCCATATCCAAAAAGGCCGAAACGTTCGTTTCCCAAACCTCGAAGGGAACACCAATATCCTCAGTTTGCTCCAAGAGGGCCTTCACGTGATGCCCGCACCCGGCCCCGTAAAGCACAATACGATCCGGTTTCTCCTCCCCGATGCTGCTTAGTTGAGCAGCCGCGAATCGATGCGCCTCGGTTGTCGGATCGTATCGGCTGTGAAGATAAAATGGCGGAATACCTTCCTTACGTACTGACGCCGTCCATAACCCGTTTTTTGTATGTTCAAGCGCCACTTGTGGCGCACGCGATCTACGGTTATGCGTTTGAATGCTATGATTCCAAGCACTCATTGAATCATACCCTGCAGCTTGTTTTCAAAGGATTTCAATATCGGCTGAAGCTCATACAGAAGCAGGTCACATAATGAAACAAAATCCTGTTGTTCCAGTGATCCATTTAGTTGTTCAACAACCGATGCCAGAGCATTAATATCCCAATCCGCCAAAATATTTTGATCTAATCGCGTTATGCCTTCAATGGCCATTGTCAGCCAAGAGATTCCTTCCAAGTAGGCAACCAAAACATTTGCCCAATTGCCTTCATGGGTTTGAATGTCGTGAACGATCGTTTCGGAAGCCATGACAAGTTTGGGTACGTAGCCCTTCATACTTTCCAAGGTTTCAATGATTATAGCTTGATTCACGATACGGCTTCCTCTCCTTCTAAGTTGGGCAATTCCCATTTCGGTTTCGCATCCAAATATAGTTCTTCGCTATCGTACCCAAGACTCAGAACCACATTGCGGATGCCCTTATCGTAAACGTCAAGCAATTGTTTTCCGCCCTCTATCAGCCTTTTCAAAAAATAACTTTGATGAATCAAAATTTGTTTAAGTCGCTCCACCGAAGAAACCCTGGAAATAGGATTTATTTTCACATGATAATTCGAGAGAAGCGGGCGGAAAAAGAAGAAAAGTAACTTATCATTCAATACTTCCTTCAGCAAATGTTCCACATTTCGCAAGATTCGGCTGGCCTTCATCTCCAAGAATTCAATCGAACCTTCATCTGAATTCGTCAGTTCTGTCTGTAATTGCTGGATTGCCTGCAAAATCTCTTCCGCGAACTGACTGACACGAAGCATCTCTCCCAACCGATCATTAAAGAAGGAGACCATATCTCCAAGCGTATCCTGCAAATTATCTTCGGTTGGTAATGGCGGCAATTCCCTAAACAACTCAGGGATGGATGGAACCGACTCTTGGCAATACAGATCGACTACTTCCCGGAAAGGCATTTTCCTAGTACCCTTGATGTCAGCCCCTCCTTCCGTGGCATTAATGACCAATGGAGAAGGCAGAACGCTTATCAAGTGCTCCATCCAAAACAAAAATTGCCTCCATAGTTCTCTTGACTTGACCTTTCCACCATAATATCCGTCCACATACACCGTTCTATTAATGAAACTCTCGTCATCTTGCAAGCTATCTTGTATTTGCTTGCGCTGCTCACTGGTCATCTCGACATCGGACTGATCTACATAAAAGCTGTCCTTACTATGAGTAACCCCTTCTTCTGAAAAAGCCAAATCCTGACCGATAAATACAATCGGATTCCCGCCTAAGTGATGGGCCAGCGAATAATTGAAATGAGCCACGGAACTTCCATTGTAAAGTGTTCCCCGGTCCCCGAGCGCTTCGTTCATAATACGGCTATGGGTGATGTTATCTTTAAATACGGGAATGACATGTTGATTCCATGCTCGTGGAATACGTTCATCCATGACGGTTAACCCAATCAATGCCGTCTCTTCCGGAATATCTATCCCTTTTACACTGAGATCATAGGAATTGGTTCCTCGCTCTAAAATGCATACCACATCAGGAGAGATGCCATTTTTCATTAGCACGCGAAACGCCGATTCAGCGCAAATGATCAGTGCCTTTCCTTTGATCTCCTTGAGCAAGGGTAGTTGCTTGTCCAAAGAAGGGCCGGAAGCGACGCACACAATCGGCTTCCCTTTATATTTATCTTGCAGATCCTTTATACGATGAGACTTCAGAGCGACAGGAACATTTTTCAGTTCGTTTGTTATCCCCATCAGAGTGTCTTCCAAAGAATTTCCCATTGCAGTCATATGGGTGCGCAAATGATTGGTAATCGCCTCTACTACACCTTCATAATACGCAGCATCTCGACGATAGCTGGAAAAGGTACGCAACAAATCGGTTTGCAAAAAATAATAACCGACCAAAGAAACCAGATACTCATTCAGAATTTCGTGCAAATCGTCCATGATATCGGTCAAAATGATGACCCTCTGCGGTTTGCCTGCAAGGTAAGGCGATAGATCCACCTCCTGCAAGAACTTCTTCACAAGCGCTGTATCTTTCTCTATGATTAAAACCCAGGCAGTCTCGGTTTTGTTTTCTAATATTTGTTTTATGATGGCACTCGAACCCATGCCCATCAATATATAGCCGGTGTTGTCAAAATTTACGCCATCCAGAAACTGTGTTGCTTCAAACACCGGATCGTAAATGCTTGCCGTATAAAATTCATTCCCATTTTCATCAGCCAACTTAAAAACAATGTCTTCTCCGATACGAGTAAATTCGATTTCATCAGCATCCACTGCTTCCATCTCACTTAGGAGCCATTGGTTATATTCCATTAAGAATTCTGCGTTGCTGTAAAAGTATGTCATAAAAATCTCCTTTAGGCAGGAAAGCTGCTTGGATGCATAATACGTACGCACAATTCATGTTTCAACAAATCCGCGGCAATCAAAAAATCTTTTTTTTCCACGGCCAATAATATTAATTCCAGCAGTTTATTCATATCCTGAAGTTGTTTTTCAGAATAATCATGATTTTCCAGTAACTCAGTAAACTGCTTTGTCATAGGTTCCATAAGGCTCAAGCCGCTCTGGATTTCGTAACGATAAAAAGCGTAACAAATTCGATGCACCATTTCCTGGAATGCTTCATAGCCTTCTTGCATAATTGCCTCCGTTCGTTTCTTTTTTTGAAAAAAAGCCAACCTGATATGGGGTTGGCTTTTTCTTTGAAATCTGAATCTAGGCTTAGCGGAGCAACTGAAGTACGCCTTGTGGCGCTTGGTTGGCTTGAGCCAGCATAGCTTGTGCTGCTTGCGTAAGGATGTTGCTCTTCGTGTAGTTCATCATTTCTTTTGCCATGTCAACGTCACGGATGCGGGACTCTGCTGCGGTCAGGTTTTCAGAAGATGTATTCAAGTTGTTGATTGTATGCTCCAAACGGTTTTGGTAAGCACCCATGTTGGCGCGTTCCTTCGATACTGTGTTAATACCGCTGTTGAGGTCTCTGATAACAGTACTAAAAGTAGCTGAGCTGAAGGTAGAGCCTACACCTTTGCTGTTAATCAATGCAGATACAACCATCTTATTGATAGAGAAAGCAATTGTTTGACCGGAGTTTGCACCAACTTGGAAACTAACTTTGAGACCACCAGTCAGCAACTTTTTGGTATTAAATTCAGTTTGGGATGCGATACGGTTGATTTCCTTTTGAAGCTGAACTACCTCAGAACCCAATTTCTGACGGTCAGAAGTGGTGTATGTACCGTTGCTCGCTTGAACAGCCAACTCGCGCATACGTTGCAGGATGGAATGAGTTTCGCTCAACGCACCTTCAGCAGTTTGAATCAGGGAGATGCCGTCTTGTGCGTTGCGGGAAGCTTGATCAAGACCGCGGATTTGGCCGCGCATTTTTTCGGAAATTGCGAGACCTGCAGCATCGTCGCCTGCGCGGTTAATACGCAGACCAGAGGAGAGTTTCTCCATGGATTTGCTTGCATTGTTGGTGTTCTCGCCCAGTCTGTTGTACGTGTTCAGAGCAGGAATGTTGTGGTTGATAATCATTTGTATTTCCTCCTTGAAATTTGGATTTCCACTTCCTTGTGGAGTAGGCTTTTGGCCTTACACTACATTTATCGGTTTTAGATACCCTGCAGTTTAGAGCTATACCAAAAATATTCGCTATTATTTTTCGGGATTCGGCAATTTTTTCAATGTATTTAAATCGATTTTGGGTTGGATGGCTTCTTTATTGCTTTGTTGAACCGCATCGTACACTTCCTTGCGCAAAATGTTTACATCTTGAGGCGCATTTATACCGATTTTGACTTGCTCTCCTTCAATTGCGGAGATCACAATCTCAATGTTATTGTTAATGATGATCGATTGTCCTTTTTTTCTTGTCAAAACCAGCACAATTACTCACCGCTTTCTTCAAAGACTTTTCTAAAGAGGGGTTCATTAGTTCCATAGTTTGATTTCGGGGGTAAGACGATTTGGCGACCTTGCCCGTTAGTTATATTGATCACTAAGGGAGCCAACAAATTTACGGTAGATTGGGTATACGGCTCTCTAATGGTTACCGTTGTAAAAACAGCCACTTCTTCTAACGTCTTCAATCCCAGTATAGTTTTGTGTTTATCATCAATTTCAAACGTATACTCAGGATGAAAAACAAAAGGAGTCACTACCAAAAAACCTATATTTTCATCCTGCAGACTTTGCAAATAAGCATACGGACTATCATCCTCTACAAGAGTAACAAGAAATTCATCGTAATTCTCGAAGCCTAATATGCTTCCATTAAACCGAATCACTTTCTCATGGATTAGCTGAACCATTGTTATCCTCCCCTAAATAGGTAATGCTATAGCAAACGCTATAGCATTAATATTATTATCGGTATTATTTTTTACAAGTTAATTATTGACTTACTAGCCCTTAGCATCAATTTGCGGGGGTATGATTTCTACTTTAGGATATTGCATCATATAAAAATCGAGCTTGCCGCGGGTATAATTGATCTCCGGAGGATTGGGATACGTATTAATATTCACTTTGCCTTCGTGAACCTGAATATCAAGCTTTCCCGGGACATAATGCATATCTACATTATTAACTGAAGCATCACCCATAAATTCAAACTCGAAAAATTCAGCGCCTTTCTCTTTTGCGATCTCCGCAATGGCATTGCCGCCCTCGTGAATTGCGGCAAGTCGGTTGCCTTCTTCAACAATTCTAGCTATCCCCTGCATTGCTACCTCATGAGCTCTTGAATAAATCTTGCTCATGGTCTCTAAAGCCGGACCATGTCCAAGCGCATCCCAAGCTTTGCTAGAGTCGACATAAAGTACGCCTTGTTCCGCATGAATGTCAAGCTTTGGGCGTTCGGTCGTGATCTCAAACGTCGCTTGCGGCTGTTTTATATCCAGCTTGCCTAATTCGGCATCAATGCCAAGCTGCCCATATTGCTGGCGGATCTGAATGTGGGGAATGGACATGATTTATTTCTCCTAACGAAGAAAATCAACCAGACTTGTGCTAATGATCTTGGACCCAACGGATAATGAGGCGTTATACACATTCTCATCTGTTTTTAAATTCGTAATCACTCCAGGAATATCCGCATCCTCTGCCTTAGATTGAAGCGTCTGGAGATTCGTGCTGATATCCTTAAGACGAGATTGAGCTAACTCAATTCGATTTTGTTTCGCCCCGACATCCGCTCTTGCTTGCAAAAAAGCATCGTTACGAGTGTCAAGTCTGCCAATACATGCTCCGATGGCTTGTTGATTTCCAGATGCCAAGGCAGCTGAAAGATCGTCCATGACACGAAAGATGTTGTCATTGGCTCCAGTGGCACCGAATATTTTATCCCCGGAAATATTAGCTGCTACCCGAACTCCAACACCAATATCAAATTGGATTTGACCTTGGTCAACTTTGTCGGTAGCGGCAGTAGCGCTAGTATAAGGCTGTTTATCGGTAAGCTGTCCATTAAAGACATACTTGCCGTTAAACTGGCTGTTCCCGATCGTAACCATCTGCTCCTTCAATTGGTCCACTTCTTTTTTGATTGCGTCAAGGGCCGATTGAGGGTTAGTTCCGTTTGAAGCATTTACGGCAAGCTCCCGAACACGCTGCATTACTGAATTTGCCTGATTCAACGTTGTATCCGTGTAATCCAGCCATGAAGTAGCTGCATCGACATTGCTAATATATTGATCATTCGCCGAGTTTTCACTCCGATATCGCAGCGAGAAACTAATTCCCACCGGATCGTCCGATGGCTTATTTATTTTCCGGCCGGTAGACAGCTGGTTCTGATGATTATTGATTCTCGACAAATTGGCATTAATGTTCCGGAGCAATTGATTGTTCATCATTCCCTGCGTAACTCGAGTATTCATAATCCAGGCTCACCCCGTTCCTGATTGATTAAACCTTACCTGCCAACCGTTCCCATGCTATTGATAATTTTATCGAGCATCTCATCATAAGTAGTCATAACGCGGGCTGCAGCAGCATAAGCCTTCTGAAATTTGATCATATTCGACATTTCCTCATCAAGCGAGACTCCGCTAACCGATTGACGATTGGAATCCACCTGGTCCACTAAAGTTTGCTGGTTTGTGGCCTGCCGTGTCGCTTCTTGGCTCTGAACACCCAACTGACCTACAATGGATCTGAAAAATTCGTCGAAGGTTCCGTCTTTCAGTATGGCTTTGCCCGTTGTAGACGGATCAAAATTTACTTTCTTGTCTCGAATGCCAGCTAGCAGCAATGCCATGTCATTGTTGCCCTTAACTACTTTGTCTACCCCGTCCGTATCCGTATAGCTTCTAGCTGAAGACGAAATATTGGAGGGGTCGTTAACGATGTCGGGATTGACCGTAACGCTTCCGGCCGTGAAATCCGTCGCACCTGGCTTTAATGTGAAGAAAGGCACTCCCGACTTTAACGGATCGGAGCCGGAGTATCCAAGTTGGTGCAAACCATTGAAGCCTTTGACCGTAACTTTTAAATCACTAGCTAGCGTCCTTTGCTGAATCGTCCCGCTAAAGACTTGCTGTGCTGTTGTACCGTCAGGATTCACAACAGTCAGAGTCGTTCCATCGGGCACAACCATACCTTGTGGCAGTGTGGTCTGGACATCGCCAGTGACTAATACTTTCAGCATGGAGTCCAACTGAAATTGATAATTGGCAACATAATTATCGCGGGATTGAATCATTCCGTATACTTCGCCGCTGTTCAGATCGCCTGAAGCCGCAGAAGCCTGAAGGGAAGCCGTCGTCAAGGATGTTCCCACTTGATTGCCGCTTACCAATTGTACATTACCCATCTTGATGTTGTACCCGTTACTGTCCTCGGTAAAGGTAATATTTACGATCTTGGATAAGTTATCGACCAGAAGGTCGCGTTGGTCTCTCAAATCATTTGCATCGTTTCCTAAGCCCTCTACGCGATAAATAGCCTCATTTAACTTTGCTATCTGATCGACGATCGTATTTGCTTCAGTCGCTTTGATCCCAATATTGGTCGTTAAATCCGTGGATAAATCTTGTAATTGCTTAGATGTTTGATTAAATGCATCCGTCATAGCAAGTGCTTTTTCCTTAACAAGCACACGTGCCGTAGTGTTCTCAGGGGACTTGCTTAACTCTTGCCAGGCATTCCAAAACCCTTCGATCGTTTGACGAATGCCTGTATCGGAAGGCTCATTAATAATTGCTTCCAGCTTGTCCAATGTATCCTTCCGTATCGACCAATCCCCTAGGTTTTTATTTTCGTTGTGAAATTGATCGTCCAAAAACTTCTCGCGAATTCTATTAATATGATCGAACTCCACCCCTTGTCCCATCTGGCCTGGAACATTGCTTCGCATCATCCCCGGGTACTCAAGGGGCTTAGCAGCCACCATGTTAACCACTTGCCGGGAATAACCTTGAGTGTTGGCGTTTGCAATGTTATGTCCAGTCGTATTTAGAGCAGCTTGCTGTGCAAATAAGGCTCTCTTAGATATTTCAAGACCCATGAATGTAGAACGCATAACAGCTATTTCCCTCCTTATTACATATATGGTTATGCTCTCGAGTCAAACATGCTTGATCTTTTCAGTCCATTCGGACTCTGCTGCGGATTCTGGTAAATCACTTCATCCTCCGGAGGCCCGACGATCAAATCCAAGGAATAATTAATAAATGCGAGCGAATGCTCGATCAACTGCTGGTTAAGCCGATTCTGTTCCCGAAGCTTTTGGATCGTGGATTTCAGCTCGCGCTGCTTGTCCATGAGCGCTTTCTTATCCTCGACATTGAAAATGATCTTCGTCAAATCGCTTACGGTCACGCGGGGATTGGGCTTATACCCCTTCTCCATCATGAAAGCGCCGATCGCTTCGATCCGGGCCTTGTCCAGCTCGCCGATCTGCTTCAGCAGCTTGTTCTCGCGGGTCACGATTTGTGTCAGCTGCTCCACCTGATTGTGAATGAGCACGTCCTTCTTCTGCTCCGCCAGCTCCAGTAACGTATCGTGAATTTCATTCAAAGAAGTCATTGTCTGCATCAGGGCGTCAAAGGACATGGCATTCACACCTCATTCGTCTTATTTCAAGAAAGGGAAAATCTTCTCCGCGAGCGTACGCGAATCGATATGGTAAGTGCCTGTAGATACCGATTCCTTCAGTGCGGCCAACTTCTCCGGCGATGCGCCCTGCGTTTCCAGCAGCTCCTTCGCTTCGCTGGAGATTTCCACCTGGTCTTTCTTCTTGCTTGGTTTTCCTGCGGAGGCGGCTTGATGCGCTTCTTGATTCTTCTTGTATTGGTTGACGGCTCCGACCCGATTCGTTCCATTAATTTTCATAAAACTCACCTCTTTAAACGGCAATAACAAACCCACCGATTTGCTTTACTACATTTATCGGTGGGCCGTCTTTGAAATTTTAGATGTAAAATGAGTTTACTTCATTTATTCCTGTTCTGCAAACGATCCTTGATCTTAAAGGACACATGGTTCTCCTGCTCTGCCTGATCTTTCCGTCGCTGCTCATCCTCTTGCATATTCGCTTTGTCTTTCATTAATCGCGTCCTGCACGATTCGCAGATGGCATGCTCCTTGATGGGCGTACCGCAAATCTCGCAATCATAAGACATATTGGCGTGATTTTTAATGGAAATTCGGCCTTCGCGTATAAACTTGATGATCTGCTTCACTTCCACACCCGTCGCTTCGCTAAGATCATAAATATTGCATTGGCGATTCTCTCGCAAATAATTCAGACATTTCTCATACTGAGCTTCGATGTCCTTAATACAATTCGGGCACATCCCGTGCAGATTCTTAAGATATACTTTGCCGCAACGGTGACAGTTGTCGACATTTAAACTCATAAGCGGTCCCCCTTTCCTAACTATAAGACAGTATTCCGCGAACGCAGTCCTACATTTTTTATCGGATACCCCAGGGCTATTGTTAATATTTCATTGATCAAGTTTTAACAAAAGTTAGCGAGCCCAGCTCAGCCCGTACACCTCGATATCTCCTGCTCCTCTCAAGGTTCTCGCGCATTCGTTTAAGGTACTTCCCGTTGTGTATACGTCGTCTATGATGTAAACGCACAGGCGCTGGCTGCCGGCAGCTGCGCTTAGCTTCCCTCCGTTCACCGGATCCAGCACGAAGGCGCCGCGCAAATCGTCCAGCCGCTCAGCCCGCGCTTTAAAGCTCTGCTTGTCCGTATGCCGGGCCCGCCGGAGCAGGGGGATTACAGGCAGTCCTGCCAGCTTGCCCAGCTCGGCGGCCATTTGCTCCGCCTGGTTGAAGCCCCGCTCCATATATCGTTCTTCGCTTAGAGGCACATAGGTAACAATCTCGGTCAACGCCTTAATGCCTTGAGCCGACCGATGCAAATGATATGCATGCAGCAGCATTCGCCCGAATAGCCCCCTAAGACGCTCCTGCCCGCGATATTTGTATTGAGCCAGCCATTCCTTCATTTGTTCATCATAACGAACGACGCTTCGGTTCCGGACAAACCAGGTTTCCTGCCTGCGGCCGCAATCCGGACAAGATTCGTATCGCCCGCATACGGGACAGTCCACTTGCAGGATCCAAGGGATGACCTCCCAGCAGCGCCGGCACAAGGGCAGCAGCGCCTTATGGCGATGCTCGGAACCGCAGCATAAGCAGATCTCGCCCTTCGGAGCAAGCGCTCGTTCCAGCCTATCCATGGCTTGTCTAAGCAGGTCTAACCCATGCTGAAGACTTATCATAGAAAACCTCCTTCTTCCGGGGTTTGCAAATAGCCTTTTTTCATCGCAATCCGGTTCATCTCCTTGATTTGCCGGATTGCCTTCACTTGCGCATCGTTCTTCTCTTTCCCCGCAAAAACGACCCGCCCCTTCGGATCCTGCGCCGAACGTCCCGCCCTTCCGGCCATCTGCACCAGCGCCGCAGCATCAAAGATGGGGGCATCCGCATCCCAGATGAACACATCCGACTTCGGAATCGTTACGCCCCGCTCCAGGATCGTCGTCGTCACGAGTACCCGGATCTCCCTATCCCGGAAACGCATGACCCTCCCGGCACGATGCTCATCCTTGGAAGAGGTGCCTTCCACAACCGTATCCGGAAACTCCCTGCGCAAGAGCTGTACAGCCGGCTCCACCATCGCGATCTTCGGTACGAACACGAAGACCTGAGCTTCCCGTTGCAGCGAGGCAGCCAGCCTTTTCTTCAGCTCCTGCCCAATCAAGCCTCTCGTGACCATTTGCCATAAGGGCATGGACGAGATCAGCTCGGGAACGGGCAGCGGGTGACGATGGTAGCGGGCCGGTACTCTGGCATGGGCCAGCCCCCCGCTTCGGGCTTCGCGTTGGAGCGCCTCCGGCGGCGTAGCCGAGAGAAGGATATAAGCTCCGGCCGGCTTGCTGGTATGGTTCACGGCATACTGCAGCAGAGGATTATTATGATAAGGAAACGCATCGATCTCATCCACGATGACCAGATCGAACGCTTCCCGGAAGCGCATCAGCTGATGCGTCGTTGCGATCGTGATTTCTCCGCGCTCCCAGCGCTGCTCGCTGCCGCCGTACAGCGTCACCACCTTCACATCCGGAAAAGCCCGTTCTATGCGCGGCTTCAGCTCCAGCACGACGTCTCTTCGAGGCGTAGCAATGGCTGCACGCCCTCCTTGGTCAAGTGTGTAGCGTACTAAAGGAAAGATCATTTCCGTCTTGCCCGCCCCCGTTACCGCCCAGATCAGGAAACGAGGCTTATCAGTCGTTTTGTACGATTCCTTCCTCGAATGGAATTCATTTGCTTTCAAAAATTTCAATGCTTCTGCCGCCGCTTCCGTCTGCAGCTCGCTTAACCCCCAAGACGACGTATATTTCACCGTGTCCAACCGTCTCTCCGCCGTCTCAAGCCCTCCGACGCCCGGACCGGCAGGAACATAAACCAATGGAGTACAAAACCGTGACCGACCCATCGTAACGCAGTCTTCGCAATAAGGGCAGGGCCCGCCACAGCTTGGACAATTCGTCCAGCGGAGCTGACCGGGATCACTGTTACCGCATCGCATACATTGGGCCTCCTTCGACCCGCCACGGGTAAACCTTGAGAACCACGAGCGCTTCTCTGGCTTAAGCGTAACACCGGCAACAAGCTCGACCCGTTGCTCCAACCATGCTCTCTGCAGCAGATACAATTTCGATTCGACGGGCAGGCCCGCTCCCTCTTGTTCCAGCAAGCCGGTCAGCTCCTCCATGAACAAGAATCGTCCCTGAAGCTTCGCCGCTAGCAGCTCTAGTCCCTTCCTTACCTCCATCTCCGGCAGTACCGGTTCCCGCAGCGCTTCTCCTTTACCCGGTATCGGGGCCCGCCATTTCCATAGGTTCATTCGTTCCTCGGACAGTCCCAGCATTCTCCCTGTCTTTCTCATCGCTTCAATCGGGTTATCCTTGCCTGGCCTTGCACTCTGAAGCGCCTCCCGAAGCAGCATCGCTTGTCCAAATGACAAAGACGGCTCCATTACACGCATTCTGGCCCCTTCCCCGTACTGCCGAACCCAATGGTCCCGGTCAGCACGAATGTCCAGAGTCACGTGCCATGCACAGCCGCTTGGGAGCTCAAGTGAATACAGCAGCGTTTTCATCCGTCACCTTCAGACCTGTAATTATAAAAACTTGTAAGCGGTTTCCAAACTACCTTGTTGGCTAAGCCGGACCACCATCATCTGCTCATCCTCATGTTCGCTAACCCAGTCATCCCAGTCCAAGGCTGCTTCCATGCAAATGTTCAAATGATGCTCCTGGCTTAACCTGTAGGCGATCGCCAGCGTATCGTCACTGGAGCCTTCATCGATAATGGTTATGGTAATGGCTCTCCCTTTGAGCCAAGAAAAGAAATGCAGCGAACGAATGAACCACTCGACCGTATTTTGATCGTCCCGTGTCATCAGCGCATAGTGAACCGTTCCAGCTTGTTCCCGCCGCGTCCACCGTGAATGCAGGATGTGGATCAGGGCGATTCCCGCAGCATAGCAGCCGACTATCCAAACCAAGCCTATAAGCATAACCGCTCCCTCCCTTAACAGCATTATATGCTGGCGGGAAATGGTTGGTTCCAGAATAATCGTACTGCACGCCAAGTCGATAAGCGGAAAGCTCTACCGGGCTAGAGCGTAACCCAACCGTTCTTGATCGCGACAATTACCGCTTGGGTTCGGTCATCAACTTCCATTTTCTGCAAAATACTGCTGACATGGTTCTTAACCGTCTTCTCGCTGATGTACAGGAATTCGCCGATCATCTTATTGCTCTTGCCTTCGGCCATCAGACGCAGCACTTCCGCTTCACGCCGCGTGAGCGGGCTGTTATCCATATGAACGTACTTTACGCCGGCTTCCTTTGCTGTGGTACCCGAGCCCGCTACGCCCGCTTCATCCAAATAGGTCATCCGGCGAAGCTGGTTGATCAGCTTACCTGTAACTTTCGGATGAATATAGGCATGTCCCGCGACAACGGAACGAATCGCATTGATCAGAGATTCCGCTTCCATATCTTTCAGCAGATAACCGGAAGCCCCCTTACGAAGCGTCTCGAATACATAGCTTTCATCGTCGTGAATAGAGAGAATAATCACCTTGATATCCGGAAAAATATCCTTCAGCTTCTCGGTCGC
Source organism: Paenibacillus gyeongsangnamensis (assembly GCF_027533625.1). Classification (GTDB taxonomy): domain Bacteria; phylum Bacillota; class Bacilli; order Paenibacillales; family NBRC-103111; genus Paenibacillus_G; species Paenibacillus_G gyeongsangnamensis. The sequence goes on along the minus strand of NZ_JAQAGZ010000014.1, from coordinate 70,129 downwards.
CACAACCCCGTTCTCGATGGGCATGTTGATGTCCATAAGAACAATATCCGGATGAAGCGTATTGCAGAGCTCCAGGACTTGAATGCCGTCGCCGCACTCCCCAACCACCTCAAGGTCGTTTTCCATGTTCAGTATGCGCTTGACCCCTTCTCGAAACAATTGGTGGTCATCGGCAAGCACCAGTTTGATTGGGCGTTTCGTGTTGTTCACAATCTCCATCAGCTACTCCTCCTTAGCGTCCGACTTAATGGGTATGACCATTGATATTTTTGTCCCAGCCCCTATATCCGATTGAATATCGAGTCGTCCCTCGAGCAGCTCGACCCTCTCGCGCATTCCGATGAGCCCGTAATGGCTGCCCTTCGTAATTTTGCGATCGATATTGTCCGCGGCAAAACCAACACCGTTATCGGTGACCGTAATCTTCACCATTTGCTGCTGATAAGTCATTTCCAGAGCAACATGGGAGGCTTGGGCGTGCTTCAATACGTTGGAGAAGGCTTCTTGAACGAGGCGAAATATAGCCACTTCCATTCCGGAGGGAAGACGGGTTTCCTTGCCCGCCATTTCGAAGCGGGTGCGAATTTTGTGCTTCTCTTCATAATCCTGAATGAATTTACGTAAAGTCGGCACAAGACCCAGATCATCCAGAGCCATAGGCCGGAGGTTGAAAATAATTTTGCGAACCTCTTCAATGCCGCCTCTGACTTGGCCTTTCAAATCGACAAGCTCGTCCTTCACGGCGTTAAAAGCCTGCTTCATCATCATTCGTTCGGCAATTTCCGTACGCAGGACGATGTTGGCCAGGTTCTGCGCCAGGCCGTCATGAATTTCCCTTGCAATGCGCTTGCGTTCTTCCTCCTGGGCGAGGATGATTTTCAGTCCCAGTAATTGTCTGTTCTTGGCGGATTCCAGCAGACGCGTCACCTGGTTCAAGTCGCCGGATAAATATTCCAGCACGACATTCAGCTGGGAGACGAGCCCTTCGGCCCGCTCCAGCTGCTTGTCGACACTCTTCAGCCTTTTCTGCAGATCGTCTCTGCGGGCTTTCAGATGCAGTTCCTTTTCCCTATAAATAGCAAGCTGCGCTTGCAGCTGTGTAGCCGCCTCATAGGCTGCCCGAATATCCTCTTCATTGAACCGCTTGAAGTCCCGGCTTACCTCGGTAAGTCGAATTCTGGACCTCCGGTATTCGGACTCCGTCCGATCGACCATGTCGATGGTCTTGGTCGTCTCTTCAATGACTTGCTGGAGCTCGTTATTCAGCGCTTCGCGTTCTGCCCTGACACTCTCACAGATCTCAAATACCTGGTACTTGCTGTTCTCCATGACATCGATGGCATTCTTGATGACGCGGTCTAAGGCATCCACTTGCATCCGGAAAAAGCCCCTTCGCCTATTTACTTTAATGTTCTAGCAATATAGTACCATATTTAGCTGAGATTGTGAGAGCAAATAGAACTAATTATTGGAGAGTAATTTGCTGGGTCTTACCGTCCCAGGTCACTTTCCAGCCCAAATTCTCGGATAAAATACGCAGCGGAACGACCGTCAGATTGTTCATGATCCTAGGGGCGACTTCCGCCGTGACTCTTTGGCCATTCGCCACCATGTCCTTATTATCGATCCAGAGATCGATCATCTTGCCAGCCCGGATCACGGTTACCTTGCGTTCGTTATCGTCCCAACGAACCGTTCCGCCGAGCGCATCCGTTACGAATCGAATCGGAATGAGTGTATTGCCGTCCACAATGACGGGAGCCTGCTCCAACGTCATGCTTTTGCCATTAACCGATACGTCCTTCTTGTTGATGGTCAGCTTCACGGAGTTGTTCGACGGTGTTTCCATGGCACCCCTGTATGTGAACGTGATGTCATCGATACCGATCTTCCCTTTGGCTGCCTTCTCGTCGCGTCCGATGTCTTCGTTTACGACATAGATACTCTTCACTCTGATCGGATAAGTGATCTTATAGTCGCTTAGATCCGCCGTGAGGAGCTTCCAGCCTTTCCAATTGATATTCCGCGCCAAATCGATATAGACGCTGCTGCCGGTATTATCGACCAGTTCGGCGCGAAGCCAGTTCAAGCTCTCGTCACCGTTCACCTTCAGCTTCAAATACTGAGGCTTGCCTTCAATGAGCACGCCGGTATCCATCGTTGCGTAAGCCCACCGGTTGCCCTTCTCTTGAGAAGTGCTGAAATCGTAATTCAGCTCCAGGTACTTGTTGCCAGTCTCGGATGTTCTGATATATACCGCCGAGGTAACATCCTGCGGTTTCTGGGCGGACAAGGTCATCACCGCTTTGTTGTCCAGATCGTACCACACTTTATCGATGCCGACCGGAACCGATGCTATCGCGCTGAAGCCATCGTAGCGCGCAATCAGCTGCGCACCCGAGCTGCCTGCGAGACTTTTGACCGTAATCGCGCCATTCGCCACTTCGCTTTGGATACCAAGGACTTCCCACTGAACCAACTCCGGCGGAATTTGTCTTGTCTTTCCGGACTTGGTTGTAGCTATGACCGGAATTTTGTAGGTTTCCCCTTCCGACAGGGCTAAGTTATCGGCAGAAATCTTCAGGCTGCTGAGCTGGTCACGGCCTGCGACTTCGATGTCCGCAGACTGGGTTCCTGTCCCCGAGACCGCCGTCACTTTAGCCGTTCCGGCCTTCGTCGGCGTAAACACATTATCCTTGAACGACCCCATATCGCCGGCTACGGACCATTGTGCCGTAACCTTGCCTGAATCGATAGGATTGTAAAATTGATCGTAGCCTTTAAACTTCAATGGCGCCTGTTCATTTACGAACAGGAAGCTGGGCGCCTGAATGAACAGCGCGGATACTTGACCCGGAGGTGCCGTCGAGAAGACGCCGACTCCGTTGACGACCTTCCGCTGAATACCGGTTTCGGTCTTGTTCACAAGCACCGGATCGGTTTCGCCCAGTGGACGGGCCACCATCTGGGTGGAGCCGCCGCCATCCAGGTTCATCCCTTTCCAGACGCCGACCTTTACCATAAACTGCTGCAGCTCGGTCATACTGAGCCCCTTGCTGTCCCCGCTGTTGTCGACGGCAATCACATAAGCCGTCTTCTGATCTTTGGAATAGCCGAGCGCCGTACGCGAGCGGTAGCAGCACAGATCATCGACATTGCGGGAGAACTCCGCCGGCTTGCCTTCGTCGACAAGAATCGTGCTCGCGCCGATCATCATTTTGAACGAATTCACATCATAATTTTTACTCGGGTCCGCAGCCGTCACCTTGTAATCGGCAACAATCGGATCTCCCACTTTCATGTGCGCCCGGACAAAATCGGATGCTTTCCCGGCCGCGCGCAAAATATAACCGTCCTTCGGCGCGATCATATTGATTATGCCGTTATCGGCGATTTGGGTGATGACATTGTTTTGCACGAGCACTTCCGTCGGATACGTTACGCCGTCATTGGAGCGATCAATCTGTCCCCATGCGTTGGTATACATGAACAGGCCGTCTATGTGGCTATGGGTTCCATCATCGTACCAATAGTACGTTTTGTTGATCCCGCCTAGCGTATAGCTGGCATTGTCCTTAGTAATAATTTTCCCTTGAAAAGAAAACATATCCACAATCGGCTTGTTGTCCTTATCAATGGCAAAGGAATACAAGCCCGGGATGAACGGCGGTGTCGCCATCAGCTGCCCGTTGGCGATCTGAGGCCCTTCCGGCACCCCCTCGGCCTGGGTATTGTAGAAATCCCCGTTGACTCCGGCTACCGCCTTCGTTTCTTTGGCCATGCCGAGCACCGTTTGCTTGCGGGTAAATTGATTCTCGGTACCTGTCATGACATCCAGCTTCACATACGGATTCGTAAGATCCACTTCAATCACATTGGCATTTGTCGAATAAGGTTTATTATTGCGGGTAGACTGCCATACATATTTTTTCAACACAGCACCGGTCGTCAAAATATCCTGTCCCACCAAAGAAACCGTCGAATCCGCCGCATATACCTTCGAAGCTTCAAATGCGGGGACCGACGATAGGAGCAAAGCAGCCGCCAGGACGGCATACGACAGCTTTCGCCATTTTTTCTGTAAAATCACTTACCTGTCTCCTCTCTTATTTTCCCACTCTCCCATATATAGACTCTATGAACCGCTTAAAAGTTACGATAGCGTCCCTTGAAATTATTCGACATGAACGCAAAAAGACGGTCCGTTGGATTCGGACCGTCTTGCTTAGACAGATCTATGGAAGACAATAGCGATTATTGGCTTTTTAAGCTAAAGCTTCTGCTTTCAGCTGCTCCGCTTTGTCCGTACGTTCCCAAGGCAAGTCCACATCGGTACGGCCGAAGTGACCGTATGCTGCAGTTTGCTTGTAGATTGGACGACGCAGGTCGAGCATCTTGATAATCCCTGCGGGGCGAAGGTCGAAGTTTTTACGGATGACTTCAACCAGCTTTTCTTCGCTTACTTTGCCTGTGCCGAATGTATCTACGGCAATCGACACCGGCTTCGCTACGCCAATGGCATAAGCCAATTGAATTTCGCATTTTTCGGCAAGACCTGCAGCAACGATGTTCTTGGCAACATAACGAGCCGCATAAGCACCGGAACGGTCAACCTTTGTCGGATCCTTACCGGAGAATGCACCGCCGCCGTGGCGAGCGTATCCGCCATACGTATCGACGATGATTTTACGGCCCGTAAGACCTGCATCGCCTTGAGGACCGCCAATAACGAATCGGCCTGTCGGATTGATGAAATAGTTCGTATTGGAGTCCAGGAATTTCTCCGGAACGACCGGCTTGATAACGTGCTCTTTAATGTCTCTTTGGATTTGCTCCAAAGAAACTTCTTCGCTGTGCTGGGTGGATATTACGATCGCATCGATGCGAACCGGCGTATTGCCTTCGTATTCAACGGTGACTTGCGTTTTACCGTCCGGACGGAGGTAATCGAGCGTACCGTTCTTCCGAACTTCGGTCAGACGGCGTGCCAGCTGCTGCGCGATGGAAATCGGAAGCGGCATCAGTTCAGGCGTTTCATTCACGGCGAAACCGAACATCAATCCTTGGTCGCCGGCACCGATCGCTTCGATTTCGTCGTCGGTCATGGTTCCTTCGCGAGCTTCGAGCGCTTTGTTAACGCCTTGCGCAATGTCAGGAGACTGCTCGTTGAGCGAGGTCAGTACGGCGCAGGTTTTCGAGTCAAAGCCATATTTCGCACGAGTGTAGCCGATTTCCTTAATCGTTTGGCGAGCAATCGACTGAATATCAATAAACTCGGATTGGCTTGTAATTTCACCAATAACAAGAACCAAGCCTGTGGCTACGGAAACTTCGCAAGCTACACGAGCGTTAGGATCATTCGTTAGAAAAGCATCCAGGACTGCGTCCGAGATTTGGTCACAAATCTTATCCGGGTGACCTTCGGTAACCGATTCCGACGTAAACAAACGACGTGCGATCGTATTGGACATAAGAACAACCTCCTACTGCTAGTATTCATAAACGGATGAGTCTACATACAAAAAATCAACCTTTTCCGACTGGAAAAGGTTAGGTTTATACATTACCTTCAATATAATATCATACTGGATTTGTCCATTAGTGTCAATAATATACGGATAAGATCAGAAAATATTTAGATTCACTTAACACTTACAAGCTGAGCATCATTTCTTCCGCTTTTTTGATTAGTCTTGACGTAATATGTCCCCCAACGGCTCCGGCATCACGCGAAGCAATATGTCCCCAATAATCTTCCTTCACTGAACCTGATGAAATCGAGCCAAGCTCTGTAGCGAATTCTACATTCATGCTTGCCACGTTTTTACCGACAGGAAGGCCTAATTCCGCAGCAATTTCATACTTCAATTGGTTCAATGCTTTACTACTTTCGGGCACCACTTTCTTGTTGTTATTCCGGGCCATATGGATAACCTCCTTGGTTGGAATGTATCCATAGTATTTTCCCTCTGGTGATCGGCAACACGTATGAACTACTGGTGCAATGGGTAAAATTATGATGTCACTTTCGTACCGTCCGCATTCATGAGCAGGTAATTTCCGCGGACCATTATGTAAATGTCGTCTTTCTGTTTCGCTACCGGCTTAAGGCCGCGGCCTTCACGCGGTACGATCAGCAGATGGTTAAGCTCGGCCGTCTGACCAGCTGCAATATCTTTACCCGATGTCACATCGGCTACTCCGTTGTCGTCGGTGCTAAAGACCTGTGCTTTGCCGGTACGTACGATAAACTCGGTACCTTGTCCTCCGTAAAGGGTTTGACCTTGCTCGAGCTTGAGTATGGTGAGATTCGACGGAGAAACAGCTGGCGTTGTGCTTGGTGAAGACGTACCTGTATTGCCGCTAGAGCCGGAGCTGCTTGGCGTGCCGCCTCCTGACGGTTGCTTGGCCAGTTCCGCAGCAATAAGCTGCTTCACTTTATCCTCGGTAATGCTTTGCTTGCCAAGCTCGTCCGCAACTTTTTGTTTAATATTTTGATCAAAGTAGCTTTTGGTGATGACAGGGTCGTCGACTGAACCGGGTTGGGATGAAGTAGTGTTAGTGTCGGCGTGGACAACAAACGGTATGCTTACAAGCCCTACAGCTAGGCAAAAAGTTAGCTTCCTTTTATTCATTAATTTAATTCTCCTTAATGAAAATAACAAGGTTGGTCTACTCTTAATAGCTTAAACGAAATCTTAAGTTATGTATAGGTATTGCAGCAGTTATTCTGTTTACATAGGTTGGTCTCATCTTAGTCCTGCACTTATGTAGGAAATAAAAAGAGGACCACGAGGGCCCTCTTTTTATTTAAAGCTTTGATAAATTAGTTCGTAGGGTTAACGTCTACGAATACCGACTTACCGTTTGCAGTGCTGATGTTCAGCTTGAAGGACTTGATGGCAGGTGCGCCGTCAGTACCTGTAAGTTTTGCATTAGTAAACATGATGTTCTTCGTAGCAGGGTCAAGGCTCAGGTCAGAAGCTTGAACACCAGTAGCTGTTGGGTTTACTACTACATCTGTGATGTAGAAGTTAACGCCCAGGGTACCAGCCATTCTAGCAAGCGCAGCATTCTTCACTTCGTTGCCGAATTGATCCTTGAACTTCACGTCGCCAAATGTTACATTGCCAGCAATGTAGTCATTAAATTGCGACAAGCCACCGGATACAGTCAATGCGGACAATGGAATGTTAGTTTTCAGCTTACCGTTCTCTTGAGCAGTCAGGGAAGCAGCATTCAGACCGTCTTCAACGATGTTGATGTTGTCCAGGGTCAACTGCTTCGTGATGCCTGCGAATGGAGTTACAGTAACGGTTACGCTTGTTGTACCTGCTTTAAGACCGCGCAGACCGATGGAATCGATGAACCCTTGGTTAGCAGAAGAAACTGGTACTGTAACAGGAACATTGTATACTGCGCCAGTTACATCAGGATTCATGAAGCTCGTTGTACCGCCGGATCCTGGCTTGAAGCCAACTGTTGCTACAGATTGGTTAGATACACTTACGTTTGTAATGATTGCCTTCTGAGAAGGAAGAGCAACGGTTTTGGAACCATCCTTAGCTGTAATATCGAGCTTGCCGTAGAACAATGCTTCTGCTTCGGATTGTTTTGCAGGTATAGAGTCAAAGCTTTCATAGAACTTTCTGATAGCAGCAACGCCATTTGCAAATGGAGTGATGCTGTAAGTCAAGTCCGTGTCAGCTTTGCTTGCTTTGATTCTGTCGATGCTGGTTACCGTGCTGATTTGCGTACCGTTGGTTACAGGAGTGCCATCCAAATTTCTAACCTTAGTCAGAGTTGCTTTAGCTTGGAACGTACCCTCAGTAGTCAAGTCAGCTGCGCTAGCAGCAAAGAGCTTCGTCGAGAACTTGATGTCCTTGTTAATGATATATTTCTTCAGGTCTGCGCCGTTAACCGTAGCAGCTGCACCGCCAACGTTTGTGTTAATCGCGCTGTTCTTATCAAGAACAAGATATACGGCATTGGCAACAGTTGTAGGATCTACGCTACCAGTATAAGTCATACCGAGTGTCAGATCATACATGCTCAGGTTTTTAGCCAGATCAAGGAACTCGCCGTATTGGTCTTTGAACTTGATTTGGAATGCGGAATCAGCGTTCGGCAGGAGTTCATCCTTCGCCTTGGACGTTACAACAACTTGGTTCGGATAACGGTACTCGTTCACTTGACTGCTGAAAGTAGCCGATTTACCGGACTTCGATACCAGAACGTTGATGTTCAAGCTGCCGGACTTTCTTGTCGAAGCATCGGCAGGATTCAGACCGTTAATTTTGATCGAACCTTTACGGGAACCCGTCGTTTCGATCGCAGTGTTAACGGAAGCACCGGAGCTGCCATAGTAGTAAATGGACAGGTCGTTCGGGTGCTTCGCATAGTAGGAAGCAAGCTCATCGTTAGTCAATGTCGTACCGAACTTATCCTTTGCAATTACCGGCAGGTATTGATCATCGTCGCCCCAAGCCAGCGTTTGGTTGAACGCGCCGAAGGAAACTTCGTAAGGAATCTTAGTAGCTGCAATCTTAGTAGTCTTCGTAGCTACTTGACCGCTTTGGTTAGCAACAACGGACAGTGTCACATCTTGATCAAGCTGGTAGCTGGAAGAATCGCTGTCTGCAGCAATAACTTTCAGAGAAGGCTTGTTCTCGCCAGTCTCGTCGTCAACGAAGCGGAAGCCATGGTTCACGTTGAAGTGACGAGCTGTACCTGTAACCGGATCGTTCAGGTCGAAGGAATCCGTACCGTTAGCAATCGTACCTGCACCGGAAGTGTAAGTGGAAGTGCCAGTCAGCAGTGTGTACAGATCAGTTACTTCAAAGCCGTACTGGTCAAACGCTTTGTATGCAACGTAAGCTGTGTCGCCAGCTTCGATTTGAGTTTTGCCGGAAGCATACTTAACATCGCCCAGTTCAACTTTAGCAACGGATTGTACGTCGCCGACTTTGAACGTTTTGCTTGCTTGAGCAGTGTTGTCAGGAGCGATGATCGTAACAGCAAACAATTGGTCTCTTACCAATGTACCGTATACGGAACCGCCAACCGTTCTGCTCATGGAGCCAGCAATGTTAAGGTCAACTGCCTGTTGGTCACCCTTAGCTTCTTTAGCCAGATCCGGGCTAGTTACAATGTTGAAGCGGGAAGCAGACAGATCGGATACTTCATTGTATTGGTTGTAAGCTTTGAAGCCGATGCGAACTTTAGGACCTTGAGCAACCGTGTCGCTAGCGTTCGTGAACTCGATCTTCGTGATCTTCTCGTCTTGAACCGACAGAGTTGCAGTACCTTTGTCTACAGTCAAGCCGCCATCTTTAACAGCTGCGATGGTAGCAGTGTAGTCGCCTTGAGTCAGCTTAGTGGACAGCGTCAGAACAACTTGGTTCTTAGCGTCGTTCCACTTAGCAGTTGCATCAAGAGGAGTTGTGGAAGAACCACGGGAAACCGATGCAGTCAGCTTGGAAGTATCAGCGATGGAACCGTTCAATGTGATTGTAACAGTTTTAGCGCCAGTAGCTTCTGCTTTAGCGATGGAAACGTTCGTTACAACCGGACCAACCGGTGGAACGTATTGTTTCTTAGCTTCGTAGGAGCCCAGTACCAGCAGGTCGCGAGTTGCTGCGGAAGCACCGCCGAAAGTACCGTCAGCGCCGTTGCTCAGCAATTTCAATTGAAGAGCCAGTGCAACGTAGCCTTTAGCCCAGTCGGAAACGGTTTTGTCGCTTACGCCTGGAGTTGCTTTTGCAGCGGAGTCTTTGTTAAGACCGCGGAGCAAGAAAGCAGCCAGTTGTTCTTTCGTTACGTCGCCAGCAGGGTTGAATTGGCCTGGTGCATAGCCGTCAGTGATGCCTGCTTTAACGAGTGCTTCGATGTAAGGAAGAGCGTAGCCGTTAGCCGGATCGTCAGCTTTCACATCGGAGAAAGTGGAAGTTTTCAGGGAAGTGTCCACTTTCAATTGGAAGACCAGCGCTGCAACTTTTGCAAATTGCGCACGGTTCATTTTTTCTTTGACGCCGAATACGCCGTCTTTAACGCCGTCGAAAATGCCGGCTTTGATCATTTCGTCGAACTTGGCTTTAGTAGCCGCGTCGAGGTCTTTCAGATCGCTGAAGCTGGAAGAGTCTTTTGGAGCGTCAGCTTGGTCAGCCATTGCTACGGATGCAAACATGGAGAATGCCATAGCAAGGGACAAGATTGCAGATAAACTTTTCTTCATAACCTTTTTTTCTCCTCCTCGAATATCTTTCGGTTGTTGAGAGTTTTGTTTAATAGAATTTAAGCTCTTTTCCCTCATTAGCCGATTCACCCCCTTCCCAGAGTTGAGCGAATTTTAACTTTATTAGTTATGTCTGCAATGTATTAAATTGCAGAAACTTGTAAACAATAAATAAATGCATAGAGACTCGCATGCCATTTAACATTATACACTGACATGCTAACAAGGTAAAGAGCATATTTTGAGAAAATTATCCAAGTTGCTTCCGCTCTGTCCCGGCTTATTGTGTTTTCAATGTATTAAACGCGGCGGTCTCTAAAAAGTTGCGCTCTTTGAAAAAAACTTTTACGTTTTTTTCGAGGAGGTGTTGGAGGCGCAGCGTATATCATTTTCATCTATCATTTTATGTAATATCGCTGCCCACGAAGCTTAGTATACAACGATCAATATCCACCGTCATTACTAATAATTTTCCATATCCACGCTCACTTTGTATAAATTTGAAACAAGCCAGAATGGGAAGAAAGATCCCATTCTGGCTTGTGGTTTTAAGAAAGGTTCGTCGGAAGAGCTTTAAGGTATTTCTGAAGCAGCCGAACGGCTACTTGCGCTGCTTCCGCGCGAGTCATATTCGACGTCGGATTGAAATTAATCAGCGGCTTGGCCTTCGTGGGAATCGCAGATTGTACGGGACTGCCCACCATAATGCCACTGGAATTCAAGGCATCTACCGCCGGGCGAGCATAATAGTTGATTGTACCGCTATCCGCAAACGCCTTATCCAGCTTTGCCTGCAGCTTCGAATCGTTTACAGCCAATTTCAAACTCAGAGCGCGGGCAATCATAACCGACGCATCTTGCCTGGTCACCGCTTTATCCGGGGCAAAAATCAAATTGCTTAAGCCCTGAACTATTCCCGCTCGAGCCGCCGTTTCAATCTCGTCGTAGCTCCAGGTTGCCGACTGACTTCCGGGAACGATATCGATGAACGTATTGTTATTATCGGAATTCATTCTCAGACCAAGAGAACGAACCAGCAGAGCAGCGAATTCCCCTCTGGTTACATAGTCCGATGCACCGAATTGATCGCTGTAAATGGCAGGCATATATCCTTTTGCAAATAACGATTGCAGGATATCACGGGCCCAATCATGGTTGGTGATATCATCGTAACTGTACCTTAGCTTCTCTACCACATAATATCCAAACTTATCGAACGGAACGGTAACGGTTTTATTAGCCGAATCGACGGTTCCTCCAATGTTTCTCCAAATGCCGTCGTTGCCTAAATAAAATACGGCGATTTCGGACCCGACTTGGTTAACCACGTCATCATTATACTTCAGGGTTAGTGTACCCCGTTCACTCGGAACAACTTCTCTTCTTTGATCATAATGTGTAAAAGTTCCTTGTACCGAATATGGGGCTAAGCCGCCGGTTGCCACTTGATAATCGCTTGCGCCTACTTTAGAAAGCTCCCCCATACCGGCAGATACCCAATAATATGAGGAAACCCTTGTAAAATGATTACGGCCGAGCTGTTTAGAAAACTGTGTAGCTAAAGTCGCATCGATCGGAATCACCGTTTGTGATCCGCTATTCGGTTTGGTGGTTCTAAAGTCGATATCTGTCCCTAGAATTTGTCCATAATCATTGACAAGTTCCGTATTTCCGTTATTGGGATCGGCAATCCCAAACAATAAATTCGGTTGTGGCTGGATCTTCCCGTCGATTGTTCTGCGCAATACCGTATTTTTGGGGAAAGTCATTTGAAGCTGTTTATTAAAAACGCTATGCTTTGAGCTCATTTGCTCCATATACATGGAGCCGACATCCGGATCCGTGACATATTTTACAACAACGCTAGCCTTTACATCTCCGCCTGACTTTTTAATAACCAAACTAATCGTGTTATCTGTGTCTCCCTTTAAGCCCGTTAATGTATACATATAACGGTTTGGAATATCCGTCCTAGGTGTCGCGGAATTTCCGTTAATCTGTACATCCGTAGCTCCGACAGCCTCAACGTCGAACAAAACAAAGTTTTTGTTCACGACGATTTTGTTCCCCGTATTCGGAACTGGGGAAAGAATTCGATATGGGATATTCTCGCTGTGAACCTCCAGGGTTTGAGTTACTTTGGCTCCGTTATTATTGTCGAACTCAATTGTATAGACATGTGTACCGACCGGTATGAGAACATCATTTAGCCTTAGCTTGAAACTGCTTCGGTTCCCCGTAAAATCGGAGGATGAATACGATGCGTTCGGAGACGGCATTACGAAGTTTCCGGGATTCACCGAGTATAGGGTATTTGCCCCTTCTTTAATTGTAACCAAATCCGCTCCGGAGCCTTGTACATAGATGTCAAACTTAGACAGCGTTGTAGAATAATAGGTTCCGTTCTTTTGCAGTTCAGGTGACGGCGGCAAATAATTTGCCGGATTAGGATCACTTAAAGAACCTCTGGGCGTCGACGGAGGCGTTAACGGACGCACATCGATAATGTTAGGAGCATTGCTGTCTACAATATAAAATTTGACTGTTTTATTATAGTGTCTTAATATGCCTGCCGGTGTATTTCCATCGGTATAATCAACCGCGATTGTGATGGTATTCTCTCCGATAAATAGCGGTCCCGTATTACCGATCGCCAGGTTAATCGGACCAAAGACATAATCTTCCGTATTGGGAACGGCTGTCGGATTTAGGATGCTGGTTTTATCCGCATTGTTTATAAGCAGCTGCGTTCCTTGCATCCGATTGCCAAAACCGATCATTCTCCCTTGCAGCGGAATCGATTGCGGTACGGAAGAGTCGATCGTAAACACTTGACCGTTATACAGGTTTTGCAAATCAATGTAGTTTTTAGACGCGTAGCTTACTTTTGCGTTATAAGGAACCCCATTGTTTATCGCGAACACAAGCGATTGCGAACCTGTCGGCAGGCCGGATACCTTAAATACTTGACCTTTGTTGACCGTACCGGACGAGGTTACCCCAACGGAAGAAATGGTAAGATTGGCATTGCCAAGAGGCTGCAGTGCAATGGAAACCGTATCTCCAGGCAGAGTTAAAGGCTGAGAGGTATCCAATAAAACATAAAAATCGGGACTTGTTACTTGCGAGCCGTCCAAAGGAGTTGCGATTGTATTATCATTTACGGCCGACGAACCGTCATAGTTCGGCAGGAGCTTGATGTTATTAATTATTTTTTGACCAGCTGCGAGATTGAAACTAAATGTTCCGCTAATCAGAATTGGCGTCGGATTGCCTGAGGCCGTATAGGTGATTCCGATATTTACCGGTTGGTTCGGAAGCAAGTTGTTAGAGGCGTCCGTTTGCAGGCTAAATGGTGTCGTGGTCAAGCTCACCAATTTATATGCAGGTGCGCCGTATGTATTCGTAATTACGGTTTCATTCGCAGCTCCTGAACCTGCTATGGTTACATTAGGAGTCGAGGAATTCACCGTGATTTGGGTACTGGCATTATTAATAACCGTATTATAATAAGGGACCAAAAAAGTTAAAGCCAATGTTCCTTTGTTTCCTGTACTCGTGAATGTAGGCGTAACCCCAAGCACGCTATGCGTTTCAGGACTCGAAGAAGGGACGGTATCCTGCGTTACATCAACTTGGGTAAAGGGACTGCTGCTGCTGTAATAATAAACCTGACGTTTTACAGTAATGGAATCCGTATCGTTGGACAACGTAATGTCAAATTTATTGAGCCCCGGCTGAAGGGTAGCTGCCGGCGCATAGAACAAACCGTTGCTCAGAACGGATGCTTTTTGTCCGTTAACCGTAATGCTCGTAGCGTTCGTAGAATTCCCCTGGATGTAAGCTGTACTGGAGTTTAATACGAGGCTTGCACTTTCATTCAGGTCATAGAACTGCCCGCCGGAACTAATTTGAAGTGAATTTATGATCGGTGCCGAGTCATAAAGCACATAGAAAACATCCGTTTTTACAGACGAACCCTGTGTACCTGTAAAAGTAAGACGGTTAAAGCCCTGAAATAATTGAACCCCAGTAATCTGAAAACGATTTCCAGTAGTGCCGACGTTCAAATTTGCGGTTTTTCCTGTTTGGGCTTGCCAGGTTCCACCGCTTTGGACAATTTGGTCTACCGTCAGGGTGATTGTGCTGGGAGTTACCTGCTGATAGGAACCGGAGATATCCATGAGGTTAGAGTTGGATATTCTGGCGATGTTCCTGTCTAAATTAGCCGGATTGGATAAATCCAAATTCGCCGTACTTGCCAATTTGCCGTCATCCGGTATGAAGAAAGTCGCCGTGTTCGCATGAACAGCCGGCAAAGGGACAATAGAGAAAATAAGTGCGAATAACATAATGTAACTGATTATTTTCTTGATAGTTGTCAACCTGATCACTCCCATATCTATAATTCTAATATTCTGCATCCGAGAAGGGACAAGGGATACTTGTTAAAACATAGCTCTAACTCGTTATAACGAACAACTGTCCGGACTGATCCTTTTTACAGAAAGAAATAAATCACCGCCTTCGCAGAATCAAATGACGGGCCAATTAATTAATCCGATCCATGCTCGAAAAATTCTTGTCCTTTTATTAAGGAGCATCATTACTTAATTTCACGGTAAGCGTTGCATTCCCGGTACGTTTCGTCGGGCTTTCGATTCGAACCTGTGAATTCAAACCGACAGTTTTGACCCCATCCACTAAAATGGTCTTTGGGAAGTCCTCCTGCTTGATTAGTATCACGCTGCCATCCAAGCTTATCTTCAGGTCAACTTTATCCTGAGATTTCAAATCAAGAGTTAGGTATTTATAGCCCGAGGGCATAACAGCCGTCTCGATTTCACCGTTCTGGCCTATATTTTTGGTCAATGTCCCTTGGTTTCCCGAACCTAGGAGTTTGAAATAATCCGTTATTCTAACGTTAGAGGGATTTGTTGTTGAGCCGGTTCCTCCTCCATAAGCCGACCCGGTCGGATAAGAAGCTCCCCCCCTTTGTCCGGTCCCTGCTCCCGATGGATCCGCCGCAGCGGAATCATCCAGTTTTTTTGTGGAATAATCAAACAACCAATTATTTTTGAACAAATAATTATAAACTCGGTTCAGAATGGTTACGGCTTCCACCCGAGTCACCTTGTCCAATGGTCGGAAATATCCTTCGCTTGTAGCGGTCATTATGCCGGAGGCTTGCAGACTCGTGAGAGCATTCGCCAAATCGTTCGAATAGTTCTCACTGCCGAAGCTGCAATCGCTCCCGTTGGAACCCATAAACAAGAGAGGCACAACGTCAGTATTAACCGTTGCAACGGTCAGTAGTGTTTGCATACGATCTTGTGCTTGAGCCGCTTTATCGTAGTCTGCCGGTTCTTTATAAAAACGATAAGGAATATCCCTAAACTCCGAAACGACGGAACATGCATCGTTTGGTTTGATTCTCCGGTCTATCATTCGAGTATCAAAGAAGGAGGACAACAAACTGGCTAACTGCAACCGGTTTAATTGCATATCCGGTCCAAAAATCAATTGACCGAAGGAATTGGTGCCATAGGTTCCCCATTTCAAATCCCTCGTAAACACGTCCATTACCGGGCGATAAGCCCAATGCTGAGGTGACATGTCCGCATAAGCATCGATTTTATTTAAGCCGCTCGCATACAGATTCGGCCTATATTTATCGAACAAGCGATATATCATGGCGGTCCACTCGGCCTTACTTATAGGTTGACCGGGATGAAAGGTTCCGTCTGGATAACCGGTCAGCACCTGATTTCTAGCCATCGTATTAATGGAATCCACAGCCCAAGCTTCGCGGACCTTATCCACATCGCTAAAGACAGGACCTGCTTCTACAGGCTTCGCAGGCAGCAGAAAAGTGAAAATCAGTAATAGGACGAGCCCCAAGCTCAACTTACTGTTCGTTTCATTTTTCATAGGCAAACCTCCAGTTCTATGTTCTTATATCGGCTTCCGACTTCGAAAATTTAACGTTGCAAGAAAAAAAATCCCGCGCCTAACGGCATGGGATCATTGTTATGCATTTCATTATTATTTGGTCATCCGAGACCGGGCGCTCAGCTGCATCGTTTTGGCCCTGATTTTGTTGAGAAACTGCAGCACGGGCTTCTTGGTCTTGCTGATAATCCCGATGACCTCGGCTCCGAGCACTAGAATACAGAGCAGGATCACGATCAATAGCACTGCGCCCCATAAGGCTTCTTGCTCGGAGATATAGGATAGCAGCACCGCGGAGGTTCCGAAGACAAAGGCAATTCCATATATAATCAGTACCGTTGTCCGGTGACTGAAGCCCATCTGAAGCAGACAATGGTGAAGGTGATTCTTATCGGCCACCGAGATCGGCTTCTTGTTCACCCAGCGGCGTATGATAGCAAAGAAGGTGTCGGAAAGCGGGACCCCAAGAATCATGATAGGAACGAGCAGAGAAACGACAGTAGCCTGCTTGAAGCCGAGTACCGAAAGGGTCGCCAGACTAAAGCCTAGGAATAGTGCGCCGGAATCGCCCATAAAGATTTTGGCGGGGTGAAAATTATAGAAGAGAAACCCGGCAATACTGCCTAGCAGCACAACGCACAGCAGGATGACCGTCGTATTTCCCATCATTAAGGCCAGTACCAGAATCGTGCAAGTTGCAATACCGGAAACGCCCGCCGATAAGCCATCGAGGCCGTCGATCAGGTTGATCGCGTTGGTCACGCCGACAATCCAAAATATAGTTAAAGGGTAGGCCACCCAAGTCAGCGAAATCGTCGTATCGCCGAACGGTACATTGACCAGATCGATGACTACGCCGGAGTAAACGACGACGCTCGCAGCAAGCACTTGTCCCAGCAGCTTCAGCTTAGGCGAGAGATCGAACCGGTCATCGAGCGCACCGACCAGCACAACGATCGAACCGCCTACGAGGAGGCCGAACACCACATCCGCCTTGAGCGTATCAATAGCAGGGGAGACCATGAAATAAGCACCGATAAATGCGATGTAAATCGCCAATCCGCCCAGACGAGGCATGATTCGGCTATGTACCTTGCGGTGATTGGGCGCATCGACCGCTCCGACCTTAAACGCAAAGCTCTTTACAAGCGGCGTCATCAGCAGCGCGATCAACAATGCAGCGGCAAAGCCGATTCCGTATAATAAGTTCATCTGTTCATTCACAGCCCCTTTTTCTCTATGAAAAACCCCAAACACTTCAAATTATACTCTCTTGTTCAAGGAAAAACCATTGCCAATTTGAGCAATTTGGGCGTTTTTCAGCTGATATTCATACGTCTGATGAAGGTTTCTGTACATTCTCTTTTTCACGGATGACTTTCAACGCGAATTTTGGCAATGCCAGCATTCTCTTATACCGCCACGGCTCCTGAAGAAGCCGGTAAAACCATTCCACCCGAAGCTTCTGAAACAGCAGCGGAGCGCGCTTCAGCTTCCCTGACAGCACATCGAAGCTGCCTCCGACGCCCATCATGACAGGGATGCCGAGCCGCTGCTTATACTTAGCGATCCAAGGCTCTTGGGTAGCCGCCGCGCGGCCCACCAGCAGAATATCCGGATTCGCTTCGCGGATTTGCCGGATGACGTCATCGTCCTCTTTTTCACCGAAAAAACCGTTTCTGAATCCGACCAATTGCAGCTGAGGGTACAACGCCTTCAATTTGTCCGCAGCAGCTTCTATCACTTCAGACGACGCGCCTACGAGGTACACTCTCCAGCCCCGGGATTCACCCACCCGCATCAGCTCATGGATCAAGTCGTAGCCGGGAACGCGTTCCGCTACCGGATTCCCTACGTAATCGGCCGCCCAGACGACGCCCGTACCGTCAGGTACGATCAGCTCCGCCTCCCTCATCATGCGCATGTACTGTGGATCTTCGAGCGCCGCCATAACCATAATCGGATTGGCCGTAATAATTTGGTGCGGCTTGCGGGACTCGATGATTCGGGCCAGATACGTCACCGTTTCCTTCATGCTCATTTGGGAGATCGGAACCCCGAATATGGATACTTTGGAGAAATTCAACGCATTCCCCGCCCTTTAGTATAAAATGAAGCGATTTGCTCCGCGGGCCTTTGGGCCTCGTTCTTCAGCCGCTCAATCGCCGGCTGTTTGTCCAGCTTCCATTGCTCGTATCCGGTCAGCAAACGGCCGGCCTCCCGGACCAATTCCGATGCCGCCGGCTGCTTCGTATTCATGACCGCATTCATGTCCAACCGCTTCAGGAACTGGTCGATCTTCGGATCGTAAGAAATACCCGCAACCGGCACCAGCTGATTGGCCCCATAGATCAATGAATGGAGCCGCATCCCGATCAGCAGCCGGCAGGAGGCTACTTCTTTCAGCATATCCTGGGGATGGGTAATATCGCTTGTGATCGAGAGCCGATGCTTGTAGATTTCCCTCAGCCGTTCCATCACATACAGAGAAGCCTGCTCATCCGAAGGAAGATGGAAAGGAAGGAAACGGATGGTCGCCTCCGTCGTTTCGAGCAGCTGATGCAGCGCTTCGGCTACGGCATTTAAGTCGGAACGATCTTCATTCCAGAATCTGACCGATACGCCGATCACAGCATCAGTAGCTGCGTTGTTCGAGTGCGTCGGCTTCCCTTTGAGCGGCATGCCCATAACCGGATCGGGGACCACCTGAATTGCCGCTTTTGCTACGCCCATACGCTCCAGCAGCGCAGCGGATTCCGGATCCCGGACCGTAATGAGTTGGCAGCGCCGGAAGACTGATCGGATCCAGCCGAAGAAGGAAATACGATGAACGGGGCCAATTCCCTGCGAGTAAATAAACGTCGGTTTTCCCAGCCACTGCGCAAGGCGAATGACAGCCAAGTAATACGGAATGGTCTTCCAACCCGTCTCATCCTGCAGCAGGCTCCCGCCCCCGCTAATCAGCCCGTCCGCCTTCTTCAGCGCCTTCCACACCTCTTGCGGCCTCATTCGGTGAACCGATTCCACCCCATACACCTCGCGGGTCTCTGCCGGATTAACGGACAAAACGACAGGGACGAACTGCACGCCCTGTCGTTCTCCTTGCTCCTGCAGCGCCAGCAGAATGGATTGCAATACGGCCTCATCGCCGCTGTTGCGAAAACCGTAGTAACCGGACAATACTATTCGTTTAACCGGGGTACCCAACGGCGCCAACTCCTTGAAACAATTTCCCATACTACAATCAATGCAATGCCGATCAAAGTGCCGAATCCTAGCCCGTATATGATCCGGATGAGCGAGATCTTAAGCGGCGTATGCAAATGCGCGAACGTATCGACGATCGAAGCTTGTCCGATAACACCGACCAGAATAAACAACAGCGCGCTTCGGTAACGGTAGCTTAAGTACGCCCCCAGCAGGAACAAAGGATGCGCGATCAGGAACTCCTTGGTGCGCGGACGGACTCCCAGCGTATTCTCCAGGAAAGAACGGAACAGCTTCTCGACAGCGCTCGTTTGTCCCTCATTGCCTGTTCTTGAGATGTAGTAATATCCAACGGCGGCAATGACAACGACCGTGACCACCCATAGGATGGTGATATTCGCACGCAGGAATCCATTGATACGCAATAGCTTCTCACGGTAAGTCGTATTGTCGCTAAACAGCAGCCAATACACAGCGGCGAGCGCGATCGGCGCCGCGTGAAGGACGCTGACACCCCGGAACTGATCGAGCACCAGCGAATAAGTGATGTGGTTGAGCAGCCCTACGATGAACAGAACCCCGATCAGCGAGATCAGCGAAGTTCGAAGCAGGAGCAGAATCGCAAATACGAGCCTTGACCCTTGGGTCTCCTTCAGCTTGCTCCTTGCAGCACGAATGGCGTACATGATGGCCAAGGTCGGGGAGCTCGTCCCCGCACCCAATGCCAGAACTTGCGCAAAGGTGTTGGCGTTCTTTAAATATAACAAGCCGGTTCCGAGAAGCAATACGACAAAGACCAGCAGTGTAATTTCCGGGAAGAAGTACGATACAGTCAGCGCGATTAAAGCCGCCGCTCCGAGCCATATCAGTCCTTTGGCAATCGGCTGCCAGCCCGAGTGCACCGGAACGAAGCTGGTCGCCGGCCCGAGCTGGTACCCGGCCTTCTGGATGCGCGGAAGCGCGCCGTCAGGTCCTTTGAGCGTTAAATAGATCGAATCCAGCGGGTTCACGATCTTCCCTTTATCCGTGCTTCGGACCGCCTTGGCATGCAGGAAAATCATCCGGATATTGCGGTCCTTCACGGCCAGAACGAACCGGTCCGCATAAGCTTGGATGCGGTCGTTCAGCTCCTGCTCCGTTACGTTCTCCGTCAGCTTCTGGGTGTCGGATTCGGTTAACGGATGAAGGCGGACGACATTATAATTTATATCTTTGGCTACGCGGGCAAATCCGCGCTGAGGCACTTTCTGATATAGCGCCTCCGTAGACGCCAGACCGATTTGATGCTTCTTGAGCAGCTCGCCCATGATGTCCAAATTATGCATGTTCTTGTCGCTGATAAAGCCGGGTACCGTTTCTCCGTCGACGATCATTCGTTTCACGCCGAGCTTTTGAAGCTCGCCGAGCAGCGTATCCATCTGGGCTTCGTCGAACGGCCGGCGGTTGGACATCCGCACCACGATGTTGTAGCCTTTTTCTTTCAGCAGCTGCAGCGTAATCGGATCCGGATCCATCGTCTTCAGCATGGCATCGTCCATCGACATCTCGATGATCATGCCCGGCTGGTTCTTGTAGCTCCAGGGCCGGGTCTTCACGTTTAAGGCGGCAAACGTATTCTGGATCATCGGCCGAAGCTTCTGCTCCGAATCTTTCTCCGCAAACAGCAGGTATGTGAAATTCTCGTTCGGCGAGATCGGCGTTTGCGTCAGTGACGATGCTTCATGGGAGGTAAACAGCTCGATCCGCCGGCTTTGCTTGAGTTCGTTCAAGGTGGCCTCATAGACGGCCATGGACTGGACCCCGTGCTGCTTCAGCTGGTCCAGCTGGTCCAATACAAACTTTCGGGGATCGGTCTGCGTATCCGAAATGTCCAGCAGGTTCCGGTAATCGAAAACAATTTCCACCTTCCGACCCGTATTCTGCTCGGTTACATGCCGCTCATAGGCGACGGGAATGGCAGCCAGTATCCCCAAGATAACCAGCCACCACAGCCATTTCAACGTCTTTTGGTTCCAGATCACGTACCGTCCTCTCAACTTCTGTCAGCTCCCCAGGTTAGTTGTGTTGATCGACTCTGGTCATGACACTTTGCACGAGTCGATCGATCGCAGACGCGGCTCCTGTTGCGGAGCTGCCTCGGACAGCAAAGTACACTTTAATTTTGGGCTCGGTGCCCGATGGGCGGAGGCAGAACCAGGAATCGTCCTCCAGCGTATATTTCAGCACATTCTCTACAGGCAAGCCGTAAAGCCCCTGAGTAAAATCTTCCACTTTCGCAACCTTCAGCCCGTTCAATTCGGCGGGAGGCGCCCCGCGCCAATCTTCCATGATGGCGCCGATCTTCTCAACTCCGTCCTTGCCCTTGAGCGTACGGGACTCGAGCTTCTCGAGGAAGTAACCGTGACGCTCGTACAGCTCTTGCAGCACATCGTACAACGTTTTGCCCTTGCTCTTGTAATACGCGGCCGCTTCGCAGATCAGCATGGAGGCGACGACCGCATCCTTATCCCGGGCGTAATTGCCCGCAAGATATCCATAGCTTTCCTCGTACCCGAACAAATATGTCGCTTCACCGGTTCGGTCGAACAGGGTCATCTTTTCGCCGATATATTTAAATCCGGTCAGCGTATTCAGCACCTTCGCTCCATAATGCTCTGCGATGACCGCGCCCATCTCGCTGGTTACGATCGTCTTGATCACTACGCCGTTGTCCGGCAGCTCCCCGCGGTCACGCAGGTTGCCGAGCAAATAATCGACCATGATGGCTCCCGATTGGTTGCCTGTCAGAACAAAATATTCTCCGTCCGGATCCTTCACCACCGCACCCATCCGGTCGCAATCCGGGTCCGTCCCGATGATGATGTCCGCATCCCAAGCCTTCGCATCGCGAATGGCCAGCGCGAAAGCATCCTTCTCCTCCGGATTCGGCGATTTCACCGTGGAGAACCGGGCATCCGGCTGCTCCTGCTCCGCAACCACTTTCACCTGTTCAAAGCCGATGGCGCCCAGCGCCGCCCGAACGGACAAGTTTCCGGCACCATGCAGCGGAGTATATACGATTTTGAAGTCATCGCTTGTCCTCCGGACTAGCTCGGCGTTCAAGCTGACGGACGTAACGGCCTTGAGGAATGCGGCATCGACGTCTTTGCCGATCCATTCCAGAAGCCCCTTCGCTTCGGCATCAGCCCGAGACAACCGCTTCACGTCTGCAAAGGATTGCACCCCGCGGATCTCTGCGATAACCTGCTCGGCCTGATCCGGCACCAATTGTCCTCCATCGCTGCCGTATACCTTGTATCCGTTATATTCCGGAGGATTGTGGCTGGCCGTTACGACAACACCTGCATCGGCTTTCAAATACCTAACGGCAAAAGAAAGCTCCGGCGTAGGGCGCAGCGATTCGAATACGTAAGCCTTGATGCCGTTGCCTGCCAGCACTTTGGCCGTTTCGAGCGCAAATTCAGGCGATTGGTTGCGGGAATCATAGGCGATGACGGCGGCCAATTCGGACTGGCCGGAGCTCAGCAGAAACTGGGCAAGCCCTTGAGTCGCGCGGGCAACCGTATAGGCATTGATCCGGTTCGTCCCCGCTCCGATCACGCCGCGGAGACCGCCGGTTCCAAACTCCAGATCGCGGTAGAAGCGGTCTTCCACTTCCTTTGGATCGCCGGCAATGCCGCGAAGCTCCGCTTTTGTCGCTTCGTCAATCGCCGGATCGTTCACCCAAAGCTCATACTGTTCCTGTACTCGAGTTTGAATCGTCATGTTTTTCCCATCTCCTCTACCTGATCTTAGTCATGTATGTAATGGTTTCGAAGTCACAAGGTTAATTACGTGCCGCATCGGACAATGCGAACATCAGCTCTCCCTCGGCAACCACTTTGTCGCCGACCTTGGCGACGGCTTGCCCCTTGCCGATGCTTCCCTTCAGTCTTGTAATGATCACTTCGAGAATCAGCGTATCTCCAGGCACGACCTGGCCCCGGAATCGGAACTTATCGATACCGGCAAAGAAGCCGAGCTTCCCTTTGTTCGCTTCGACAAGAAGCATAGCAACGCAGCCTACTTGAGCCAAGGCCTCGACGATCAGCACGCCGGGCATCACCGGATATCCCGGAAAGTGACCTGTGAAGAAATCTTCATTCGCCGTCACATTCTTCAGTCCAACCGCCCTTACGCCGGCTTCTACCTCCAGAATGCGATCAATCAGCAGAAACGGATGGCGGTGTGGAATAATCTCTTGAATTTGTACAACGTCCAGCATGGTGGAGCTCCTTCCATTGAAGTGTGAATATTTGATTCCTGCCCGGCTGAAAAAAATATTCAGTCCGATGTAATAAATGAAGAAGGTTCAACTTACACTAACATCTGTCCCTTCATGATCTGCAGCAGTGAAGGTTGATATAAGGGAGCTTATGCTGGGTCCGGTGCCTGTGAAAGCAGGTTGCGGGCTTAGTCATAGGCTCTTTTTATTCGGAGTTCGCCCCCCGCCTATTCAACAGAATAAACTGAAGAATATAAATAACGGAGGTCATGAAAGAAACGATGATCACAAACCAGAGGTAGGCATAAGCATACGGCAATTGGAAAATGATAAGCAGGATCGCAACATAATACAAAACGGTCGTGAGCTTCCCGAGGGCATTGGCAGGCACGGTCCGCTTCCCTTGAAAGTGAAAGACCGCCGAGCCGACAATCATCCCCGCGTCCCGTATAAACATGGCGACGGCCGCTTGCCAGGATATCATATGGGAGAATACAAGAGACAGGATGACCGCAATCATCATGGTTTTGTCCGCCAGCGGATCCAGCATGCTGCCAAGCTGCGTCACGAGCTTCCGCTTCCTGGCTATATACCCGTCGAGCACGTCGGTCAACCCCGCCGCGAGCAGAACAAAAAATGCGCTCTTCATATGACCGGCCTCGAACACCGTCAAATAGACGGGGATTAGAATGAAACGGCACAAGGTCAGTACATTCGGCACATTCCACATGACTTACGTTTTCCCCCTCTTTTCAGCCGTGTCATGTTTGCGCTTGGTTCTCTCTTTATAACCGATCCCATCCATACATTATACCTTGCTTGCGGCAAAAAATAAAACTCCCCGGAGGGGAGTCGGTTTTAGGTATCGCTAAAAATCAAATCATATACATGACGCCAGGTTGCCGCTTGGAACACATCCGATAAGCTTTGCTTGCCGATATAGACGTAGCCTAAGGCCAGCCCTGCGAATAACGCCAAGACGCACGCCACAGGAATCCATGTCCATCGGATGATGCCGAGGAGAATGACTTTCCACCGCGGGCGCAGCTTCGGCGTTTTCTTGGGGGTATCGCTCACGCTATCTACCTCACTTTACGCTCGGCCGTTACACACGCAAGGTATTGGCCAGATTCATCATCTGATCCGAAGAAGTGATCGCTCTGGAATTCAGCTGAAAAGCCCGCTGTACCGTCATCATCTCGGTCATTTCATCGGTCAGATTCACATTGGACTGCTCCAAAAACCCTTGCCGTACGGTAATCGGATCGACATTATTGTTTGCCGCCGTTACGGTCTGAAGAATTTCGCCAAGCTGCTGCTGCGTGATATTGCCCGGCAGGGCGTACAAATTATCGCCAAGCTGCTGCAGCAGCTGCGGACGAATGACGCGGACGAGCTTGATTTGCCCTGCAATCACCGGAGGCGCATTCGTATCCGCATCGTCGGAAGCCATAATCGTTCCGTTGGGCTGGATTTTGACCGTATGGTTCTTCGGGATGCGAATCGGCTTGTCATCTGTTCCCATCACGAACTGCCCGTCTTTCGTCGTCAGCACCATCGAGCCCGGATCCTGCGGATCCATCGAAGGGGAGATTTGGAACGCCCCGTTACGGGTCCAGCGAATCTCGCCTTGCGCACTGCTGATCTCGAACAGCCCATTGCCTTCTACCGCCATATCCAGCGGGTTTTCCGTCGCTTGAAGCGAGCCTTGAGCCATATTGATCAGGGCTTGCACCATCTTGGCGCCCCAGCCCTGATTATACCCGAGCGGCGTCAGCCGGCCTTCCTTTTGGAACCCTTGCGGCTGTGCCTTGAGGCTCGTCAGCACATCCTGAAAGGAAGCCTCCTTGCGTTTATAGCCGGTTGTATTGACGTTCGCGATATTATTGGCCACGAGGTCGAGCTTTTGCTGCAGCGCATGCATCGAGACCGACGAATTGATCATGGAATTGTTCATGCAGACGGTTCCTCCCGTATCCTATAGGGCTGCCTTCGGATTGCCATGGTGCGGACAATAAATCAGACGCGGCCGATTTCGTTGACCGCCTTCTCCATACTCTTATCGTAAAATTGAATGACCTTCTGATTGGCCTCATAAGCCCGGAGCGCCGACATCATATCGACCATGGATTGCCCGGAATCGACGTTGGAGCGCTCGATGGAGCCTTGACGCACTTCCACCTTCTCCGTAGTAACCGGACGGACCAGGGCAGCTTGTCCCGCATCCAGCCGGTACAACCCGTTCCCTTCGCGAACGAGCTGATTCGGATCATCCACGCGGGAAATCATCAATTTCATAGGCTGTCCGCTGATCCCTTGCAGCGGCTGGCCGTCGGCATTCGTAAACAAGCCTTCTTTCGTAATACGGAAGTTCGAAATCGGCGTCCGCGTCGCCGGCTCAAGAAGAGTGATCGGCTGACCGTCTCCGCCGACGACCTGATGGCCTTCCGAGTCGATTAACTGGCCACCGGCATCCACTGAAAATTTTCCGTTAAGCGTATAACGCTCTTCACCGTTCGCATTGCGGACCGTAAAGAAGGCCTGCGGCTGAATCGTCCGCTGTCCGTTTGCATCAACATATTTGCCCGAGGCGTCGAACTGCGCCCCCGGCACTTGAATATCGGAAATCAAGGCGAAGTCAAAAGGATTGTTCGTCTCTTGAATGTCTCCTTGCGCATGAAGCGACACGTTTTCTTCCGCCATAACTCCTGTATTGATACGTCCAACGTTAACGGCTCCGGGCTCGTCCTTCCCGCTCCTGATCCGAGAGATCAGAACTTCCGGGAAGGAACGGTTGATGCCGTTGCCGCCCTTGAAGCCGGGGGTGTTGATGTTGGCGATATTGTTGGTCACGATGTCATGCTTCCGTTGCTGTGCAATCATGCCGGAAGCGGCGGTATACAGGCCTCTTAGCATTGGACGAATGCCCTCCTAGAATTTGCGTTTCGAGACTTTATCCAAATTGTCCAGCATGATGCCGGTACCTCTAACTACACAGCTCATCGGATTTTCCGCAATCAATACGGGAACCTTGAGCTCGTCCGCCAGCAATTGATCAATGCCGTGCAGGAGCGCTCCGCCTCCGGTCAGGATCACCCCGCGGTCGATGATATCGGCCGAAAGCTCCGGCGGCGTCCGTTCGAGTACCGATTTCGCCGCAGCGACAATGGAAGATACAGGCTCCGATAGCGCCTCTTGAATCTCCTGCGAGTTGACCGTAATCGTAAGAGGCAATCCGCTGACCATATCACGCCCCCGAATGTCCATCTTCTCTTGTTTGCCGTCCGGATGGACCGTTCCGATCTTGATCTTGATGTCCTCGCTTGTCCGTTCGCCGATCAGCAGCTTGTACTTGCTCTTAATGTATTTCATGATCGCGGAGTCGAACTTGTCCCCCGCAATTTTGATGGAAGAGGACGTAACGATGTCGCCCATCGACAGTACGGCCACATCCGTCGTTCCTCCGCCGATATCGACCACCATATTGCCGCTCGGCTGGAAAATATCCATGCCCGCTCCGATCGCAGCCGCCTTCGGCTCCTCTTCCAGGAACACTTCTCTGGCCCCGCTCTTCTCCGCCGCCTCGCGAATCGCCTTCTGTTCAACCGAAGTAATATTCGTAGGAGCGCAGATCAAAATCCGCGGGTGACTGTACCACTTGCGGCCTCCGACCTTATTTATGAAATACTTCAGCATCATCTCGGTTATCTCGAAATCGGCAATAACTCCGTCCCTCAGCGGCCGAATGGCGATAATATTGCCCGGTGTGCGCCCCACCATACGGAAAGCTTCTTCTCCGACGGCGAGAACCCGCTTCGTATCGCTCTCAATCGCAACGACAGACGGTTCATCCAGTACTACGCCTCGTCCCTTTACATGGATCAGGACGTTCGCAGTCCCCAGATCTATGCCAATATCCTTGCTTAACATCGAAATTGTTCCTCCCTAACCAACCGTCCATCCTCATTAAAGAAGCGGCACCTTCTATTATATACGTTAACTTAGACAATTCGCCATTTGATCCCAAATTCCTCTTTTTATTTTGATTTTTTTCGACATGATTCGCTTTATGGTCAAGCAGGTTCGGGAGCGACACGTACCGCAGGCCAAAGGATGTCGGACCGGTGCGGTTGACCGCCGGCGACCTTCCTCCGCAAACTGCGGTACGTCCGGGTAAGCGCTGCATTTTTATTTTACCGTGACAAGCTTTTCCTGTGACCTCGGGCTGCGGGTCTTCCGGTATTTGATCTTCGTGGCCTCGCCCCCGCGCAGGTGGCGTATGGATTTGTGGTATTCCAGTATGTGCTTCACCTGATTCGCAAGTTCCGGATTGATCTCCGGGAGCCGTTCCGTCAAATCCTTGTGCACCGTGCTCTTGGATACGCCGAACTCCTTCGCAATGGTGCGCACCGTATGCTTGGTTTCCACCAGGCAGCGGCCTATCTTAATGGTTCGCTCTTTGATGTAATCGTGCACTCCCCTCGCCTCCCTACTCGAGTTAGTTTGGTACATTATATGAGGGGTGCGCGCTTATATTCTTTGTTTCATAAGGCTGACAAGCCAAGGGCGAACATTTATTTTGGGGGACAAGCGCCCGGAGAAGCCTTGGGACAAGCGGTACCCGTGCAGGGAGCATACAAAAAAGCAGGGGCTGAGCCCCTGCTTACTCGTCGATTGACCTGCCTTAGTGGTCGCCCAGATACTGCTCCGGATTGACGGCCGGACCGCCTTGGCCTTGACGAAGTTCGAGGTGCAGATGCACGCCTTCATCCTTCTCCAGCTCATTGCGCCCCGCCTTGGCGATCACGTCGCCCTTCTTCACATCAGCGTCCTTGGTCACCTTCACATCGGCCAAGCTTTGGTACACGGAGACCAGACCGTTGCTATGGGTGATTTCCACCAGGTTGCCGACAACCGGATTTTTCTCCACGGCGGTAACTTTCCCGCTCATGACGGCTTGAACATCGAAGGTCTGGTTATCCGGTCTTTGGAAATCCATGCCCATATGAGGCGTGAAGGTATCGCCATACTCGACCATAGCCGCTTGTCTTGCTTCATTCGAGGCTTTGTTGTCGAAGAACGGGAGGATCACTTCCAGCTCGGTGCGGTCCTTGAAGGGCCATTGCATTGTTTCCTGCTTGGTGCTCGTGGCTACGGCATCAGGGCCTGTGACGTTGTTGGTGACCGAGCCGGTCGGACTGACGCTGACATTTTTGTCAAGCTTCGTACCCGCTCCCTGGTACACCCACATTAACGTTAAGATGATTGCCGCTGCTGCCATGTACGTTGCCGGAAATACCCACTTCTTGGCGAGCAATCTCTTCCAGGAATTTGACGTACTGTTGTTACATGCTCCTTCGTTGGATTTAGGAGCTTCTGCTTGGTTCTGCAAATCTCTTTTTTGTTCATTCATATGATTATCACCTCGCTAACCATTCTTGCCAGGTTTGCGAGATTTATACGGGGGAAAACCTATAATTTCTCAGAAACTTTTCGATTTCAATAGAGTTGCCGCGCTGCCGATTTCGATGCCGGTATAGTAGTACTTCACGATCTCCTCGGCGGTATGTCCTTCCAGCGCCATGCCGTCCGCGCCCCACTGGCTCATGCCGACCCCGTGCCCGTAACCGAAGGTTGTGAACTGCCAGGCTCCGTTCTTCCAGCTCCACTCGAACTGGCTCGAATTCAGCCCCAGCTTCTCTCTGACCTCGCGGCCCGAGAAGATGCGCCCCCCCACGGAGAGCTTCTTAATGCGCTGGCCTTGGCTTCGTTCTATCACCTTCATTCCGTTCCCCGCGCCGGTATTGACCGGGACAGACGCAGAGAGTCCCAGCTTCCGCTGAAGCTCCTTGCCGGTTATGGTTACCGTCTCCTTATAACGGGGTGAAAGCTTAGCGTCCCAAGGGCTCGCCACGCTGCGCAGATAAGGGATCCTATTCCCCCAGTAATCTTCCGAATTTTCCGTATACCCATTGCTGGTAGAGAAAAAGAACGCTTCGATCGCCTTCCCCTGATACGTTAGAATTTGATCCTTCGTTGCTTCCACCGCCCGGTCCAGCTTCGCCCGGTTCACGGCATATACCTCCGGCCCCCAGCGCGCTTTCAGCTCCTCATTCGTCACATAAGCCTGATGCGATATCGTGTCTGTCACGACCGCATCCGTTACGGGCACATTCTGTTGATCCCCATCCGCGAGCCGCCGTACGACATAGGTCCGGGCCGCAAGCGCCTGCGCCTTCAGCGCTTCCGGCTCGAACTCGATCGGCATCTCCGCCGCCACCACGCCGCGGACGTAATCTTCGAGATTCACCCGCTGGGTCTTGTTTTCCTTGCTGAGAAATACCGGAACCATCAGATTGTCCCCGGCTGCGGCTCCGGCCTGGGCGGGTACGGGGAGCGGCTCTCTCCTCGGGGTTGACCCCGACTTGCCGAACAGCAAAGGCACGAAAACCACCACTGCCGTAAAGCCAATCAAACCTGCGATCATCAGGCGAGTCCAATTCATTGGTTTGCGGGTCAGCTTGTACCTCATGTTCGTATATCCTCCGTCATTTGCTGTCCGTGCTATCATTTCTGCACTAGGTGCCGTCAGGTAACACCATCATATGTGCGAAAAAAATAGAATAGACCAAAAAGAAAGAGAACCGGATTCTTTTCAATAATGAAAGAATCGGTTCTCTTATTTAGGGAAGTTTAGGTTCTTAGGCTAGGGTCGGCTGCACTGAGAACAGCGGAAGCGTCTCGGTTTTTTCTTCGGATTCCACATATTCGTACGATACCCGCTCGATATCCGCCCCTAGCCGCAGCAGCTTCTCGGCGATTTCCACGTAGCCGCGGTCAATATGATGCAAGCCGGTAATTTCCGTCTCGCCCTCCGCCGCAAGCGCCGCCAGAATCAATGCGGCGCCCGCCCTCAGATCGGTGGCGCAAACCTTCCCGCCCTGCAGCCTTCCGCCGCCCGTGATGACCGCCGTTCGTCCTTCGACTTTGATTTGCGCATCCATGTTCGCCAGCTGCTCCACATGCATGAACCGGTTCTCGAACACGGTCTCCGTTACGAGACTCGTCCCCTCGGCCGTCAGCAGGAGCGCCATCATCTGGGACTGCATATCGGTCGGGAAGCCCGGGTATGGCAGCGTCTTGACATCCACCGCACGCAGCGGACGGTCCGAATAGACACGAAGCCCGTTCTCATCCTCGACAATTTGCACGCCCATTTCCTGCATCTTCGAGATTACCGGACGCAAATGATCGGCTATGGCCCCTTCAATATACAGATCGCCGTTCGTTATTGCGGCCGCCATCATGTATGTACCCGCTTCAATCCGGTCGGGAATAACCGTATGCACGGCGCCTTTCAGCTGCTCCACGCCGTCAATCCGGATCAGACCCGTGCCGGCTCCCCGAATCTTGGCCCCCATCGCATTGAGATAGTTGGCGAGGTCCACGATCTCCGGCTCTTTGGCCGCGTTCTCGATCAGGGTGGTCCCTTCCGCCAAGGAAGCCGCCATCATAATATTTTCCGTCGCTCCTACGCTGGCTACATCGAGATAAATCTTGGCGCCCTTCAGCCTGCCGTTGACGCGCGCCTCAATATAGCCGTGGCCCAGCTCAATATCCGCTCCCATCGCCTCGAATCCCTTGAGATGCTGGTCGATCGGGCGGGTACCGATAGCGCATCCGCCGGGCAGCGAAATTCTCGCCTGTCCCATGCGGGCCAATAAAGGTCCCATGACTAGAAAAGAAGCCCGCATTTTCCGTACCAGCTCGTAAGAAGCTTCGCACGTGTGAACGCGCTGGGCATTGACGCGGATCGTTTCCTGTTTATATTCAACTTCCAAACCTAAGCTTTCCAAAACCTTGTTGATGACTAGGACGTCGTCCAAAGGAGGCGCGTCGTGTATGACGCTTACGCCTTCCGTTCCTAAGATAGAGGCTGCGATAATCGGCAGGACGGCGTTTTTGGCGCCATGAATCCGAACCCTGCCTGAGAGCTTTCTGCCGCCGCGGACGATAATTTTGCTCATCATGGTCCCCCTCCGCGCTTTTTCTTTGCGTGCCTTTAACAGTTTAGCATGGAGACCGGCTGCAGACAATTTATATTTATATAAGCCTTCGGCTGCATATCCGGTCAGAATACCATTCGCAACGCGCTTCGATTTTACAACGGTTGTACTATCCATTGTTGACAACAATCTCCTTGGTTATTCGAGAAATTTTTTAGAACATGCCGTGGAGCCATGTCGACCAATGAAAATAATCCAAGACGAACTTTGCCAGCTGATAGCCGAGCGCAACGGACAGAAAAATCTGCAGAGCCTTGCCCTGCGGGCTTCTCGGCCGCTTAATGATCGCATCCAGTTTAAGTTCCTGCAGTGCCCACCAGGATAGTCCGATGCAAACGATCACGACGACAATATTCAACAACCCACTAAGTCCCATGGACGCATTCAATTGATCCGTATAATCCATTATTCGTGGTTTCCTCGCTTTTCCTTCGGTTCCGGCAGGCGTCAGCCCCGGGCGGCCATGCCGCTGAAGGCTGGCGGGCGGCTTCTTATTGCTTTTTACCCACGAGATTTGCGCTCTAATCGGAGCGGCCTGCCGGGAATCGCATCATCTTTATATCTTAAAAAAAGGATTCTCGCGTTTATCCCGGCTTAAGCAGCTGACTAAGCAGCTTCATGAACTCCGCCCGGGTCGCCTGCTGATCCGGCCGGAAGGAGCCGTCGGCGTAGCCCGCGATCCAGCCCTCCGCCTTCATTTGCTTAAGCAGTCCCGTGCCCCAATACGATTCATCCACATCGGTAAAAGGAACCGTGCCCCGCTTCTTCCCAGTCATATTCAGGCTGCGCGCCATCATGGCGGTCATTTCCATGCGGCTGACCGGCTGATCCGGCGCCACGGTCCCGTCCGGGTACCCGTCAATCATGCCGGCCTGGGCGGCACGTGCGATGTAGCTGTAGCCCCAATGGCTGCTGTCCAGATCCGAATAAGCGATCGATCGCTGCTTCGTCAGCTTGAACGCCCGCGTCAATACGGCCGCCGCTTCCGCCCGGGTGATGGGACGATCTGGCTGGAAGGTATAATTGCCGTAGCCGTCAATCAATTGGCGGCCGCTTAAGCTCAGAATCGCATCCTGCGCCCAGTGCCCTTTAATATCGGTGTAGCCGCCCAGAAGCGGCTGAGCGGTAACCCGGAACTGGTACATCTGGTTATCGAACGGCGTTCCCGTCGTCAGCTTCACATAGTACGTGCCGGGAGCGAACTTGCCGGTCAACTGCTGACCCGTGGACGGCGGGCTGTTCATGGAGCCTGCGATCGATTTCAAGCTGCCGTCGTATAACGCCATGTAAATCGTAACGGAAGATGGAATGTCGGTGAGACTGATGTTCACCAAGCTTTCCTCGCCCACCTGGAATTGAAACCAATCGATGTCTTCGCTTGTGTCGAGCAGCCCGTTGTATGGGGTATCCAGAGAAACCGCCGTAGCCTGATACCAATGGTTGTTCGGCTCATTCGGGTCGATCAGCTTCGCATTGTACTCGATGGATAACGTATACTCGCCCACTACCGGATTCGCATAGTCCTTTACATTGCTTATACGGATATAGTAGCTTCCAGGAAAAACCTTTGGCAAATCATAGATTTCTTCGGCGCCGTCGTCACCCTGGTCGATCGTCACGGCTTTTTCCCCTCTGCGCTGCACAAGCAGCACCGGGTCGATTCGGGCGGTATCGGTCGTTACCCTAATGCCCAAAGAACCGGATTCGGGAATCGGCAGCTCGAACCAATCGACATCGTTGTATTGGTGAAACGTGCCCTTGATCGTCTGGCTGCGGGACGGCAGTACAAACGCTTTGTACTGCTTGTCGTTATCCTCGTAAGGATCTTTATAGATATCGAAAGAAGTGGTCAGCTGATAAGGCGTCTCCGCCCTTCGATTCCGGTCGCTAAGCTGTAACAGCAGATAGTTCCGGCCTTTGGTCACTTGAAACGGGACGGTTTGACCGCCCTGCACCGTTGTGCTGGTTAATTTCCCTGAAGCATCGGTATGCTGCACGTTGACCGCCAGGCTCGGGTCCAAATCGAGGCCCACGTTCAACGTGCCGTCATAATCGGCATCCACCGCATACCATTCCTGATCGGTGCCCCCGCTGAAGGAAGCGGCGATTTTTTTGCTGATGGAAATCGTTTTGGCCTGGGCTTTCCGGTTATTCGGTTCATACATATTGGCCAGCATCGGCTCTTTGAGCAAACGGTCCACCCGCAGCAGTCCGTATCCGGTTTGCGGATTCCATCCGCGCCCGCCCACGTCTTCCGCCGTTTGGCGAATCTTTTGCCGGATTTGATAAGGCTTCAGTTCCGGATGCAGGCCCCACAATAGCGCTGCAGCCGCAGCCACCTGAGGCGCAGCCATCGAAGTGCCGTCCTTGTTCTCGTAGCTTCCGCCGAGCGCTGTCGTGAACACATCCCACGGAGCGACGACATCGATTTCGGGGCCCGTATTCGACCGGCTGTCCACTGTTCCGTCCGTCCCTACTCCGCCTACCGCGAGAACGGTTGGGTAAGCGGCAGGATATTTGACCCGGTTGCCCTCGTTGCCCGTTGCGGCCACAAGCAGGACATCCCGCTCCTCCGCATACCGGACGATATCACTCATATACGAAGAATATTTATTTAGTCCGAGCGACAGCACGACGATCTTGGCGCCATGATCGACAGCATAGCGGATGCCTTCGCCAAGCATCTTCTCCCCACCCGATCCGTCGGCTTCAAGCGCTTTGATCGGCATGATCTTGGCTTTCCATAGAATGCCGGTCACGCCTCTATCATTGTTGCCCACGGCGGCAATGACACCGGCCACGTTCGTGCCGTGGCCGTTATCGTCCTGGGGCGGGAGTTTCGGGTTAATCAGGTTCGCTCCTGCGACCAGGTTGGGCTGGAGATCGGGATGCTTCAGGTCCACTCCGGTATCGACGATGGCAATGACCGTGTCCTTGTTCTCCCGTGCAATATCCCAAGCCTCACTCATATGAATTTGCTGTAAATACGCCTGTTTGTCATAAAACGGATCATCCGCGGCCATGCCGAACACCGTTCCGCACAAGGTGAACAGCAGGGCGAAGCTGAAAAGCAGCATAGCGGCGGACGACGTTTTCCATTTATGTATCATGGCACGAATAAGTCCTTTGTTCGTATTTCTTTCCAATCCTCATTCTATGCTTTTCATACGCTGGCTGCAACTGGAATTGACAACCTTTTCCGAGGCGGAAAAAGAGCGAGGCGGAAGGCCTTTGGTGTACTGGGGGAGGACATGGGTATGGGGTTACGGCCGCTGTTGAAATGGTGTTATCTTAATTTATTTTTGTAGCGGTAATTACACCATTTCAAAGGCGGGCGCTATCGCTCCTTCACCCCATACCCATGTCCTCTGAGCTGCTATGTGCGGCCTTCTACCTCCACCTTTCTTTTTCTTTAAAATTAAAAAAGCCCGGTCTCCTTCACGTGAAGGGAGACCGAGCCAAGAACCAAGATAAGGATTAACCCATCATAAACGGCTACGCCGTCCTTGTTTTACAAGGACCAGCGCGTTTATCAAGGTTGATGCGAAGCTATAAGTTGCCAATACTTATAAATTCCTTATCAACTGAACATGAACAAATCCTGCGTCAGAGAAAAGATCCGCTCGATGTAACCGAGCACGACTTGCGGCGCCAGACCAAGCAGCACGCTGACGCCCGCGCAGAGCCACATCGTGATGCCGAGGGGCAGCGGCACTTTGACTTCCAACGCTTCATAATCGCTGCGCATGAACATTTGGCGGATGAAGCCGAAGTAGAAGTAGAACGACACGACGCTCGTTCCGATCATGACGGCGGCCAGCCAATAATGCTGGGTTTGGATCGCTCCCATCATGATGTACAGCTTCCCGAAGAAACCGCCGGAAACCGGCAGGCCCGCGAGAGACAGGACCAGCAGCACGGTAGCGATCGCCGTTCCGGGAGCCCGGTAATACAACCCCGCCAGCCCCTTCATCTCTTCATCCCCGGTAGAATGCTCGATAATCATCAGCACCGCGAAGATCCCGATATTCATGAACAAGTAGGCGATCAGATAGAACGCGAATTCCGAGAAGTTGGAATAATGCATCATCGAGAACTGGACGGCAATCGGCACCAGCAAATAACCGGCGTTCGCTACGCCCGAGTATGCCATAAGCCGTTTCAGATGCGTCTGCTTCAGCGCGATGAAGTTCCCGAGAATCATCGCGGCTGTGGCTACGACCATGAGGGCGGTCAGCACGTCCCCGTGGAACGGCGTCTGCATCAGCTCGCCTACAGCGAAGATGCCGTACATGAGACGGAACAGGATCGCAAAGGCAGCCGCCTTGGATACGACCGCAAGAAATGCGGTAATCGGCGTCGAGGCCCCCTGGTATACGTCCGGCGACCACATGTGGAAAGGCGCGACAGCCACCTTGAAGCCGAACCCCGCAAGCAGCAGGAAGAAGCTTAAATAGATAAGCGGCATCAGGGTGGATGCTCCTTGTCCGATCGCGGTATTGATATCCCCGATTGCCGTCGAGCCGGCCATTCCGTACAGGAAGGACATGCCATACAAAATAATGGCGGATGAAATGCCTCCGAGCACAATGTACTTGAACGCGCCTTCGTTGGACTGAAGGTTTTTCTTGCGCATGGCCACCAGAATATACGATGTGATGCTGAGCAGCTCCAGCCCGACGAACAACGTAATAAGATCGCCGGAAGAAGCCATAATCATGCCGCCGAGCGTGGCGGGGAGCAGCAGGTAGTAATACTCGCCCACGTGCGGGATCTCGTCCTCCTTGACGGACCCGATGCTCATTAGGGTAATCAACCCGGCGCCGGTAAGCAGGATCAGCTTTATGATATTCGCAAAATCGTCGATCCGGTAACTGAACTGCAGCAGTTGCCTCGGCTCCGCAGGATTCAGATATGTGACTACAAACACGGCGGACACCAGGATGCCGACCAGCGACAGCCATCCAAGCCAGGTCCGGCTGATCTGTTTCGGCAGCAGAAGATCCAAGAGCGATAGTACGACAGCCGCAACGACTAACGTCAGCTCCGGGGCCAGCAGTCCGAAATCGTTAAGTCCAAGACGTATCGGTTCCACCGGTCTAACCCCCTATCTTCGCGACGCTATGAATGAATTGGTCGAAGCTGCTGACGGTTTGGTACAGCGGCTCGCTTAATACGCTCGGGTAAATCCCGAGGACGACGATAAAGGCAACCAGCGTAATCATCGGAATCGCTTCGATCAGCCGGGCATCCCTCATCGCCGGAAGCTCCGTCTTCAGCGGTCCGTATGTGATGCTCAGAATCCCTCGCAGAACGTACACCGCCGTTAGAATGATCCCGAGTGCGCCAACGGCGGTGACGACCGGCTTCGTCTGGAATAGTCCGAGGAACGCCAGGAACTCGCTGATAAAGCCGGACAAGCCGGGCAGTCCCAAGGAAGCCATGCCGGATACCAGTAGAATGCCGGAGATGAACGGAACCGATTTGGCCATTCCGCCGAGGTGGCCCAGCTCCGTTGTCTGCGTCCGTTCATAAATGCTGCCGACCAGCAAGAACATCAGCGCCGAGATCAGGCCGTGAGAGACGAGCTGAAACACGGCCCCCTGGAGGCCCGCCGTGTTGAAGGCGGCGATGCCGAGCAGCACGATCCCCATGTGGCTGATGCTCGAGTACGCGAGGACCAGCTTGAACTCTTTTTGCACAAAAGCGAGTACCGCCCCATAAACGATGTTGATGACCCCGAGAATGCCGAGGACGCTTGCCCAAGCCACCGCCTGCTGCGGAAACAGCAGAATGCCGAAACGAATCAAGCCGTAGGCGCCCATCTTGAGCAGAATACCCGAGTGGATCATGACAATGGAGGGCGGCGCTTCCGTATGTACTTTGAGCATCCAAGTATGAAACGGGAAAATTGGAAGCTTGATCCCGAACGCCACCAGCAGCAGGATGAACACGGACCACCGCATCTTCTCGCTGAGGAAGAACGGATTGCCCTCCAGATCTCCTTGATTCACGTAAGAAGCCGCATTTTGAAACAGATTCTCCGTTATGACACTGAGGCTGCCCGAGTAGTGAATCGAGGCTCCGTTATCCCCGGCCGTTTGGCCGAAGCCCGCCGTGCTGACCAGAATCAGGAAGGCAATCAGCATGATCGCCGAGCCGATCCCGTTGTAGATCAGGAATTTGTTCGCCGCCCGCTCACGGTCCTTATAGCCCCAGATGCCGATCAGGAAGAACGTCGGAATCAAGGTAATCTCGAAAAATACGAAGAACAGGAACAGATCTTGCGCCATGAATACCCCGAACATGCCGGTTTCCAGCAGCAGGAACAGGATGAAATAAGACTTCCACCTCTTCTTGATATAAACCGAAGCCAGTGCCGCCATCGTGCTCACCAAGGCCGTCAGGAATACAAGAGGAAGCGACAAGCCGTCTACCGCCATCGAATAATCGAATTGGAAAAAGAAGGAGGTCAGCTGGCTTAAGCCTTGCGTTTCCTTATTGAGCGGAACCGTAATCCACGGAATTTGCTCCTTGAACTGCATGCCTTCCAGGTTGTGATTAAACTGAGCGTACAGCCAAGCCGACAGCACAAGCGGGATCAATGTAACGAGGATCGACGTCGTTTTGATCCATTGTCCCTTGGACGCAGGCATGAACATCAGGATAAGCACGCCGAGCAGCGGCGAGAATGCAATCAGTGACAAGATATGCAGGTTATCCGGCATGGATGAACCTCCTTCCCGCTATGGCCAGCACCAGTATCAGCAGACCGAGCAATGTGACGAGGCCATAGCTCTGCACTTGCCCGTTCTGCAGGCGTGAGCCGAGTCTTCCGATCCCCGTCACTGCCAGCGCGGACAGCTTCACCACACCGTCCACAACATAGATGTCAAACAAGTTCAAGACTTGACCAAGGCCTTGAAGCGGCCGCACAATCACGCCTTGATAGAACTCATCCACATAATATTTGCGATTCAGCAGCCGGTACAGCCACGGAGCGCCATTGACGAAGCTTTCCGCCGAAATCGAACGCCGGATATAAACCAAATACCCAAGGCCGATCCCGAGAAGCCCGACCAGATTGGACAAAATGATGACGACCCAGTTCGCGTGCTCCGCCTCCTCGTGCCCGGTGAGCCAGCCGCCAAGCCATGGATTGAACGGCGTGAATACGAACCCCGCCAAGACCGCCAGCACCGCGAGAACGATGAGCGGGAACGTCATGGAGCCGGGGGACTCGTGTACGTGATCCTGATGCTCCCCGCGAGGCTTGCCGAAGAAGACCAGGAAGAACAGGCGCGACATATAGAAGGCGGTAAAAAACGCCGCGATGAGGCCCACCCAGAAAAGCACCGCATTGTGGGCATACGCTTCGGCAAGAATCGCATCCTTGGACCAGAAGCCCGACAGCGGCGCAATCCCGCTTAAGGCAAGCGTACCGATAGCGAAAGTCCACGCGGTTACTTTCATTTTGCGGCCGACGCCGCCCATTTCGTGAATATCCTGCGTATGTACGGCGTGAATCACGCTGCCCGCTCCCAGGAAGAGCAGCGCTTTGAAAAACGCATGCGTAAACAAGTGAAAAATTCCCGCCGTGTACGCCACCGTCGTGCCGATGCCCATGGCCATCATCATGTAGCCGAGCTGGCTCACGGTCGAATAAGCGAGAATACGCTTGATATCGTTCTGTGCCGTACCGATCGTCGCTGCGAAGATCGCCGTGAATGCTCCAATCGTCGCCACCACGGTAAGGGCGGCCGGCGAAGCCGTGAAGATCTCGAACGTCCGTGCAACCAGGTACACGCCGGCCGCAACCATCGTCGCCGCGTGAATTAGGGCCGAGATCGGCGTCGGGCCTTCCATCGCGTCAGGAAGCCACGTGTGAAGCGGGAATTGGCCGGATTTGCCGGCCGCGCCGACGAAGATCAGGATGGCGATCAAGGTGACGATGCCGCTTGGGATTTTGCCGCCGGTAAAGGCATTGTGAATGGCGGTAAAATCCAACGAATGATTCGGCATATACCAGAAAAGCAGCAGAATGGCGATGAACAGGCCCACGTCTCCGACGCGGGTGACGATGAACGCTTTCTTGGCCGCTGCCCGGGCTTCCGGCTTGAAATACCAGAATCCGACGAGCAGGAACGAGCACACGCCCACCAGCTCCCAGAAGATGTAGAGCTCAACCAGGTTCGCCGAGATGACAAGCCCCAGCATGGAGAACGTAAACAAAGCGATGTAGGCGAAGAACACGTTGATCCGTTCGTCGTCGTGCATGTAGCCTTTGGAGTAAATATTGACCAGCAGGCTGACCAGCGTCACGATCACCAGCATCAAGGCATTCAGGTTCGTGACCTCAAAGCCCATCGTCAGTGTGAAATCGCCCAGCTTGATCCACTGCAATTTGTTCCACGTGAAATCTTCGACATGTCCGCCGATTCGCTCTACGAAGATCAATACGGACAATACGAAGGACGCGAACACGGCCACAATGCTGATATAGGCGCCCGCATCCCGCAGTTGGCGTCCCACCGCCGTTAGAATCAGAAACGACAGCAGAGGAAACAACGGAATGAGCCAGGCGTATTGCGAGTAAGCCGATATCATGAGCTTAAGTCCTCCTTAACAATCTGCTTAGGCAACGGGCCTTAAGAGCAGCAAGACGATTCGGGCTGCAAAAGCCGAAGTGCGGGCTACCCGCACTCATTGAATAGCTAGTGCTTCATCGAATCCATCTCGTTCACATCCGTTGTTCCTTTATTGCGGTACAGCGCGATTAGAATCGCAATCCCTACTGCCGCTTCCGCCGCAGCTACGGTAATGTTGAACAGCGAGAAGATTTGACCGGTCAGTCCGGGCTTGACGCCAAACTTAGAGAAAGCGACCAGATTCAAGTTGACCGCATTCATCATCAACTCGATCGACAAGAGAACGATCACCGCATTCTTCTTTGATAAAGCGCCGTATAAACCGATGCAGAACAGAATGCCTGCCAAGGTCAAATAAGGCGTCGCTAATCCAGCCGTGCTGGCACTCATGCCGTCAGTCCTCCTCTCTCTTCGCTACGATGATGGCGCCGATGAACGCAACGGTCAAGAGCACCGACATCAGCTCGAATGGAATCACGTGCACGTTAAACAGCAGCTTGCCGATTTCCAACGTATTGTCATCGACTTTGGGAAAGCTCCCCGAGGGAAGCTCGGTCTTCTGGATCGCGTAGAAAATCATGCCGAACAGCGCCGCGGCACCTACGAAGAGCAGTCCGTTGTGCCAAGGACGGTGGGGCTCCTCTTCCTCTCCCTGGCGATGCTTCGTCATCATAATGCCGAAAATCATCAGGATCGAAATGGCGCCCGCGTAGATCAGGATTTGAACTACCGCCACGAATTCGGCCTCGAGGATGACATACAATCCGGCCATGGAAATAAAGGTGATGGCCAGCGCGGCAACCATATGCACGACCTTCGTGAAGCTGATCATGAAGATCGCCCCGCCGATGGCGAGCAGCGCACAGATGAAGAACGCAATATTCTCCCCGCTGGATAAAAAGCTGACGATATTCCCGATCATCTATTTCGCCCCGCCTTTCGGAAGCGCCGAGTTATTCTCTTTCCGCACGTTCGTGTTGTTTTCGTTCAGCCACTGCAGGTTTTTGAACAAATCGTCGCGGCTGTACGTACTCAGCTCAAAATTGTTTGTCATTACGATCGCTTCCGTCGGACACACCTCGGTACACAAATCGCAGAGGATGCAAATCTCGAAGTTGATGTCGTACGTATCGATGACTTTGCCTTTCTTCTCCGGGTCGGGGTTCGCCTTGCCGATCAGATTGATACACTCCGTCGGGCAAATGCGCGCGCATTGGTTGCAGACGATGCATTTCTCGGGATCAAAATGCTGAATTCCCCGAAACCGGTCCGGCATCTCAAGCGGGACATCGGGATACGCATACGTAATTTTTTTCTGGGTCATGCTTTTCAGCGTTACGCCGAGACCTTTGATGATCCCTTTCATCTGTTTCACCCTTTCGTTTGAAGCATCCGGACGGGAGCCGCCGGCTTACATCGCGATAGCCATATAAATCGCCGTAACGAAAATGTTCACGAGAGCCAGCGGGAGCAGCACTTTCCAGCCGAGTCCCATGAGTTGGTCCACCCGTACCCGCGGCAGCGTCGCACGCAGCCAGAACAGGAAGAATACGATACTCGAGAACTTCAGCAGAAACCAGATCAGCCCCGGGATAAAATCCAGGAAGGTGAACGGTGCATGCCAGCCGCCGAGGAACAGTGTCGTCGTCAGACCCGCAATGGCAAACACGTACACATATTCCGCCAGCATGAAGAAGGCGAAGCGGAAGCCGCTGTATTCCACGTGATAGCCGGCAACGAGCTCCGACTCCGCTTCCGGCAGGTCGAACGGCGTCCGGTTAAGCTCAGACACCGCCGCGATCACGAAAACGACGAAGCCGATGATTTGCGGCAGGAAATTCCAATGCCAGAAGCCGCCGGCCTGATTCTCCACGATGCGGTTCAGGTTCATGCTGCCTGTCATCATGACGCAGCCGACGACCGAGATCACGAGCGGAATTTCATAGCTGATCATCTGCGCGGCGGAACGCATTCCCCCGAGCAGGGCATATTTATTGTTGGAAGCCCAGCCGCCGAGAACGATCCCGATCGTGGAAATACCGGACAGGGCCACATAATAGAGCACGCCTACATTCAGGTCCGTACTGATCAGGCGGCTTGTATAAGGAATCGCGGCACAGACGGTGAACGCCGGGATGAACGTAATGACCGGCGCCAAGATGAACAATTCCCGTTCCGCCTTGCGCGGAATCGTATCTTCCTTGAGCAGCAGCTTCGCGACGTCCGCGACGGATTGCAGCAGTCCGAGCGGACCTGTACGGTTCGGGCCGATCCGAAGCTGCATCCAGCCGATGACTTTGCGCTCGAAGTAGATGGCATATGTCACGAAGCCGAGGATGACAAGCAGCAGGACGACGCCCCAAGCGAAGAAGATGGCGAAACTCGTCCACGTCAGCGGTTCATGCAATAAGTCCGGCATCAGCAGTCCACCTCCCCGACGACAATATCAATACCGCCGAGGATCGTGATCAGGTTCGTCATCGTCTCCCCGACCAGCAGCTTCGGCAAAATTTGCAAATTGACAAAGG
Source organism: Paenibacillus gyeongsangnamensis (assembly GCF_027533625.1). Classification (GTDB taxonomy): domain Bacteria; phylum Bacillota; class Bacilli; order Paenibacillales; family NBRC-103111; genus Paenibacillus_G; species Paenibacillus_G gyeongsangnamensis. Next base: position 27,230 of record NZ_JAQAGZ010000014.1, on the reverse strand, counting down.
ACGGCCTGCGGAACTTCAGCCGGTAAGGCTTATCTTTGCCTTTGGAAACGATGTAGCAGCCGATCTCGCCGCGCGGCGATTCGATGGCAGCGTACACTTCCCCTTCCGGCGGACGAATGACGCGCGGAGCCTTGCCCATGATCTCCCCGTCGGCCGGGAATTGCTCCACCGCTTGCTCCAGAATCCGGAGTGATTGGCGAATCTCCTCAAGACGGATCAAGTATCGGTCATAGCAATCGCCGTTCTGGGCGACGGGCACATCGAACTCGAACCGGTTGTACAAGCTGTACGGCTGGTCCTTACGGATATCCCAGTTCACCCCGGTGCAGCGAAGATTGGCTCCGCTGAGCCCATACGCAATCGCCGTAGCGGCATCGTACTTGCCTACACCCTTGATCCGGGCGAGGAAGATTTCATTGCCGCTGACCAGATTGTTGTATTCATCCAGCTTATCCCTCATATAAGGAATAAAATCGCGGACCTTCTGGATCCAGCCTTCCGGCGCGTCCCATTTCACGCCGCCGACCCGCATATAATTGTAGGTCAGCCTTGCGCCGCAAAGCTCATTGAACAGGTTGATAATGATTTCCCTGTCGCGGAATGCGTATAAGAACGGGCTCATCGCCCCGATATCGAGCAGATACGTTCCCCACCAAACCATATGGCTTGCGATCCGCTGCAGCTCCATGACGATCAGCCGCAGAAATTCGGCCCGCTCCGGAATCTCAAGCCCCATCAATTTCTCGACTGCATGCACCAGCACGTAGTTATTCGTCATCGCCGACACATAATCCATCCGGTCTGTATAAGGGATGATTTGGGTATAAGTAAGGTTCTCGGCTAATTTCTCCGTACCCCGGTGCAGATAACCCATGACCGGGTCCGCATGCGTGATAATTTCGCCGTCCAGCTTCACTACGATCCGAAATACGCCGTGCGTACTCGGATGTTGAGGCCCTACATTCAGCAGCAATTCTTCTGTACGAATACTCAAGCTTCCATCACACCTCCGGATCGAGCGGCTCGTAATCTTTGCGAAGCGGATGGCCTACCCAATCGTCAGCCATCATGATGCGCCTCAGGTCGGGATGTCCGGGAAAGTCGATTCCGAGCAAATCGTAAACTTCCCTTTCATTCCAATCGGCCGTTGGCCAAATACGGGTAACCGACGGAACGGATGGAGCTTCGCGGTCCGTCTTCACCTTCACGCAGTAGTCCTGCTTGGCGTCCAGCGAGATGAGATGGTACACCACTTCCATATGCGTTTCCATATCCGTGCCGGACAAGTTGCGCAAATAGCTGAGCTTCAGCTCCGGGTGCTCCCTGAGCAGCTCCGCGATGGCGGACCAACGCTCGTTCTTCACGATCACGTACGGCGTATGCCCGCTTCTTTCATTGATAAAAGCTTCCTCCACCGCATCCCCCTGGGATTCCTTGAGGATGGCCACGAGCCGGTCCAGCAGCGGCTGCTTCGGCGACGGCTCCTTCGGCACAGCGGGGTCGGCCTCCGCCTTGCCCGCCCGGGCGGCCGCCCGGGCCGCTCGCGCCTCGGCGGCGGCCTTCGCCTTCGCTTCCTTCTCGGCGTCGCTCGGCGCCGCGACCTCCGCCGCAGGCGCATCGCCCGCCTCCGCACTTGCCGGCGCCTGGGTATCGCCCGCTTCCGCCTGTGCCGCGCGAGCCGCCGCCCGGGCCGCTCGCGCTTCGGCGGCGGCCTTCAGCTTCGCTTCCTTCTCGGCGTCGCCCGGCGCGGCTGCCTCAGCCTTCGCTTCGTCCGTCTCCGCACTCGCTGGCTCCTGAGCTTCGCCGGCTTGCACCGGTTCGCTCGCCGCCGGCTTCGGCGCGTCCGCATAGCCGCCTGGCGGCTCGCCTGCACCGCCGGACTTGGTCAGGCCGGCGTCGGCCTCCGCCGCGGACGGCTTGCCGCTTTCGCCTGCCTCCGCGCCCGCGGCTGAGCTATCGCCCGCTGCAGCGTCCTTGGCCGCTTCCGGAGCCGCTGCTTGCGGCTCATCGCTTGCCACAGCTTCCGGCTCTGTCGCCTTCCTGCTTGCATCGCCTGGCACGGCCTCCGCCGGCTTCGCACCTGCGCCGTCCTTCGCCGGCGCCTTGCTCGCTTCCTCCGGCGCCGCTTCTCCGCCGGCTTTATCTTGCTTTTGCTCGTCGCTCATCGATTGGTCACCTGCTTACCGGTTTTCGCTTCGTAACGGATTTTCTCTTGAAGCTTGTTGATTCCATATATCAATGCCGCCGGGTTCGGAGGACAGCCGGGAATATAGACATCCACCGGAACCACTTGGTCCACGCCTTTCACTACCGCATACGATTTCACGTAAGGCCCTCCGGCCGTAGCACAGGAGCCCATCGCGATTACCCACTTCGGTTCCGGCATCTGCTCGTACAACCGGCGAAGCAGCGGAGCCATCTTTTTCGTTACCGTACCCGCTACGATCATCACGTCCGACTGCCGCGGCGAAGTCCGGAAGATGACCCCGAAACGGTCCAAATCATAATGAGACGCCCCTGTTCCCATCATCTCGATGGCACAGCAGGCCAATCCAAAGGTGAGCGGCCAGAGCGAATTGCTTCTCGCCCAAGCTTTGATTTGCTCCAGCGTCGTCATGAACACATTGCGTTCCAGCTCCTGCCGTTCCGCAGGCGTAATCGATTCTAAATTGAAGTCCATTGTAGCACCTTCTTCTTGTAGGCATAAATTAAACCTATGACCAGCAAGGCCACGAATATGCACATCTCCACAAGCGCAAACAAGCCTAATTGCTTATACGCAACGGCCCATGGGTATAGAAATACAGTTTCTACATCAAAAATGACGAACATCAGCGCGAACAGATAGTATCGGATGTTAAAGCGCACCTGACCTTCGCCCACCGGCTCGTTACCGCTTTCATAAGTAGTATACTTCTCTTCAACCGGTTTGTAGGGCCGAAGCCAGCGACCGATTGTAAGCGCTGCAGCTGGAAGCAATACGCCTAACAAGAGAAATATCGCTACGACCACATAGTTGTTCATGTACATCGCGAACGAACCGCCTCCAATGTATAGTAGTGACTGCCAATAACCCTTGTTTCACTACACGGCATTCCTGCTGTCCACTGATGCTCAAATCTCTTGGTTGTACGCTGCAGAATCCTGCCATTTGTTAATATATGCCTTCCCAATTATAACAAATGCCATATGGGGTGTCTAACATTTTCCTGTACGAAACATTCTTTAGATATGAGAAAAAGCGAAGGAACCACGTTCCCCCGCTTTGTCACAAGACGTGCTGTGTATTATCTTTTCCCATAAACGTCGATCCGATTCATCGCTCTTTGCAAAGCCAGCTCGGCGCGTTTGAAGTCGACATGATCTTGCTTGGCCGCGCTCAGGCGGTTTTCCGCACGCGACTTGGCCGCCTGCGCCCGTTCAATGTCGATTTGCTCCGGCAGCTCGGCGCTTTCCGCCAGAATGACCACCTTATCCTTGCGCACTTCCATAAATCCGCCGTTCACTGCGATGAAATGATCCGGAGACCCTTGTTTCTTCACAGTAATCGGTGCGATTCGAAGCGGAGTGACAAGCGGAATGTGATTCGGCAGAATACCAAGCTCACCCTCGGCACCTTTAGCGATAATCATGTTCGCCTGTTCAGTGTAAACGATCCGCTCCGGGGTTACGATTTCGAGCAGGAATGTGCTCACTTGGATTCCCCTCCTAAAGGCTTTCGTAAGAAAGCCGCTTCGTAAGCATCTACTAAGTTTTCGCTGTAGGCAAAAACTGCTTCGTAAGCTATGAGTTAAGCTTATTCACAAGCAAGGACCGGCCGCCCGGAGGCAGCCGACTCTATAGTGATTCAGCTAAACATTACAGCGTTTTTGCTTTCTCGATGGCATCTTCGATCGTTCCCACGTTGTGGAACGCCGGTTCCGGAAGATCGTCGTGCTTGCCTTCGAGAATTTCTTTAAAGCTGCGTACGGTTTCTTTAACCGGTACGTACAAGCCCGGGATCCCGTTGAACGCTTCCGCTACGTGCAGCGGCTGCGACAGGAACAATTCCACGCGGCGAGCGCGGAGTACGACCAGTTTGTCTTCATCGGACAACTCGTCCATACCTAGGATCGCGATGATATCAAGAAGCTCTTTGTAGCGTTGAAGAAGCTTCTTCACGCCTTGAGCTACGTTGTAGTGCTCTTCGCCAAGAATTTCCGGTGCCAGAATCCGCGAGGACGAAGCCAGCGGGTCAACGGCAGGGAAGATACCTTTGGACGCGATATTACGCTCCAAGTTCGTCGTTGCGTCCAAGTGAGCGAACGCCGTTGCCGGAGCCGGGTCGGTATAGTCGTCCGCCGGTACGTAGATCGCTTGGATGGAGGTAACGGAACCCTTCTTCGTGGAAGTAATCCGTTCTTGCAATTGGCCCATTTCCGTTGCCAGCGTCGGCTGGTAACCTACCGCGGAAGGCATACGTCCGAGAAGGGCGGATACCTCGGAGCCCGCTTGGGTAAAGCGGAAGATGTTGTCGATAAACAGAAGCACGTCGCGGCCTTCTTCGTCGCGGAAGTATTCCGCCATCGTGAGGCCCGACAGAGCAACGCGAAGACGCGCGCCCGGCGGCTCGTTCATTTGTCCGAACACCATCGCCGTTTTGGATATAACGCCGGATTCTTTCATTTCGTGGTACAAGTCGTTACCTTCACGCGTTCTCTCACCCACGCCCGCGAATACGGAGATACCGCCGTGCTCTTGTGCGATGTTATGGATGAGCTCCTGCATCGTAACGGTTTTACCTACGCCCGCACCGCCGAAGAGGCCGATTTTACCGCCCTTGGCGTATGGAGCCATCAGGTCGATAACCTTGATGCCGGTTTCCAGGATTTCGGCTTGCGTCGACAAATTCTCGAAAGCAGGCGCCGATTTGTGGATCGGGCTGGTCAGCGTACGGTCCACTTCAGACGTGCCGTCGATCGGCTCGCCGATTACGTTAAATACGCGGCCCAGGGTTGCCGCACCTACAGGTACGGAAATCGGAGCGCCTGTATCAACCGCTTCGACCCCGCGGACCAAACCGTCCGTGGAAGACATTGCGATACAACGAACCAAATTGTCGCCCAGATGAACAGCCGCTTCAACCGTCAGGTCGATGGAAAGTTCACCGGCGTTTGTAGCTTTTTTCTCAATCTTAATCGCATTAAGGATCTCAGGGAGTTGTCCACGGTCGAACTCGATGTCGACTACCGGCCCTGTGATGTTCACAACGCGCCCTTTGTTCATCTTTTTCCCTCCTCAAGTTTTTGTCGTAGACAAAAACTGCTTCGTAAGCATATACAGAGTTTTCGCATAGCGAAAGCTGACTTCGTAAGCACTAGCGTAGCCTCCGCTCTCGCGAAAGCTGAACTCTTAAGCCGAACCTTAGCTTTGCGCGTTCGCGCCTGCCACGATCTCGGAAATTTCCTGTGTGATCGAAGCCTGACGCGCACGGTTGTAAGCCAAGGTGTACGTGCTGATCATCTTCGTAGCATTCTTCGTTGCGCTGTTCATTGCCGTCATCCGCGCGCCGAACTCACTCGCCTTGCCTTCCAGCACCGCGCTGTAAATCAGCGTTTCCGCATATTTCGGCAGCAGCACTTCTAGCACGCCTTCCGGAGACGGTTCGTACTCGTAGTTGGAAACGGAAGCACCGCTCATATCTTCCATCGGCAGCAGACGTTTCACCGTCGGAACTTGCGTAATCGCATTTTGAAACTTGCTATATACCAGGTAGAGCTCGTCGTAAGCGCCATTCTCGAAATTTTTCACTGCCGACGTCGCAACCGCCTTGATGTCGCTGAATGTCGGGGAGTCCGAAAGACCCGTGACTTCTTCAACGATCTCCATGTTCCGCTTGCGGAAGAAGTCTCTGCCTTTACGGCCGACGACGAAAATCGCGTATTCCTTCGGCGAGTTGTGTCTTTCTCTAATCTCCGCCATTACTTTACGAAGCACGTTCGCGTTGTAACCGCCGGCCAAACCGCGGTCGGATGTAATGACCAGATACCCGGTCTTCTTCACCTCGCGGCTTTGGAGCATCGGGTGCTTCACACCCTTCGTTCCTGCGGCGATGCTGCCGACCACTTCCTTCAGCTTATCCGCGTAGGGACGGGCAGCCTCAGCTGCGTTCTGGGCTCGCTTCAGCTTCGCTGCGGCCACGAGTTCCATAGCCTTCGTGATCTGCTTCGTATTTTGCGTCGATTTGATCTGCCGTTTAATCTCGCGCATTCCTTTTGCCATGCCTGCTCACCTCTCTCTCGAAGCTTCACCGTGAGGAGAAGCCAACACTCGAAAAGCCAACTTTCCCCACCCTGATTCTTGTTGTTACAGCCTGCGCAGGGTGCGGTAAAACATTGTATTGAATCCAAGCGCAGCACCGAGCTTCTCGGAAGGAGAAGCTCAGCCTGCGGGACTTGGGTTTTTATGCAGAAGGAGCGAAGCTCTTCTTGAATTGTGCGATCGCATCTTTCAGCGCGTTTTCGTTATCGGACGTCAGGTCCTTCGTATCGCGGATGCTCGCCAAAATTTCCGGACGGTTAGAATCCAGGAAGCTCAGGAACTCGCGCTCGAAACGGGTTACGTCTTGAATGGGCAGATCGTCGATATGGCCTCTGACTACGACATAAATCGCGGCAACCTGCTTCTCAACGGACATCGGTTGGTTCAGCCCTTGCTTCAGCAGCTCGAGTGTACGCACACCGCGGTTCAAGCGGGTTTGCGTCGCACGGTCCAAATCGGAGCCGAACGCTGCGAATGCAGCCAGCTCGCGGTATTGGGCAAGGTCGGTCTTGAGCGTACCGGCAACCTTCTTCATCGCTTTGATTTGCGCAGAAGAGCCTACGCGGGATACGGAGATACCGACGTTAACCGCAGGACGCTGACCGGAGTAGAACAGGTCGGACTCCAGGAAGATCTGACCGTCCGTGATCGAAATCACGTTCGTAGGGATATACGCGGATACGTCGCCTGCTTGCGTCTCGATGAACGGCAGCGCAGTCATCGAACCGGCGCCAAGCTCGTCGCTCAGCTTCGCGGAGCGCTCCAGCAAACGGGAGTGCAGGTAGAATACGTCACCAGGATAAGCTTCCCGACCCGGAGGACGACGGAGCAGCAAGCTCAGCTCGCGGTATGCGGCAGCTTGCTTGGACAAGTCATCATATACGATCAAGACATGCTCGCCCTTGTACATGAAGTATTCGCCCATTGCGCAGCCTGCGTATGGAGCTAGCCACAGCATCGGAGAAGGCTCGGATGCACTCGCCGTAACGACGATCGTGTAATCCATTGCGCCTGCGCGGCGAAGGGTTTCCACAACGTTAACGACGGTGGATTGCTTTTGACCGATGGCAACGTAAATACATTTTACGCCGTTGCCCTTTTGGTTGATGATCGTATCGATGGCGATCGCCGTTTTACCGGTCTGACGGTCGCCGATGATCAGCTCGCGCTGACCGCGGCCGATCGGAATCATCGCGTCGATCGCTTTGATACCGGTTTGCATCGGCTCATGAACGGATTTACGGGCCATAACGCCCGGAGCCGGAGATTCGATCGGACGGAAGTGCGTCGTGTTGATCGGGCCGTTGCCGTCGACCGGCTGACCCAACGGGTTCACGACGCGGCCGAGCAGCTCGTCGCCGACCGGTACTTCCATGATGCGGCCTGTACGTTTCACTTGGTCGCCTTCGCGAATGTCCGTGTAAGGTCCCAAGATAACGATACCGACGTTGCTTTCCTCAAGGTTAAACGCGTAACCGAGAACCCCACTCGGGAACTCGAGCAGCTCGCCTGCCATAACGTTCTCTAAGCCGTGTGCACGGGCAATACCGTCACCGACCTGAATTACCGTACCTACGTCAACCACTTGAATGTCAGATTTATAGTTTTCAATCTGTTGTTTAATCAGCGTGCTGATTTCTTCAGGTTTGATACTCAACGAACCTCACCCCTATCTACAGTGCTTGAGATTGATTCAACTGCTTTTCTAGTCGTCCCAGCTTCCCGGACAAGCTGCCGTCATACAAGCGGTCGCCGATGCGGACTTGAATGCCGCCGAGCAAGCTTTTATCGATAACCGATTCCACACGGATTTGTTTGCCTGTCAACTGACTGAACGTCGCTGCGATGCGGGTCAGCTCCTCCGCCGACAAGGCTGCCGGAGTGTATACCGTTGCGCTGGCTTGACCCAGCGCTTCGTTAGCGATGTTCACGTAATAGTTCACGAACGCTTCCAGAACATCCTCGCGTCTTCTGTCGATCAGAAGCCGAAGGGCGTTGAAAACAGGCTGCGATACGGCTGATTCGAAAATCTGCTTCAGCAGCCCGGATTTCACGGATGCCTCGATCGAAGGATGCTTGATCAGTTTGTTCAGATCGGCATTATCCTTCAGCGCCCCGATAACCGCCTTCAGCTCTTCTTCCACTTCAGCGATCCGATTCTGTTCCTTGGCCACCTCGAACAAAGCTTTGGCATACCGTTTTGCTACTACTGTGTCCTGGCTCATTGGTTGCCTCCTACCTCTTTCAGGTAATGCTCAACCAACTGCTCTTGCGATTTCTCGTCGATTTGCTTCTCGATAATCTTGGAAGCAATCAGCACGGACATGGCGCTAACCTCTCTGCGGAGAGCCGCCACGGCTTTATTCTTCTCATTCTCGATGTCGCGAACCGCGTCATCCTTCAAGCGGGTAGCTTCGGCTTTAGCCTGCGCGATAATTTCATCGGCTTGCTTCGTGCTGGTCAGCTTCGCTTGCTCAATAATATCGTGAGCTTCCTTGCGGGTAGCCTGAAGAGCTTCTTTTTGCTCGGCGAGCAGCTTTTCCGTTTCTTTGCGGTTCTGCTCGGCCGTTTGAATTTCATTCATAACGTGGGTTCTGCGCTGTTCCATCATGCCGAACAAAGGTCCGAAAGCATATTTGCGGAGCAAAGCGTACAGAACCAAGAATGCGATAATCGCAATAAAAAAACTAGATGGGACGAAACTCATTCTACCGGTCACTCCTTTCGTATAACGTGTTCAGCACATTCTAGGCAAAAACGAAGGCGGAGGCTTCTCGCTTCCCCGCCGTTCCATTTATTTCAATACGAAAGTGAAGAGCAATGCGAATACGAGGGAGATAACCGGAAGTGCCTCTACGAGACCTACACCGATAAACATTGTCGTTTGGAGCGTACCGCGAAGTTCCGGCTGGCGGGAAATACCTTCGATTGCGCGACCTACGATCAAACCGTTACCAATACCTGCGCCGAGCGCACCCAAACCAATTGCAATTGCAGCTGCAAGAAATCCCATGGAAAAAATCCTCCTCAAAATGGTTAATTTTTTAAATTTATGGATCTCATCAGGTCACAATGGACCGAATTCGATTTCAACAATTAATGCTCTTCTCCGTGCTCAATGTTCTGAGAGATGTAAACCATCGTCAGAATCGTAAAGACGAACGCCTGAATCGCGCCTACGAATACCGAGAAGCCTTGCCATACGATGAGCGGAAGAACGCCGATCGGGCCCGCCATCAGGATAACGCCGATCAGGACCTCACCGGCATAGATGTTACCGAATAGACGAAGACCGAGCGTCAGAAGCTTGGAAATTTCCTTGATGACGTTCAGCGGGAACATCGCCCAGTGCGGCTCCACATAGTGCTTAAAATAATGCTTCGTATTGCGGGTCAGACCAAGGTAATGCACTAGGAAAATAATCATGACAGCCAGACCCATCGTCACGGAAACATCGGCCGTCGGCGATTTCCACCAAGCCAGTTCGATGTGCTTGCCGGCCTCGTGAGCGAGGTGCAGCTTCTCTTCCGTGATGCCGAGCCAAGGCTGCGGCGTGCTGACCTCCGTCACGATACCGAACGGAAGACCCAGCATATTTCCTACGAAAATAAACATGATCAAGGTGATGCCGAGCATCAGGAACGATTTCCCTTTCTTCATGTCCATCGTGCTAGCAATCAGTCCGGAGACGAAGTCGACCACCCATTCCAGAAAGTTTTGCATCTTTCCCGGATTATTGACGGAGAGACGGCTGGTTCCGGCTTTCGCAAGAATAAACACAACAAGGCAGGTCAGAACGATCATGAAGACGGCGGCCAAGTCAAATTGAATTCCACCTAGAGTTACTATCGGAGATTCATGCATGCAGTTCATTTCACCCCTTTCCGCGGAATATGAGTTGCTTGCGTGCTGCTTTCACTGCTTCCTTGCCCTAAGGTTAGAAAATATACCCAGTAGGAGTGTTGCCAACTGTACGAAAAATAACCCTGCCAGCGTGGTCGATAAGGCCACGTGCTCTTGAAAACGGTAAGCGATTACCACCGCCAGCAGCGACGTCGCCGCCCGGGTGATAAATCCCATGTTGATCTTTCGTCCCGACTTCTCAAGCACGGCGGTCGTTAACTGCCCGATCTTCCATGCCAAGTAGCGCGCATTCATCCAGCTGACGGCCGTCCCCAGGATGAGTCCGGCGAACAGCGGCCTGGCGTTTACCGCCAGCGCCCACCCCATGAAGCAGAAGGACAAAAAAAATATGGCGATTCGTTGAACCGTTTTCAGATGGCCCGAAAAATCATCCATTGGAGCCCCCTGTGTACTTGCGTAGTATCAGGAATACGCTGTAGACGCCTACGAAAAACCCGAGCATAATCCCGAGCACCAGCCAAATCGGCTGTCCGCCCTGCCACTTGCTAACCAGGTTGCCGAGCCAGAAGCCGGCCAGCATACAGACTACCAGATCAGCGCCGATGGCACTGACCAACGCTACAGCACGCCAAGGATTATCGTCCGAAAAGTTCTTTTTCATAAGCCTTCCTTATCAATCCTAGTATATTTTATCGGAGCAAAGTCAATTTTGTCAATTACACATCAGGATGAATTTTCTATGATGTAAATCACAAAAAGCCTGATGTATCAAGGTTTTTTTGACATTCAAACCGAACAGTGCAACTGTATGCTGTAGCGTTTGTCATCAGATTGTCACGGTTGAAAACTTTCAGGTCGTGTCGACGTGTGTCCGAAATGGTAAAGAATGGCCTGAACGATTCGTTCGGACGCTTGTCCGTCCCCGTAAGGGTTCGCCGCCCGGCTCATCCGTTCGTACATCGCCTGGTCCGTCAGGAGCGCTTTGGCCCGCTCATACACACGCTGTTCGTCGGTTCCGACCAGCTCCAGCGTGCCGGCCTCGATGCCTTCCGGACGCTCCGTCGTTTCGCGTAGCACCAGCACCGGCACCCCGAACGAAGGCGCTTCTTCCTGCAGTCCGCCCGAATCCGTCAGAATCAGGTGCGTATGCGGATAGAAGTTATGGAGCTCGGCTACGTCGAGCGGATCAATCAGCTTGATGCGGTCGTGTCCTCCGAGCATCTCGTATGCCGGTCCTTTCACGGCCGGGCTCAAATGCACCGGATAGACGATGGCGATATCGTCGAACTCGTCGGCCAGCCTGCGCACAGCGCGGAAGATGCGGCGGTGCGGCTCGCCCTGCGATTCCCTCCGGTGGGCGGTCATGAGTATAAGACGCTTCCCTTTGGCCCATTCCAGCACCGGATGCGTAAAATCCTTGTCGACCGTGTATTGAAACACGTCCGTTACGGTGTTGCCGGTAACGAAGATGCGGTCCTCCGGTTTGTTTTCCTTACGAAGATTGCTCGCCGACCAATCCGTCGGTGAGAAATGCAGATCGGACAATACACCGGTCAGCTGACGGTTCATCTCTTCCGGATAAGGGGATAGCTTGTTCCAGGTCCGCAGCCCCGCTTCCACGTGGCCTACCTGGATTTGCTGCAGGAACGCCGCATAGCTCGCCAAGAACGTCGTGGACGTGTCGCCGTGAACGAGAATCAGATCCGGCTTCTCCTCGCGGAATACCGGGTCCAGACCCTGCAGCACGCGCACCGAAATTTCGTTCAGCGTCTGCCCTTCTTTCATTACGTCGAGGTCGTAATTCGGCTTGATTTTAAAAATATCCAGCACCTGATCCAGCATCTGCCGATGCTGCGCCGTCACGCATACGAGCGACTCGATGTGCTCCGTATACTTCTCCAGCGCTTTCACGAGCGGAGCCATCTTGATGGCCTCCGGTCTCGTTCCGAAGATCGTAATGACTTTCGTCCTCTTCATCGTCCGCTTCTCCTTCCCCATTTCCCAGTTATGTAAAGCTTTTATTTGGTGCCGAACAAGCGGTCGCCCGCATCTCCGAGACCGGGTACGATATATCCGTGGTCGTTCAAATGATCGTCGATCGCCGCCACATACAAATCCACGTCCGGATGCTCCTGCTGTACCGCTTGCACGCCTTCCGGAGCCGCAATAAGACACATCAGCTTGATCTGCGTGCAGCCCCGCTTCTTGAGCGCCGCAATCGCCGCATTCGCGGATCCGCCCGTAGCGAGCATCGGGTCGATGACGATAAGCTCCCGCTCCTGCACATCGACCGGCAGCTTCGCGTAATACTCCACCGGCTGCAGCGTGTCCGGATCGCGGTACAAGCCGATATGGCCTACCTTGGCCGCCGGAACGAGCTTCAGGATGCCGTCCACCATGCCGAGTCCCGCACGCAGAATCGGAATCAGTCCCAGCATCCGCCCGGAAATGACCTTGCACTCGGCGGTCGTCACCGGCGTGCGGACCTCCACCTTTTGCAGCGGAATGTCTCTTGTAATCTCGTAAGCCATCAGCGTGGCCACTTCGTCTACCAGCTCGCGAAAATCTTTGGTTGTCGTATTCTCATCCCGGATATACGTCAGCTTATGTTGAATCAGCGGATGATCGCAAACGAAAACTTTACCCATGCCTTGCTCCCCCTACTCTTACTGCGATTTGTCCGCATGAGAGGCTTGCGACAAGCGTTAAAAAAGCCGGGTCCTAGAGCCCCGGAACACCTGATCTTTACCTGGATGCGCACAAAATCTTGTCTATTATACCACAACTTTCAAAACTTATCCCAACTGTTTATCTATCGGCTCGGTCATCGCGCATCGGGGGGTGGCGGAGGTATGGGCATCCGGGATTCATCGGCTCTACAGTCCTTATCAAGTAAGGCTGCGTCTATAAGAAAAACTCCTTATCGGGGTCCCTCAAAGCAGCCAGACCGTTTTTATAGGTAGTTTTTCTTGGTACAGAAAGTCGCAGTCCGCTTTATTGCTTTAGCGAACTTAAACTTTCTGTATCGTTTAAAAAGGAAGCCGCCACCACCACGCCCGAACCGCTTCCAGCGCCTTGTCGCTGCTGACGATCTCGTCGTGGTCATGGCCGGGAAGCACCTCGACTTCCGCCTTGCAATACTTGGCGTACAATGGCGCATAAGCCTCCGGCAGGAACACTTCGTCCTCTCCCGAAACAAGCACCAGCGTGGGCTGGGTGAGCCGGGACAATCCCCGCCGCATTCAAGATGGACAGCAGCACGACTTTAGGGACGTCTACCTTGGCATCGTTGACGCCCTTCTCCTTCCGGTCGATCGGAGAGCTCGGGCTGAGGGCCGGAGACAGCAGCAAGTAAGCGGCAATATCGGCGGATACGGGCTTGACCGCCTGCCGGATCGCCGTCACGCCGCGGCCGAATGCCCTCCCAGAATGACACGGGCGTCAGGATGGGCCTGCCGGATATGAACGATCAAGTCCTCCAGGTCGTCATCCAGCTGGCCCATGTAATCGATGTGTCCCCGCTTGGCCGGATTCGTCCCGTAGCCCCTCAAATCGGGCAAATAGACGGTCGCGAGACCGGCGCAGGCGACAGCTTCTCCGAATATGCGCAAATAAAGGCTCGGCTCGCTGATGACGTGAAGAAATACGAGCACCTTGTCCGAATTCCCCTCGTAATGCCTATAGGGCAGCTCCGCTCCGCCCCGTCCCTGGCGGTATACGTGCCGTTTCGCTCGGTTGCAGCAGAAGCCATATCCATCCCCCTTGAATGAAATGAGTTTCTCATTCCATTCCACACGGACGAAGCATTTCCCTTCCGGAAACGCAGCAAAATCGATCATTCTGCCGGACCCGCGCCCCTGAGAAAAGCTTACTTCGCTTCCCGATACCTCATGCAGGACCAATCGTCGTCGATGGCGATCAGGCGCACTCCCTCGAAGCCCAGCTCCTTCACCGGCTCCCAGCCGTGGTCGCGGGAAATATCGGGCTTCTTGTACTTTTTGGAAGTCCCCTTCGGGTATGCAAACCAGAACAAGCCCTCAGGCGCGATATGCTCCCCTGCCAGCGGTGTAAGCTGTTTGACCTCTTCGGCATTCCTCGTAAAAGTAAGTACGAAAGGATAACGCTCTCCGTGCTCCGGCTCCCGGATGACCTCAAGAAACTCCGCAAACGCCGCCAAATGCGGCTCGAACTCCTCCGGCGCGTTAAGAACCAGGAGGCGGTCTTGATTCTTGAAATTCATCTTCTTCAGCAGCTCGTTCATGCTCATAACCTCCGCAGCGGATTTTGAATTCCAGCTTATTGTATCACAAGCGCTTCAGGAACGAGAAAAAGCCGGCTCCCCCAAAGGAAGAACCGGCTTTTGATTAATAGCTGAGGCCTGCGTACAGCGGGAATTGCGCCGTCAAATCCTTCACCATGCCGCGGGCCTTCTCATGAACCGCCCCATCGCTCGGATTTTTGAGGGTCAGGGCGATGATTTTCGCGATCGTCTTCATCGCTTCCTGGTCCATGCCGCGGGAAGTCGCCGCCGGCGTACCTACGCGGATGCCGCTCGTTACGAACGGGCTGGTCGGATCGAAAGGAATCGCGTTCTTGTTCACCGTTACGCCTACTTCATCCAGCAGGTGCTCCGCATCTTTACCGGAAATGTTCAGGTTGCGGAGGTCGATCAGCATCAAGTGGTTGTCCGTACCGCCGGAAACGAGGTTGATGCCTTCCGCGGCCAAGCCTTCCGCTAGTGCCTGCGCGTTCTTCACGACGTTCTGGGCGTAGGTCTTGAATTCCGGCTGGAGCGCTTCGCCGAAAGAAACGGCCTTCGCTGCGATAATGTGCATCAGCGGACCGCCCTGCGAGCCAGGGAATACCGCTTTGTCGATCGCGGCAGCCCATGGCTTGCGGCACAGAATCATCCCGCCGCGAGGTCCGCGAAGCGTTTTGTGCGTCGTCGTCGTAACGAAATGCGCATGCGGCACCGGATTCGGGTGCAAGCCTGCGGCTACAAGGCCCGCGATGTGCGCCATGTCGACCATGAACAGCGCGCCCACGTCGTTTGCGATTTGGCCCAGCGCTTCGAAGTCGATGATCCGCGGATAAGCGGAAGCGCCGGCTACGATCAGGCGGGGCTTATGTTTGAAGGCTGCCTTGCGGACTTCGTCGTAATCGATGCGGGCGTCTTTCTCGCTCACGCCGTAAGCCACGAAGTTGTACAAGATACCGGAAGCGTTGACCGGGCTGCCGTGCGTCAGATGGCCGCCATGGGCCAGATTCATGCCGAGAATCGTCTCGCCAGGTTGAACGGCTGCGAGGTATACTGCCATGTTCGCTTGCGCGCCGGAGTGAGGCTGTACGTTCGCATGCTCTGCGCCGAACAACTCCTTAGCGCGGTCGCGAGCGATATCCTCCACGATATCGACGTATTCGCAGCCGCCGTAGTAGCGCTTGTGCGGGTAGCCTTCCGCATATTTGTTCGTCAATACGGTGCCCATCGTCTCCAGAACAGCCTGGCTGACGAAGTTCTCGGATGCGATCAGCTCGATCTTATCGCGCTGGCGGCCGAGCTCCAGGTTTAAAGCTTCAACGATCTTTGGATCTTGTTTGCGCAAATGTTCCATTATTGGACTCCTCCTCGGTAATGGTCGATGAATGAAATATCAATAAAAAATTTAATCACAGGTTGTGTCCGATGGCTTCGTATCTAGCGTATATACCGCTCTCACGCCGCCGATCAGCTTTGGCCGGGTGTAAGCCATTTGCACGGGAGCATGGCCGATCATCCGATGCGTCGGGCGAAGGGGCACCGCCACCTGTTTCAGATGCATGCCGATCAGCGTGCCGCCGATATCGATCCCCGCATGCGCTTGAACCGTTTCGACTACTACGCTGTCAGGCAGATGGCGGTAAGCGTAGGCTGCCATAGAGCCCCCGGCCTTCGGCACGGGAATGACGCTTACCTGCTCCAACCCGTACCGCTCCATCGCCGCACGCTCCAGCACGAGGGCCCGGTTCAAGTGCTCGCAGCATTGGAACACGGGGTAAAATCCCGCTTCCGAACGAACCTTGGCCACCGCCTCGAAAATGCGGCGGGCTACTTCCTCGCTGCCCGATGTCCCGATATGACGGCCCAGGACCTCGCTTGTACTTGTTCCGAACACCACCAGCTGTCCCGTACGGATGCCTCCCGCCGCGACCAGCTCGCGTACATTTTGTTCCACGTGGAAACATAGGTTCTCCAGCAAGTCATTCCGTGATTCCTGTTCCATAGGTCCGTTCTCCTTTCCTGCTCGCAGGATTAAGGATGTATTGCATATTTATCTTCGAGCGCCTTGACTTTATTGATCCGGTTCCGGTGACGCTCTCCGTTCGAGAACTCCGTCTCCAGCCATATCTTCACGATTTCTTGCGCTACGCCCGGCCCGATCACCCGCTCTCCGAGTGACAGCACGTTCGTATCGTTATGCTCGCGCGTCGCTTTGGCCGAGAACAGATCGGATACCAAGGCGCAGCGAATGCCCGGCACTTTGTTGGCCGCGATCGTCATGCCGATGCCCGTGCCGCAGATCAGAATTCCTTTGTCCGCTTCCCCGGACACGACTTGATCGCATACCGCCAGCGCATAATCGGGATAGTCCACCGAATCCGCGCAGTTGCAGCCGAGATCGGCTACGGTATGCCCGAGCGATTCGATATAGCTCTTCAGTTCGTCCTTGAGCCGAAAACCCGCATGGTCCGCGCCCATTGCAATCTTCATAAATACGTTCGCCTCCTACCTTGAGTTCGTCTCCATTATACCCCAAACGCGGCGTAAAAACGAAAAAAGAGCATGACGCATGCGTAATCCGCAGGTGCGATGCTCTTTGCCCAGGCGACCGGCCGTATATCCCGATGCTCCACTGTGGTTGTTCCCACTCGTCGCCAGTTACACCGGGTCTTGTTCTTCTTCCTTCATCATATCCGATTCCATGTGAACTGTAAAGCCCGAATCGGTTAAAATCGCGCTGCCGCGGGCAGGCTCAGTCTTTCCATTTGGCCAGCAGCTTTTTCAGGCACGTCTCGATTTCCTCGGCGCAAGCCTGATACTGCCGCAGCGAGCCGCCGAACGGATCGGAAATGTCGAGCCCCGGAAGCTCCTTCTCTAGCGTCAACAGCCGGGTCCGCTCCTCTTCAGTAATCGGTTGCGACAACGCACGCTTCAGCTGCAGCTCGGTCAACAGTCCCTGAAGCTCTTCCCGCTTGGATGCATCCGTATCGTCATGCACGAATTCCTTCAGCGTGAACACCTTATCTACCGATTCGGGATACAGCTGAATCGTATGCCTTTTGTGGCTGGAGGTCATGGTTAAGATCAAATCGGCCCATGCCACGATGGAAGAGGTGAGCGGCGTCGAGCCTCCGGTCACGGAACAGCCTTTATTCTTCAGAACCGTTACCGCATGGTCCGATACCGGAGAGCCGTCATAAGCCGCCACGCCGGCGGATTTGACTTCCATCAAACCGAAGGCTTGCTCGGCCAGCATGCTGCGAAGCATCCCCTCCGCCATCGGACTGCGGCAGGTATTTCCGGTACATACAAACAAGATCTTCTTCATCGGGAATCCCTGCCTTTCTGCCAGGATTAAGAAAAGCCCGCTGTCAGCGGTGCGTACCCCTGAATGCAAAAGGAGCTGCTGCCTCTTATTGTACCTCATTTTCGGAGAAATATGGAGAGGCGGGCCCCGGTTGCTGCCGGCACAAGTTCGGGGCTACAGAATGAACATCAACCCGAAGGCGAGCAGAATGACGCCGCCCATCGCCTCTCCGTAATCTCCTACCCAGCGGCCCACCCTTCTTCCCAGCAGCAGGCCGGCGATGGACATCACGCCGCCCATCGCGCCGAACATCAGCACCGTGAGCGTACGGTCGCCGGCGAACATCCCGAGAGATACGCCGACCGAGAAGGAATCGACGCTTACGCTGAAGGAAAACAATATGATCCCCCACAAGGAGGAATAATTGATCGGCCTCTCCTCTCCCGCCCGGAACGAAGCATATACCATGTGAGCCCCGAGCAGCGCCAGCAGCACACCGCCGCAAATGGTTGCGATATGGCCAAGGATAGCGCTGAGATAGCCGCCCATCGTCATCCCGGCCAGCGGCATCAAGATGTGAAACAGGGCGGTGATGCTTCCGATTTTCAATATGGTTCGTTTCCGGACGCCCCTCATCCCGATTCCTAGCCCGAGCGACAGCGCATCCAGACCGAGAGCCACCGCCATAATCCAAATGGTCAACAGCTGCCCCCATATGAGCGGCGACAAGAAATCCACGCGTCCTCAACCTCCCTGTCCTGTTCCTAACCAACATATGCGGACAAGGCGGGAAACATGCTACGGGCTTGGCCGGAGGGCCATGATACGGGCTAGGCTTCGAGGATGTTGCCGCCGGCGGCTTTGCGCAGCCGGTTCATGATGGCGGCCCCGAGTCCGTCCTCGGGGCAAGCCTCGGCCGCGATGAAGCCGATGCCGGCTTCATCGAACTCGCGGAGCGCCGCGTAGAGGCCCTGGGCGACCGATTCCAGGTCGCTCAGCCGGCCGCAGGCGACGACGCGGTCCGCGCGGTAGGCGGCGGCGTGCTCGCCGTAGGTGAGGACGCCGGTGCGCTCCCCGCGCGAGCGGGCTTGATCAAGCTCGCGCTGGATGCGAGCGAGCACCCGTTCAGGGGCGTCGCCCTGAACGAGCACCATCGCGCCGCGCGGAGCGTAGTGCGCGTACTTCATGCCGGGTGCGCGCGGCGCCTCGGCGGCTTCGGACTCGGCCTCGGCGGCGCCGAGCACCGGCACGTCCGGCAGCGCCGCGCGAAGCTGCGCCGCCGTGATGCCCCCGGGCCGAAGGATGTGGAGCACACCCTGGATGGCGCCTGAAGCTGAGGCTGAGCCTGACGCAACCGTTTCGACGTACTCCACCACCGTCGATTCCAGGCCGACTCCGGTCGGTCCCCCGTCGACGATGCCGGCGATGCGGCCCTCAAGGTCCTCCTGTACGTGTGAAACCAGTGTGGGGCTCGGGCGCCCCGAGCGGTTGGCGCTCGGAGCCGCGACCGGGCAGCCTGCAGCGGCGATCAGCTGCAGCGCCACAGGGTGGTCCGGCATGCGAAGCCCGACTGTGGATAGCCCCGCGGTAACCAGCGGGGACAAGACGCCGGGCCGTACCGGCAGCACCATGGTGAGCGGTCCCGGCCAGAACGCGTCCAGCAAGCGCGAAACGGCCTCGGCCGGAGGAGCGGCGAGCACCTCCAGCTGAGACCGGTCTGCGATATGGACGATCAGCGGATTGTCGGACGGCCGGCCTTTGGCTTCGAAGATGCTCCGGACCGCCTCCGTATTCCGGGCATCCGCCCCCAGTCCGTATACGGTTTCCGTTGGAAAGGCTACCGTCTTGCCTGCGGCGAGCAGCGCCGCCGCCTCTTGAAGCGATTCCGGCTGAGGCTGCTCCGCATTAACATGCCATAGCTTTGTCATGGGACTCCGTCCTTCTATCATTGTCAATTGATTGCTTGCTATGCGAAGATCGATTTGAGCAAATCCCACAGGAAGAAATGAATTTCCGGCTGCGGTGCGCCCGTCTTCTTCTCTTCGGCTGCCAGAGAAGCCGATTTGTCTTGCGCGGCGGCGGATTTCCCATGAGCTTGAGCAGCGCCCGCCGATTTCCCTTGCTCTGCGGCCGGCTTGTCCGAAGCCGCCGCTTTTCCGCTCTTGGCCGCCTTGTCGTTTTTGGCCTCAGAAGCCGCCTTCGCTGGTGCAGGCTCGGCATAAGCGGTCGCCGTCGTCTTCTTCTTGGCGATCAGCCCGGAATCGACGAAGCAGAGGGGAGGGAACAGCACGCACCACCAGTTCTGCCCTTCCGCCTTGCCGAGCGACACGCGCAGCGCCTCGTATTTGCCCGCCGGGTACAGCCGGTTGCCGTACATTTTGTCGGGAAACGGAACGTCGCCCAGCTCTACCTTATATCCATATTCGAACCTGTTCATCTTCAGCGTTCGGCTGACGACCGCTTCGATCTCGGGGAGATGTGCCGTTATCGCATCCCGCGCCGCTTCGATCCCTTGCGGATCGGCGACCCAGGTCTTCATTTCTTCCATGATCGCATCGCGAACCTCGCGTTTGATCCATTGGTCCATCGGAGCGTCGGAGTTGGCCAGAATGCGCATGCGGATCGCGTCCTGCGGGATGGCCGGACCGTTCACGTTCGCTTCCGCGGCGGCCGCATACAGCAGCTCATTGGTGCGGTTCGATTCCCAGCAGACAAGCAGGATCAGCACGGCAAACCCCACATACGCATAACGTCTCCACGCAAACCGTTTGACCATCTCGAGCAACCCCTCTCGCAATCTTGCACTCTAGTAAAGAGTATGCTCCGGTTTGCGAGAGTCTAAACCTGGTCTTCTATGATTTTTTCCGATAGGCGATCACATGCCGTTCGATTCCTGCAAGATCGGAGACGACGAGCATTTCATCCCACTTCGCGGTCTGCTCCAGCAGGCTTCGGACCGCTGGCGCCTGCCCTTGGCCGACCTCGAAGGCCACCAGCTGCGGCAGCTTCGCCAGCTCGCCCAGCTGTGCCGTCAGCCGCCGGTAAGGCTCCAGCCCGTCCGCGCCGCCGAACAGCGCCGTATGCGGTTCATACAGCCTCACCTCCGGCTGCAGCGACGGCTCCTCCCCCTCCGGGATGTACGGAGGGTTGGATACAACCGCATCGAGCGGCTCACCGCGCTCGATCCAAGGGCGGAGCAGGTCCCCTTCCACGAAGGCGACCCGCTCCGCCACCCCGTGGCGCAGGCTGTTCCCCCGCGCCACCTCCAGGGCCTCCAGCGAGATGTCGGAAGCCGTCACTCGCCAGCCCGGGCACTGCACGGCGAGGCTCACCGCAATCGCCCCGCTTCCCGTACCGACGTCGGCGATGCGCGGTCCGCCGCTTCCGAATCCCGCGACGCCCGCTTGCCCTGCACCGCACGCGCTATCCGGCTCCGCAGCGGCAGCCGTCCTTCCGCGGTTCCCGCTCAGCCCTCCGCCCTCTCCCGCCGGTACGGTGCCGTCCCCCCACAACTGCCGTCCGAGCCGCACCACCTGCTCGACCAGCAGCTCCGTCTCCGGCCGCGGGATGAGCACCGCCGGCGTCACCGTGAAGGGGAGCCCGTAGAACTCCTGCTCCCCGATGATATACTGCACCGGCTCGCCGCTCGCCTTGCGCGAGAGCAGCCGCTGCCAGTCCGCCTCCCGCTCCCGCGGGAACGGCTCCGGCCAGCGTAGGAAGAGCCCGGTGCGGCTCTCGCCGAGCAGATGCTCCAGCAAGAGCCGCGCGTTCGATTCCGGCTCCAGCACCCCGCTCCGCCGTAAAAAAGAAGAAGCCTCAACATAGGCTTCACGAAGGGTCGCCGGACGATTAATCGACATGGGCGGCGTATTCTCCTTTTTCCATCTGATCGGTCTGCGAGGCAATGGTGAGCGCCGAAACAATTTCCCCCATGTCGCCGTTCAGCACGGCATCGAGACGGTGCAGCGTCATGCCGATGCGGTGATCGGTCACCCGGCTTTGCGGGAAATTGTACGTCCGGATCCGCTCGGAGCGGTCGCCCGTGCCGACCTTGCTTTTACGTTCCGCGCCGTACTTCTCCATCTCTTCCTGCTGCATCTTCTCAAAGATGCGCGCCCGCAGCACCTGCAGCGCCTTCTCTTTGTTGCTGTTCTGCGACTTGCCGTCCTGACATGTCGCCACGATGCCCGTCGGTACGTGCGTTACACGCACGGCCGATTTGGTCGTGTTGACGGACTGTCCGCCCGCGCCGCTGGAGCAGAACGTATCCACGCGGATGTCCGAGTCGTGGATCTCCACGTCGAACTCCTCCATCTCCGGCATGACGCCGACGGTCGAAGTCGACGTATGAATCCGGCCGCCGGATTCCGTCGTCGGAATGCGCTGAACGCGGTGTGCGCCGCTCTCGAACTTCATTTTGCTGTAGGCGCCCTTACCGTTGATCATAAAGATGATCTCCTTGAAGCCGCCCAGGTCGTTCGTGCTCGAATCGAGCACCTCTACGCGCCAGCCCTGCGTTTCCGCGAACTTCGTGTACATGCGGTACAAGTCCGCTGCGAACAGGGCCGCTTCATCCCCGCCGGCCGCGCCGCGGATTTCCACGATCACGTTCTTATCGTCGTTCGGATCCTTCGGCATCATCAATACCTTGATGCGCTCCTCCAGCTCCGATTTGCGTTCGGTCAGTTCCTCGAGCTCCATCTTGACGAGCTCCTTCATTTCGTCGTCGAGCTTCTCATTCTGCATGGCGCGCGCGGCATCGTGCTGCTCCGTCACGCTCTTATACTCCATATAAGCGTCATACGTTTCCTGCAGATCGGACTGCTCCTTGGAAAACTCGCGGAGCTTCTTCGTATCGCTAGTCACGTCCGGATCGCACAGCAGCTCGCTGAGCTTCTCGTACCGGTCCGCCAATGCCTGCAAACGGTCTAACATGGTCGTTCCCTTCCTTCTTTCACGTATTCGTAATTCAACCCAATATCGTACTAAGAACCACCTTCCGTCCCAACGGCTAGCATGCTGTTCGGGCAAGGCCTAGCCGATGCCGCAGTCGCTATACGTTGAAACGGAAGTGCATGACGTCGCCGTCCTGAACCACATATTCCTTGCCTTCGAGACGAAGCAAGCCTTTTTCCTTCGCCGCATTCATCGAGCCGGAGCTCACGAGCGCGTCGTAGGCCACCACTTCAGCCCGGATAAAGCCGCGTTCGAAATCCGTATGAATGACGCCGGCCGCCTGCGGCGCCTTCGTTCCGTTCTTGATCGTCCAAGCGCGCACTTCCTGCACGCCGGCCGTGAAATAGGTATACAATCCGAGCAGCTTGTAAGCCGCCTTGATCAACCGGTTGAGGCCGGATTCCTGCAATCCGAGCTCCTCGAGGAACATCTGCTTGTCTTCCCCTTCAAGCTCGGCGATCTCCGACTCCACCTTCGCGCTGATCGGCACCACTTCCGCGCCTTCCAGCGCCGCGTATTCGCGCACCTTCTGTACGTAAGGATTGCCCTCGGAATCGGCCACTTCGGCCTCGCTCACATTAGCCGCGTAGAGCACCGGCTTCATGGTCAGCAAATGCAGGTCGCGAAGCAGCAGCTTCTCGTCCTCGCTGAGCTCCACGCTGCGCGCCGGCTTATCGTTGTAGAGCGCTTCTTTGACCCGCTCGAGCGCCTCCACTTCCTGGGCGTACTTCTTGTCCCCGCCCTTCATATTTTTCCGGGAGCGGTCGATCCGCTTCTCTACGGACTCCAGATCCGCGAGGATCAGCTCCAGATTAATCGTCTCGATGTCGCTGATCGGGTCGACTTTACCCGAGACGTGAGTGATGTTCTCGTCCTGGAAGCAGCGCACGACGTGCACGATGGCATCGACCTCGCGGATATGAGCAAGGAACTTGTTCCCGAGCCCCTCGCCCTTGCTCGCACCCTTCACGATGCCGGCGATATCGACGAATTCAAAAGCCGTCGGCACGATACGGTTCGGGGTTACGATTTCGGCCAGCTTGTCGAGACGCGCATCCGGCACCTCAACGACGCCGACATTCGGATCTATAGTACAAAACGGGTAGTTCGCGGATTCCGCACCCGCTTGTGTAATTGCATTGAATAACGTAGACTTGCCGACATTCGGCAGTCCGACGATCCCTGCTTTTAATGCCATGACCAAGGACAACTCCTTAATGTTCATCTAGGTAAATCCTAACTTTAGATTATACCATATGGTCCGTCCCCATGTCACGTATTTCAGGCGCTTACCAGCATTTAGCCGGAAGCCGCCGACGGCTGCCCACGTACAAAAAAACCGCCCCTCCCGCAGCGGGAAAGCCGGCCAATCTTCTATTCTAGGGTTCGTCCATTATTCCGCAGGCTGTCCCGAAATACGCCTCAATTCATTGGCCAGCCGGTGAAATTCGGCCCGGGCGGCAGGATCCTTCGTCGCATAATATGCGGCGGATAAAAACGCGATCATTTTGTTCGCATCCTCTGCCGTAAGCTCATTCGTATTCTCGGGGAGCGTGCTGTCCCGAAGCTCCTTTGCAACGTCCTGCAGAAAGTCGTCGAAGCTTTTCCCAAGCTGCCGCAGCGGCTCCAGCGGGTCGGTCCGGCGCGCCGGATCCAGCATATAATGTCCGGCAATGTCCGTCAGCGGATGGAGCCCGTACGTATAGCAGGCATAAGCCATGACCCATACGTAGCGGCTGTAAGCTTCGTTCAAATTGATGCCTCCGCCGTAACAGAGCTCCACCGCGCCGGCCGCGTCGTTGGCATCCGCTCCGTATCGTTCGTTGTCCGTAGTCACGTTGTAGACGACATGGTAGGCCTTCTCCGGCGGTCCGGTCAGGAACGGTATGCATTCAAGGATTTCCTTGTCATCCACGAACAGATGGGCGGAAGAGGACATGTCGTTAGCGGTGCTCGTATAATAGCTCACGTTGGCGGACGCGGTTGATCCGGGATTCCCGGTGTCGTGCGCAACCATGAACCGGCAAGGATCCAGGGGAAGATTCGGCCTTCTTAGGCTCGGGGCCGGCAAGTAGCGGGGAACGATCGTATATTTCATGACAAAAGGCACGGCTGCACCTCCTAGCTGCTTTTGGTTCAGCATATGCAGCAGGACAGCCCCCTGACAAGGCAACCGTCGCAAGGCGTTATTTAAATATACGTTTCCCCTGTTCGATCCGTTTCAGGCTGAAGTGCGTCTCCACCTGCTTTTTCAGTACGAAAGCTCGCAGGGAATTCACTCGGTCCGAAGGCAGGTCCACATACCGGGCTCCGTAATAGAAGCCTTGTTCGGTTTCTTCCGAGCGGACGATCTCCGCCTTGACCGGCAGCACGAAACCCAAATCCAGTTCGGCGTCGACGATTACTTCGCTGCCGAAGCTCATTTCGCTTCGAACGGTAAATCCGATGCCGCTGATCGAGATGTTCCTCAGGTCCAGCTCCACCTTCTCCGGAAGCTCCCGCTTCTCCCCTCCGATAGGGGTGAATGCCACGATTGCGCCGTTCTGGTTCACTTCAATCCTCGGGCTTTCCCTTTTCTCTGCGAACCTTTTCTGATTTTGAGGCGGATTGATGATCATGAGCGAACCATGGTCCTTGGCGACAACGGTAGATGTGAAGACATAAATGCCTCCCGGCGAATACACCGTCAGCTTAACCGAATCTCCCAGCTCGAACGCCTTATATTCGGTCATCTCGATTTCGATAATATCTCCCTCCGCATAGGTCAGCACGCCGGTGGAGACAAAATTACTCTTCTCGACAACCGTACGGCTATGGAGCAGAATGCCCCCCTTGCTTTTATATTTCTCATTGGACATCTCATACGTTTTGGCGGAAGCGCCATGTCCTGTCATTCGTCAACCCACCTCTCGCAAAGATATTTGGCTGCAAAAAATAGGCCGGCTACCAGGCAGAAAAGGAGACACAACCGCTTCACCATCAGTGGTCCGGCGTCCAGGTTGCCTTAGCTCCTTACGGAACCTTAGCCTCGGCTTTGCTTTCCTGTCGTACGGCAGGTTTGCCTTGATTCATACCGGGATGAAGTCCATATGGCCCATTTTTTTAGTCATATGTAGGTAGTACGTCCTAGACTCACCCCCATTATATCTTTGGAATGCTCCCTAAGCAACCGGATTTACAGAAATGAACAGGACTTTACTTAATGTACATATTCGCCATTCGTTATTCACATTTTCCCAGTCCTGTGGATAACTCTTTTATACGGCTGAACTATTGCTATTCCTCGCTTTTTTGCCTACAATGATAGCTGGTAAGGGAGCTGTTATCCACAGCCTTATCCACAGCATGTTAACAACGAATATTTGTTCGATGCATTGTCCACAATCCTGGAACGAGGTGTATGTATTGCTTACTCCGGAAGATCATCTTCCTTATATGCGGGCTGCGATTGAAGAGGCCTTGACAGCGGAAGCGCTGCGGGAGGTACCGATCGGTGCCGTCGTCGTGCACGGGGACCGAATCATCGGCCGCGGCCACAACCTTCGCGAAACGACGCGCGACCCGCTCGCGCACGCCGAGCTGATCGCCATCAAGGAGGCCAGCGAGCATTTGGGCGCTTGGCGGCTCCTAGACTGCAGGCTGTACGTCACGCTGGAGCCCTGCCCCATGTGTGCGGGAGCCATCGTCCAGGCCCGCGTTCCTCTCGTCGTTTACGGCACCCCCGACCCGAAAGCGGGCTGCGCCGGGACGCTGATGAATTTGCTTCAGGAGGACCGGTTCAATCATCGGGTGGAGGTCATTAGCGGCGTGATGCAGGAGGAATGCGCAGCGCTCTTGACCAGCTTTTTCCGGAAGCTGCGGGGCAAGGAATAGGAGGCAAGAGCCTGCACGGGACGCTTCATTCTCTTTACAAAGAATCAAAATCTATGATAAAATAACCGTATCGTATTTTAAATTCGAGACGTGGCTCAGCTTGGTAGAGCGCTTGGTTCGGGACCAAGAGGTCGCAGGTTCAAATCCTGTCGTCTCGACCATTCCGACGAATGTAACCGCCCTTCAATCCGATGGATTGAAGGGCTTTTTATGCATAGATGCTGCAAAATTTTTTTCCACAAGGTTGATCTTTCTTCGTACGCAGCGGTATGCTATAATAGCAGTTATTCGGTATCGTGTCCCCGTAGCTCAACAGGATAGAGCAGTCCTCTCCTAAAGGACAGATAGTGGTTCGAGTCCTCTCGGGGACGCTTCCAAAAGCAAACCAGGATAAACGGCTACACCGTCCTTGTCTTACAAGCACCAGCGCGTTTATCAAGGTTGATGCGAAGCTATAAGAGCCTGTTCAAAAAGCACCATTTCAATATTGAAAGCAGCAGTTTAGGGGGCTAAAAGCAACTCCAGAATTGGAAATGAAAGGTTGGTAGCTGTGATGAACAACCTTTAGCAGTACCCATTCAATTTCTCCCCCTAAATTTGGACAGACGTATCCCTTGTGCGGTGAATGGTTTTTTTCGGCTGCATGTTGGAAGAGCTTATCCTGCCAGCGGC
>NZ_JAQAGZ010000013.1 GCF_027533625.1 Paenibacillus gyeongsangnamensis | reverse complement strand
TGGCAGGATAAGCTCTTCCAACATGCAGCCGAAAAAAACCATTCACCGCACAAGGGATACGTCTGTCCAAATTTAGGGGGAGAAATTGAATGGGTACTGCTAAAGGTTGTTCATCACAGCTACCAACCTTTCATTTCCAATTCTGGAGTTGCTTTTAGCCCCCTAAACTGCTGCTTTCAATATTGAAATGGTGCTTTTTGAACAGGCTCTATAAGGTTGAGTTACATTAAAAGAGCGCGCCTTTTGCACGCTCAGCCAACGCACATAAGATAATTGAATTCGGTTATAGCAAGGATATGGCACCTGACCTACCACCGTAATATCGTAGCGCTGAGGGGCAAGTTTACGATCTGTTCAATGACACTCATACCTGCCATTCCGTTACCCATAAGTACCAGCTTTTATTTTGAGTTTGCTTTCATATAGCTGACCTCCTGTCAAACTTGCTCTATGCCTTTCAGTATAGTTGCAGACCATAAATAAGGATGTGAAATTAATCACTGCATGAACATGTGCACGGGTTTATCACGTTTTATTTGGTTTTATGTGAATAGCGTCACAGTCGTATGCTGCCATTTCTGATTTAATGAGATTATGAGGAGTGTGAATATATTATGGATATTAAGAAAATAGGTGTCATTGGGGCTGGTACGATGGGCCGTAGTATTGCGGAATTGTTTTAAAGGTAGCAAACATAGAAAGGAAAATGAACCATAAAACCATCATAAAAACGATCTTGATTATGTAATGCATAATCTTCCAGAAAACTTTGTGAAAGTTTTCACCAAAATTTAATTAGGGAATGATATTCATGGTTGCAAAATGGCTTAGAGAAAATAAATATGTCGCAGGCTTCTTGCTCTTCGTTCGATTGTATCTGGGATATAAATGGATTACCGCAGCTTGGCAGAAATTTACCGACGGCTTTCCGGTGGATTCCTAAAAAATGCAGTCACCAAGCCAATTATCGACAAAGCGACGAACGAACTCGTTTATCCGACCTTTACCGTTTTCGTCAACAACGTAGCCCTGCCAGAATTTCTGATAGGTCTCGGTTTGATTCTTGGGGGTTTTACTGCCGCGGCCGCATTCTTCGGACTTCTAATGAACCTCATGTTCTTGTTCGCCGGAACTGTGAGCACGAACCCTTGGATGTTTTTGATCGGTTGGATTATCTTCATGGCAGGTGTGAAGATAAAATAAAAGATTGTTGATAATGGCAGTACTTGGAACTCGAATGCTTAACCGACCATACCAGCGACCACTTTTTGCTCCATATTTAATCCTAATCGTTATATCCGTCATTACTCTATGCCTCGAAGCTATGGGCACATACCGCGGCAATAGCTTCAGCGAGGCCATGATGGATGTCGGTGTGGCAAGACCAAGAGCAAAAGGACATGCGATGACTAGAACGCAATGGCTTTATCTAAAGCCGAAGCAAACTCACCGGGGGCAACAAAGATAAACCAAATAAAGAATGGAATCACCGAAATGCCTACCACAATTGGAACAAAGATGCCGGAGATCGAAGCTGCAATGCGTCAGCGCTTTCGAGCCCTGTGCTTCTTCGACCACTTTAATGATTTGCGCAAGCGTGGTTCTTTGCCTACGCGAGTTGCCTTTACTTTCAGTGACCCATTTTTATTAATGACAGTTCATTCCGTGCTTATGTCCTCCGTGCATACCTCTCATCAAAAAGCATCATGATTAGACATACAAGCAGCAGTAAGGCTTGAAATCACCATTGCATATCAATCACACTTTTATATTTTTTATTAAGCTATTTGCGCAATACATCCTTCATCCGCATATATTCTTCTTCCGTAATTTCGCCACGTGCAAAGCGATCAGCAAGAATATTTTCTGCCTGTTTTTCATCCCTTCGCGATCCGATGCCGTTACCAACTACCAATTTAATGACTAAGTAAATAACCCCAACAATAAAAAGCAGATGAACCAGCATTCCGATCCAACCCATTCCATAGCCATATCCATATCCCATCATCATATCAACCACTCCTTTCGTATCTTTAATATAGCATCGAGATGTGAAGAAGCTGTTTAGAAGTCATACATGACCTATGCAGTTCGTGGTAACGCCCGGTAATTCTCTGTTTAGGCGTAACCCAAAGAAGCAGCCTGTAATGCTTTGGCCAAAATAATTCAAGTAGTCTTGCAAACTGCTGCACTTGTGTGTCACAATCAATGGAGATTCGCTGGACACCCTAGTTTTATTGCCTTGAATCGCTTTGCGTACACTGTCCATGTAACCACCATCAGGATTGGCGCCATGCTCGCTAACGGAATCGCCGAAGAGAACGGCAATAAGACCAGTACCGCCAGAACGACCAAGCCGTGCACCATTCACTCATTGTTACATTCAATGGAGACTACTTGATAATTATGGTGTACCACATTATAGCTAACACTACCAAGAGAAGCTTCTTTTAGTCCACCTTAACCCTCGGCTGCCCTTAACGATCAAGTCACCGTTTTGTTTCTTAGCATACTCTACTATTCTCTTCTACGGCCGGATGCCCTTCAACAATTTCAACAATAATCGGGTTTCCCATTCCATATAAAGACTCCTTGATTTCTTGCTTCATATCAACAAATAAAACGGCAGTCTCAATCGCCGGTTTATTCTTCTAATGCCTGTTGAATGGCCGAACCATCTACCGAACGTCTTGTCGCGGCTTCGCGGCCTGCTTCAACGATAGAACGGGCACGTTCCATCTCACGATAGCTGGGCTCCGGCACCCCGTTGAGCAGGTACGATTTGCCGAGCTGCTGCCATTTATACACACCCATGCGGTGGTAAGGCAGTAACTCCAGCTTCTCGACGCCCTGCAGCCCTCCGATGAATTTACCGAGAGCGTGCAAATCCTCATATCCGTCGGTAACACCGGGTATAAGCACGTGCCGGATCCACATCGGCTTACCCAGCTCAGACAGCCGTTCGGCAAACCGCAGAATACGTCCATTAGGCTGGCTCGTCAGCAACGTATGTCTCGCGTCATTCATCTGTTTTAAATCCAGCAGCACCAGATCCGTCGTTTCAAGCAATCCCATAGCGTGGTCAGGATCACAAAAGCCCGAGGAATCGAGCGCCGTATGGAGACCGAAGCGCCGCTTTACTTCGCTGAATAGAGCTTCGACGAAAGGCGCCTGAAGCGTCGGTTCTCCCCCCGTAACCGTTAGGCCTCCACCGGAACGCCGATAGTAGTCGACGTAAAGCTCGATTGCGTCCGCTACCTCATCGACAGACATAAGCCTGCCCGTATTCGTTTCCCACGTATCAGGGTTATGGCAAAATTTGCACTGCAGCGCGCAGCCTTGCATAAAAAGGACGAAGCGGATGCCCGGGCCGTCGACGGTGCCGAATGTCTCCATGGAATGTATGCGTCCGATCATGCGGTCTCCCCCTTTTCTCTCCGAACCGCCTAAGGCACGGGATATCCCCTACATCTGGCCGTGGAACGTCCTGTTGATAACGTCAAGCTGCTGCTCGCGGGTCAGCTTGATGAAATTGACCGCATAGCCGGATACCCGGATCGTCAACTGCGGATAGTTCTCCGGGTGCTCCATTGCGTCCAGCAGCTGTTCGCGGTCAAACACGTTAACGTTCAAATGGTGAGCCCCTTTGGCAAAATAAACGTCCATCAGCGCGACCAGATTTGCGATGCGCTGTTCCGTCTCGCGCCCGAGCGCCTTCGGCACAATCGAGAACGTGTTCGAGATGCCATCGAGGCTATGCTCGTATGGCAGCTTCGCAACGGAAGCGAGCGAGGCAAGAGCCCCCATGCGGTCGCGGCCGTGCATCGGATTCGCGCCTGGTGCAAACGGCTCTCCCGCTTTGCGCCCATCCGGCGTCGAACCGGTTTTCTTACCGTACACGACGTTCGACGTAATGGTCAGCACCGACAGCGTCGGCAATGCGTTTCTATACGCCTTATGTTTGCGCAGCTTATTCATGAACGTCTCGACGAGCTCGACGGCGAGCCGGTCGACCCGGTCGTCATTGTTGCCGTATTGCGGATACTCGCCCTCGATTTCGAAATCAACGGCGACTCCATTCTCATTACGAATCGACTTCACCTTCGCATACTTGATTGCGCTCAAGCTGTCGGCGACGACCGACAAGCCGGCGATACCGCAAGCCATCGTACGCAAAATCTCGCGGTCGTGCAAAGCCATCTCAATCCGTTCGTAGCAGTATTTGTCGTGCATATAGTGGATCACATTAAGCGTGTTCATGTACAGCTTGGCGAGCCACTCCAGCATGGCGTTGTACCGCTTCATCACATCGTCATATTCCAGCGTCTCGGCAGTAATCGGAGCCGTCGCCGGGCCGACCTGGATACCGAGCTTCTCGTCGACACCGCCGTTAATCGCATAGAGTAGCGCCTTCGCCAAATTCGCCCGTGCCCCGAAAAACTGCATCTGCTTGCCGATTCGCATCGCCGAAACGCAGCAGGCGATCCCGTAGTCGTCGCCATAATACGGCCGCATCAGATCGTCATTCTCGTATTGGATCGAGCTTGTTTCGATCGATACTTTGGCGCAAAACTTCTTGAACGATTCCGGAAGCTGCTTAGACCACAGAACGGTCAAGTTCGGTTCTGGACCAGGGCCCAGATTGTACAAGGTATGCAAGAAACGGAACGATGTCCGGGTTACGCGTGTCGAACCGTTCAGCGCCATGCCGCCGATCGACTCCGTCACCCAGGTCGGGTCGCCGCTGAACAGCTCGTTATAATCAGGGGTACGCAGAAATTTGACGAGCCGCAGCTTCATGACGAAATGGTCGACAAGCTCCTGCGCCTCCTCTTCGCTGAGTGCTCCTTCCGCGATATCCCGTTCGATATAAATGTCCAGGAACGAAGAGACGCGGCCAAGGCTCATCGCGGCGCCGTTTTGCTCCTTGATCGCCGCCAAATAAGCGAAGTACACCCACTGAACCGCCTCGCGAGCATTCCGAGCCGGCTCCGATACGTCGAAGCCGTACGAGGCGGCCATCAGCTTCAGTTCATCGAGCGCGCGCAGCTGCTCTGACAATTCCTCACGGGCGCGGATCGCATCCTCCGTCATCTCGTCGACTTCCAGCTGCAGTAAATCCTTTTTCTTATCCTCGGTCAGGCGATCAGCGCCGTATAGTGCGAGCCTGCGGTAATCGCCGATGATCCGGCCGCGGCCGTAGGCATCCGGCAGCCCCGTAATGATGCCTGCTTTGCGGGCCTTGCGCATCTCGCTCGTATAAGCGTCGAATACTCCCTGGTTATGTGTCTTGCGAATGTCCGTAAACAGCCGGAGCATCTCGTCCGGTAGTTGAAAGCCGTACGCTTTGCACGCATCCGCCGCCATCTTGATGCCGCCAAACGGCTGCACGGAACGCTTCAACGGGGCATCCGTCTGCAGCCCGACGACCTGCTCTAAATCGCGGTTCAGATAACCGGGTCCATGGGACGTAATCGTCGACAAGGTGTTTACGTCAACGTCAAGAATGCCGCCGTTCTCCCGCTCACGCTTCAGCAGATCGCTGACTTGCCGCCATAATGCGGCCGTAGCCTCCGTAGGACCCGCCAGGAAGGTATCGTCGCCTTCGTACGAAATCAGATTGCGGTCTAGAAAATCCTTGACGTCAATGAGCTGCTGCCATTTGCCTCCCCGGAATCCACGCCAGCCCGCCGGAGCCGTCGGCTCGGCCATAGCCTGAGGTGTCTGGACTCCCTGACGAATATCTTTTTCTTTTAAAGACATACCATACTTCCTCCTATCCCGTTAATCGATTTATTCGAATATTCTATAAAACGCATTTCGGTAAATATCGGCTAGCTCCGTTACAAGCGGCATACGCGGGTTCGCCGTCGTACACTGGTCTTCAAACGCACGATCCGCCAAATAATCGACCATCGCTTCGAAGTCCTTCGAATCGAAGCCTAAGTCGGCGAACTTCTCCGGAATGCCAAGCGACTGATTCAGCCTGCGAATCGCGGCGATCAGGCTGTTCACGCCCTCCTCCGTAGTCTTCGCCGGCAGTCCGAGCATACGGGCGATCTCTGCATATCGCTGATCCGCGATGAAATGGCCGTATTTCGGGAACGATGCGAATTTTGTCGGCTTTTGCGCGTTGTAGCGGATGACGTGCGGCATCAAAATCGCGTTCGTCCGTCCGTGTGCCGTATGATATTGTCCGCCCCACTTGTGCGCCAGGCTGTGATTGATGCCGAGGAACGCGTTGGCGAAGGCCATGCCGGCAATCGTCGAAGCATTGTGCATTTTTTCCCGGGCGACTGGATCGGCTTCATGATACGACTTCTCGATGTTTTGGAATACAAGCCGGATTGCCTGTAGCGCAAGACCATCCGTATAGTCGTTGGCCATCACGGAGACGTAAGCCTCAATCGCGTGCGTGAGCACGTCCATTCCCGTGTCGGCGACGGCCGTCTTCGGCAAGCTGTACACGAACTCAGGATCGACGATCGCCACGTCGGGGGTCAGCTCATAGTCTGCTAACGGATATTTCGTGTTCCCCTTCTCTTTATCCGTAATAACGGCGAACGATGTCACTTCCGAGCCCGTGCCCGAGGTCGTCGGAATCGCGACGAATTTCGCTTTCCGTCCAAGACGCGGATACTTGTAGACGCGCTTGCGGATATCTAGGAACTTCTGCTTTAGCGAGTCGAAGCTCGTATCCGGATATTCGTAGAACAGCCACATCGCTTTTGCCGCATCCATCGGGGACCCTCCACCTAAGGCGATGATGCAGTCCGGCTGGAACGAGTCCATCAGCGTCGTACCGCGCAGTACCGTATCAACGGACGGATCCGGCTCCACCTCGGAAAATACTTCGATAGAAACCGGATGCTGCCGTTTTCGGAGGTAATATTCAAGCTTCTCGACATAGCCGAGCTTCACCATCATCGGGTCGGTAACGACCAGGACGCGCGAGATGTCCGGCATTTTCTCGAGATACTGTGTGGCACCTCGCTCGAAATACACCTTTGGGGGCACTTTGAACCATTGCATGTTCACAGTCCGGTATGCGACACGTTTAATATTGATCAGGTTGACGGCGGATACGTTCGCAGTCGTCGAATTATGGCCGTAAGACCCACAGCCGAGCGTGAGCGACGGCAAATTCGTATTGTAGATGTCGCCGATAGCTCCGTGCGTAGAAGGCGAATTGACGATAATGCGGCCTGTTTTGAGCCGGGCGGAGAAAGCGTCGATGACGGCGCGGTTCTTGGAATGGATGACCGAAGAGTGGCCCATCCCGCCAAATTGGACGATTTCAACCGCACGTTCAATACCCTGCTCGGGCGTTTTCACCTTATAACAAGCGAGTACCGGACTCAGCTTCTCCGCGGAAAGAGGATACCCTTCACCCACGCCCTTCAGCTCAGCGACCAGCACCTTCGTGGAAGCCGGAACTTCAATTCCCGCCATTTCGGCGATTTTGACAGCCGGCTGGCCGACGATGACCGCATTGACCGCGCATTTTTCCGGATTAATGACAAGCTTGGATACAGCAGCTGTTTCCTCCGCGTTCAAGAAGTAGCATCCAAGCTCGGTCATCAGCTTCTTGGCCTTCTCGTAAATCGGCTCTTCAAGAATGACGGCTTGCTCGGAAGCGCAAATCATGCCGTTGTCGAACGTTTTAGAAAGAATGAGATCGGTGACAGCTTGCTGCAAATCGGCTGTCTTTTCGATAAAGCAAGGGACGTTGCCGGGACCGACGCCGAGTGCCGGCTTGCCGGTGCTGTAGGCGGCCTTCACCATGGACGAGCCGCCGGTCGCGAGCACGAGCGCCACGTCCGGGTGATTCATCAAGAGCTGCGTTGCTTCGACGGAGGGGTACTCAATCCATTGGATGCAATGGGCCGGCGCCCCTTCCTTCACAGCTGCCTCCAGCAGTGTCTGTGCTGCCATGGCGCTAGAGCGCTGCGCGGAAGGGTGGAAGGCGAAAATGATCGGGTTCCGCGTCTTGGCGGCAATCAGCGCCTTGAACATCGTCGTCGACGTCGGATTCGTAACCGGGGTTACTCCGGCGATAATGCCGATCGGCTCGGCGACCTTCTGAACATGCTCGTACGGATTATCCTCAATGATGCCGACCGTCTTATCATGTTTGATGCTGTGATAAATGTATTCCGTCGCGAAAATGTTTTTCGTGATCTTGTCTTCATAAACGCCGCGCCCCGTCTCTTCGACGGCCATTTTGGCCAGCAGCATATGCTTGTCAAGACCGGCAAGCGCCATCGCTTGAACAATCCTGTCAATCTGTTCCTGATCCAGCTTCAGATATGCATCGTGCGCTTTCCTCGCCCTTGCCGCAAGCTGATTGACTTCCTCCTGCGGCAGGTTCCGTTCCGATAATTTGCTTTCTTGTCCCGCCACCGTTCCTCATCCTCCTTGAACGCTCGCCGGGTGCGTCCCTGCGGCGAAATTTACTCTCTCAGTGTAACTCTCTCTAAAGTCTCCCATGGTGATTTATGTCACTTGAATCAAACTTTTCTAAATCACAGAAGGAAGCATCGTACTGCCGAAGCAGCCGTTCATATTCCTCCTGCCTGCTGAAGCTTTCGATAAAGCCCGATCCAATACCATTCTCTTGGAAGATGGTTTCGTGAAGCTCGCCCCAATACAGCACCTTTAGAAACCGATTCAGTGTTGGTTCCCCGCCTTGCAACAGAGACCATATGAGATCGGCGCAAGATCGGTCGTAAATTCCATGCAGCGGATAAATCCCTCCTTGTACCAATGGAAGCGCAGCGTCAAAGCCTTCGTGTTTCCTCTCCTGCAGCAGCTCCGCGGCTTGGGAAGAGATAAACGGCATATGGTTTCCGACAAGCCAAACGTCACGATTTCTGGCTAAGCTTAGTCCCGCATGCATACCGCCAAGCGGCCCCTGATTCGGTACGAAATCCGTTATGATTCTGATCTCCGGCTCTAGTAGTCGCAAAAACGGCTTCGGATCATTCGTTACCACGATAAGCTCGCTGCAAACCGGTTGCATTAGGCGTAGCTGGCGCTGAATCAGCTTCTCTGGACCAAAAGGCAGAAGCGCCTTCGGATTTCCCTGCATTCTTCGGTCTTTTCCGCCGGCCAAAATAACCCCCGTTAGCATAAGCAATTCCTCCTTTCCGAGATCGATTTACCTTCTATAACCTATAAATGGCGTCATGGCCCTGGCCGGCTATCTCTTGTAATGGAGTGTTCCGCCGAGGACTCCGATTGTTCCCGTTCTTCGTGGCTTTCCGGTATCGGCTTCATCCGGCAATCTCCACAAATCCAGCTGTCGCCTTTAGCCCCGCGCCCATTTACGCGGCCGCAGCGATCGCAAGTAATCATGGCGTTTCACCTCCTCTTTCAAACTTTTTCCTTCCTGACTTCATTAAACATCACGTCGACCGTTTTCACAGTGATCAATCTCACGGACTACCGGCCCAGCAGTGTGATAAAAATCACAGCACAGTTCCAGATAAAGAAGCACCGGTCCCTCCTGGGATCCAGTGCCCTCGGTAAAAAAATAGCCCCCGATTACCGCTGACAAGCCGTTCTCGTACGATTAGTTCAATCAACCCGCCGTTTCCAATATACCCAGAGACCTGGTTTGATCCGTAATGACAATTTGATATGCATCCCGCGCCATCACGATTTCTTCATCCGTGGGAATCACCATCACTTTGACCGGCGAATAAGCCGTGGAAATGATTCTGTCTTCCTTCCCGAGCCAGTTCGCGTACGCATCCAAAAAAACGCCGGCATATTCCAGTCCTTGACAAATCAATTCCCGAATTTCCGGGCTATTCTCGCCCACCCCAGCCGTAAAGATGATCCCGTCGGTTCCGTTGAGACGCGCCATATAGAGTCCGATATATTGATGCAGCTTCGAAACGAATAATTCGATTGCCAGCTGGGAGCGATGATGGCCTTCTTTGCTAAGCTTCAACAAATCGCGGATGTCGTTGCTGACACCGGAGATGCCGAGCAGACCGCTGTGATGATTCAACACGCGCATTACTTCATCCGATTCAAGGCCTTCTAACTGTTCCAGATAAGGGATGACGGCGGGATCCAGATTCCCGCTGCGAGTGCCCATCGTCACTCCGGCGAGTGGAGTCAATCCCATGGATGTATCGTAGGATTCTCCATAGCGAATGGCCGTGACGCTGACCCCGTTCCCGATATGGCAGCTGATCAACCGGAAATTTTCGGCCGGTCTGCCCATCAACTCCGCGGCTCGCGACATTACATAGCGGTGGCTCGTTCCATGAAACCCATACTTTCGGATCTTATGTCTCTCATAGTATTCATAAGGGATCGAATAAAGAAAAGATGTGGGCGGCATTGTCTGATGAAAGCTTGTATCGAAAACCGCCACCTGTGGCACTCCCTCATACCTTTTGCTGTGCGAGATGAATGCCTTCGAGGTTGATCGGATTATGAAGCGGCGCCAGGTAGGAAATGGATTCGATCCGCTCCATCACTTCATTTGAAACAAGCACGGAGGAATCGAACAGATCAGCCCCATGAACGACGCGGTGTGCATCGATATCCACCCGATAGTTAATTTTCTCGAAAATGGCATCCATCATCTCTTTCAGAGGCTGGTCCATATACCGCTTTTCATTCCCCTGCAAGAGCACTGTCTCGGAGGGCATTTCAATAAGCTTGTATTTCACCGAACTGCTTCCGCAATTTAATACCAGTACATATACATCCGTATGTTTCCGAGTGGGTTGAATAGTTCGGTCAGATTGGGTAACGGGCGCATTCATGGTTAAACCACTCCTTCGTCAAGCTCATCTTATTTTGAGGTCCCCTCTGTGCAACCCGTCACGATGACTGCTCTTCGGTGACAGGATAATAACTAACTTGAGAGTAAACGCTGAGCGTTGGTTATCTCCGCTTCTTGCCATGATTTTAACCTCGGAAACCGTTCATGGTTGTGAATAAAAATCACATAAAGCCATAAACAAATTAAATAAGATTTACGATAACCGACCTGAAGGCCGGACTAACGACTGTGATAAAAATCACCACAAGACAACACTATTTTCGCTACGCTTAGAAGAAGTCATTGTCAGAAAGCAATACTGGGACTGTTCCATTCATGCAGGAAAGGATAAGATCCAATATGAATAAGAGTGGAGCGCAAATGAATAACGATCCAAGGAATACGGGTTGCTTCTCGGCCGAAAGCCTTAGAAAACTAACAGGCATTATGTATGAGATGAAAATAAGCTATGGTACTCGTTTGTTCTGGGAGTATGATAAGGCCGATAAGTTGTACTACATTAAAAAAGGCAGTTTTCGTATTACGAAATCGTCCGATGACGGCCGTCATTTCGTTCTGTACTTGTACAAAGAAGGCGATTTATTCGGACAGGTCGATCCATTCCGCACATTAACGCAAGGCTTTAATGCAGAAGTGGTGGAGGATAGCATAGTCGGGGTCATTCAGCAGCGGGATTTGGAAATCCTGCTTTGGCAGCACGGAGAACTAGCCATTGAGTTCATGAAGTGGATGGGTCTCGTCCACCGCATGACGCAAACGAAATTCCGAGATCTGATGATGTTCGAGAAGACTGGGGCGCTATGCTCGAATTATAATCAGGCTTGTTAACACATATGGAGTTCAGGAAGAGGCAGGTGTTCGCATCTCCAGGAAGCTGACGAATACGGATTTGGCCGATATGATCGGAGCGACTCAGGAAAGCGTCAATCGAATGCTGTCGGACATGAAAAAACACAACACGATCGACTTCGTCGACAGCTATTTAATAGTTAATGATCAGAATTACTTAAAGGATATTTGCCATTGTGAAAACAGTTCGACTGATATTTGCCGCATGTAAAAAAGCTTATTTTACATTTGCATGAATAATCGATTTAAGGATACATTACATCGGAGATACAATTCACTTAGGGAGGATTCCTTGAAAAAGTGGTTGATTACGATGACTTTTTTCACCCTAATGATATCGACGACGGCTTGTGCTAGTAATGCTCCATCACCCGCCCCTTCAGGGTCGAACGCTCCGGGCGCAGCCACAGGAACAACCGGGGGTACTGCAACCACCACTAATGCCCAGGCGCTTTATAAGCAGAATTGTATGGCTTGTCACGGAGCCGATTTTCCGGTGGCGCCGGACCCAATCTTCAAAAATTAGGTTCCCGATTCTCCAGAGATCAAATCGTCACTCAAATCAGCAATGGTAAAGGTGCCATGCCGCCATTTAAGGGGACATTAAAAAATCCGGATATAAATGCACTTGCTGATTGGCTGGCAGCTAATAAATAATAAACAGGCCGGTCCCCTGTCGGGAACCGGTCCGCCGTCTGCCACTCAAGAGGTGATCAGTCCATACGTGCCATCGATACGCCTATATACAACATTAGTGGACCGTGTCACGCTATTGATAAAAACGTGGAAGTTATGGTCCAGCAAATTCATTTCGAGAATCGCTTCCTCCAAATCGACTGGCTTGAGGCCCACCCGTTTCACTCGCACGATCTCATAAGGTTCCGTTTCTTCTTCCGGCAATCGATCCAAAGCAAGCTCCGGCAAACCGCCGCGGCGAACTCGTCTGCGAAGCTTCTCCTTCAGTTTGCGCAGCTTTCGCTCCAGCTTCTCGGCAACCTCGTCCACCGAAGCGTACATATCGCCCGTACGTTCCTCTGCCCTTATCAAACCGCCTTCCAGATGCAGGATCACCTCCACCTTGTGCGTATCGTGCTTATGGCCGTTCACAATAAACGTCACAACCGCTTCTTCGACTGGCGCAATCGTTTCAACTCGTCTGATTTTTTGCTCTGCATACTCCTTGAGAGCATCCGTTACTTCCATTTGCTTGTTGTGGAAAATAAAGTTCATCTCCGTCATCCCCTTATCAAGAATAAAAGTAGTCGATATCGGTCAGCATTTCGTCCGCAAGAGGATAAATTAAATCTTCCTCCAGTTCGAAATGCTCCGACAAGATCAGGCATGCTTGCATCAGGTGAGCCGCAGTCTGGCGGTTTTGCTCCAACGTGCTTTTCTCGGGTAGGGCATCTACTGCGTCAACAAAGGAATTCACAAACAAAACGGCGAGCTCATGATCCCTTTCCATCACCCAAATGGAAGGCGTGATGGAAGGTTTCATCAATCGGCGGAAATACAAATCGATAACGGGAAATACGTCCCTTTCCTCCCATTCGGAGTGCTCCTTTAGCGCACTTATAAAATCATTCACTCGCAGTTTTAATATTTTCAATGTGATTCTGGACCGAGCAGGATCTTTCTCATCATATACGGATTTCACCAAAGCTTT
The DNA here is from genome assembly GCF_027533625.1 of Paenibacillus gyeongsangnamensis. Taxonomy (GTDB): domain Bacteria; phylum Bacillota; class Bacilli; order Paenibacillales; family NBRC-103111; genus Paenibacillus_G; species Paenibacillus_G gyeongsangnamensis. Next base: position 216,452 of record NZ_JAQAGZ010000013.1, on the reverse strand, counting down.
CATATGGTCCAATCGTTCGGTAAGTGCATCGTGTTCCTCTTTCAATCTCTTCGTGGATTGCCACCATGGCGTATACCGGGCAACGCTATCAAGTTCGAGAACATGCCGTTCTTTGGTTAAGGACATACAGAGCCCCTCCTACAAAATGTAGTCATCAATAACACCGACATAAGGCAAGAACGCTGCCTTATCGGGCTTTCGCGGCTTCGGCTGGATCGGATAAAACGTATTGCCGCCACACTCGCCGCATACGGTCGGATAGCATTCCGCCATCAGCGGAAGCTCAGCTCCACACTTTTGACAGACGGCCACTCCGTACGTTTCCAGTTCCGCTTCGTCATGTTCGCGATCCACTGCATGTCCGTTCACTTTGTCGATCATACCGTCACACCTCTATTTTGTATGATAGCTCCAGTCCCTTTGATGATCATGACAGGCATTTTTGCCTTCTGAACTACCGCATGGCTGACGCTTCCGAGCATGAATTCCTTTAAGCCGCTTAGGCCCCTGCTGCCCATGATGACCAGATCGCATCCCCCTTCTTCGGAAACCTCCAGTATTGTTTCCACAGGGAACCCTTCTCGCATTTGTACAGTTGCATATGGTAGTCCCTCAATCGCTTTTCGGGCATCCTCGATCAAAGTTTCTGCGTAATCCAAATACTCATTTTCCAATCCTGAAAGGGCTGTGTAGAATACTCCTCCAACCAGAATGTTTGGAAAATGGAATACATGCAGTACGGTCAATCTCGTCACCGGATGTTCCCGGACGATACGCACCGCTTGGTCTAATGCCGATTTGGCCAAATCCGATCCGTCATAAACGACCAAAATATGTTTGTATGCCACAAGACTCTCCTCCTATTTCACGATTAAGACCAAACGCTTCGTATGCTGCATTACATGATGGCTGACACTGCCGAGCCACCATTCTCTCAAGCCGCTTAGGCCCCTGCTGCCCATGACAATCAGGTCACAGCCGGCTTCCTCGCTGTATTTGACGATTTCTTTGCCGGCATCTCCTTCTTTCAGTCGAACATAAAGCGGATTGCCAAGATCGTATAAGGACTTCTCGAAGCATCGACATAGCACGCTCGACTCTCATATAAAAGGCGGCCTTATAATTTTTTTCAAGCATTTCGAGCGTATTGAACGGCTTTATGATATGAAGTACGTGAAGCTCGATGCGTTTGTCGGCGGAAACCAGTTTGATTGCTGTACGAAGTGCTTTTTCGGATAGTTCGGAGCCATCGTACGGGACTACAACTTTAGAATAAAGCTGAGCATCGGTCTTCCTCCTCCTGCTTGACTTCATTGTATAACTAATTACAATGTTCAGTTGTGAAAAACATCACATAGACCACCTATAGTTTGTGGTAAATTTAACACTGGATATTAGGATGGAAGCGTACAATGAAAAATTGAAGAGGGATCATTATTTGGAAGCAGTGCAGCAGTTTCTAGTTGAATGATTGGAGCGTTGAATATGAACAAACCCTCAGTGGTTTTCGTCAATAATTTAAAATTTGTGCTGATCTGTTTCGTCGTAGTGGCCAATTCGATCGAACCTTTAATCGGCAAAAGCGTAGGATTACATATGCTGTATCAAGGAATTTATACCTTTCACATCCCGATGTTCGTGTTTGCAATGGGACTTCTAGCCAAAGAATTCAAGCTGGAGCACCGCGGTCTGCGTGTGCTAACGATTATCGCTTGGCAATATGTATTGTTCCAGACCGCTTACTCTCTCCTAGACACCACTTACTTTCACGCTCCTAACGTCGTTTATTCGTTCTTTATGCCATACTCGCTGTTATGGTTTCTTTGCAGCCATTTTTGCTGGCGGATCCTGCTCGTTCCGTTCCTGCGATTAAAGCATCCTCTTCTGCCAGCAATATTGCTCGGTATTGCCGTCGGTTACATGCCTTGGTCAGGGGCGATTCTCAGTTTATCGCGGACGTTCGTGTATTTCCCGTTCTTTCTGGCGGGATATTATTGCCGAATAGACCGTAAGCTTTTCGTTCGGTTGCGGAAATGGCGCCTCTTTTCCACAGCTCTCGCCGCGTTATGGTTCTTGGCGCTCGCTATCTTCAGAAGCTGGCTTCCGTCCCCTTGGCTGTACGGAAACGCCACTTATCTCGAGATGGGAGTATCTCAATGGTATTCCGGCTTGTACCGACTCGCACTATACAGCGTTCAGGCAGTCGTCTCCATAGCGTTTCTAAGCTGGATTCCGTGGACTTTGAAAAGCTGGACCGGTTGGGGCAAACGAACGGTTTACGTGTTCCTGCTTCACGGCCTGCTTCTAAAAACAATCATCGCCTCGGGATTTTATCAAGGCTTGGAGACGCCGCTGCACATGTCCCTCGCATTCCTCCTGGCCGCGGCGCTCATCATTTTGTTGTCAATAGGAAAAGTCGAACGTTTCACGCGTCCCATGTTCGAGCCATCTCTTCGGCTTCCGAAAGGCTTACGAATGCATGGTAAGAGCGTTTGGAAATAAAGAAAAAAAAACAGGTCGGCCAGAGTTCACTGGTCGACCTTCGGAATTATGCTTCCACATCCGCTGTATTCACGAAAAAATGAGCAGGACCTTTCAATCTCTCGAGAATGACGGTGCGAATTTCTTCGGACGGTATCACCTCATCCAGTGTTCTTTGCATACAATCTAGCCATGCTTCCGCTCTTTGCGGCGTGATCGGAAAGGGCAAATGCCTCGCCCTCATCATCGGATGGCCATGCTGAACAGTATAAAGAGCAGGTCCGCCAAAAAATTGGGTTAAAAACTGATACTGTTTCTCAATAAGAGAATTTATATCATTCGGAAAAATCGGCTTTAGACCTTCGGATAAAACGCATCCACTATGTTTCGAACTGTCGATGCTCCTCCGATGTATTCATACAATTCCATTCGAGTATCTCCTTTCATATTCTATGCTCCCTTTATTAAACGCTATCTTCTCATCAATATATGTGATCTCCATCACACCAAACGTAAAAAACAGCATGTCATGAGCGACATGCTATTTTCGCGATTCTTAAGGAAAAATTCAGCGAAAAGGTCGAATGATAATATATAATATATTGGAATAATAGGACTAGTGTAACTGGGGGTTAAGAGTTTATGATAAATAGACCGGTAGAATTAGAGTTATTCTACAAGCTAGCTGAACAAACTTTGAACGGGATCATCGTCACGGATAGCAATAACTGCATCATTTATGTGAATCAGCCTTTTACTTCAACAACCGGCTACACGCTGAAAGACGTGTATGGAATGAACCCTAAAATATTGCAATCAGGCCTGCACAGTGCGGATTTTTATAAGGAAATGTGGGACACGATTCATAGAACCGATCAATGGCAGGGAGAAATATGGAATAAAAGGAAGTCGGGCGAGCAGTTAATTGAATGGCAAAATATCTTCGCCTTACGAGATAAGTCCGGGAAAGTCAGCCATTATGCGTCTATTTTCTCCGATATTACCGACAGAATGATGCATGAAACCAAGCTAAAGACGATGAATACAAAATTAGAACAGTTGGCCACACACGATGCTTTGACCGAAAATCCGAATCGAAGATATTTTAACGAAACTCTGAGAAATGAATGGGAAACTGCTCGACGCATCAATAAACCGCTATCGCTATTAATGATCGATATTGATCACTTCAAAGAATACAATGATACCTACGGTCACCCCATGGGGGATGAATGCCTTCATACCGTCGCAACTGCTCTCCGTAATACATTAACGGAAGGATTCCTTGCAAGATACGGCGGCGAGGAATTCGCGATCATTTTACCCGGCACAGGGAGCGATGCTTCAATAGCAATTGCAGAAAAGCTTTTGAACAGCGTACAGCAGCTTGCCATTCCTCATCAGAGTTCTAGGACAATAGACGTTGTAACCATAAGTATTGGATGTTCTACCGTTACTCCGAAGGAGGCTGATGATCCAATAATGCTTCTTGAGCAGGCTGACGTCGCTTTATATAGAGCAAAGACTAGCGGAAGAAATCAAAGTAAAGCAATAAAATTTTAGAAGGGTTTCATGGCTTTTTTCTAGGAATTTTAAGCGTTACGACAGTTCCCTTCTTCGGTGCGGAATCGACCTTGAGCTGTCCTCCGACGGACTTGGCTCTTTCCTCCATACTGAACAATCCGACGCCTTTGCCCATGCTCTCGCGGGAGAAGCCTCGGCCGCGATCCTCTACCTGCACCTCGACCATATCTTCTTTTTCACAGATCCGGACAAAAGCCTCGTTCACCAGGGAGTATTTCATGACGTTGGTCAAAGCCTCTTGAATGGTCCGATAGATCACGGTTTCTGCCTGAATGTCGAGGCGGCCGCGCAGCTCATTCTCGAAGCTGATGTCGATTCCATAATGCTCCGAGTAATTATCCAGATAGGTGCGAATGGCAGGAACGACTCCCAAATCGTCGAGGACGGAAGGCCGCAGCTCCCAAGCGAGACCTCGTACTTCTTCAATAATACCTGATATGCTGCCGCGAAGCTGCTGCAAATCCGATCTTGGCTCGTCGCTTAAGATCCGATCGACCTGAATCAGCAGTGAGAATAAGCTTTGCCCGATGCCGTCGTGCAATTCACGCGAGAAACGGCGTCGCTCTTCCTCCTGGATTTGCATCATATCGGCCAGCACCTGCTGAAGGTCTTCTTCGACCTCCTTCATGCGGGTCACATCGTTACGAATGGCCAAAAATTGATAGGGCTTCCCATTTTCGTCCAATAACGGCACAATGGTCGTATGAACCCAGTAATGGGATCCGTCCTTTGCGCGATTCTTGATATCGCCCCGCCATACGTTCCCCGAGCCGATCGTTCTCCATAAGTTCTGCATGAAGCTTTTATCATGATATCCCGAATTAATGATCCGATGGTCTTGCCCGAGGAGCTCCTCCCGCTTATACCGGGATATTTCGCAAAATTTATCGTTTACATATAGGATGATTCCTCTGCGGTCAGTCAGTGCTACAATCGAGGATTCGTCCAGGGCGAATTTGACGTTCGCAAGCTGTCTCAACGAATGCTTCAATTCATCCCTCAGCTGTGCTTCGATCGCTTCTTCTTCAAGCTGCGTCAGCAGCGATACTACGTTCTCGCCAATGATTTCGGGTGCTTCAAATGGTTTGGATTCGTCACTCAAAGGTTAACAGTCCTTTCTTAACGGCATATTTGATAAGATCCGGACGCGTCTTAAGGCCGAGCTTTTCCATAAGATTCGCTTTATGGGTTTCGACTGTTTTGACGCTGAGAATCAGATGTTCGGCTATTTCTTTGTTGGAGTAGCCTTTTGCCGTCCAGCTCAATATTTCCTTCTCCCGGTCGGATAATTTCTCGAAGGTGCCGGTGTTTTCGCCTTTGTTTTGTCGATCCAAATATTCCTTCATCAGCCGTTTGGTAGCTGTCGGGTATAAATACGCATTGCCGCTTGCAACGGATTGAATAGCCGACACCAGTTCATCATGCGGGGCACTCTTCAGGATGTAACCCGCGGCCCCGGCATGGATGGCTCGGAACAAATATTCGTCGTCATCATGCATAGTAAGAATGAGTACCGCGATATCGGGAGCCTGCTGTTTTAGCTCAGCTGTGGCGGCCATCCCGTCCTTGCCGTGAGGCATGCTTAAATCCATCAGCACGACATCGGGCCTCAGCTCCAGAGCTTTCGCTATTCCTTCGTCGCCGTCCGCCGCTTCTCCGATGACCTCGATGCCGTGTTTACCGTTCAATAACGAGGCTAAGCCAGAACGTACGACTGCGTGGTCGTCTACAATGATCAGTTTCATGAGAACACCAACTCCCGCTAACTTACGTGTTACTACCATTTTATCACAAAAGAAAAGGAACCTCACTATGGAGATTCCTTCATGATTATCGGTTAATGGTTCCTACGGCCGCGAGCCTGGAAGATGTGTCCCCCAACAATTGGACAGCCGCGTTGTCGTAGTCCTTCTCGGAACGGGAACCGATCAATATAAGACCAACCGCATTTCCATCATATATAACCGGAGCGGCAGCGACGGAGGACAACCGTTCCGCTAACAGCAGCGAAGCATCTTCTTTCCGCAGATCGTTGGCATTCTTGTGCCGGTCAAGCACGATTGTTCGTCCCGTTCGGAGCGCGGCGCCGGCAATGCCCCGGCCCGTTTGAACGGCAAGCCGTAATATCCGCTCGCTCTCTGCTCCGATAACCCGTACCCATCGCCACTGCGACAGTTGCGAAACCGGCACGGCGAAAGCGACAAGATCGCTCCCGGTTTCATCGCGAAGCCGCTGCAGCTCGCTTGCCAGTCTGGAATCGAAGCTGTCCATCCGTCTCACCTCCTTCACGAGCGTAGTCAGCCGATCCTATTCTTCTTCCTATTGTAACTTGAAACCATCTAAAATTCATTCGGGGAATACCATGAGAAATCGCTAAGGGAATTCCCTTTTTGTTTAAGGTGTGATTTAACTGGGCTCGCGATGAATTCCCTGACGTCCGGGAGTGATTTTCCTCACAAATAAATAGGTGAGTTCCTCTTGAAAATTCAGGGGATCTCCCGATGGGAGACATCGCCTCAGAGAGGTATGATAAAGGCAAGGAATGAACGAGAGGGGACGGCAATATGATGTCGACAATGATAGAAAAGCAAGGTTGCGCTGCCAGAGGTTGCAGCGAATTGCAGCAATGGGGGGCGGATGCGTTCTTTACTGCGGAGCATAGAAAGCAATTGGAAGGTCTGATGTATCCGAAAAAAGCGGAAGCTCATTCCCATCTGTTCTGGGAAGGCGATGAAACCGGCAAGCTGTATTATGTACGCTCGGGACGCGTGAAGTTGACGAAGACGACCGAGGAAGGGAAAACGATTAATTTGTCGATTCAGCGTCAAGGGGATCTGATCGGCGAGCTGGATATGACCGGCAGCGGTGTGTACGGGTACAGCGCCGAAGTGATCGAAGATGCAGAGTTCGGCGTCATTCAAGAGAAAGACCTGGAAATATTGCTGCATCGGCACGGCGACTTTGCGGTGGCTTTCACGAAATGGATGGCGCTGCAGCATCGCACAACCCAATCCAAATTCCGCGACCTGCTGCTGTTCGGCAAGCCAGGCGCACTGGCTTCGACGCTCATCCGGTTATGCAACACCTGCGGAGTTGCCACCAAGGACGGCATTAAGCTGGCCATGAAGCTGACGAATACGGAGCTTGGCGATTTCATCGGCGCTACGAGGGAAAGCGTCAATCGGATGCTTGCCGATTTGAAGGCGCACGACATCATCGATATGGACGGCGGGTTCATCATCGTAAAAACACTCAACGAGCTGAAAGCCATTTGCCAATGCCCGTCCTACCCGGCTTGCCCGCGTGAAATATGCAGAATATAAAAAACGAAGGCCTTAATTCTCCGAATGTAGGCCTTCGTTCAGACTGTCGAGAAACTCCTCGACAGTCTTCTATTTGCTCAACAATTTTATCACGACACCGCGTTAATATGGTATAAATTAGTAAGTCAAATACCATAGAAAGTGCGGTGTTAAGCTTGTTACATACCCATTATTTTCAACTCGGGCGAGTGTCTGCTACACTCTTCCGAGGGCATATAAAGCTTACTTTGTGCAATATTTCACACCTTAAAAATCTAAAAAAACTATCTTGACGTAATAAAAAAGCAGGAATGGAAACCCATTCCTGCTTAAGAATATAAATCCTTTTACGTAAGGGAATCCGGATCATAGTTCATAAAGAAAAATTCTGTTTCCTTGCGGCATTCCTGGCCGAGCTCAGCCTTAACGACGGCGCCCACCCGGCTGCTCACCGTTCGAACATGAAAGTCACTGTACAAGTCCAAGAAAAAACGGGTCGCCGTAGTACGTCACGAGACATTTTCCTTGAATCTTATGGAGCATCTGAGCTAGTTCCATGTGATCAAACTTCGAAAAACCGCCAAAATAGTGCTTTTCTTTGCCCCAATAAGGTGGATCAATCAGGAACAAACTTTCTCTTGAGTCATATTTAGAAATGACGTCACGAAAATCAAGACATTCCAGCAGCACGGTGGCTTCTTTTTTCGAAGGAATCCAGCCGGGCCACCGCGTTCTGGAAATCTTGCGCGCTGTTCTTGATTTTACCGTACCGAAATCCGCTTGGCGCTCCGTTGGTCGGAATAATCCGCTGTCGCAGCAGATAAAACCAGTATGCGGCCCTCTCCACCGGGTCTGAAGGCGTAGGCGAGTTGAGAATCTGATGAAACAAGCTTCGGCTTGTAGGCATCGATGCCAGCGCTGCCATTAGTTCCTGCTTGTTATTGCGAAGGGTCCAAAGGAAATGAAGTAGTTCATTGTCCAGATCATTGAATATTTCGACCTTGCTTCTCGGCTTGGCACAAGTCACTGAACCTCCTCCCCCGAACCAACGGATCGGGCTGTGCGTTCTTACTTCCTGTTTAATTGCGATTGTCATACCAATCTCAGATGCATTCGTTATCAAGGAACTACCTATGTTCTATGTGATGTCGGCAAACAGGCTCCGGTCTCTATTTTGGAATTCCCAAAGCTTCCGATACATCCCTCCGAGCGCCAGCAGCTCATCGTGCGTCCCTCTCTCATATACGGTTCCGTTATGAAGAACGATAATCTCATCCATCTTCTCCAGACCAGACAATTTGTGCGTAATCCATAGCACCGCTTTACCCTCAAGCAGCGGTTCCAGATTCACAGTGAATGCCTGCTCGGTCAGCGGATCGAGTCCGGTTGATGGCTCATCGAACAATATTGCGGGCGTCCGGCGAACTAGCGCCCTCGCAAGCGCCAGCCGTTGACATTCACCGCCCGACAGCTTGGCTCCCCATTCGCCAATGATCGTATGATAGCCGTCCGGCAGCTGCTGGATCGTCTCCTCGATTCTTGCGATACGGCAAGCTTCCTGTAGTTCCGCCATAGTCGCATCGGAACGGCCAAGCCGCAAATTGTCCGCCACTGTTGCGTTAAACAGTTGAACCCGCTGTGAGACAACGGAGAACTGATCGCGAACCTTCTCTTCGTCCATCGCACGCAGATCCGTCCCATTGATGGCGATGGAGCCTTCCTCATACAGACGCAGCTTCAACAGCGCATGCAGCAGCGTGCTTTTGCCAGCGCCGCTCTCTCCTACAATGGCAACGCGTCTGCCTTGTTCGAGCGACAGAGAGAGGTTGCGCAGGACGTAAGGCTCATCCGGTCCGTAGCGGAACGACAAGCTGCTCACCGTCACCTGCCAAGGAGCCGGGTCCGATGTTGACCGAACGCCGGCTGCTTGGGACGCCTGCGCGGTCTGCACTGCCGGCGCCGCTTCCTCGTCCGCAAGCCGGAACAGTCGGTCGCCAGCATATAAAGTCTGGCCAACTTGCTGAAACGACAGAGGCAAGGGCATCACGGCTTCAAAGCAGGCAAGTGTGACCAGCACAAGCGCCGGAATGAGCACGCTGTCGATTCGACCCGCTGCGGTAAACGAAACAGCCGCCACCAGCACGAGCCACATCGTCAGATGAGACAATCCGGTCATCGCCCCTCCCGTACAGGCGGCGAGCCGGTACTGCGTCTTCTGGAACGAATCCTGACGACGCTGAGTCTCCGCCATGCGCGCTTCCCTCTCGCCAAGCTGACCGTAAACGGCCAACACCGGCAGTCCGGTTACGAGATCGGACGTTTCATCATACATTACCGAACGCGACTGCACAAGGCCTGCTCCGCTTCTTTGCCCGAGCCGATGACTGAGCCACGGGACGACAAGTCCGGCCATCACCATCATGCCGACAAGCAGTAGACCAAACTGAAGCTGTACATTAGCCAAAAACGCAAAGCCCAGCAGCATCGTGAATACGGCAACGAGCGGCGGCGCAATGACACGCAAATACAAGTTTTGCAGCTGCTCCACATCGCTGATCACCGAGCCCAGCACATCGCCGATGCGCCTGCTCTCGAACAGCCGCATCCCTCTTGGCTCCAACCGCTCATAGAGCCAGACGCGCACACTTTTTAGAATACGGAAGGTTACGTCATGCGAAACAAGTCTCTCTACATAACGGGATACCCCCCGCGCGATGCCGAAAAATCGCACCCCCACAATAGGGACGTACAGCAGCAGCACCGTCTCCGGACGCAGCGCCGCTTTCGCGATCAAATAGCCGGACGTGCCCATCAGGCCTACGTTCATCGTCACGGTCATGATGCCGAGCAGCACGGCCAGCATCGCCCGCCACTTGTATGGTCGGATAAACTGCAGCAGACGGACGAACGTCCGCCAACTGCCTGCGGCCGGCCTCTCGTTTGACGAAGGCCCGTCAGCCGCACCAGCGGAAGGAGGATGCACCGCCGGACCGGCCGGTGCTTCAAGGGCAGGATGTGCGAAAAGCGGCTCCTCCTTCCCCGCGATCCGCTCATCCGCCGTCCGTTCCGGATGAGCCGCCTGAAGCATCCGGGCATAGAGCCCGCCTGCAGCGAGCAGTTCTTCGGTCATGCCCGCTTCAACGAGCTTTCCTTCCGCAAGCACAACGATCCGGTCGGCAGCGCGAATCGTATCCAGCCGGTGCGACACGGTGATCGACATACGGCCTTGCAGCAGCGGCTCCATCGCGTAGGTTACGGCAGCCTCATTCGCAAGATCCAGTCCGTTCGTCGGCTCATCCAGCAGCAATACCGGACAATCCCGGAGCAGGGCCCGAGCCATAGCGACCCGCTGCGCCTGCCCGCCCGACAACCTTACCGCTTCCCCTATCCTGGTGTTATAGCCGTTCGGCAGCGATTGGATAAAGACGTCTGCCTGGGCCGCCTGACAAGCGGCAACCAGCTCCGCATCGGTAGCCTCCGGCCGGCTCAATCGAATATTGTCGCTGATTGTCCCGTGGAACAAATGCACCCGCTGCTCCAGCACCGACAGCTGCTCTCGCCACCAGGCGATGGAAATTTGCGACATCTCGATGCCGTCAATATAAATAAACCCTTCCGTCGGCTTGATGAAGCCTTGCAGCAAATCGACTAGCGTGCTTTTGCCCGCACCGGTCGGTCCCACTACCGCAACACGCTCGCCCGGCTCGATCGTCAGCGACAAGCCGGACAACGCCGCAATGTCGGTTCCGGGATAACGGACGCTGACGTTGTCGAACGTAATCCGGTACCCTTCGCGTCTTGTGGGCAGCCGCAGGCCCGTCTCCTTCTCTGTCCAACCCGCAGGCTCGGTTTGCAAAATATCGAATATGCGTTCGGCAGCCGTCACTCCGTTCATCCCCGCATGAAACTGCGTACCGAGCGTCCGGATCGGCGTATAAAACTCCGGAGCGAGCAACAGCACCAGAAAAGCCGCTTCAAAGCCAATATCTCCCTCAATCAAGCGCAAGCCGAGAAATACGGCTACGATCGCCGTGCTGAGCGCTGCGAACAGCTCCATAACAAGAGCAGACAAAAAAGCAAGCCGCAGCGTGCCCATCGTCGAGCGGCGGTACTCTTCGCTTATCTGCGCGACGATCCCGATCTGTGCCCGGCTACGGTTGAACATTTTGAGCGTAGGCAAGCCCCGGAGCATCTCGTGGAAATGCCCGCCCAACCGGCCGAGCAGGTGAAACTGTTTGTCCGTCTTGTCCTTCGCCGCTTTTCCGATCAAAATCATTAGAAATACGAGCAGCGGAAGCGTAATCGCAAATACGGCGGCCGATATCCAATCCTCTCCGGCGACAATCACGAATACAGCCGCAGGAATGAATGCGGAGAGCGCAATTTGAGGCAAATATTTGGCCAGATAGCTCTCCAGCTGCTCAACGCCTTCGTACACCGTACTGATCAGCTCCCCGCTCCGCTCTCCCCTCGCGTAATGGGGGCCTAGCTCCGACAGCTTGCGGATCAGCCTAAGGCGCAAATCGCTTTTGATACGCTGCGCCATATGTGCGGAAGCATATTCACCGGCTGCGTGAAGCGCCGACCTGGCTGCAATAATGACCAGCATGACGATAAGGTCCGTCCATAACGAAGCTAGGCTTCGTCCGCCGAGAAATGCCCCGTCCACGATCCTGGCTAAATAGATGGCCTGGCCAATCAGCAGGAGCCCGCCGACCGTCCCGGTCAGAACACTTGCTGCGAACAGCTTGCGGGTCCCTTTTACGTGCTGCATCAATTTTTTTATCATAAGGGAAGTCCTTTAATAATCCAGATGATCCGACGCGCTGACCCGTTTGCGGAATACCCAGTACGTCCAAATCTGGTAGGCCAGCACAAACGGAATAACCGTCAGGGCGACGATGGTCATAACCTTTAACGTGTAAGCATTAGACGCAGCATTGTAAATCGTCAAGTTCCAGTCCGGATTCAGCGACGAAATCATCACGTTCGGGAACAGCAGCATGAATACCGTAATCGTCGACAAGACGATCGTCGCTCCGGTCGCCACAAACGCCCAACCGTCACGGCCCGACTTGATAAAGAAGTGAACGGAAAATAGCGCCATCCCTGCGAGAATCGGAACCATCCCCGGATCGATTCCATTCGAGGTAAACATGTCCGTTTGAAAATAGCTGAGAATAACAAACAAGAACATGACCGCACTCGTCCAGGCCCCGATTTTGAGCGCTACGCCGCGAGCCCTGTCACGCAGCTCCCCTTCCGTCTTGAGCGACAGGAATAACGCCCCATGAAGCAGGAACAGAAGTACGATGCTGGCGCCGGCCGTCAGTGAATAAAGGGAGATCAGATCCCAAAAGGTGCCGACGTAATTCATATTCCGGTCGATTGGGACGCCCTTCATCAAGTTGGCCAGCGCAACGCCCCACAGCAGCGGCGGCAGCAGGCTGCCGAAGAAAATCACCCAATCCCAAGTATTACGCCACCTCGGACTATCCAGCTTGCTACGGAATTCGAAGGCGACTCCGCGTCCGATCAAGGCGAGCAGCATGAAGAACAGCGCAATATAAAAACCGCTGAACAACGTAGCATACCAATTCGGGAAAGCGGCGAACATCGCGCCGCCGGCCGTAATCAGCCACACTTCATTAGCGTCCCAGAACGGGCCGATCGTATTGATCAGCACCCTGCGCTCCTTATCCGTCCTGCCGAGGAACCGCGATAACATGCCTACTCCAAAGTCAAAGCCCTCGAGAAAGAAAAAGCCGACAAACAACACGGCTATCAATATAAACCACAAGGTTTCCAGCATGATCCATTCGCCCCACTTTCATATCTTCATGACCGAACGCGAAGCATCCGCCATGTCAAAACATCCATTCTCCGAACATATCCAGACGGCAGGTCGCCAGCTACAGTGAGGCCAGATGACGCTGATCGGCTTGTTGTACGCCATCCGAATCGTCATGAGCCGGGTCTTCGGCACCTTTACGCACTTCTCGCATGACCAGGTAAACAAAGATTACTGCGAGTATCCCGTATACTAGCGTAAATCCGATTAAAGTCGTGGCGACCATCCCGTTGCTGACGAGTGGCGATACGCCGGCTTCTGTCTTCTGCAATCCGAATACAATCCATGGCTGACGGCCCACCTCGGTCATAATCCAGCCCGTCGTATTGGCGATATACGGCAGCGCGATCGCGGGAAGCATCCATTTCAAATATTGGCGATGCCATTCCAGCCGGCCCCGTGCGACCGCTATGGTGCCGAATAGGCCGAGCGCAATCATAGCCATCCCGGCTGCCACCATAATCCGGAAGCTCCAGAACGAGGTGCGTACAGGGGGAATATAGTTGCCGGGTCCGTACTTCTGTTCATACTGCGCCTGCAGGTCCAGTATGCCGGGTACACGACCGTACAGCTTGTTGTTGGACAATATGCTGAGCGCATAAGGGATGTCGACCTGGAAGCTATTTTCCTGCTTCTTCGGATCGATCGCGGCGATCACCGTCCACGGCGCGCTTTCTCCGCTCGTGTGCCAGAGTGCCTCGGACGCAGCCATCTTCATTGGCTGGGATTTCATCAGATGCTGCGCTTGATCGTGTCCGGCAAAGGCAGTCAGCAAGCTGGACACAAGCGCCAGGACAATGCCGATCGAAAATGACTTTTTGAATAGCTCTGTCTGCTGGCGGCGCAATATTTTGTAGGCGCTGATGCCCGTAACGAACAATGCGCCTGTAGATAGTGCCCCGAAAATGACGTGCGGGAATTCGACCCACAGCTGCTTGTTGGCAAGCAGGGAGAAAAAGCTCGTCATCTCCGCGCGGCCGTTTACAATCTCATAACCGACCGGCTCCTGCATAAACGAGTTGGCGCTTAAGATCCAGAACGCGGACACCGTTGCCGACAGCGCTACAAGCCAGATGCAAGCCAGGTGCAGCTTTTTGGACAAGCGCTCCCATCCGAATATCCAAATGCCAAGAAACGTCGATTCCAGAAAAAAAGCCACCAGCGCTTCCACCGCCAGAGGACCGCCAAATACGGCGCCTACGAACCGGGAATAATCCGCCCAGTTCATCCCGAACTGAAATTCCTGCATAATTCCGGTTATAACACCGATGGCAAAGTTCAAGAGAAAGATTTTGCCCCAGAACTTGGCTAATTGCTTGTACCGGTCATCCTTCTTGAATACATACATCGTCTGCATAAAAGCGATTAAGTAGGCCATGCCAACCGATAGCGGCACAAATAAAAAGTGGTAGATGGTCGTAATGCCGAACTGCCATCTTGCTAGTTCCAAAGCTTCCATGGTATCAGCTCCTTTGTATTCCATCTCATTGTAACACTTGGTAAAAAGTAATATGTGATATTTTTCACACACGTACGTTAAAATGATGAAAATTCCGTGAAAATAGAAAAACCCGAACGATGAGTTCGAGTGGTTTTGGTGCAACTATTAAAATGGATCAAAGATAGTCGCCTTATTGTTGTTTGATTATGCTGTTAAACCAAACATATTATTGATTAATTGTACTGCAGAAAGGACAGACGAATGAATGCATTCGACCTGCCCTTTCTTTATCATATGCATGACTTCGATTCCGGCAATTGTTTTCTCTGCAGTATTAAAAGACTTAAATCCCATCATTGGTTTAATAACTTTCTTTATGAATCGATGGTCTTGTTCAATTATGTTGTTTAGATATTTCTGTTGTCGTAGTAATGTTTCTTGATTCAAGGCTTTCTCGTCTTTCAATTGTTGGACTGCGATAGGGTAAGCTGGATTTTTATCGACGGTGATCACACGCGGCGATTGATTGTGTGGTGAGGTCAACGCTTTCTTGAAGAATCGTCTGGCCGCGGAAGTATCTCGATTTTCAGAAAGCATGAAATCAATCGTATTTCCGTTTGAATCCACTGCCCTGTTAAGATATTTCCATTGTCCTTTGACTTTGATGTAGGTTTCATCCGTTCGGTAGGAATCGTTGGTCGGTTTTAGAAAGGGACGAATTCGCTTGTTTAATTCCGGCCAAACTGGTGAACCCATCGCATGATGGTTGTATGAGCCATATGTAGTCCTCGTTCTTCCATCATCTCCACTAGATTACGATAACTAAGGCTATATTTTAAATACCATCTTATTGTCAGCAAGATCATCTCTGATTCATACTGCTTCTACTTAAACAAATCTAATTCCTTTTCCAATGTAATTTCTCCATCTCATGACTTCATTTCAATCATGTTATCATGGATTTAAGAGCTTTGCACCACAATCCTAATTTCTTTGCACCGAGAATTTCTAAAAGATAATAAAATTCTCTCGAATTGTTCCCAGACTTCCAGCCTGTTGTGCAACAGCATCAATTTGTAGTAGTGATCGCAATTGTTCGTAAAAGGGAAATCAAAATATTTTTTGTTATAATCTACTGAGGATCTTAGGGAATTTATTTTATCCCCTACCAATTTAATAAGCTCGTCCATTTTTACATACCTTCCTTTTCCATATACTGAGGCAGCTTGCCCACACCGGTAAGCTGCCTCATCATTGAAATGAACTAACGTTTCGCCTTATAAAACTCATGATACAGCTTCATGAGCGCCCTTTTTTCGATCCGTGATACATAAGAGCGCGAGATGCCAAGCTCCTTAGCAATCTCCCTCTGCGTCCGCTCTTCCCCGCCGTGTTCCAGACCGAAGCGACCAACTACAACTTCTTTTTCCCGTTCATCTAGAATGTCCAGATTCTTATATATTTTCGACTTCTCGATCTTCAGCTGCACTTTTTCCACGACATCATCGGCTTCCGTACCGAGGATATCGATCAATGTAATTTCATTTCCCTCCTTGTCCGTACCGATGGGGTCATGAAGCGAGACGTCTTTGCGCGTTTTCTTAAGCGACCTCAGATGCATCAGAATCTCGTTCTCAATACATCGCGCCGCGAACGTTGCTAATTTTGTCCCTTTATCAGGCGAAAACGATTCGATTGCTTTGATTAATCCAATCGTTCCTATAGAGATAAGATCCTCTAGATCTTCCCCAGTATTGTCGAATTTTTTTACTATATGGGCGACCAGACGAAGATTATGTTCAATCAACAAATTCCGGGAATGTTGGTTCCCTTGAGCCATTAACCTCAAATGTTTCTCTTCTTCATCTTCGGCGAGCGGTTGGGGAAAAGCATTATTTTTCACATATGAAACCAGCAGCATTAATTCTTTAATGAATAACGCTATTGCTGAAAAAAATCCAGGCACGTCAGCCACCCCCACGATGAGATTAGTATCATTTTATGTGGGCTTCTGTCTATCCGTGCCTGTACTGTTAAAAAAACTATTCATTCGTTAACTCTACAATAATCTTTTCATTTCTAGGTTTTGACTGTATCAGCTTAAATTTCTTCTGAAGGATAACACCCGGTTTATTCGAAAGTTCTTCCAAGTGTCAACTAAGAGATCAAGAACATATCTCTTTTCATCGATGGCCAACTGCTTCCCACCATTTTCAATAAAATCTCGAACATGTGCCATTGCTTCTTTCATTTTTTTATATTAGGAGGAGAAGCTTTGGGAGGAACGATTCTCCGAGCCAAATCTTCAATTCTTCAATTACAAATAGGCATGCCCGCCCCTCCATATAAAGCCTTCATGAGAAACTTTGTTGGCAAATCCCATTTACACAAAATAATTTACGCTCCCCCTAGCACGGACAACGACATCCTTCCGTAAACTATGGATAAGAGTACATAATGTAATGTTTGTACTAAGGAAAGGGTGTTGCATCTTGGTGCTGCCGGTCTTAAGGGTAGGCTCTTCGAGCCGCTATGTATCATTGCTTCAGATAAATATGAACGGATTGGCGCTAAATTATAACGGGTTTCCGATAAGCGGTTATTTCGATGAAAGAACGAGCGATGCGGTCAAAAACTTTCAAGACCGGTTTCAATTGAACCGGGATGGGATCGTCGGGCCGTTGACCTGGAAAGTGCTGATCGATAATGTAATGGCCGTGCAGAAATTGCTGAATACGAGGGGCTACTCCGTCGGCGCCGTAGACGGTTGGTTCGGCCCGGCCACGACAAGTGCGGTCCAGAGATTTCAAAGAGACCACGGACTTTACCCATCCGGCATTATCGAACCGAGGACAAGGCGCAGATTGTTTGACCCGAATGCCAGGGACAACTATGAAACCCTTATGAGCTCGAGTACAATTAGCTCCCTTCACCCTCGCGTCGAGGCACAAGCGAGAAGATTTCTTGAATTAACGCGTGCAGCCGGCATGGATGTTCGCATCTATGCGGCGTTCCGCAGCTGGGATGAGCAGGATCGGCTGTTTGCACAAGGCAGATGGGCTCCGGGCCAAATCGTGACGAATGCGAGAGGCGGAGACTCTTATCATAACTGGGGATTTGCTTTCGACGCGGCGCCTTTCGAGAATGACGAAATGTCGACCGATACGCAGCAGTTTATAAGAATGGGCAGGTTAGGACAGCAAGCTGGGCTCGAATGGGGCGGAACATTCATCAGTCTTGTGGATTACCCGCACTTCCAAAACACATTCGGATTAAATACGTGGGATTTGCTTAACGGCGTTCGACCGCCGGCATAGCAAGTCAACGTGTGAAATCGACAGACTGCCCCAAGGGGTGGGCGGGTATGTTTGCCTTCTGGACTAACCTGTAAAAAATGTATGAAGTAAATTATGATTTTCGATGGCAGGGAGCGCCTGACAACAACGTTTATACAATTGGACTCAAACGTTAGCTCCACGTTGACTCGTAGTTGACTCACGTTAGCTTTCCATAGCGTTCCCTTCCGTTGGACTCACACGTTGACTCCTGCGTTATCTCCCTGCGTTCCCCTTCCGGTTTGGCTCCGCGTTCAGTAATATTTGAATTTGGTTAAGTACACACGGGGTACACTCCCCATTACCAGTCGGGAATGAGATATGTTCTTGTCAAAATCGGGAATGGGCTAAAGTTCTTGTCATCTGGTTTTGACAAGAACTTTAGCCCATAAAACTAAAAAGCCGCGAATTACGCGGCAATTAATGAGATAATGTTCTTGTCACCCGACAGTTGACAAGATGTCCGCCGACACAAACATATGTGCTTTGTCTTTAAATGAAAAGTTTCTCTTCATTAAAATGTTCGGCGTCGTGGTAATTGACCCCCGTAAGTCGGTCTGTTTCGGTCCAAATCGATGGGGCCGAATGTGCCGATGCCGATCACCTGTATTGGTTTGTCCCGAAAAAAGCCGATCACCCGCGCCAACGTTTCCTCCGGCGTTGTGGTTGGAAAGCTCACCCGCTCCAGAATTTCCCCTGTGTCTCCAAAAAACCAGGCAGCCGTAGCCGCCTGGTTGATGTTCCTTCTTACACAAGCTCAATTAACGATTTTCCGATTCCTTTACCCGATTCCAGCAGCTTCAAGGCTTGGTCTGTATCCTGAAGCGCAAATCGGTTCCGAATTAACTTTTCTACCGGAATCAAGCGATTCGTCACGAGATTGACGGCATCCTGCCAAGTCTCTTTCGTGTAGGATAGAATCCCGTGAATCTCCATATCCTTGACATGAAAAATATCGCTGTAGAGTTCCATTTTTGCTTCTGTGCCGGCCGCTCCGAGCAGAACGGTCTTGCCGCCTCTTCGAACCAGATTAAAAGCCATATCTACTGCGCTGCTCTTGCCCGCGCATTCGATGACTATATCCGCACCGTACCCGGCCGTGAGCTCCGAGACTTTGGCTGCGGCATCCTCCTTCGTTAAGTTGACGGTATCCGTTGCGCCCAAGCTTAGGCCGAGCTCCAGCGTCTCGTCGGTGACGCCGATCAGGATGATTTTGCGCGGGGTGAACAGCTTGGAGATCATCACCGCTAAAAGGCCTACAGTCCCCGGTCCGATGACCGCAACGATCTCGCCCGGTTTCGGTTTGGCCCGCCAAACCCCGCGAGTCACGACGGCGGTAGGTTCGATCAATGCTGCCATATCCAGCGGGAAGTTATCCGGCAATCGGTGAACCATCATGGCGTTGGTGACGACATATTCGGATAAGCCGCCCGGCTTCGTAAAGCCCAGCTCCTTCATATTTTCGCACAGATTGGTCTGCCCCTGCCGGCAAAACCGGCAGTGACCGCAGTGCTGGACGCCTTCTGACACTACCCTGTCTCCTGGTTTAAGCCCTTTGACGCCAGGTCCGATCTTTTCCACAATGCCACTCCACTCATGACCGGGGATACACGGATAATTTACCGCATCCGCTCGGACCATCCCTTTTGCAAGCTCCACGTCCGTTCCGCAGATGCCCGCGTACATAGAGCGCACCAGTACTTCGCCTTCCCCTGGTTCGGAAACGGGAACATCGACAACCGAATAATGTTCGGGCTCGTGTATCATAAACGCCTTCACGTATTATTCTCCTCCCAAATATCCGGCAATTTTCTCTTTCAGGAAGACCACGGACTCTCTCAAATCGCCAAGCCCATTCATACCGTCCTCGATTGAAATCCAGCCGCGGAAATGGATATGTTGAAGCTCCTGAAAAATCGCGTCGTAATCGTTGATGCCTCTTCCGATAACGCCGTGGGCCAGTGCTTCCGAGTAACCCTGCAGGGAATAGTCCTTAAGGTCGTCCAGGGTGTATCCTTCCTTCAAGTATCGGTCGCTTGCGTGCATCGTAATGAGTCGGTGTTTGACCTCACCGAGAAGCTTCAGCGGGTCCTCCCCCGCAAAGGTCGCGTTCGAAGGATCGTAATTTACGCCGAACCAAGGGGAGGAAATCTGGCGGATGATCTCCAGGTAAATATCAGATTGCTGGGCGAACTCGGGAAAGAGCCAAAATCCGTCCTTGTAATGATTTTCCATGACCAGATGGACCCTGTTTTCCTCCGCGTACGGAAGAAGCTGCTTGATACCTTCTACCGTCCAGCGAATCCCATCTTCCCTCGATACCTCCGGCCTTTTCTGCCCCGACAACACCCGGCAGCTTCGGAATGACTCCGGTCCCAGATAGGCCATTACATCGATCATCTGTTTCATTTTCACGACTTCCTGGTTGCGGTAAGCGGGGTCCGGATGCGTAAAGTCCGGTGACGAGCACATCATGGGGATTTCCAGCCCCTGCTTTTGGGCGGCCTCCTTCACTTGGCGTAAATATCCCTCATCGGTCTGTTTCAAGAATAGCGGATATAATTCCAGACCGGAGGCACCCAGGGTGCCCGCCATTTTAATCCATTCGAACAAAGTCATTCTACCGTCACTCAATTCATCCATGTAGCCTTTCGGAAATACGGCGATGCGGGCAGTTTCTTTTCCTCTCATCTTGAGAGACCCCTTTTCTTAGTTATTACTTTTCACTTTGGCTACAAAGTCTTCCAGTACTGCTTTTAATTCAGACTTGTCCGTGCTGGGGCGGAATACTTTTTTGTCGATGACAAGCGGCGCACCGACAACGACAAGCGGAGCACCATGTTTAGGCATTTCCGCCGCCTGTGCCACAGAAAGGCCACCGACAGCCTGCACCGGGATGGAAACCGCCTCAACAACCTCCCGCAAGTGATCGAACGGACTTCTTTCCGGATCTTCTCCTCTTTCGTCAAAACCGGTATGTACGATGATATAATCGACACTGTTTGCCTCGAGCATTTTGGCGCAGGCCACCTTGTCCGGAGCGGCCATGATATCGCCCATGACCTGGATGTTGAAATCTCTGGCAGCCTTGACGACTGCCCGAATGGTGGCCGGATGAGCAACGCCCATTACGACAACGTGGGTTGCGCCGGCCTTCGCCATCATTTCAGCTTCCAGATAACCTCCGTCCATCGTTTTCAAATCGGCAACAATCGGATGATTGGGAAACGCTTTTCTTAACGCTGCCACCGCATGGAGACCTTCTCCCAGCAGCAGCGGCGTCCCGGCCTCAATCCAATCGATGCCGGCTTCCACCGCAATCTCCGCCATTTCGACTGCTTCCTTGATATTCGTCAAATCCAGGGATATCTGTACAATCGGCTTCATGGGTATCTCTCCTATTTTTATTTTTGTTTAGGAATTCGGCAAAATGATCGACTTGGCATGAGCCAAAGAATCCATTACGTCAAACGCCGCTTTCCAGTCCTTGATGTCGTAAGACTTCGTCATCGGAAGCGGGTCGATCTCGTCTTTGCCCATCATCAGCAGCACTTTTTCCCACATGGGATAGTTGTGGCTGAAGGAGCCCTGCAGGCGGGCCGCTTTCTGGATCAACGGGTCGAGCGTAAATCCGACCGGAGCCGGGCCCCATCCAACTTTGGTGATTTGTCCTGCCGGGCGAACCGCTTCGATGCTTTGCTTCAATGTGACGGAAATGCCCACAGCATCGACTACTAGATCAGGACCGAAGCCGTCTCCGTAGGACATGATTTCTTTCACGACATCCTGCTCATCGCCGACTATAACGGCGTCTGCACCGAATTGTTTGGCGATCTCCAAACGGTTTTTATCCTTGCTCGTTCCGACGATGGTCAATCTGCCTGGGGAAAACAGTTTGGCGATCTGTACACACATGAGTCCGATCGGACCTGGCCCGAATACAACGACATAGTCACCTGGGCGAATATGGGAATGATGGGCGACCGCGTTATAGGCCACGCAGGTTGGTTCCGTCATAGCCGCCTTTTCAAAGGAAACGTTGTCAGGCACTTTGTGAACGATGGCCTCCCTCGTTCTAACGTATTCCGCCATGGCGCCGTCTTCGAGTACGCCGAAGCCTCTACGGTCCGGACACAGATTATATTGGCCGGAGCGACAATAAATGCACTTTTCGCATATATAAGCGGGGGTTTCACTGACGACCCTGTCTCCCTTTTTGAAAAGAGTAACTTCGGACCCTACATCCGCCACAATCCCCGAGTATTCGTGCCCAAGCGTGACCGGCCTTTTAACCGGAAAGCCCTGGATGTCGTGATACATATGGAGATCGCTGCCGCATACACCCGCAGCTTTGACCTGGATTAAAACCTCTTTCGGCCCGAGCTCGGACGGCACCTCAACGTCGCGAATCTCTACCATCTTAGGGCCGGCCTGGTAATTTACTACTGCCTTCATTTCCTTGTTCCTCCTCGTTTATTTTCTGGCCAAGTATTTGCGGATATCGAAAGCAACGGCATCGAAGATGATCAATCCTTTGATGATCAACTGCCAGTTCGGACTCACCCCGATAAAGGTCAAGCCGTAGTTGATGACGCCGAAAATCAGCACACCCGCCAAAATACCGGGAACCGTTCCGATTCCCTGTCGTTGACACGCCGACGACGACGCAAGCCGCGATGTCGCCCAGCTCGTACATGTTGCCGTAGTCCAAATTTCATTCGCGATTATGCGCATATGTTTGTGTCGTAAAACGATTATGCACATATGTTTTTGTCGTGGCTTCACGACACAAAAATATGTGCTTTGAAATTACTGGGATCTTAAAGCACCTATGTTTGTGTCGCCGGACAAACCAAAAACGCTTGTTTCTTGTTTCCATTTGAATAAACCAAGAGCCGCCCTCTACTTCGTGACCAGAGACGGCTCCATTTAGGCAATTATGGCCATGCCAGATGCGTCATGATTTCAAAATCTCTTCTATCGCCCGCAGCGTATCGTCCGTCAGGGTGATGTCTACCGCCCGACAATTCTCTTCGACTTGCTCCGGCCGGCTTGCTCCGATGATGGCGCTGGCGACGTTGGCTTGCCGCAGCACCCAGGCGATCGCCAGCTGCGACATCTTGATCCCTAATTCGGCTGCGATTTTGTCCAGCTGTTCCACTTTGTCCAGCTGTTCTTCCTTCAATTGATCGCTGTTCCAGTTCTTGCTTACCGCACGGCTACCTTCCGGAGCCGCCTGACCTTTGCGATACTTACCGGTCAAGATGCCTTGGGCCAGTGGCGAATATACGACTTGGCCGATTCCCAATTTTGTTCCTACCGGAATGACTTCTTCTTCAATACTGCGCCTGAACATATTATAAGCCGGTTGATTGACGACAATCCGGTCCAGCAGCAGACGGTCGGCAATAGCATGCGCTTCCAGCATCTGGGCCGCGGTCCACATACTGACCCCGACATAAAGCACCTTGCCCTGGGTCACGAGATCGTCAAGCGCTCGCAGCGTTTCTTCCAGCGGCGCGTTCTCGTCGAAGCGGTGGCAGTAGTACACATCGATATAATCCATTCCGAGCCGCTTCAAGCTTGCATGGCATTGTTCCGTGACATGCTTGCGCGACAATCCGCGGTCGTTCGGGCCATCCCCCATATTGCCAAATACCTTGGTAGCCAGCACATAAGAATCGCGGGGATATTGACGCAGCGCTTCCCCCACCACGCGTTCCGCTTCGCCCCGCTCGTAAACGTTGGCCGTATCAAAAAAATTGACGCCTAGTTCATAAGCTTGATGGATCGACTGTACGGCCCGCTCCTTTTCCACGTAACCGCCGTAAGTTAACCAGCTTCCCAAGCTGATCTCGCTGACTTTCAGTCCCGTCCTGCCCATATTTCTATACTTCATGCTCACTCACCTGTCCTCTCATTTTTTTCCATTCCATTATACCGTATAAACCGTTAAGTATAGAAGTAAACTTTCCCAAGCGAGAGATCTGTAAGTAAGCAGTGTTTCTCAACGAAGATTGCCCTTAAAACGAAAGGGCTCTCCGATGATCTGGTTACTTGATATGGTTGGGCACCAATATCTTTCGATGTGTTGCAATACCAAATCCGTCCCACTAAAATGATCGACATATGGCCACATTTTCGGATTATACATGGTGTCAGTTAAATCTCGTAGCAATACAACATGAAAGCCTTGTGTGACTAATTGGCGAATGCCAAACGGCCGGCCTAAGACACACATGTTGGTATGAACGCCCATTATTAAAACATTCTTGATGCAGCGCTGTTTTAATAAATAGATGGCTTCAAAGTTATCGGTTATGGCATCTTCATTCATAATGACGATCGCCTTATGTTGATGCGACCAAAGTTTCCCTTCTAAACATCTCGGCTCACATCCGCACCCACCATCGGAATCATCGATCGGAAATACCCCTTCCCGTTTGATGTCATGTCTCACCCAGTTCTGAAGGGGTTCTTCTGTTTCAATGCGAGGCGCGTTTAAGGCAGTCAATCTTGCAGGATGATGCTCATAATACTTTAAAGTGTCGCTTGGCGCATGAATAATAAACGTACCTTTTTCCCGTAGTTTCATAACGACCTCATTCAGGTGTGAAGCCATTTCTCCGACACGCTCAGAAGCCGCTTTGCACCAATGCTGATCCCACATGTCGCATATGATCACTGCCGTTTGTATTGGATCCCAGTGTACTTCTTCTGTGACGCTATCAAACGTTCCATCTAGGAGCCTCTTTTGCCAAAGCAGAGATAGCGCCAAACCTTTGTTCATATCCTCAGATTGCATTTAACCACTCCTCCTTTTTCCTTTTAAGGCTAGACCAAGATCAAGTCATAATGGCTAGCTGCTCGCGTTTGACCTCGAAATACACCGCATCTCCCTTATATAACCTTTCCATATCTTCCACCATAAGTTTTCCGATGCGCAGACACGAATCCGGATTCACGCCGGCCAAATGCGGCCGGACAATCACATTGTTCATTCTACGGAATTCGCTATCCACCGCGAGCGGCTCGCGGGTAAACACATCGAGCCCGGCATAAAAGCGATTTTTTTTCAATTCGGCGAGCAGCGCCTCTTCATTGATCAAGTCCCCGCGTGCCGTATTGATGAAGATCGCGCCGTCTTTGATGAGTGCGAGCTCCTCCCGTCCAATCATATGGTAGGTTTCCGGTACCTTGGGCGCGTGCAGCGATACGATATCGGACTGCGTTAGCAGCTCTTGCAGCGAAAGCAGACGCACCCCAAGCTCTTGGGCTTTTTCCTCCGACATAAAGGGATCATACCCCAAAATGGTTGTTCCGAAGGGCTGCAGCAGCTTGATAACCTCGCGCGCCACCATGCCGAGACCGACGAGACCGACCGTTTTCCCCCTCAGCTCATAAGTTTCCATTCCGACATGCTTCGATGTGATCCCGGCCTTCATCTCCCGGTCCACCGCCAAGATCTTGTGCCCTATCGCCAAAATGAGCGCCAATACCGACTCGCTCACCGACACGGCGATCGCATAGTTGCTGTTGAGCACCTTGATGCCGCGGTCATACACCGACCACGTTGGAAATACCGGGCGAATCGAGCCGGCCATATGGGCAACGAGAGCAAGCTGGTCCGCTTCATCCAGCACTGCGTCGCTAACCGGAGTACAGCGCCAGGAGGTGATCAAGGTGTCCACTCCGCGGATGCGGGATTTCAGCTCATCCTCCGTAAACGGTCGGTCGAAAGGATTCCATTCGACACGGCCGAGTGAATCGAGTTTGGCTAATGTGCTCTCTGTCATAAACGAAGGAATGAGGTGATGCGGGATTTGCACCAAAATAGTACGCATGGGATTCTCTCCTTTATTTTCATAATAGGAAGAAAGGGCAGACGCGAATCCATCTCCCCTTTGCTACTTGCAGCAAGTTATTTCTTGGCTTTGGCATCATAAGCCTTTTGATAAATCTCGATATACTTCTTAAGATTCATTTTATCGAGTGTGCTCACGTAATCGTTCCATTCCTTGTCAATGTCGGCATCGCCCGTTACAAAACGGGCCGTCATCGTCATCACGTAATCATTGATCGTTTTATCGAGCTCCGCAAGCTGCTGGGCGTCCGCCTGAGCAAAAAACAGCGGAGGCACGATTTCGTTAATTTTCGGTTTGTACGGCTCATAATTTTTTTTCGTAACGTCGTAGTACATTTTCTCTTTATCCGGCTGCTTCAGCACCGCCTGCCCAGCGTACCAATCCTTGTCGGTCCTGTAGTTCAAACCGAACTGCGCCCAGGATTCGTTTTGCACCCGTCCGAACGGAATGAGAAGTCGGTATTTCGCGGGATTGCCGTCGCGGCCGACATCGCCTTGCTTCGCCCACTCCCACGACGAGCCCTGTACCCCGAAGTTGGAATACAGGTTCGCTTCGAAATCGTACATCGCATCGGCCCATCGCATGGTCGCTTCCGGATATTTGTTGGCGCTGGTCATAATGAAGTTGCCGCCACGAATTTTATCGTAAGCGAGCCACGTCGTTTTTTGGAAGCCGTTTGGGCCTTTGACCGGAGCGATTGGCTGGTAGTCTACCCAACGGTTGCTTTTGCCTTCAACGATCGTAATGTCCGAAGGCGAGTGGGCCGGGAGAGCTCCGCCGATCGCGATGTCCGGATTTTCGGCGATTTTTTTCAAACCATCCTTGTCCAGCGTGAATGATTCTTTGGAAAGCAGCCCTTCCTTAAATAAACGGTTCATGAATTTCAGGCCGTCTTTCCACTCGTTCTTATTGTAGGCCACGTCAATTTTGCCGTTTTTGACAAACATCCGTTTATCGCCGTCATCATAAATAAACGAGTTCATGATCCATACATCGATTTGGGATTTTTGATTGGTCGAGCCGACGAGCGGGATTTCATCCGGCTTGCCGTTGCCGTTCGGATCTTTCTCCTTAAACGCCTTAAGCATCTGATAAAACTCTTCGGTGGTGGTCGGTTCTTTCAAGCCGAGCTTGTCGAGCCACGGCTTAAATACGTACATTTTGTAATCGAGCGAGCAGTGGTAGCAATCGTTAATGTAAGGAAGGCTGTAAATTTTATTGCCGGGAGCCGTGATGGCATCTTTCACCTCTGGCATCTCTTGGAAAATCTTTTTCGTATTTTCCCCATATTTTTCAATCAGATCGGTAAAGGATACGAAGACGCCCTGATCGCCGTAAATCATTTGTTGCTCGGGTGAGACGCCCATATTCATGATAACGTCCGGCAAATCACCGCTCGCCAACGTCAGATTTAGCTGGTCCTTGTAGTTTTTTACGTCAGCGACAATCCAATCGACATGAATGTTCGTCTTATCCTCCAGCCATTTGGTATACCTGTTCGTGTTGAAGTCCTCTACGAGTGCGTTACCGGCAACAAATACCTTCAGCGTAATTTTGTCGTTGACGATCGGAAACTTGCCCGGCGAATTTACTTTGGATGTGTTCGGACTTTCCTTACTCCCGTTTTGCTCCGCAGCCGGTTGATCTTTGCTGCACGCAGACAAAACAAGTGACATCGTCAGCACCGCCAAAAGCCCCAGTTTTGTGGTTTTTCTCATGTTTTTCGACCTCCCTATCGATTCATTCGTAGGCTTCCTGCACGATACTCCTTCCGGTTATCCCTTGATGGAACCGATCATTATCCCTTTAACGAAATACTTTTGCACAAACGGGTAAATGATCAACACCGGCACGGTGGCGACGACGATCAACGAATATTTGAGCAGATCCGCGAGCCCCTGCCGTGCGATAAGGTCTTCTTCGTTCGTCACCATACTCGGGTCGATTTGGTTCTGGATCAAAATGCTGCGCAGCACCAGCTGAAGCGGATATAACCCCCGGTCCTTCAAATATAGAAGCGCATTGAAATAGGAATTCCAATGGCCAACGGCATAAAACAGCGCAATGACCGCGACGATCGGTCCGGACAATGGGATGACGATACGGGTCAGAAACTTCCAGTCGGTACAGCCGTCGACCTGCGCGGCCTCCAGCATTTCGTGCGGAATGTTCGTTTGAAAATAGGTCCGGGTGATGATCACATTGAATACGCTAAGCGCGGACGGAATGATCATCGCCCATCGGGTATTCAGCAGCCCGAGGTCCTTCACCAGCAAATAGTTCGGAATAATGCCGCCAGAAAACATGATGGTAAACACGAAAATAAACATGATGGCGCCCCGGAATACAAAATCTTTGCGGGACAGCGGATAGGCGGCGATAATGGTTATAAAAACATTGATCACCGTACCGACCACCGTGTAAATCAGCGAATTACCGAACCCGGTCCAGATGGCTTTGTACTCGAACACCGCTTTATATCCTTTTAGCCCCGGATCGACCGGCCACAACCACACTTTCCCGGAAATGACCGCTTCGCTGGAGCTAAAGGAAGCGCTAACAATATAAACGAGAGGATAGAGCACGGTGAGAAAAAACAGACTTAATACGACATAATTGACGACATTGAATATGCGATCGCCGGTCGCTTCTTTGACACGACTGTCCACCTGCGTCTCCCCCGTTTACCATAAGCTGCTCTGGCCGAGCTTTTTTGCGATGCGATTAACGGTGACGAGCAAAATCAAATTGACAATGTTCTTAAATAGGCCGATGGCTGATGAATAGGAAAAGTTGACGACGTTCGAGGCTAAACCCACCTTGTATACATAAGTGTCGACAATTTCGGAGGTGCGAAGATTCAGCGGATTTTGCATGAGGAACGATTTTTCAAATCCGATCTCGAGCATGCGCCCTACATCCAGGATGAGAAGAATAATAGCAATAGGTAAAATCCCTGGTAAATCGATATGCCACATTCGGCGCAGCTTGCTGGCTCCATCGACGACCGCCGCCTCGTGCAGCGACGGATCGATACCGGACAATGCTGCTAAATAAATAATGCAGCTGAAGCCAACATTTTGCCAAACGCCCGACCACACATAAATGCTGCGGAAGTAGTCGGGGTTCCCCATCCAGTTGACGGGCTCGAAACCGAAAAATTTCAAAATTTCATTCACGATCCCGATTCGGGGGTCGAGCGCTTGAAAAATGATGCCGACCATCACTACAACGGAAATGAAGTGCGGCGCATAGGTCACCATCTGCACTGTCTTCTTGAACTTTTCATGCATGACATAATTTAGGCTGAGCGCGAGCAATATCGGAAACGGAAACCCCGCCACCAGCTGATAAAAGCTGAGGGCGATCGTGTTCCACATAATATTCCAAAACTCATACGACTCAAAAAACCGGATAAAATTTGAGAAACCGACCCATGGGCTGCCCCAGATCCCCTTACTTGCAACAAAATTGCGGAAGGCGATCTGCGCGCCGTACATCGGCACATACTTAAACACGATAATGTAAACAAAGGGGAGCGCCATGAGCAAATACAGCTGCCATACCCGCAGCATAGCTTTGGTTAGCCGGGCGGCCCTGCTCTTCGAGCGGACCGCCGGCCGTTCCTTTACGCCAGCTATTTCCATGTTCACACCTCCATCGGGACTCTTGTCAGGGTGTTATGTTCATCTACCCGCAAGCAGCGACTGCGCCAGAATGATTTCAGCCACTTCCATCGTTTTTAGCGCATCCCCGAAATGGGAGGAAGGAATCGTTCCGGACTTCAGACAATCGATAAACTCCCGGTTTTTCGTCTTAAACCCGGCAAATTCGTAGAGCTCGGTGCCTCCGGCAATTTCCCGTGCATCGTATTCGACTCCATGTGTATCTCCGTCGGCGTACAGCACGCCTTTGTGTTCGTGCTCCGCCTCCGCGCAAATACCGGGGGCGTGCATCTCAACGGCAAAGATACGCCGTCCGCTCGACCAGCTGTTAATAAGATAACCGGTAGAGCCGTTGTCAAAGTGCAGTGTCGCCGAAATGAAATTGATATCAGGCACCCGCACCCGTTTCGTCATGCTCTCTACCTTTACAACTTTGCCGCCACACATCCAGCGGACCGTATCGATCGAATGAACGGTATCGTCCATCATGCGGTCTCGGGCGTTCAGGTACGGCTGCATTTCCGCCTTGTAAAACTTGCATACGGCATGTGTGATCGGTCCCCGTTTTAAGCATTCTTCCCGAAGCTTCATGACCATCGGCGTACTGCGGCGCTGGAAGCTGACTTGCGTAATACAGTTGTTTTTTTCCGCAGTATAGGCGAGCGCCCGGGCTTGATGAATCGTGATACCGAGCGGTTTTTCGATATACAGGTTGACGCCGCGTTCCAGACACCACATCCAGATGTCAAACATCAAATGAGGCTGTCCTATGGCGTACACCGCGTCCGGCTTGAGTTCCTCGACCATCTGCCGGTAGTCCTCGTATCTGCGGGACACGTTGTATTTGTCGGCTGTTTCATTCAGCACCTGCGGCGCTTTGTCGCAAATGGCCACAATCTCCACATCCTCGAATGAGGCAAGTGAGGGATAATGTACCATATTGGCCATTTTGCCAGCGCCTATCATGGCGATTCTAATTTTGCTGCTCATCGTATTGACCCCCCTTTAGGCAAATAGCGATCGCGCGTATTGAATGTCAGCTGCGATCAAGCGGTCGACGTCGTGCTCGTTCGTGTATTCGGCCGTTAAACAAATAACCCCTTGATAGCCACGCTTTTTCAAATATGCGGCAGCTCTCGGCCATGAGGCAAGCCCTTGTCTGCCAGAGGTGAAGTAACGCTTCCACTCCGCTTGCTCCGCTTCCGGACCGTTAACCCGTTTGTAATAGGCATTTTTAAAATTCACCATGCACAGGTAAGGCCACACGATGTCCAGCCCGTACTCCGGCTGCTGGCCAGCCAGCGAATCGTGCGCCGAATCCCAAATCGCCCCCGCGTGCTGCGGATTCAACCCACCCAGCAGATGTAAAAGTCCCATCGAATCGACGACGTTATTGCCGTAATGCTGCTGGGCGCCGACCTTAACTCCGTATTTCTCGCAAAGCGGAAGCAGTGATTCGAGCTGCTGGCGCGCTTTTTTCTCGGAAGCCATATAACCGTCTTCCTGGTTAACCTGCGGCATGATCCGGATCATCGGAATTCCCGCTTCCGCGCATCCGGCGAAAATATGCTCATCCGTCGAGCTCGCGACGCAGAATATTTTCAGCCCGTGGTCGGCAAATTGGTGGACGAGCTCGGGCAGCTTGGCGGCTTCCTCCGGCTCCAACTGATAACCAGCTCGAAGGGGAAACTCGACACCGTCAAAACCCATTCCTTTCACGAAAGTGCACAAGTCCCAAATAGACATCGTTTTCCAAGGTTTAGTAAATACGGAAAAAGACAATTGATTATCAGCCATTTGCCGCACATCCCTTTCTTATCATGAGATTTTCCAAAAGCGCTTGCAAATTATACCTTTATCTTAGTTCATGGTAATTATTTACGTCAATATTTAAATTAAGTTATAGAATATATATCAGCTTCAGCCATTTTTCAGCCGATTATCCCTTGTAATTCCTTTAATTCTAACCTTTTTCCCATTGATTTTTGTCATGATATGAACTTTCAAAGTTAATACATTCGGCTGTTCTGCCGGTTCTCATAATAATCGGGATTGGTCCCTAGCTTGTGCAGAACCGGGTTCGTGATTCGGTTTAATCGCTCTACCACATCCGGGGTGATCTGGTATTCCGCCGCTTGTATATTCATCTCCAGCTGCTGCACATTTCGCGATCCGACAATGGTGGTGGAAATCCCTTCGTTTGCAATGGCCCACGCCAGTGAAAGCACCGTCATCTGAATGTCGAGTTCTATGGCCAGTTCGCGGATTTGCCGAAGTGCCTCGGTGACTTCCGCTTCGGCGCCTTCCTCGCCATGCCGCGTCCCTTCACCCCGGCTGTAATGGAAATGTCGTGAACGCGCCTGCATAGGCTTCAACTCGTCCAGGCTGGTATATTTGCCGGATAACAGCCCCTGCTGCATCGGCATATACCCGATTATGCCGATGCCCTGCTCCTTGCAATAGGGCAACACCTCCGTTTCGATTGCTCTCGACAGCAGGCTGTAAGCTAGCTCGTTGGCAGCGACCACAGCCCCGGTTTGCAGCACCTCCCGCATCTGCAATACACCGTGATTGCTTATGCCGATATGCCGGATTTTCCCATCCCGTTTGAGCTCTAATAGCGTCTCGAATACGTCCTCCACACTGGGCGGAACGGCAATCAAGGCCGGATCCGTCGTAAAATGCTTGACTGAAATCGGATTTACCGGCCAATGCAGCATATATACGTCGATGTAGTCCGTCTGCAGCCGCCGAAGGCTGTCCTCACAATGCTTTTTGAGCCTAGCCTTATGTACGTTTGAGGTGCTGATTTTGCTGCCGATGACCGCTTCATGCCTTCTGCCCTTGAGCGCGCTTCCCAGCGATCTTTCGCTCTCGCCGTCGTTGTAGACTTCCGCGGTATCGAAATAATTGATCCCCATATCGAGAGCCTTATGTACAACCTCATCGACGTCATTTTGGTTCTGATCGCCCCAATATTTGCCCCCGCCGTACTGCCAGCAGCCCATTCCCAGCACACTGACCTTAAGCCCCGACGAGCCCAGATTTCTCATTCTCATAAGATTCCACACCCCCATGTTGTTCAAGTGTTATATCCCGCTACGGACCACGCCTTTTTTTAAAATCAAATTGCCTTTGTACGATGAGTCGCTAGTCGCCACAATGGCATACGCTTTCTTTGCCCGCTCGTAAAAAGCGAACCGTTCCACATAATCAAAATCCGTGAAATCCGGCTTTTCCCGCTCAATCGCCTCGCGGTATCGCTCCCACACCGGGGGCGCCGCATCACCAGGAAGCAGCGACATAACGGCCGCGGACCGCTCCACCGCATGATCGAGCGGAAAGAGCGGCATGATTGCCTGAAGCAGCGCCGGGATCGTATGCCCGTCATAGCGAAGCAGTCGCTGCGTGTTGGCCGCTGCGGGGAAATTGCCGTCGGCCAGCACGATTTCATCACCGTGGCCCATCTCCATCAAAATCTTGATCAAATCCGGCGAAATGATCGGCGGGATTCCTTTTAACATGACGGCGTCTCTCTCCTTTTTAACCCGAATAATTATTCGAATTGATATTCAATATAAGCTTATTTCCTTCTAGTCGGGTTTTCAATTTCCCTTTGAATCTCGTTGAATAATAACTCCTTTTGTTCCCTGCGATTGCGCCGACCACCCGGCGCAGATCTCATAGGCCCCCCCCAATTATGCGGGGAAGGAGATTTGTTTAGATCAAGCGTGGCCAAAAGAATTTTTATTCCCGCTTCTTCCAAATGATAGACATTATGGAACGTAGTGTCGCAATTTGAATGCCGAGTTGGATCCGCGTTAGGGTTTTGGACTTCTGCTCCAGACGTGTCCCATATTCCTAACGGGCTTCCAAGGCTGCTGGCCATAATTCGAATACAATTATCGGAAGCTCGAGCGGTCATAATGCTTTGGTAATACCCGGCACTCGGAAATAAAACGATCTCGGCTCCTTTTAACGCCAACAGTTCGGCAATATCCGTAAACCAACTATCATAACAAATCATCATTCCGATTTTTCCAATATCGGTGGGAAATACTGGGACTTCCGTTCCAGGGGTTACGCCTCGATCTAATAATTCAGGGCTAAAAGGATGGTTTTTATCGTATTTTCCTAGGAGGTTGCCTTTCCTATCGAAAATAAGCCCCGTGTTATATAGGTTGCCATCCGTCTGGTCTAAATGATAGAAGGTTCCAGCAACATGCATCTGGTATTGTCGTGCTTTTGATGACATTAATTGCGCGCTTGGTCCATCGATCGGTTCTGACTGAGAAGTGTCTGTACTCCGGAAGGTTTCGGGCAGAAGTACCAGATCAACCTTTTCTCGACCGACAACATCCAGTACTTTCTCCCAATTTGCAAATGACGTCTTCCCTTCAACACAGGCTACCTTTACACTTCTGGGCGGCAAGGATTCACATTCCTCGAAAGAAATGCGCTGGATCCAAGTCTTTCCATGACCGCTTAATTTAAAATAGATACGGATTTCACTAGTAATATCGCCATCTCCAGGAATATAGAAACGATTTTCTCCTTCGATTAATCCTGTTGTTGAAGTAAATTGAAAAATTCCATCATTAAAATCCTTTGAATAAAAAGCAAAAAGTAAATTTTTATAAGGGTTGATCTCATCTGAGATCCGAAATTGCGCGCTCATTCGATAGGTTCTTCCGGCACGTAACACAAATGACGATGAATAGATGCAGCCTACACAGTTGTCATTGTTGTTACCGTAAATCATTAACTCTTGCGTCGCGGATTCCGTCTTCACCAATTCAAAATGAGGGGCAAGGTTACCCCTAGGGGATTTAACGTGCCAAAATGACGGTATCTCACCGATGACCCCTTC
The DNA here is from genome assembly GCF_027533625.1 of Paenibacillus gyeongsangnamensis. GTDB lineage: Bacteria > Bacillota > Bacilli > Paenibacillales > NBRC-103111 > Paenibacillus_G > Paenibacillus_G gyeongsangnamensis. The sequence continues at coordinate 182,058 of NZ_JAQAGZ010000013.1, read as the reverse complement.
TGAAAAATCGTTGTTCTTGATTAGATTTTTTCCAATCAGGCCCATATCGTTCCTCCACCTTTCATACAGATCCTGAATAACTATTCCTTTACCGAACCAATCATGGCTCCTTGAACAAAATATTTTTGCGCTAGGGGATATAACATCAAGACGGGGACACTAGCGACAACGATAACGGAATACTTCAACAAGTTTTTCATATCTTCAAAGCGTTTTAACAATTCAGGTGTCAAATTCATGGACTGCATTTGTACGTTATTCAGCACTAATATTTCCCTTAGTACCAGTTGCAGAGGATACAGAGACTTGTTGTTTAAGAAGATAAGTGCATTGAAGTAAGAATTCCATAAGCCTACAGCTGACCAGAGAATTAAAACAGCCAGTATGGGTTTAGAGAGAGGAATAACGATCTGGAATAGAAAGCGAATATCATTGCACCCATCAATTTGAGCAGCTTCATAAAGTTCGTTTGGAACGGTGGACTGAAAGAAGGTCTTTGCGACTAGTACCGAAAAAATGTTTAGAGATGTTGGGACGAATACCGCCCAAATGGTGTTGATCATGCCTAGAGATTTTACTACTAAATAAAACGGTATCAGCCCTCCATGAAAAATCATGGCAAACAAAAGTAAAGAAATGACAAATCTACGACCAAAAAAAGTTGTTCGAGATACCGGATAGGCCAAAAATATCGTCAGAATGACACTAAGAAAAGATCCTAAAATCGTATATATTACTGAATTCAAATAACCGCTCCAAACTTCTGGGTAGATAAAAACTGCCTTATACCCGTACAGCGTTGGATGTACCGGCCACAACCAGACCTTGCCACCAATGACATCTTCCGAAGAACTGAAAGATGAACTTATAATGTAAATTAAAGGATAGGCAACAAGAACAAGGATAATGCTCAAACCAATATAAAGCATGCACAAAAACACACGATCGCCTGTAGATTCTTTTATTAACGTATTTGATATCAATCTGGCTTCCTCCGATTAAAATAGACTTGAATCGGTTAATCTTTTCGCCAAAAAGTTAGCACACAGAATTAAAATGAATCCAATGATGGAGTTAAATAAACCTACTGCAACAGCAAAACTAAAATTTGCATCCACCAAGCCGATTTTATATACATAGGTTGCGATGATTTCTGACGTACTGAGATTAAGAGGATTCTGAAGGAGGAAAGCTTTTTCAAATCCCACCCCTAGGAGCCCCCCGATTGATAAAATAAAAAGCACGATAATGGTGGATTGAATAGCCGGAAGATCAATATGGATAATTTTTTGCAGACGCGATGCCCCGTCGATTCTTGCTGCTTCGTATAATTCAGGATTCACATTAGATAAAGCTGCCAAATATAACACAGCGCCGTAGCCGGTCTCTTGCCATACACCGGACCAAACATATAGAGAGGGAAAAGCAGAAGGACTTCCCATGAGGTCTAGGGGTGTACTGATCTTAAGGGCATGGGCAAACTGTCCATAGAGTCCTGTGGTTGGAGAAAGGATGATCTCCATCATCCCCACCAGCACAACGGTTGATATAAAATAAGGCGCATAAGTGGCCATCTGCACGATCCGCTTAAAGCGTCTATTTTTCACTTCGTTAAGTGCCAGGGCGAGAAGTATGGTTGCCGGTGTTCCAACAAGCAAAGCGTAAATGCTTATTTTAAGAGTGTTTTTGATAACAGGCCAAAAATAAGGCGAATTAAAGAAAAGCGTAAAATGCTGCATACCTACCCAAGGACTATTCCATATCCCCTTAATAGGAGAATAATTCTTAAAAGCAATTTGCACACCTAACATAGGCACGTAGTTGAATGTTATTAAGAATGCTAAAGGCAATGCGATTATAAGGTACAACTGCCAATGCCTCTTTATTTTTTTAGCATAAGTGTTCAAAGAGAACCTTGTATCTAACCTCTTAGATGGAACGATTATTTTGTTGAGATCCAAACTATCCTCCCCCAATTTAGTATGTACGGATGCTCGAGGGTGAAATACGAACCCCTTAACATCCGTACATTCCTTGATTAAAAGATCACTTTAGTTTCAAAAGGTAGTCGACTACACTCGGATCGGATTGAAAACTGCTCGTATCAAAGGGTTTACCCATATATTTTTGCGACATTTCGATGAATTGCTTTAATCCGAGTCCCTCAAGTCCTTTTAGATACGAAGCCCAATCTTTATCAATCGATTTTGTCCCAGCAATAAATTCCGTTGACCATTGTTGAACGTATTTATTGATATTGGTTTTATACATCGCATACTGTTGATTTTGATCTACCGGTATCCAAACTGCCCCTGGATATACCTGCTTTGGTTGATGGCCGGCATAATTCCTCATTGTTTCTAAATGCAGCAAGGTTTGTGCACCACCTGGGCCGAATGGCGGAATCGCAACCCCTCCATTCCTCCATTCCATAGATTGGAAAATAGGCCCCATTTGATCCCATCCATCATTTTGGCGCGCGTTTCCGGAATAAAACTTATTCCAATCTGTATTAAACAAACCAGGCTTGCCGTCCAAACCTAATTCGTTTTGGTTCGACTTTTTCCAATATGTTCCTTCCTGTCCAAAATCTAAGATTTGGGTTCCTTCAGGAGTCCAAATAAAATTCAAAAGTTTCATAAGAGCTATTTCTTGTTCTTTTGTAGCTCTATTCGTAATTGCAAATGTCAGGGTATTAGGCGCATTACCAAAGAAACCAGCGTATTGGACACCATTGGGTCCTTTCAAAGGGGGAACGCTCAGCCAATACTTAAATTCCGGATTAGCATCGCCGTTTTCAATAACATTGTTTGATCCACCTGCAGCCACAACACCTGCTTTATGCTGGGAGAGATCCCTTATAACAATATCCTGCTTTTGAGTTAAAGCTTGCTGATCCAATAAACCTTTCGCATACAATTCGTGGATATATTGCAATCCTTCTTTCCATTCCGGCTGCGCAGGAGAAAAACGTACTTGCCCATTACTTACATCTAAATAATCCGTGCCATTATTATAAATAAAAGCATTCATTAAAAAGACTGTCGGGTCTTGATGCCATCCATCAACTGAACCTGTCAGCGGTATCAAGCCTTTATCCTTAAAAACTTGAAGGACATGTTCAAATTCCTCTGTAGTTGTTGGCATCTGTAAACCATTATCCTGGAGCAGCTTCGTATTTATCCAAAATTTTGAGGACCAGAAACAATGAAAGCACCAATTGTAATTAGGCAGACCATAGATGTTCCCGTCCGGAGCCATTGAAATCTCTTTTAATCCGGGTATCGTATCGATTGCTTTCTGGACATTAGGCGCATACTGTTTAATTAAATCGTTAAGAGGGATAAGAATACCTTGCTGAGAGTATTTCAAAATATCGGATGGCGAAAAGTTCCCATTCCAAAATACCTCCGGATAATCGCCGCTTCCTAAAAGTAGAGGTTGCTTTGTTGTTACGTCACTGGCTGGCGTTATTAACCAATTTATTTTAAGATTGAATTGCTTTTCAACATACTGTGTAAACCAGTTTGTCTTTAGATCGATAACGTTCCGCGAAGGCGATGCGAAAAATGTTACGTTTATTGATTTACCTGTTTGATTCTGAGATCCTGACGAATTTGATGAATCTGCATTCTGGCTTGCGCTCTTTTCCGCATTCTGGTTTGCTTCGGAGGAATTTGAAACCGGATTACTACTGCATGCTGAGACAATAATAAGTGTTAAAGCAATAAACACTGATGCAAATAACTTGAGTGAGGATTTACTTATCACGGAAACCTACCTCCTCTTTTGCATGTTTTTTGACGGAACATTAGACACTACAAATAAGTTTTTTGAAAAAGTCATCCCCTCTCCTCTTCAAATTTCACGACCCATAACGCTTTATGTTAGCAAGCGCTTCCATTTGGTTACTTAGATCATAGGCTTTTGCAGCAATTATGTCAATAATTAAATTAACTGATTTTGGTTTATATTCGAACCATTAAAATCACTTTCTGCTGAAGGTCGACCCATACGGAAGCCATATCAGCTTTTTTCTTATTTTAGCGGCTATTTTTTTGATTTTTAACAATTAGGTGTTGTGTCTTTGTACAAATTTGGTGTACTCTAAAATAAATAACAAACCTAAACATTTTATTGTTATTTTTGTCGAAAAGTATGCATAAGGAGTCATCTAATGAGTAGAATGAATAATCACGGAGATCAAAAAGGGGCAAAAATCAATATTATTCAAGCTTTACGCATAAATGGTCCTGTTTCAAGAATTGAGCTTACTAAGCTTACGGGATTAAGCCGCGCAACGATTTCTTTAACAATTGCCGAATTATTGGAGTCGAATTTCGTTCAGGAAACCGAATCCAAGTATTCAACAGGGGGACGTCCAGCGACTTTATTGGAATTAACACCAAATACCAATATGATCCTCGGTGCCGATTATAGCAACCAAGTTTGGACATTAGGCGCTTTTGATTTACTTGGCAACGCAATCAATAAAGTTACAGTTCCCTCAAAAGATAATTCTCCTCAAACCGTCGTTGAAGCGCTAACAGATCATTTGGCTGACTTTATAAAAGCTCAAGAATCAAAGCTGATCAATTTAATTGGATTAGGCATGCCGGGCCTTGTTGATATTCATCGTGGAGTCATCAATAGTGCTGCTGATTTAGGTTGGTGTGATGTTGATATTAGTAAAATGGTACATGAGAAAATTGGATGGCAAACCGTCGTAATAAATAGACATCGTGCTCGAGGATTAGCAGAGTGCAGGTTTGGAGCGGGGAAAGAATTTAATCAAGTAATTTATATAGGTATAGGTACTGGTATTGCCGCTGGCCTTCTAAATAACCGGCAACTACTTTCAGGAGCTATTGGGGGAGCTGGAGAAATAGGACACATCACCATCGATCCCAATGGGCCGCTTTGTCCTTGCGGCAATCATGGATGTCTCCAACAATTATCGACAGGTCCAGCTATGGAACAAGAGATACGCATGCTTCTTCGCTCCGGGAAAAAGTCTATAATTCACCCTGATGCTAATTATGACTTGCAGCTTATAGGAGCCGATAAGATTGGTTTTGGGGCTGATAACGGGGACGAGATTTGTATGCAAGTCGTTGAAAAAGCTGCTTCTTTTTTAGGAATTGCAATGGCTAATTTAGTTAATACACTAAACCCGGAAGCTATTATTTTGGGTGGTTCTATTCCAACTTCATGCGATTATTACCTAAAGGTTGCTACTCAAGTGATGAATCAACGGGCGATGAGCCCGCTAACAGCAAATGTAGCCGTTAAAAAGGCTTCTTGTGGTGAGATTGGTGGTGCATTAGGAGCAGCAGCCTTTGCTTTAGACAAACATTTAACTTATTCACACTTAAAAATTGGCTATGTTAAAGCTTAAGGTTTGTGCAAAAATGCTCGATTTGGAAATACTAAATTGTTCAATTAAGAGTCCGGTGGTTATTCGTTGTAATATAGGTTTGTATCAGAGCTTTTTTCCGAATATCCGCCACACAGTTGCGCTATGCATCTCCATGGTATAAAAAGAAACTTCGTAAAGAATAGGGCTAATAGTCCAGCAGGTCTCCACCATAGATTCCTGCGTACGACGGCGGAGCAGTTTGGCAATGGAGAGGACGTGATCTCTCACTTCTTTGGTCTTGTCCTCAAACTGTCTGGTTGCATGGGATACAACTTTACGGATTTTCCCGACCCACCTGGTAATGACCTTGATTCCATCTTGCAATAAGGTCGCATCGGTTGGATGATGGACGTCGGATTCCACAACGGTGGTGTCCATACGAAATTTGCGTCGTGTGAGAACCTTGTCTTCATCCAATTTCTGAAGCAACAGTTCGTTTAATTGCTCGATCCATTCTTCTCCATAGCACTGACGAGCTTTGATCAGCGTCGTAGAGTCAGGCATGCGTTCGTCAATGGAGATACGGCAAAACCGTCGCCACGTAAGGCTGTCGCCAACTTCTTGCACAAGCGTTTCATAGCCCAAATGATAGCGACGTTTGAGATACATCAATCGCAGGAATGTTTCAATCGCCTTCGTTGGAAAAGAGCAATTCTCCGATTTTTCGTTATCGGCTATGTGAAGGGGAAGACAAAGAATGCCGCCGGGGATCTGCCATCCCCGGCGGTCTCTTTGTTTGCGATGGAGTAACTTTGAACCCGCCTCCGATGCCGATCCTCACACGCGGTAAGCTCTGCGCAGCACCGCATTCACCGTCGTGACATCCATGCCGAGCCCCGGTCTATCTTTCGGAACATTAATTCCTTTCCCGTAATGTTGAACCTTGCGAATTCGTAGCCATCGCGTTTATCTACACCGCCAAAAGTTCAAGCATCCGTCAATACGTCTTTTTGAAAATTTTCAAGGGGGTTTGGTAGCCGCTTTCAGTTAAAGCGTCTATTGCCTTGAGCCAAATACCCTTCCTTGACTTGCCTGGTATTCCAGCTTAATGCCGTTGGATATGAAAATTCCCGAAATCGATGACTTTGATTCTTCCCTTGCGGTTGAGCCTCAGGTTGCTTAAATTCGGCGTTTTGTAACGGGCTGAATAAATTTCGAAGGGCAGAATCCCGTATTTTTTAAATTTACGTTTGATGCGGTACAGTTTTTTTCGGTACTTTTTGGAATCGGGGAATTTTCGGGTATATTTTTTCATGACAACCCAGCCTTGACCGTATTCAAAAATGCGGCCAAGATATTTCCTGATGCTGGCCGGGCAGTGATTATAGAGATAGATCTCGGTCCTATTGCTTCGAACGCCGTATCCATTCTTGGCAATCTTCATCACATGACGTTTGCCGTGATGAAACACGATCCTTCCCCTGCCTTCTCCTATGACCTTCCTGTCTTTCATCTTTAAGACATGCTTGTTCACGGATGAATGCATCCCCCTAAAAATGATTTTAAATAATTTTATTCGGGGGTTGGCTTATTAGTGAGGGCTCGGGCATATGGCCTAATCACCGAAATAATCCTTCAGACCGCTGACGATCGCTTCCGCCGCCTGGAGCTGGTAGCCCGCTGTAAAATAATGATTAGGAAAGTCATTACCTGTTTAAATAACTCCTATTCCCAGTTTAACCAAAATGACCTATGAATTATAATAGGTTATAGCATTTTTCATTATGGGTGATTAGGATATGAGCAATAGAAAATCGAGGACACTTACAGAAGACGATATATTGGACGGAATTGAATACGATCAAAGTGGTGGAATAAAATACCATCCCGTGTTTCACCCGAAGCATGGTATACCTTTTACGGATGAAGAGATGGAATATCTATGTTTCTTTTGGGACTATGATGATGCCCGAACCTTAGCTTTTGCCCTGGGCAAAACAGAACAGGCCTGCTGAAAGAGAGTATTGAGTCTAAGAAAGCGCGGAGTATTTGAACTTTATAGGTATCAATACGCAAAGAAGTTAAACGAATGAAGCTACACCCAATCGCGTTGTTTCCTACAACCTCCCTCTTCCTTCCCTAGAATTAAGCTGATACCGCTTTCTTTTCTTTAGCCTGGCCGTTACATTTATGTACCTCACACAACCCCACATTGTAAAGAGTATCTTTTTCATACCGATATCCGGAAACAAATATTTTCTCTTTTATACTGTAATTTTCAGGGTGGAGAGTCTGACACTGTATACAATAATACATGATTCGACTACTTTTCATTTAGTTTTTGGGCGATTCTTGTCTCATTATATTTTATTATTCACGAAATATGCCATTTCTCAAGAGATTTTTATCCTATTTTCGGCAAATGAACGTCTTGGTCCCGGTGTCCATTCTGTTCGACCAGGGCAGCCAGGTACAGTCCGCTTTGAACGGTCTGTGGGAAGAAGGGCTGCTGGGGTGCCTTCTTTCGATGGTGTGCGTCTTCCTCTTCTTTCGCAATATACGATCCACCCTGCTCATTGCCCTGTCGCTTCCCATTTGTCTCATGACTACAATCGGGCTGCTGAAAACGCTGGGCGTCAGCCTGAACATCCTGACCGTATCCGGCCTGATCGTGGCGATGGGAAGAGTCATTGACGATACAATCGTCATTCTCGACAACATGTACCGCAAAGCCCAAGAGGCCGGAGAAAAAGTACATTTGGCGCTTTTAGTCGAAGCCGTCAAGGAAATGATACCCGCGATCGTATCCTCCACAGCGACGACGGTCGCCGTTTTCTTGCCGATCGCTTTGGTTGGAGGCATGATCAGCTCCGCTTTTTCCGGATTTGCTTGGTCTGTCGCCATTGCGCTCCTGACGTCGCTGCTGGTGGCCGTGTTTGTAGTGCCGGCGCTCTACCATCTTTGGCGGCGGGGACGAATGAACCATTCCGCGCTTTCCTTCGAACCCGTATATCATCGAGTTTTTACGGCGATGACCCCGAGGTTTGGGAAACTGAAAAAAAAATTTTAAGAGCGATTTTCATTTCAACGCCGCATGGATTTTTACCGCAGCCCGAAATAAAGAGCATACACATGGAGATACAAAACATAACCGCAACAAGCATAATTCTAGCCATAGATAATTCAAAGTTTCAAGATAAAAAAGGGTCACAACAGAAAGGAGAAAAGTTCTCCCTTGAACCGATTTTTATGCGTTTAATAGTTCTTTAACGGCTTCATCGATGAAGTTTATATCTGTTTGGTTAAAGCTTCCTCCGGCATAATGACCGTAAATACTTGAAATGACACGAACCTCTGCGTTTGGAATAAATTTCGCTTCATATTGAATATCTTCTGGTGGAAAATAAAGATCGGTTAGCCCAGGTAAAATCATTGCTTTTGCCTTTATGCGGCTTAAAGCTTTCTCGCGGTTACCGTCACAACCGGGTGTCATGCCAATATCGCCATACTGCCAGGTCCAAGCCATGGATAATAAATTATTTGCATCCTTATTCAAGAAAGCCCCTTCCCAAAAACTGATAAGGAAATCCTCAAGAGATGAATATCCATGCTCGAGATAAAGTTTTTGGTAATAAAAAGCTTGTGATAGTCCCCAACCGGCATAAACCCGAGCCAATGCCCGAACCCCGGTAACCGGTTGCTTGTCGTAGAAACCGTTGTTCCAAGCCGCATCCGCACGCAAAGCGCTTTTAATACCCTCAATAAATACGAAATTGTGAGGGGTTGTTGATGCGGTGCCACACGAGGGTGCAATACGTTCGACCATATCAGGATAAGAAGCCGCCCATTGGAAAGTCTGTTGGGCCCCCATAGAATAACCGCATACTAGAGCCACACGTTCAATGCCAAATTTTTCAGTGATCAATTTATGCTGGCATTCAACATTGTCAAGTATGGTTATGTTCGGAAACCGTCCCTGATCGTAGGGCATCGGTGTATTGCTGGGAGAGGATGACAAACCGTTCCCAAACTGGTTTAATTGAATAATGAAATATTTACTCGGATCTAACGCTTTCCCTTCTCCGATTCTGTACTCTTCGTTTTTATGCGTGGCCGAGTAGCAAGTGGGAACCACAATCACATTATCTTTATTGCGGTTCAAGGTCCCATGTGTCTTGTAGGCAAGCTTCGCCTTGCGCAATGTTGCCCCATTTTTTAAATGAACATCGCCTAATTCAAAGGTTTCATAATCCGTAATATGTTCATATTCTGTCATATCGTTGTCTATTCTCCTTTATTTGTTTGATCGTGCCATGACACAGCGCAGAGGACTGCTCGATGCGTCTGGTCCGAGGCCTCTTCCAAAACTCGCTTTTCAAAATCGTATCGTCAGTTGCGAGCGTCAATTTCGAATCTACGTTGATGCTATGGACTTAAGACTTAACCTCCTTCTAAATGGTTGAGTTTTTTTCTTGTGTATTGTAATATTTAGATTAATAATTCCAAATTGCGGAACGCAGAGGGAACATGCAAAACAAAAATAAAACCGTCACGAAAACCAAAGAAATTTTGGAGCTGTTTGTAGATCATGAAAGTCTATCGCTACAGGAAATCTCCAATATTTCCAGGCTGTCCAAGACAACTGCGCATCGCATGATAGGTTCACTGGAGGAAGTAGGCCTGCTGACAAGAAACTCGGCAGGTAAGTACCAGCTCGGTTTGATGTTTCTTCAATACGGCCAGTTAGTCAAAGAACGTTTGGATATCCGTCAGATCGCTTTACCTATTATGAAGGAACTGCGAGATGGAGTAAACGAAGCCGTCAACCTTGTAATCAGAGAAGGAAATGAAGCCATTTATATCGAAAAGGTCGATACCAATCAAGCAGTTAGAGTGTACACCCAAATTGGACGAAGGGCCCCTCTTTATGCAGGAGCCTGTCCCCGTATTTTGCTGTCTTATATGCCTGTGGAAGAACGCTTGAAATACATTGAAGAAACTGCGCTCGTTCCCTATGCCGACGGCACGATTACCGATAAGAACACATTGCAGAAAACAATAGAACAATGCTTAAAACTCGGATATACGGTTAGCCATTCGGAGCTGCGCAATTTTAGCTCCGCCTTGGCCGCACCTATTTTTAACAGTGATGGGCTTGTCGTTGCCGGCCTTAGCTTGGCGGGTTTGAACAGCAGCTTCCATGAGGCTCGAATTCCGGAATTAGTCGAGAAAACGATAAACGCCGCGAATCGCATTTCTAATCAACTCGGACGGGTTAAGTAAGATGCGAATTGGTCCTATTGGATAGAACTATCATTTCGTACGGCTCGAAGCCGGACCCCTTTAGACAGAAGCATTTCACGGATGCTGCCGGCAAAATGCAGTGCATGCTCGCCGTCGCCGTGAATACATATGGTCTCAGCAGTAATCTTAATCTCCTCATTTTCCCGCGAACGCACAATGCCTTCTGTCACCATTCGCACGATCTGGGCTGCCGCCTGCGTCGGGTCGCTGATTAAAGCGTCCGGTTCGCTTCTCGGGGTAAGGCTTCCATCACGGCAGTAGGTCCGGTCGGCAAACACTTCGCTCGCCGTCCTCAGCCCGATTAGAGCTCCGGCGTGGATCAGTTCGCTGTCCGAGAGACCGTACAAAACCAATTCTGGATTTACTTTATAAACGGCTTCTGCAATCGCTCGCGCCAACTCGCCGTTCCGAGCCGCCATATTGTATAATGCTCCATGCGGCTTGACATGCTGCATGATGCCGCCTTCGGACCGAACAAAACCATCCAGAGCGCCGACTTGATACACGGTCATATCGAATGCCTCTTGGGGAGAAATTGACATATTTCGTCGACCAAAACCCGCTAAATCCGGCAGCCCGGGGTGCGCACCTATAGACACCTGTTTATTCAAAGCCATATTTACCGTTTTTCTCATCGTACTTGGATCACCCGCATGAAAACCGCATGCAATATTAACAGACGTAACCAATTCGAGGATCAACTCGTCGTGGCCTAATCGATAGGCACCGAAGCTTTCACCCATATCACAGTTCAAGTCCACTTCATACATTCAAACGCCACCTTCTTTCTTGAGATAAAGCCCGATCGCTTTGGACGTCAGATCAAATGACTGTTCCATGTCGATATACAATTTCTCCGCCTTCTCCAACGATATTTCGGTAAACCGAACATACTCACCCGGTTTCACTTGAGCTAGTACGGGAAGATCGACAGTAACCACCTGCGCGATGCTCGGATAACCCCCAATCGTTTGTCGGTCCGCCATTAATATGATCGGGTTCCCTTCCGAAGGAACCTGAACCGTTCCAAACGATACCCCTTCGGAAATCGGTTCCAGAGGCGATTCCAATTCAAGCACCGGTCCCTCCATGCGGTAACCCATCCGGTCCGATTGAGGCGTGACGCGAAATGGTTGGCACACAAAGGCATTCCTACTAACTTCGGTAAAATGCGCAAAGTCGCGGCCACGAATAACGCGGATCACCGCTTCTCTCGCATATGCGGGGTGGGCCGGAGAACCGATACACCATGGGGCGGCAGCAAAAGGCTTCGATTTTAAAGCTCCCAAGCTTTTCTTTATATAATTTTTCGAAATTTCGGAAACAGACCTACTGCGGAGCACATCTCCTGCCTTCATCGCTCTCCCTTCAAGACCTCCTAGTCCCGCACGCAGATAGGTGCTGCGACTTTCCATCACGAGCGGAACGTCGATTCCTCCCGCAATAGCTAAATAAGCGCGTGCCCCTTGAATGCAGGTACCAAATTCAAGTACTTTTCCGGTTTTGACGAGGACAGGCCTCCATAACGGAACAGGCTGTCCATCGATGATAGGCGAAAGATCGCCTCCACATATGGCAATGAGCGTTTCGCCCTCGAAGCGAATGGACGGTCCCAGTAGCGTGATTTCCAATGCAGCTTCATCTTGTCCGTTGCCTACAAGCACATTTGCCGCACGAAGGGCGAACGAATCCATTGCTCCGCAAACAATGACCCCCTGATGTTGGTATCCGAACCTCCCTAGATCTTGAATCGTAGATAAAAGACCCGGATTTATGATATGGAGACTCATACGCAATCCTCTTTCCAATCTTCAAATTGTTCTGGTTGAATCGGCCGAAATCGGACAATGTCGCCCGCTTTCAGCAAACTCGGCGCTGGTTGATCAGGACGAAACAGCTTCATTGGGGTTTTGCCGATCAATTGCCAACCACCGGGAGTGGAGATCGGATATACACCGGTCTGCTTGCCGCCGATGCCGACTGAACCGGGATGAATTGATTGTCTCGGAGTGCTTCGTCTTGGAACAGCTATGCGTTCTGACATCCCTCCGAGATAAGGAAAGCCTGGAGCGAATCCAATCATATATACCAAATAATCTTGGCTTGAATGAATCTTGATGACTTCCTCCGAACTCAACCCGGTATGTGTCGCTACGTCTTGTAAATCAGGTCCGAATCCCCCGCCGTAGCAAACCGGTATTTCTACGATCTTGGCGCTTCCGGGCGCTGTCGAATCCAGATTCGAAACCATCCGGCTGACGATCTCCTTGACAACCTCAAAAGGGGAGCGAGTGGCCGTAATACCATAACGCGGCCATTGGCCTCCCGTGATCGGATCACTCAATTTCATCGGTTCGTAAAAAACAGTGACAGTCGTAAAGGCCGGCACTATCTCCACGATGCCGGGAAAAGGATTCAGCTCCAATTGAAAGCACAAAGCATTGATTTTCGCGTGGGTGTCTGGATGGATGCCGCCACCCAAATCGACGACGATCGCTCTGTCGCCAAGCGGCAAAAAACGAACACTGTTCTCTCCCGCTTCATATAGGCCCGACATATGTCTCCTCCTTACTTTACATTCGTTATTCCATAATGGAAATTTCGTGCGATTCCAAAAAATTAGTGTCGAAATTCCCTTGGATGAATAGCTCGTTCTCCAGCAGGGCAAGGTGAAAAGGAATCGTCGTCTTGACTCCCTCGACAACAAATTCGCGCAGCGCTCTCTTCATCCGACGGATGGAGTCCTGCCGGTCTTTTCCCCAAACAATCAGCTTTGCGATCATCGAATCATAAAATGGCGATATTTCACACCCGGCATATATCGCACTGTCCACCCTAACCCCAAATCCCCCGGGGGGCAAATAGGTCATCACCCGACCGGGAGAAGGCATGAACTGAGCGGCCGGATTTTCGGCATTAATTCGGCATTCCATCGCCCATCCGTTCATCCGGATGTCGCCTTGACTGAAAGAAAGAGGGCATCCGGCAGCCACCGCGATTTGCTCCTGAATCAAATCAATTCCGGTAATCATTTCAGTCACCGGATGCTCAACCTGTATCCGCGTATTCATTTCCATGAAATAAAACTGTCCGTACTGGTCCAGCAAAAATTCGACTGTCCCCGCACCGTAATAGTTAACTGTACGCGCGGCGGCTACCGCCGCTTCACCCATCCGTTTGCGAAGAGCCTGGTTAAGCGCCGGTGACGGTGATTCCTCAACAAGCTTTTGGTGCCGCCTTTGAATCGAGCAATCCCTCTCGCCCAAATAAACGACTTGACCTTGCCGATCTGCCATTATCTGTATTTCTATATGACGGGGACCCACCAAATATTTTTCGAGGTATACGCCCGAATTACCAAACGCCGCATCAGCTTCATTTTGTGCTTGTACAATCGCCTCCAACAGCTGCTCTTCATTGTGAGCCACCCGCATCCCTTTTCCGCCGCCGCCGGCGCTAGCCTTTACAATGACAGGATAGCCGATTTCCACGGACACGCGCAGCGCCTCTTCCGTAGTCTCGATCAATCCTTCCGTTCCTGGGACGACAGGCACACCTGCCTTCTTCATCATGGCTCTAGCGGCAGCTTTATCGCCCATGTTGTGGATTGCCTCGGCATCCGGACCGATAAAGGAGATATGAAAAGAAGCGCAGGTCTCAGCGAATTCCGCATTTTCCGCTAAAAATCCGTAACCCGGATGAATGGCGTCGACCCTGGTAGCCAAGGCCACCGCCAACAAATTGGGAATATTTAAATAGCTTTCCTTTGAAGCAGCCGGTCCGATGCAGTAGGCTTCATCCGCCATAGTGACGTGCAGCGATTTCCTGTCGGCTTCGGAATAAACAGCTACAGTTTCAATGCCAAGCTCCAGGCATGCCCTGATAATCCGGACTGCGATTTCCCCACGGTTCGCAATCAATACTTTCTTAAACACGAGGCACACCTCCTGCCGCTTGACTAATTTGCGTTAATTCCGCTTTACCATAAACAAAGTCTGACCATACTCTACCAGACGCCCTTCTTCTGCTACGATTTCGACGATTTCTCCGCTCACGCGCGCTGTTACTTCAGTAAACAGTTTCATCGCTTCAAGTATACACACCACAGATTCGACGGTCACCTTGTCGCCCACTTGCACAAAAGGCGCTTTCCCTTGCTCTGCGGCCGTGTAGAATGTCCCTACCATCGGTGCAGTAATAGGGATCAATTCTGGTTGCAATGGCTCCGGATAAATTTCAGGTGTTGAAGCCTTATGCAAGTCGTCGAATTCTTCCGGATCGGATATTGCTTCACTCATTGGAACATCCAGGTTCTTTTGCTTCGTTGAAGCAGAACGATCCTTCTTTATTACGATATTGGTTGTTCCATCCGAATACTTGAAAGTCTGTATGGGATTTTGGCTTACAGTTTCTATCAGTTCTTGCAATTCCTGTTTCGAAAACAAAATGGGGTTCACTCCTTCACATTCGATTTCAAATATTCCGATATACGGAATATAAATACCGATTTATGAAATTACATGCTTAATTGTAGCAAGACTTTTTTAACAAAACAAGCAACCAGGTAACTTTCATGAACTTAGTATAACCATTACTGCATTGTGGAACCGATGCCATACAAAAAACCTAGTACCTTGCCGGTACCAGGCGGAAATTTGCGGCTTACATTGTGTATTTCATATAGATTTCTTAATTTTGTAGGTCGTCAATAGTTGTTTGAATGATAATACGAAGGGCCCGCAGCATCGTCTCATGCGGCAAAGCAGGCAATAAAGGATTTTCAACTGCCATTTCCGTTGAAGCTGGAAAATGAACAAATCCTGCAATCGTGGAAATATTGTTTTTACGAATATAGTCTAAAACACCATACATCGTATTGTTGCAAATAAAAGTACCTGCGGTATTGGAAATGTATGCCGGCACACCTTCTTCATTCAATCGATTCACCATTTTACGAACCGGCAGTTGTGTAAATAACGCATCCGGACCGTCAGGGTTAATCGGTTCATCCGTCGGTTTGACTCCTTTATTATCAGCATATGGAGCATCTGCCGCGGTATCCTTTACATTAACTGCAATTCGCTCGGGAGTAACTGACGTTCTTCCATGGTATAAACCACACGAAATGACAGCATCCGGTTGATAAACCTCGATTTCTTTAATAATTGCTTCTGCGCATTCATCATAATTCACGGGCAATAACACAGTTTTCAGTTCCACCCCTGCGAATGTTTCACTCGAGATGACTTTAACCAGTTTTTCTGTCGGATTAATAGTACTGCCGCCAAACGCTTCAAATCCCGAAATTAAAATTTTCAAGTTAAGCCCTCCAAACTAGAATCGATAAACAAGGAAGTACATCAGTAGTATGTTAATAACTAAAAGGGGTATACCAATAGGGATTTGGGCTTTGATGACCGCGTTTTTATCCTTTAAATCAAGAAGCATGGCCGGGACGATATTAAAGTTAGCAGCCATAGGCGTCATTAATGTTCCGCAATACCCGGCAAACATGCCAATGGCCGCCATAATCGCAGGATTCCCGCCATGCATATGAACGATAAGCGGAAGACCAATACCTCCGGTAATGACTGCAAACGCGGCAAAGGCATTCCCCATAATCATTGTAAAGACGGCCATTCCAATACAATAAGCGGCGACCGCTACGAATGGATATTGTGTTGGAAGAACATTACCTACCAATTTGGATACAACTTCCCCCACGCCAGCTTGCGCAAAAATAGCTCCAAGCGCCGATAACATTTGAGGCAAAATAATCGCCCATCCCACGACTTCCGTGAGTCGACTACCTTCGTTCATTGCAACGGACATTTTTGCCTTCGTTAAAGATTTGGCCGCAATGAAGGCGATGATCGCGCTCAATCCAAGTGCAATTAGAGTAACCATTTCCGGGTCGACAAGATTAACTTTACCGAAATGTATTTTATCCAGTGTAAAGCTACCGATCACAGTAATAATAGGAATTAACAGAGCCGGAAGAAATATTTTGCTTTTTAGTCTAGCTGCATGTGCCTCACGTTCTGACTGAGGATGTTCTTTTTCAGGGGCCGCCTTCATTTTACCAAGAGCGGCTATGATAACCATGACCAGAACGAGATATCCTATGACCAAACTAGGTATAACCTTCCCAAATAGAAAAGTAAAGGCGAAAATTCCCCAGAACAAAGTCGAGCCGATCCGGGTAGGATGATCCGGGTTTCGAGCTACCCGATAAGCAACAAAAGCTACGATAATTCCTAGTAAATAATAAATGTAATCTATTGTAAAAATATTTATCATATTGAATCCCACCTTGAAGTATTCTCTTCTGGATTTGTTCCCATTTGGTTACCAGATCGTTTAATCATCTCTAGATCAATGCGCTTATCAAGTTTCCTTAGTCTGTGCCAAGATAAAAAGAAAACTGCAATGGCCGTCGGTAGCCCCCAAAGCGCCATGTCCCATACTCCAACATGTAAGCCGGAGGAATCAAAGAAACCTTTCATCAAAAGAATCGCACCTGTAGCAATAAAAATATCTTCACCAAAGAAAAATCCTACATTTTCCATAGCCGCCGAATGAGCTTTGATGCTATCCTTGAGGTTCTCTGGAAGCGGACCGTATTTTGCAGCAGCCGCTCCTTCTGCCATTGGCGCCACAATAGGACGAACCGTTTGGGGGTGTCCCCCGATATTAAGACCTAAAGCTGAAGACCATTCTCTGATAAACAAATACCACAGCATGACCCTGCCGGCTGTTACGCCCTTTGCTTTTCGAATTAAGGCTTCCGCCCGTTCTTTTAACCCATAGCGCTCCAGTAACCCGATCACCGGTAATGTCAACACGATCGGTATCGTCATATATCGGTTCGTTATAAATGCTTCTCCAAACTTTGACATAATGTCATTAATCGAAAGTCCGGAAATAAGCCCCGTTACAATACCTCCCACCATAACAACAAGCAAGGTATTAAAACGAAAAGCAAATCCTAAAGCTACAATCAAAATGCCAATTAATTTAATCAATCCAATACACCTACCTTTATCAGTATTTCTAATAAATTATCGAGCCATTAAACAAGACGATGCTTCAGAGCGCGAGTTTCCGCGCTATGGACTCCAACCCACACCATAAAAACATTGCGGTATTTATCAAAAATCCTCTCCTTGCGAGTGCTAACCACTCCTTTCATGATTGGATCATTTAGTGAAATGGGATCTATCCCGGCAGATTAGTACCGATATTCGGAATTAAAGATCTATTATTTGAAACCATAAAGTTATAATAAATTATTTGACATCAATCGTCAATATAGTTTACTTGGACCTTGTGTATAATCAAAAAATGTTTTTATTCTATAAATCTTACTGTTTTATAATCATTTTTTTAAAAGTTCATAATTTTATGTTATTTTTCCTTACGTGAAATCATTATTCATATAGATGAATTCAGCATCAAATCTATACATTTATATTTTGGATTAACTTGAGGGCAAACTGTCATTACGAAAAAGCGCTTTCAAAAAAAATCCACTCCTCCTCCTCTAAGCGCCAACGAGAATCACCTTATTGTAAAACAGATGCTGTGCGAAAGTATTTAGACCAAATCCGCTTTTAGATTGCCAATTCCGTTTCCGTTGGACCGTGAAATAATGGAATCATAAGCAGAACAGAAAGAGGACATACTGGTTTCAGTACAATAAGAAATAACATTACTTCACCCTTGCAATGTCAACTATATACGAAAATCTATATCGCAATCTACAAGAAGTATCTGTTAACAACGGTCAAATAAGGAACCCCAATAAATCAAGATAGGTTCTGTCCGCTACAAGATAGTAATATAATACTGTATTTATTACTTCAGGCTTCATATCCCATAGCTGCTGGGCTTTTTCCAGATGGACTCGTCCAATCCGTTTCTGCTTCTACTCTGCGGCCTGCCCGACGCATGCGTCGCTCGAAGGGAAAATGCCGCTAGAGGTGTACCTGTCCCAAATCGACCGGGTGCGCACCGTCTCGGATCCCGGCATGCTGGATACCCTGTTTCTCAGGCGAGCGCGGCGGACGGTAAAGCATGACGCCACGTTCTCGCTGGACAACCGGCTCTATGAGGTGTCTGAGACGTTCGCCGGGCAGGAGGTCGAGATTCGCGATTATGAGCACCGTGTGCACATCTACGAGGACGGCAAGGCGGTGGCAGAGGCCAAAGCGGTTGTCTTTGCGGACAACGCGCATGTGAAGCGCGATCGTCCGGCGTTTTCGTTCGTTTAAGACGCTGCAGGAGTCGGGAGGTGACGCGGATGTATAGAGCGTTCTATTCGCTGTATTCGGTTCCATTCGCCAAAGAGGTGAAACCGGAAGAGGCGTATGCATTGTCTGCGTTTCAGGAGACAAGCGCCTGTCTGGCTTACCTCAAAAGAGACGCGAGGCATGGGCATGATCGTCGGGGAACCCGGGGCTGGCAAGACCTACGCGCTGCGCGTATTCAGCGATTCCCTGAACAAAGCGCTGTACAAGGTCGTATACTTCCCGCTGTCCACCGGAACGGTGAACGATTTCTACCGGGGGCTGGCTTTCGGGCTGGGTGAAGAACCGAAGACCCGCAAAGTGGATTTGTTTCGGCAAATTCAGCACGCTGTCACCGCCTCCTTTCACGAGCGAAAAGTGACCCCGGTCTTTATTCTTGATGAAATGCAAATGGCCAAGGATGTTTTCCTTAGCGATTTGAACTTGCTGTTTAATTTTCAGATGGACTCGTCCAATCCTTTTCTGCTTCTACTCTGCGGCCTGCCCTACCTCAAAGACCGTCTCACGCTGAACCACAACCGCCCGCTGGCGCAGCGACACCTGCTGCCCCACCAGGTAGAGCCGCTGACCAAGGACGAGGTGAAGGGCTACGTCGAGCACCACATGCGCCTTGCCGGCGCCAATCATCCCATCTTCACTGAGGCCGCCACGGAAGCACTGGCCGTGTGCACCAAAGGATACCCTCGCCTTGTGAACAAACTCGCCGTACGCGCGCTCTTGCATGGCTTCCAGCAAAAAGCGGAGCAGATCGATGCGAATCTGATTCGTATCGCAGCTGGGGAGTATGGGATGTGAGCCGATGAAACGAACTGGGCTCGATGGCCGAATCCTGTACGATGCGCAAACCGGGCGTTGGAAGATCTGGGATGCCTATGTCCAGCCCGCCGCGGTGCATTGCGGGGAATCTTTCGAGATGAAGGTCGGGGACGACTTTCTGCCCTGTCGCATCGAGATGGATTCCGAATGGGTCGTTTACTTCCACAATACCCGGTTTCACCTGCATCCAGATGTGAGCTACTGGATTCGGGTGCGAATAGATGGAGTATATCTCGATCTTGTCTCATGGACAAGTCCCCCAAGCAGCCAGGACAACCCTGGCTGCTTTATTTATGGAAAGAAAACCCGTGCCGGAATACCGTGATTATGTGAAAATACGGTTCATAGTCTGCCTGATTAATTTGCAAATTCACAGATGTGAAAAAGGAGCTATTCGGCTTCAACAGCTTTTTTTCTTCATGTTCACAAAAGGTAGGTGTTTTGTCTAGATGTTAAGTCGCAAACTAATCTTTACTTTGTTCATATTAAATTTTCCGTGGACTATTATCACAGTCTAATCACTATCCTACTTGTTAATCAAATAATTCAAGTCAGCCTCTGCTTGTGCAAGCACCTTGGCCAGTTGGTTCATCTCTGTCTGCAAGACCCTGTGTTCCAATAAATCTCATTGGTGATCTCCTCCAACTGTTTTTTTCCATTTGTAAGCCTGCTCTCCAAATCCAATCTTTGATGATAAACCTCCCTATCAATTTCATTGATTAAGGATTGAGGCATACCTTTGTTCGAATCAAATACAAATTCACATTCTATCGAATCCCTCCACGCAACTAAGTTGTTGGTCAAAGCAGGGCCAAAACCTTGAATAGAGAGAAGAGAATCCCTAGAAACATCTTTTGCAGTTTCAATTCCGTACGACTGAAGCGTGCTTTTCCTGCTGGGCCCGATTGAAGCGATTTGGGCGTCAGCAAGAAAATATTTATTTAAGTATTCTTCCAACTGTCTGGCCCTTTTCTCCGATCTTAAGCTCTTTAGCTTCTGTTCGCGAATTATTGAAAGATTCAAATATTCCGATCTTGCTTTCTCCAACTCAATCAGCCTAGCTCGGAACTTGCTTTCCCCTTTAGACACTCGGTTGCGCTCTTTTACTTTTGACCATTTTTCCGAAGCTTCCTTCAAAGTATTCTCAAATTCGGTAATAAAAGGGCTTGTCCCCAGAGAAAATCCTAGAAAATACTTCTTTTTCGTTTTGTCATTACATCGGTTTCCGTTCATTATGGGCGACGAGCCTGAGGTTATGCTCAATCAGCAAATTACGTGAATGCTGGTTGCCTTGTGCCATTAAACGCAAATGCTTTTCTTCCTCATCTTCGGCAAGCGGTTATGGAAACGCGTTGTTTTTTACATAGGAAACCAGCAACATTAATTCTTTGATGAATAAGGCAATGGCAGAAAAGAAACCCGGCACTGCAGCCACCCCCATGATGAGATTAGTAACATCATATGTGGGCCGCCGCCTATACGTGCCTGTACTTATAAGAAAAACTCCTTATCGGAGTCATTCAAAGCAGCCAGACCGTTTTTAGAGGTAGTTTTTCTTGGTATAGACGAGACGCAGCCACATCGATTAAGTATGGTTAATTTATAACGGATTTGAGATTCGGACATCGGACGGGAGAGCAATGAACATAAGACGGAGCGACCCACCCGTTCCTGCCGTTTGCTGAAATTCCACAGGATGGTCAATATATTTTCATAATCCATCAAGGAACCATGGCGAGCCAAAAAATGCAGGATGTCTTCCCTTTCGTCCGCTTTTCCTCTGGCATTTGAATCAAGGGAGGCCGGCAAGGTTGCTCGATAGTTCAGTATCCGTTCAAGAAGATGTTCGATTTGCACTGTATCTCCTTCAACGATCACAATCAAATAATTCATAAAATTTTCGAGCTCCCGAATATTGCCTGGCCAATTGTAATTCAACAGGACATCCTTTACTTCAGGGGTAAATTGCAGCTGTTTCCTTTTATCATGAAGAAAATAGTCAATGAGTATAAAAAGATCCTCTCTCCGTTCTCTTAGATTCGGGATATTGAGCGGCAGAACGTTTAGTCTGTAGTACAAATCTTCCCGAAAAGCACCCTTCGACATCATATCCATCAGGTTCCGGTTTGTGGCGGCGATCACCCTTACATTGATGGGGATCACGCGATTTCCTCCAACCCGCATCACCTGCCGCTCCTGAAGTACGCGCAGCAAAGCTGCCTGAATACTGAGGGGCGCATCCCCGATCTCATCCAGAAATATGGTTCCATTATGGGCGAGCTCGAATAGACCCATTTTTCCACCCTTTTTTGCTCCTGTAAAAGAGCCCTCTTCGTATCCAAACAATTCACTTTCTGCCAGGTTCTCCGCAAGACCGGCAAAATTGACCGGCACGAATGGGCCATCCCGCCTTGTGGAATGCCTATGAATCGCTTGGGCAAACACTTCCTTGCCCGTCCCGTTTTCTCCCGTGATCAATACGGTAAAATCGCTATTCGCCAGTTTGACGGCAACATGCTTTGCAGAACTGATAGATCCGCTTACACCGATAATATGCCCAAAAGAATATTTGGTGGTTAACCCGAGACTGCTGCTCTTTTTGCGGATTTCCTGTTCATTTCGTTGGACGATGGTGACGTCTTGAAAGGTAACAACGACTCCCATTAAATGTCCGTCTAATATCATGGGAACCTTGCTGACCAGCAGTACCAAGTTCCGAATCTCCAACAATTGATTGGACTCCCTGGCACGAGATTGTATGCTCTTATCCAGCTTTAATTCTGGTACCACATCCAAATACGATTTTCCTATACAACTCTCCGCGGACAGTTTGAGGATCCTTTCCGCTTCTTCATTAAAGACCGTGATGCGTCCCATTTCGTCAGTACTGATTATACCTTCATGAACCGCATTGAAGACGGATTCCAACTTTTGATTTAGCCGCTTTTCATTGTTCACGGAATTGGCTAAATTCCTCCCCAGCCGGACAAAATCTCGGAAGAATTCCGCAGTGTAAAAATGGGCCTTCTCCATCGGCAGATCCAACTGCCTGGCAATGTCAAAAATGGTTGTCAAATCGATCGGGCGCGTATCCAAATCAATGACTTTTTCAATCGTCTCCGGTATAAGTTCCCTTAATCCATGCGTAATGGCCACGTCGATGCGCTCTAGATCCATCCTTCTTTCACCTGGTACATAAGGAATAAAGTGCAAATGATCAAAACCTAGACGTATCAAAAGTTGAATCGCATCTTCAACTGTTTCCATAGTGTTCGAGACAAAAAGGCAGTGAGTTCCCGGCGCCAAATCCATCAGTTGTTCGAGCTTTGGCATATGAACGGTTCTTCTTGCTATCAGCGCCCGATTTTGGTCGAATGATTTTGGTAAACACGTAAGTACATTCTTGGAGGACACCAGAATCAGATCGCACTTATCCAATATTTGAATATCCAATTCCCGGTGCCCATGAGCGGTATAAATCTGAACGTTGGTCCCGAAAAACATCCTCAGGTTACTTTCAAAGGTTCGGCAAACCTTTTCCATTATCGTTATCAGCAGTATGCTTGGTCTCCCCATGTTTTCTCCCCTCTTAATTGTTGCTAGAACCATGATAGCCTAAAAACACTCCTAAAGCGATACCCCAGGATAAACGGTTACCCCGTCCTTGTCTTACATGGACCAGCACGTTTATCAAGGTTGATGCGAAGCTGTAAGTTGCGAAAACTTATAAATTCTTCCAACTAAAAAAATGCAAGCACCTCTCGGCACTTGCATTTTTATTGTATAAATCATAGCTTACGAAGAAGGCCCGCCATCAGTGTAGCCCTGACAGGAAGTTGATCGATTTCAACATGCTCGTTTTCAGCATGGATTCCTTCCCCTACAGCGCCTAACCCGTCCAATGTCGGAATGCCTAAAGCTGTTGTGAAATTCCCGTCACTGCCTCCGCCCACGGCTTCCTCTATCAAGGGAAAGCCTAATTCAAATGAGCATGCTGCGGCAAGTCTGAACAATTGTTCATTCCCCGCGGTTTTTTCCATCGGCGGGCGGTTGACTCCTCCGGAAACCTGCAGGGTAATTCCTTCCGAATGCGGCTTCAACCCATAAATGATTTTCGAAATCCGTTCTCCCTCACTAATTTGGCTGATTCGCAGGTCCACACCCAGTTCCGCCTGTTCAGCTACCACATTTTCTGTGCTTCCTCCTCGTACCACGCCCACATTTAGGGTTGTCCCCAATTCATAGTCGGTGAGAGAGTGCAGGAATAAAATTTGATGAGCCATTTCCTGTACGGCGCTGATTCCATCCTGATGATGATTTCCCGCATGCGCTGCCTTTCCTGTGATCTTGATCGCAAATCGGCCAACCCCCTTACGGGTCGTTTTCAATGCACCTGTGTGCGCCGCTGCCGGCTCCGGAACGAGTACAGCTCGGCTCTGTACAGCTTCCCGCTCGATCAGCTCCCGGGACGAACTGCTTCCAACCTCTTCATCACTGGTGCACAAGAAAACAATTCGCTTATTTAAGGAAATCCCGAGCTCACGGCAGGCTTTAACCGCCCAAAGAGCTTGGATGATCCCTCCCTTCATATCCAGAATGCCCGGCCCATACGCTCTGTTTCCTTCTACACGGTAGGACAGCCTTCCCACATCCCAAACCGTATCAAAATGTCCAAGGATCAAGATTTGCTCATCGCCCGTTCCATAACTAAATCGCATATGGTTTCCCGCATGCTTTTGAGGAATCACTTCCGAATCAAGGTGAAGATGCTTCTTAAACAGCTTTTGAATTTCTGCTCCACATTGATCTACCCGTTCTTTCGAATGAGTGGGCGATTCGGCCAGCACAAGCGTTTTTAGATCTTCCAGCATCTCTTCCTGGTGTTGCTTTATGTACTCTAATACTTTATTCATCTAGTAATATCCCCTTGTTGTTAGTCATTAGAAAGGCCCCCAGTTGATCATTACACCGACAATGATGAAAATAATTCCGAGAATAAACCAAACCGCCGTTAACGGAAGCATGAATTTCAGCCATTTTCCATAGGAGATGCCGCTCGTTGCGAGCACACCCATCATTACACCGGATGTCGGGTTGATGGTATTTACGAATCCTTCTCCGAACATAACCGCCTGGACAGTTACTTGGCGCGTAATATGCAACAAATCGGCCAAAGGAACAAGAATGGGCATTAGCACTGTAGATTCCCCAGAACCGGAGGAGATCAAGAAGTGAAGTGCAGCACTTCCGAAAAACATGCCGATCGAAGCCGCCATAGGGGACAAGGGAGCCAGCACGGTCGCCAGCGCATTAACGATCGTATCCAAAATTTTTGCATCATCCAGGATGATGCCCACTGCTCTGGCCATGCCCACAATTAGCGCTCCATAAACCATTTGCTTACAGCCTTGAATGAATGTGGTAGCGATTTCATTTGCACCCATTCGTGCGATCATACCGCAACCGATGGCAATAAAAATAAAGAGACCGGCCATTTCGTTTTCTGTCCATTTAAATTTCTGGGAGTAAATCATAAAAGCAAGAAGGGATAATCCCGCAAACGATAAGATGAATTTTTGCTGCAGGGTAACGGTTGTTTTACTGCCTATTTCAGCATCGTCGACTTGAGCCGTATCGCTGAGCCAGTCTGGGCCTAGGATACTTTTCGTTGGATCCTTTCGAATTTTGCGCGCATACCAGTAAATATAGAGAAGCGTAACAACTAGAATCGTTCCATAGATAACCGTCCGGTAACCGATACCTGAGAAAAGCGGAAGCTCCGCTATACGCTGAGACAGCCCAAGCGTTTGAGGGGCAAACACCGGTACATTCCATCCGGCATAGGTTCCCAGATAGATCAGTGCAGCACCGAAAACGGGATCCAATTTTAATCCCCTTGCAATGATTAATCCTAAAGGAATAAAGGCAATAACCGAATTGACAACAATCCCGGTCATTCCTAAAACAGAAAAGACCAAGCCTACAGGGATGATTAGAAGCAGCAGCCGATTACTGAATCGAGTAATAGTCGACTTCAGAAACGCATCGATCGCTCCTGATTTTTCAATGACAGCTAAAGCTCCGCTGGTAAAAAGGATAAGAAAAATAATCGGAGCGCCTTTCACCATTCCGGTTTGAATCGCGGTAAAGAACTCTACGAAGCCCGTATGATTTGCGGCAACGGCATGATAGCTTCCCGGAACCGTTACGGTAATATCGCCTTTTTTTACCGTCTTGAAAACTCCCGCCGGTAAAATGTAGGTAGCCAGAGCGCAGATCAATGCAACAAAAAATAATAGAACGTACGCGTCAGGCTGTGCAAATCTCCTTTTTTTCGTTATTTTCTCTTGAGTCATCTCTTGCATTGTTGATTGTTCCATTTCGTTGCGTCCTCCCATATCGTAGTGATTCTTTTTCAGTTGATAAGAATTTATAAGTTTTCGTAACTTATAGCTTCGCATCAACCTTGGTAAACGCGCTGGTCCTTGTAAGACAAGGATGGTGTAGCCGTTTATCCTGGTCTCATTACCTTCTGTTTTTTATAGACTCCTCTTCCCCCCTGTCCCTGTATAGATACAGCAAGAATCGTGCCAATGTATACTGCCGTAAATATTCCCAGAAGTTCTGGCCTTCTACAAGTTTTAAAGTTGTTTTATTGGTTAATTATAACCTAAAAAATAACCATTATCGCCATGATTTATATTCGCTTCAGCTGCATTTGGTTTCACAGATTTATTTACCATGAGAGGGAAACTGTGGTATATTTACAGGGGCTTTGATACATTTAGTATCAAAATAAATTCGCTATGTTGTAAAGGAGGCGGAAAGAGCTGAAGCGAACGGGGCGAAAAGGTCGCTCCATCCATATGGACCTAACACTTGTTTGTATCGAATGGATCGCATTCATATTCTTAATCTGAATGATTACAAGGAGGTACTATGTTCAGCAAAGCTGTTGTTTCAATCGCACTCGCAGCCCTGCTTGCTTCGGCTGCATCCCCGCTGTTGGTATCGGCGTCGGACGCGGCAAGCTCTGCGGCCGATTCCATCCCGCCGCACTGGTCCCAGAACGTAACCTATCTCGCGCTCGGCGATTCGTTAGCCTATGGCGTAACGCCAACGAATACGGCAGGTCTCAGCTATGCGGATTATTTGGCTGCCAGCATCCAGGGGACAGGGAGTCTCGTCGGCTACGAGAAACGCTTCTCGTACCCTAAGTATACGACAGCCGACGTGCTAACGGATTTGAAGGCCAATGTGACGAAGGATGTTTACGGCCGGCCCGATCCAAACGGCCTCGCTATCCGCGACGTGGCAAAAAACGCCAATCTTGTAACGCTGGATGCCGGGGCAAACGATCTTCTGGGTCTGCTGCACCAGGATTCCGTAACGCATAGCGTCTACCTGAATCCCGAGGAAATTCAGCCTATGCTGCTGACCGTGCAGAGCAACGTTTATCAGATTCTGGCCGAGCTTAGAGGCTTAAGTCCGAAAGCCGATCTGTATGTCATGGGCTATTATAACGCCTTTCCTTATTTATCGGCTCAAGAGCAAGCGGGTCTGCTAACCGTATTGGATCAGCTCAATCTGGCGCTAAAGCAGACGGCTGCAACCATGGGTGCGACATTTGTGCCGACCAAGGACCTGATCGCAGCCAAGGCGACGACCTATATTCCGAGCCCGGCAAACATTCACTTAAGTCCGGAGGGGTATCAGGCGGTAGCCGGCGAGTTCTGGAGAAACATTCAGGCCGGCGTATTGTGGATGAAGAGCTTAACCGCGACCAATATTACGACCCGCAGCGCACATCTTGCATGGTTACCGGCATCGGATAATATCGGAGTAACCTCCTACCGAATCTATAATGACGCGTCGGTACTTGCGACGGTTTACGCCAGCGCCTTGACCGTACAGTCGTCCGTCTATGGCGGCGTGTACCAGTATGATCTGACGGGACTCAGCCCTTTGCACACGTACAACCTGAGAGTCGAAGCGGGCGACGCAGTGGGCTTATGGAGTACTGGGGGGCCGACAGTAAGCTTCCGTACGAAGGATGACAGCTCCGGCAGTACCGGCGGATCAGGCGGTACCTCCGGCGGATCGTCCGGCGGAGGCAGTTCGGCAGGATCGGGCGGGGCGGGATCGTCCGGCACCGATACCGGCTGGGAGAAGCTGACGTTCGAGGCGTCCGACCTGACCGCGGATAAAGACGTCGACGGTACGCCCGTTACTCAGGCAGCAGTAAGCAAAGAGAAGCTGGCGGCAGCGCTGGATAAGCTGAAGGCCAAGACTGCGGATCAGCAGATCCTGATGCTGGAAGCAAAGGGCAGCAGCGCTGCCGTAAGGTTTACCCTGCCTGCGGATACGGTAAATGCAGATCTTGCGGTCGCTTCATCTACCGTGATCCGATTCAAGGCAGGCGACATTGAGTTTGCCGTTCCGCTGACCTGGTTCAAAAATAATGCCGCAGATGCGGCGAATGCGACCTTGTCCGTTACTCTGAAGACGCTGTCCGGCTCAGCGGCTGACGGGGTCAAGCAAGCTGTGGAGAGCCGCGGGCTCGGCCAGCTGCCGCCCGGACCGGTGGATCTTCGCCTGCGAATTACCGGCGCGGACGGCAAGGCCGTAGAGCTGCCGCAGCCGAACGGAGGAAAGTATGCGGAGCTCAGCCTCTATGCGGCGAAGGATACAGCCTCCTCTACGGTTACCGCATTAACGTATAATACTCAAACGGGAGTCGGCTTTACTCCTGCGGTGTTCCGTCCTAGCGGCAGCGGCACGGCAGCGTCGGTGCACCTGCTGCAAGCCGGAACCGTTACACTCGCAACGGGCAAGAAGTCGTTCAAGGATGTTCAAAGCCACTGGTCGGCCGCCGAGGTGGAGAGCCTGGCCAGCAAGCTGCTGATTCAAGGCGTATCGGACAACGCCTTCGCCCCGGATAAGGAAGTCACCCGCGCCGAGTTCGCCGCCCTGCTGGTCCGTGCGCTCGGGCTGCCTGACCGGACCGCAGCCTCCAAATATAGCGATGTGCCGTCCGGCCACTGGGCTGCCGGAGCGATCGGAGCCGCAGCCGAGGCCGGACTCATCGAGGGCTTCGAGGACGGCAGCTTCAAGCCGTCCGCAAGCATCACCCGCGGACAAATGGCCGTGCTGCTGGCCAAGGCGCTGCGCTTGGCAGGCAAGCCGGTGAAGCTGCCGGAGACGGCGGAGACGAACCTGATGTCGAGGTTCAAGGACCGCACTCAAATCCCTTCATGGGCTAAAGAATCCGCGGCCCAGAGCGTAGAAGCCGGCCTCCTGCAGGGCTACGCCGCCGATCAGTTCGGTGCGCAAGAAATCGCTACCCGCGCTCAAGCGGCAACCGTGCTCAAGCGGCTGCTCGTTTATGTCGGCTTTATTAATTAAGCCGTATGCAACGAAGGCCGTTCTCCGCTTCTCTTAAGAAGCGGGAGCGGTCTTTTTCTTTGATCCGACAACCCGCTATGGCATCAGCCTCATGGCCTATGGAATTCGTCCAGGTCTTGGGGCCTTTTTCCATATCCCTTCCAATGCCTCCCTTATGATACGGATTGTGTCATGCTGAATTATACAAATACAGGGATAATCTCAACAATAAATGATAATTTTTTACAATATTCGATTCAAAACAGCAATGGATCGCATTGTCGAAGCTTCAGGAATACCCGGACATAAAATACTATTGCAAAACGCTGTAATTTGATACAATATGTATCTAAATGAACAAAATTTCCAAGTTGCTGTAAATGATCTTAACGAGGAGGTGAAACCAGGGGGGCCAAACGCAGTATGCAAACATTAACGCTGAGATAAGAGGGTAAACCGCCTTTATAATCCATTTAAAGGATGAAGCTGCACGGATTTGCCTTATAAATACGGTTACAGAATAGGAATAAGATGACATATGATTCTAGTTGAACATAGGCGGTGTGTAAGCAATGAGGGGCAAACTTGAAAAAAAACGGTATGTTCGCCCGCTGGTCTTAGCGACTCAAATCATCATGTTCGAGACAGGGCTCTCCTCAGGCGGTCCGGGCCATCCCGGTAATCCGGGGAATCCAGGGAATCCAGGGAATCCAGGGAATCCAGGGAATCCAGGGAATCCAGGGAATCCGGGGAATCCGGGGAATCCGGGGAATCCAGGGAATCCGGGCAATCCAGGCAATCCAGGCAATCCGGGGAATCCAGGCAATCCGGGGGACTCGGGCGATTCCGGCGATTCCGGCAACCCGGGTAATCCTGGCACTCCGAGTACTCCGGGTAATCCAGGTAGTCCCGGAACTCCGGGTAATCCCGGTAACACGGATAATCCAAGCCACCCGGGGGGATCAGGTCCGGTTGACTCTCATACAGGCGATTCGCATTCGAATTCGTCGAGCTCGGGCAGCACAAGCCCGCCGGATACGAACAATCCGGGTATGACCAATATGGAGCATCAGGAAGCGGTGAGTTCAAACGATACGAGTTCGCAGGGAGCGGACAACACGAATTCGCCGAGTAATCAGGGAGAATCCGGGACGAATAAACCGGCTTCCTCTCAGACGGGTCCGACAGGGACGGAAATGCAAATTTCATATGTCGGGGATACTTCGACGCACGCCATCGTCGGCTCCTACTCGCTGCCGAATACAGGAACCATGTGGTATTCGTGGGGATTGGAAGGTTTTCTTGTTGCGGGAATATCAGGTGTCGCGTTATGGAGACGCATCAAAGAGGTACATAAGCAATGAGAGGCTGGACCCTTATATTAAGCGCTATTTTTGCGGTTTCTCTCGGCGTGGTCTTCTACAGCGCGTATCAGATCGGCAGCGGCGAAATCGAGATTCAGCGAGGAATCGAAGTATGGGATCAGACGCAGCGCGATCCCGAATCGTTTTCCAAGGCGAAGGCGGCCGCACCCGTAAACACTCACTTGGTAGGAAAAATTATTTTTCCCACCATTGATAAACAATTTCCGATTGTCCGGGGGATTACCGATGAGGATTTGAAAGAAGGGGTGGGGTATGATCCGGCTACTCCCGCCCCTGGCTCCAATGGAAATTCCGTACTTGCCGGCCACCGCGACGGGGTATTCCGCAAGCTGGGTCAGCTTCGTAATGGGGATGAAATCGTTGTCGAGACCAGCGAAGGCACATTCCGCTATCAAATGGTCAGCCACATCATTGTCAGCCAACACGAGGAACACGCCGTTAAGCCCAGCCAGGACGCAATACTTACTCTGATCACCTGCTATCCGTTTTCCTATATCGGAAATGCCCCTAACCGCTATATCATCACGGCCAAATTAATCCAATCTCCCGATCGGAGCCTCGTTCAAGAAGCATCAAGAATAGCTCTAAAGTAAAGTGCGGAAACCATCATTCCTCTTCGGTCTGATCTTGAATGCAGTTAGCTTGGCTCATTTCGTTATCATCTTCATAATGGTATCGATCTCTTGAATCCAAGACCCTCGGGGGGGCGGAGTGTCCTGCAGCATAAGACCGGTGATAACCGAGAAATACAGGAACAACAACGTATGCGGGTCGCCTTCACAAAATTCGCCGATTTGTTGTCCCTTCAGGAATAGAGGAACAAATTGATTAATCGTTTCGCTCGGAGAATATTGTTCTATCATTTGCTTAGCCTGTTCCGGCACCTCATCCGAGGCGAACGCATGCTGGAGCAGCATAATGTATTGCTTATGACTCTCATCCAGCATGTTTTGGGTAAATGTTCTCATTTGTTCTCTGGGCGATCCGGGCAAATGATGAACATTCCTGATCGCAGTCTGAGAATTGTCTATCGCTTCCTGCACAAGAACGGTGAGGATCTCTTCCTTGGAACTGAAGTAGCGGTAGGACAACCCTTGGCTAATACCGGCTTCAGCCGCAATCATACTGATTTTGGTTCCGTCGATTCCTTTCTTGGCGAACACTTTAAGAGCCGCTCTCTTGATTTGCTCCTTGCGTTCATCGGGTTGTGCGTCCAATTGTGACTCTGTTGTTCGCTTCACTGCCATTCACTCTCCATCATTTCAAATCAGTCAAGACTTCCGTAATTATTGATCCCTTCTGCCTAATCTGCTCCTTGCTTACATCCCATAATCGCTTGGCCGCAGCCTCATCCCGAGCAGGCTCCGACGGAATTTCGACTTGCATATCCTTGTAATAGCCCCCAGCTGGAGACGTTCATTTCGTCCGAGTCCGCGAGCCAAACCAAGGTTTCGGCGCCTTTTTCGGGACTGCGGGAAAACCGTTTCATCACAGTCATGGTCAAACGGGCCAACCAACCGTTGTCTTGGTTAAAGTTCGTTGATACCAACCCAGGATCGAAGCAAGCCGCAGTGACCCTGGTTCCATCGAGCCGCCTCCCTAATTCAGCCGTGTACAAGATATTGGCGAGCTTGGTCTCGCCATAACGCTTAGTAGAGCCTCCCATGAGGCTGTTCGGAAAACGATAAAACTTTTCCGCACCAAGATCATGGAATCTGATTCCTTTCGCGGCAAATTTGTGGCCATGAGAAGCGGTGGTAATGACACATGCATTTCCGCTTTCCTTTAACCGGTCAAGCAGCAGTGTCGTGAGCAGGAAGGGAGCCAGATGGTTGACCGCCCAAGTCATCTCTATACCTTCTGCCGTAAATTGCCGGGTTACGAACATCGCCCCCGCATTGTTGATCAGAATGTCAAGCCGCGGCCATCTCTCCAGAATATCGGCGGCTGCACGACGTATGGATTGTTGCGAAGCCATGTCACACAGAAAGATGTCGACCTTGATGCGGTCCTCTGCAATATCCTTCAACCGAGCGGCTACCTCATTCGCTTTTGCCGGGTTACGGCGACGATGCCCAGATTTGCGCCTCTTCTCGCAAGCTCCTTGGCCGCGGCAAGACCAATGCCGCTTGTAGCACCGGTAATCACTACATACTTGCCTTTCACGGACCACTTCGTATGGATTTTCTCCATGATCATAGCCTCCCCAAAAATGAATGAACTATTCATTCATTTTTATGGTAATACATGACGGGAAGACCGTCAATACCCATTCGAAAATAAAAAGATAACCACTCCGCACAGGATCCGTGGTTATCTTTCAATTTTTTGTGCTTTACAGGGAAATAAGATCCCGGGACAGGCGGTTGAGCCGCTCGCAGCCGTCTTCCGTTACCAGAACCATATCTTCAATCATGATCGAGCCTACGCCGTAGCCATAATACGGCGTTTCCAAACAAATCACCATGCCCGGGCGGAAGACCGTGCTTTCTGCCGGGCTGAGGAATGGGGGCTCCTCGGCCGCCAGGCTCAAACCCGCGCTATGCCCCAAGTGGCCACGGTTATAATTCGGCAGTCCCGAACGGCGAATCAGGCTCATTACCTCGTCAAAGACCGACTGCATCGTTCTTCCCGGTTCAATCAGTTGCAGAATCCGGTCGTGCCCGGTTCTCAGGGCATTGTACACCCGTTCCACCGTACCGGAAGGAGTCCCCAGCACGAACGTTCGGGCGATGTCCGATCCGTAACCTTCCACATCCACGCCCACATCAAATTTAATCAAGTCGCCAGGCTCGCTTGGACGCGTATCGAACAGGTGCGCCGGTGCGAAGCTCGCTCCGACGGAAATCATATGGAATCGGGAGGTCGAGCCTTCCCTATTTTTCATAAGGGCCTGCAAGTAAGCATGGGCAATATCGGCCGCGGAGCTGCCGACCTGGATCCCGCGGACGGTTTCGGCAATGCCCGCTTCGGCATAAGCGCAGCTCTTGCGAAGCCGTTCGATCTCCCAAGGCGTCTTGATAGCACGCAGCTCTGTAAAGACAGGACTTGCTTCCAGCAGTTCCAAGCCTCCGGCCGCCTCGCGCAGCGCCGTTACGGAAGGATAACGCATCGTATTCAGCTCCACCGCGACTCTGCCCGCCGATATCCCATTTTCCTCCAGCACCTGACGTAGCATGCCGAACATCTCCTGCACTTGGTGAGCCGTCGGCCGTTTCCCTTGGAATTGGCCGCCCTTCAGCCCGAAGGGGTCGTCGACATCCACCCACGTCGGATAAGTTCTCACTTCGCAGCCGGGCAAATCCGCCGGAACGCCGGCCGCTTCGAACTCATTCATAATGATGACGGTTTTCCGGTCGGGATTGCGAAGCATGACAGCTAGCGCCACTTCGTTCATCCGCAAGGTATACATAAACGTGCTGGGATAACCGGACAGGTAATAGAAATTCTCACAGCTCGATGCCACCAAAGCATCAAGCTTCTCCCTTTCCATAATCTGCCTTGCCCTCGCGGCAATTTCCTTTAGATGCTCTTCCTTGATAGGTCCCACGACATCACCTCCTGCTGCTATTCTCCGATTTGCCTTAAAAATTTGCGGGCACGCTCCGTCTTGGGCTCTGCAAAAAACTGCTCGGGCACGCCCTCCTCTTGAATCTTTCCTTCGCTCATAAAGATGACCCGGTCGGCCACCTCTCTGGCAAACCTCATCTCGTGGGTGACGACAATCATTGTCTTCCCTTCCGTCGCCAGCTGCTTCATGACCGACAATACTTCCCCGGTCAGCTCCGGGTCGAGGGCCGACGTGGGCTCGTCGAACAGCATCACCTGCGGCTGCATGGCAAGAGACCTCGCAATGGCTACCCGCTGCTGCTGTCCTCCGGATAAACGGGAAGGATATTCATACTTCTTCTCCAGTAGGCCCACCTTGGACAGCAACTCTTCGCCAAGCTGAACGGCCTGCTCCTTGGGCATATTTTTCACAGCCATAGGAGCCATGATGACATTATCCAGTGCGGTCATGTGCGGGAACAAATTAAAGGATTGAAACACCATACCCGTTAAGGCGCGAATGTTACGGACCGCCTGCTTCTTGGCCTGCCCGTCCATCGAGGCTTCCAACACGGCATTGCCCACGCGAATCGTTCCCGCGCTCGGCTCCTCAAGTCCATTGAGGCAGCGCAGCAGCGTGCTTTTTCCGGAGCCGCTTGGGCCGACCAGAACCACGATTTCCTTAGGACGAATATGCAAATCGATATTTTGAAACACGACGAGCTCATGAAAGCTTTTACCTAGTTTGTTTACTTCGATCATATGACGCACGCCCTTAATAAGCCTTGGATAACTTTCGTTCGATGCGGTCTAAAATATTGGAAAAGATCATGCTCATCACCCAATACATAAGAGCTATCGCAATATAAAAAGGCATGGCTACGTAATACTGAGCCATCAGCAGCTGAGCCGAGCGGAGCAGCTCCGTTACCGTAACGACGGAGACGAGCGACGTTTCCTTCAGCATCCCGATAAACGTGTTGCCCATCGGAGGAATCGCGACCCGGGCCGCCTGCGGCAGCACGACCTTCCGCATCGTCTGCCAAGGCGTCAGGCCAAGCGACAAGGCGGCCTCCGTCTGCCCTTTGCTTACAGAAAGAATGGCGCCCCGGAACGTTTCCGATAAATAGGCGCCGATATTGATACTGAGCGAAATATAGGCCGCTGTAAGCGGCCCAAATTTGATTCCGTAATCGGGTAATCCGTAGTATACGATAAAGATCTGGACAAGGATCGGCGTTCCGCGAATGATCGAAACGTACCCTTGTGCCAGGCCCCGGAAAAGCCTGTTCCCCTTTAACCGGGCGATCGCCACGATCAATGCGATGAAGAAGCCGAACACCATCGAGACGAGCGTAATCTGTAAGGTATAGTAGGCACCCTTTAGCAGAAATGGGATGTTGTTTAAAACCAGATCCATCCGTTCATCCTCTCCGTTCCATACCCGTTAAATGTTCGGGTCCACCCCAAACCATTTTTGGAAAATGGTTTTGAACGTTCCGTCGGACTTCATATCCGCCAGCGCTTTGTTGATGGCATCCAGAAGCTCGGGATTGTTCTTGCGGATCGCGATGCCGGCCGAATCCTCTTTAATCGGCTGACCAACGGTTTTGATCTTGAAATTATTTTTTTCCACCAGCGGCTTAATCGCGAATACGTTGTTAATCGTCGCATCGATTCGGCCGACGTTCAAATCCGTCAAAGAAGTAATGACGTCATTGTAAGTTGCAATTTCAAAGTTCCCGACTTTCGGAAGAACCGTCTCCCGCAAATATTTTTCATCGTTCGTGCCGAGCCCTACGCCGACCTTCTTGCCCTTGAAATCGTCAATCGACTTAATCGTCGTATTATCGGCCTTCACGATGACATTGACGGCATTCTTGATATACGGCGTGGAGAAATCCATCGTCTTTTTGCGGTCGTCGGTAATCGTCACCTGGCTGACCAATGCGTCATATTTCTCTTTCTGGAGACCTTCGATTAAGCCGGAGAATTCACCGGTAATGAATTCCGCCTGCACGCCCAGACGCTTAGCGACTTCCTTGGCCACGTCCGCATCGAATCCGTCCACCTCATGCTTATCGTTCAAAAAGTTGTAAGGGGCATACGTGCCCATCAAGCCCACTTTGAGCTTTCCGGATTTCTTGATTTGTTCTAGCGAGTTGGCCGAGGCCGCCGTTCCGGGCGTTTTATTGCCTGTAGTGTCCGACGGCTGCGCCGTCTTTCCGCCGCAGCCCGCGAGCGCAATAACGATGGCGCTTAACAAGGTGACGGTTGTAAATAGTTTTTTTGATTTGGTCGACATGTATGAAACCTCCTGATGATCCGAATGTACTCGTTTTATCTTGATTCCATTTTTCCGTTATTATCCCAATAATCCGCAAATTTCAAACCTTGCCGTTTCTTCGGCTATTTGGTCCGGAGCGTAGCTCGATTGAAAATCGACGTCATGCATCGGTCCGAACAACCATTTGGACAGTACGCCTGTAATTAAGCTCACGAGAATGTTCACCCGAAGCGTGATATCCTTGAATTTTGGCAGCATCCCGAGCTCAATGGCACGCTCCACATTGCTCTTGAAGGCTTCCTCGAAGGCGATCCAGGTTTGCGATACCGCTTCTCTTACCGGCGGATCCGCGCCTTGGCCTTTGATCAGCAGCAGCGCCATTAAGTAACGGTTCCGATCCGCAAATTCAAACAAATCCGTCAGCAGCCGGGCCGACGAGCTCACCATATCTTCCACGCTGCCTGCGTGCTTGCGGTAGCCTTGCCCGATGACTTTGGCCAGCATCTCCTTGCCGCTATGGATCAACTCCAGAGTCAGCTGCTCTTTACTTTCAAAGTACCAGTAGAAGGTGCCCTGAGATACGCCAGCCGCCTTGACCACATCGGAGATTTTCGTATTGTGATACCCCTTCTTAGCAAACAACTCGAGCGCGCAGCTCATCAGCTGCTGTCGGCGGTCCTGTTCTTGTTCCTGTCCCGTTACGGGTGCAATCACCATCCGCCCCTTTCCATTAACTGACGAGTCAGTTAACGTAAATTCCGATGCGTTTACTATATTTTAAAACAACCACACTGTCAAGCCAAAAAAAAAATCAAATCCCCGCTGCGTTGTTTCATCATTAGACATGTACATAGCGACAGAAATAAGGCTGGTTGAAGCTTCCGCCCGCAGCGGAGAAGCTTCAACCAGCCCTTTCCGTAATAAACTCTCTACCCTGGAGCCGCTACGTCAGCAGCAGCAGAGCCGCGTTGGTGCCTGTGGAAACACCCGTACGAGGATAAATTCGACCTGACGTTTGAATTTCAGCGTGCAGTTGAAGTCTTGCAAAGGTAGTCAAAGCTGCTATTTTCAGCCGCTCATTGAGAACCGTGTTTTTCATGGCATCAAAGAGAAAGAAGGCAAGGGGCCTTTCAAAATTAAAATCCGTTGGTGGACTCCGACCTGCGGGTGTCCGTCATCGACAACGGCATGGTTGTATTAGAGGTCTGAAGCTTCTTCGGCATTCTCTTGCTCTGAAGACTTCTCTTTAAGAGTTACGGGGAGGGAGTTGGAGTAAAAATGAATAATATCGCAATGGTCTCGAAAATAGCTCTTTT
The DNA here is from genome assembly GCF_027533625.1 of Paenibacillus gyeongsangnamensis. Taxonomy (GTDB): domain Bacteria; phylum Bacillota; class Bacilli; order Paenibacillales; family NBRC-103111; genus Paenibacillus_G; species Paenibacillus_G gyeongsangnamensis. Next base: position 144,349 of record NZ_JAQAGZ010000013.1, on the reverse strand, counting down.
CTCGGAATCGGTTGTATTGATCTGGACACCACTTCTTTCTGATTTTAATTCCATTCAATCAATTGAAAAGCTGCCCCATTACGTTGGAGCAGCTTGGCTGACTGTATCTTAATAAATTTTCGTGACGTTCTCAGCCTGAGGTCCTCGGTTACCTTGGGTCACATTAAATTGAACGCGTTGGCCTTCGTCCAACGATTTGTAACCTTCTCCCTCGATCGCGCTGAAGTGCACGAATACGTCGCCTCCGCCTTCAACCTCGATAAAACCAAAACCTTTCTCTGCGTTAAACCATTTAACCGTACCTGTTTGCATTGTAATTCCTCCAAAATTAGAATTGTAACATGTTCATTTTCTGTAAAATAAAAAAATTCACACATTGAAAAAAGTTCCATTAAAAAATGAATACCCTTTTCAATATGCGAATTGGAATCAATTTCCATTACTTACATAATCTTAACATAATCATCCAAATAAGCAAAAGCATCTCATCTTCTTAATAAATAAAGCACCCGGGATTAAGACCTTGAGTCCGATGCAGCGTGCTGGAACTTCGAGATTTACTTTGTAAGTTGGTTGCGGGGGCAGGATTTGAACCTGCGGCCTTCGGGTTATGAGCCCGACGAGCTACCGGGCTGCTCCACCCCGCGACATTACACAACAACAAGCACTTCTTCAACCAGAACCTTAGTATGCACTATAAATTCATAAAACACAAGTCGCATCTCAAAAACGTTTGCTCCGGAAAGCATTTTATGGGCTGCCGCCCAGTCCGGTTTAGTGGAATGCAACCATTAGGTCCGTTGAAAAAGAGTATACACATTCTATAAAGCGGGTTATAATTACAAAAGTAAAGAAAGTAAAGAATGTAATTATTTCTTTGTTTTTCAGAAAAGCAATAAAAATAAAAGAAGGGTGAATTCCGTTGGAAATTGCAAAAATCAGCAGCAAAGGGCAAGTCACCATTCCAAAAAGCATTCGTGAATTACTGGAAGTGGATGCGGGGGACCGGATCCTTTTTATTGAAGAAAACGGACGGGCCTATATAACCAAGGCCAGCTTGGCTGCATTAAATGATTATCAGCAAGCTATGTCAAAGGGCGCCAGGATTCAGGGCATTTCAAGCCAGGAATTTGAAGAAAAACAGGAAACCCGTCAAGAGGATTCTTGGGCCGTACCCAGACCGCCGAAATAGAAGATTAACGAAGGGAAGATGTACATGAAGGTGGAACTATGGTTTACGACTCAAGGAAAACAAGCGATCAATGAATTTGAGAACCACGAACTCATTGAATCTTTCTCCAGGCATATGAAGACACTAATGAAGAAGTATATGGTGGTCACCTCTGTGCCTCTTGACGATAATCAGGATATCGCTTCGGCCGGTGTTCTAAACGTTCAGCTGGAGACCAAATCCGTGGAAGTGGATATGTTTTTCCGTGAGCTCGACAGGGATATGAAAAACCCGCTGAACAAACGCTTTGACGGGAAGCTAGGCAATATTTTCAAAGCTAAAGTGGTCTCCTGATCTTAAGTCTGAATTGACCAGCCGATCGGCAAGCCATCAAGAAATCAGTCACTTCAGGAGCTCCTATCCCTAAAGTGACTATAATTCAATCGATCCCCTTCCCTCAGTCAGAAGAACATTGCTATCCTACAAGATCAGTGTTATAATGAGATATTGATGGAAATAAACAGTCAAATCACACATTATAAAATGTATCGCGGAGTAGAGGGATACATTTTATAATGTGTGATTTTTTTTACCTCCGTAGGTCAGGGGTAAGCTGAACTGTTGCCAAAGCTAAGTCAGGAGGTGATTGTATGTACTTTACCAAAAGATCGAAAGAGCCGACCCCGGTAGCCCATACCTCCGTCTGGATGTGCTGCGAAGAAGCGTGCTCCGGATGGATGAGAGAGGATTATTCCTTTGCTAAGAAACCGACCTGCCCCTTATGCAGTTCCATGATGGAGAAGAAAATGAAAATGATCCCTGTTCTTTAAAAAACAAAAAAAGTTGAGGCGATCAGCATTGTTTACACAAAACCAGCGGCTTGAGAATCAAGTGGATTTTGACAACGCCATGTTTATGGAAGTCCCGGTTTCCGTGTGGCGAGGACATCAATATGTCGATTTCGGGGGCTGTATTCAAGAGCATGATCCGGAAGCCGTGATTATCGCAGGCGATTATTTTCTCAAGAGCGAATTTGAGTTTAAGGTACGATAACGCGGCCTCGAATTACAAGCTGGAGGTGTCAAATGGTCGTATACAATTACAACGAAATTCCAGAAGAACTTCTGGTTGATCACTCGTATACCTTGCGAGAAATCAGGCTGTTTTTGTCGATAAACAAAGACAGTATTTTCCTTCACAAAGATATTAACGCGCTGGATGGCGAATCTAAACATCGAGTGACTGTCGTTTCCAAGGATGAATATTATATTCATCAGCATGTCGACCGTTCTTATCTTATTCCCTATGCAAAGAAGGTCATTTATTATTTGAAGGGATGATGTAGTGGAGAATATTACGCTTGAAAAAATGCTTTCTATTGAGCGCCAATGTGTAAATGCTCAAGATGCGGTCATTATTCGATTGCTTATCGAAGGAATAGAGATTAACGAGCTGGTTTATTTAACGAACGATTCTCTCGATTTGATCAACCGTTTGCTTACCATAGCAGATCACTCCGGCCGGACAATAAGAACCATTGTGCTCAGCAAAAGATGCGTTGAACTTTTTCGGAGCGCATCCGACCAAACGATCTATATCTTGGATAATGGCTACAGTCCCATTAAACAATCTTCCGTTAATTTAAGGGATAGCGACTCTTTGATTAAGATCAGCTTCCAGGATTACATGGCTAATGAAAGCATGATCACCGAGATGGATTCCGTTATTTTGAGAGCCATCTATAGAAGACTTAAACGACTGGCTGAAATCTTTTCATTCCCGGAATTAGTACAATTAACAACCGGCAAGCTCAATTTTAAATCCATGTCATATGCTTAATCGGGGTGGTGAAAGCTTGAAGGGAACGATCTGATTCAGAGCCAGGGAATGTTTTTCTGGCTCTGTTTATTTTTACCACCTCTCTCAGCTCAGCTCCAACTGTGAATACGGTACCCGCTTACCATTCCTGGCGCGCCAGCAGCGAGGACAGGAACGTCAGGGCAAGGCCTTGGCCCCAGCCTTGCACTCTTTTGTAAGGGACTCCCTTGTAGCCTTCGATGTCCCGCATGACCGCCGTGCCCGCAGACACGCCCGTCACTGCGCCTTCTTCCGTGATTCGGGCCAAAATGCCTTGAACGGAACGGTTCACGTATTTATTGTACATTTTGCCGCTGGAGATGAGCGCCGTCGCTATGCCCGCCGAGCCCGACGTTTCCAGGTAGGAGGCAGGGTCCGTCAATACCGTATGCCACAGGCCGCTCTCCGACTGCAGCCGGACGAGTGCGCTGAGCTGATCCCGCAAAGAGCCTTCGATGATCATAAACGACGGATGCGTCACATGGATAAGGCGAAGCGCCCTCGCCATCGTGATCGCCGCCCACGCATTGCCGCGGGCCCAGTAAATGCCGGACATGTGATTTTGCTCAAGATGGTCCCAGCCATGGTAATACAGATTCGTTACCGGATCCTGCAGAAACTCCTCGTGCCCGTGATACTGCTTGATGCCGTCCTCCAGGTAGTCCTGCCTGTCCAGCATCGAGCCGATCCGGACAAGGAAGTACCCTGCCATAAACATCGTATCGACCCAAGCCTGCTGCGGGAAGTTATACGACTCCGAATTGACCGTATGCTGGAAAATGCCGTCCGCGAACCGCACCGCTTCGTTCTTCAGGAAATCCGCCATTTGCACCGCGAACTCCATGTACTTCTCATCGCCTGTGGCCTTGTATAGGCTGAGCAGCGAGTATCCGATGGACACTCCATTCACGGTCAGCTTCGGCAGGCCGTCCTCCAACTGCTCGTCGACCCATGCCTTCAGCAGTTCCATGTACTCGTCCTTGCCCGTAGCCTCATAGGCCTCGGTTACGCCATAAAAAGCGACGCCTCCCGGCCAATCCCAGTTGAAGTCCATTTGGAACGTGCGGCGGACCACCCGGTCGATCGCTTGGCGAATTTCATTCTCGTCATAAATCAGCGCTGGCATATCGATAGCTCCTTCTTCTGATCGATGCATCGCAGGGTCAGCCTTTCAGTCCGCTGGTGCTGATGCCTTCGACGATATATTTTTGGAATAGAAAGAAAACAACCACAATCGGAACGAGCGAGAGCGTCGACATCGCCAGCAGTCCGCCCCAGTTATTGAGCGATTCCGCATCCAGGAACAGCTTGAGCGCGAGCGATACCGGATAGAACGCCGGCTTGTTCAAGTACAGCAGCGGTTGGAAGAAATCATCCCACCGCCAATAGAACGAGAAGATCGTGGAAGTGACGAGCGCCGGCACGATCAGCGGAAGTATGATGCGGAAGAAGATGGCGTATTTGCTGCACCCGTCCATCTTGGCCGCTTCGTCGAGCTCCGGCGGAATCGTCCGGATAAACTGCATGATCAGGAAAATAAAGAACGGCATCCCGAAGAAAGCGGGTACGATGATCGGTTTGAACGACGACAGCCAGCCCAGCTTGGCGAACATGACATACTGGGAGATGACCGTCACGTCGCTCGGCAGCATCAGGGTCATCATGACGCAGCCGAACCAGAAGCTTTTGCCCCGGAACGAAATCCGGGCAAGTCCGTAGGCCACGAGCGCAGAAGATGCGACGGCACCGATGGTGGCGAGGACGGAGATGATTAACGAATTTTTGAAAAAGACGGCAAAGCTGTTTCCGCCGAAGCCCTTCCACCCGCTGGCATAGTTGGAGAACTCGAGACGGCTCGGGATCAGGCTGTACGCGTTCGCGAAGATTTCCTGGTTCGGCTTCAGGGAGCTGGCCGCCAGCCACAGAAGCGGGTATATCATGAGCAGCGCGAGTCCGCCGACGATCAGATGGTACAGGAACGACTTGGTACGATTCGTATAGACCGGCATGTTACTTCTCTCCCTTCGACTCGTAATGCACCCAGAACGATGCCGATTTGAAAATCAGCAGCGTGATGACGCCGATGATTACCAGCATGATCCAGGCCATCGCGGAAGCGTAGCCCATCTCGAAGAATTGGAACGCCCTGCGGTACAGGTACAGCGAATACAGCAGCGTATTGTCGAGCGGTCCGCCCTCGCCCCGGGAAATGATGTAGGCCGGCGTAAACGTAAGAAAGGCCGAAATCGTCTGCAGTATCAAGTTGAACAGAATGATCGGGCTGAGCAGCGGCAGTGTAATCCGGAAGAACCGGTAGAATACGTTGGCGCCGTCTACTTGAGCCGCTTCGTAATAAGAGTGCGGAATATTTTTGAGACCCGCAAGGAAAATCAGCATGGATGATCCGAACTGCCAGACGGACAGCGCAATCAGCGTCCAGAGAGCAGTCGAGGGGCTGCCGATCCACGAGGTCGTACTTTGGATGCCGATCAGCCCCAGGAGCGAGTTCAGCACGCCTTTGTCCCCGAAGATTTGCGTCCACATGATGGAGACGGCGACGCTGCCTCCGATGAGCGACGGCAAATAGTAGGCGGATCGGTACACCCCGATGCCCCGAATCGCGGTATTCAGCAGCATCGCCACGAGCAGCGCGAAGCTGAGCCGAAGCGGGACGCTGGCGAAGACGTAGACGAAGGTGACGCGGAGCGACTTCCATATTTTATCGTCATCCGTGAAGATCTTCTGATAGTTCTGCACGCCCACCCAAGTAGGCGCTTCCATTAAGTTGTACGTGGTGAACGAATAGTAGAGCGATGACAGAATCGGATACAGCGTAAAGATGAGAAAACCGAGAATGAACGGAGCTGTGAACACGTAACCGACGATGTTGTCGTTTTCCCTCAGCTTCAGCTTCATATGCTTCAACCCCTTGCGTGGAATAGGCGTAGTATGGAGCATGATCAAGCGCCTTTATAACCTTCATTATAGGGAAACGCACGGAAAGGCTGAATGCAAAATTCCGGTCTTTTTGTTTAAAAAACCGACTCGTGAGAGGGGAGGACCATGTCATCGCCTGCCGCGTAAAGGGGGAAATGGCAGCTGGGCATTTAGAGGAAGCGAAGTTCACTACTAGGGAACGCAGGTTCAGTAAACGCGGGACTTTGCCGATTTCCTGCCGGTAACGAACCTGTGTTCAGTACTAGTGAATATTTGTTCGTTACAATGTGCCAATAGCTGACTTTCACCGCTGTAATAAACCTCCGAGCACTTTAGCGGTCGCGAAGTTCACTACTAGGGAACGCAGGTTCAGTAAACGCGGGACTATACCGATTTTCCTGCCGGTAACGAACCTGGGTTCAGTACTAGTGACTCTTTGTTCATTACAACGTGCCAATAGCTGACTTTCACCGCTGTAATGAACCTCTGAGTACTTCCAAGCACTAGAATAAGCGAGCGAGGTTCCCTAGACTCTACCCGACTCGAGGAGAGATCAGCTAACATTCTGAGCCTCACCATAAAAGTACTGCACTTTCATACTGCCGCCACACAAAAAAAAGTCCCGTACGGCCGGCCGCACGGGACTTACATCCAAACTTCACTTCTTATTCTTCGCCAGAATCGCGTTCGCTTCCTTACGGAATTTCGCGGCGGCGTCTTCGACGGAAATTTTCTTGTACAGAATTTGCTCGCTCGTATCCTTCAGCAGCTTCTCTACCTCGATGGAGCCGATCGGATTCGGCGGGTCCATCGGCGAGCTGTTCTGCTCAGCCCAAGCGACATAATCGAAAACTTTGTTCTCATCCGCCGACAGCAGCGGCTTGAGCGCTTCCTTAACCTTGGACGATACCGGGACGCCGCGTTCGCCCTTGATGATTTTGTTCGCCTCGATATCGTTGATGAAGAAGTTGACGAATTTGACCGCTTCTTCCTTCTGCTTCGAGTTCTTCGAGACGGAGAAATACATGCTCGGCTTCAGGAACATCCCCTTCTTCGCGTTCGGCCCCGGCATCGGCTGCAGCTCCAGAGGGCGCTTCGCTGCGGCGGCCAGAGCGAGATACTGGTTCGACCAGCCGTTCGAGGACATGGAGTTGCCCATCACCATTTCATCGTCCTCCGGCGTTCCCTTCTTCTGCGCTTCTTTATCGAGCGGGAGAAGGTAGCCCGAATCATACCACTTCTGGTAGCGCTTGAAATAGTCGATAAACGGCTTGTCGTCGGGATAAGCCAGAGATGCGCCGTCCGCGCTGTACATTTTCTGATCAAGCGTCCGCAAATAGTACGGGAAGAATACGTCATGACGAAGCCCGCCCATGATTTTGCCGGCCGATTTCAGCTTCGCTCCGGCCGCATCGATATCGTCCCACGTCCAATCCTTCTTCAGCGAATCGATGCCCGTCTTCTGCAGCACCGCCGGGTCGACGATATAAGCGAGGGCGTTGACGCCCGCCGTCAAGGCAACCAGCTTGCCGTCCACTTGACCGCCGCTGAGCGTATTCTGGCTGATGGAGCTGACGTCAAGAGTACCGTTCTTGGTGTAAGGGGTCAGATCCTCCAGCTGGTTCCGGCCCCCGTACTGGGTGAGATAGGAAATGTCCATCTGGATGATGTCCGGCAAATCGTTCGCCGCCGCCTGCGGAGCGAGCTTCTTCCAATAGTCGTCGAAGGAGGCATACTCGGCCTCGATCTTGACGTTCGGATTTTTTTGCTGGTACAGGTCAATGACCTTCAGGGTATAATCGTGGCGTGCTTGTCCTCCCCACCAGGCCACTCGCAGCTTCACCGGATCTTTGCCGCTTCCTGCGCCCGCCGATGCTGACGGTTTGGCCCCTGCATCCCCGCCGCCGGAAGGCGCCGCTGCATTCCCGCCGCAGCCTGCCGCCGTCAACGCCAGGGATAGCGACAGCATCGTCATTACCGCTTTTTTCATCTTTAGAACCCTCCCCTTTGTAACTGCTTACATGCTTATTATTGAGTTTTTGAGGGTAAAAGTTAATTCAATATTCCGAGTTGTTTGTTTAAAAATCAGTTGTTTAAACACCAGTTGTTCAAATGTCGGAAGTGCCCCAGATGCTCTTCATATACTCTGACGGCGTGCAGCCTACGTTTTTTTTGAACACCTGGCTGAAATACTGAGGGTTGTCCCCGAAGCCCAGCTGCTCCGCCAGCTCGAAGATTTTGATATCGGACCGCTGCCCGATCAACTCTGTCGCCTTGGCAATCCGTACCTTCATCACGTAATTGGAAAATTTCTCGCCCGTCTCCTTCTTGAACAGCTTGCCGAGGTAATCCGAGTTCATGTACAGCATCCGGTGAGCAACCCAGTTCAGCGACAAACCGGGATCTCCGAGATGCTCCCCGATGATGCCGATGACCTTGCCGACAATGGCGGAATGCTTGCTCCGCGTCTGCTCATAATGGCTGAGCGTGATCCCGCGTGCGGTTTCTTTGAAAAAAGCTTGAATCGCCTGCAGCGTATCCAGCTCCATCAGCTGCACCAGCTTGTCCATTCCGTTGGGGAGCGCCCCGGCGTCCCCCAGCCGGATCATGGCCATGAAGAGCTGGATCACATAAGACTTGGCCGTCGTGATGTCCGAACGCAAGCCGGCCACCGCTGCAAAAAAACGGTCGATTTCCCGGGCGGCATCGTCCCAGCACCCCGTCTTGACCGGCAGAAGTACGTCGTCCTCCTCGAACGTAAAATCGCTACTCTCATTCCGTCCCGCCCGCAGCAGATCCTGCTTCGTAATCAGGCTGCCCTCGCCTACATAGAAACGGTGATTCAAACACTCCAGCGTTTGCTTATACAGGCTCCGCGCGCGGGTGATTTCGCCCGGCTCGCTAAGCGCGGCCGTCAGCTCGATCCTGTAATACTGCAGGAACGTCTCGCGGATGCGTCCTATACGGGCATGCAGCTCGTCCACAGGTTCCGTATCCAGTACAACCATAAGCACATGCTCTCCCACCGTAGAGCTTAGAATCGTCTTCTCCAGCAGCTCCTCGGCGATGTTCTTCACGGCAAACAAGTGCTCGAATTCAAAATCCCCCTCCAGCCGGAATAGCAGGAGGCGCACCATGTGATCCTCCAGATCAAGCCCGAACAAGCTTCGATAATATTCCCAATCGCGGCCTCCGTACGTCTTGTTCGTGACGAACTCCTTCAGAAACTGTTCCTTCACATGGGGGAGCACCTTATTAAGCCCTTCCCGGATTCGGCTCACGAACTGTTCGCGTTTCCGTTCCCGATCCAGCTCAAGCACAAGCTCGCGCAGCGCCTGCGCGATGCTGTTCTCGTTACAGGGCTTTAATAAATAATGACGCACGCCGTATTGCATGGCGGAACGGGCATACTCGAATTCGCCAAAGCCCGACAGCAGAATCAGCTTGATGCCGGGATAGCTCTCCGCCACCTTCGCCGACAGCTCCAGTCCGTCCATGCCCGGCATACGGATATCGCTGATGACAATGTCCGGCGGATCCCGCTGAATGAGCTCGAAGGCATCGAGCCCGTTACGGGCGGTTCCCGCAAGCACGGTCCCCGCTCCCTTCCAATCCACGACGGAAGAGATGCCGTCGAGGATGATGCGTTCGTCGTCCACAAGAAGCACTTTATACATCGGTATCCCCCGTTTCGTCCGGAATGAGAACCGAGACGCGCGTCCCTTCGCCGGGCGCGCTGTCGAGCTCGATTCCGTAGGCATCGCCGAAGGCGAGCTTGATCCGTTCATCGATGTTCTTCAGGCCGATCCCGTTCCCTCGGGTCGGCGCTTCCCCGCTCCTAACCTGCGCCAGCAGCAGCTCGTCCATGCCGGGACCGTTATCCTCCACCGTGATCCGCAGCTTGCCTTCTTCCCGCTGCGCCGTGATGCGGATCTGGCAGGGCTCCACCATCGCTTCCAGCGCGTAATGGATGGAGTTCTCAAGCAGCGGCTGCAGCGTCAGCTTCGGCAGCGTCAGCCGGCCTGCCTCCTCGGGTACCTCCATGCGGAAATCAAGCCGTTCCTCGAAGCGGTACTTCTGAATCGTGATATAATTCGTGACAATGTCCAGCTCCTCCCGGACGCAAATCAGCGTATTCTTCATGCTGACCGAGCTGCGAAGCAGGAAGCCAAGCGCTTCCACTATGCGGGAAATTTGCTGCTGGCCGTTCGTTTTGGCAAGCCAATTGATGGACTCCAGCGTATTGTAGAGAAAGTGCGGGTTGATCTGCGCCTGAAGCGCCTTGAACTGCGTCTCCTTGATCGTCAGCTGCTTGGCGTAGTTTTCCGTAATCAGCTCGTTGATCTGCCGTACCATCATGCGGAACGTCCGCTGCAGCTGCCCGACCTCATCCATCTGCAGCGAGGTGCTGTCGCTTAGATCCGCTTCCCCTTGATCAAACTGGCCCATCTGCACCTGCCGCATCCGGACAATCAAGCCTTCGATGGGGCGGGTTATGCTTCTTGCGAACTGGATAGCCAGTGCCATGACAGCCGCAACGGCGGCGATGAAACCGATGAGCAGCGCATTTTTCATCAGAATAATCTTATTGAAGATTTGATCGAAAGGAATGACGCTGTGGTAAGTCCAACCGAGGTAACCGGAACGGATTTGCGTCAAAAAGTACTGCTGCCCGTTCAGCTGCCGGATCACATAACCTTGCTGCCATTCTTCCCTGACCGGCGCCGGAAGAGCGCCCGCCGCCTTCGCCTGGACGGGATAAATCGTATGATTAGCTGCGGTAATCCGCATCTCGCCGTTCTTCAGCTCGGTGCCCGCCACAACATCCTCCACAATCTTGTCGAACCGGATCCGCACGATAAGCGTTCCGAGCCGGGTCAGGCTCAGATTATTCTGATAGGAACGAATTTCCCGGGCGGCTGTCAAATAGTGCTCATCCGGACCGGGATAAATCCAGCGGGTCTCCCCGGAGCCCAGCGCGGATTCGCTGAGGATCGAAGCGAGGCTCATGAAAGCCGTGGGGGACGATTCTCCCGCCATGGCCTGTCCGCCGGCCGGATCCATGATCTCGATCGAATAAATGTATTTTTCATAGCCCGCATACTGTACGAGCTTGTCCGCTATGCCGGCACGGATTTTATATTTCTCAAACTCGGGGGTCGTATCCGTAATGGAAGCGAGCAGGTTCTGAATCTGCAAATCCGTAGCGATCGTAAAAGAAAGCCGGTCCAGCTTCTTCAGCTCGTTCTCGACGCCGCTCGAAGATAGGTTCAGCAGCTGCGATGATTTGGAATAAAGCTGCTCGTCGTATATCGAATAGGCATACTGCAGGGAAATATACGTTACGAGGAAACAGAACGCCATAATCAAGGAGATGAGGGCGAACACCTTGTGTTTAATTTTTAGATTGCCGTACGCCTGTTTAAAGGGTAATGAAAGCACTTGCACTTGTTCCTATGCCTCCTCTCCATCCAAGACGCTTGAGATCTTGTCTTTATCGTACAAGATCATCCGGGAGCATGTCATCCGAATCCCGGGAGAACTGGGGTAAGGATTATTCGATTTCGGAAAAATTACCGGCAGCTTGTCTGGGATTAACGGCCGCCGACAGGCGGCGGGCGGATTCGGGCAAGGCTCCGATGGCCCGGCAGCATGCGGGTGGTTTCTGGTTTCGGGCAAAACAGCGATGACCAAGCAAGCAAACGGCCCGGTGAGACGAACACGGCAGCGGTAGCCGGAACCGCCTTACCCCCAGCTCCACCCGCCTTTATTCAATGAAACGTTCCCGTGCTCTTGCGGCCGTCAGCCCTTTCCGCTCCGGGGCTCCAATATCCGAAAGCTGCCTGTAGCGAAAGCGCACAGATCGCCGTTCTCCCGGCAGGCGAACCCTTGCACCGTAATCTGGGTGCGGGAAGTATGAACGCAGTCCGCCGTCACCGTAATCGTCCCGCCGTCCGCCGCCCGGACGAAATGGACGTTCAGATTCGTCGTCACGACCTTATCGTTGGGCCTCGCCATCATGGCGACAAGCCCCATCGCGGAATCCAGCAGGGAAGCGTACACGCCGCCGTGCGTAATGCCGATCATGTTGAGATGATGCGGCTGAACGTCCAGCCGCACCACCGCCTGCTTCCCGTTCGCCCGCAGCACCTGGGCGCCCAGCAGATCCCAGAACGTCCCCTCCGGCGTCTTCTCGGCCAGCTGCCGCAGCTCCTCGCTGAGGCCGGCCTGAAGCTCCGTGCCGGAGACGTTCTCCTCCGGGCCTTCACGCGTGCCGGAATCCGAGGCTTCCGGCACCGGAGGCCGCACCCGATCCCGCCCGTCCCCCGTTTCCCTGACCATAGCTTTTCCTCCTCCCCCGCGACCGGCGATCTGTTCGTTCCTTCCCTGTTAGCCCCGCCATCGCCGGTTCAGACAAGGGCGGTTCATTCCGTCTCCTCCTCCCGGCTGCGCTCCGCCTCCTCTTCCAGCAGCTTCCGGCGCAGAACCTTGCCCACCATCGTCTTCGGCAAGCTGTCGCGGAATTCATAAATTCTCGGCACCTTGTAAGCCGCAAGCCGCTCCCTGCACCAGGCCGTCAGCTCCTCCTGCGAAGCGTCAGCGTCTCTCGCCAGTACGATATAGGCTTTCACCGTCTCGCCCCGGTACGGGTCCAGCACGCCGGCGACGACCGCCTCCTGAACCGCCGGGTGCTCATACAGTACCTCCTCCACTTCGCGCGGGTATACATTGAAGCCCCCGGCCAGAATCAAGTCCTTGCGCCGGTCCATGATATAGAAATAGCCGTCCTCATCCATCCGGGCCATATCTCCGGTCAGCAGCCAGCCGTCCTTCAGCGCCTGGGCCGTCTCGGCCGGACGGTTCCAGTAGCCCTTCATCACCTGCGGACCGCGGACCGCAAGCTCTCCGATCGTGCCGGGCGGAACCTCCTCCCCCGTCGCCGGGTCGACGATCCGTGCCTCCGTATCGGGGAACGGAATTCCGATCGAACCGAGCTTGCGCTTCTCCCAAATATTGTTCGCGTGCGTAACCGGGGAAGCCTCCGTCAGCCCGTAGCCTTCGATCAGCCGGCCGACGGACAGCGCCTCGAACCGATCCTGCACCTCCATCGGCAGCGGAGCGGCTCCGCTGATGCAAATGTCAAGCGAGGACAAATCCCCAGCCTGAATGTCCCTCCGCTGAAGCAGAGCGATATACATTGTCGGGGCGCCCGGGAAGACGGTCGGTCGGGTGCGGCGGATCGTGCGCACCAGCTGAGCCGGGTCGAATCGCGGCACGATGACCAGCTTGCCGGCCAAGTACACGGCCTGATTGAGCAGGACGGTAAGCCCGAATACATGGAAGAAGGGTAGCGCCGCAAGATACACCTCGCGCCCCGGCTGCGAGCGGTACGCCCACAGCCGGTTCTGGATCGTGTTAGCCACGAGATTCGAATGCGTCAGCATCACCCCTTTGGCCAGCCCCGTCGTCCCGCCGGTGTACTGCAGCAGCGCCACATCGCGGTCTGGATCGACCTGCACGCTGACGGTGACGGACGGGCTGCGGCGAAGCAGCGCCAGGAACGCGTACACCCCGTTGCCGTAGGCGACCTTGCGGTCCAATCCGTCCGCCCGCGCCTTCAGCGGGTAAAGCCATTTTTGCGGGATGGGCAAATAATCCTTGATCGAGGTGATGATCAATTGCCTGAGCCCGGCGGACTCGGCCGTCCGGCGGACCCGGTCGAACAGCAGATCGAGCGTCACGATCGTTCTCGCCCCCGAATCCTTCAGCTGGTATTCCAGCTCCCTCGGGGTATACATCGGATTCGTCATTACGACGATGCCGCCCATCAGAAGCGTGCCGAAATAAGCGATGAGCGTCTGGGGACAATTCGGGAGCATCACCGCTACCCGGTTTCCCTGCCGTACGCCAAGCCCCTGCAGGGAGCGGGCGAACCGGCAGGCCGCCTCGTTCAGCTCGCGGTAGCTCATCGTTTTGCCCATAAAATCAAGGGCAGTCGCGTCCGGGTAAAGCTCGGCGGTCCGCGTCAGGAAATAAGCGAGATTATGCTTCGGATAGTCGAAGGAAGGCGGAACCTCCTCTGGGTAGTGGCGAAGCCATGGCTTGCTTGTCATGCAGTCCACCCCAATCCATCCTATTGGCTGCCGTTCCTTCGGTCAGACGATATAGCCTCCCGCTTCCCTGACCCGGGCCGCAACGGTCCGTTTCAGGCCTATCGTATCCGCCGGCTGGCGGCGGGCGAGCTTCTTCAGCACGGAGAGCTGGGTGCGGATGGTGTCGCCCGTTTCCATCGCCGCGAATGTCTCCCTCGCGAGCCCTTCCAAGCGTTCAAACGTCTCGTGCACGAAGACTGTCGTCATGGAGATCGCGAGGCCCGCCTTCGTCTCGCCTGCGGACGCCAGCTTCTTCTGCGCCCGCAGCAGCGCACTCTCCATCGCGTAGATTCCGATCAGCTGGTCGGCCAGACGGCTCAGCACCTCCTGCTGCTCCTCCAGCTTCAGCTGGTACTTTTGCATAGCCTGCGCCCCCGTCATGAGGAAGATCTTCTTCGCCATCCGGATGAGATACGCTTCCTCCTCCAGCGGACTATCGTAAGCCGCAGGCGGAATCGGTTGAAGCAGCTCGGCCTGCAGCGCCTGCGCCTTGGCCAGCAGCGGCAGCTCGCCCTTCAGTGCCCGCTTGATCAGCGTGCCGGGGATCAGCAGCCGGTTAATTTCATTCGTCCCTTCAAAAATACGGTTGATCCGCGCATCCCGGTAAATCCGCTCGATTCGGTATTCCTGGATAAAGCCGTAGCCCCCGTGGATTTGCACGCCCTCATCGGCCACGAAGCTGAGCGCCTCCGTGCCGAACACCTTATTGATCGAGCACTCGAGGGCGTACTCGGCAATCCCTTTGGCGGACTGCATCCCGATATCGGCCCGCGAGTAATCGAGCTCCCGCAGCCCTTCGTCGAACAGCCCCGCCGTTCGGTACACCATGCTCTCCAGCACGAACGTGCGAATGTTCATATCTGCCAGCTTCGCACCGATCAGAGGGAACGAGGCGATCCGTTTGCCGAACTGCGTCCGCTCCTCGGCGTAAGCCGCCGACAGCTCGAGAGCCTCCTTGGCCGCTCCGAGGCAGCCGGCCGCCAGCTTGAAGCGCCCGATGTTCAAGATGTTGAACGCGATCAGGTGTCCTTTTCCGACCTCCCACAGCAACCGGTCCGCCGGAACCTTGACATCGTCCAGAATCAGAGGACGGGTGGACGAGCCCTTGATGCCCATCTTTTTCTCCTCCGGTCCGACACTGACGCCTTCCAGCGACCGATCCACGATGAAGGTGCTGAAGTCCGTGCCGTTTACCTTCGCATACACGATAAACACATCGGCAAAGCCGGCATTCGTAATAAACTGCTTCGTGCCGTTCAGGATGTAGTGGCTCCCGTCCTCGGACAAGCGCGCCGTCGTCTTCGCCCCCAGCGCGTCGGAGCCGGAGGAAGGCTCCGTCAAGCAGTACGCCGCAATCTTCTCACCCGTAGCAAGCCGGGGCAGATAAGCCTGCTTCTGCTCCTCCGTGCCGAAGTAAACGATCGGCAACGTCCCGATCCCGACATGCGCTCCCAGCGACAGCGCAAAGGACGACGCCTTGGACAGCTTCTCGCTGATCAGGGTGGAGCTGATTTTATCCAGGCTGAGCCCGCCGTACGCCTCGGGAATGTCGGCGCCGAGCAAACCGAGCTCCCCCGCCTTGCGCAGCAGCCGGACCGTCAGCCCGTAATCGAGCTTCTCGATCGTCTCGTCATGGGGAAGCACCTCGCCTTCGACGAAATCCTCCGTCGTCCGCGCGATCATCCGCTGCTCCTCGGTGAAATCCTCGGGCGTCACCACCAAGCTGCCGTCGATCTCGTCGATGATAAAGCTGCCGCCTTTAATCGCAGCCATCATTCCGCACCTCCTGCCTTAAGGATAAACCTCGAATACGCCCGCTGCGCCCATGCCGCCGCCGATGCACATCGACACGACGCCGAAGCCGCCCCCGCACCGTTTCAGCTCATGAAGCAGCGTGACTGACAGCTTCGCTCCGGTGCACCCGAGCGGATGGCCGAGGGCGATCGCTCCGCCGTTCACATTCACTTTGCCCTCATCGATACCGAGCTGCCGCACCACATGCACACATTGCGAAGCGAACGCCTCGTTCAGCTCGAACAAATCGATATCCTCCAGCTTCAGGCCCGCCTGCCGCAGCGCTTTCGGGATCGCCTCCACCGGACCGACCCCCATGATCTCCGGCTCCACACCCGCCACCGCGAACGAGCGAAACGCGGCGAGCGGCTTGAGGCCCAGCTCCTCGGCCCTGGTCCGGCTCATGAGCAGCAGGGCGGCGGCGCCGTCGCTCATCTGCGACGCGTTGCCCGCCGTCACGGTGCCCCCGGCCTGGAACGCCGGCTTCAACCGCCCCAGCGCCTCCAGCGTCGTATCCTCCCGCACGCCTTCGTCAGCGTCGAACCGGAAGCGCCGCATCTGCAGCCGCCCCTCCTCATCCGCCTGCGTGAGCACCGCCTCCAGCGGCACGATTTCCTCACGGAACCGGCTTTCCCGCTGGGCGGCGGCCGCCTTTCGGTGCGACGCCAGGGCGAACCGGTCCTGGTCGTCCCGCGAGACGCCGAACCGCTCGGCCACCCGCTCCGCGGTATGCCCCATACCGATATACACGTGGGGCATGCTGTCCACCAGCACCGGGTGCGGTGAAGGCTTGAACCCCGTCATCGGCACGTGGCTCATGCTCTCCACGCCCCCGGCCAGCACGGCGCTCGCATACCCGAGCTGAATCCGTTCGGCTGCGAACGCCACCGTCTGCAGCCCGGAGGAGCAGAACCGGTTGACCGTGACCGCCGGTACCGTGACCGGGAAGCCCGCGTACAGCGACATGATGCGGGCGAAATTGAGACCCTGCTCCCCCTCCGGTATCGCGCAGCCGATCAGGATATCCTCGACGTCCTCCTTGCGGACGCCGGGCGCCCGATCGATCGCCGCCTCCAGCACGGCCTTGCCCAGATCCTCGGCCCTCGTCTGCGACAAGCTGCCCTTCTTCGCCTTCCCGACGGCGGTTCGCGCCGCCGAAACAATGACCGCTTCCTGCAAGCTCACCTAAAGTCACCTCTCCTTCCGCATTCCATGCCCGGATTAGTTGCGTAGCGGCCTGCCCGTGCCGAGCATATGCTGCATGCGCTGCTGCGTCTTCGGTTCGCCGCACAGGCTCAGGAACGCCTCTCGCTCGAGATCGAGCAGGTGCCGCTCCGTCACCAGCGTGCCCGCGGGCACATCGCCGCCGGTCAGCACATGGGCGAGCTTGCTTGCGATCAAGTAATCGTGGTCGCTGATATAGCCGCTCTCCTTCATCAGATATGCACCGAGCTTCAGCACCGCCCCGCCGTCGCGGCCGGCCACGCGAAAACGCTCCTCCCGCACCGGCTCGTAGCCCTCCTGCGCGAGCTTCAGCACCGCCTGCTTGGCATCATAGATCAAGTGATCCGGATGCATCGCCACCTGATCCGTCGGCCGGAGCAGCCCGAGCCTGATCGCGTCGTGGCCGCTGGTGGATACCTTCGCCATGCCGATCGTTTCGAACACGCGCTGAATCGCAGGCTGAAGGTCATCCTCCGGCAAGGTGCCGAGAGCTGCACGCAGCGCCAGCTCCTTGCAGCCGCCCCCCGCGGGGATGAGTCCTACGCCGAACTCGACGAGGCCGAAATAGGTCTCCGCCGAAGCGACGATCCGGTCGGCCGGGAGGCACACCTCCACGCCTCCGCCAAGCGCCATCCGGTGCGGTGCGGCTACGACCGGCTTTTCGAACCGCTTCAGCCGGTACATCGTATCCTGGAACAAACGGATGATCCCGTCGATTTCGTCCCATTCCTCGTCCTGCGCCTCCATGAGCAGCAGCATCAGGTTCGCCCCGACGCAGAAATTTTTCCCCTGGTTCGCGATGACGAGCCCGTCGAACCCGCGCCGCACCTCCTCTACGCTCCGGTTGATCATTTGCAAAATGTCGCCGCCGATCGCATTATGCGGCGAATGAAACTCCAGGCAGGCAACGCCGTCGCCGAGATCGATCAAGGAAGCTCCGCTGTTCGCCAGTACCGTGCGCCCCTGCGCCTTCAAACGGCTGAGCGAGATGGCCTCCGGCGCCCGCTCCACACGCCTGAATCCGCCGGCATTCGCATAGCGAGGTCCTTCATCCCCCTGCTCGTAAAAGCTTTCATGCCCCTCCACCAGCCATGCCTTCACCCAAGCGGGCACCGTCTCGCCTTCAGCCTCCATCCGCTCGACGGATCGCTTCAGGCCGATCGCGTCCCACACCTCGAACGGGCCGAGCTCCCAATTGAAGCCCCAGCGCATCGCATCGTCCACATCCTGTACCGTATCCGCGATTTCCCCGATCTTGGCCGCCGAATAGAGCAGCGTTTTCTTCAGCAGCGTCCACGCCAGCTCCGCATAACGATCCCCTCCGGCAAGGAGCGCCTTGATTTTGCCCGCCGCTCCCTTCGCTTGCTTGGCTGCCTCCAGCGCTGCTGACGATACCTTCTTCTGCGGACCGTAATCCATCGTCTTCAGGCTCAGCGACAAAATCTCGCTGCCCCCCTCCGCCGTCCTTCGCTTCAAATAAAAGCCGCGCCCCGTCTTCTCGCCGAGCTGTCCTGCGGCCACCATCGCCTTCAGCGGCTCCGGCGTGCGGAAGGCCGCTTGCTCCGCTTCATCCGTCACGTTCGCATGCACGTTGTCCGCCACATGCACAAATGTATCGAGTCCCACAAGATCGAGCGTGCGGAACGTTGCGCTCTTCGGCCTGCCCATCGCATGACCAGTGACGGCGTCAACCTCTTCCACCGTGAAGCCGCCTTCCGCCATCGCTTCGAGCGTAACGAGGATGCCGTAGGTGCCGATCCGGTTGGCGATAAAGTTCGGCGTGTCCTTGGCGACGACCGTGCTTTTGCCGAGCTTCCGTTCGCAGAAGCGCCTCATGCCGTTTACGACCCTCGGGTCGGTAGCCTCGCCGGGAATCAGCTCCAGAAGCGGCATATACCGGGGCGGGTTGAAAAAGTGCGTACCGAGAAAATGCGCCCGGAACGCTGCGCTTCGCCCTTCCGCCATCGCGTTCACCGAAATGCCGGAAGTGTTCGAGCTCACGACGGTCCCCGGCCGCCATACCTGCTCTACACGCTCCAGCAGCGCTTTCTTCGCATCGAGCCGCTCGACGATCACCTCGATAATCCAATCGACACCGCTCAGCTTGGCAAAATCATCCTCCAAATTGCCGGGCGTAATCCGCCGGACGAAGGCGTCGTCATACAGCGCCGCCGGCTTCGTCTTCGTCAGCCGGGCGACCGCGTCCGCAGCCCTTCGGTTGCGAACCGAAGGATGGTCCAGCGTCCAGCCCTTCGCTTCCTCCTCCGCGGTGAGCCGCTCGGGTACCAGATCAAGCAGCAGGCAATCGATGCCCGCGTTCGCGAGGTGAGCGGCGATGCCCGAGCCCATAACGCCGGAGCCGAGTACGGCCGCTTGCCTTATCGGTCTGATCATGACGGCGATTCCTCCTTGATTGCGCATTTTTCCCGATCTCTTTAACGGCCGAACACGGACAGCTCCAGCAGCTCCGCAATATCCATCGCCTGAAGTCCGGTATCCGGTGCTGCCATTTTCACCCCATCCTCCATCATCGTGAGGCAATACGGGCAAGCGCTCCCGATCACGGTCGGCTGTACCGCAAGCGCCTGCTCGGTCCGGGCGACATTCACCCGCTTGCCGCCCTGCTCCTCCATCCACATGCGGCCGCCGCCGGCACCGCAGCACATCGCATTCTCCCGAGAGCGCTCCATCTCCAGCAGCGTCACGCCCGGGATCGCCCTCAGCACCTCGCGGGGCTCGTCGTAAACGCCGTTGTACCGGCCCAAATAGCAAGAGTCGTGGTATACGACCCGCTCGTTAACCTCGTGCTCCGGCCACAGCCGTCCTTCGCGGATCAACCGGCCAAGCAGCTGCGTATGGTGCAGCACCTCCACCTGTTTCATGCCGAAATCCGGATACTCGTTCTTGAACAGGTTAAACGTATGCGGACAAGCCGTAACGATCCGCCTCACCCCGTATCGCTTGAACGTCGCAATATTGTCCTCGCACAGCTGCTGGAACAGAAACTCGTTGCCCATCCTCCGGGGAGTGTCCCCGGAACCCCGCTCCTCGTTGCCGAGGATGGCGAATTTCACCCCGGCCTCGTTCATCAGCCGCACGAGCGCGCGGGAAACCTTCCGGGTCCGAAGATCGTACGAGCCCATCGAGCCGACGAAGAAAAGCACTTCAAAATCCGGCCGCTCCTTCACCGTAGGCACCCGGAAGCCTTCCACGTCACCGGTCCACTGCGCCCGGTCGCTTCGGCTCAGGCCCCACGGATTGCCCTGGCGCTCGATGTTTTGCAGCGCCCGCTGGCCCTCCTGCGGCATCGTTCCCTGCGTCAGCACGAGATACCGGCGCAGATCGACGATTTTGTCCACATGCTCGTTGCCGACAGGGCATTGATCCTCGCAATTGCGGCAGGACGTGCACGCCCAGATCTCCTCTTCCGTAACGACGCCGCCGAGCAGCTCGACGGACTCCGCATTCCCCTCCTGCCGAAGCCAGGACTGCTGCTGCCAAGCCAGCGTGGGGCGGATATCCGTGCCGCCTGCCGCATCGTTCCAAGCTACCTTGCCTGCGGCCTCAACTTGATGCGCCCCTTGCCCTGCCACGTCCGCGCCGCCGAACGCCCAGGCCGGCACCCAGGGCGACTTGGATGTGACCAAAGCCCCTTTTTCCGTCAAATGGTCCCGCAGCTTCGTAATCAGATGCATCGGCGACAGCGGTTTTCCGGTATTCGAAGCGGGACAAACGTTCGTGCAGCGCCCGCATTCGACGCAGGCATACAGGTCGAGCAGCTGCTTCCGCGTAAAATCCTCGATCCGGCCGACTCCGTACGACTCCGCGTTCTCGTCCTCCAGATCGATCTTCTCCAAGCGGCCTGCGCGGTCCCTGGCCAGCCACAAATTCACCGGGGCCGTGATCAGGTGAAGATGCTTCGATTGTGGTACATAGACGAGAAAAGAGAGCAGCACCAGCAGATGCAGCCACCAGGCCGCGTAAAATCCTGCTTCCGCTTGCGCGGCAGACATCCATGCAAGTCCGCCGGCGAGCCAGGAGGCCACGGGCGCATAAACGGACGGCGCTTCGCCGAGCCAGCGCCGCTCGAAGGCGAGCGAAAGCAGCACCGACAGCATAAGCAGCGTGATAAACAGCAGCACGACGGCAGGCTTCCAGCCTCGCTTCAAACGGGGCAGCCGTTCGATATAGCGCCGGTATGCCGCATAGGCGACCGCCGCCAGCACCGACAAGACCGCGATTTCCTGCAGCAGCGTGAACGCGGCATACCCCGGCAGCGGAAGGTGCCGCCCACCCGTAAGGCCTTTTCCTATCAGATCAAGCGCCCCGAATTGCAGTACAATGAAGCCGTAGAACATGACCAGGTGCATCGCGCCGCTTCTCGGATCCTTCAACAGCTTGCGGTGTCCGAGCATTTGCCCCAGCAGCGCCTTTGCGCTCCTCCCGGATTTCTTCGGACCCTCGGACGGCCGCCCCAGCCGGATATTGTCACGCCTGCGCAGTACTGCCTGCAGAAACAGCAGAACCGCATATCCCGTCACAGCCAAAAACGACAGCCATTGAACCGTCTGCCATACCATGACCCATCCGCCCTTTCGTCCTTCGATTCGTCGTTGGAGGAGGAAGTACGCGCCTGCGGGGCCTCCGCTAGTAGTTCGAAAACGTTTACAGATGAGCTATTTGGTTTCATTTTATGAGAGCCTGTGACGAACCATGCGTATCGCTGGTCAATTTTGTCGAACCGCCTGTCCGTTTGGAATGTTTCCTCTTCCTCATCCCATAAAATGAAACAAGAAGAAACCGCGGGGAGGGAACGACCATGAACATCGTGGTGCTGGTGAAGCAGACGTTCGATACCGAGGAAAAAATCGATCTCCGGGACGGCATCGTTCAAGAAGACGGAGTCAAATTCATATTAAATCCTTATGACGAATATGCCGTGGAGGAAGCGATCAGGCAAAAGGAGCGGCATGGCGGACGCATTACCGTTCTATCCGTCGGGCCCGAGCGTGCCGGAGAGGCGCTGCGGACCGCACTGGCCATGGGAGCGGACGAAGCCGTGCTCATCGGGGACGATCGCATCCCGGTGGACGAATACAGCGTCTCCCGGGTATTGGCCGCTTATTTGGCGAAGGAGCCTCCGGACCTGCTGCTCGCCGGACTGTTCTCCGTCGATAACGGGGCGGGACAGGTGGCGGTCAGGACGGCGCGGCTGCTCGGATTGCCGCACGTGTCGTCCGTGGTCGGACTCAAGATCGAAGGCGGCATCGCCGAGGCGCTTCGGGACGCCGAGGGCGACAGCGAGAAGCTGACCGTACGGCTTCCGGCGCTGTTCACGGCTCAGCAGGGGCTTAACGAACCGCGGTACCCGACGCTGCCCGGCATTATGAAGGCGAAGAAGAAGCCTTTTGCCCGCTTGGACCTCGGGGATTTGGGACTATCCCCTGACGACGTGGCTGCGGCGACATTGCGCCTCGGGCTAAGCCTGCCTCCGGCTCGTCAAGCGGGCCGCAGATTAGAGGGTACTCCTGCGGAGCAGGTTGCCAGGCTGGCGGAGTTGCTGAGGGGCGAAGCGAAAGCGCTCTAGTGCTTTGACCGAATATCCAGGAAGAGGAGGAGGGTTCATGGGCAAAACTTGGTTAGCCTTCACGGAGCATCGGGCAGGCAAGCTGCGGCAGGTCGCGTTCGAAACGCTGGGTGCGGTTCGAAGCTGCATGGCGCCGGGCGACTCCCTCGCGGCCGTGTTCGTCGGCAGCGGCGGAGAAGCCCTGACGGATGAGATCGCGGCTTACGGCTGCGACCGCATTCATTTGATCGATCATCCGGAATTGGCGGCTTACAGCGCAGAGTCCTACTTTACAGCGCTATCCCGCGTATTGGACGAAGATCGGCCCTATGCCGTATTCTTCGGACATACGGCGATTGGCCGTGATTTGGCGCCGATGACGGCCGCTTGGCTTGGGGCCGGACAAATTTCGGACGTGACAGCCATCGAACGGACGGCGGACGGCGGCGTTCAGTTCACGCGCCCCCTCTATGCGGGCAAGGTATGGGAACGCAGGACGTTCACGAACGTCGATGCGCCGCGGGTCGTCACGATCCGCCCGAACAATATTCCGGTGCCCGGGCCCGTCCCGGAGCCGGATGAAGTCACGCCTATCGTAAGGACGCCTTACCGCACTCCGGCCGACCTCCGCACCGCCGTGTTGGAGGTGGCGCATAGATCCGCCGGACGGATCGACTTGGCCGAAGCCCGGATTATCGTATCCGGGGGCAGGGGAGTCAAGAGCGCGGACGGCTTCCGGCCCCTGGAGGAGCTGGCGGCGGTGCTCGGAGCCGCGGTAGGCGCCTCCCGCGGAGCGTGCGACGCCGGTTACTGCGACTACGCGCTGCAAATCGGCCAGACCGGCAAGGTCGTCACGCCGGAGATGTACATTGCCTGCGGCATCAGCGGCGCGATCCAGCATCTCGCCGGGATGAGCCAGTCGCGCATCATCGTCGCGATCAACAAGGACCCGGACGCGCCGATCTTTCAGGTCGCCGACTACGGCATCGTCGGTGACTTGTTCGAAGTCGTGCCCCTGCTGACGGAAGCGTTCCGCAAGGTGCTGTAAGGAAGAAACGGCAGGTTCTCGCACGGCGGGCTACATTTAGCATCATCTTCCACCAGGATAAACGGCTACGCCGTCCTTGTCTTACAAGGACCAGCGCGTTTATCAAGGTTGATGCGAAGCTATAAGTTGCGAAAAACTTATAAATTCTTAACAACTAAAAAAACGGCCCGCCGAGCTTCCGATGCTCGGCGGGCCGCTTGCCTATAACCGGCTAATCCGGCCGAGCCGGTCGTAAAACCAGACGGCACAGAGCAGCCCTGTACCGTCCCGCTCCTCCGCCTCCGGCACGCGCTGCAGGCGGCCGCCGCTCAGAAGCGCGCTGACCGCCAGCGCGAGCGCGTCGACGACGTCGTCGCGGGCAAGCTCGCTGCGGCGGTGTACCGCCAGCGCAGACTCCACCAGCGCGCCAGCCGCCGGGAACACGCCGCTGAGGTGCGTGACCCGCTCCCGATAGCCGTCCGCGGTCTTCTTGCCGTGGGCCATCGGCTCACCGAACAGTATCGCCAGGCACAGCTCCGGGTGTGACTCGCGCAGCCGCTCCCGCACCGCAACGCCTTCTCGCTGGAGCAGCGCATCCAGCTCGCGGATCTTC
This sequence comes from Paenibacillus gyeongsangnamensis, assembly GCF_027533625.1. Classification (GTDB taxonomy): domain Bacteria; phylum Bacillota; class Bacilli; order Paenibacillales; family NBRC-103111; genus Paenibacillus_G; species Paenibacillus_G gyeongsangnamensis. Next base: position 120,007 of record NZ_JAQAGZ010000013.1, on the reverse strand, counting down.
CCCGTCAGATTCCATGACTGGCGGGACAGGCCTCGCCCGGTGCGCTCCCGCTGCAGCGCGTTCGCCTCGGCATAGCCGGAGGCGCCCAGTACGCAGCGCGCGGGCGCCGGGAATACGCTCGAGGCGCGGCCGGGCTTCAGCATCGCCCGCGCCAAGCGGTCGCACCGGCGGCCTTCGGCTGCATCCGTCAGCCCGATCGGCATGTCGACGAGCAGCAGCTCGGCCTCCCGGTGCGCGGCCCATACCGCCGCCATGTCCGGGTGAACCGACACGCGCCAGCCGCCGTGCTCGGTCAGCTCCACGGCGACCCAGCCGCCCCGGCAGCCGTCCACGCCCACGTAGCGCCGGCCGCCGGTCGGCTGGACCGCGACTTCCACCGCAGCCTCGCACTCGCTCCCGCCGATCGGCCCGCTCCCACTTCGCTCCACGCCGCCGCTTCGTTCCACGCTGCCGCTTCGCTCCACGCCGCCACTTCGCTCCACACCGCCGCTTCGCTCCACACTGCCGCTTCGCTCCACGCCTTCACTACGCTCCACACTGCCGCTTCGCTCCACGCCTTCATTTCGCTCCACGCCACCGTTTCGCACCGGGCCTTCCGCTTCGTCTTTGCCCGTCTCCGCCAGCCTTGCCTGCGATCCCTCCATGCCTTCACACTTCCTTCTCCCAAGGCTCATCCCCGATCAACGAGCCCCGACCGGTTCATCCTTATCATACCGCAGGCTCTTCAGCCATGCATTTAGCTGCAGCACCTCGATGCCCGCCAGCATCACGATGCCGGTGCCGTGCGTATCGTTCAGCAGCCAGGACAAGTCGTCCTTGTAGTAGGCGGCATTGTAGGAATAGCCCGAACCGCGGCACACGCCGTAGACGTTGCCGAGCTTATCGATCGAGATGCGGGTGAGACCCTTCCAGCCGCGGTGAATCGCCTCGATGTACGGGTCCGTTTCCTTCAGCCAGCCGAAACGGACGCCCCGCGCGAAGGCATACAGGAACATCGACGTGCAGGACGTCTCTTCGTACGACTCGGGATCGGTCAGTACCTGATGCCAAAGCCCGTTTACGCCCTGCAATCGCAAATACCCCTCGCACAGCTCCCTGAAGAAACCGATCATCGCCTCCCGGCCTTCCATTCCTTCCGGCATGACGGCGAGCAGCTCGGACAGCGAGAACAGCACCCAGCCGTTCCCGCGGCCCCACGCCACCTTCGTCGGCTTATCTACCACGAAATCATAGACGTGCGACATGATCTTCAGCTCGGGCATATACAGCCGCTTCTTGTACTGGATGAACAAATTGGCAGCATCCTCCAAATACCGCGCCTCTCCCGTTCTCGAATAAGAGCGGCAAAGGAACGGGACGCTCATGTAGAGATCGTCGCACCACAGGGTCGCATGCCCCTGCTTCGGATTTCGGTACAGCGAACTCCAGCCGATCCTGCCGGTGACTGATGTAATCGGCGATTACGTCCGCGATTTCCTCCGCTCCGCGAAGCTCCCGGTCCTGAAGCGCCAGCAGCATCGTCGCGCCGAAGGAGCCGCAGTCGTCCAGACTGTCCAGCGTCGTCAGCGTATTCAGAACGCCCGAAGCGCCGAACCGTTCGCGGTCCCAAATCGCGTAGCGGTACAAGGAAGTGCAAGTCTCGATATGCTTATAAACGTAGTCCGTCAGATCGGCGCGCCCGATCAGCTTCCCGGTCTGATATAAGCCGTACAACGTAACGCCGAGCGGATAATTCCATTTGCCGAACAACGGATTCTCGGCATACTGGCGAACCCACGTGTTCGACGCATCCAGTCTCCAGAACGTGAGCCCGTCCTGAGCCGCGCCTGCTTCGACTCCTTCGAGCGAAACCGCAGCTTCCCTGCCCAGCTCCAGATACAGCCAAGCATCCCGGGCCCCTTGCACCGGATAAGGCAGCTCCAGAGCGGTCCCTGGAGGGAGCGGGTCCAGCCGGAAGCCCCAGTCGCCCTCCCCGCTGCAGCGAATCGTCAGATCATGCTCGCCGTAGCCTAGAAACACCTTGCCGCGGAACGCACCTCCCGCTTTCTGCTCCAGAACGGCCTCGCCGTCTACGAATACGGCCACCGCTCCGCCGCTCGAGCCGCTCAGCTCCACCTCGCGTTCGCCCTGCCACAGGCAACGCAGCTTCGTCCAAGCGAGCGCCGTCTGCTCCTCTCCCGTGCCGAAGATCCGCGCCATCGGCCGAAGCGCCTGTTCCTCCGGGCCCCACCCCAGCTCCGGGTACCAGACGGCGCCGCTTCCCGACTCGGACCAGCCCTCAGCCGGCAGCTCATCCCAGGTCCGATCCTGCGGCTCGGAATAAATCCAGCCCTCGTGCCCAGCCCGCTCCGGCGACGGCGCCAGCACATGCATCGGATTGCTCTTGTAGGAGCCCGGCCCGAACGAGCCGCCGCAGCCCGATTCCGTCTTGATGAACTGCAGCACCAGGTGGTTCCACCCCCGATTCATCGGAATGCCGACCGTATGGCGGCGCTCCGGATGCAGCTCGTCCACGATGTTCGCCTTAAAGAGCCGCTGGCCGTTCACGAACAGCTGCATCGGGCCGTAGCAGTGCAGCGCGTAAGGCAGCTGGCTCGGCTGATCGCTCCATACCTTGGCCCAGGCATATACGACTTGTCCGTTCTTTAGGCCAGGCAGCCGCTCTACAAGATTGAAATCGTAGCTATAATCGTACTTTCTCCCGATCCCGTCTGCGCAGTATGCCCGATAAGTCATCGGCTGCGCCGGGTTGCTCCCCACATAACGCCCCGCAATGGCGGCCAGAACGTCCCCTACATGCTCCCCGCATTTGCTGTAAATACTTTCGTTTTCTTCAAAATACCGTGTCACGACGCACCATTCCCTTCATTCAAAATTCCGATTCGGAAAAAAAGAGGAGGTCAGGTCCCCCTGCCCCCAAATTATCGCTTACTTGCCTGCGCTGCGTTTCTGGTAAGCATCGGTCATTTCCTGGCTCATCTTGGCGACGTCCTGATCAGCCTTGAGCTTCGCTACCAGATCGTCCCACGCAGTGATCGGATCGCGTCCGAGAATGATCTTGGTTTTCGCGTCCTGCACCTTCTTGTTCAGCTCGGGAAGAATTTTTTGCGCCGTCGGAGAGTAGAGGCCGATGCTGACGTCCGCCGCGCTGTTCTTCGCCCGCTCGTCCTGGATTTTCTTAAACAGATCGTTGACTTCCTTCGGGAAATACACCTTGGTCGAGCTGGCATACGGGTCGGCCACATAGACGATTTGGTTAAAATCCGGACCGTTGTCCTTCGTCAGCTGCTCGGTATTGATCACCTTCACGCCGTCCTTGACGGTATAGTCAGTCCCCTCGATCCCGTACTGCTGAATAGCGAATACGTCGTCATTCATCCAAGTATCGATCAGCTTGAGGATGCGCTTCATCTTCGCTTCCGGTACGCTCTTCGGAATCGCCATGAGCCCGTTAAAGCCCGGCCCCTTCGGGTTGTATCCGTTAATGCTCGTCACCGGATAAAAGTCCGTCTGCTTGAAGTTCGGATCGATCGCCTTCAGTTTGTCATAGTAGTCCGACATCGTGCCGGCCTTATCGACGATCATGCCGGCCTTGCCGCCCCTGAACAGGTCGTTCGATTGGGACAGCTTCAAGGAAGCGTAATCCTCCGGAATGAGCTTTTCCTTGTACATCTTCGCCTCGAATTCGAGCGATTTGCGCATTTCCGGCAGAAGCGCCGTGTAAACGAGCTTGCCGTCCTGCAGCTTCCACAGCCCGTTCACGCCGGTGAAGCTGTTCTCGATCTGGCCGAGCGAGCCCATATCGCTCGGATTGACATAGGTGGTGTACGGAATCGCGCCGTTGCCGCCTGGATTTTTGTCCGCAAAGGCTTTCATGACGGTGTATAATTCATCGGTCGTCGTCGGCACCTTCAGACCGACCTTATCCAGCCAGTCCTTCCGGAGAATGAAGAAAGGATCGGCTTCGGACGGACGCGGACGCGGAACGCCGTAATTTTTGCCGTCCTGCATTTTCGTCAAATCCCATGCCGTTTTGGAAATTTTGGAAGTCAAGTTCGGATAATCTTTAAGAAATGGAGTGATATCCCAGAAGGCGCCCTGAGTTACCGCGTTGCGGAATACGGGAGCGAACGGGTCCCTAATAAAGGTGAGCTCCGGGATGTCGCCGGATGCCAGCGTCACGTTCAGCTTGTCGTCGTAGTTGTTCCCAGATACCCACTGAATTTTGAGCTTCGAGTTTGTCGCTTTCTCGATCGTCTGCTTGATCTTGTTATCGTCTTGAGGCGGGGTCGGGCTTAGCAGAATCGACATAATGCTGACGTCCAGCGTTCCCTCGGCGCCGGTGCCCTGCCCTGTAGCCGTGCCCTTCGAGCCTCCGCAGGCGGTCAGCAGCGCGGAGAGCGCAAGCGCTGCGGCCAGCGCGCCGGCGGCGGTTTTTGCCGTTCGTTTGTTATTCATCTTAAGATCCTCCCTTTGTCATTCGGTATATGGTGCAGCTATCTTAAGTCCGACAATACCGGAACCGGAAGTTTGCAGGCAATCGTACTCTTTTGTACCCCGCCGACGAAGCCCTGATGGCGCTTGTTAGACTTTGTTGCAGCCCTTATACATCCATGCAAGGCTTTTAAGGACGGTTCATTTCGCGGAATTGGCTCGGCGTGATGCCCTCGTATTTCTTGAAGATCCGGTTAAAATACGTATGCTGATAGCCGACCCGTTCGGCCACCTCGCCCATCTTCAGATCCGTCTCGCGCAGCAGCGTCTTCGCGTTGTCAATCCGGATTTGCGTCAAATAATCGATGAAATTAATCCCCGTAATTTGCTTGAATGCCCGGCTGAGCGTGTAAGGGCTCGTGCCGAATTGCTCCGCACAGGAATCAAGGGACAGCACGGTCATATATTGCTCTCTCAGATGAAGGATCACCTGTTCCACCATCTGCTTCAGGTGGAAATCCTGGCGGCTGATCAGCTCGGCGACGTACACGCCCACCACCTTCATCTTGAACCACTTCAGCATCTCCTCCGGCTCCTTGATTTGAGACAGCTGCTCGAACAGATTGACGCTGCCGAACAGGTGTACGGGGTTCATGCCCGATTGAAGCACCGTATACCGGATGCTGCCGAGCAGCTGCATCATGCCCTGCTGGACGACGAGCTCGGTCGAGCCGGAATCCGACAGCTCCTTCATGAACTGCCCGATCAGTTCGGCGGCTTCGTCCTCCAATCCGCTGCGGATCGCATGGATGATTTCTTTTTCCAGGGTAAAAGGATAGCTGCTTTCCATCATCGGGTTCGTCTTCGGAAGCTGGTCGGTCTTAATGATCTGATTCTCGTCGGAAAGATCGCGGTACATAAGCGCCTGTTTCGCCTCCTCGAACAACAGCGGAATCTGCTTTGCCTGATAGCCCCATTTGCTGATCGACACCGTTACCTGCATCTTCAGGATGCGGCTGATCGTCCGGGTTACTTCCTCGCAGAAGGGGCTCAGGTCGTCGTCCAGCCAGCCGGTCGGGTGATCGGACGGAAAGGAAAGCAGCAGCCCGATCGAGAAGTTGTGGAAATTGACGATTTCCGACTGCTCGTATTGCGTGCCCGTTAATTCCTGGATGATATTGTCGGCCGCGAACGTGACCAAATCCTCGTCTCCCGGCGAGAAACGGCCCCCTAGACTGGAAAAGCCGGTGAGCTGGAACATCAGCGCAACGAACTGCCGACCCTCCGCGTTCCACCCGTAATGCTTCATCCTCTCCCTGATGTCATTCTCGCTGAGCGAGTAGAGATAGCCCTGGACGAGCTGCAGGAAAAAGCCCTCGCGCAGCAGCGGAAGCTGCTCGTTCAGCTTGGAGCGCATCGATTCGCTCTCCTTGGACAAGTGGGTCCACTGCTTCTCGAACAGGTCGAATTCGTCGCTGAGCTCCGTCCCCTTCTCCCCCGACAGCAGCCGTACGAGACGTTCGACCGGAGAATAAATGCGGTGGGAGACGAACCAGGACATGATCAGCGCGAGCAGCAGCGCGGACAAACTGATATACAGAATCCATTTGGACACCAGCACGACCGGTGCCGTAATCGTCGATAGAGGTGCTGCGGAAATATAAGTCCATGTCATGCCGAGACGCTTGAACTGACCGTAGGAAACCGAATAGGTTGTCTTGTTATACTTGAAAAGAAACGATTCCGACTGGGCGCTGTGCTTGCCGAATTCCGTGACGAGCGACTGGTCCAGCCCGGTGGGCGCATCGCCGCTGCCGGATAGCCTCCATCCTCCGTCCCCCGTCATCAGAATCGTTTCCCCTTCATTGTAGGGAGTCAGCGTCTTAAGCATCTTCATCAGGTAATCCTGATTGATCGTCGCCACGATGGCGCCGAACGGTTCGGTGCTTCCCCCCGGAATTTTGTTGACGAGCGACAAAGCGGCGGGACGGCCGGGAAGCGGTTTCGTCTGTGAGAGCGGATATTCGTTCGTCCAGAATACCGACTTCGGCTGCTTCAGCAGCGATTCGTACGGCGCTTGGACACTGTTCTGGTCGAGATAAGCAAAGCGCTCCTTATTGATGATCACGGGGCGCGGCTTATCCAGAAACAGCTCCACCCGCTCGAGCAGCGGGTGGGCTCCCTCCATCACAAGCAGCGTCCGATACAGCTCCTGCACCTGCTCGAACTGATGGGTAATATCCAGATTTTTCAGCCGGTCGTCGAACTTCGGATCGAACGCCCAGTGCGAGAACGTGAGCTCCAGATAGGCCAGCTGCTCGTCGATGTTCTCGGCACGCTGCTTGATTTGATTCTGATGAAGCCGCTGCAGCTCTCCCTCCATGTTGTTGGAGGCGATCCAATAAATGCCTACGCCGATGATCAGCCCGGGAATGCTGGCCATCAGCAGCATCATGGTCAGGCTCCGGCGGAAGAAGCGGCTGTTGTATTTGTACTTCTTGACATAGCGGAGCCAGGATTGGAACCATCCGTTCATGCTGCTCACCTCTGGGCTGTTTTTTGTTAACCTTCTTCGACAGCCGGCTCGCCGACTCCTCCCTGGGCGCAGCTTGGTACTTCTAACCTTTGACCGATCCAACCATCGCACCCTTGGCAAAATGCTTCTGCAGGAACGGATAAACGAGCAGAATCGGTACGGTAGCTACAATCACCGCGGCCATCTTCAGCGTTTCCGTCGGCGGCGCGACGGCGGAGGCGTCCGCCATCAGATCGGAATTGTTGGCGTTGAGCAGCATATTTTGCAGCATGACCTGAATCGGCCATTTGGAGGCATCATTGATATAGATCAGGGCGTTAAAGAACTGATTCCAGTAGCCGACCGCATAGAACAAGCCGAACGCAGCCAGCGAAGGGAGCGACAGCGGCAGGATGATGCGGAACCAGATGGACAAATCGTTGCAGCCGTCCATCGCGGCGGATTCCTCGAGCTCCGCCGGAATGCTGTCGAAGAAGCCCTTCATCAGAATAACGTTCCAGCCGCTGGCCAGCGCCGGCAGGATCAGCGACCACAGGCTGTTGATCAGGTGCAGTTGCCGGATCAGAATATAGTTCGGAATAATGCCCGGACTGAACAGAATCGTGATCAGAATAAGCAGCAGGATCGCCTGCCGTCCGCGCAATCTTTTGCGGGAAAGCACGTAAGCCAGCGCCGCCGTCACGACGAGCGAGCAGGCCGTTCCGACAACGGCGAGATAGGCGCTGACGCCGAGCGAACGCGCGAAGGCCGGGGTCGACAGCAAGTATTTATAAGAGGCCAAGGACCATGTTTGCGGGAATAAAACGAAGCTTTTCCTCAAATATTCCGTCGGATCGGTGAACGACACCGCGAAGACGTAGTACAGCGGGAAGAACGTCACGACGGCGATCAGACCCAGCAGCAGCAGATTGACAACGTTGAATATGCGGTCACCTATGGTGATTCTCATGAGATCCCTCCTTTAGTATACGCCATCCTCGCCCATTTTTTTGGCAATCCAATTGGAAACGATTACTAGAAGCAGCCCGACCACGGATTTGAATAATCCGGCGGCCGTACTATAGCTGAACTGACCCTGCTGGATGCCGACCCGGTACACGTACGTATCGAACACCTCGGCCACCTGCGAAACCGCTCCGTTATACATAAGGAAAATCTGCTCGAACCCGACGTCCATAATATGTCCGAGCCGGAGAATCAGCAGCACCACGATGACGTTGCGGATCGCCGGCAGCGTGATGCTCCACATTTGGCGGAACCGGCCGGCGCCGTCGATTTTGGCCGCTTCGTAGACCGAAGGATCGACGCTTGCCATCGCCGCCAGGAACAGGATCGTCCCCCAGCCGCACTCCTTCCAGATCGACTGGAGGGTGAGCATCGGCCAGAAGGCGTCCGGGTTCGTCAGCACGTCGATTCGCTCCGCGCCCAGCCCTGCCAGCATCTTGTTCACGAGCCCGTCCCCTTTGGCGAAGAGCAGGAACGTCAGCCCCGAGATGATCACCCAGGACAGGAAGTGCGGCATATAGACGATCGATTGCACCACCCGTTTGTACACCGTGCTCCGGACCTCGTTCAGCAGCAGCGAGAGCACGATCGGGAGCGGGAAGAACAGGACGAGATTCATCAGGCTGATGCCCATCGTATTGCGGAACAGCATCATAAAGTCGGGATTCGAGAAGAAGCGCCTGAAATGGTCGAAGCCGACCCACTCGCTGCCGGTCATTCCGGTGAAGGGCGAGTAATTCTGGAACGAGATAATGACGCCCCACATCGGGACATATTTAAACACCAGGAAAAACAGCAGTCCGGGCAAAGCCAGGAGATACAAATATTTATCTCTCTTAAGGTCCACTCCCAGTCTGCGCCATGTGGAGGAGCGTCCCCGCGGGCGCTCCGTCCTGATAGGGGAAACCGTACTCGGTTGATTCGCAGCTGCCATAACGTTACCCCTTCCTTTCTTGAACCGGTAATAAAGCATGCTTGTCATCTGCAAAATATTTCCCTTCCAGCAGCCCGATCAAGGTGTTCGTTACGCGCACCTCCACCCGGTTCTCTCCCTGCCGGAGCAGCGATGCATCGCCTTCGAAGCGGTAAGGCGACCAGGTGCGGACGCCGAGCGTCTGCCCGTTGACCAGCACCTCGGCACAGTCATGGAAGCTCGGATCCCAGCCGTTGAAGCTGAGCTCGAACGTCCCGGAAGCCGGAAGCGCGGGCAGCTCCATGGTCCGCGTGAACGCGAAGGTACCCGCGTAGTAAGGATAATCCGGGTAAGGACCCGCTTGCAGTGGCAGTTTCCGCCAGGAGACCCGGGTGAGCTCCGGCCGGGAGACGTCGTCGAATCGCACGCCGAAATCTCCGGTAAGATACAGCGCATCTACCACGCCGTCCCAATCGTGCTCGATCCGTACCTCGACGCTCAGCTCGTTCAGTCCTTCCTTCACAAGTGCGGCGATATCTTGGGCGATGTTCCGGTGATCGTACAGGAACACCGGCTCGAACCGTCCGTCCTCCAGCGGCTGCCCGTTGACCCGGATCACCGCTTGGCCCGAAATCGCGCCGCGGTCCATTAATAGCCCGAGCCGTTCCGGCAGGTCCTTCACGATAAACCCGGCTGTGTACCTCACGGTCAATGGATACGCCATATCCAGGATCATCGGCGTACCGAACATCTGCTTCATGCGCACGGGCATCGCCGCGGAGGCCGTCAGATCGGCGCATTGATCGATGAACGTTTTGACCGGCACGGACGTGCCTTCCGCTATAAGCTCGCTGCCCGCCCCGAGGATTTCCATCCGGAACGTGTCGAAGCGGACGGCGTTCGGCCCGAGCGCCTCCAGCTCCCAAGGAGCCGACGCGTCGATCTCCCAAGTCCAAGCGGTATCGGCTGAGACCGGCTGCGGCTGCTCCTTCTCGGCCGAACGCACGGCTTCGATCAGACGCGATTCGTAGGGCGCAAGCGTCAGCCGCACCGTCCAGCCTGTTCCTTCCGCCCGGCCCTCCAGCGGCCTTGCTTCGCCGTCATCGAGAGACAGCTCGCGGAAGGCGACTGCCGTGCGGTTATGCGCGTCTTCCGTTCCCCACAAGCCCGGCTCCAGCCGCAGCTTGATTTCCCGCGGCTCCGCCTCCTGGTTGCTGACGAAAACGAGCGCCTCAGCCCGGCCCACCCGCCGCGATTGGAGCAGCAGCCCCCATTCGCCGCAAGCCGGCAGCACGCGGACGGGAAGCGGCTCCAGCGCGTTCAGAAGCGCCGTGAACGGCTCCAGTACGGCCTTCGCATCCGCCGCTGCCGCGAAGGGCAGGTAATAAGCGTCTCCCGCACCTTTATATTGCTGCAGGCGGCCTTCCGGCCGCCGCCAGAAGCCTGCCTCCACGACGCCGCCGGGCACGCCGAACGCCGCCGCTGCAGTATCCGGGCCGACCCCCGGTTCGATCGTCTCATACGGCAGCTGCCCGAGGCTGACCACCTTGCCGCCCCGCGCCAGGAACGCTTCGATCTTGGCCCAGGCACCGCTCTCCAGATTGGTCATCGGGGGCAGAATCAGAAGCGAGTATTCCGCCTTGCCGAGCCGGATGGTACCGTCTCCGATCTCGGCCTCCGCCAGCAGCTCGGGATCCAAATGATCATAGTCGCGCCCTTCCCGCGTCAGCTCGTTGCAGATGCGGAGCCACCAGATCCGCAGCACCTCCAGCCGCTCCTTCTCCCCTTCGTCCTTACCCCCGTACGAGAAGCCGTGGAACGGATTGCCCATCTTCGTCCACATCGAGGTCACTGGCTGCAGCACCGCCGCCGAGATGACCGCTTCCCCGCTGCTCATGACGTAGCTGATCCGGCCCGTATAATCGCCGAGCTTCCGGAAGTGCGGCCAGTAAGGGTTCTGCAGAAACTGGGAGGGAGGCGCATCATGCTGCGTCAGCCCGTCGACCGTGTAGAAAAATGCATGGAAATTGAAAAAGTTCGTCCCCTGCGCCGCCATCCGATCGATCATCCAGCGAGCGTCCTGCAGCGTCATCGACCAGCCGACGCTGTGGAAGCATTCGATCAGATTCCGTTCCCTTCCGAGCTGGCGCGCCAGGGAGCTGACCATCTTCGCATTGCTGCGAAAATTCGTCTGCTGGTAATTCAAGATCCAGTCGAGCGACCGGCCCAGCTTCTCATGGGCCGTATCCCCGCCGGGTACATGGCTGAACAGCTGCGTCGTATGCCTTACGGACGGCACCTCGGCCACATACTGCAGACCGTGCTCCTCGCACCAGTCGTGCACCTGCTTGTGATACGTCTCCCGAAGCAGCAGATGAACCGACTGGTAATAATCGTAGCGGATGCGCGCCGCATCCTCGGCTTCGGGATCGATCAGCGCGTGCAGATTCGCGAGCAGGTCGTACCCGCAGTGTTCCCGGAAGAAAGCCGCGAGCGCCGGCGACCAGGGGATGCCGCCGAGCAGGCCGATCTCGTCGGTGAACATGCCTTTAATCGTCGTGCCGAAGTATTCGCCCAAATGGCGGGCGTATTGATCGTGAGTCAGCCGGATGAACGCCGCCATCGCTTCCTTATGGCATGGATCCACGAATGTGCCGTAATATTTGAAATCCTCGATTTCCTTCTCCTGCACGATCAGCACTTCCCATTCCCCCGAAGGGGCGATCCATTCCAGCTTCATCTTGGTCCGATAAGTGAAGAAGCGCTTCTGGTTATAAGCCGTTAGTCCGGCCTTCTGAAATATCGGCTCCGCCTGAATGTTGCCGATGGCCTCCCGGATCGGCATCGCCTTGTCATATCGCTTCTTCCCGTCTTCTCCGATCGGGATGGCCTGCGCGTACAGAATGCGCGCCCAAGGCAGCTCAAGCGAGAGATGCTCCCCGCCGCTCACCCGCCGCGAGGTCGGCACCAGCGTATAATGCTTGGCCTCGGGATGCTCCAGTGTCACCTCGCCTCCTGCGATGCCGCTAGGATACGGGTATTCGTCATACAGCCAGACGTGCAGCCCGTACCACTTCGCCGCTTCCACCGCGACGCGCACCTTTCCGAACCACGCCTCCGACAAATAAGGAACGGTAAGCCCCTGCCGGGCGCAGATGAAGAATCCGCCAAGCCCCTTATTAGCCATCTCCGCAATCTGATGCCGGATTTGATCGTCCTCCATGTCCCCGTTCCAAAACCAGAACGGATGGATGCGGTCTTCCGCCGCCGGCTGCTTGAATCGTTGCATATCGAGCATGGTATTCCCTCCTGAGTTCCGTTATGTGTCCTCACTATAGATCAGCATGCATTACCCGGCAATCATACTCTTTTGCCCCCTTGGAATTCGGCGGTTTTGTCCGGTTTAGACATTCTTGCACGCCTCAAACATCCTTGCAGCGGCAAGGCGGGAGGGTGCCTCAGCGGTAGGCACGGGTACAAGCGACATTTCCCAAAAACGCATAATCTGTAGGAAGGTTTGAGTAGATGCCAGGAAGCCGGGTTTGTTATTTTACCGGATTGGGAGTGGATAGAATGGCTAGAGGCATCCTGGATGTCATCGTTTCAGACAGTATGGACGACAATGAGATCATACTGGTCACGGAATGCTACAACGGATACGCAGAGGAACTGCAGACGATTGCCGAGGGAGCCGTCGTAACCTTGAAAAAAGGGGACTCGGAACGTGAGGTCAAGGTCCTCAGAGAAAAAGGGGACGAATGCGCCTTCCACTACATGGAGGTCGGGAATGAAACGGCAAGCGAGCTGGGGCTGGTGGACGGGGCCCGCTACCTGCTGGAGTACGATGCCGTCGACAGCACGATCAAGCTGACCCGGGTGAAAGTGAGCCGGGCGCAGGTCCCGGTCCGGGTCGATCGCACGAGCGCGGGCAAGGACCGCATCACGATCGGCTACTCGCTCCTGAGCCAGTTGGGGATGACAACCGACAATTCTAAGGCGGCCGTATTGAAGGATGGGAAGGAAACGGCGAAGCTGCGGTTCCATATTCCGGAGAACGAGCTGGACGGCAGCTTCCGCGTGCCTTCCTTCGTCGCGGCCATGTTCGGATTGCAGGACGGAGAGCTTTGCCAGTTGGAGTACAATCAGACGACCAAAGTGCTTCAATGTACGGACAAGGGACTCATGCTAAGCTGCCATGTGCTGAAGCCGCGGAACCGAAGCCGTTCTAAGTCTGCGGCCTCCGCCACCCGCAAGAAGCCTGCAAAGGGTCTGACCGTGACGACGGACCGGCCCCCCAGGCTGCCGCTGCGACAGGCGGGTCCGCGGAATGGGCTTCCGGCTTCACAGGAGCTGAAGCCTGCCATGAAGCCTGCGGAGGGAGTAGTCTTCGTCAAGCAGCCGCTTGTCCGGCAGAAGCCGGCGGCCTCCGGGAAGCGTCATCGGACTGCCGCTCTCCGCACACCTAGGGCGAACCGTCGGCCCGCCGGCCTCCTACTGGGCGTAAACGTGACCCCGGGCCGTTAACCTAAGTACTTTCCCAGATCCGCTGCTACGATCGCGGCCTGGGCTTTTTTGCCATCATCGTTATAGTGGAAGCCGTCCGGCAGACGGTATTCGGGATGCCCGAGCATCGGCTCGTACAAATCGTTCACAGGCAATGCGTTTTTCTCCGCAAGCCGCTTCATCACCTCGTTGCGTTCCAGCACCAGCGCATTCAGCTCCGGATGGAGGATACCTGCTTCCTGCTTCCTTGTCACCGGCGTGGAGAGCGCCAGCACGATCTTGGCTCCCCCATCTTCCCGGAGTTTCATCAATGCGGTCAGCACCCGATCCAGTCCCGCCTCATACGCTTCCGCCGACGAATGAAACCCGTGAAGACCGTTGTTGAACTGGATCACGCGATAGTTGTACCCGCTCTCTACCGTTACGTACCGAAGCTCCCTGGCGAAAGCCGGATTATCCAACCCTCTGGAGGAAGCCATCAGATCGATACTGGCAATTCCTTTAAATTCTTCCGCGATATGCGGGCGGTAGCCCTTCGTAATGGAGTCCCCGATGAGCAGAACCCTCGGCATATCCGTTTTATCCGCGTCATCCCAGCGGAATTCGCACCATTCGATTCGTTCCAGTTGGACCGTCATTTCTAACCCTCCGTTGCATCATAAGATTTATTTAGGCCTCCGATGAAGGAGCGAACGAATTCACGTTCCATCTCTTTTGAAATTGGCGATTGACGAAAACATTCGTTCGGCGGACAATAGGCTTACCCCAAATATTGGATAATTCAACCTATGTCTCTTGAAGCTTCAACCCTATGGACGCATGCGCCGGACACTGAACAGCTGCGCCGGGTGCTGCAGCGGATGCTCGAATCGGACGACCTCGCACTCCTGACCTGGAACAGCCACCCGATCGGTTCCCAGCACCCCAACCCCGTCACCGGGGGCGTCTACCGCTTCCGAGGAATGGCCGGGCTTCCCGGTTGTACAGCCTCATGGTCCGTCATCCTGAAGGTGAGCGTCCGCGACCCGGAGCGGGATCATCCCAGTCATTACAACTATTGGAAAAGAGAGGCGCTCATTTATCAATCGGGGCTCCTCGGCCGTCTCCCGGACCGGATTCGAGCTCCGCGATGCTACGGGGTGGAGGAACGTCCCGATGGCTCCATATGGCTTTGGCTCGAGGACATGGAGCATCTTCGGCAGGCCGACTGGTCGCTAACAAGCATGGAAGCGGCCGCCTTTATTGCCGGCCGGTTCAATGGAGCCTACCTGTGCGGACTGCCGCTGCCGGAGCCTTCCTTTCTCCGCTACAGCTGGATGGGCTCCTGGGTCTCCGTCTGCGAAGCCTATGCCTGCGGTTTGGCCGAGCAGGATGACGCCTGGACTGCAGCGGCGCAGCTCCCTTCCGGCTGGCAGGCAGCCCTTTCGTCCATCCGTTCCCGGTATCGGGAGAGCATGGGCGACAAGGGGCACCTGTTGGAAGCGCTGGAACGGCTCCCTCGCGTCTTCGTCCATCAGGATCTATGGCCTCCTAACCTTTACTTTCCAGAGGAAGGGGGCCATACGGACGCTTTGCACATCATCGATTGGCAGTTCGCCGGCATCTCCGGGATCGGGGAGGAGCTCGGGCGTTTCTACGGCCTATATCTGAGCAAAGCCGCTTCACACGGCCTCCAGCCTCCCAAAGACCGGCTCCTGGAGCAGTACCTCAAGGGACTACGGAAGGCCGGATGGAACGGCGATGAGCGGCTCGTCCGATTCGGTCTGAATGCTTCGGCCGGACTGCGGATCGTTATGGTGCTGCCGAAGCTGCTGAACGCGATAGCTGGGCTTGAAGGCGGCGGGTTTCGCTGCTTGGACAAAGCCGAGAAGCTTCGCCACACCGCGCTCGAGCTGCTGAACTGCCTGGAGGAAGCGAGCCAGCTGCTTCATGAACTCTGGCCCGGGGAAGCCGGCGGCCAATCTTAGCCTCCCCGGATCCCTTACTTTGAAGCGTCGGCGATGGCTTGGTTTACGAGCTCATCGGTCTCCCGGAGAATGGTGTTCACGTCGGTCCCGGTGAGCACCATTTTCTTGAACTTGGATCTCACGATTGAATAGGCGGAGGAGTCGAACCTCGTGATCGAAGGCGACGGCGGAGCCGGCTTGTTCCTGATGAAGCCGAGCCGGTTGCGATCCTTCAGGACATCGGCGTCCTTGCCGAATTCCTCCATGATCTTGGCATCCGTCAGCACCGACGTGTTGCCGTTCCTCGCAATCTGCTTCTGCGCTTCGTCCGAGAGCATGGCCGACAAGGCCAGGAATGCCTGGTCCTTATTCCTGCTCGTCGTTGAGATGAACCGGATGCCACCGTCCACTTGGGTTGTCACGCCGGGAGCTTCGGCGAATGAAGGCAGCGTGACCACATCGAAGTTAAGCCCTCCCTTCACGGCTTCCGGAAGCTTGGAGAAAATGGAGCTCGTGACATACATCGCCAAAGTCTTGTCCTTCAGGAACTGGTTCTGCCCCTGGCCGTACGTCTTGTCGTTCACTTCGTTGCCCGGAATCGCGAAGAAACGGGCGTAGTTCTCGAACATGCGCTTCCACTTCTCGTTATTGACAATCGCTTTCTTCGCGGCGCCATCCACCACAGACAGCGATAGCTGATTGGCCGTGAATTGGAAGCTGTCCTGGAAGTCGAAGCCCCGGTACTGTACACCGCCTTCCGACTTCGTCAGCTTCCTGGCCAAATCGTACACCTCGTCCCAGGTCATGCCGTCCTTCGGATAAGGAACGCTGAAACGATCAAAAATGTCCTTATTGTAATACATCATCACCACGTTGCCGGAGATCGGGAGCGCGGACAGCTTGCCGTCTCCGGACGCCTTGCGAACCGTATCGAGCACGACCGGACTGATCCTTCCGAGGTCCATGTTGAATGCCTTGACATAAGGAGTCAACTCCTCCGTCAGATTGAGTTCTTGGTATTTCGGGATGGAAGCGATCGCGTCGGTAATGATATCCGGCACGTTCCCGCTTGCGATCAAGTCCGGAATCTTGTTCTCGGCAGATACCATCTGCAGGCTGATGTGAGGATATTTCAGCTTCACGGGCTCGGCGACAAGCTTCTGAAACAGCTCATCCGACATGCTGGCCCACACCGTCAGAGTGACCGGATCGGTGTTGATTTTCTTTACATCGGCCGGAGCGTCGTCTTTGGGCGGGGCCGCTCCCCCGGAGCAGCCTTGCAGAGCCGAAGCAAGAAGCGCCAATGCAAGTGCCGATGCTGAGGCTTTCCT
Source organism: Paenibacillus gyeongsangnamensis (assembly GCF_027533625.1). GTDB lineage: Bacteria > Bacillota > Bacilli > Paenibacillales > NBRC-103111 > Paenibacillus_G > Paenibacillus_G gyeongsangnamensis. The sequence goes on along the minus strand of NZ_JAQAGZ010000013.1, from coordinate 103,339 downwards.
GGATATGTTCATTGGTCTGAACCTCCCTTGATTATGGATTACGCCTTGCTTCCTCACATTCTTTCACCTACATATGAAACGTTTCAGAAACAATTCACATTCTTATCATACAATGAATTCGCTTACAGTGGCAACGATAATTTGACAAGCGCTTGCCTGCTTTATATAACTAAGACAACAGAATCAATTTAGGATGTGTGGTCTCCATGTCAAAATTGCTTGAAGTCGCGAAGCTCGCAGGTGTATCCAAAGCGACGGTGTCGCGGGTCATTAACCACAGCGAGCTCGTCTCTCCCCGTGCCCGGGAGAAGGTATTGGCCGCAATGCAGACGCTTAACTTCCATTCGCAGGAGCTGAAGCGAACGCAGGAATCGAGCGCCATGCTCGGCCTGATTCTCCCCTTCGGCAGGGAAATCCGCGCCCATTCGTTCGGAATCGACATTCTGGCGGGGGCGGAGGAGAAAGCCTATGAGAACGAGTACATGATTCTGATCGGCAATTCGATCGGCGGCCGGGAGGGAACCCTGACTTCCAGCATGGTGAACCGCGGAGTGGAAGGCCTCATCCTGCTCAGCGGGGGGCCGGGCGAAACAGAGCATCTTCAACTGCTTCGAAGAAGCGGCATCCCCCTTGTGCTCGTGGATCAGAAGCTGGAAGGTGCTGACGCGCATCAGGTACGGGGCGACAACTTCGCGGGCAGCCTGCAGCTGATGAAGCATTTGCTGGATGAGGGACATACGCGGATCGCCCTGCTCTCGCCGGACAAATATTACACGCACAAGGAGCGGATCAAAGGCTTCCGCTTCGCGATGATGGAACGCGGTGCCATGCCGTCTTCCGACCTGGAAGTGCTGCTCTCCCCGAATGATGCGTATATGGACCGGCTGGAGACGCTGCTGGACGGCGAGCATCGGCCGACGGCTATTTTCGTGACGGATCCCGGGCTCCTCGAAGGCTTGCTCGAGCTGCTGAACCGGAAGAGGCTGCACATTCCCGAGGACCTCAGCGTCGTTACGTTCGATGACAACTACTGTTTCCTTCCAAGCGAGTATCGCGATTTCTTCACGTCCATCAATCAACCCGGCAAATTAATCGGGAGCCTGGCCGTCGAGCTGCTGTTCCGGCACTGGCGGACCCCCGATATGGAGATGCAGGAGGTCGTGCTGCCCGGCAAGCTGAACGTGCGGCGTTCGACCCGTTCTTTGCTGTAGGCCGCATTCCCATGAAGGCACCGCCAAAACGATCACCTTCACACCTGTCACTTCCCGGTACATCCCGCTCTTGGTACTCAGGGCCACCGATGAAGCGAATGTGAACGAATTCGAGGTTTACGCCGGCTAAGCCGAAATAAACGCCAAAACACCGGCTCTCTATCCAAGAAGGCCGGTGTTAACTTAAATGCCAATGAAAGTATGCTTACGACGAGCGAATATTATTCAAGACCTGACCAGATGATGTTTCTGGGCTGAACGACCGAAGCTTCACAGAATCGGATCAGCGACGGGACAAAATAAACGGCGACCAGCCGCTCGACCGGATCGATGAACAAGGCGCTCCTTCCCGCGCCTTCATGCGAGACCGTCTCCGGCGAGCACAGCCCGAGCCCCCTCATTTGGATGCCGAGTCCGTAGCGGATGGACGGAATCCTTGCCCCCCAGCTGAAGGCCGGTACATGCTGGAGATGATTCCGCGTCATTGCCTCCACCGTTTTCCGCCCGAGAATGCGAGCCCCTTCAAACTGACCTTGCTGCAAAATCATTTGACCCAGCTTCCATAAGTCGCGAAGGCAGGAGTACAATCCTCCCCCGGCTCTCGGAGGTCTGTTTCCCCCGCTGCCGCTGTCTTCCTCCGGCTTCAAACGTTTCAGGTCCCATTCGTTCGTTGCGCACACCTGATCGTGCAGACGCTCCGGCACTTGAAAAAAGGTTCGCTCCATGCCGAGCGGCTCTATGATGCGCTTCAGGACATACTCCTCGTAAGGCATGCCCGAGATTCGGGCAATCAGCTCGCCGAGAATGGTGAAGCCTGCGCTGGAATAGCTCCAGGCTGCGCCGGGCTCGCTCTGCAGAGGGCCCGCCAGCATCGCTTTGATTCAATCCTCCCGCTCCTCCGCCCACCAACCGCGCGGATAAGGCTCCGTGAAATAGCCCGGATCCGCCACCATTCCGGACGTATGAGTCAGCAGATGGAATACGGTTATGCCCTTGTGAACGGGATTGTCGAATTCCGGAATAAACTTGCTGACCGGAGAATCGGTCAAAATTCGGCCCTGCTCCACCAGCTGAAGAACCGCTATTGACGTGAATATTTTCGTAATCGAAGCGATTTGCCGGATGGAATCGGGCAGCAGCGCGCTGTCCGGATCGTCATAGCGCAGCGGCCCCATGGAGCGCCAAGCGAAAATTTGCCCATTGCGGGAAAGCAAATAGCTCGCGCACTGCAGCTGGTGATCGGCAATCAGTTTGCCGAAATGGCATTCCAGCTCCTCAAGCTTCGGCTCGTAGAAGCCTGCCGTCTCACATGTAACGTCTACAGCTCCATAGCGGATTTCGTGCGGATACACTTGTGTGGACACGTCGTCACCCCTGCTTTCGAGTGGAATAGATATGAGTCCTCGCACCGGATCGGGGGCATAAAGAGGTAATGGAGCATTCTTCAGCAGGTGCGCGGTTGATGCCTGGCGTAAAGAGGCTGGATGGATTATATGGAAAGGAGTTTATGTAATATTTATCCAACTATTCCATTGATTTTACACAAGCATTCCTTATCTGTCTACAGGTGAATTGGTTATGACGAATATTTTCGTCTTGATTTCTGTTCCGGGATGTTGTAAATTAAGTTCTAATTTTAAATGGTTACCGGCTTTGACCAAGGACACAGGCTTGCCTGACGATCGTCCCAGAGAGAGCGCACACGGCTGGAAGGCGCTCCGATCGCGGCAGGACTCCCGCCTTGCAGCCGCAGCGGGGAACTTTTTGGCTAGGCCCGTATCCGCTGCCGGGGAAACCCGTTATTTGTTAAGAAGACCGCTGCCTCACGGGCTGCGGTGAATTAGGGTGGTACCACGACGCGCTTTCGTCCCTGACGAAGGCGCGTTATTTTTTTAGGGGGGATAGGGCGATGAGACAACAGCATTTTTTGATGCCTACCTTAAGGGAGGTGCCGGCTGACGCGGAAACGGCCAGCCATCGGCTGCTCCTGAGAGGAGGGTATATTCGGCAGCTGGCCGCCGGCGTGTATACGTATTTGCCGCTCGGACAGCGGGTGCTTCGAAATTTGGAGCGCATCATCCGAGAGGAGATGGACGCAATCGGCGCCCAGGAGCTGCTCATGCCGGCCATGCAGCCGGCCCCTCTCTGGGAACAGTCCGGCCGCTACGCCGTGTACGGGCCCGAGCTGATCCGGCTCGAGGATCGGCACGGACGGGAATTCGCGCTTGGACCGACGCATGAAGAGGTCGTTACGGCGCTGATCAGGGATGAGATTCAATCGTACCGGAAGCTCCCGCTCTTGGTGTATCAGATCCAAACTAAATTCAGGGATGAGCGGCGTCCAAGGTTCGGCTTGCTGCGCGGCAGGGAGTTTCTGATGAAGGATGCCTATTCGTTCGCAGCGGATGAGGAGCAGCTGGATGCAATCTATGCATCGATGACCCAAGCGTATAACCGGATATTTACGCGCTGCGGTTTGCGTTTTCGCGCGGTGGAGGCGGACAGCGGATCGATCGGAGGCGAAGGCGGCTCGCATGAATTCATGGCGATCGCCGATATCGGCGAAGATCGGATCGTCACTTGTACGGACTGCGGATATGCGGCTAACGTGGAGCAAGCCGACACCGGGCTACCGCAACAAGAAAAGAGAGAGACGCCGGAGCCGGCGGCCGAGAAGTTCGCTACTCCCGGCATCCATACGATCGCGGAGCTGGAGCAAGCGCTTGGGGTATCATCCAAACAGCTGCTGAAGACGCTGATTTATGAGGCGGACGGGCGAGCGGTCGCCGTCTTGGTTCGAGGAGACCGGTCGGTAAACGAAATTCGGCTGCAGCGCATTCTTCATGCGGAGCAGATCGAGCTGGCAGACGCCGATACTGTGCTTCGTTTGACGGGCTGCCCCATCGGCTTTGTCGGACCGGCAGGCCTTCGCATGCCGCTGCTGGTGGACCGGGAGGCTGCAGCCGTGTCTTCGGCCATTGCGGGTTCCGGGGAAGCGGGATACCATTTGCGTCACGTCCAGCCGGGAAGAGATTTCCCGGTAGAGCATGTATACGACCTTCGTCTCGCCGCCGAAGGGGACCGTTGTCCGCGCTGTGAAGGCACGCTCCGCAGCAGCCGCGGCATCGAGGTAGGTCACGTCTTCAAGCTCGGAACCCGATACAGCGCTAAGCTCGGCGCCAGTTTTGCGGGGGCATCCGGGGAGCAGCGTCCTATGATCATGGGCTGCTACGGCATCGGCGTATCGAGACTGGTGTCGGTCATCGCGGAGCAGCGGCACGAGGAAACCGGACTACTCTGGCCGATGGCCGTTGCCCCTTTTCAAGTGCACGTCATTCCGGTCTCCGTGCAGGACGAAGAGCAGATGTTGGGAGCGGAGGCGTTGTACCGGAGACTGCGTGCCCAAGGAATCGAAGCGCTGCTTGACGACCGTCAGGAGCGGCCGGGAATGAAGTTCAAGGATGCCGATCTGATCGGCGCGCCGATACGGATTGTGTTCGGAAGGAAAGCCTCGGAAGGACTCGTGGAGTATAAGGAACGGCAGGAGGCCAACTCGCTGGAGGTCACGGTCGAGGAGGCTTATGAACGGATTGTTCGCTTGTGCCTTAACTAGAGCGACGTGAACTTTAGCCCCCTGTGCTGCGTATCCGCCGAGTTTAGTGAACCCAAGATCACTTGTACCGAATCTCGGCTCACTAGACTCCACGCTGCAGCTGGTATGCGCGCTGTAATGAACCTCCAGGTCATTTTGAGGAACCTGAGTTCACTAGTAGAGACCGGTGGTTCACTTCAGCCTCCTGTGCTGCGTATCCGCCGAGTATAGTGAACCCAAGATCACTTGTACTGAACCTCGGTTCGCTAGACTCCAGGCTGCGGCCGGTGTGCGCGGTGTAGTGAACCTCCAGGTCATTTAGGGGAACCGGGGTTCGCTTGTAGGGACCGGTGGTTCACTACAGCCCCCTGCGCTGAGTATCGGCCGAGCTTAGTGAACCTAAGATCACTTGTAGCGAACCTCGGTTCGCTAAACTCCAGCTGCGGCCGGTATGCGCCTGTAATGAACCTCCGGGTCATTTTTAGGAACTCGGGTTCGCTAGTAGGGACCGGTGGTTTACTACAGCCCCTTGCGCTGCGTATCGGCCGAGTTTAGTGAACCCAAGATCACTTGTACTGAACCTCGGTTCGCTAAACTCCGGGCTATGGCTCTGCACTGCGTAACGGCTAAGCTTAGTGAACCCAAGATCACTTGTACTGAACCTCGGTTCGCTAGACTCCAGGATGCACCCAGTTATGCGCGCTGTAGTAGTGAACCTCCGGGTCATTTTTAGGAACCCGGGTTCGCTAGTAGAGACCGGTGGTTCACTTCAGCCCCTCGTGTTGCGTAACTGCCGAGTTTAGTGAACCCAAGCTCACTTGTACTGAACCTCGGTTCGCTAAACTCCAGACTGCCCTGACAACCCCGCCAAAAACAGCAAAAGCACAGCGCCAACGATCCAATAGATGATACTCATCTCTGACACCTGCTTTTCTAGAAAAACTCATCCAGCAGCCGGTAATAGCTAAGCTTCGCTTCGTCGGCTTCCGTAATACCGTAAGCGGCCAGAAACGGCGCGACCCAAGCTCTGCCGAAATTGTATTCGATGCTGCGCGCCGCCAAGGCCAAATCCTGGTAACGGTCTGCTACGCCGCCGCGTCCCCAATCGATAAAACCGCTGACCTTGCCCTCTTGAATGATGATATTCGGCAAGCAGTAGTCCCCGTGGGTGAAGACCAGATCCTCATCAGCAGGCCTCTCTCTCATCAGATCGTCCATCAGCTCCGCGGCCTTGCGGCCTTGACGGCAGGCATCGAACTCCGCTTCATCTACCAGTGCGTGCGCCACCCGGTATGTCGCCTCCCTCAGCTTCACATCCAGTGTCCGGACAAAAGGACAACCCCCGGCCGGAACCGCGTGAATGGACTTTAACCCGGCAGCGAGCAGCCCCATAAGCTCAGGCAGCCGGTCCTGAAACGACGAGTCCGAGGCATTCGTTCCCTGGATTTCGGACATCAGCAAATACTCCCGGTTCCCATCAGACTCATAGGCAAGGACGGACGGAACCGCCAGCCGCCCTTGAAGCCAGCCGAGCCTTGCTTTCTCTTCCTCCAAGCTTTCCATTCCCGGCTTGGACTGCTTCTGCACCTTCAAGTACATTACGCCGGCAGAGGAGCGCAGCTTATACACATCGGCACCCGACATGCCAAGTGTAATCCTCTCCCAGCTGCAGCCCTCCAGCCGCGGGGCGAAAGAATCAGGAGCTTGTAACATTCGGCTATCCCATCTTCCTAATGTAATGTTCCAGCATGATACGCGAACTTAAACTTTCCTTATCGTTAAGAAAAATTCCTTATCGTAGCTCTTTTGAAGAAAATTCCCTCGTCCTGCCGGGCCATCGGGAAGCGCCGCAGCACCACTTTTTATTCCAAGCCAAGGTACCGCTCCAGCGCCTGCTTCTGGGCCAAATGATGGCGAAAGTGCATCACCGCTAATCGAAACCATTCCATCGCGCTCAACGCGCCCAGCCGCCCATGCGATACCGTCGTTCCCGCCTCAGGCTGCGCTTCGATCTGCGGGGCCAGCAGCATCGCTTCCTCGAGCACCGATTGCAGCCCGGCGTACAGCTCCACCTTCGTCTGCGGATTGGCGGGAGTATATTCCGGCGAAGCGGGGACCTTGATCTTGCGCGGGGGAAATCCACCAAGCTCGAATATTTCCTTGGCAACCGCGCTTTTCTCCACACCGGGATTGCTCTCCGTTTGACGAAGACAAGCTTTGACCGATTCAAAATACACGTGAAGCGCTGTCTGGATCAAGTGAACGTACATCTGACCAAGCGACCACTCTTCCTCGCTCGGTTTCTTCCGGATATCGCTGTCGCTGTAATGATCGAGGGACGTGTTGTAAATCGCAAGCAGATAATCCAGCTCCGAGAGGACGTCCTTGACTGTGATTCGGTTTTCATCCATTCCCATCCCATCCCATCACATCCATCCTGACTTTTCCTTAGTCTACCATAAGCCGGGGATGGAAGAAATCGTCAGAATAGGCCCAATCCCTGAAAAGATTCACTGTCCGCATCCTGGTCACCTCATGAAAAAAAGCCTGCACTCAGACAGGCTCCATCGTAAGCTTCCGTTATTTAACCGCAGGCACGCTGGTTTTCCATTGTTTCCCCGCGTCGGCCGTATACACGAGATAATCGCCTTTGGACGGATCGCTGACCCGCACCCAACCCTCCCGCTCGTTAAAAAATTGCAGCTGCTCAAAGCTCCACTCCTTGCCTTGCGGCACCTCACGCTCGAAGGTTTTCCCGCCGTCCCTGGTTACGGCAAGCCCACCGCCGATCGGTCCCGCTCCCGCGCTCAGCGGCACGAAGCCGGTCGTCTCCGATACGAACTGCAGGCCTCGCGTATAAGGCCGGCCTCCCCGCATCTCCGACAGCTTCGTCCATTGGGTGCCGCCATCGGTCGTTCCGTACAGGCTGGACTGCAAATTCTCCATATTCAGAATCATCATCCAGCCCTTGCTCGGATTAATGAAGGAAATACCTACGGTGCGTTGACCCGTCGAATCCTGCGGCGACCACTGCAGCTTCCAATGCGCTCCCCCATCCGACGTCTTCACGACGGCAATGGCGCAGCTCTGCCCGGCTTCCTGCTGGTCCGGCTTACAGCCTTTGCCCGCTCTTCCCATGACCCAGCCATGCTTCCCGTCCTTATCGAACGAAGCCTGCTCCGGAAGAAACGGACCGATGTGAAAGTTCAGCTCATTCCAGTGGCGTCCTCCGTCGCCCGTCATGAACATCCGTTCTACGGCAATGGCATAAGCCTGGCTTGGGTTTACGGCGAATACGCGGTCCTCGGTATACAATGAAATTTCCTTCACCTTTTGCTCCAGCTGCGTGCTCCAATTCCCGCCGCCGTCCTTCGTATAGGCAATCCGGAGTCTGGAGCATAGACGCTGCCCTTGCATTTCCTTGCAATCGCTTTTCCCGACGGACCAGCCCTGCTGCGCGTCCGCGAATCCGATTCCGCGGATGAGCCAGTCCTGAACCGATGCCTTGCTCCACGCATCTCCGCCGTCCGTCGTTTTCCACACAATAGAGCCCTTCGCCGTTTCTTCTACCGTCCACCCCTGCTTCACCAATATAAAGCTCATGTCCGCCAGCCTTGTCGGCTCTGCGGCCGGCGTCTCCGCCGTACCTACCGAAGACTTCGCCTTGTCGGATTCGGGCGCTTGTCCTGCCGCCGGCGCTCCCGGCTTGCCTGCATCCTGACCGGCCTGCCCATCTCCCGGAGCCGGGCTGACCGCAGCCGGAGGGGCTCCTGCGGGCGATCCGGAGGGCGGAGCACCTGCCTGCTGCGTAGCCGACGTACCGCATGCTGCCAACATCAACACGCTGTATAGCACGGAAGCCAAGAAACCGTAACGCTTCCCGGCGGATGCTTTTCCATTCCATTGCATGCTGCTCTTTCCCCTTTCTTTGCTGCGTTTACTTCATTAGACGTACCCGGGCGGCAAAAGGTTGAGCCCATTCTCATCCCGCCTGTCCATAGTATTCCAAAGCGGGGATGAATCATTAACCGATTTCCAGCCTCTTCAAACAAGCCTGCCCAGGATAAACGGCTACGCCGTCCTTATTTACCAAGGTTGATGCGAAGCTATAAGTTACGAAAAACTCATAAATTCTTATCAACCAAGCAAAAAGCAGCCGGGTACCGTTCCCGGCTCCAGGCTGCTTAACTCCTTCAGTGAAGCTTAGGGTTCTTCCGGCTTCCCTTCATGGGCCCGCTGCTCCATCAATTGCCGCAGCTTGTGCTCGGTAGAAGAATCCGGAGCCGGCGTGTAGATGCTGCAGCGTAAATCCGTGTTGCCCTGAACCTGCAGGGAGGTCAGCTGGAACAGCATTTTGCCTGCCTTCGCATGACGGAATTCGATGAGCACCTCCGGGGCGGAGCTGACCTTGCTCTCCTCCCACAGCCGGTGGAAATCCGGATGCGCCGCCTTCATCTCCTCCAGGAAACGCTCGTACCACTCATCCTCAACGTATTGTCCGTAATAAGCGCGGAAGATAGCAAGGAAGCCGCTGGCGAAATGCTCCCAGTTGACCGCCAGTCGTTGCAGCTCTTTGCGAGTAAATAACAATCGGATCATGTTCCGCTGCTCCTCCGGTATCTCGTCGAAATTCAAGAAGACATGGGAAGCGGCCTGATTCCACCCGACAATCCGGCAACGCCGGTCCGAAATGATGGTAGGACAAGCCCTCAGCTCCTGCAAAATGGTCCGCAACGACGGGCTGATCTCGGGAAGCTCTTCCCTTAACGGACTGGCCCCCGATCCGGTCTCGATCGCCAAGGAAAACAGATACTTCCGTTCGTCGATGTTCAGCTGCAGAGCGGAAGCTACGCAATCCAGCACCGATGCCGATACCTTAATGTCTCTTCCTTGCTCCAGCCACGTATACCATGTCGAACTGACGCCGGCCAGCTGGGCGACCTCCTCCCGTCTTAACCCGGGAGTTCTTCGGCGCGTTCCCGCAGGAAGTCCGACGGACTGGGGAAGGATTTTCGCCCGGCGGGCTTTTAAAAAGGCGGACAAGGCCTGCAATCTCGCTTGATGATTCATGGCTTTCACCTCGTGCTTCGTTATCAAGGTATTCCTTATACTAGTATAAACTGTAACTTGTAATAGGATAACATAAGTGACAAAATTCTTATATAGATCCGAAACAGAGGAGGCGTTCCCGAGATGGAACGAATTGTGATTACCGGTATGGGCGTTATTTCACCGCTAGGCAACGATACGGAAGCCTTCTGGACTCGGTTAACCCGAGGCGAATCGGGCATCTCCTTCATTGACACGTTCGATACATCCCGACATAAGACGAAGATCGCGGGAATCGTGCGCGATTTCGACGCCGACGGTTACTTCGGCCGCAAGGAAGCCCGGCGCATGGACCGGTTCTGCCAGTTTGCCGCAGCGGCGGCGGATCAAGCGCTCTCCGATTCGGGGCTGCAACTGGGGAGCGAGGATCTTGAGCGCGTAGGCGTGTATGTAGGCTCCGGCATCGGCGGGATCCAAACGCTGCTGGACCAGCATCAAGTGCTGCTGGAACGGGGCCCCGAACGGGTCAGCCCGACGCTCGTGCCCATGATGATCTCGAATATGGCGGCGGCAGCCATCAGCATACGGCTTGGCGCGCTAGGTCCGTCTCTTTCACCGGTGACGGCTTGCTCCATAGGCAATACCGCCATTGGGGAAGCTTTCCGCTGCATCCGGTCGGGCGGCGCCGACGTGATCTTCGCGGGCGGGGCGGAGGCCGCCATTACGGACATTTCGCTTGCCAGCTTCGGCAATGCGACAGCGTTATCCAAACGCAACGATGCGCCGGAGCGCGCAAGCCGGCCGTTCGACGCGGACAGAGACGGCTTCGTGATGGCCGAGGGCGCCGGGATTGTGGTGCTGGAGTCGCTCTCCCACGCGCTGAAAAGGAATGCCCGCATCTATGCGGAGGTTATCGGTTACGGAGCCAGCTCGGACGCTTATCATATGGTTGCGACGCACCCTGAGGGCATCGGGGCTTATCAAGCGATGCGGGCTGCGCTGCGGGAGGCCGGCGTACGGCCGGAGGACGTCGATGTCATCAGCGCCCATGCGACCAGCACGGAGCTCGGGGACCGCTCCGAGATGCTGGCAATCAAGAAGCTGTTCGGAGAACACGCGTACCGCGTTCCCGTGACCGCGAATAAATCGATGACCGGCCATATGCTTGGCGCAGCGGGCGGCGTGGAAGCGATCGCCTTGGCGAAAAGCCTGCAGGAGGGCCTCATTCCTCCGACAATTAACCAAGAGCGGTCCGATCCCGACTGCGACCTGGACTACGTGCCGAATATAGCGCGCCGTGCACAGCTGACCGTCGGCCTGTCGAATTCCTTCGGCTTCGGAGGACATAATGCGGTCATCGTATTGAAGCGTTACACACCTTAAATAAAGCCTTCAACGTACGAAGATCCCGCCGCTCAAGACCGAGCTGCGGGATCTTCGTTTCTTCGGCTTACTGCTGAAGCACGCCGACCAAACGCTTCGCATCGCCGTTAGACGTTGCGATCGTTTCGTATATATTGATCGTTAGCGGATATTCCTGCTCATCGGTGCGCAGGTTATCGAACTGAATGTACTGCGTGCCGCTGATGAGCCGGTTGACCCCGGTGAACGGCAGGTCCTTGTAGCCGATCATTTTACCGGCCTGGTCGACCAGCTCGATGTGCATCTTGGAGAAATTCTGGTCGACAATGACCGAATCGTCGCGCACGATGTCCATCGACAGACGGAGACGGTACGTGTAGGTTACCGGTCCTGGAGCCAGCGCCGACGGCAGGATGGAGCGGGCCATCATGCTCCAGCTGTTCAGCTTCACGGCGAACGGATAGAACGTCATATTCTGATCGTTCGGCGCCGTTTCCTGGAAGGCCATCTTGTAAGCTCCGATCGGGCTGCCCGGAGCGCCCGACGCCGTTTTCGGCTCGGCGAACTTGAGTACCACTCTCTCATCCTTGGCTTCCTTCGGCATATTGAACGCATAGCTGACCACATAGGAGGTTTGAGGCATGATCTCGGACGCCGTCTGATTCTGGCGCGTACCGTTATATTGAAGTCCGCTCGCGGTCAGCAGCTTCAGCTGGAGCGCGGGGATCGGCACCGGCTGGTCTCCGCCGTTCGTCAGCTTCAGCTTGGCGATGACCGTCTTGAAGCCTTCCCCCTCGTTCTCATGACGGTGCAGCTCCGCAAGCGATACCGTAAGACTCGGGTCGATGGCGTCCGACATGCCGTCGAACGCAAGCGGCGTACCCGGTTCCGCTTCCGGAGCGGCGGCATATTCGGCGGCCGCTCCAGAGGCTCCGGCCAGCTTCACCTGGAACCTTCCGACCGCATAAGGAATGACGGTCAGCTGGCCTTTGGCGTCCAGCTGGCGGAACGATTCGGGACTAAGCACGTTGAATGCCGTCAGCACGGTATCTTTATCAGTAGGAATCGCGTACTGGATATATTTTTTCTCCTTCGGCTCCAGCACGATCGGCCCGGCTTCCACCCTTTTGCCGGGATAGACCTTCTTCTCCGTCTCTTTGGCGTTCTCGGCCTTCCCGTCGACCGCGAGCTCCGGCAGCGTTTCCTTCGAATCCGACGGATTCTCGGCGAGCAGCTTTACCGTCGTTACGGGCCCTTGAGCCGTGTTGTCCCTGCTCGCGGAAACCGAGGTGTAGACGATCGGGGAATCGACGACCGCCGGCAGCACGAAGCTGTCGCCCCACGACTTGACGGCCGCGGAATCCGCCAGGCCCGACAGCGGCCCGTTCCAGCTTAGTCCCGCTACCGGTACGGACAGCTGCACCGTCTCCTGCTTCGGATAGCTGTACCAATCCACGCTGTACCAGACGAGGTCGGTCAATTCCACCCGGTCCGCGCCGTCCAGCGAGACGTAGTAGTTCAGCTCCTCCGCCGTATTCGGGCGAATCGCATGCGCGTTCAGCACGCTGGCCTGCAGCGTAACCTCCTGCCCGTCCGCCAGACGCGCGCGGAGCTCCAGATCCGGAATCTTGACCGTTTTCTTGTCGCCGCTTGTCAGCCGGACGACGGCTCCGATCCGCGTACCCTCGCTAGTGGTTTCGTTCAAGAGGCTCTTCACCTGTACTTTAAGCTTATCGTTCAGCGCATACGACTCCGCGGGCGCCGGCTTCAATACGGCGGAATCCGCCGCACCGGCTGCGCGGACGATGCCCGGCGCCGGTACGGCTGCGAGCAGCGAGGCGGTCAAGGCTGCTGCCAGCGCCGCTCTCCCCCATGGCAGCCCGTTGTTATGTGTTCTCCGGTTTCTCTTCATGCTGTGATCTCTCCCATCTTCGTACTGGAAACCGCAGCTCTGCGGTTTTCCCAGAGCATGAGTCCGCCCACCGCCAGCGATAACACGCCGATCATGAGGACGAACACGCCTAATTCACTCATAAATGCCTCCAGCCTGCCGCCGCGGAACCCCATCCCGCGGATGAATTTGAACAACCAGGTCAGCGGCAGCACATGACTAACCGCTTGAATCGGCCCGGGGAAAATCATCGTGGTTACCTGAACGCCGGACAGCATGAACGAAGGGTATACGATCGCATACGTCCGCAGTGCGACCTTGGAAGGGTCGACCGCCGTCCAGCCCACCGCCATGCCGGTCAGCGTAACGGTCAGCGTATAGAGCAGGAGTGGTACGGCGAAGCCAAGCGGGCTTCCAGCAAAACGCAGGCCGCCGAGCTGCTTCAGCAGGCCGAAGGCAAGCATCAGGCTGCAGGCCGAAATGACGGCGTAGGGTACGACCCGCAGCCACATCCCGAGCGGCGAGCGCAGCGCTTCCTGCAGCTGCCCTTCGACTCGCAGCCGAGGCACGATCGAAGCCGAGGCGATCGCCGTAATCCCCAGCGCCACGACATTGACGAAGCCGATGACCATGAACCCAATGAAATCCGACGTCGGGTTGAACAAGAGCCGCTGCTGGAGCGAGAGCGGCGCCGCAATGCCCATGGCCGCCTCGTCGCTCATGCCCATCACCTTCAGCTTGCCGACCGAGAGCGACGTATTCTCGATCGTGATCAGCTCCTGCATGCCGCTTCGGATGTTGCCGATGGCCGAGGGCATCGAGTTATCGATCATGAGACCGATATTGATCGACTTTCCCTGGTACCGCATTTGCTCCATCCCGCGGGGCAGATACAGCACCGCCATATATTTCTCGTTGGCCAGCAGCGTCTCCGGCGGAACCGCCTCGTTGAACACGGCTTTCACGTCCATGTACTGCGACGCGTTCACTTTATCGATAAATTGGCGGCTGTACAGACTGTTGTCCTCATCCACTACCGCGATGGGCGCCTCATTGATTTGCCCGCTGCGGAACATGTACCCGAACAGCGCCGCCACAATCAGCGGGGCAATCAGGATCGCCCCCACGAACTTAGGGGATAAAGCCACCTTCAGCTCACTTAGCAGCGACTTCATCGACATGCACCTCCGCAGTCATTCCCGGCAGCAGCTTGTCGGTCTTATCGACGTACACCCGAATCTGGAACGTGTTCAGATCGGCGGTTCCCTTCTCCCGGCTCATCCGGAGCGCGGCGAACTGCGGCGCAGCCGTCACGAATTGAATGCGTCCCTCCACCTGATCCGGCAGCGCGGCAAAATGCGTCGGCACCGTGCCGTTCACCTTAAACTTGCTTACCTGGCGTTCGTCGACGTACAGATCGTAGTACAGCTTGCCGGTTTCTAGCACGATGACCGGCGCGCCGGAGCCGACGTTCTCTCCCGCCTTCGGAATGACCTTCGCGACCTTGCCGTCGGCGGGCGCCCGCAGCGTCAGACGATCCTTCTGGATCTGGAGAGACTGCAGAAGAATGTTTTGCTGCTCCAGCTGCTTGTTCAGCGCATCGATCCCGATCTTCTGGTTGTCGATATCGCCTTGGGCGAGCTGCTGCTGCTCTACCGCCGCCGCCGCCCGGTCCGTCTGCAGAGCGGCCTGCTTGCGTTCCTTGTCGGTCGCGCCGCTCAGCATTTTGTCCAGTGCCGCCTGCTGCTGGTCTCTGGCGTTCTGAAGCGCCGCCACCTGACTGCGGGCATTTTCCACCGCGTCTCGGTGATCCTTGTACGAGTAAGGGTTCTTATCATATGTCTCTTCCGTATTCAGCAGCTGATTGTACAGCTTCAGCGCGTGCGTATAAGCCTCCTCGGCTCCCGCCACCGCCAGCTTTTGCCGCTGGATGTCCTCCTGCCGGGCGCCCTCCGCTACCTGCGCCGCCTGCGTCTCCGCCTGCGACAAGCCGAGCTCCGCCTGCTTCACGGCGTTGTCCAGCTTGCTTTGCGCCACCTGCACGGCGTCTTCGGCCTGCTTGATTTTGAGCGAAGTCACTTCGATGTCCGCCTGGGCTTTCTTCAGCTGCAGGTCCAGATCCGTCGGATCCAGCGTCATCAGCACGTCGCCCTTCTTCACCGGCTGCTCCTCCCGGACAGGCAGATCGATCACTTTGCCCGCCACGCCCTGGAACGATACATTGACCTGCTCCGCCGTCAGAATGCTTCCTTTATTCCCCGCCGCCAGCGTCACCGCGTCCTTGCCGTCCGCCGCCAGCATCCATCCCCCGCTGCCGACCGCCGCCGCCAGCACCAGCACTGCAATCAACTGTTTTTTCATCTTTCTCCAGCCCCTATCTCCCGCGCTCTCTCTACGCCTTGCACTTCAATCCGTTGAAAATAAACTGCATCGTAAACTCCGCCACTTTTGCCGCTTCTTCCTGTCCTCCCACTTCCCCCTCCGACCCGAAGACGGGATCGAGGAACGAGCTGCTCCGCGAGAACACGAGCGTCCCCACTACAAAATGCATCGTATGCCGCAGCGAGCCATACTCTAATTGGCCCAGCCGCTTGCCGGCCTCTAGAATCAGGCGCAGCTGCTTCCACAGTGAGAAGACGACGGTCTGCACCTTCTCGAGCCTCGGGCTCTGCATCATAATTTCCTGCTGCAGCATGTTGATCAGCTCCGGCTCCGCGAGCCGGAATGCCACGAACTCGCCGACGAATTCGCGCAGCGCTGCCGCCGGATCGCCGAGATCGTATTCCTTATGCAGGAAGTCCGGCTGGAACGTCTCGAACAGCGCATAGAATACGTTCTCCTTCCCTCCGAAGTGGTAGGATACGAGCGCCAGCGCTACGCCCGCTTCGTCGCAGATTTGCCGCACCGTCGTCCCTTCGAACCCTTGCCTTGCAAACAGCTTCTTCGCCGCATCCAATATTTTCAGCTTCACATCTTTATCCTTGGCCGCGTCCGTTTTCATATGCGCCTCCTTGATCGTCCTCTAACGGGGACCGGTAAGGCCGGATTCCCCGGGCTTTGCTTGAACATACGTTTTGAACGTTTGTTTTGAACATATGTTCAAATTACCTCTGATTGGTATTTTACCACCGGTTAAAATGCCCTGTCAATCCTCTTTTCGCCAATTTGCCTGGATCGGCCGTCAGGTGAGCCCGTGTACGCTTGTCCGTTGTTCGCACGCATGGCGGGTTTATGAACATAAATAATAACCGGAGACGCCGGGTATACTACGATTCGATTTGCGAAGCCGAGGGAGAAAGGAGGAAGCCTCATGGACCGCAATCTTACCGGCGACACGGAAGCCTACGTGGGCAAGCTGCACGATACGCAGGAGAAGGACGAGAAAAACCGCCGTACGCAGGGCCGCAAGCGTCCCGGACGCAGTCTTCCGAACAACAAGCATTAAAAGGGTATAACGACAGAGGCCCCTCCTCCATCCGGAAGAGGGGCCGTTCGTACGGCTAAAACATACAACAGGTCCACCGACAGCGGATGCAAGCACCTCCGACCGATCGACATGAATAAACGCATTTTCGTTGGTTGTAGAGCTAGTATTTCCCGCATCTTTCATCCGCAGTCCTATTTCGGCTCCATGCCTTGCGCCAAAAGAAAACGCCTGCCTCTTCCGAGACAGACGCCGCTTTCCTCACCCTATACGAACAACGGACCCTCCGGGAATTTCCACCGGCACTCCTTCCGCGCTGACCCATACAGCCATTGCGGATGGGTTGTGCACGAGCCGGCCCGACACCGAGAACCGGAGCCGGTCCAGCACCCGGCGGTATGCTGTAATCTCCGCATTCGTCGCATACCAGATGTCGTCCCGGCCGCCGACGATCCGGCCGAACTGCTCCACCAGCTCCCAATTCCCATCGTTCTCGAACTCGTAGCTGTGGCCCCAAACATACAGCAAAGCCATGCGCGTATGCCGCTGTTCCAGTGCGAGGAACCGTTCGCCGTGCTCCACCATCATCTTATGATGGCAGGTCGGGTCCCACAGCAGGAAATTTCCCGGCATGTCGAATTTGCCTGTGCTCTTGACCGTTCGCGCATATTCGATGCCAAGCGACGGGAGCATGCCGGCCACCGCTTCGTTCCATGTCCCGTAAGGATAGCTCATGCCCCGGACGGGATACCCGGCCAGCGACTCCAGCGCTTCCCGGTCCTCCATAATTTCCATGACCACCCGGTCCGGCGGCGACTGCTCCAGGAACGGATGCGCCACCGTATGAGCGGAAATTTCATGTCCCTCGAATAGCGATGCGATCTCGCCCGCCTCCAGATAATCCTTCTTCCCGAGGTTGCCAGAATTCAAATGAAACGTTCCGCGCAGCCCATACTCGTTGAACAAACCGACCAGCCGCCGGTCGTGCACCCTGCCGTCATCGAAGCTTAATGTAACCGCTTTGCTTAATCCCCCCGGAAACCGGTCGTACCGTATTCTCACCCTCGTTCCTCCTCCATTTCCCTTTTGGAAAAGTATACCATACATCCGCCGCACCAGGATAAACGGCTACGCCGTCCTTGTCTTACAAGGACCAGCGCGTTTATCAAGGTTGATGCGAAGCTATAAGTTGTGAAAACTTATAAATTCTTATCAACTGAAAAACCCCTTCCGAGACCGCATCTCTCGAACGGACTTTCGAGGTTTAGGTTATTCGGCTCTAAACCGGAGAGCAGACTCCGGAAACCGCCATGCTGCTGCGGCAGCGCGATGCAGGCGAACATCAGCTCATCCCCGCCGTACACCTCGATTCATGAGGCCGGGAGTCATCTTTTTTACGCACGAAAATAGGGATTCTGCTTATCCGATCATAACCAGAATCCCTATCGTTCCATTGCTTCGTTATTCAATTGTATAATGACACTCCATTCAAACAACTTGCGTTGCGCGTAAATTTTTCTTTGCACGTTGCGTGCCGCGGCTATCCTGGCCGCTTCAATCATTCAATATGCCGGGTCCCCGCATGCCTCATAAAAGGAGCAGCTCCTTTCTCATAAATTCAGGCATGCTTCGCTAACCTACTTCATTGGACTATCCCCTTCCTGAAATGGATTATATATCATCTTCCCGTGAGGGAAGGTGATAACGTCAGGGTGGAATTCGGTCTTGCGGTGATGGTCCGTTTCAGTTAAGCATCGTTTAGCTTGTCTTCATAATAAATTAATATATGATTTTTGTAAATATTCAGAATATTTAATTAATTGTGTTTTTGCCTACATTTTCCACATCATTCTCTCTTTTTCTAGCTTATTCGTTCTTTTTGGACGATGTTTGCGGATTGACTCTTTAGCCGACTTTTCTCGCCTTCAGCATCATGTAATCCCCTTGAAAGCCGATTAATCGTCCCGCCTCTACCGTCACGCCGAGCCGCCGCTTCATCTCTTCGGACTGTCCGAGAATCAGGGCTTCGAGCGATCGCCGCTCCGTATCCGGCAGGCTCATTCTCGCGCACCAGGGCTTAAACAGGAAGGTCTTCCTCGATTGGATAAGCTGCTCCAGCCGCAGTCCTGCATTCTCCGTCATCCGGATCCACTCCGTCTTCTTCCATGCCCGGGCATGGCTCGGATCCCGCAGCTTCTCCACTTCGTTATACAGTCGGTCCATCTCATCCGCCTCAGGTGCGATGTTATCGAGGAGCAGGAAACAGCCGTCCGGAGCCAGCACCCGCGCCGCTTCCTTCACGAACGATGCCGGGTCGGGAAAATGATGCGCCGCAATCCTGCAGGCAACCAGCTCGAACGACGCCTCTCCGAACGGCATCCGCTCCGCATCCCCAGGCACAAAGCGAACACCGGGATAGCCTTTGTCCTGAAGAAACTTCCGGGCCGTCTCCAGCATTTGCGGCGTAAGGTCGAAAGCCGTGAGCTCTGCCACCCACGGAGCGAGCGTCAATGCCGCATGTCCGCTGCCCGTTGCGATATCGAGCGCTCGCGTGGCCTGCTCTGTCTTGGCCCACTCCGACAGCAGCAGGAGATCCTCCCCTTCGGCATGATGCGTGCTGCCGACGTAATTATGTGCATTCTTGCCGAATTGGAGCTTGACCTGTTCCTTTAAATCCATACGATTCCCTCCGCTTTCATTCGGTTTCATTAAACGAAACTATATTTCATTTAACGAGATAATCATATATTAATTCAAACATAAGCTCCTGTAAAGTATCATTTGCCAGCCTCACCGGAACGCAATAATAGCGCTTTCACACGACCATGTGTAATGTTATAATTACAAAAATGCCAGCTCTTTCCTATTGAAGTTCCCATTCGTTTATTTCATCACTTGCAAGGGAGCGCCAACATGCAGGATATTACGGGTCCCAAATATCATATAGATTTTGAATCTCGCGGCGAAGTATTTTCAATTCAATATCTGCATCGCATAGGGAACATCCGCATGCCGCGTCCCCATGCTCATCCCTATTATGAGATATTTTATCTGCTGCAGGGAGAACGCGTTTATTTTATTGACGACCGAATCTATACCGCGCAGCGCGGCGATATGATCGTCATTCATCCGAACGAGCTTCATTCCACCGCAAGCTCCGATGTGCTTCAATATGAACGCATTCTGATTTATTTCTCGGAGGAGTTTCTTACGGAGGGCGGGATCAAGCTGCAGCTTCCCGTGCTTCCCTTCGAGCCTGGTGGCTTTCATCGAATCAAATTTTCATTGAAGGAGCAGCCTGTCGTGGAGAAGCTGCTTCGGGACATGATCCTGGAATGCGGGGAGAAACAGGCCGGCTACTTGTCCTATGTGCAGACGCTGCTTCAGCAGGTGCTGATCCGTGCGTTCCGCAGCATCCGGCAGAACGCTCAAGAACCGGCCGGGTACGCTCATCCCATGCATGAGAAAATTTCCGAAATCGCGTCGTACATGAACCGTCATTTCGAACAGGATCTGACACTGGAGCAGGTCGCCAAGGCATTTTTCATCAGTCCGTCTTATTTAAGCCGCATTTTCACCCGGTTGACCGGATTTCATTTTCGCGAGTATCTTCAGGTTATCCGGATACGGGAGGCGCAGCGCTTTTTGAAAGAAACGGATGAGAAAATTCAGACGATTGCCGGGAACGTCGGCTTTGGACATATCGCTCATTTTAACAAAACGTTCAAAAAAATGACCGGCGATTCTCCTCTCAGGTACCGGAAGCGAAACCGGATGGCGGAACCCGCGGCACAAGGCTAAGAAACGAAATCAGCCGCCCCTGAGCGGGAACGGCTGATGCGTTGATCTATTCGCTTGGATCACTTGCTTTTCTCGCCGGCAATCGCCTTGTTCGCCGCATCCTGCGCTTGGCGCAGCGCGGTATTGATATCGATTTTTTGTGCGGCAACGGAAGACGTAAGATCCAGTAGCGGTTTCTCCGTAACACTGTCATACACCGTTTTGTAAGGAATTTTTGCAGGCTGGTTGTAGAAAGCGGCGCTCCAGTTCAGCCCTTTACGGCTGTAATCCGCACCATAGGCCTTCCGGATGTCCGGCTGGAGCAGCGTCGTGAGCTCCCCGCGCTTGGAGAGGATCATTTGGAATTCATCGGAGGTTAAATATTTGATGACTTCCATGGCCGCATCCTTCTGCGTACTGGTCGAAACGACATTCCAATAGGTCGGATACGGCTGAGATCCTGTCTTCGGCATGTCCTTGAACGTCGGAAGGGACACGACATCCCAGTTCATTTGATCCATCTCCGGATAACCGGTAGGCAGGTCGGTAAAGTAACCGAACATCGCCAGGTTTTTCGTTTTTAAAAATTCGTCCTTATACGGAATTTTGTCTTTAATCGTCTTCATGTAATTCTGATAGCCCGAATCATCCGCTTCGCCCTTGAAGATGGTGCTTAGTATGCTGTTCCATTTTTCATTCCCGTAAGTGGACTGCTGCGATTTCTCGTCGACGAAAGGGATCGAGTACTGGTTCATCCTCAAGATGTGCTGGGATGAGACGGCCAGCCCCAGATACTGTGTGCCTCCGTCGGTGCGGTTCAGCTTCTTGGCGAGCTCCAGCGCTTCGTCCCACGTCATGCCGTCCTTCGGATACGGAATGCCGAACTTATCAAAGATGTCTTTGTTGTAATACAAATTCATGATGAGGTTATTGACGGGAAGGCCGAACAACTTGCCCCCGGCAACCGTACGCATTCCGTCAAGCAGGGCGGGATCGAACCGGGCCAGATCCACATTATGCTTCTTGATCAGATCGGAGATGTCCGAGCCGAGACCCGGCCGAATGACGCCGTCGATCATGCTGCCGATCGATTCATAGACCAGATCGACCTTCGTGCCTGCAGCCAGAAGATCATTAATCGTTGTGCCCGTACCTTTTCGAATGTAGGTAATTTTGTAATTCGGAAACTTCTTATTAATGTCTGTAATTTTTTTCAAAAACAGCCTCATCCGTTGCCCCGCTCGAGGTGATGGTCAGATCGGCCGGTCCGCTCGCAGCATCTTTACCCGGCGATTGAGTGCCGTCCGCCGGCTTCGTGCCTCCTCCTCCGCAGCCGGCAAGGGATGCTGCAATGCAGCCCAAGAGCAGAAGCGCCCCGTATTTTTTCAGGTGAACCATAGGAGTACCCCCTTTTTTTCTTAGACCGTTGACGTTGTCACATCTCATATGGTTTCGCTTACATTTTAACTCGAACGATGCGAAAGTTCTTTACACTATTGCGTCGGAATCAATGCTTTCTTTGCTTTTTTTGTCCAAATAAAAGACCTGGCGGATCGCCGCCAGGTCTGAGCTTGCCCAGAAAGTATGAATTGAGGAAATAGATGTTACGAGGGGGTGGGGTATCTACTTCCGGTCGCTCCTCCAATAGATACCCCACCTCCGTATGTATCTCTATTCTTGTCAAAAACCACTTTTCGCTCCGTTTCTCTCACAATTTGTTCAAAAATAATAAAATGTTGCGGTGTACACCTTATTGCTAACGGGCCGGCATCGGTTATTTCCTAGGCAATACTTTATGGCACGCCAAAAAAAGAAGCGCCTCCGAGGAGGCGCTCCGGTTTGGTCTTATGAAAAAAATACTGCTTATTTGCCGAGCTGGTGAATCGGATGGCCAAGCGCGCCTTCGGCGGCGTCCATCGTAATTTCGCCCAGCGTCGGGTGCGCATGAATCGTGAGCGCGATGTCTTCGAGCGTTGCGCCCATCTCAATGGCCAGCGTCAGCTCGGCGATCAGGTTGGACGCTTCCGCGCCGACCACCTGCGCACCGATCAGCAGGCCGCTGTCTTTGTCCGCGACGAGCTTCACGAAGCCCTCGGTCGCATTCATCGACTGCGCGCGGCCGTTCGCCGCGTACGGGAATTTTCCGGTCGCAACATTGATGCCTTTTGCTTTGGCTTCGGTCTCGCTGTAGCCTACGCCCGCGATTTCCGGATCGGAGAAGACAACGGCCGGAATGACTTTATAATCGACTACGCTAGGCAATCCTGCGATGGATTCGGCCGCCACTTTCGCTTCGTAGGAAGCTTTGTGAGCAAGCGCCGGACCCGGAACGATATCGCCGATCGCATAGATGTGCGGCACGTTCGTTTGGCACTTTTCGTTGACCTTGATCAAGCCGCGTTCGCCCACTTCGATGCCGGCGAGTTCAAGCGACAGATCTCCGTCGGTGTTCGGACGGCGTCCGACCGTAACGAGCACGTAATCGGCCGTTACTTTCTTCTCTTCGCCCTTCACCGTATAGGTCACGGTCACATCGTTACCCGATTGCTCGCAGCCTTGAGCCATCGCTTCGGTAACGACTTCCACCTCGAGCTTCTTGAGGTTGCGCGCCACGAGCTGGGACAGCTCTTTCTCGAAGCCCGGCAGGATGAAGTCGGAGCCCTCGAGCACAGTCACCTTCGTGCCGAATTTCGCAAACGTTTGGCCAAGCTCGATACCGATGTAGCCGCCGCCGATGACGACCATGCTCTTCGGCACATCGCTCAGGTTCAGCGCTTCGGTCGAGGACAGGATGCGTCCGCCGTAAGGGAACGCCTTGAGCTCGATTGGACGGGAGCCTGTAGCGATGATGCAATAATTGAACTTGTAGCGTGCCGTTTCGTTATCGTTGAAGACGCGCGCTTCGCGTTCGTTGATGAACAGCGCCTCGCCGTTAAATACTTGAATTTTGTTTCCTTTGAGCAGCGCTGCAACGCCGCCGCTTTGCTTCTTGACAATGCCGCCCTTCCATTCCTGAACCTTGGCAAAATCGACCTTCACGTTATCCGCCGTGATGCCGATCGAGCTGGCATGCTGCGCCACTTCGTATTGATGCGCTGCGGAAATGAGCGCTTTGGACGGAATGCAGCCGCGGTTCAAGCAGACGCCACCGAGCTCGGCTTTATCTACGACGAGCACGCTCTTGCCTAGCTGGGCGGCGCGAATGGCCGCCACATAACCGCCGGGACCCGCTCCGATGACCAGAACGTCAATCTCAACCGATGCGTCTCCTACTACCATATCGGATTACACCTCCATGACAAGCAGTTCCGGATCGGCCAGCAGCTGCTTGATATAGTTCATAAAGTTTTGAGCCGTTGCGCCGTCGATGATGCGGTGGTCGAAGCTGAGGGACAGCGCCATGACCGGTGCGATGACGATTTCGCCGTTCTTGACAACCGGCTTCTCCGTAATGCGGCCCGTGCCGAGAATCGCAACTTCCGGGAAGTTGATGACCGGCGTGAAGAACATGCCTCCTGCGGAGCCGATGTTCGTGATCGAAATCGTCGAGCCCTTCATTTCCGCAGGTCCGAGCTTGCCTTCGCGGCCGCGCGCAGCCAGATCCTTGATCGCCACAGCGATCGTCCAGATGTTCTTGCGGTCCGCGTCTTGAATCACAGGAACGATCAGGCCGTTCTCCGTATCGGTAGCGATCCCGATGTTGTAGTACTTCTTGTAGACGATCTCGTTCTTCTCTTCGTCGATCATCGCGTTCATGACCGGGAACTGGCGCGTTGCGGCTACCAGAGCCTTCACGATGAACGGTAGGTACGTCAGCTTCGTGCCCTTCTTCTCGGCGAGCGGCTTCGCCTTCTCGCGGAGCGCGACGAGCTGCGTGACGTCGACTTCGTCCATGATCGTAACGTGTGGCGCGGTATACACGCTCTTCACCATCGCGTTGGCGATCGCCTTGCGGATGCCCTTGAGCGGTACGCGCTCTTCAACGCGGTCGCCGCTCACGGCTGCCGCCGCGGACGCAGCCGCTGCCGGTGCGCTTACAGCCGCTGGAGCAACACCCGCTGCTGCCGCTGCCGGAGCTGCTGCCGCCTGACCGCCTCCGGCTGCAAAGCCGAGAACGTCCTCGCGCGTTACGCGGCCGTTCTTGCCGGTCGCCGTTACGTCAGCGATGTTCATGCCTTTCTCGCGGGCGAGCTTGCGCACGCTCGGCGTAGCCAGCACTTCGCCGCCGGCCTTCGCAGGAGCGGCGGACACCGCTGCCGGAGCTGCTGCAGGTGCAGCTGCTTCAACCGGTGCGGCTGCCGCAGGTGTGCTTGCCGCTTCCTCGGCACCGTGAGCGTGGCCGCCCGCTTGCTGCGGCACTTCACCTACCACGTCGATGACGGCGATCAGATCGCCGATTGTACAGACGGTGCCTTCGGCTACCTTCAATTCAACGATCGTGCCTTCCACGGGGGAAGGAACCTCGACCGTCGATTTATCGTTTTGAACGTCCATCAGGATCGTTTCGTCGTTGACTTTGTCGCCCGGCTTCACATGCCACTTGACGATCTCGCCTTCGTGGATGCCTTCCCCGAGCTCCGGGAATTTATACTCGAATTTTGCCATCGCTTCTCACCGTCCCTCGAATTAGAAATCCAGTACTTGATTGAGTCCCGCTACGATGCGCGCAGGATTAGGCAGCCATTGATCTTCCACTTGAGCAAACGGATATACCGTATCCGGCGGAGCTACGCGAAGCACAGGCGCTTCCAGATGCAGAATCGCTTTCTCATTGATTTGCGCGATCACTTCCGCAGCGATACCCGTTGTCTTCTGCGCTTCCTGCACGACGATGGCGCGGTTCGTTTTCTTGATGGATTCGACAATGGTGTCGATGTCGAGCGGCATCAGCGTGCGCAGGTCGATGACTTCGACTTTCGCGCCGCGGGCTTTCTCGATTTCTTCAGCGGCCTTGAGCGACGTATGAACCATCGCGCCGTAAGTGATGATCGTGGCGTCGGAGCCTTCGCGAACGACGTTCGCTTTTCCGATCGGCACCGTATACTCGCCTTCCGGCACTTCCGCCCGGAACGAACGGTACAGGTTCAGGTGCTCCATGAAAAAGACAGGGTCATTGTCGCGGATCGCGGAAATGAGCAGGCCTTTTGCATCGTACGGATTTGAAGGGACGACCACTTTAATCCCCGGCGTTTGCACGAGCAGGCCTTCGAGCGAGTCGGTGTGCAGCTCGGCTGCTTTTACCCCGCCGCCGAACGGCGTACGGATCGTGATTGGCGCATTGTAGCGGCCGCCGGAACGGTAGCGCAAGCGTGCAGCCTGCACCGCGATTTGGTCCAACGCTTCAAAAATGAAGCCGACGAACTGAATTTCCATGATCGGACGGAAGCCTTGCGTCGCCATCCCTACGGCCATACCGCCGATTGCGGATTCCGCCAGCGGCGTATCGAATACGCGTTCTTCCCCGAATTCCGCCTGCAGGCCTTCGGTGGCGCGGAATACGCCCCCTACCTTACCTACGTCTTCCCCGAATATTACCACGTTCGGATCACGCTGAAGCTCGACGCGCATCGCGTCCTTTATCGCTTGAATCATTGTCATTTGAGCCATGGCTGAATTCTCCTCCCCTTATGCCAAGTAATCCGCTTTTTGCTCTTCAAGATGCTTCGGCGTCGTTTCGAACATGCTGTCGATAAGGCCCGGAACGGTCATTTTCTCCGTTTGCTCGGCCTTCTTGATTTGCTCGGTCACCGTGTTCTTCGCATCTTCCACGACCGCCGCTTCTTCCTCTTCGGACCAGAGGCCTTTCTTCACGAGGAACTCGCGGAAGCGGTGCAACGGATCCTTTTGCTCCCATTCAGCCGTTTCTTCTTTGGTACGGTATTTGGAAGGGTCGTCCCCGGACATCGAGTGCGGCAGGAAGCGGTAAGTGATCGCTTCGATCAGCGTCGCGCCTTCGCCGTTACGTCCGCGCTCTGCAGCATCTTGAACGGCTTTCACGACAGCAAGCACGTCCATGCCGTCCACTTGCACGCCTTTGATCCCGGCTGCCACCGCTTTATGGGCAACCGACATAGCGCCCGTTTGCTTCGAGAACGGCGTCGTGATGGCATAGCCGTTGTTCTGCACGACGAAAATCGCCGGAAGCTTGAACGCGCCCGCGAAGTTCAGGCCTTCGTAGAAGTCGCCCTCGGAGGAGCCGCCGTCACCCGTATAGGTGATCGCTACGCGCTTCTCGCCTTTTTTCTTGAACGCCATGGCAACGCCCATCGCATGCAGAATTTGCGCGCCGATGATGATTTGCGGCATAAGGACGTTCACGCCTTCGGGAATTTGACCGCCGTGCTGATGGCCGCGGGAATACAGGAACGCCTGGTACATCGGCAGGCCGTGCCATACGATTTGCGGCATGTCGCGGTAGCCCGGGCAGATGAAATCGTCTTTATTCAAAGCGAACTCGCTGCCGACCATCGAAGCTTCCTGACCGGATACCGGCGCATAGAAACCGAGGCGGCCTTGGCGGGTCAAGTTCACGGCGCGCTGGTCCCAAGTACGGGTAAATACCATGCGGCGCATCAGTTCTTTCAGTTGTTCGTCAGACAGGTTCGGCATCGCTTCGGCGTTGACCACCGTGCCGTCCGTCGCCAGTACGGACAAAGGCTGCACTTCCTGGACAGCCACTTCATACGGCTTGCT
Source organism: Paenibacillus gyeongsangnamensis (assembly GCF_027533625.1). Classification (GTDB taxonomy): domain Bacteria; phylum Bacillota; class Bacilli; order Paenibacillales; family NBRC-103111; genus Paenibacillus_G; species Paenibacillus_G gyeongsangnamensis. The sequence continues at coordinate 76,337 of NZ_JAQAGZ010000013.1, read as the reverse complement.
CATGTAATAGTCACCTCAAGAATAGTTTGGTTGAATTTCAAATGTCCCAGGATAAACCGCTACGCTGTCCTTGTCTTACAAGGACCAGCGCGTTTATCAAAGTTGATGGGAAGCTATAAGTTACGAATAACTTATAAATTCTTGCCAACGAAAAATGAAGGTTTCTGTTATAGTAGTATTATAACTCTGTTTTTGTGAATAGCACAAGAACTTGCTTTAAAAATGTGAGTTTTGTCATAATTGATGTATGTAACAGTTGAACAAAATATATAATACAGATTAATAAAATTCATAAAACTATTATAATACAACGGGAGGATTCGCCATGGACGACGCCATTTATTACAAAAGAACAATCGTGAAGGAACTGGTTCCCACCGCTTACCTTAGCGAGTCGCGGCCGATTCGCATTTGCCTTCCGCCGGGCTATAACGAGGTGCTCTCGTACCCCGTCATTTATTGCCAGGACGGCGAAGATTTCTTCAATTTCGGCCGGATCGCCACGACGATGAACCGGCTTATTTTCGACGAGGACGTGCAGCCGGCCATTATCGTGGGAGTCGATGTGGACAAAAGCGTGCGCACCAGCGAATACGCTCCTGAGGGAGACCTCTTCGCCGGTTACTGCCGGTTCTTTGCGGAGGAGCTGCTCCCTTTCGTCGAGGAGCGCTATCCGGTGCGCGATACGCGGGACGAGCGCATCCTTGCGGGAGACTCGCTCGGAGGCACCGTCTCGCTGCACCTTGCCTTAGATTATCCTAGCCTTTTTCCCCAAGTTATATCCTTGTCCGGGGCATTTTTGAAAGAGACGCAGGAGCGGATCGCCGCGGAGAGCGATTTGTCCTGGCTGAAGCTGCGGATGCTGATCGGAACCGAGGAGACCGAAGTGAGGACGGAACGGGGCACCTTCGACTTTCTGGAAGCGAACCGGAACGCCAAAAAGCTTCTCGAAGCGAGAAGCTGCGCGCTCGTGTATGAGGAAAAGCCGGGCAAGCACCTGTGGGGCTTCTGGCAGCAGGAGCTTCCGGGGATGCTTAAATCGTTTCTTTAATTCCATAGCGCTGGCGAAGCTGCTCCGCCATGGCGCGCACCTCTTCGCGGCCTGGGAGCCAGATGGAACGGTTTGTGCCGCTCCCGCTTCCGGCCTGCCCTTCGCGGACTACCCGTTTCACCGCATCGGCAAAGGCCGCGGCACCTCCTTGCAGCCCGGTCAGCTCCTCGAGACTCGCCATGCTGTCCGATGATACGCGGGGATGATCGGAGCGCTCGTCCGCTCCCTCCGCCGCAATGTCGTAGAACTGCCGTGCTAGATCCGCTTTCTCCTTACCATTGCCTTCGGTGATGACGAAAGCCTGTATGGCAAACGCCTTCGCCTGTCGCCGCTGCGCGATACCGCAAAATTTACGGCCGCCGATGCTCAGGTCGAAATCGCCCGGGCAGAAGGCACCCTGGATCTCTCCTTTATCTACGGCCATGCCCGTTTCTTTCAACGCTTCGCTGATAAACAAGTACATCCGCTCGAAATCATCGCGGAAGCCGATCCCCGGGCCCCGCCGGATGGGCAGCATCAGCGTTACGTTCACGACGCCGAAGTCGAGCGGGACCGCCGCGCCACCGGAATTGCGCACGCCGACCGCGTAGCCCTGCTCCTCCAGCCATCGCTTTGCCGCGGCCGCCCCCGGCAGCCGGCTGTCCCTGAGTCCCATCACCAGCGCCCGCGGATGCCGCCACAAATGCACAATCGGCGGTCCGCCCTCCCCGATATACCGGCACAGCAGCTCCTCCAGCGCGAACGGATACAGCACATCCGCTTCATCCGTCCCCGCCATCCGGTCCAGCAGCAGCGTCTCCGGCGGGAATATTTCTGCATGCATCGTAGGGCCCCCCTCTCAACGTTTATCCGAATTCATCTATCAGCTTATTCTATAGAGCGGCGGCTTGCTGCGCAACTCTTGAGCATTCCTGAGCAACTTCTGAGCAACTTCTGAGCTACCCCTGTACTACTACTGCGCAACTCCCGTACAACTACTGAGCAACTCCTGAGCAATTCCTGCGCAACTCCTGCGCAACTTCTGAGCAACTCTTCTACAACTCTTGCTTTACTCTTCAGTAATATCCGTGTAACTTCTGCTCAACTTTTGTCCAACTCCTGCGCAATCTCCAACTCCTGATCAATACCTACCAATTCCTGATCAATACCTACCAATTTCTGGAAATCTTCGTACCAATTCCCTGCTTTTTCCTTCACCCGCCGCATGCTACAATAATCCCATGTCACAGAATGCCGCGGTTGCCCGTCATATCTGTTTGGGGCATATCGGCCTTGTATGAGTTAAACTAACTTAAAGGAGCGATCCATATCATGGAATCCGTACGACTGGAAGCCTGGTATGCAGAATACAAACCGCTGCTGTTCTCTATAGCATACCGTATGCTCGGGACGGTCTCGGAAGCGGAAGATATCGTGCAAGATACTTTTGCGGCCGTTCATCGTCTGAGTGAAGCGGAGATCCAGAACCCGAAGGCTTTTCTCTGCAAAATGGTCACCAACCGCTGCATCGACGATTTGCGTTCCGCCCGCAAGCAGCGGGAAATGTATACGGGGCCGTGGCTTCCCGAGCCCGTCGTCAGCGATCGGGCGGATGACCCGGCGCTGCATGCCGAGCGGCGGGACGATATTTCCTTCGCCATGCTGCTCTTGTATGAGCAGCTCAACCCGGTGGAACGGGCGATCTTCATTCTCCGCGAAGCGTTCGATTACGATTACAAAGACATCGCAGACATCCTCGACAAAAATGAAGCCGCCTGCCGCAAAACCTACAGCCGTCTAAAGAGCAAGCTGCACGCTCGCCCATCGGGTCCCGCTCCGGAGGAGCTTCCGGCTCTGCAGCCCTTGCTGCACGGTTTCCTGCAGGCCGTTCAGACTGGCGACATGGCGGAGATGCTGCAGGTACTTTCGGAGGATGCCGTCCTCTATTCCGACGGAGGCGGCAAGGTTCGCGCTGCACTCTTCCCCATCGTTTCGGCGGAGCGCGTCGCGGCGTTCCTGCATGGCATCACGCGAAAACGCGAAGCCGGTACCCGCATGATTCCGGGCGTTTTCAACGGGATGCCCAGCATTGCCGTCCTCCGGCCGAGCGGCCTGCAAAACGTTACTTTATTCGAATTCGCCGGGGAGCGAATCCACCGCATCTATATCGTCAACAATCCGGATAAGCTGAAGCATGTCGCGGTAGAGCGCTAAACGTCATCGGTGACAGGGCGTGATACCGGCAGCCCGGTTTCTCCTCTTAGCTCGCCTTAAGACAAATTCTCGCCTACCGCAGCTTCCGATGCGGACTAAGCAAAAACAAGAGCGCCCTTAACGGACGCTCTTCAGCTGTTGAGAAACTCTAAGACTACCCGAAAAGGGCCGGTTGCCAAACTTTAGCGAATCCAGATTCATATCTAAGGAACTTGGATTCACTACCGGAGTGACTGCCGCCAAGTGAGAGGCTGTAGTGAACCTCCGGGTACATCAAGCGAACCCAGGCTCACTGGTGGTAGCGCCCGATGGTTCATTACCGCTCGCAATATGGCCGACGCCTTGCCCCAAGTGAACCAAGGTTCTTTACAAAGGAACCTAGGTTCACTAGCGGGGTGTCGACCTTACGCTGCCGGGTGATAGTGAACCTCCGGGTACATCGAGCGAACCCAGGCTCATTAGTAGCGCCCGATGGTTCACTACCGCTCGCAATATGGCCGACGCCCTGCCCCTAGTGAACCTAGGTTCTTTACAAAGGAACCTTGGTTCACTAGCGGAGTGTTGACCATGCGCTGCCGGGTGATAGTGAACCTCCGGGTACATCGAGCGAACCTAAGCTCGTTACTGTGGAGCCTGGCTACACTACCGAAGCTCCGGCCATCGCTCGATAGGCTGTAGAAAACGCCGGGCAAAAAAGACAAGAGCGCCCATAACGGCGCTCTTGCCTCAGCTCCCCTGCTCCCGGTCTTCCAGACTTTCGATCTTCCCTTGTCCCCACGGGGCTACCTTCAAATGTACCGCGAGCCGGCTCGCTTTCTTCTCCAGATCTTTGCCCGTGCCCTCAGGCACGTAATATTTCTCGAGACCGTATTCCACGGAGATCCCCTCGCTCCAGACGGAGCGGATGATCCCCTTGAGCACGACCTGCCCCGGCTGAGCCGACGGCTTGTAGCCATAGGCGGCCGCCGGTGCGGCATATCCGTCGGAGCCCGCAGCCAGTACGACATAGATGGCCTTTCCACGCTCCGCCTTCTCCGTCTGATCCCTCCACAAGGAAGGCTGCAGCCGGCTGATGTCATAGCTCAAGGTGACATAATCGCCATACAGGACATCGCGGGGGTCCACCGGCACGGTCCGCAGCTTCACATCCTGCCCGAACCAGCCGACGGCATAGTAAGATAACGCGAGACCCGCGAGCACGAGCGCCTGCACCGCAACGAACGCCGTCTTCAGCCGAGTCCGATTAAGGAATCGATCGGGGTTTCTTTCAATCATGAGGAGTCTCCTCCTTTACATCGTAGAAAAATTGCTTCTTGCGCCGATTCAGGAACCAGCTCAGGCTGAGCAGCAGCAGCCCGCCTATGATGAAGAAGAGTGATTTGTCCATAAAATCCCAGGTCAGCTTGCCGTAAGCTACCAGCGTGCTTGTGATGAACAGCACCGTCCCGAAGTTGATTTTGAACCGCCATTCCTCGGCGTAGCCGCGCCACAGCACATAGAGCGAGAACAGGAACAGCGATAGCAGGTACGCAAGCTCGATCCCCCCGGGCAAGTACAGGAACGGGAACAGCAGAATCCACTCGAAAGCCCCGGGGGCTCGACCGGTTCTCAGCTTGCCTGCCAGCGATACGCCGAACAGGATGGCCAGAGCCCCCATATAATAGAGCGGCTCCGCCCGGAGGTCGGACAGAAACCTTGCGCTCCACTCACTCGGGAATATCACCAGATAAATGCCGAACAGGAACGCCGCCGCCAGCGGCGGGATTTGCAGAGCATAAGCCCCTGTCCGGTCCTTCAGCCAATCTCCAAGCGCATAGAGCGCCATGGCCGGAATAAACATCCAAATGAATTTTATATCCCGAGCGATCACCCAGAGCAGCGCATGAAGCGTAAAGCTTAAGCTGAAGCTCCATACAAGCAGCGTATTCCTCCATTTCCAGCCGTAATACCCGAGCGCCAGCACCATCAGAAGGAACGCCGTATAGCTGAACATTTGAAATTGGGAAACGCTGTAGATTTGAGCCGCGTTGAACAGGATCAGGCTGATCAGGTACAAATAACGGCTCCTGTATAGAAAAGCTGCTGCCGCTCCGGCTACAGCCCACAGCACGAACGAGCCCGCATGAAACGCCACGAGATGGAACATTTGGCCGATCAGCACGATGCTGCCGCCGAAGCTGACCACACCGAGACCGATCAATGCGATCCCCAGCTTCCCGTGGCCTCTGCGCACGGCCGTTTCGCCGCTTACGTAGAAGCCGGCCATGACGATGATCATCAGCGCCAGCCGAAGCAGCTGGGGGATGCTCTGCCAGTTCGCTGCGACGAAGCTGAGAATGCCGAGCCCTACCAGAATACTGCCCAGGATCGGCAGCAGTCCGACGGCATGCTTTCGATCTTCATATAAATCCAGAATCCGGTCCGCTTGCTCCCGGGTTATAATCCCTTTTTCCACCCAAAGCGGGCTTTCTTGCTCCACCCATTTTCGACTCATTCACGCCTCACCTCTTGTATGGTCCTTCTTCATCGACCTTCCTTATACTCCAAGTATATTCCCGCCGCCCCGCAGGAAACAGTACTATCTTTGTATAGTACCTTTACTCTGAACCACTGCGGATACCGCCCGGTCGCCGCTTCATAGAATTCCGGCGCCACTGGGTTCCGTTCCGCTTATTTCCAATCCCCGGTTCCTCCGATATAATGGAAGTAGGATCGCAGCTGTAATGTAACCGCTATCTTGAACGTTTCGCATGAACCCGGACGGCATCCAATACATAGAAAACGCCGCCCATGTCCGGGATAGGGGGAACCGCTCGTGAGCATGTCCAGACGCCGTTTTATCAAACAGGCCGTTGCATTTTTCACTTTATTAACCGGGGGCGGGTTCGCCGCTTTCCAAGCGCTTAAACCGGATGTCGTCGTGAAAGCGGATTCGCAGTCCGAAGGGGAAGCGGCGAAGAAGGAAGCCGTGCAGGGCGATCCTGCCAAAGAGCTCTCCAAGGAGCCGCTGCTGTCGTTTTTTCTGCTCAGCGACCTGCATATTTCCGTAGGGGAATCCTCGATGACCGATAAGCTTCATCTTGCATTGAAGGATATTACCGATTTCGAGTTCAAGGTGGATACGATCGTGCTGGGCGGGGATCTGACCGATTTTGGCCGGGAGAGCGATTACCGTTTGCTTCGCCGCACCATGGACCAGTATTCGCTGCCGCCGGTTTATGGCAATATGGGCAATCATGACTATTACGATGTATGGCTCGATAAGAACGGGGGCTTCTCCACCGAGACGGCGCCCAACGGCAAAACCGACGCCATGTCTCGGCAGCGGTTTATGTCATTTATCGGGTACGACGACGTCCCTTATCGGGACGAATGGATTCAGGGCGTGCATTTGATCATGCTTTCGCAGGAGTGCTATGTGGAGGAGCGGCCGGAGGTCGGCGAAAGCGCATGGTATTCGGATGAGCAGCTCGCATGGTTCGAATCCGTCATGAAGCCGCACAAGGACGGCAGGCCGGGCATCGTGTTCATCCATCAGCCGCTGCCCGATCCGGGCATGGACGGGGGAACGCACCGGCTGATCCGCGCCAAGCGGTTCCGCCAAATTGTTGACCCCTACAGCAACGTATTCGTTCTGTCGGGGCATACCCATCGCAACTTCCGATCCGAGGATCACTATAACCGGCAAAATACGTTTCACTGGTTCACCAACGCCTCCGTGGGCCGTACCCGGAGTATCATGCCTGGGGACAATACTCTCGTAGCTCAAGGCATGTATGTTCAGGTATACCCACATCAGGTGGTGGTCCGGGGACGGGAGTTCGCCGACCGCAGCTGGATCGATTCCGCCGATTGGACGATTCCGCTGAAAAAGACGCCCCAGGCCTAGCCGGTTCCTTATACGAAAGCGCCGCCCGAGCAAAAAAAACAGGACGGCTGCCCCGCCGTCCTATCCAACTCTGCGCCTGCCACGGCCTCAGCCGGTCATGGCACCTGCTCGTAATAGCCCTTCGGAGCATCCAAATGAATAAACCCAAGCTTGCGGGCTTCCGTTGCGTTGTTCGAGTCGCCGTTTGAGCTGACCGCGAACACCCGGAGGCCCTTTTTTTGCTCCTTCTGCAGCCGTGCGACCCGGATTCGCGACCAAGCATCCTTGAACCAGCCGCTGCGCCAATCTTCCCAGAGAAAGCCTTGAATGAAGGGAGCGGCGGCCTCCAGGGAATCGAAGCCCCTGTTCTGGATAAGCAGCAGCGTGACGTATCGCTCCCGTACCTGACGCAGCCAGGAGCCGTAGGCCTCCTGCATGGACTGACGCACGGAGGCGTCGGAAATCTGTTCGTCGATATCGCCTACCGTATCCAGGAAAACGCCGTCAAAGCCTTTGTCGACCGCGGACTCCTTAATTTCCTGCAGTAGCAGCTGGCGATAGCTGATCTGCCTCAGATCCATAACGTAGGCGTCCCAAAGGGCGAGATGTACCTTCCGCCCATGTACGAGCAAATAATCGTCTGGCTGCAGCCGGCTGCTGCGCCACCCGTTCCATGCTGGCGCCTCCATGACACTGATATAAGCGATCGTTCTGGTGCCGGCGGACTTCAGCTCTTCGATCTGCTGCTTGGTGTACAATTGCGGCTCGATCACGGCCAAATCCGTTTTCTTCAGCTTCGCCATCGCGTCAATTGTCGGAGAACCGTAATAAATGGTATAATTCTTTACTTGTTGAAGTGCTCCTCTTGCCTGTATTTTTAAAATGTGGACACCGAAAAAGGCCATTCCGGCCATGATCATGCCGATTACCGTCCATCCCGCTTTCGTCATCGGTCGTTCCTTTCTTTCGAAGCGTCGAACAAGCTTGTTGTTCTTTATAGTATACATGATGCCGGCAAGAAATAGAGGCCTTTCCGGCCGGCTTGGACAGTTTTTTTGCAGCAGTTAATGCTTCAATGGATGGGGAGGCTACCGGTTTGCAATCGCGTCCGGCTCTTACTGAACGAAACTCTAACAATACCCTGACGCTCTTGAATAACGACGAGGGCTCAATGCGGCTGGAGAGACGGAATCCGGCGGTCCGAACCCGGTGGAAGGAGGCCGGTGCATGAAAATTTGCCTGATCGTCGAAGGCAGCTATCCGTATGTCGCCGGCGGAGTGGCCGGCTGGATTCAAATGCTCGTCTCCGCGATGCCCGGGCACGAGTTCGAGATCGTCGCCATCTCTTCTTCCCGTCAAGCGGCGAAGGAATACAAATATCCGCTGCCGTCCAATTTGACCCGAATCCACGATGTGTTCGTTATGGACTGGCAGAGCCTCTCCGAAGGCAAGGGCCCGAAGCTGACCAAGGAGGAGGCCGCCTTGTGCTTGAGATGGTTCTCCCTCCGGGAAGCGTCCGAAACCGCCCTCCCGCTCATGGCGGACCCCTCCAAGCTGGGGAGCCCCGTCGCTTTTCTGAAAAGCGAAGCGTTCTGGAATTTGCTCGTCGACTCCTACCGCGCGGAAATGCCCGACCGTTCGTTCAACGCCTACTTTTGGACGTGGCGCTCCCTGTATTTGCCTGCGATGTACCTGCTGCAGCAAAAGTATCCCGAAGCGGACATCTACCACTCCGTATCGACCGGCTATGCCGGGATGATCGCCTCCTATCTCCGGCTGAAGCACGGGAAGCCGTTCATTCTGACGGAGCACGGCATGTATGCGCGCGAGCGGGAGGAGGAGATACTGCGGTCCTCATGGGTGGAACCGACCTTCAAGCCGAGATGGATTCAATTCTTTTATCATTTATCCAAGGGCACTTACCGGACGGCCGACCGTACCGTTGCTTTATACGGCGGAATGCGGGATATCCAGCTTGAGCTCGGCGTACCGGCTGCGAGGTCGCTCGTTATTCCAAACGGCGTTGCTTATGACCGCCTATCGAAACTTCCTCGGCCTACGGACACCGGCGGCGGCGGCATCATTTTTGGCGCTCTGGTCCGCCTCGTTCCGATCAAGGATATCAAGACGCTGCTCTACGCCGCGCAGCTCGTTTCCCAAAAGATTCCGGAGATGGAGCTGTGGATCATGGGTCCGACCGACGAGGATCCTGAATATTTTGAAGAATGCGTTACTCTGGCGGCTCAGCTGCAAATCTCCCGTTTCGTGACCTTCACAGGGAGTGTGCAAATCGCCGATTATTTGCCGCGGATCGACGTGCTCATCCTGAGCAGCATCAGCGAAGGTCAGCCGCTCGCTGTACTGGAGGGGATGGCTGCGGGCATTCCGTGGATTTGTACCGACGTCGGAAGCTGCCGCGAGCTGCTGGAGGGACGGGATGCCGAGGATGACGGAACGGCAGGCTGCGTCGTGCCTCCGGGACAGCCCGGAGCGATGGCCGACACGATGATCAGGCTGTACAAGTACCCGGAGGAACGAAGCGATATGGGGCAAATCGGCCGAAGACGGGTGGCCCGTTATTACCGAATGGATCAATTTATTAATGCATATCGTAAGCTATACGAAGAGGCGGTGAACGGATGGCGGGCATAGGCTTTACGCTGCGAGAGCAATTCCGCGATGACAGCACGTCCCTCAAGGGACGGGCTCATGCGTACGCATCGTTCGCGGCCGCAGGACCTTGGATGATCTCGGTGCTCAGCGTGGCTCTGATGAGCCTGCTGATCAAGCGGTTCGGACCGGTCGGAGAGCAAGAGGCTCGGCTTTTCGTCGTCACCGTATCGTATTGTTTTATATTCTCGCAAATCTTCGCCGGGGGCTGGCAGCTGACGATAACTCGCTATTTGACGGATCACTTCTGCAAAGGCGAGCTCGACGGGGTTGCCTCTTCCTTCAAAGGAATCAGCAGACTCGTGCTCGCCGTCTCGACAGCGGCGGCCGTCCTGTTCTATTGGGGCTCCCCGCTGCCGTTCAGCTACAAGCTGCTGTCCACGCTGCTGTTTCTCGCGATCGGACAAATCTGGCTGGCTCTGGTCTTCCTCACCGCCGCCAAAAATTACAAAGCCATTGCATACGCCTTTGTCCTTGGTACGGCGGTTTCAGCCGGTGCGGTGCTGATTCTTCTCCGGTTTCCGGTGCCGTTCTCCAGCCATCGGGAGATAACGAACATGCTGCTGGGATATACCTCAGGCATGTTCCTAACGATGTGCATGCTTGGGGCCGTGCTGGTTCGGGCCTTTCCTGCAGGCTTGCGCGGAAAGCCGTACGCTATTCTGCGCTATGCGGACAAATACCCTTCGCTGCTTGCGGTCGGCTTCCTGTTCAACCTTGGCCTATGGGTGGACAAGGTGCTGGTTTGGCTCGGACCGAACGGCGTTACGCTCGAAAGCACGTTCCGCTGCAGCCCGCTTTATGATCCTGCCGCCTTTCTTGCTTACATATCGGTCATCCCGACCGTCGTACTGTTCGCCGTTTCCGCGGAGACGCAGTTTTACGGCCGGTACCTCCGGTTCTACGGGCATGTGACGAACGGGGGAACGCTTAAGATGATCGAACGGTCCAAGCATCGGATGATCGAAGGGCTGCGGCGGGCGATGTACCGGATTGCCAAGATCCAAGGCATGCTGACCTTGTTGCTCATGCTGGGTTCTATTTTGCTGCTCGGGTATATTCTTGATGACCCCATCACGGCACAAATGTTCCAGGTGTATGTGCTTGGAGCGATGGCGAGCACGCTGATGTTTCTATGTATCCTCATCATGCTGTATGTCGAGGATCGGAAAGGAACGGTCACCGCCTCCTCCCTTTTCTTTGGTCTCAACGTGCTGTTTACCCTCGGAGTCCTTCCGGCGGGATCCGATTATTACGCCTTCAATTATTTGCTCGCATCCTTCGCCGCGTTCGCCTGGAGCGGATGGCGGCTAATCGGTTTTCTGCAGCGGATCGAGGCCCATACGTTCGTAAACCTAAGCATCCTTCCTGGGGAGGAACGGGGGTTCTTTACACGAGAGGGTAAGCGAGCAGGACGCTGGCTGTAACGGAGCGTTTTATTCCCTAGTCCGTTGGAACCGCCTTCCGGGAAGAAAAAAAACGACTTAAGGCCCGGAAGGTTTTTTTGTAATTCATGTAGGATACTAGAAGATTTTGTCGAAATAGTATATTGAACAGCTGAAACGGAAGAGCTGTCAATTGAGCCCCAAAAGGTGTGGTTTCACGCAATGATTTTGAATCAATTCATGATCAATATGTTCAGCATCCTGACCATGCTGATGCTGTACCAAGTGTTTTGGATCGATCGGCTTCAACAGTTGGATCCAAAAATTAACCGGATCCTCATTACTGCTTGCTCTATTCTGCTGGCCATCTTTTGCATGACCCATCCGTTTAAATTGCAGGACGGCTATATCTATGATCTTCGCTTCGTGCCTCTGATCATCTGTTTTTTATATGCGGGCTTTCGGCATTCGCTGTTCGTTGCAGCGGCCATCCTGCTGTATCGTTTCATTTTGGGCGGCTCCGGAATCTATCCGTCGATCATTGCAACCGCCATCCTGCTGGTATCCCTGGTTCTGGGCTCCCGCCGGATCAAACCCGGCTCCCGTTATTACAACACGCTGCTCGGCGCGCTTCTCGGATTATTCAACTCGATTCTTATTATAGGCATCCTTCTAGGCTTCAATCTATGGAATTGGACGCCGCTGCCGGAACAGTTTACTCGTTTTTTCCTGCTGTTTACTTTTTGCTATATCACGACGCTGGCCGTCGTCTTCTATGTGATCGAGCAGATGAAGCAGAATATGGAGATGCGCAGGAAGGTGCAGCACAGTGACAAAATCCGTGTGTTAAGCGAGCTTGCGGCATCCTTCGCTCACGAAATCCGCAATCCGATGACTGTGGCCCGCGGTTTTATGCAGATCATGAAGCAGACAGACCTTCCGGATGAGAAGCGGCAAATTTACAGCCAGATGGTGCTCGAAGAAATGGACAAGACGCAAGCGATCATCAACGATTACTTATCCTTTGCCAGGCCTACGCTCGAAGCCGTTGAGCTGCTTGATGCAAGAGCGCTGATACTCAGGGCCGTTCAATCCGTTCAGACGTTCGCCGAGCTCCGGCTGGTGAAGATCGAAACACAGCTGGAAGAGAAGCTGATCATCAGCGCCAATGCGGACAAATTTATCCAGTGTATCGTTAATTTATGCAAGAACGGCATTGAAGCGATGCCCGGAGGCGGCAAGCTCCAGGTCGTCGCCGGCCTGCAGAATCAAACGGTGTGCATTGATATCATCGACCAGGGCATCGGCATGACGAATGAAGAGATTAAACGTCTCGGAACGCCGTTCTATTCCACCCGGGGGAAGGGCACAGGTCTAGGGATGATGGTGACGTATCGCGTAATACAGAACATTCAGGGACGGATCGACGTCACAAGCGAGGTGGGCAAGGGCACGTGCTTCTCCATCCTCATCCCTACCATTCATTCCAACGCGTATCATTGACGTGAATGAATCGGACGGATTACCGTTTGGCGGCGGCCAGAACATCCATCACCTCGCGGAACAGAGGGATGGATTTATTTTTTTGTCCGGCCGGAACGCGCGACAGTTCAACGGCAACCGCGTAGCGCGGATGCTCGGCAGGGCCATAACCGATGAACCATTGATTCTCGCCCGGACGGCCGCCGTCCAGCGTCACCTCCGCAGTCCCGGATTTGCCTGCCAAGGACCAGGATGCCGCTCCTAGCGCCCTGCCGGTCCCATACTCAACGACCTCCTCCATCCATCCTAGCAACCTCTTCGCCGTAGCCGAATGAATCGCCTTTCCCTGATCGGGAGCTTTACGGGCTGGCTGGAAGGACTGGTACAGCCGATCATTCCGAAAGCGGATCTCCTGGACGACCCGCGGCGATAGCACCTTGCCTTGATGAAACAAGGTAACGACAAGGTTCGCCGCCTGCAGCGGCGACACCAGCACATCGCGCTGACCAATGGCCGTCTGCACCAATACCCCGCCATCCTTCGGATTCGTGCCTGACTGATAAATCTGCCCCTTCTCCTCCGCATCCCACTGCCGGAAATCCCTCTGTTGCGGAATCGTTCCCGACCAGCCCACCTGCTGAGCGAGCCCCATTCTTCGGGCGTACTCCTCCAGCTTCGCTCCTCCGAGCCGCTGGGCTACTTTGGCGAACACGATATTGCAGGATTCCGCATACGCTTCCTCCAGCGTGATCGCCCCATGGCCGTCTTTCTTCCAGCACGTGAAACCGTACTGCCCCAATTGCCCGCTGCAATCGAATACTTCATCGGGAGCGGCAGCGCCTTCTTCCAGCGCAGCGGTCGCGGTGATCGTCTTGAAGATGGAACCCGGCGCCGAAGCCTTAAGCGCTTTGTTGCTCCAAGCCCCGTCGCTTAGATCGATATGCTCAGGCTGAAACGCCGGCCGGCTTGCCATGACCAGCGTATCGGCATTCCCAATGTCAAGGACGACCACTGCCCCTTCTGCGATTTGCAGCTTGTCCATGCGCGCTTCAATCTGGCGCTGCAGCTCGCTGTCCAGCGTGGTAATCACCTTCAGCGGATAATAGCGATTGTCCGGGGTCATGATTCTCGCATCCAAGCCGGGCAGCGGATTCTTCGTGGCATCTGTGTAGAGCGACACCGTGGTTGCGCCGATGCCTTGCAGCCAGGGCTCGAAAGTCTTCTCCAGTCCCGCGTTGCCGATTTTGCTCGTCAGCTGCAGCTCGCCTTTATGGAATTGGTCAGTGAACTGGCGCGTAACGCGCTCGGGATTTTGCCCGATATACCCGACGACCTGGCTCGCCGTCTGCGCCGCATCATACCGCTGCCTGAACAAGGTCACCCGGATGTCGGCCAGCCCCGCCTCTTCGATCTGCTGAGCCTGCCGGTCCGATAAAGCGGCCGGCCGCCCTGTACCCGGCCACACCTGCGGGTAGCTTACGCCGGAAACGAAGCGGCTCCATTCGGAATAGGGGACGTTTAAGATTTGCGCAATTTGTTTCATAGCTGCCTCGCGGGCCGCGTTCGTCTCCTGATCCCTGACAGGAAACACAGTGAGCACCGGATAACTTCTTCCCGTCAGGGGAATGCCGTTCCGGTCGTAAAAATCCCCTCGGCCGCTGTCGAGAACAATCCCTTTCTCCCGCTGAATGACGGAATTCTCGACCAGATCGATGTTCCGGCTCGTAAACGAACGCGCCGAAGCGACCTGGATCCAGAACAACCGGAGGTTCCAGGTCAGCAGAATGCCGATCAACAGCAGCAGGATGATAAAAATACGGTGTTTTTTTAGCGCCGGTTTCTGCTCGTTGTCCATCCTAACGCCCCTCTTGGTGAATTGTTACCATTATCAACAGGATAGACGGCGCGCAAACGTGATTGCATACAAAAAACGCCTCCCCTTACGGGAAGGCGCTCACAGCTATGCGGTTATACCTGAAACTTGCTGAGCGAGGCTTGCAGCGTGGAGGACAGCTCCTCCAGCTTGTCCGACAATCGGACGAGACCCGAGGAAATGCTGAGCTGCTCCGAGCTGAGGGACGCCACCTCTTCCGATGTTGCGGAAGATTGCTGGGCGACCGCACTGACGTTGGACATCGCGTCCGTCAGTACGAGCTGGGACGATTCGAGCTGGCTGATCGACTCCGTCACCTCGGACAGCTGGTGGATGAAGCCGCCCATATGCGTCTGTACCTGCTTGAAGATGGAATCCGCTTCCTTCACGGACAAAATTTGCTCCTGGAAGATCGGATAAGCCTGAGAGAGCACATTCACCGTCTCGTCGATTTCCTTCTGTATTTTCTCGGTAATTTGTCCTACGATCTCGATGGATTGACGGGACTGGTCGGCCAGCTTCCGGATTTCATCGGCGACGACCATGAAGCCTTTGCCCGCCGCACCGGCACGCGCCGCTTCAATCGTCGCATTGAGTGAGAGAATGTTCGTTTGCTTGGTCATGTTGCCCAGCACTTCAAGGATTTTGCGAATGGAGCGCGTGCTTTCCTTCAAATTGTCAACCTTCTCGACCATCGAACGGGTCATCGATTCGGTCGCATTCGTTTTGCCGATCAGCTCGGACATGTATGTAATCCCTTGCTCACTGGACTTCTGCACGTCCGACGCGGCGGTGCCCATCACCACATTCGCCTCCACGACGCTCTTCATCTGAACGGCGATATTATGCGTCAGCTCGTTGCCGCGCTCGGACTCGACAGCCAGACTCGAAGCTCCGCCGGCGATTTCTTCGGTAGCCACCGCGATTTCCTTGGCGGACGTAGCCGTTTTCTTGGAAGCATCCGACAGCTCGCTTGCCGTTGCCAGCACTTCTTGGGCGGAAAGGTTCGTTTGCTGCACCAGCGCCGTAATTTTCTCCATCATCTGATTGAAGCTGATGCTGAGCTGGCCGATTTCATCTTGGGTGGCGACCTTCATTCTTACCGTCAGGTTGCCCTGCTCGCCTTCTTTCATAAGATTGCGCAGCGTGATCAGCGGCCGGCCGATCATCCGGGCGATAAAATAGCCGATGACCACCGCAATGATCATCGCGATGAACGCCATAACCCAAGTCATGCTGAAAATGACCTTGGCATCCTTCACGAGTGCCGCTACAGGGATCGCCCCGATAAGATACCATCCGGTTTTGGTGGATTTGTAATAGGCCAGCAGCGTGTCGCCCTTCGCGTTCTGAAGATGGCCTCTCGTATCTCCGAGCGCTTCTTTGGCGATGCCCAGTCCGGCATCTCCGGCGATTTGGGTACGGTCATCCGAATAGACGATCTTCTGCTCAGGCGAAACCATGATCGTCGAACCGCCGTCGCCGATTTGAATTTGTCCCAGCTCTTTGCCGATCGAATCGAGATTGATCTCGATAAGCAGGATCGCCGACACGCTGTTCGTCGTTGTATTCTTCAGCACGCGGCCGATGCCGAACGACGCACTGCCATTGTTCGAGTTGTCGCCGAAGCCTTTGGTTCGCGTTTCCAGCCAAGTCGCTTTGCCGTTATTTTCGACGATTTTCTTAAACCAATCCTGCTCCGCCATATTCCCGCCGCTGATCGAGCCGCCGGAGGAGGCAATCGGTTCTCCAGTCGATCTGAGCAAATTGATGCTCTTGATCGTTTTGTTGGAATAGGAATAAACATTCAGCTTATCCCCTACCTTTTGTCGAAGCTGCAAATAATCGTAGCTGCCTTTGTTGATCGAATCCATGTCCGCCAGCGTCTTCTTCATATCTTCATCGAGGAGCACCTGCATCGAGAGATCCTCATAAACCCCGAAGAGCAAATCGAGCTTCGACCCCGCCTGCACGATCGTTTGCTCCGATGCGTCCGCTACCTTCTTCTGGATCACGCCCTTGGAAATGCTGTACGACGTCAGACCTACGGTCAACACAAAAAATAAAATGCTGATAAAGAAAATCAGGAACAGCTTAATACCGACCGACTTCAGTACGTTTTGCATGCCGATGCTTTTGAGCGAGCCTTGAGCATTTTGTCCCGATGGTACATCGAACTTCATGGACGGTGATTTGGTGTCTTTTATCTTGTTTTTCACTGATTGCCCGGCGTTCTGCAGGCTGGTTTTTAGTGAAGAGTACGGTTTCTTCTTCACAGGATCCACCACCTTCGTCTTGTTTGTGTGTACTCGTGAGGTAATCCGGATACCGATCATCCGATAAGCAGGATTTGCCTACTTTAAAATAAAATCGTTTACATTATAAATCGGAATCTCCTGTTCAAAAGTTTAGGCCCACCGCCTTAAAATGAGATCGTTTAACGAATATGTATAAGATTAGAAATTCGACATAAACCGTCTTTTTCCTCTTTTTCCCTGAACGATTTATTTATTTTTTCTTCCAACTAGTCTCTTTTTCCCAGCTTCGGCTTATAAGATGACGAAAAAAAAGGACATTCCCATGGCTGATCCATGACGAATGTCCTTTTTATTCATTGTATATGCGGGTCTCAAGCCTTCCCAACCCGTTTGCGCATCATATCAAGCGGCTGCACCGGCTGATCCACCTTCATTCGAATCCGCTGAAGCGGATGGCGCGCCGCCGTCAGGCTCTCGCCTTCCTCGCTGTGCAGCTCCGGCACCGTCATCTTGAAGAACGTGCCCTTCGGCCCGAAGAATTCAACCTCTTGGCCCGGCTTGAAATGATTGCGCTGCTGAATGAGCGCCGTTCCCGTCTCCGCATCGTAGTCCAGCACTACGCCTACGAAATCGTAAGGCGCCGCTTTGTCCTCCGGCTCGAAAATATGATCCTCGTGTCCCGGCTCGTCGTAGAAGAACCCGGTGTTCAGCGGACGGTTCGCCGCCTTCTGAATTTCGTACAGCCACCCCGGCTTCATCTCGTAATGCTCGGGGTCCGCAAAGTAAGCGTCGATCGCCTGACGGTAGGCATTGACCACCGTCGCCACGTAATGCACGCTCTTCATCCGCCCTTCGATCTTGAAGCTGTCCACGCCAGCGCGAATGAGCTCAGGCACATGCTCGATCATGCACAGGTCCTTGGAGCTCATGGAGAAGGCGTTATCGCCCTCCTGGAACAAAGGCAGCTCCTTGATGCCGATCTGCGCATCCTCCTCGGTCGTGAACAGATCGTACTTCCAGCGGCACGACTGCGAGCAGCCGCCGCGGTTCGAGTCCCGGTCCGTAAAATGGTTCGACAGCACGCAGCGGCCCGAGTACGAGCTGCACATCGCGCCGTGCACGAACACCTCGATCTCCATATCGACATGCTTCTTAATATCGATAATTTCGTCCATGCTCGCTTCGCGTGCCAGCACGACGCGGTCCACGCCCTCTTCCTTCCAGAACTGCACCGCGCCGCGGTTCATCGTCGACTGCTGCGTGCTGAGATGAATCTCCAGCTTCGGCGCCACCCGGCGGCACGTTTCGATGATGATCGGATCGGCCACAATAATCGCATGCACACCCGCATCCTGAATCCCCTTAAAATAGTCTTCAAGGCCTGCGATGTCTTCGTTGTGAGCGTAAATGTTCGTCGCGACGAACACCTTCGCTCCGTATTTCTCGGCAAATTCGACGCCTTCGCGCATCTCCTCGAAGGTGAAGTTGTCGGCATTCGAGCGCAGCCCGTATTGCTGCCCGCCAATATAAACCGCATCCGCGCCGTAATGGACGGCGAATTTCAGCTTCTCCAGACTGCCGGCTGGAGCCAGCAGCTCTGGCTTTTCAAACCGTACGCGTTTGCCGAGCAAATCTTGCTTTAGCAGCGTCATATTTTTTCCACCCCGTTCCTAGATTAATAAACCTGCTCTTTATAAAAGAATCCGTACGTCAGCTCGCGCCGCGGGTCCTGCAGCACCCGGATGGCATCCAGCCATTCCTCCCGGAACGCATACCCTTCCGGATCGGCGCAATAGGCGTCGATCGCCTGTCGGTAGCTGCGCAGCACCGTTTCGTTATATTCGACGGACTTCAGCAGCCCTTCGATCTTGAGGGAATCGACGCCTCCCTCGATCAGCTCATGCACGCTGTCCAGCATGCATACGTCGTCGGAGCTCATTATGTGCGTTCCGTTGGCGTCTTCGTATACCGGATAACGTTCGTTCTGGCGCTCCTGCTCGATCAGGAACAGCTGATCCTCCACACCGGTCCCGATGCCGTCCGGCATTTCGGCCGGCCGGCCCTGATGATCCTTATAATTGGACAGCAGGGTGCGCTTCGAATGATAGATGTTCGTCAGGCCATGCACCTGTACCTGAACCTCCATGTCGTCCCCGAGCTGCCGTTTGATCTCCAACGTCTCTTCCAGGTTGAGCTCCCGGGCCAGCACGATGCGCATGGAGCCCTTGGAGCGCCAATAGCGCGCCGTCGCATAGTTCGTCGAGGTCATTTCGGCATTCCAATGCAGGGGCATTCCGGGAGCCGAGCTGCGGACCGCTATCAGCACGGCCGGATCGCCGAATACGAGCGCGTCGATCTTTAGCCCCTGGAGCCCGGCGATATAATCTCCCAGCTCACCCAGAATTTCATTGTCCATAATGTTGTTCACCGCGGCGTATACCTTCGCTCCCCGCTCGTGAATCCAAGGTACGATCTTCGCCAGCTCCTCCAGCGTCACTTCCCCGGGCAGACGCATGCCGAACCGATGCTCGCCCACGACCACCGCATCTGCGCCGGCCTCAATATAACGCCGGATTTCCTCTAACGAGCCGGCCGCAATCAACAATTCCGGTTTCTTCATCCTCGCTCACCTGCTTCAATCTGCTGATTTATGGAGTCGCCGCTTTCTTGCTGTCGGCGATATTTTTCTGATGCTGCTCGTACGTCTCGGCGAACAGATGCCCTTTGCTGCCGTCCTTCTTCGTGACGTAGAACAAATATTTCGTTTCCACCGGGTAAAGCGCCGCGCGAATGGAGGCCAGGCTCGGACTTGCGATCGGCCCAGGCGGCAGACCTGGATGCAAGTACGTATTATAGGGGCTTTCCAGCTGCAAATCCTTCTCGAGCAGCCGCTCCTTCGGCTTGTCGAACAAATACTGCACCGTGGCGTCGATCTGAAGCGGCATCCCCTTCTGCAGCCGGTTATAGATCACGCTGCTGACAAGCGGGCGTTCCTCCTCAAGCGCTACCTCGCGCTCGATCAGAGAGGCGACGGTCAGCAGTTGATGGACCGTTAGCCCCCGCTTCTGGAGGGCGGCCTGCCAATCCGGGAACTGGGCCAGCTTGGTGTCCAGCTCCCCCGCCATCGTCTCGACGATTTCCTCGGGGCGCACATCCTTCTTCCATTCGTACGTGTCGGGGAAGAGATACCCCTCCAGCCGTGTCCGAATCGCCGGCTGCTCTGGTATTTGCGCCGCTACCGATCCCTGAGCCCCCTTGAACTGCTGAGCCGCCTGCAGGAAGGCGTCCGCACCGATCCCGATCGACTGCAGCTTCTCGGCGATTTGCCTGACGGTGTATCCTTCCGGAACGGTAAGCTTCAGCGTATCTTCTTTCACCGTCTGTCCTTGATTGAGACGCTCAATGATTTGATCGGGCGTCAGGCCCGGCGTCATTTCATACTCGCCCGCTTGGAAGCGTGCCCCCTGCTTCTTATACTTTAGATACCAAGTAAAGACCGATCCGCTGCGGATAAGACCTTCCGCTTCCAATAAGGAAGACAGCTCCGTCGTGGACATTCCTGCTGGATAAACAATCCGTTTGGCTTCCTTCGAGGCCGGCATAGGCTTCAGCGACGAGCCGATGTACAGCAAGAAGCCGGAGGCCGCTCCCGCGGCGGCAAGTATTAGTATAACCAGTGTCCAAATGAGCCTGCGCTTCATCCCGCACCCTTTCCATCGCATCCAGCAAATACCCGTTAACCAAACGGAAAAAGAGCGGATCATCTCCGCTCAAGATCAAACAAACTCAGGTAGTAAGCTACAACGATTCGTCCGTCGGAAAACTCAGTTCGTCGAAGAGCTCGGAAATTTGTTCCCATTCCTCGTCGTCCTCGATCGTCTCAAGCTCCGGCTCACCGTCCGCCTTGCGCGTTACACGGTAAATCTCGGGCTCGTCTTCCTTGCCGGGCTTTGTCTTCTCCAGCATCGCATAGGCGACATCCCCCAGCTGAAATTCGGAGACGATCCGGTAGACGACCGATTCCTCACGCTCATCATACAGAATGATATCATCTCCGTAAGCCTCGCGCAACTGATTCGTCGGTGTTATATCTTTCATAGAAACCAAAAGGGGCTCCTCCTTACTTGGACTCTTCCTCATCCTCTTCGAATTCGTCCATCAGCGTATTGAAGGTTTCCTCCACGATGTTCCATTCCTCTTCGTCTTCGATTGTGAAGAGCTGCAGATCGTCTCCATCTTCCTCATAGCGGAAGGCGTAGACTTCATCGGATTCCTCGTCCGCATCGACCGGAACGACCATCATGTACTTTGCGTCGGAGCCATCCACCTCAAACTTCATAATAACCTCGAACTCTTCTTCGTTCCCGTCTTCGTCCGGAATGAAAATGATCTCCGGTTCTTCTTCCAGCAGTTGGTCCTTTTCCAGGTTCTGATCCTTGTCGGACATGCTCTTCACCTCTTCGATTTGGAATCCATATAGTTTTGCAAAATGAGCGCAGCCGCCATCTTATCGATAACCTGCTTGCGCTTCCTGCGGCTGACGTCGGCTTCGAGCAGCGTCCGCTGGGCGGAAACCGTCGTCAGCCGTTCGTCCCACAAGTGCACCGGCATTTGCAGGCTTTCCTTCAAGCCTTCGGCAAACGCGATACATATTTCTCCACGGGGGCCGATCGTGTTGTTCATATTCTTCGGCAGGCCGACGACAATCTCCGTCACCGTGTACTGCTGAATCAGCTCGCGCAGGCGGCCCAGGTCCCGCTCCTGCGTGGAGCGGCGGATGACCTCCAGTCCCTGCGCGGTCCAGCCCAGCTCGTCGCTGACGGCGACGCCGATCGTCTTGTCCCCGTAGTCCAATCCCATTAACCGCATGCTGCCGTCCCCCGGCTGCGCCAAAGCCGCAGCCGTCCGATTATGACTTATATTGCTGCAAGTAGGACCGCACCAGCTCTTCGATCAGCTCGTCACGCTCTCTTTTGCGAATGATGCTTCTGGCGTTGTTATGGCGCGGAATGTACGCGGGATCTCCGGACAGCAGGTAGCCGACGATCTGGTTGATCGGGTTGTAGCCCTTCTCCTGAAGCGCGTCATATACGGCCAAAATGACTTCCTTGGGTGATGTTTCGATCTCTTCCGCTTTAACGTTAAATTTCATCGTTTTATCCATCGAACTCATCCCAAACACCCCCCTGTAATCATTCATTACTGTTCCATATTCGCCGTTTGTCGAAAAATTCCTCTTGACAGCGAAATATTATTTACAATTTTTACGATTTATCGGTTGGATTAAGCCGTCACTTGGCTGCGCAAGAGCGATTCCACGGCTTCCAGCGCCTCCTGCAGCTTGGCGGGCTCTTTGCCTCCGGCTTGCGCCATATCCGGCCGTCCGCCGCCGCTGCCTCCGCAGCGCGCCGCCACTTCCTTGATCAGCTTGCCGGCATGATAGCCCTTGCCCACCAAATCCGGCGTAACCGCAGCCACCAGGTTGACCTTATCCTCCGCAGCCGCCCCAAGCACGATGACGGCCGAGCCGAGCTTCGATTTCATCTGGTCGACGATATTGCGCAGCGATTCCATATCCCCGGCATTCACTTGAGCTGCCAAGAGCGGTACGCCGTCAACGGACTTCACCCGGTCCGTCAGAGAGCCGGCTTCGATTCCGCTCAGCTTCGCCTTCAGCGATTCGTTCTCGCGGGAAAGCTCCTTCACTTGAGCGAAGGTCGCTTCAATCCGCTTCGGCACATCGGCGATATTCGACTTAAGGAGACCCGCCGCGTCACGCAGCAGCTGAAGCTGATCTTCAAGATATTCATAAGCTCCGCGTCCGGTGACAGCTTCGATCCGGCGCACGCCGGAGCCGATGCCCGATTCCGAGACGATCTTGAATAGACCGATCTGGCTCGTATTCTGCACATGGCAGCCGCCGCACAGCTCCAGGCTGTAGCCGCCGACGCGCACGACGCGCACGATATCGCCGTATTTCTCGCCGAACAGCGCCATGGCGCCCATCGCTTTCGCTTCGGCGATCGGTTTCAAAGAGATATCGACCGGAACGGTTTTCCAAATCTGCTCGTTGACGCGCTTCTCGATCTCCTGCAGCTCTTCCGCACTGATCGTGCCGAAATGCGAGAAGTCGAAGCGAAGACGCTCCGGAGCCACCTGGGAGCCGGCCTGATTGACATGCTCGCCGAGCACTTCCTTGAGCGCTTTATGGAGCAGGTGCGTCGCCGTATGGTTGCGGATAATGTCCTCGCGCACCGATTGCGTAACCGCAGCCTGCACGCTGTCGCCTTTGCGCAGCACGCCCGCCTCAACAACGACCGTATGCACGTGCTGGCCGTGAGGCGCTTTGCCCACGTCCTCCACCTTCAGCACGGTATCTCCGGAGGTGATGTACCCGTGGTCGCTGACCTGACCGCCGCTCTCGGCATAGAAAGGCGTTTGGTCGAGAATGATTTGGCAGGTCTCGCCGATGCCGACTAAATCCACAAATTGATTCTCGTGTACGACAGCTATGATTTTAGCATTGGTTACCAGATCAGTATAACCAACAAAATCGCTTTTAACCGTAAAGTCGGCCAGCGGCCCGCCCTGCACCTTCATGCTGTCGGACTCTTGACGTGCGGCGCGTGCGCGGTCCCGCTGCGCCTGCATCGCCTGGTCGAAGCCCTCGCGGTCGACGGTAAGCCCCTTCTCCGCCGCGAAATCCTCCGTAAGATCGAACGGGAAGCCGAAGGTATCGTACAAGCGGAATGCGTCCGCTCCGCCGATTTGCGTCGAGCCTTCCTTGCCCGCTTTGTCTACGAGCTCGGCGAGAATCGCCAGACCGTCGGACAGCGTCTCGTGGAAGCGCTCCTCTTCGGTACGGATGACCTTCTCGATGAATTCGCGCTTCTCGACCACTTCCGGATAGTACACGCCCATCACTTCGCCGACGATCGGCGTCAGCTGGTACAGGAACGGCTTATCCATGCCGAGCACCTTTCCGTAGCGCACCGCGCGGCGGAGCAGACGGCGGATGACGTAGCCCCGGCCTTCGTTGGAAGGCAGGACGCCGTCGCCGACGGAGAAAGCAACCGTACGGATATGGTCGGCGATCACTTTAAGCGCGATATCGTTTTCGTTGTTTTCCTTATACTTCACGCCGGCCAGCTCGCATGTCTTTTGGATGAGCGGCTGGAACAGGTCGGTATCGAAGTTGGAATCGACATCTTGCAGGATGGAAGCGAAGCGCTCCAGACCCGCGCCAGTATCGATGTTCTTGTTCGGAAGCGGCGTATAGCTGCCGTCTTTGTTATGGTTGAACTGCGAGAACACGAGGTTCCATACCTCGAGGAAGCGCTCGTTCTCGCCGCCCGGCCAGCACTCGGGATCGCTTAGATCGCCGTACTTCTCGCCACGGTCATAGAAAATTTCGGTACAAGGTCCGCAAGGGCCCTCGCCGATATCCCAGAAGTTTTCGTCCAATTTGTAGATGCGTTCCTCCGGAATGCCGATCTTTTTGTTCCAGAAATCGAACGCTTCGGTATCCTCGGGGTAAACGGTTACCGACAGGCGCTCCGGATCGAAGCCGATCCATTCCTTGCCCGAGAGGAATTCCCATGCCCAAGTAATGGCTTCTTCCTTGAAATAGTCGCCGATGGAGAAGTTGCCCAGCATCTCGAAGAACGTATGGTGCCGGCGCGTCTTGCCGACGTTCTCGATGTCGTTGGTGCGGATGCACTTCTGCGAGTTCGCGATCCGCGGATTGTCCGGCGCGACGCGGCCGTCGAAATACGGCTTTAGCGGCGCCATCCCGGCGTTGATCCAGAGCAGCGACGGATCGTTGTGCGGAACAAGCGGAGCGCTCGGCTCGATCTTGTGTCCCTTGCTTTCAAAAAACTTCAACCATTTGGAACGGATTTCACTGGCTTTCATTGAAATGGACCTCCTTGATTTCATCTGCATTCGTAAACTTTAAACCGCTTGCGCGAATGACTCCTAAACAAACAAAAAACGCCCCTGCGAACAGGGACGAATTCATCGCGGTACCACCCTGGTTACTGATCGCCGCCCGGCATGATATCTGCAAAGGCCGGCGTTCAATCTCCTTCAAGGGACGTTAACGGGTCCGGCCGGCGGAGTTCGTCCGCGCTCCGAAATGAGCGTTCGGTCATCCTTCACTAGAAAGGCTCTTGCAGCGGCCTCCGCGAATCTGTGGGACCGAGCCTTCTCTCTGGCTAATGGACTATGACCTACTGAATTTCATCGACACTTTCGTGCTATAAAATACACCTAGAGTAAAATTATACTCTTTCGCCCTTCTCCGTGTCAACTTGGCTTAGGTCCCGGTCCGCTCACATCTCGGCCCACCGGAGCTCCTTCAGCAGCTGATGCCGGAACAGCCGCAGCATGAAGTCCGGATAGAACTCCTCGCTGATAATCCACTGGTACTCATACTCGGGATGAGCATAGAACAGCACATCCGTGTATCGGTCGTTATGATCGAAATAGGCCCGGATTTGCTTCACAGCCAGCTCCACCTTCGTGTCCGGCCGCTTCAGCTTCATCCGGAATTCCATATCCTGCCCGTTGTGACACTCGCTGATCTCCAGCAGCTCCGCGTCGAACGTATAGCGCAGCACATTCGCCGCCTCCTTCTATGACAAGCGCTTCTTTTACATTAAATATCTCACATATATATAGGCGCTTGCAATGACGACCGACAGGAGCATGAGCGGAAACGCCATTTTGAAGAACCGCATGAACGAAATCGGGTACCCTTCGCGGGCCGCAAGCCCCGCGACGATCAGGTTGGCGCTCGCGCCGACCAGGGAGCCGTTGCCGCCGAGACACGCGCCCAGCGCCAGGCTCCACCACAGCGGCTCGAGATTAGTGACGCCTCGAAGGCCCATCTCCTGAATCATCGGGATCATCGTGGCCACGAACGGAATGTTATCGAGGAAGGCTGACGCGATGGCGCTCAGCCAAAGGATCAAGAAAGCGGCCTTCACGGTATTGCCGCCGGTTACCCCTACGGCCGTATCGGCCAGCGCCGCGATGACCCCTGTTTCCACCAAACCCGACACCAGTACGAACAAGCCGACGAAGAAGAAAATCGTCGTCCATTCCACGCGGTGGAACGCCTGCTCCAAGGTGTGCTCTCCCGTAAGGAGCATCAGAAGGAACGCGCCGGCCAGGGCGACAGTAGCCGATTCTAGATGCAGCGCTTGATGCAGGAAAAATCCGATGATCGTGATGCCCATCGCGATCAAGCATTTGACGAGCAGAGCCTTATCGCGGATCTCTTCCTTTTCCTGCATCGACATCAGGCTCAGCCGCTGCTCCTCGGTCGTAACGAGCTGTTTGCGGTACACCAATATGAAGAACGGCAGCGTCGCCGCTAAGATAACGAACGAAATCAAGGTCAGGTTGTCGATAAACGCCATGAAGGTCAGCTCCTTCACCGCGCTGCCGATCATAATGTTCGGCGGATCTCCGATCAGCGTCGCCGTTCCGCCGATATTGGAGGCCATGATCTGCGAGATGAGGAATGGAACCGGCGTCACCCGCAGCTGACGCGTAATGCTGAACGTCACGGGCACCATCAGGAGCACCGTCGTTACGTTGTCTAGAAAGGCCGAACCGATCGCCGTGACGACGGCCAGCACGAGTATAATCCGTACCGGATGCCCTCCGGCCTTCTTGGCCGCCCAGACGGCAATGAAGCTGAACAGCCCCGTCTCCGCGGTTACCCCCACGATCATCATCATGCCGATGAGCAGCCCCAGCGTATTGAAATCAATGTGATGGAGCGCCGCCTCCTGGCTGACGATACCCAGACCAACCATCAGAATGCCGCCGATCATGGCGATGATGGTACGGTGAATTTTTTCCGAAATAATGAAACCGTACGCTGCCAAGAACATTCCGATGGCCAAGTATGCTTGCTGCTGCATGTTTCTCTCTCCTCCCCCTGATTTCCCTAAAAAAGACAAAAAGGAGCCCTTGGTGACAGGCTCCTCCGTATCTTCCTATTCGGTTGGCAGGGTAACTAAGCGATGGTTTGCTCATCTTAGATACGTCGCTTTCCTTTACCGGTTTCATTATTTTGAGAAAAAAAATTATCCGACGGGCCTTCGATGGATGTAGTACATAAACACATGCTGAACAATAACCTTCAGCACCGCAAAGAAGGGGACGGCCAGGATCAACCCTATGATGCCGGCAAGCTCTCCTCCCACCATCAATGCGAACATGATGATCAGCGGATGCATTTGCAGGGAACGCCCGACCACTTGAGGAGAGATGACGTTGCCCTCAAGAATTTGGCAGGCGGTGTTGACGATGGCGACGAACAGCACCATTTTGAGCGATACCATGGATGCCACCACCAGCGCGGGAGCCGCTCCCAGGAAGGGTCCCAAATAAGGGACGATATTGAACACCGCCACGATGCTCGCGAGCAGTAGCGCATACGGCATCCCGATGAGCCAATACCCGATATACGCGAGCAGTCCGATAATGACGCAGACGATAAATTGGCCGCGGATGTAATTGCCGAGCGCCGTATCGATATCCATCAGCATCTTCACGATCGGCTTCCGGTGCTCCCGGGGAACGATGGTCAGCGCGGATTTTTCAATGGTCTGGAAATCCTTCAGCATATAAAAGGCGATAAACGGAATGATGAAGATGAGGAAGATCGTGTTGATCGTGCTGCCGATCCCGTTGATATAGTTCGCGATCGCGGCGGAGATGCTGCTCTCCAGCTTAGCGATGGACTGCTCGATACCCGAACGCACGCTGTCCGGCAGGAACTGCACCTGATTCATTCCGCTGGTCAGGCTCTGCGCCTTCAAGGCCAAATCCGGCATGTGCTGGTTGACCTCCTGCAGCTGGCGTATGAACATCGGGATAATATTCATCAGCACGACCGTGGACGAAGTGATGAACACGGCATAAATCGTAAGGACGGCGATGGTACGCGGCACCTTCCTCGCCCCGAGCAGGCTGACGACGGGATTGAGCACGTAAGAAATGATCATGGCGATGAGGAAGGGCGTCAGCACCTCCTGCAGAAAATGATATACCGCCGACAGCATCGGCCGGATCTGAAGCAGCATGAACAGAAGCAGCAGCACCAGCAGGGTATAAACGAGTCCGATGAACAGATGATTTCTGGTAAAACGGTCCACGCTTGTCGTCCTCCTTCTCCCGATTCTCCCAAGCGGCCGAAGCCTCTTTACAGTATATGTACAAGTTGGGCGTCTTAACCCTTCCCCAAGCTTCATCCGGAAAAAGATGACATAAGCGGGACGGGGCGTGAATACGCTATTTATCGGAGCAGCGGGGGCAGCCGGGACGCACCAGGATAAACGGCTACGCCGTCCTTGTCTTACAAGGACCAGCGCGTTTACCAAGGTTGATGCGAAGCTATAAGCTACGAAAACTTATAAATTCTGCCCTGAAAATAAAAATCGTAACTTGCTGCACGCCAAAGCTTTTGAAAATTTCATGCTGGGTTTTGTTATTAAAAACAGCCCTCTAAGCTCTATTTTTGGCAATAAGAAACTAAGCCCCCGAATACACAATTATTTAATGTCATTAAGTTTAAGCAGTTTGATCTTGAATATTTACTTGGAGTCCCAATGACTCCAGTCTCTTGATTGAGTTCTTTATCAAAATTTCTTTTTTTCGTTGGTCAAAGTAATCGAATCCTAGTTCGAGGTATTCTTGTCTTCGCGTTAACAAGATATGAACGATGGTTAGTATGGTATGACCAACGGCTATCGCCGCTCGATTCTTCCCTCGCCGCGCTGCGATTCGGTGGTACTGAGCCGATAAGTATGAGTTTTTCTTTCGCGCTACAGCTCGCGCCGCCTCAGTTAGGGCGCTTCGCAACTTTTTGTTTCCCTTTCGCGTTTTGGCCGACTTTTTCTTCCCCGCGCTTTCGTCATGACCTGGAGTCATTCCCGCCCATGAGCATAAATGTCCGGGGGTTGGAAACCGTGCCATGTCCGTACCGATCTCTGCTAAGATTTGTTCTGCAGTTCGTTTACCGACACCGGGGATAGAATCCAATAACTTCAGGTCTTCCGCAAAAGGGACCATGCGTTTATCGATCTCTGTATCCAATTCCGTGATCAGTTCGTTCACATAATCGATATGGGCTAGCTGTTTCTCGATCATGAGCAGTTGATGAGCTCCGAGTCGCCCTTCCAACGCCAGTTTTAACTGTTCTTTCTTTAACTTTAGTTTCTTTTGAGCGAAATCGGCCAAGACGGAAGCATCGGTTTCACCGGTAATCATGGCTTCCAACATGTTTCGTCCGGAAACTCCGATTACATTGGAAGCCACAGAGGATAGCTTGATGTTGCCGCCTTCCAGTACCTTTTGAAGCCGGTTCACTTCGCGTGTTCGCTCTTCAATGATGCTTCGCCGGTAACGAATAATCTCTCGCATCTCTCTTTGATCCCGATTCGGGATATAGCTTCCTTGCACCAAACCATGTCTTACTAACTTGGCGATCCATTCGGCATCTTTAACATCCGTTTTACGTCCGGGAACGGATTTGATGTGCTGAGCATTGACTACCATCGGCTTGAGATCTTCTAATTCCAACAGGTTGTATATTGGTTTCCAGTAGTCTCCCGTACTTTCCATCGCGACATGGGTGCATCGGTTTTGCTTGACCCAGTCCACGAGTTCAATCAGGTTCCGAGTCATTGTAGCAAATGTTCGAATCTCCTTTCTTTGAGGGGTGATGATGCAGGCAGTGATGCTCTTCTTATGAACATCCAGACCGCAACAGCGTTCATTTAATACATCCATGACTTGCTTCTCCTTAGACTGGATTGATTAAGGCTGGTGCAAACTACCAAAAGGGTTATTCTGCCCTACGTGCTTCCCGAAGGAGCAACAATCTGCGATGCACCGGGTCGTTTGTGGTCCGTCTTATCAACGGGCTCGTGGCACCAAGAATTTACGACCTACCTTCGCCAGCCATAGTAGAAGTATGGACAAAATTTTCATTTATCAGTGGTGCCGCAACAGCGGCATGGGAGTCTTATCAACTAAAAAAAACACCGCGCAGAGGAGCTGACGCCCTTACCCGGCGTCATCCTCTGGCGGTGTGCTTCGTCTGCTGCGTCAGCCGCAAGCCTTTCTAGTTGGCATGGACTTGAGGCATTTCTTCTTCAAAAAACAAGTCGTCCAGCGAACTGAGCGTACCGTCTTCTTCGACTTGATAGACGGACATTTTCTCGCCGTTCACGGTTAATTCGATAAAACAGCCCCAGCAGTAAAATTGATGGGAACCGATTTTGCCGATATCTTTGGAATTGCAATTTGGACAACGTAACATCATGCATCACCCTATTCTTCTTTTGGTACGAAGATTTCCTCCAACGCTTCACTCGCGTGAACGGGAACAATCACCGCATCCTCACCGACTCTAACCGACTCCGGCATGGGCAGCCACTTGCGCCCTTCTTTCAAATCAGAAATGAAACCCTCGGTTAATTCATAGCCTATTACCTGTTTACCCCTATCCGGGTCTAAATAAACGTCCTCAATGACACCAAGCTGCTGTCCGTTCACGGTGATGACCGGGAGACCTCTCACCTGGCTGTCTCCGCTTAACAGCCCGACGCCTGCCTTCGTGCAGGCTTCCAGCGGACGGATGACTTCTTCGCTGTCTATTGTGACGGCATCGTCGCCGACCGCAACAATGTCGTCCCATTCGATGCAGGTTACTTCGGAGAACCAACTCTTCGTCTCCAGCAGCAGCGCAACCGCGTTCCAGTCGGAGCCGATCAGCATATCCTTGACGATTCCGGACTGCTTGCCGGATTGTACGCATAAGACCGGTAAACCTATGATGTCACGTGCTCTTTTCATGGGTCTCCTTGGCAAATGTTTCTTTAATGCGAAAAGCTGGCGCTAAGCGCGATCCCGCGATAAGGGCTATGTATCTCCGGCCCCTCTTGAAATCCATTGATCTGATTTGAACTGGCTGAGGTAATCAATGAATTTCAAATGTGGCACGTAAACTCTACAATACATACCCTTATCCCTATTACGCTAAGCTCTGATAAGAGCATTAATTAAACATTTGCTTAACTTTTATTACGTAGACGGCGCACGATGGTTTCAATCGTGTGCACGGCGGTGCGGATTTGCCCGGCATCGTTCGTGCGGCCGAAGCTGAACCGGATCGCGGAGCTCGTGATCTCCTCGGGCAGGTTCATCGCCCGAAGGACGTGCGAAACTTCGAGGGATCCGGAGGTGCAGGCGGAGCCGCTCGCGGCCGCAATGCCCGCCAAATCCAGATTCATCAGCATCGTCTCGGTCGAGATGCCCGGGAAGCTGACGTTCAGAATGTGCGGAAGCCGCTCTTCCGGATGGCCGTTGATGACGAAACCGTCCTTGCCTAACCGTTCTTGAAGCCCGTTTACCATCTCAAGACGTAGTTTTTCCAAGTTTTGTTGCAAATCATACGCACGCTGAGTGAAAAGTTTCACCGCTTCGGCGAAGCCTGCGATACCGGCCGTATTCTCGGTGCCGGACCGACGCTTCCGCTCCTGCGAGCCGCCGTACAAAAACGGCGTCAGACGAATGCTCTTTGCTATATATAACGCGCCGGTCCCTTTGGGACCGCCTACTTTATGCGCGGAAAAACTCATTAGATCGACAGGAAGCCTGCCCAGATCGATCGGTACGTGGCCGAGCGACTGAACGGCATCGACATGAAAGCAAATGCCTTTGGCGCGCGCGATGTTCCCGATCGCTTCGATCGGCTGCAGCGTGCCTACTTCGTTGTTGCCATGCATGATGCTGATCAGGATGGTATCGGGGCGGATAGCCTTCTCGAGGTCGGATAAGGAGATTTGACCGTATCCATCTACGGGCAGGTAGGTCACATCGAAGCCAAGCTGTTCCAATCGTTCGCAGGCATGAAGCACGGCGTGGTGTTCCGCCTGCGAAGTAATGATGTGCTGTCCGCGGGAGCGGTAAGCTTCGGCTGCGCCGAACAGCGCCATGTTGTCGCTCTCGGTGCCGCCTCCCGTGAATATGAGCTGCGAGGGCGGACAGCCCAGTGCAGCCGCTATTGCGTCCCTGGACGCGTTCAAGGCGGCCTTGGCAGCCCGGCCGGCGCTATGGGTGCTGGAGGCGTTGCCGTAATGCTCGGTCCAATATGGAAGCATCGCCTGCACGACCTCCGGCAGCACCGGCGTCGTGGCCGCATGATCCAAGTAAATAGTGTTCAAGGTGATTCACCACATCTGCATGGCGGCCGGAGCCGCCGGATTATTTAAATATAGAACATGTAGCTGTTTTCGCTGCCTTCGTCCTTGTAATTGATCAAATCGCCCAGCGTCGTCGAATCCAGCACGTCGGCAATGCTGTCGCGGATGCGAATCCACAGGTGCCTCTTTGCAGGGTCGTCTTCCTCGGTAAAATCGACCGGACTGATCGGACCTTCCAGCACGCGGATAATATCCCCGGCGGAAATCTGTTCAGGCTCCTTCGACAAAATATATCCGCCATAAGCGCCGCGAATGCTCTTCACCAAGCCGGCATTGCGAAGCGGAGCCACAAGCTGCTCGAGATAATGCTCGGAGAGCTGATGCTTCTCGGCAATGCTCTTGAGCGAGGTAGGGCCTTCACCGAACTTCGTCGCCAGCTCCATCATGATGGTCAGCCCGTAGCGGCCTTTGGTTGAAATTTTCAAGAAATAGCACCTCGTTTACATTACATACATTATCGTATCATTTCTATGGTAACATAAAACCTTCTATCTTGGGAGAAAAACCGTGACATATTATTGAAATATTTTATTCTTTGGGCAATTCTATTGTATAATACGTCTAGGCGCTTATTATTAATTAGGGTCCCCTGCTTAGGGCAGGAGTGCAGGCAAAGAGAGGTATGCGAATCATGACTGGTCAACCGCGCGTCGTCCTCGGCATGTCCGGCGGCGTCGATTCTTCGGTTTCGGCGTTGCTGTTAAAGGAACAAGGCTACGAGGTCATAGGCGTATTTATGAAGAACTGGGACGATACCGACGAATTCGGCCATTGCACCGCAGAGGAAGATACGGAAGACGTGCGCCGGGTTTGCGATCAAATCGGTATTCCCTATTATACGGTAAATTTTGAGAAACAATACATGGACAAGGTATTCACCTACTTCCTGGATGAATACCGCAAAGGCCGGACTCCGAACCCCGATGTCATGTGCAACCGGGAAATCAAGTTCGGCGAATTCCTGCAGAAGGCGATGGAGCTCGGAGCGGATTACCTGGCAACCGGGCATTACGCCCGGGTGGAGAAGGATACGAACGGTTTGTTCCGGCTTCTGCGCGGCGTGGACGGCAACAAGGATCAGACGTATTTCCTGAATGCGCTGAATCAGAGCCAGCTCTCCAAAGCGATGTTCCCGATCGGCCATCTGCCGAAGTCCGAAGTTCGGGCCATCGCGGAGAAAGCCGGTCTCGCTACGGCCAAGAAGAAAGACAGCACCGGCGTCTGCTTCATCGGCGAGCGTAACTTCAAGGAGTTCCTGAGCAGCTACCTGCCGGCGAAGCCGGGCGAGATGCAAACGCTCGAGGGCGAAGTGAAGGGCCGCCATGACGGCCTGATGTACTACACGCTGGGCCAGCGTCAAGGCCTCGGCATCGGAGGCTCCGGCAGCGGCGAGCCTTGGTTCGTGGCCGGCAAAGACCTGGAGCGCAACATCCTGTACGTCGTCCAGGGCGAAAAGCATCCGGCGCTTTACACCACAAGCCTGAGCGCGACCGACCTGAACTGGATCAGCGGCCGCGTTCCTTCGGCCCCGCTCCACTGTACGGCGAAATTCCGCTACCGCCAGCCGGATCAAGGCGTGACGGTAACGTTCGGCGAAGGCGGAACCTGCGAAGTGGTGTTCGATCAGCCGCAAAAGGCGATCACGCCCGGACAATCCGTCGTCTTCTATGACGGAGAAGTATGCCTCGGCGGAGCCACAATCGATCGGATTCATCAACAAGGATAACCGGCTGCACCGCCCTTGATCTTACAAGGACCAGCGCGTTTATCACTAAGAAAATAAAACAGCGGATCTTGGCGGGAGCGATAGCTCCCGCCAAGATCCGCTGTTTTTTTAATTAATGTGTAGGAACCCGGGAAGCGGCCCGTTCTTTAGCGGGCTCCCCCGAAGCTGCGGGACGAGGCATCCGGTCCTTCCCCATCCACAGCACGAACAAGACGGTGAGCACGGCAGGTACTAGCGCCCACAGGAATGTCTGGGAAATGGAGGAGGACAGCGCCGCCGTAATCTTATCCAATACCGGCGCCGGGATCGCCTTCCGCGCTTCCGGCGATAGCAGCTCGCGCGGGTCGGCGTTCTTCATTCCTTGCCCCGCTCCGCTTAAACCTGCGAAGACGCTGTCCAGCTTGCCCGTCATCAGGTTGCGCTGAATAATGCCGAAGATGGTAATCCCGAGCGTCATGCCAAGCGACCGGAGGAAGGCCGAAGTCGAACTGGCCGAGCCGCGCTGGCGGACATCGAAGTTTTGAATGGAGGCCATGCCGAGCACGGAGAACGAAGCGCCCACGCCAAGCCCCGCGAGAATCATGTACATCGTCACAAGCCAGTGCGGCGTCGCCGGCGTTAGCGTTGTAAGCAGCGCCATTCCGGCGAGGAAAATCAGCGAGAAAATGATCATGATGCTGCGGTAGTTCATTTTGCCCGAGCCCGCCAGGAAGCCGCCGATTTGCGCCGATACGACCGTTCCCAGCATCATCGGCAGAAGAATGAGGCCGGAGTTCGTGGCGGTTCCGCCCAGCACGCCTTGGATGTAGATCGGAATATACACGGTTGCTACAATAAACCCCGCACCATAGAAGAAGCCGATCAGCGTGCTGGAAGCAAACAGCCGGTTCTTAAACATCGAGAACGAGACGACGGGTTCCTCCGCCCGCGTTTCGGCGAACAGGAACAGCGCGAACAGCACCGCGAAGCCTGCGAACAGAGCGAGAATAACGGAGGAGCCCCAGTCGTATTTGTTGCCTCCCAGCTCCAGGGCGAACATGAGACAGATGATGGCGCCGACGAGCGTGAACGCACCGGTCCAGTCGATCTTTTGACGCGAGTGCTGGATCGATTCGCTGTAGAAGAACAGAATCAAGCCGAGCGCCACGACGCCGAGCGGCAGATTGATGTAGAACACCCAGTGCCAGCCGATATAATCGGTGATATAAGCTCCCAGCAGCGGTCCGAAAATGCTCGACAAGCCGAATACGGCGCCGAACAGACCGGACATCTTGCCGCGGGTCTCGGGAGGGAACACGTCGAAGATGATCGTGAAGGCGATCGGCATAAGCGCGCCGCCGCCGATTCCCTGGATCGCCCGGTATATGCTCAGCTGGGTGATGCTGTGAGCCGTACCGCACAGGGCGGAGCCGATGAGAAACACCAGGATGCCGAAGATGAAGAAACGCTTGCGCCCGTACATATCGGACAGCTTGCCGAAGATCGGCATGGAGGCCATCTCCGCCACCATGTAAGCCGAGGTAACCCAGACGAACTTGTCGAGCCCTCCCAGATCGGCTACGATCGTCCCCATCGCCGTCGCGACGATCGTATTGTCCATCGAGGACATCAGAATCCCCAGCAGAAGCCCGGCCACCACGAACCCGAGCCGGCTCCGGCTAGATTTGCCTGCTGTCATGCACCTTGCCTCCTTTAAGCGGCGTGAACGATTCTTTGTATTCCACCAGATCGATCTCGCAACCGACGCCGATCGTCACCCGGCTGCCGCGGACAATCTTGGCCTTCGTGTTCTCGAGGTGAATTTCATCCCCCTCAATCGTATCCACGTCCAAATGCGGTACGAGGCGCGCGATAAACGGGTTCAGCATGGCGGATAATCCGCGTTTGCGGACGGTAATGCGCTCACCTCCGATATCCCGGGCCCGGGACGGGCCGTACAAGATCAGGTCGATCTCGCCCGCGTTGAGCAGACCTCCGATCTTGAAGGCGCCTTTTCCCGCGAACGTTTCCGTCTCGCAGTCGTCCTGAACGATGAGCTCTCCCTCCAGATCGACCAGCTCTCCTGTCAAACGTCCCTTCACATGCGCCGATCCGTGGCATTTCACGTCCCGGCAAGTTAAATCACCGCCGCTGCGCAGCTCCCCATGAATGTTGATCTTACCGGACTCCACCCTGCCCTGAATCTTGACGGTCCCGTTTACAATGATCGATTCGGACGATACGGTTCCGCGAACCTCGCTCGCCCCGTTGGTTTTCATCTGATTGCACTGTAGATCGCCGTAAACCTTGCCCTCTCCGTTAATTTTCACATTGGCATACAGTCCGCCCGAGGCGCTCCCGCTTCCCGAGATGACCAAATCTCCGCGATTATTGTTGTCCATATTGTTCCCTCCCATACAGTTTAAGATAGCTTCATTTTCAATTCTTCAACGCTTGCCGCAATCGGAATCCGTGCCACCATGCGCACCAGCTTCTCGAAATATAACTCGTTCGGACTTCCGCTAAGCAGAAAGCCTGAGACGCCCATCTTGCGAAAAAAAACAAGCTCGCACGGCATGCCCTTGAACTTAGGATAATGCTCCTGCAGCGTTTCCAGCAGAATTCTGCCTTCTTCCAGAGTAATTTCGCCGGTGCGCAGCAGCTTGTCGAGCAGATACACGTGAAGAATCATGTCAAAGGTATAAACGTCCGTATCCCCGTAGTATTGTTCGAACAGCTGCAGCGACTGCGGCGAGATCAGCCCCCGCTTCTCCAGATCGCCGCGCGGAATGGACGCTTCTACAAGATTGGGCGAGAAAACATCCGCCAGCTCGTCGAGCGACAAATCGTCCTTCATGTTCAAAATCTTATCGATCCGGGCCAGAATCTGCTCCTTTGGAAAAAAGGTCTCCTGTCCGGTAAACGTCGACTTGCGGATAAACCATTCCTCCGGAATGAGATTCTTCCGCTTCCAACGATACAATTGTCCGTAAGATATGCCGGTCAGCTCCAGCAAATCTTTCTTGGAAATCAACTGCTGCTCCATTCCTGCACCCCCTTGTTTCACAGTGTAACATAACACTGTTACGTTGTAAAGGGTGATTCTCGAACTTTGTTTCGCTATTTTTATGCAACGATCCAGTGAGAAGATGCCCAATGCCGGCATATAAGCGCCAGAAGCTTGTCTTTCATGGCACATTGTTACGTTAAGCAGCGTTGACTGGCAAGCCTATATATCGACAGTATTACGTAACAGTGTTGCACTGCAATGCAAATAAGCCCCGGCGCAGCTTCCTGCCGCCAGGACTCTATGAACGAACCGTTGCCGTCAGCTCCCTTCCATCCCGTCCAGGCCGTCTGCCGGCTTCTTATCCCCGTCGCTTAACGGACGGACGGTTACCCTCGTGATGCGCAGCTGGTCCGTCTCCTCGATCACGAATTCGCAAAGGTCGTTATAGGGGACCCGCTGATGCTTCTTCGGCGGAATCTCAGCCTGGGAGTAGATCCATCCCCCGATCGTATCGTAATCGTCCGACGCGATATCCATTCCGAAGAAGCTGTTCACTTCTTCGATCAGGAGGCGGCCGTCAATCGAATGGGTGCCGTCCTCACGCTTCTCGATCCGGGGCCGTTCCTCGTCGAATTCGTCCTGAATTTCTCCAACGATCTCCTCGATAATATCCTCGAACGTGACGAGCCCCGAGGTGCCGCCGTATTCGTCGATGAGGAGCGCCATCTGCGCCCTTTTCTTTTGCATCAGCTTGAGCAGCGCGCTGATCTGCATGGACTCCGGTACCTTCGTGATCGGACGGATGTAGCTTCGGATATCGTTCGCTTCATCGGACCGCAGCAAATCCTTAATGTGTACGAAGCCGATGATCCGGTCTTTGTCCGGGTCGCATACGGGGTACCGGGTATGCATCTCGCTGATGGCAATCGTTTTGTTATCCTCAAAGCTCATTTGGGTATAGAGGCAGACCATCTCGGTCCGGGGGATCATAATTTCGCGGGCATGCGTTTCGGTGAAATCGAAAATATTATCCACGAGAGCCAGCTCCGTGCTGTCGATGAGCCCGCTGCGGTTGCTTTCCTTCATCAGCACCCGGATCTCATCCTCCGTATGGGCGGACCGGTGCTCAGCCGTAGGCTCGATCCCCGTCAAACGGAGGAGCGCACCCGACATCCCGTTAAGAAGCAGGATGAGCGGATACATGCCTTTATAAAACCATACCAGAGGTCCCGACGACAGCAGCGTCACTTGCTCCGATTTGCGGATGGCGTAAGTCTTCGGGAACTGCTCGCCTAGCGTGATATGAAGCATCGTGATGATTGTAAAAGCCGCCGTGAACGCCAGCGCGTCGACCGCAGCCGCCGGCAGGCCGAGCGGCGCGAGCAGCGGGTGCAAGAACAGCGCCACCGCCGGTTCGCCAATCCAGCCCAGCCCCAAGGAGGCCAGGGTAATGCCCAACTGGCAAGCCGACAAGTAGGCATCCAGATGGCTTACGATTGATACCGCCAAGCGGGCGTTCCTTTTTCCTTCCTTCACGAGAAGATCGATGCGGGCGCGCTGCACCTTCACTATGGCGAATTCGGCCGCCACGAAGAACCCGTTCAAAAACACAAGCAGCAGTACCAAACCGATATATAGAGCGAGCGCCAGCGGATCACTACTCAAATGCATTACCTGCTCACCGGAGTGGGATGAACAGGTACACCTCCCTTAAGCCTGCAATTGGGCAACCGGCAGCCACAGCTGCCGAGGGGACGCCCGGTGGTTTATTATTAAACTATACAGCCGGGCGGGGCGGTAGAACGACAAATCCCCGCAGCTTATTCCATCTTATGCTCCGGCTTGTTTCCGGTTGACAGCCCAGGATAAACGGCTACGCCGTCTTTGTCTTTACAAGGACCGGCGCGTTTACCAAGGTTGATGCGAAGCTATAAGTTGCGAAAACTTATAAATTCTTAGCAACGCAAAAAAAACACCCTGCCCGGCCGGTAGGCCGCGAAACAGGGTGCCCATGAAGCTTTAGTGAATCCACTCCGTAAAAGTTTGGAATAATAAATAGGCATTCAAGACTGCAATGATTACCGCCACAGTCCAGGCTGAATTTTTCATCAAGCGGGAATTGGCGAATTCGCCCATTTTGTTCTTGTCGCTTGTGAATTTCACCAGCGGAATCACCGCAAAGGACAGCTGCAGCGACAGGACCACCTGGCTCAGAATGAGCAGCTCGGCGGTACCCTTTTCCCCCGAAACCGCGGTTACGATCACGGCAGGGACGATGGCGATCAGCCGTGTAATTAATCTTCGGAGCCAAGGAGCGAGCCGGATGTTCAGGAAACCTTCCATCACGATCTGGCCTGCCAGTGTGCCGGTCAATGTCGAGTTCTGCCCTGAAGCCAGAAGCGCTACGCCGAACAATACGCTGGCTGCGGTCGTACCGAGCAGCGGGGCGAGCAGATGGAAGGCATCCTCGATCTCGGCGACTTCCGTGTAGCCCGCTTGATGGAATGTAGCGGAAGCGATGATGAGAATAGCCGCGTTGATGAACATCGCGAAGAATAAAGCGATCGAAGAGTCCCAGGTGGCGTATTTGATCGCCTGCCGTTTGCCGAGCTCAGTTTGCTCGATTTGACGGGTCTGCACGATAGACGAGTGCAGGTACAGATTGTGAGGCATCACCGTTGCGCCGAGAATGCCGATGGAAATGTAGAGCATTTCCGGGTTCGTCACAATTTCCGGTCTCGGAATGAAGCCCTTGAGTACGCCGCCGATCTCCGGCTTCGCCAAAATGATGTCGATAAAGAAGCAAACGCCAATCGTCCCGATGAGCGTAATGACGAGCGCTTCGATGAAGCGGAAGCCGCGGTTTTGAAGCAGCAGCACAACCAGCACGTCGAGCGCCGTAATGATGACCCCGTAAATCAGGGGGATGCCGAACAGTAATTTCAGCGCAATGGCCGATCCGATCACCTCGGCCAAGTCGCACGCGGCGATCGCGAGCTCGCAGAGCACCCACAGCCCGATGACGACGGGCTTGCTGTAATGGTCCCGGCAGGCCTGCGCGAGATCGCGTCCGGTTACGATTCCGAGCTTGCCCGCAAGCGCTTGAAGCAGCATAGCCATCAAGTTGGAGAACAGGATCACGGACAGCAAGGTGTAGCCGAACCTAGAGCCGCCCGCCAAATCCGTAGCCCAGTTCCCGGGGTCCATATAACCAACCGCCACGAGATAGCCGGGGCCGGCAAAGGCCAGAAATTTCTTGATCCAGGAGCCCTTCTTGGGCACGCGCAGCGAGCCGTACACCTCAGGCAATGAAGGCTGCTTGCTGGTATTGCGCCACCCTTGTTCCGCAGCAAGGGAAGTAGCTTGATCACTCATAGGAATTCACCTCTTGATAACATTATTTTTTATAGATGGGTCAAGCAAAAAATTTTGCCCTAAGTCAACTTTTGGGTAAAAAAAGAGAGACTTTCTCTTGAATAACCCGGTTTATCTCCTTATAACCTTAAATGTATGCATGATGGCCGAATTTGTGCCTACTTTTATTGTATATCTGCAAAAAGTTTTGTCAAGGGCAACTTTTTCATTTTGTCGTTAATATGGGCACCCTGGAGCGCCCGAAAAAAAAGAACGGCCCTTCCTGAAGGAGAGGCCGCTAGCCGTTTTTCTTAATGAAGTTCAGCATGCCGGATGGCGGAAGTCTCAATCTGGATGGTCGAATGCCGGATCCGGAAGCGTTCCTCGATCCGCTGAATCGCCTCCTGCAGAATACGCTGCCCGTCCTGATCTTCTTCCACCAGCAGGTGGCAGCTAAGCGAGTCCATGCCCGAGGTAATCGTCCAAATATGCAAATCGTGCACGTCGATGACGCCCGAGATTTGCTCCATGACCGATTTGACCTCAAGCTGATCGACAGCGGAAGGGGTTCCCTCCATCAGAATGTGGATCGAGTGAGACAGAACGCCCCAGGCGCTTCTCAGAATCAGTAACGCGACGATCACGCTGATGATCGGATCGGCTGCATACCAGCCGAAGAAATACATGACCAGCCCCGCCGCAATCGCCCCTACCGATCCGAGTGCGTCTCCAATCACGTGCAGGTAAGCGCTGCGGAGATTCAGGTTGCCGTGAACGTCGCCTTGCTTCATTAAAGACCAGGCGCTGAGGAGATTGGCGGCTAAGCCGATGAAGGCAATGACCATCATCGGCCCGCTGTGCACCTCCGGAGGGGCCATCAGCCGCTGCGCCGCCTCCCACACGATCCAGCCCGCTACGACGAACAGCAGCGCGCCGTTAAACAGCGCCGCCAAAATCTCGAAGCGGTGGAATCCGTACGTCTTGCCGGGAGATGCAGGCCTCGCCGCAAACCAGAAGGCTGCGAGGCTTAGGGCCAGGGAGCCCGCGTCACTCAGCATATGGCCGCTGTCGGACAGTAACGCCAGACTATCGGTCCACAGGCCACCAAAGAACTCGACAAGCAGGATTCCCATCGTAATCGCTAGTGCGATCGTCAGTCCCTTCTTGTTGCCGTCATGCCCGTGGGCATGGCCATGGTGGTGATGGTGCCCATGATGATGTCCGTGATGATGGTCATGCTGATGGTGGTGATGGTGGCTTTGCTGATTTGATGTCATAGAGCCGTCATGGCGATCGTGACCCCGTTCGTGCGAACGGTGACCGCCGTCATTACGCTCATGTTCGTTCGCGTGCTCGTGCCGGTGATTGCAATCCTTCCCGCAGCTCATCGGGGTCGGCCTCCTTCATGCTTCGCATGGGCGATCGCCTGCAGCAGAAGCGTTATGACATGATCGTCGCTGCAGGAATAGATCAAGGTTTGTCCCTCCCTGCGAAATTTGACAAGCCT
Organism: Paenibacillus gyeongsangnamensis; assembly: GCF_027533625.1. Classification (GTDB taxonomy): domain Bacteria; phylum Bacillota; class Bacilli; order Paenibacillales; family NBRC-103111; genus Paenibacillus_G; species Paenibacillus_G gyeongsangnamensis. Next base: position 34,694 of record NZ_JAQAGZ010000013.1, on the reverse strand, counting down.
CAGCTGGCGAAGATATCCCAGCTGATGGGAGACCGCCGACTGCGAGATGTCCAGCACCTCCGCCAGATGATTGACGGAGCATTCCTCCTGCGATAAAAGAAACAGGATTTTAATTCGGGACGGATCGGACACCGCCTTGAAAATAAGGGAAACCTGCTCTACAGTCTCCTCCGGCAAAAACACGTGGTCCGTCGGTTTCATCTTATCCCCCGCTTACTATATATGAACACATACTCATATAAAGATCATATGCTACCATGCGAATAATGTCTATCCTTCCCGGCGAATCGCGACATAAAAAAGAAGCCCATCTTTCATCGAAGATGGGTTTGGGCAAGGATCATCAATGCCCTTCCGTCACATGATCCTTTATTCCTTTACGGAGCCCTAAAGGCACGGCTATCCCCCCAGCCTTAGGGCTTCCGGCGACGCCGTTCCTGGTTCTGCCGGATCTTGTCCTCCATCCCCTGCTCGGAGGCGTCATAGAAGTGAGCGTGCCGCACCGGGTCAGGCAAATACTGCTGCTCCACATAATGGCCCGGAAAATTGTGCGGATACAAATATCCCTTGTGGCCTAGCTGCTCCGCCCCTTTATAATGGGTATCCCGCAGGTGCAAGGGCACCTCGGCCGAACGCAGCCGTTCGATCGTCTCCGACACCCGGCCGAGCGCCAGGGGAATGGCGTTCGATTTGGGGCTCTCGACCGCGAACAGGATCGCCTGGGCGATGCCGTACTGCGCCTCGGGCCAGCCGATCTTGTGGTAAGCGTCCATGGCGGTGACCGCCTGCACCATCGCCTGCGGGTTGGCAAGACCGATATCTTCGCTGCACATGACGATCAGCCGCCGCAGGAACGTCATCGGGTCCATGCCGAGCTTCTCCACGGCATAGATGAACCAAAAGAGCGCCGCATCGCTCGAGCCCCGCAGACTCTTGTGAAACGCCGACAGCACGTCGTACTGAGTGGACTCGTCCGCTTTTACAATGGGACGGCGGATCGACTCCTCCGCTACCTCCATCGTAATGCGCACGGTCCCGTCCCGCTCCGGCGGCGTCGTCAGGGCGGCAAGCTCCAGTGCGTTCAGCGCCCGGCGGATGTCGCCTCCGGCCATGCGCGCCAGATGCTCCAGCGCCGCCGCCTCCACCTCGAGCGGCAGGAAGCCTAGCCCGCGCTCCTTGTCCGCCAGCGCGCGATGCATCGCGATCAGCGAATGCTCGTACGTCAGCGGCTGCAGCTGGAACAGCGTCGAGCGCGACAAGAGGGCTCCGTTCACATGGTGAAACGGATTTTCCGTCGTTGCGCCGATGAAGATGATGATGCCCTGCTCGACCGCAGGCAGCAGCGCGTCCTGTCTTGACGTGTTGAAGCGGTGCACCTCGTCGAGGAACAGAATCGTCTTCTTGCCGTACAGCGCGCGGTTCTGCTTCGCCTGCTCAATGACGTCCCGCACATCCTTCACGCTCGCGTCGACGGCGTTCAGCTTCACGAAAATGCCGGAGGTCCGGTGCGAGATGATATTGGCGAGCGTCGTCTTCCCTGTCCCCGGAGGACCGTACAACAGGATCGACGTGACCTGGTCCGCTTCGATCGCGCGGCGCAGCAGCTTGCCGGGGCCTACGATTTGTTCTTGTCCGATATATTCATCCAGCGTGACCGGGCGCATCCGGTCGGCCAGCAGCTTGCCTTCCGGGCTGCGCTCGGCCGCCATTGAAAATAAGTCCATCACAGGGCCTCGCATTCTACTTGAAAGTTGATGTGTTCTATTATAAAACAACCGCGGGGAAATAGAAAAGCATCCGGAGAGGGAGGCCTCCCCGGATGCTTCCTGCGCTCTTTATGGGAGCCCGGCTTTCTTCAGCAGGTCCTTGACGACGACGCTGACCGCAATGAGCCCCGCCACCGGCGGAACGAAGGCGTTGCTGGCCGGCGGCTGCTGCGCCTTGCGGATCTCCGGAGCATTCTCCGGCACGATCTTCTGCGTGACGTCGGCTCTCGGCTTGGCCGGCTCCTCCGTGGAGAAGACGACCTTCACGCCCTTCGTAATGCCTTCCTTCCGCAGCTTTTGCCGGATGACGCGGGCCAGCGGATCGACCGACGTCTTAGAGATGTCCGCCACCTGGAACCGCGTCGGGTCCATCTTGTTGGCCGCGCCCATGCTTGAGATGAGCGGAATTTTACGGCGGCGGCATTCCTTGATCAGATGAATCTTGTACGAAATCGTATCCGAAGCGTCGAGCACGTAATCCAGCGGATACTCGAACAGCTGCTCGTACGTCTCCTCGGTATAGAACATCCGCAGCGCGATCGCGTCGCACTCGGGATTGATCTGCAGGATGCGGTCGCGCATCAGCTCGGCCTTCGGCTGCCCGACCGTCGTGGTCAGGGCGTGAATCTGCCGGTTCACGTTCGTAATGTCGACGACGTCCTTGTCGATCATCACGATGCGGCCGACGCCCGTACGCGCTAGCGCCTCGGCGGCGATCGAACCGACCCCGCCGATGCCCAGCACGGCTACCGTGCTGTTCTTCATCACCTCGAGGCCTTCCGGTCCGATCGCCAGCTCCGTTCGGGAAAACTGGTTCAGCATGATGAAACGTCTCCTCGCTCGCTTAAGATTTGGCCGGCTGCTTCAGCGCGATACGGATGGACAGCTGCTCCAGCTGCTTGTCGTCCACGGTACCCGGAGCGTCCATGAGCAGGTCGGTTGCGCTCGCCGTCTTAGGGAACGCGATGGTCTCGCGCAGGTTCGTACGTCCCGCGATCAGCATGACCAAACGGTCGAAGCCGAACGCAATCCCGCCGTGCGGAGGCGTGCCGTATTCGAAGGCTTCCAGCAGGAAGCCGAATTTATCGTTAGCTTCTTCCGGAGAGAAACCGAGTGCGGAGAACATTTTCTCCTGCACCTCACGCTTGTAAATTCGCATCGAGCCGCCGCCCACTTCGTAGCCGTTCAGCACGAGGTCATACGCTTGGGCGCGGATTTGGCCCGGATCGGTATCGAAGAAGTGCAGGTCCTCTTCCTTCGGACGGGTGAAAGGATGGTGCTCCGCCACATAGCGCTTCTCTTCCTCGTCGTAGCTGAGCAGCGGGAAGTCAACGACCCAAGCGAATTTGAACTGGCTCTCGTCGATCAGGCCCAGGTCGCGGCCGATCTTCAGGCGCAGGTTGCCGAGCACGTCCGCCACGACCTTCTTGGTGTCGGCAGAAAACAGCACCAAGTCGCCTTCTTCAGCTTCCAGACGCACTTTGAGCGCCTCCAGCTCCTGCTCGTTGAAGAACTTGACGATCGGCCCTTTCAGCTCGCCTTCCTTGTAGGTGATCCAGGCGAGGCCCTTCGCGCCGTAACGGGCGGCGAACACGCCGAGGTCGTCGATCTCCTTGCGGCTCCATGCGGCGCAGCCTTTGGCGTTCAGCGCCTTGACTTGGCCGCCTTTCTTGATCACGCTCGCGAACACCTGCACGCCGGACTCCGATACGATGTCGGATACGTCCTTCAGCTCGAGGCCGAAGCGTAGGTCCGGCTTATCGGAGCCGTATTTGCCCATCGCGTCGGCATAGCTGATGCGTTGGAACGGCGTAGGAATGTCCGCACCGGCCGTTTCCTTGAACAAGCGGACTACCAGCTTCTCCATCAGGTCCAGCAGCTGATCTTGGGAGAGGAACGACGTCTCGATGTCGACTTGAGTGAACTCCGGCTGACGGTCGGCGCGCAGGTCCTCGTCGCGGAAGCAGCGGGCGATTTGGTAGTAACGCTCAAGCCCGCTGACCATCAGCAGCTGCTTGAAGATTTGCGGCGACTGCGGCAGCGCGAAAAATTCGCCCGGATGCACGCGGCTCGGCACGAGGTAATCGCGCGCGCCTTCCGGCGTGCTCTTGGTCAGGATCGGCGTCTCCACATCGATGAAGCCGTTCTCGTCGAGGTAGTCGCGGAATACTTTCGCGGCTTTGGAGCGCAGCATCAACGTACGCTGCATTTCCGGACGGCGAAGGTCCAGATAACGGTATTTCAGACGCAGCGATTCGTCGATTTCGATGCCGTCTTCGATGAAGAACGGCGGGTTCTTGGCGGCGTTCATGATTTCGATCTCGGTGATGCGCACCTCGATCTCGCCGGTGGCGAGGTTCGGGTTCACGGTTTCCGCGTCGCGCTCAACCACTTTGCCTTTAACGGCAAGCACGTACTCGTTGCGGGCACGATCGGCGATCGCATGCGCTTCTTGAGAAAATTCCGGGTTGAATACGATTTGCACCAGACCGCTGCGGTCGCGCAGATCGATGAAGAGCACGCCCCCGAGGTCGCGGCGGCGCTGTACCCAGCCGTTCAGGGTGACGGTCTCGCCTACGTTTGCTTTCGTCAGGGATCCGCAAGGATGAGTTTTCAACAGCATGATATGACTACCTCCACTATGAATAAATTTATTTTCGTGAAATTATTGAACCCGGCTGCGCAGCGTATCGGCGAACGCGGCGAGCGGGACGGTTTCTTGATCCCCGGTGGCCATCGCTTTCACGGTAATTTCGCCGCGGGCGAGCTCGTCGTCGCCGAGAATCGCGACATAAGCCGCGTTGAAGCGGTCGGCCGACTTCATCTGGGCCTTGATCTTGCGGCCCTGGTAATCCTTCTCCGCGGAAAGCCCCTGGGCGCGAAGCTCCTGCAGCAGCCTGACGCATTCCTTCTCCGCCGCTTCGCCGAGCCCGATCAAATACACGTCCAGCGGCTTCGCTGCCGGAATCTCCACGCCCTGCGCCTGCAGCACGAGAAGAATGCGCTCGAGGCCGAGGCCAAGGCCGACGCCCGGCTGGTCGTTGCCTCCGATTTGGCCGACTAACCCGTTATACCTGCCCCCGCCGCCGATCGTATCGATGGCGCCGATGCCTGCCGCTTTGTATTCGAAAGCGGTATGCGTATAATAGTCCAGTCCGCGGACAAGCCGGGGATTGATGCGGTATGGAATGCCCATCGCTTCGAGGTGCTGCTGCACCGCCGCGAAGTGGGTCGAGCACTCTTCATCCAGAAACTCCAGAATGGTCGGAGCGCCTTCCCCGTACTTCTGATCGATCTTGCAATCGAGAATCCGCATCGGATTCCGGTCGAACCGGGATTGGCAGTCCTTGCACAGCTTATCTTTCACAGGGGCGAAGAATGCCTGGATCTGCTCGCGGTAAGCCGCCCGTACCGCTGGATTGCCTACGGAGTTTACCTCGACGGTCACGTCCCGCAGGCCGATCTCCTTATAGAACGTATACCCTAGAGCGATTACCTCCGCGTCCAGGCTCGGATCGACGGCGCCGAACGCTTCGATGCCGAATTGGTGGAACTGGCGGTAGCGCCCCGCCTGCGGCTGCTCGTACCGGAACATCGGTCCGATGTAGTACAGCTTGCTGACGTCGGGCTCGCCGTACAGCTTATTCTCCACGTAAGCGCGGACAACGCCTGCGGTGCCCTCCGGCCGCAAGGAGATGCTGCGGTCGCCTTTGTCGAGGAACGTGTACATTTCCTTCTCCACGATATCGGTCGTCTCGCCGACGCCCCGCTGGAACAGCTCCGTGTGCTCGAAGATCGGCGTGCGGATTTCGCGGTAATTGAAGCGGCGGCACAGCTCCCTGGCCTTGCCTTCAAGGTACTGCCATTTCTCGATCTCGCCGGGCAGCAGGTCCTGCGTGCCCTTCGGCTTTTGAATACTCATGTATAAATCAAGCTCCTTTCTGCATCCTTCGTTGACTAAGGTAAAGCCCAAGATAAACGGCTGCGCCGTCCTTGTAATACGAGGACCAGCGCGTTTACCAAGGTTGATGCGAAGCAAAGTTACGGAAACTTATAAAGTCTTATCAACTAAAAAATCTCCCGCCCCAGAGCCAAGCTCAGGGACGAGAGATCCATATCCGGATTCCCGCGGTACCACCCACGATTCGATGGAGGAGTCGGCTGTCCCGCCCGGCTTTGTTTCCCGCCGAACTTGACGATGCTCTTCCATCACACTCCGCGAATAACGCCCGCAACGCGCGTAACGGCTACTGATCCGGCCATGCCGGCGTTCCCCGTTCGTCCTCCGGGAGGTCTGTTCGTCCGATTCGCATAGGAAGCTTGCAGCCCGTGGCTTCCCTCTCTGATTATGCAAGGTTCGAAGTACTTTGTCCCATCTTCGGATCATTGTCAACTAATGTAACCAATTATTCACCATTCTAAACTGCTACTTTACCAAAGTCAAGCAAAAAAAGCCTATATTTCGAGCGGTTGCATCATTTCCAGGATAAACGGCTGCGCCGTCCAGGCAGTAGAGAAACCCATGAAGTAGAGAAATTTGCTTTGGTACCCTGGTGGGGTATCCCCTTCCGGCCGCTGTTGTTATCGGAAAATATTCAATGTATTCGCTATTCAGCGGTAATTTCCCGATAACAAAGGCGGACGCTATCGCTCCTACAGGGGATACCCCACCTATACTTTGCATTTTTCCTGCATATCCGGGTTTCTCGTCAGTCTGAACGGCTGCGCCGTCCTTGTCTTACAAGGACCAGCACGTTTATCAAGGTTGATGCGAAACGGACACAGCCTTCAGCTTCTGGACCACATCGTTCAGCAGCAAATACGTATCGCCGTTGGTCAGCTCCTGTTGATTCTTCAGCTTGCCAAGCGTCTCCTGCTTCCAGTAGCCTCCGCCCGTGAGCGCCGCTGCGGCGCCGCCTTCCCCGGCGGGAACGTTCAGCAGCTTGCACGTCATGGCCGCCGCCTGCTCCAGTGTAACCGGCTGCGTCTTCGGATCGGCTCCGCCCTTCGCCAGCGCGTCCGCAGGCTTCCCCGGCATCGCATCCGGATTAAACTTGCGGAAGCCCTCCAGCAAATTGATCACGCGCTGCTGGTTCGATTTGGCATCCAGGCTGAAATCGTTTTTGTAGCCTCCCGAGGCCAAACCAAGCGATACGGCCGTCTTCAGCCCTTCGTACGCCGGATGCTTCATGAACGGCTGCGGATCCAGGCTGAACGGCTTCAGCACCATGCCCTGTTTGTTCAGCCGTTCCTGCAGCACCGCGATTTGCTCCTTCGATGCGGACAGCTCCCGCAGGCTCATATGCTTCTCCGCCGCCAGCTTCACCGCAGCGCCCGCCGCTTCCCCCTCGGCCATGCCAACGGGAATGACTCGCGCCGACCCGTGCGGAAGCGTATCGTAGCTGGCCGCGCGCCCTACCACGAGCAGACCGTCCGTCTTCACCGGAACGAGGCTGCGGAACGGAACCGCATACTGCTCCGGATCGGTCACGACTGCGCCCGTATCCGCCGGAGACAGCCGCTGGATATCGACCGGATATTCGCCGAAGGCGATGCGGTCCCACTGGTCGCGGTTCTCCAGCACATCGAGGATGCTGAGGCGGTATTCGCCCTGGATGTGGCGCGTTTCCCGCACATAGAGCTCAGGCGCGGTGGCATCCAGCTCGACCCCCGCGAACTCCGGATATTTCTTCTTCATGTAATCGACGATATGCGGAAGCTCGGCCTTGCCCAGCTGGAACGCTTCCTCCCGGGACTTCTCGTCGAGCCCGTCCACGCCGAAGATTTGCAGCGCATTGATCAGAATCGAATTGTCGTTCTGGCGCCCGATATTCAGCCCCCGCATCGCGACCCGCTCTTTGTTCACCGGCGGGTAATCCTTCATGTCCTTGTAGCCCCAGGCGCTCATAGCGTTGGAGCCGGTGCTGTCGTCATTGTCGTTCTCCAGCCGCTGCTGGATCTGCTTCCAGACGTCCGGCGTCACATTCTTCAGGCGAAAAACGAGCGTGACCGCCATCCGCGCCTTCTTGTCGCCGATGTCTTCCCTTCCGGTCGTATAAGGCACGCCGGCCGCAGCCGCGATGTCCGCATCCTGCGTCGCGTCGATGACGGCCCCTGCCGCAATCGTCCTCGAGCTTCCGTCCGCCAATGTGACCTTTAAGCCGGTCACCGCCGAGAGGTCCCCCGCTTTCTCTACAAGCGGGGCCATGGAGCTTGTCTTCAACAGCACATCGATGTTCTTTTCCTTCGCGACCATCTCGTTGAACGCATTGGCCGCCGTCGTCACGTCGAACGAGTCGCCCTCGATCTTGCCGTGCCATTCGCTGAAGATGCCTTTGTTGAGAACCTCCCGCTTCGGCTGCCCGCGGTCAGGCTCATAATTCATGTCCAGGCTGTTCAGCCAGCCGAGCGTCATGAGACCGCCCAGGATCTCGCGTCCGCGTCCGTCGACGAGCAGCGTCTTCTGGCCGTTCCTTGCAGCCGATACGGCGGCGGCTACGCCTTCGGGATCAGTTCCGACCACGATCACGTCGTAACGGTCCTTCGGTGTCTGCACCGTCGCCACCTTCTCCAGCGGCTTAAGCGCGGCAGGACCGGCGGCGCCGGGTGCGGCGATCTTCCCTTTTTTCCATACGTAAAGCCCTCCGGCGACGATAACGACCAGCACCGCCAGTAAAATCAGTACCAAGTATCCTTTCCCGTTCCGGGAACGACCGTAAGCCATTTGCTGCACCTCTTGCCCCATGAATAATATAAACGAATGAATAGTTAAGCTTCGGCCGGAGCCAGATAGGCCTCGTTCAGGAGCCGGATTTTCTTATCGATGTATTCCTTGTACGACTGATTGTACAGCGCCGGGTCCTTCGGGTTCGGGAACCGCTCGATTCGCTGCTCGTAGCCGTCCTCCTGCTCCACCTTCGGATAATTGATCTTACTGACGGCGCCGCAGCCGAGCCCGATAATCGTCTGGCGCTCTTCCATCATGAGGATGTTATACAAGCTCTCATAGCCTTCGAGCGAGTAGCCGACATTTTCCTGATTGCCGAGAATGTTTTTCTGGCGGTACATGTAATAGGGCACGTAGCCCATCTTCTCCGTCCAATCGGCCGCCGTCCGGATCATCTCCATTATTTCTTCGCGCTCCGCCACCTCGTAATCATCCTTGTTCTTGGTCATACGCGAGGCCCGTTTAAAGGAAAGCGTGTGTACGGTCAGCGATTCGGGCATCAGCTCCGCCGTCCGATCCAGCGTCAGCTGCAGCTCCTTCATACCCTCGTTCGGCAGCCCGATGATGAGGTCCATATTGATGTTATTCATGCCCATCTCGCGCGCAAGCTTGAACTTCTCCAGCGTCTCCGTCACCGTATGATGGCGCCCGATCGTGTCCAGCGTCGCTTGCGTGAAGCTCTGCGGGTTGATGCTGATGCGGTCTACGTTCCAGCGCTGCATGACGCGGATTTTGTCTTCCGTAATCGTATCCGGCCGTCCCGCCTCCACCGTCAGCTCGCGCACCCGGTCCATCGCCGGGAACGACTCGTGCAACGTAACGAACAGCGCCTCCATTTGCTCTGCGGTGATGCTCGTCGGCGTGCCCCCACCCCAATAAATGGTAGTAATGCTGACGCCGGTCTCCCGCATCCAACGGCCCATTTCCCGGATCTCGTAATGCAGCCCCTCAAGGAACCCGTCCACCGCTCCGTTGCCCCGGATGTCGTAAGCGGGAAACGTGCAGTAAGCGCACTTGGTCGGACAGAATGGAATGCCGATATAAACGCTGACCTCGCGGTCCAGATGAAACAAATCCGGAATGACCCGCAGCTGGCGCTCCGCAATCCCCGCAAGAAGCTCCACCTTCGGCTCCGTCACCAGATACTCGTCGCGCAGCACCTGCTTGCAGCTCTCCAGATCCCGCTTCATCATCATGTTGTGCATCAGCTTCGTCGGGCGCACGCCGGTCAGAATCCCCCACGCCTGCTCCATGCCGGTATATTCGCGCAGCACCTGCAGCAAACCGAACTCGACGCCGCGTTTCACGGTACGTTTGCGTCCGCCCTCCTTCAGATCCATCGCCCGGTCGTGACGGCTCTCGTACACTTCCCCCGTCTCCTGCACGGTCAGACGAACATGCGACTCCAGACGCTGTCCGTCTTCAAGGTCCCGAACCTCGGCACGTACCCGAAGCTCCGCCTCTACGGCGGGCTCATCCAGCAGCTCAACCTCTTCAAAAAACAACTTCACTATATGAAACAGCTCATTGGCCTGCGCCTCAAAGCCGGCTCGTTCCACGGCGATTCTCATCGGATTTCTTTCCCTCCACCCTTCGCAATGACTTCAAAACTAGCAATAGTGTAGCACATTTCCCCTCCCGAAGAAACAAACAGACCGCTCTCGCTTGCTATCGAGAACGGTCTGTTCCGGTTATCGGGACGGCTTCCGCGGCGTTCGCTTGAACTGCTCGCTGGCCGATGAATAGGAGGAGGTCCACTCGCCGTCCTCCCATGCGGGCGGTACGAATGCGGCGGCCTCCGCCACGCTGCTGCCGAGGAGCTGCTGCTCCGGAAGCGTTACATACTGCTCTTTAGGCGATCGGTACATGCAGGACAAGGCTCCTTTTTCTGGTCGAAACCATGGGGTCGTTATCCACAGTTTTCCCAGGAAGCGGCGCCTGTATCCCTGAAACCTTAGCTGCCGCTGCCGCGGCTCTCCAGAATGAGCGTCACCGGCCCGTCGTTGACGAGCGAGACGTCCATCATGGCGCCGAACCGGCCCGTTTCGACGCGGAGCCCCTGCTCCCGCAGCATCGCATTGAACCGCTCGTAGAGCGGTTCGGCCTGCTCCGGCCGCGCCGCAGCCATAAAGTTCGGCCGCTTGCCCTTGCGGCAGTCTCCGTACAGCGTGAACTGCGATACGGACAGAACTTGTCCGCCGGTCTCAAGGATGGACAAGTTCATTTTGCCCTGGTCATCCTCGAACACACGCAGTCCCGCGATCTTATCCGCCAAATACCGTGCATCCTGCTCCGTATCCTCGTGCGTTACGCCGACGAAGAGAACGAAACCGTGCTCAATTCTGCCTACTGTCACGCCATCTACCGTAACCTGCGCTGATTTGCTGCGCTGAAGCACAACCTTCATCGGATTCCTATTAACCCCGTTTCTATACAAACTAATTAACAAATTCCCGTGCGTTGCCGTTTTACGTCTGCATGATCCGCTGCACCGAATAAACGTCCTTGACTCGCTTGATCCTCTCCACCACCGAATGCAAATGATCGATGTTGCGGATCAGGATCGTCATGTGAATCATCGCCAGCTTGTTCTTGTCCGAACGGCCCGATACGGTCGAAATGATCGTCTTGCTCTCGGAGACCGCCTGGAGCACTTCGTTCAGCAGCCCGTGACGGTCGTGTCCCGTAATTTCGATTTCGACGTTGTAATTGGCTTCCACGTTGTCCGCCCATTCCACTTCGATCACGCGGTTTCCTTCTTCGCTGCATTCCGGAGAAGGAATGTTCGTACAGTCCGCGCGGTGGACGGATACGCCCCGCCCCCGCGTAATATAGCCGACGATCGTATCGCCGGGGACCGGATTGCAGCAGCGGGCGAAGCGGACAAGCAGGTTATCCACGCCCTTCACGCGTACACCGTTTGTCGGACGGCCCTTGCGGTCCTTATCGGCGGACGCCGATTTCATTTCCTTGACTTCGTTCGTCAGCTGAAGCGCTTGCTGCTGCGCCTCCTCCGCTTCCCTTCGAAGCTTCTCCGTCAGACGCGTAACGATCTGCGCCGCCGTAATGCCGCCGAAACCGACGGCCGACAGCATATCCTCGATCTCGTTGAAGTTGAATTTCCGCGCAACCTCAAGCATCTCGTCGTCCTTCATAAGGGAAGAGGCGTCATAGCCGAGACGCTTCAGCTCGCGCTCAATCCCCTCGCGGCCCTTCAGGACGTTCTCTTCGCGCTTCTCCTTCTTGAACCATTGCCGGATCTTCGTTCGGGCATGCGAGGACTGCGCGATCTTGACCCAGTCCTGGCTCGGACCGTAAGAATGCTTGGAGGTCAGGATCTCGACGATATCGCCCGTCTTCAGCTTATGGTCGAGCGGCACGATCCGGCCGTTGACCTTGGCGCCGATCGTCCGGTTGCCCACCTCGGTGTGAATGCGGTAGGCGAAGTCCAGCGGCACGGAGCCTGCCGGCAGCTCGATAACTTCTCCTTTGGGCGTAAAGACGAAGACAAGGTCGGCGAAGAAATCCATCTTGAGCGATTCCACGAATTCCTGCGCGTTCTGCGCTTCGTTCTGAAGCTCCAGAATTTCGCGGATAAACTGCATCTTGTCATCGTACATGCCGGACGGCGTTCCCGTGCCGTCCTTATACGCCCAATGCGCCGCCACCCCGTACTCGGATGTGCGGTGCATGTCGAACGTGCGGATCTGCACCTCGAGCGGCTCGCCCTTGGGGCCGATGACCGTCGTATGGAGCGACTGGTACATGTTCGGCTTCGGCATGGCGATGTAATCCTTGAACCGTCCCGGCATCGGCTTCCACAGCGTGTGAATGATGCCCAGCGTGGCGTAACAGTCCTTAATATTATCGACAATGATGCGCAGAGCGAGCAGATCGTATATTTCATTGAACTGCTTGCTCTTCACCGTCATCTTCTTATAAATGCTGTAAATGTGCTTGGGCCGGCCGGAGATGTCCCCGTCGATGCCCATCTCCTGGAGCTTCTCGCGGACGGTCGCAATGACGTCGTTAATATACTGCTCCCGTTCCGTCCGCTTCTTCTGCATCAGGTTCACGATGCGGTAATACTGCTGCGGATTGAGATAGCGCAGGGCGATGTCTTCCATCTCCCATTTGATGGCCGAGATCCCGAGCCGGTGGGCGATCGGACAGAAAATCTCCAGCGTTTCGTCCGCGATGCGGCGCTGCGCCTCCTCGGACTGGTGCTTGAGCGTGCGCATGTTGTGCAGCCGGTCCGCGAGCTTGATCAGAATGACGCGGATGTCCTGAGCCATAGCGACGAACATTTTGCGGTAGTTCTCGTTCTGGTGCTCTTCCTTGCTCTTGAACTTGATCTTCTCGAGCTTGGTGAGGCCGTCCACGATCATCGCGCAAGTCGGACCGAATTTCTCCTTCACAGTATCGAGGGATACCGTCGTATCCTCAACGACGTCGTGGAGCAGCGCCGCAATGATGGACGTCGTATCCATCTGCATGTTGACGAGAATGTCCGCGACCGCAAGCGGATGCAGGATATAAGGCTCGCCGGACTTCCGGACTTGACCGTAATGGGCCCGGTCCGCAAAATCGTAAGCTTCCTTGATCCGGCCGAGGTCGCTTTCTTTTATATATTTGGATGCCTTCTCAAGAAGCTGCTCGATCTCCATCCGTCCATCCATTCCCTTAAATCGATTTTAATCCATTATGCCCTTGAATCGTGCCATACGTCAAGAATATACGGGACAAACCGACACGAAACGAGCTTCGGGATGGAAGCCGATCCATTTGCTGGCACTTTACAGATTGCGGAGGGCCTCCTGCACCAGCTGTCTGCGTTCCTGAATATAATTCCGGATAAAACGGGTCTCCCCGTCAAAGTCCGATACGGACCACTTGCGGGCGCCGTCTCGGATGATATGCGGACGAATCGATTCGTGCATCCTCTCCGCCACCGGGACGATCCGCTCCACGGTAAACGACGTCCCCAGAAACTGCATCAGCAGCGTTTTATACCGGCTCCGTGCGACCTTGAATGCGAGAACCTTAGAGGTCAGCTTGTTATAGCCCTGAATCCTTACCAGGTCGCTCCCGCAAGGCTTGCCGTAGCAGTTCCGCCCCCACGTTCCTTCGTAATCCCATGGAATCATGCGGTATTTCAGCTTCGTCTTATGCCGGTAAATGGCGTAGTTCTGATCGAAGCCGTCGTAGTTGCCCGTGAGCACCGCCCCCGCCAGCCAGCGCAGGTAGTTGTCGACATCGAGCTGTTGCCGGATGTACATCCCGAGCTGCTTGGAACGCAGCGTATTGATCCGGCTGATGAACAGCCTCAGCCGTTCGCGGTCCTTTACCGTCCCTTTCATTTGCTGGTAGCCGGCCAGCAGGGATGCCTTGCGCCGATTCGAATCTCCCTTAACCAGGCTGAAATTGGCATCGTCGTTTACAGCATAGAACAGCGGGCCGGCGCCGATGCCTCTCTTGCGGAAGAAGGCGTCCTCCACGCCTTCGATTTCAAGATAAACCCCCAGGCTTTCACCGTTCAGATACAGGAGACAATGCTTAGTCCGAGGGCTCGGAACGCCGATCCACCGGAAGAATTGAAAGGACAGCGCGTTGCGGATCATCGACGGATCGTCGTATTCGGCGTTGTAATGATAGGTCCTGCCTCCCCGGACGACTTCGTACGATTTCTTCGGGTATTCCCGCGTATGCCCTCCCCTGTAACGGATCCGGACCGGCACGCGTCCGCCCCCGCTTCCCGCCAGCCATGCCTGGACGTACCGTTCGCTCCATACATTGTTCTGAAGCGTTCGCAGCGCTTCCGTTCCTATCACGATATGCCTTACCGGCAGCTCCGCCAAGCCGATCCCCTCCCTATCATCTCCCGGAAAACGTAAGAAGCCTATCCGTCAAGATCAGGCTTCTTGTGCTACTTTACCTTATGTCCGGGGGCAATGAGCGGACACGGCGTCTGCCGCTCCATGGCATGCGCCGCATCGTTTTCTAGTAGAAGCAAGCTCCGCCCTGCTAGGGGAAAAGGACCGTGAACTTCGGCCTCCGCCTGTTCACGTCTTCCGCCGAGACAAGCGTGGAATTTAAGAGATCACTAGATTCCAATCCATACGTTTTGCTAGCTACCACATATCCTACTATTACAAACCGCCACTCACCGCAAATGAAAGGGGGAAAAAGCCTAAGCCTCATTTCAAGCCAGCGTTTGCTATAAAGAGATGAAAAATTTCGGGTCCGGCATTCATCGCTGCCGCGGTTTGTAATTGCTAGAAACACACGTTACCTATCTAAGAGAGGAGAATGTTCAGTGTCTCAAAATGGCCAGCTTCAAAACCTAATCGGTACTCAGGTAAGAATCAACCGCGGAGGACCGGATTCGATCACCGGTACGCTCGTTGCTATTCGTTCCGACTTTCTGGTGCTGAGAAGCAGCGGTACCCTGATCTTCGTCGTAGCGGCTCACATCAAAAGCATCACCGAACTGCAGGGACAAAGAAGCTCCGTTTCCACAGGAATGATGGTTCCGGTTGCGGCAACTACCTTTAACGGAGTACTGCAGGAGCTTCGTCACACATTCGTGCAAATCAACCGCGGGGGCCCGGAAAAATTGGAGGGCGTCATCTCCGACACCAACAACGCTTTTGTCCTTCTCGTCGTCAAAAATCAAGTGGTCCGCATTCCGCTGTTCCACATCAAGAGCATATCCATAACCTCGGGCAGCAAGGGCAATAAAAGCGGCGGCAACAACAATAACAACAACGGCAGCAAGGGCAACAACAACAATGGCAGCAAGGGCAACAACAACGGCAGCCGCGGCAACAATGACAACAACAAAAGCGGCAGCAACCGGTCCAATAAAAACAATCGGTCGAACCAAAATAATAAATCGAACAAAAACAACCGATCGAACAAAAATAACCGTTCGAATAAAAACAACCGATCAAACGCTTCCCGCGGCAATCGCAGCGGCATGCAAAACACGAACGCTACCAGGGGCAATCGCAACACGAAGAAATCGGGAGCTAACAACCGGACGAATACCCGGAACTCGAACTCCGCCCGCGGCACACGCAACCGATAAGAGTGATCCGCTGCACCGGCAGACTCCCGCTTAGCTTTCGTTCCGCGTCTCCTGCTGCTTCCAGCTACCCTCAAGTATACATGCGGTCTCCTCACCGCTTGAGCAACCGGGTCATGCCAATCCACGCAGGCCCGGGAGCTTAACCTTAACCGTCTTTTGATGACGGTTATTTTTATAACGGATGTTATTGGTAAAACGCTTACAAAGATGCTGTCATTCGGAAAACTCTATGCAAAACCCAAGTTTATGCTTACGAAGAAGTTTTCCTCCGGAAAACTTTGAGGAGGTGAACCCCTTGAAAACGATCCAAGCCTTTCTGAACCAACAAGTCGAGCTCACCGTTTCGGGAAAAAAAGACCCTTTGCGCGGAAAGCTTCTTGAGCTCGGCAGCGACATCCTCGTCATCCAAGACGATCTGCAGTTCATTTACATTCCGATTCTCCATCTGCAGCAGATTTCCATTTCCAAGAAGCCCGAAGCCGAATCGGAGGCTGCCGCTGCCGCAGTATGGGAGCCGAAGTCGGATCTTTCCTACCGCAAGGTGTTAATGAACGCCAAAGGCATGTTCACGGAGCTATTCATAACGGGAAATAAATCCATTCATGGTTATGTTGCCAGTATCATGAACGATTTCTTCGTATTCCATTCCCCGCTCCATCATTTCCTGCTTGTGTCCATGCGCCATCTCAAATACCTGATTCCTTACGAACCGAATACGACCCCGTATTCCATGAATCCAAGTGCTTTCCCCCTCTATCCGAACCCGATTTCGCTGGCACGCAATATGGAGCAGCAGCTCAAAAAGCTTGAAGGCGAGTTTGTCGTTTTAAACCTCGGCGAGAACGCAGAAACGATCGGACTGCTGAAGACCGCGGATTCCCCGCTGATCGAAATCGTGAATTCTACCGGCGCATCCTCTTTCATGCACATCGACCATGTCAAAACCGTTCATCGCCCGTAAAAAAACGCCCTCTCCACCGTCAGCCGACAGTGGGGAGGGCGTTCTTTCGATATCAGTATTGGACCAGCGAGATGACCTCGGCTCCGCCGAGCTTCTCCCGTCCGTTGAGCTCCAGCAGCTCGATCAGGAAGGCCGCGCCCACCACTTCCCCGCCCAGCTGCTCGACCAAATGGATCGAGGTCGAGATCGTCCCGCCCGTAGCGAGCAGGTCGTCGGCGATCAGCACCTTTTGGCCGGGTTGGATGGCGTCCTTGTGCATCGCAAGCTTATCCTTGCCATACTCTAGCGCGTAGTCGGCTTCAATCGTCTCGCCGGGCAGTTTGCCGCTCTTGCGGATCGGGATAAACCCGACGCCGAGCTCATAGGCAAGCGGCGCACCGATAACAAAACCGCGGGCTTCGGGACCTGCGATGCAATCGATCTTTTTGCCCGCCAGGCGTTTGGCCAGTTCTTGAATAACAGCCTTGTAGGCCGGTCCGTCCTTCAGCAAAGTCGTAATATCTTTAAAGCTGATGCCCGGCCCAGGAAAATCCTCAATCACACGGATATGTTCTTTGAAATTCATAGGATTTCCTCCAAAAATGATAGATTCCGATGTTTCGGTTCAATAAGTCTCTTGGCCAATTCCTTGGCTGTGGAATACAGAAGCTCCTGCTCTACCCCGGGCCTTCCTTTGCGGGCCTGGTACAAAGCGGAGACCGCCAAATCCTTCTTCGGCGCATCCGGGACAAGCACATAACCTGGGTCATGACGCCGGATAAAGCCAAGCTCCTCAAACACGCGTACGATAAAAGCGGCCGAGACCGGATCAAGCCCCGTACGCCGGACGACCCACCCGAGGAAGCCCTCGGGACCTTCAAATGGCATTGCGCCCTGCCGCAAAGCGGCAATCAGGCCGTATACGCTCTTAAATTGATCGCGGTCCGGCAGCCGGCCGGCCATCTTGTCTACTTCCGTACCGCCAAACGCAGCGTAGATCCGCTCGACTCCGGCCGCTTGCGCCATGACGCCGTCGAGCTGAGTGAAGCTGTCGGGAAGGTAATACATGAACACCGTTCTGGCCTTCTCCCACGCATGCTCCCGGGCCCACGCATTCAGCGGCTGCGGCATTCCCAAGGGATCCGAACGCCACAAGCCGACGGGCATCGCCGGATTCGCGAGGGCCTTAGGCTCGTCTCCCGAGAAGAACATCACCGCGGCAGGCTCGGCTGAGGCTCCCGCATGGTCTGCAAGACGGCCCGCAAGCTCCAGCAGCTTCCGGTCCGGCCGCGGGGTGCCGCGCCAATCGAACAGCTGAATCTCCGATATTTTCAAATCCTGCATCATAATTTGCGGGCGTCTAACCCCGTTCCATTCATTAAGGGACAGCTCGCCCAGCACATCGAGGGCGGCATGAGGCGAGATCCATTCGGCCAAGGCTCCCTTATTGAAGCCAACAGCATCCACTGCAGCCGCGGCTTCGTCGGCTCCGCCTTTCAAGCTCAGCTTGAGATGCTGCTGCTCCTTGCCCATCGTTCGCAGCTCCTTCAGGGACAAGCCGCTGAATACGAATTTCGGCGAGGGATTGCCCGACCCGAACGGCCCCAGCAGCTCAAGCTGCCGGATGCTTTCCAGACCGACATCGCCCCAATCGCATCGCATGTCGGCTTGGATCATCGGAATCCAGTCTTCCGGTCCGAGCCACTCCGCCGCCAGCCTGCACATCCGCTCCTGCAGCTCGGCAAGTCGATCCCGGTGCAGCGACATTCCCGCCGCCATCTGATGGCCTCCGTAATGATCCATCAGGTCTTGACAGTGGCACAAGGCCTTATACATGTCGAAGCCGTTGATGGACCTCGCCGACCCTTTGGCCATGTTCGTTTCTTTATCGATCCCAAGGATAACGGTCGGCCTGTAGAAGCGGTCGACGAGCTTGGAAGCGACGATTCCGATCACGCCGACATTCCACTCTTCGTGAGCCAAGACGATCGCTTCCGGCAGGCCTCCGTCCTCCATGCGGGCTTCGACCATCGCCGTCGCCTGCTTCGTCATCTCCTCGACGATCCGCTGCCGCTCTTTATTCAGCAAGTCGAGCTCGGATGCGAGCTGCTCGGCTTCCTGCCCGCTGTCCGTTGTCAGCAGACGAACCGCCGAATCCGCGCTAAGCAGCCTTCCGCTCGCATTGATCCTGGGAGCGAGGGAAAAACCGATATGCGAAGCATTCACTTCCTTCACGGCTATGCCGGATACTTCCAGAAGCGCCTTGATGCCCTCATTGGAGGTCGAACGCATCCGCTCCAGCCCTTGCTTCACAATCAGGCGGTTCTCTCCCGTCAGCAGCATCAAATCGGCTACGGTTCCGATCGCGGCGAACTCGAGCAGCTCATCCGGCCAGCGGCCCAGAAGCGCTTGAGCAAGCTTCAAAGCGACGCCGACGCCGGCCAAATGCTTGTACGGATAAGGACAGCCGGGCTTCTTGGGATTGATGAGGGCATAAGCGCCTGGCAGCGACTCCGGAGGCTCATGGTGGTCGGTCACGATGACATCCAGGCCAAGCGAGTTCGCATACGCGATTTCATCCACTGCGCTGATTCCGGTATCGACGGTGATGATCAGAGAAACGTTCCGTTCCCGGGCTGCATCGAGCGCCGGGCAGTTAAGCCCGTACCCTTCATGCACCCGGTGCGGTATGTAATAGTCGAATGATGCGCCGAGCATCCTGAGCAGATGAACCATCAACGTCGTACTGCTGACGCCGTCGGCGTCGTAATCTCCATATACGCGGATTCGCTCCCCGTGCTCAAGCGCACGCCGGATGCGTTCAACCGCCCGGTCCATTCCATCTAAAAGGAACGGATCGTGGGTTTGATCCGTTCCTCCGTGTAAAAAACTGGCGGCATGTTCGATGTCGGTGATGCCCCGGGCAACCAGCAGCCGGGCGAGCAGCGGAGGAAGGCTTAACGCCTCCGCCAGCCGATTAGCCGCTTGCTCGTCCGGCTGGCCGATGTTCCATCTTGCCTTTGCTTGAAGCATGCCAGCACTTCCTTCCCTTCATTAATGGAGCACCGTAGGCAGGTCGTCGTGCTCCGGATCCTCGCTCTTGTAAGGATAGCCCGGATCGTAAGGATGAACGTGGATGAATACGTCCGATACATGGGTAAACCTTTTCATAAGCGTTTGTTTGACCGTCTTGGCAATATCATGGCCATCCTGTACGCTAATCCGCGGATTGACGCTGAGCTTGATATCCACGATCACATAATGGCCCTGCTCACGCGCCCGGAGCTCATCCACGGCAATAACGCCTTTAATCCGCTGTACGGTGTCCAGCAAATCGTCCGACTCCTTTTGGTGCAGCGGACGGTTCGCAGGGCTATGTATCGATTCCGAGATAAGTCGATAGCCCCATCTCAAGACGAGGAGCGAAACGACCGCGCCGGCTATCGGATCCAGATAATACAGGAAAGGCATATGGAGGTAGTCCCCCAGCATAGCTCCTCCCGTACCGGCTAATGCCGTCAAGGAAGAATAGATGCCCGAACGACGCTCCGCGGAGCTGCCGCTCGAAGCCATATCCCGGTTACGGTATAAGGCTCTGAACAGTGCTTCCTTCAATACGATCGATAGGATAACAGCAATGAATGCCGCCTTTACTGGGGGCGCCGTTACGCCGTACACGATGGACTTAACGGAAGACAAGCCGATCTCCAGGCCGAGAACAAGCCATATCGTTGAAAGAACGATCGCCTTGGTTAACTCCGGGTTACCCGGAATGCGGCCCGGCTGCACCTTCAGCTCCCGGTGACCCGCTCCTCCGGCAAGTGAGGCAGCCGCCTCTGATGCCGTATGAAGGCTGTCCGCGAGCAGCGCCTTACTTCCGGCAGCATAGCCGATGATTCCTTTCAGCAAAGCCAATGCGAGGTTTCCCGCAATACCGATCCTGGCGGCAAATTCCGCTTTCTTGTAACGGTGGCTATCCGTCATGAGGCCACTCCTCCATGAGATCAGGATGGCTTAACATAAGCAACCCCTAGTGAACCCGGAATAAACGGGCCCAGGTCCTTTCACGGACCAGTAACCGGCACGTTTATCAAGGTAGTTTTATCAATTGAGAAAGGCCGCGGAAACTGCCGTTTCGCGCGGCCGGATGCTATGAACTTTACGCGGCTGCTTTCTTCTTGGCCGCTTGAAGCGACTTGCGTTTGAAGAAGTAGAACAGTCCCGCAGCGATACAGATGGAAGAGTACGCGCCGCTGGACAAACCGATCAGCTTCGCCAGGGCGAACAGCTTGATGGACTGGCTGCCGAAGATCAGAAGACAGAGTGCCGCAATCAAGACCGTGAGCACGGTATTGATGTTCCGATGCATCGTCTGCCAGATACTGTCGTTCAGCAGCTTGGCCAGATCCTCCGGCGTCTTCAGCTTCGCAAACCGCATATTTTCACGTACGCGGTCGAAGATAACGATCTTATCGTTGATCGAATAACCGATCGTGGTCAGGATCGCCGCCATAAACGGCAGGTTCACTTCGAACCGGAAGATCGTGAAGAAGGCGATAACCATAAAAGCGTCGTGCAGAATGGCAACGATCGAAGCCACGGCATAACGCCATTCAAAACGGATCGTGACATAGAGGCAAATCGCAAGGCTCGCGATGCCGATGGCAAGAATCGCTTTGTTCCTCTGCTCGATGGCCATATCCGGCGTGACCGTGTTAACTTCTTGAGATACTTTGTCCCCGTAGGCCGCGACGAAGCCATCTTTGATTTTCTTGATGGAATCGTCCTTCAAAATATCATTGAACCGGACGGACAGCCGGTCATTGTTCGTCCCGCCAATCGTCATAACGGCCGGCTCCGCATTGACGCTTTTGAAGACCTGGTCGGCCTTCGCCTTGTCGATCGCTTGTCCGACGGTAATATCCATCGAGGTGCCGGCTCTGAAGTCGACGCCGTAATTCATGCCGCTGATGAGCAGCATGACGAGGCCAAGAACCAGGATGATCAAAGAACCCAAGTAAAATTTCTTACGATGCTTAATGAAATCGAAACGCGGCTTAGAGCTCACGGATTTCCGCCTCCTTCACTCCGAAATAAGCCGGCTTCTTAAACAGGTTGCCGCGAACGAGCAAGTGAATGAGCAGGCGAGCCAGGAATACGTTGGTAATGATACTGAGTCCGATGCTGAGCATATTGATCAGGGCAAAGCCGCGAATCGCGCCGTTGCCGATATAGTAGAGTACGAAGCCCGCAATAACGTTCGTTATATTGGCGTCCATGATCGTACGGAACGAGTGCTTGGACCCCGAACGCAGGGAGGAGAGAATGCTCTTGCCGCTGCGGATCTCTTCCTTGATCCGTTCATAGGTAATGATATTGGCGTCGACCGCCATCCCGATCCCGAGAATAAACGCCGCGATCCCCGGAAGGGTCAGCGCCGCATGAATCCAATCGAATACGACCAGGAGCAGCCAGCCGTACGTGATAATCGTAATGGAAGCGACAACGCCCGGAATACGGTACAAAGCCAGCATAAAGATCAGGATCAGGATCGAACCGATCAGACCGGCTTTCACCGTTTCCTGCAAAGACAGTTGACCTAGCGTAGCTCCAACGCTTTGTACATATTTCTCGGTCAAATTGAGCGGCAGTGCGCCCAGGTTGATCGTATCGGCCAATTTCTTGGCTTCATCGTAAGAATAATTGCCTGTAATCGTCGCTTTGCCGTCTGTCAGCACCTGCTGTACAATCGGGGCGGACAATTGGGTCTCGTCCAAGTAAATCGCAAGCGGCTGCTGAAGCAGCTTCTGCGTCACATTCTTGAACTTCTCCTTATCCTTTACTTCGATGGAAATCATCGGCCGGTTCGATTGGTCGAAGCCAACCTTGGCCGCATTCTCTACGAAATCGCTGCCGATCATTTCTTTCGTTCCGTCAGGTCCGCGGAAGGAGAGCTCCGCCGGCTTGCTGATGACTTTCCTGACTTCCTCTTCATTACTGACCCCCGCCAGTCTTACGCGGATGCGATCCGTTCCCTCCGTCGTGACGTCGGGCTCGGCAATCCCGAGCTTGTTGGCCCGAGCTTCCAGACTGGTTGCCGTTTGTTTTAGCGAATCCTTCGTGACCGTCTTCCCGGCCTCGATCGGCGTCGCCACATAGAGGATTTCGAAGCCGCCTTTCAGATCGAGCCCGAGTCTCATGTTCTTAACCAAGTTCGGACTTGTCACTGCGATCGAAGCGAACACAATCACAACGATGCCGAAAAAAGCGACAATTCTTTTGATGTCCATAACGATCTCCTTCCATACTCAATATTCCTATTATACTCACCTGTGAAAATCGAGTCAATTTGCGACTTTTTGGAGAATCCGGTCTTTTTAGACAAAAAAAAGAGCCCGTCCGACTTGAAGCGTCTAACGGGCATCCTTGTATATGCTCATCGTCATCCAATTCATAAATCCCGTCACCTTCAGCGACAAAATGTCGTTTACGATCCGGTGCAGCGGCGGAATTCCGGTTTTTTTGTACTTATCGCTGACGCAATCCCATATATCTTTGCCTATGACTTGCTCATAGCCGAGCATCCGGAATTCCTCCGCCTTGCTCCGGCAAAGTTCCTCGAGCACCCCGCTCAGCTCTTCATCAGACAACGCACTCTCCGGAGACTCCTCCTGCTCCAGGGGCGCTTCGTCTTGTACGGCAGCCGCGGCCAGCTCTCCCAGATTCAGCTCCACAAGACCTTCTTCCCCGGTCTCCCGGGCTTCTGGTATTTCCAATTCAGGCGCGGGCAGGGCAACGAGGTCCTTCGCTTCCACCGCCATCGCCTCTTCGGAAGAAGACTCGTAAAACCGCTCCATATAAGGCACGCTCTCCGCTGTCTTGATTCCGTCCTGCCGGAAGGTTTCCCG
Source organism: Paenibacillus gyeongsangnamensis (assembly GCF_027533625.1). GTDB lineage: Bacteria > Bacillota > Bacilli > Paenibacillales > NBRC-103111 > Paenibacillus_G > Paenibacillus_G gyeongsangnamensis. The sequence continues at coordinate 11,263 of NZ_JAQAGZ010000013.1, read as the reverse complement.
AGGCTGCTGTTCCCGCTCCTCCAAGGGCCCCTGGTGCTCCGGCTGCTTCTTCTCCTCTTGATCCATGCTTCATCCCTCCGGTCTGGCGCTTTCCGCACTTAATCATTTCGCTGTTTCTCTCCTATTTCCTGCTGCCGCAAAAATATTGCATGCATTCGGACAGGTTCCGCATATCCATGGAATAGGACTTGTACGCGCCTTAGTCTCGGAGCTTTCTTAAGGAAAGAGGGTAACCCTAATGACCAAACAATCGTTTATCAAGGGGACGCTGATCCTGCTGGCCGCAGGCATCGTCAACCGCATTCTCGGCTTTATTCCGCGGATTACCCTGCCCCGCATCATCGGGGCGGAAGGCGTCGGGTTATACCAGATGGGCTACCCGTTCCTCATCGTGATTCTTACACTGATCACCGGAGGCATTCCCATCGCGGTAGCGAAGCTCGTGGCCGCCGCTGAAGCGGAGGGCAACGAGGCGCGGGTGCGCGGCATTTTCCGGATCGCCATGGCTTTGTCGGCTTCGCTCAGCCTCGCATTCACCGCCGTCATCCTGCTCGGCGCCCGGTGGATCACTCAGCTGTTGTATACCGACCAGCGGGTTTATCTGACCATTGTGTGCATGACCCCCATCATTCTGATCGTCGGAGTATCATCGGTCTTCCGTGGTTACTTCCAAGGCAGGCATAACATGATCCCAACCGCTGTTTCCCAAGTATTGGAGACGATCGTACGCATCTTCACGATGCTATCGTTCGCTTACCTGATGCTGCCTTACGGGCTGGAATACGCGGCGGCGGGGGCGATGGTCGGGGTCCTGATCGGCGAAATTGCAGCCATGGCCGTTCTGGTCTCGCTCTACGGCCAGGACCGCCATCGCCTTGCGCGCCGGAAACCGGCAAAGACAGGAGGCGCGGGCCGTTTAGCTTACGGCGGCGGGCTGAAGCAGCTGCTAGGCCTGGCTTTGCCGGTTACCGGCAGCAAGCTCGTCGGTTCGTTTTCCTATTTCTTCGAGGCCATTCTAGTCGTACAGAGCCTGGCCGCCGCGGGAATTGCCACCGGCCTGGCGACGGCGCAATACGGCGCCCTTCAAGGCATGGTCATACCGGTGCTCCTTTTGCCGGGCGCACTCACCTATTCGCTTGCCGTATCTCTTGTGCCGTCGCTGTCGGAAGCGGCTGCCAAGAACGATCTCAAGACGATTCACGCCCGCCTGCATCAGTCCTTGAAATTGGCGCTCGTAACGGGCGCGCCGTTCGCCGTCTTGATGTTCGTCCTGGCCGAGCCGATTTGCCGGTATCTGTACGGTCAGCCGGGCGTCGGCAGCATGCTCCGCATGTTGGCCCCGGCCGCCATGTTTATTTATTTGCAGGCCCCGCTGCAGGCCGCCCTCCAGGCGCTCGAAAGACCCGGCAGCGCCCTTGTCAATACGCTGGCCGGGTCGTGCGTCAAGCTGACGCTCATTTGGCTGCTGGCAAGCCGTCCCGAGTTCGGCATCCTCGGCGCGGTCATGGCGATCAGCGTCAATATTATGCTTGTGACCGTGCTGCACTGGACCAGCATCGTCCGGCTGCTTCAGTTTCACATGCAGCTGTCCGATTTTGCCAAGGTCGGCCTGTGCATGGCGGGAACCGGCATCATGAGCCGCCTCCTGATTTCTAACGTATGGATCGACAGCGATTGGGTGCGATTCGCGACCTCGTGTGTCGGTGGCATGGCCGTCTATTTGGCGCTGGCGCTCCTATTCAAGCTGTTCGACAAGAACGACCTGTTCCGGCTGCTCTGGCTCGGCAAGAGCCTGGTCAAATGACCCGGCGGCCGTCTGAAGCTACCGCTTCTTATCGATAAACCACTTGCCCCGATGATCCACGGAACAGAAGAACACTTCCTTGAAGTCCTTAATGCCGTGGGCTTGCAGCTGGCTTTTGAGCCAGAAGCGGGTCTTGCCCAGCTTCTGCAGGCTCTCATCCTGTACTTTGCCGTCCATAATCAAGGGGAGCGGCAGCTCTTCATACCGAAACCCGGCCGCCTTCGCAGGCGGCTCTTTAACCGGCTTGCGCTCGGCCACCGTCAGCTTCCCCGAAGGCTCCAGAATGGCGAATTCCACGTCGGCCACATTCAGCACCCGGTTCTCTCTCAGCTGAAGAAGCAAATCGTCGAGATTGTACCGCTGACGCTTCATTTCCTCCCGGTTCAGCTTGCCGTTCTCGATGAGCGGTGAGGGCCTGCCCTCGATGAAACGGCGGAGGCGCTCGCTTTTCAGTGAAATATAAGCAATGAGCAGCTGGATGCCCACCAGCGTGAACATGGGTAAAATACCTTCCATCAGCGGCTTGCCCGTATCTTCGAGCACAAAAACCGCGATTTCGGCGATCATGATCGAGATGACCAGGTCGAAGACAGACAGCTTGCCGATTTCCCGTTTGCCCATGACGCGCATCGTGATGAAGACGACGGCATAAATCAACAGGGTACGGAAAAAGAGGGTGACCATATCCATCGTTATTGTCCTCCCCGGGAATGGTTCGCTCCTCTATTGTGGCCATAGGGATCGAATGTCATTCGGGTGAATTGTTGGGAGCAACCTGTACTATTTTCTTGTACGGGCCCATACAATGAGGTATACCAAGGTTGGCTCGGAGGTGGATTCGATGAAACAATCTCCCCTATGGTCCGGATTTGCCGCGGCGGGGCTGTCCACGCTGGTCGGAACGCTGGCCGTTTCCCTGCTGCTGCTGGGCACAAGCTGGCCCGAGAGCTCCTGGCTTGGGGCTACGCTCACCATCCACGGCATCGCAATGCTTCTCGGCGGGATCATGTCAGGCAAGCGGAGCAGCAGCCGAGGCTGGTATCACGGAGGGCTTCTCGGGCTCGTGTACACCGGCGCGATTTGGATGATCGGGTTCCTCGCATTTGACAACGGGTTCACGAAGGAGATGCTCGTGCTGGCGGGTCTGGCTTTCGTGATGGGCGCCCTGGGCGGGATCATCGGGGTTAATTTGAAAAAATGAGGACCTCGAAAACGAAAGAGCAGCGCAAGCTTCTTCATGAAGGAGCTTGCGCTGCTCTCTGTTCGCCTGGTCTTTAGGAGACTTCAGCTTATTTCTTCTCTTCCGCCGGTGCCGGTGCCGAGGTAGTTGCGGTATTCACGGCAGAGCGGTCGAAGGTCAGCTTCGTTACGTCGTTCACGCGCAGAATAACCGTATCGTCGTTCAGTTCGAGAATCGTGCCGTGCAGGCCGCCGATCGTAACGACCTTATCCCCTTTTTTCAAGTTGCCGAGCATCATGTTGCGGGTTTTCTGACGCCTCTGCTGGGGACGAATAAGTAAGAAGTACAATACGACAAACATTAATACGAGCGGGCCGTAGGTGACAAGATAGCTCTCGATTCCCGCCGGTGCAGCCGCAGCTGCGTCTTGGGCCAAAAACATCGGATTCTTCCCCCTTATCATGAATCGGTTATCTATTGCTTAATGCATTAGAACCCTTTGCTGTTCTCGTCGATGCCGTAGCGCTCGAAGAACTCGTCCCGGAAATCAAGCAGCCGGTCCTGACGGATCGCTTCCCTTACCTGACGCATGAGCTCCAGCAGGAAATGCAGGTTATGATAAGTCGTAAGCCGGATGCCGAAGGTTTCATCGGCCTTCAGCAGATGACGGATATACGCCCGGGAATAGTTGCTGCATGTATAACAGGAGCATTCCGGATCCAGCGGGCCGTAATCGTCGGCATACTTCGCGTTGCGGGCGATCATTCTTCCTTGGCTGGTCATGACCGTGCCGTTGCGGGCGATCCGGGTCGGCAGAACGCAGTCGAACATATCGATGCCGCGGATAGCGCCTTCAACCAGTGCATCCGGAGAGCCTACGCCCATCAAATAGCGCGGCTTGTCCGCCGGAAGCAGCGGTACCGTATAATCGAGCACCTCGAACATAAGAGGCTTCGGTTCGCCTACGCTGAGTCCCCCAATAGCATACCCCGGGAAATTCATGGAAGTCAATTCAGCGGCGCTCTGCTTGCGCAGGTCTTCATACATGCCGCCTTGCACGATCGCGAAGAGCCCCTGCTCTTCCGGACGCGCATGCGCCTTCAGGCACCGTTCCGCCCAGCGGGTCGTCCGCTCCAGTGAGTGCTTCGCGTAGCTGTGCTCCGCCGGGTAAGGCGGGCATTCGTCGAACGCCATAATGATATCGGCGCCCAGCGCATTCTGGATCTCGATCGACTTTTCCGGTGAGATGAACAGCTTGTCCCCGTTCAAATGCGAGCGGAATTCCACGCCTTCCTCCGTAATTTTGCGCATCTCGCTCAGAGAGAACACTTGGAAGCCGCCGCTGTCCGTCAGAATCGGCCGGTCCCAGTTCATGAACTTGTGCAGGCCGCCGGCGCCCTTGACGATATCATGACCCGGACGAAGGAACAAATGGTAGGTGTTACTCAGGATGATATGCGCATCCATCGCCTTCAATTCCTCGGGGCTCATCGTCTTCACGGTCGCCTGCGTGCCTACCGGCATGAAGGCCGGTGTCTCGATCGTACCGTGCGGCGTGTGTACGCGTCCGAGCCTCGCTCCGGATTGCTTGCACGTCTTAATATATTCATAGGTGATAGCCAATAGAATTCCTCTTTTCTATCCAAACAATCGGTTGTATGTCTTGTGGGTCGTCAGTAAATGAACATCGCGTCGCCGAAGCTGAAGAACCGGTATTCCTTCTCCACCGCTTCTTTATAAGCGGCGAGAACATACTCCCGCGAGGCCAGCGCGCTGATCAGCATGAGCAGCGTCGATTTCGGCAGATGGAAGTTTGTCAGCAGCGAATCCACGATACGGAAACGGTAGCCCGGGTAAATGAAAATGCCGGTCCAGCCGCTCCCCGCATGCAGCGTTCCGTCTTCTCCGGCCGCCGTCTCCAGCGTCCGGCACGAGGTGGTGCCCACCGCTATAATACGGCCTCCGCGGCGGTGGGTTTCATTAATTTTGTCCGCGGTTTCCTGCGGCACCTCATAGTATTCCTCATGCATCTCGTGCGCTTCGACCGTTTCGGCCGAAACCGGGCGGAACGTGCCGAGACCGACATGAAGGGTAACATACGCTAATTGTATACCTTTTTGTTCCAGCTTATGCAAATATTCCTTCGTAAAATGAAGGCCGGCCGTCGGCGCCGCAGCCGATCCTTCGTGCCGCGCGTACACCGTCTGGTACCGCTCCCGCTCCGGCAGCTGCTCCTTGATGTAAGGAGGCAGGGGCATATGGCCCAACCGGTCGAGAATTTCATTAAAGATGCCCTCATAATGAAAGCGCAGCGTCCGGCCCCCCATCTCGCCTTCCGTTTCGACTGTGGCGGTGAGCAGCGGAGGCTGCCCTTCTTCGCCGAAATGCAGCACGGCCCCTGCTTTCAGCTTCTTGCCGGGGCGAACCAGCGCTTCCCAGCGGTCGGACTCAAGCTGCTTCAGCAGCAGCACTTCGGCCTTGGCGCCCGTGTCCGCCTTCACGCCAAAAAGCCGGGCTGGAATGACGCGCGTGTCGTTGAGCACGAGCACATCCCCGGCTTGTAAATAATCCGCCAGCTGTTCGAATTGATGATGGCGGACGGTCCCGCTGCGCTTGTCCAGCGTCAGAAGCCGCGAAGCCGTACGATCCGGCAGCGGCGTCTGCGCGATCAGCGACTCGGGCAGATGGTAATCGAACAAATCCACTTGCATGGCTATGGCTTCATTCCTTTATTTAGAGGTAATCGTTACCCCCTGATAGTATGTCAGCAAAATTTTCTTGTAATCGTAGCCGAGCTCGGCGTAGCCTTTGGCGCCCCATTGGGACATTCCTACGCCGTGTCCGTTGCCCTTGCCTCTGAAAATAAACTGCGGCGTCTTCGTCACTTGCCTCACTTGCCCGCTTCCGTCCAGCACATATTGCGCGCCGCCGCCCTGCGGGCCGGGGGTCGCGCCGGCCGCCGTGACGTATACGGCGGGAGAGCCGGCCGATTGGCTGCGGGTCGTCCCGTCCGCTCCCAGTATAGTATACCGTCCCGTATCTTCGATTTCAAACCGGGTGCTGGGTAATCCTCCCAGCAAAGAACGCAGGGAATCCGGGTAAGCGGTCTTCAGCGGCTGGCCGCCGGCCTTCAGCTCAAGAACCCGGCCGGAAGGGCCCCGCTTCGTCACCTCGAGCGAATCGAGCCCCCCCGGAAGAGCGCCCGGAAGGGAGGCCGTGATCTTGTCTTTCAGCTTCGCCGCGTCAAAGGGTCCCCGGTACCAGGAGTAAGCGTTGGATTCCGTTTCCCGGCCGATTACCACGAACCGGTCGCCGATATCGACCTTGAATAAGGCCGGATTCGCCGCATTGTCTACATAGGGCGCGGAACGGACGGCGATGCCCGTCCCGGTCGATTCGTAATAAGGAAGACCGGCCGGATTTTTCTGTCCCGTATCGCGGGCGTAATCGGAATGGATAAACCCCGTATTCCCGTTCGGCAGTACGATCCGGTACCAAAGCTTCTTCCCGGCGGCCGCGCCGTCATCAGGAGAGGCGATGCTTTTCAAATAAGGGACGTCATTGCCCCATACTTCGGCGGAATCGGCGGTCACACCTCCTGCATTCGAGTAAAACAACGGATCGATCAGGCTGCCCTTGTTCGTCAGCACTTCGCCTTCCGTCGCCTGCACCGCCTGCAGGGCTTGAGGGAATTCTACGGCGATCCCTTTATAGGCTTGGTCGAGTGTCGTATCCGTTACCTGGGCGATCGTATATTTGGATGCGCTCTGCTTCAGCGCGAACGTTCGGGCCGCCACGGCCTGCGCCTTCAGCGCCTCCATCGGCCATTCCTTGCTCAGCTCGGAGCCGAGCACCGAGACGAGATACTGCTCGAACGGCAGCTCGTTCACGACGGCCAGCTTGCCGCCGAGCGTCGACAGCTCGATGCCGCCGCGGTAGGCGCGCCCGAAGCGCTCCTGCACCGTCACCGTGCCCCGCGCCCCTGCGGAGGCGGCCCACAGCTTGGCCGCCGTTCCGCCGCCAAAGGCAGCCGCCTGCTGCGGCGATGCCTTGCCGTCGGCGGCGACGGCCAGCTCCGAGCGCAGCAGCGCGTAAGGCTGCGCGGCCGCGAGCGGCTGGGGCGCGGTGGCCGGCAGCGCGGCGGCGAGCTGGCCCTGCAGCGCCTGCAGCGCGGCGCTGTCGGCGGCGGCGCCGACGAGCACGGCGTAGCCGCCTGCGTCGCCGCCCAGCACCGCCGCGTCGGCGTCGAAGCCGGCCGCGCCGATGGCGGCCGCCTGCGTCTGCGCCTCCGCGGCGGTCACATATTGGCCCGCCAGCAGGTGCAGCGGGCCCTGCACAGCCGCCGCGGCTCCCGCCTTGGCGGCAGCCGCTTCCTTGGTCGCGAACGGACCAAGGAGCACTTGATAGGCCGGCTTGCCCGCCCTCGTACGCTGCACGACAGCAACATCATCCCCGCCGGCCGTCCGCTTCTGAGCGAGCGCCTTCGCTTCGGCAGCGTCGCCCGTTTCGAGCAGCAGCGCCTGATAGCCGTCCGCATAAGCGCGGACGGCCTCCTGCGGCCCTGCGGCGTAAACGGGCTTCACGCCTCCCGCTTCGCGCAGCCCAAGGGCCAGACCGGCCTCAGCCGACAGCGTCACCGACGTTGCCGGCGCGCTGTATTTGGCCGTCTCGAGAAACAGCGCCACCCGGATCGTATCCAGCTTCGGCACCGCCGCTTCCGCGGCGTATGCCGGTCCGGCTGCGATCCCGGTTACGCTGCTGCCGAGCAGCGCCGCTCCGAGCGCGGCCATCAGCTTCCAGCCGCCCCGTCCCGGCGGATTCGTCAAATCGTTCATAACCTTGAGTCCCCTCTCCCGGTATAGATATCCGTTGTCCGCTGGAGCGAACAGCTTATCCCGCCCGCATCCGGTTGGATGGCGGGATGCGGCTTTCCCTGCTTGCTCCCAGTTAGCGATGTCGATTCATCTTTATTCCGGGCAATCGCCTGCATGTTTCTCCCTGTTTATCTCTCCGAGCAATCGTCTGCATGTGCCGCCTCATGGCTCTAATGAGCAAGTGCCGGCAGGGTTCTTCCACATGGCTTCACCCTGCCCACGTCCATATAGCGGTGTCAACGGCACGCCTGACCCAGGCGCCCCTTATGGACGCTGAGGCATAGGCAGTCCCAAATGCTTGTACGCCTGCGGCGTGGCCATCCGCCCTCGCGGCGTCCGCTGCAGGAAACCGATCTGCAGCAGGTACGGCTCGTATACGTCCTCGATCGTCTGGCTCTCTTCCCCGATGGAAGCGGCGATCGTATCGAGACCCACCGGTCCACCCTGGAAACTCTGGATGATCGCCCGCAGCATCTTATGGTCGATCTCGTCAAGGCCCAGCGGATCGACCTGAATGCTGACCAGCGCCATGCGCGCGATATCGAGCGTGATGACGCCGTCGCCCTTCACCTGGGCAAAATCGCGAACACGCTTCAGCAGCCGGTTCGCGATGCGCGGCGTTCCCCGCGAGCGAAGGCCGATCTCGTGCGCCGCTTCGCCGACGATCTGCACATTCAACAAATCGGCCGTCCGGCTGACGATATAAGACAGCTCGTCGACCGTATAATACTCCAGCCGGCTGACGACGCCGAACCGGTCCCGCAGCGGCGCGGACAACAGCCCTACGCGCGTTGTGGCGCCCACCAGCGTGAACGGCGGCAGGTCCAGGCGCACCGAACGGGCGCTTGGACCTTTGCCGATAATAATATCGAGGGCGTAGTCCTCCATCGCCGGATACAGCACTTCCTCCACCGTCCGGTGCAGGCGATGTATCTCGTCGATGAACAGGACGTCGCCTTCCTGCAGATTCGTCAGAATCGCGGCCAGGTCTCCCGGCCGTTCGATCGCCGGACCCGACGTCGTCCTCAAATTCACGCCGAGCTCATTGGCGATAATGTTCGACAGCGTCGTTTTGCCGAGACCCGGAGGCCCGTACAGCAGCACATGATCCAGCGCTTCCTTGCGCATCTTGGCCGCTTCGATATAAATTTTGAGATTCTCCTTCGCCTGCGCCTGACCGATGTATTCGGCCAAATACCGCGGACGGAGGCTGAATTCGATCACCTCGTCCTCCATCATCAATTGAGCGGATATAATGCGGTCGTCCATGATGCCGTGCTCCCCCTTCCTGTCGGTATTATCTCATCGACTGCGCAAAAAGCGCCTGCAGCGCCAGCTTCGTCACCGCATCGACGGTCTCGCCCCCGGCGAGCTTCGGCTTGATCGCCTGTCCGGCGCGGTCCGCCTCCGCTTCCGTGTAGCCGAGCGCCATCAGCGCCGCCTTCGCTTCCGACCAGGCGTCCTCTCCCGGAGCGGCCCATCCGGCCGCCGCTTCAAAGCCGCTCAGCCCGCCATCATCCGAGGAAGGCAGCGCCCCCAGCTTGTCCTTCAGGTCGAGCACCATCCGCTGCGCCGTCTTCTTGCCGATGCCCGGCAGCTTCGTCAGGAAGGCCAGATTCTCCTGCCGGATCGCGGCGGCGATCACTTCCGGCCGGCCTCCGGCGAGTACCCCGATCGCCACCTTCGGTCCGATCCCGCTTACATCAAGCAGCAGCCGGAATAACGCCTGCTCCTCCCGCGTCGTAAAGCCGTACAGCAAATGCGCGTCCTCGCGCACGTGGTAATGGATGTACAGCGTCGTCTCTTCCCCGTCCTTCGGCTGCACCGCGAACGGATTCGCGCAGAATACCCGGTAGCCTACGCCCCGGACGTCCAGCACCACATAGTCCATCTCCCGGTGCGCCACCGCACCTCTCAAAAAGTCGATCATCGCTTCAGCGCTCCGTTCAATTTATTGTGCAAGGTGGAGGAATGCGCGTGACATATCGCCACGGCCAGCGCATCCGCCACGTCATCCGGCTTCGGCACCGCCGACAAATGCAGGAACATCTTCACCATCTCCTGCACCTGCTTCTTCTCCGCTTTGCCGTAGCCCACGATCGCCTGCTTCACTTGAAGCGGCGTATATTCCGCGATCGGCAGCCCTTGCTGGATGGCGGCCAGCATCAGCACGCCTCTGGCCTGGCCGACGGACAGCGCCGTCGTGACATTCCGGTTGAAGAACAGCTTCTCGATCGCCACCGCGTCGGGCTTGTATTTTTCGATTAATTGCACGACGGCGTCATAAATCAGCTTGAGCCGAACCGCATCCTCCGTATGGGCTTCGGTTTGAATGCAGCCGTACTGAACGGGCACCAGCTTGTGCCCTTGTTTATCTATAAAGCCGAAGCCGACAATGGCATACCCCGGATCGATCCCCAAAATCCGCACGTTTCTTCCCCATTTCCATTCCTCGGGGCTTCCCGGTTTCCCATCCGTCCCCCAAGAAAGCGAACATATGTATCACCTGCCATTATAGCAGATTATGCCTCCGATGAACACGCCAAAAAAGTATCCCGAACGCCCGCTCCATGCCCGCGTTGCTTCCATTCCGCATGGATCCGGCACGATCGGGGAACCTATGACAATGGCAGCGGCAATATGCTATATTCAATTTGTTCAATACTTTGGCAAAGGGGACCGAATCATGATCAAGCAAATGGCAACGGTAGCAATCTATGTCGAGGATCAGCAGGCCGCCTTGACGTTCTGGACGGAAAAGGCGGGATTCGAGGTGGCGGCGGATCATCCGATGGGCCCGAACGCCCGCTGGATCGAAGTGCGTCCGCAAGGAGCCGAATCCCGTCTGGTCCTCTACCCGAAGACGATGATGCCGAACTGGAACGAGCTGAAGCCGTCCATTGTATTCGAGTGCGACGATATTCAAGGGACCTACGAGCGCATGAGCGCCGGCGGCGTGGAGTTTGTGGACAAGCCGAACGTGATGTCGTGGGGTACCTATGCGAAGTTCAAGGATAACGACGGAAACGAGTTTTTGCTCAAAGGGTAAAGCGCTTGACTGCCGCACAGGATAAACGGCTACGCCGTCCTTGTCTTACAAGAACCAGCGCGTTTATCAAGGTTGATGCGAAGCTGTAAGTTGTGAAAACTTATAATTTATAAATTCTTATCAACCCAGGATAAACGGCTCTCTTACTAGAGTAAAGGGCAGAGAAATCTGCCCCTCCTCATCAAACCGTACGTGAGGTTTTCCCTCATACGGCTTTCCGATGTTCGTCATTCATGTGCATGCAGATCACAAGAGCGTTTTAAGTCCACATTGACTGGCCAGAAATCTTACTTCTTGAAGCGAGCCCATCCATCTTGCACGCTGTCTTTTCTTGGCATACCATCTCGTGAGCCTCT
>NZ_JAQAGZ010000012.1 GCF_027533625.1 Paenibacillus gyeongsangnamensis | reverse complement strand
GCTACCGTTTCCGGTAGTTATCCCGGTCTTACAGGCAGGTTGCCTACGTGTTACTCACCCGTCCGCCGCTAACCCCGAAGGGTCCGCTCGACTTGCATGTATTAGGCACGCCGCCAGCGTTCGTCCTGAGCCAGGATCAAACTCTCCAATAAAGGTAAAACTTTATCGAACAGAGCTGATTAAGCTCAAATCTTAATGCTGACGAGAATTTTCATCCTCTTAATTGCACTCACTCGTTGTTCAGTTTTCAAAGAGCAATTTGTCATTTGTTGTCGCCCGTTTCAGCGGCGACTTGAATAATATATCATAATCCGCTAGCGGATTGCAACCCTTTTATTAAGATAATTAAAAGGTATTTTCTTACAGTGCCTAGACAATGATCCACAGTTTAAGCGCAGCCAGCATCATGAGGCCCGGAATGCCAAGCACGCTTACGGTTCCTACGGTGACGGCATTGAGCGGCAATTCCAAGCGGGTATACGGACTGAACAAATTGAGCAGGTATAACAAAAAAATGCCTATCGCCACATGCAGACATACGTAACCGAACGACTGAAAGATGTGCGGATTGCGGGCAAGCACCAGCGTTAATAAGATGACCGATAAGATCAATATGCCCCACAGCACGTATGACGTCATCACGCGCCCTCGACCTCCCGCTCCCGGCCCGCACAAACTTCCGCTTTCGTAATTTTGGCGTTCTTGGCTTGTTTAATGAGCATCTCGAAACGCTTTTCGGCGGCCTCCATGGCAAATACGGCATAATCGATTTGTTCTTTCTCCACGACGTAGTCCAGCCGCTTCTGCGCGATGGTCCATTCCATATGCGCCTTTTGAATCTCCCGTACTAAATCAACCTGATCCTGACGAATATCAGCTCTTGGTTTCTTTCCTCTCGTCCGCCATTTCTCCAGCCATCGCATCATCCCGCGCCCTCCTCCTCTTCAGGGGAGTTGTCCCCTTCTCTAATACATATAGGGGGCGGCACCGGCTTAGAACTCCAGCATGCCAAAAAAAAGAAGCCTGTCGGCTTCTCATCTTCGTGCTATAACTCTCTGCGCCCTTCCAGCGCTTTGGTCAATGTCACTTCATCCGCATACTCCAAATCCCCGCCGACCGGCAGCCCGTGCGCTATCCGCGTCACCTTCAGCCCGAAGGGCCGGACAAGACGGGACAAATACATCGCCGTAGCCTCGCCCTCGATATTCGGATTTGTTGCGAGAATCAGCTCCTGCACCTGCTCGTCGCTGAGCCGTTTCAGCAGGTCGGCGATACGGATTTCATCCGGTCCGATGCCTTCCATCGGCGAGATGGCTCCATGCAGAACATGGTAATACCCGTTGAATTCCTTGGTGCGTTCCATCGCAACCAGATCCTTGGGCTCTTGGACGACGCAAATAATGGAAGCGTCCCTGCTTTTGTCCTGACAGATTCGGCACGGATCGGTATCCGTTATATTGCAGCAGACGGAACAGTAGTGAAGATTGCGTTTGACATTCACAAGCGCCTTGGCAAAATCCATCACATCGTCTTCCTTCATCCGAAGCACGTGAAAAGCAAGGCGCCCCGCCGTCTTCGGCCCGATGCCGGGAAGGCGGGAGAACGAGTCGATCAGTTTGGCTAACGGTTCCGGGTAGAACACTAGGCTTAGCTCCTTACTCCATTGAAATCCGATCGGTTAGAACAAGCCAGGGATGTTCATGCCGCCGGTCAGCTTGGACATTTCTTTGCCGGCCATTTCTTCCGCTTTGGTCATGGCATCGTTGATTGCCGTAAGGACGAGGTCCTGCAGCATTTCCACATCGTCCGGGTCTACCGCTTCCGGTTTAATGACAACGGCGGTCACTTTTTTCTGCCCGTTGACAGTTACACTGACTACGCCGCCCCCAGCTGTACCCTCAACCGTCTTGTTGCCGAGCTCCTCCTGGGTCTTGAGCATTTGCTCCTGCATCTTCTTTACTTGCTTCATCATTTGGTTCATGTTGTTCATGGTCATGTCCTCCTCGGATCGTCTAAATTATGAAACTAATCTTCTTTAATCTTCACCAAGTCTTCTCCAAAAAGCTGAATGGCTTCATCGATCCATTCTTCCTTCTTCGGGGCACCCGGCTCTTCCTCCGCAACGAGCTGAAGCTCCTCCTTGGACTCGGCGGGCTTCGCCTGTTCGGAAGCCGCCTTCCAATCGGCGAGCATCATCGTAACCAGCGCGCACGGCTGTCCCAGCGTTTCGGACATGACATTCTGAATGAGCTCTTTGTTCGCCGGCTTCTCCGTCGTCTGGCGATGAATGTCGTTCTTGAACGCTACGAGCACATTCCCATCCATGAACGATACCGGCTCCCCGTCGACGAGCCAGGCGTGGATCGTAATCTTCTGCTCCTTAACTCTGGTGAGCACCTGCCCCCAAAGACCGAGCACCTTTTGAAAAGCAGGATCATCCTTCGCCCGCAGATAGGCATCCAGCTTTTCGATTCGTCTTCGCGGCGCCGACGGAGGCGGCGCGCTCCGTTGAACGGGCGCCGCGGCGCCTCCTCCGGCCGGGGCCGCCCCCTGCTTCATAAGCTGGGCCAGTTGTTCTTCCAGCTTCTGAATCCGGCCCATGAGCTGATCAACCAGTCCTCCCGAGGCGGCCGGGCCGGAGGACGGAACAGCGGGCGCCGCCGCCCTCGGAGCAGCCGGAGCTCCCGCCGCTTGGCTGGTCAGCTTCATCAGAGCGACTTCAAGCAGCGTCTGGGGCTGGACCGAGTATTTCATCTCGGTCTGATAATAGTTCAGCGTATCGATCATCGCTATCAATGCTTCGCTTGAGAAGCGTCCGGCCACTGCCTCGAATCTTTTTATATCCAGTATACGCTCCGTAACCGCCTGCGATCCCGGCACCATCTTGACCATCAGCAAATCGCGGAAATAATAAATGAGGCTTTCCATGCATTTATCCGCGCTCTTGCCTTCCTGCATAAAGCCTTCGATTCTCTGGAGCACGCCTCCTACATCGCCTTCCTGAACGGCGTGAACCAATTGCTCGAATTGATCGGAGGCCATCCCTCCGGTAATGGAGAGCACGTCTTCATAAGTAACCTTCTGGCCGGAAAAGGCGATGATCTGGTCCAAGAGACTAAGCGCATCCCGCATCCCTCCGTCCGAGAGCCGGGCGATAAAGGCAAGCGCATCGTCGTCTCCGTCGATCCCTTCCTCCTTGCAGACCTCGCGCAGACGCTCAACCTGCTCCTCCAGCGCAACCCTTCGGAAGTCAAACCGCTGGCAGCGTGATATGATCGTCGCCGGCAGGCGGTGTGGCTCCGTCGTTGCCAATATAAACATCACATGGGCCGGCGGCTCTTCCAGCGTCTTCAGCAGCGCATTGAACGCCTCCGTGGTCAGCATGTGCACCTCGTCGATAATGTACACCTTCTGCCGGACCTCGGTGGGCGCATACTTCACCTTGTCCCGGATATCGCGAATCTCTTCTACACCCCGGTTCGAGGCGGCATCGATCTCGACCACGTCCATGACCGCGCCTTCGGTTATCCGGAGGCAGGCATCGCACTGATTGCAAGGCTCCACCCCGGGGCCGTTCTGGCAGTTGACGGCTTTGGCTAAAATTTTGGCCGCGCTCGTCTTCCCTGTTCCCCTCGGACCGCAGAACAAGTAAGCGTGGCTGTAACGCCCTTCGCGCAGCGAGTTTTGCAACGTTTGGACAATATGCTTCTGTCCGACCATATCCCGGAAGGATTGCGGCCGCCAAGTACGGTATAAGGCGATATGTGCCATCTTGCCCTCTCCAAACATCGTTTATCCTGTTTATTATACTATACTTGGCGGCAGGATTGAAGACACAGCCGGATGGTCTACTGGAACGGGATACTGACCGTAAACGTTGTGCCGAACCCTTTGGATGACACCCGAATGTACCCTCCGATATCGTGAATGATGCGCTGGCAAACCGATAACCCAAGTCCCGTACCTTCGGATTTCGTGGTAAAGAACGGATCGAAGATTTTGTCGATGACATAAACCGGAATACCCGGGCCATTATCATGGATATCAATACTCACCAGCCGTTCCTCGATGTCAACCCGTTCGCTTATCGTCAAATAACCCCCGTCTGTCATGGCTTCGATCCCATTCTTGCTGATATTCAGAAATACTTGCTTGAGCAGCTCCTTGTCCGCAACCACCCGCGGCAGCCCGTATAATGCTTCATATTGAACCACAACGCCATGCAGAATGGCTTCATTATTTATGATCGGTAAAATTTCACGAATGACCCGGGGTACGTCTACCTCATCGTAGCTTACGTTCTTGGGCTTGCTTAGCAGCAGGAATTCGTTGACAAGCTCGTTAATTCGCCGGATTTCCGTGAGCATGACATCGGTGTAGCCGGTTTCCTTCTCCATGCCCTGGTCTTCGAAGGTTTTGCGAAGAACCTGAAGGAAGCCCTTAATGGAGGTGAGCGGATTCCGGATCTCGTGGGCCGTTCCGGCGGCGATTTGTCCGATCATCGCAAGACGGTCGCTTCGCTGGACTTGTTCCTCCAGCGAACGAAGATTGGTCACATCCTTGAATAAGAGGTAAGCCCCGACAATTTCTCCTTCCTCATCGCGCAGAACATTGGAATCCAGCAGCAGCTCGAAACGCTCGTGATGCTTCATCCATGACACGGCATGGTTCCGTACTACCATCCCGTCCAGGATTTGCCTTCGAACCAGCCGATGCTCCTCGGGCAGGTCCGCAAAAATGTATTCCATACTCCGGTGCAGCACCTGTTCGCGTTTCAAGCCAAGCACGCGGCATGCCATCTCGCTGATATCCACCAGCTCAAAGTCCGTGTTCATGAGGAGAACTCCCAAATTGGCATCCCTCAAGAAAGAACCGGCAAAACGTTGAAGCAAAGTCAATTCATGCCGCACCGTATCTCCACCCCTTTATTTATCTGCCAAACGGCTTCCCCGGTAAACATTAGTATACAATTCTCCTAATATTTTCATTTTCCTCCTGAAACGCAAAAAAACACAGTTTCTCCCGGAGCTTAAGTCCTAGAGGCACTGTGTTGTGTTATTTATGTATAAACCGTGCGCCTATATTGATAGGGCGATCCAAGCGGAATTCTTATCGTCGGCTCAAGTTAGGCAACCCTCCGGCACATGGAACATCCTGCTTACGGCTGCTTCCTTCCGGACCTGACCGGGTTCACAGGCATCCATTGCGGAGGACCCGACTCTCAACACCAACTTTAAGACCCAAACCTTACATCGCCATACCGCTCATAGGTGTTCAACCCCGCTACAGCGGATTGCGGGTTACAGGGCACCGCTACCTCCCCGTCTAGCACGGCAAAATTAAGTATAGACGAAACCGGAGCAAGTTGCAACCTGAGGGGTTTATTTAGCAGAAACGGTAACGACCATCCGGTACCGGGGCATGGCCTGAGTCAGAGCCGCTTTCGCTTCCTCTTGAATCCGTCCGGCCTCCTCTGCGGACGTGCCCGTCGGAACGTACAGCCTGACCCGGGCCGTCGGACCGTTTAATGTAACCGAGGTTTGGGTTACCCTAGGGAACCGGTCGCGGACAGTCGTCTCAATCACCCGCACATCATCCTGATACGTCCGATAAGTCGCCGAGAGCGGCATATTCGGATTCACTTCCGTAATGCCGAGCGTTCCGTCCTGGGAATGCTGCGCCCTCTCATGGTGCGTATCCGACGTGCCGCAGCCGACAGGGCCTGCTGCAAGTGCAGCGAAGCCGAGCAATAATAGCATGAATCTGAACATAAAAAACACCTCCTGGGAAACCTAAGCTTTAACCTTAGGATGACCACAGGAGGCGCGCTTATGCCGTCATCTGCATGACAACAATTACATGCCATATTTCTTTTTGAATTTATCAACGCGACCGCCGGCATCAAGGAACTTCTGCTTGCCCGTGAAGAACGGGTGACAGTTGGAACAAATCTCGACACGGAGATTTTGTTTGATCGAGCCGGTTTCAAACGTGTTACCGCAAGCGCAAGTAACCGTCGTTTGATGATATGTCGGATGGATAGCTTCTTTCATTGCTTTCACCTCTCTTGCCCTGAAACACCATGTGAATCAGAGTTAATAACACACATGATGGGATTATAGCACGTTCGTCCTTATCGTTGCAAGCTGTTTTTCATGCGGTCCTGAAGCTCGCCGGGAACATGCGTGTAAGAGCCAAGCACGACGCCGGGAAGCTCTTCGCGAAAAATTTCCAGCATTTGCTTCATGCCGTACCTCTCCCCCCTGGCCGGAGGAATCAGCGAAAGATAGCTTTCAGGATCAATATTCAGGTTGCGCAGCTGAATCAGCTTCAGATCCGTTCGCCGGACGAACTCGATCATGGCTTCCATCTCTTCCTCCCGGTCGGTTACGCCCGGAAAGATCAGATAGTTGATGGAAGTGAACACGCCCTTATCCGCGGCGTAGCGGAGGGATTTCTCCACATTCTTCAGTGTATAGCCCCGCGGCTTGTAATAAGCGTTGTAATGGTCATCCAAGGCGCTGATCGTACTGACCCGCATCAGATCCAGGCCGGCGTCGACGATGCCGCGGATATGATCGGTCAGTCCCGCATTCGTATTGATGTTGATGTACCCCATCGATGTTTGCCTGCGAACGGTGCGAATGGCCTCAATGATGGTAGCCGCTTGTGTGGAAGGCTCGCCTTCACAGCCTTGTCCGAAGCTGATGATGCTCTCCGGCGTCTTCAGATGCTCCAGCATGACATCCACGACTTCCTGAACGGTCGGTCGGAAGTTCATCCGCGTCTGCGGGGCGGGGAAGCCGCTGTCCTCCGGCTGCTCGGAAATACAGCCGAAGCAGCCGGCATTGCAGGAGAACGATACCGGTACTGCACCCTCCCATCGGTCCAAGAACGTATTGGAGGCGGTCAAGCATTCATACTCCAATGCGCAGTTGGACAAGTGCTGATACAGCCTATTCTCGCTGTAACGCTGAAGCAGCTCCTGCACGCGCACCTCCAGCTCGTCCGCGTCGCAGTTGCGCGGATTCCAGCGTTCCGGATCGTCGCAGGCTTCCGCGGCCACATAGAAGCCGCCGTCTTTCCATACGACAGCCGTGTACCCGAACAGCGGCAGCACCTTCGTCTTGTCCGCCTTCGCGTAGCCGGGAATCAGAAGCCTCGTAAACCCTTGAGGCAGCAGCGCCCCAACGGCCGTAACGTCACCGGGGATGGCCCGCATCTCCCCTGTAGCCCGGTCGATTCCGATAGGACGGGTATCGGGCAAGCTCACGAGCGTAGCTCCTTGCGGAAGCGGAATCAGCTCTTCCTCCAAAATCTCGGTCACGAGCTCGCCGTTCCTTCCGAGACCTATATAATCCGGATGGTCGTACACTTGACCGTCCAAGCCGGCGTATACCAGATTCATGATGTTAAACCTCCTAGGAGACGGAATGCTTCACGCGACGCGAAGCGCCGCCGCCGGGCTGCGAACCGCCGCTGCCCGAGGTGTCCAGACTCTCCAGAAATTCTTGATTCGTTTTGGTATCGGCCAGTTTCTTGATAAATGCTTCGACATATTCATGGGAATCGTTCATGCTCTTACGGATAGCCCATACCTTATCCAACTCTTCCTTCGTAAGAAGCATCTCCTCGCGTCTCGTACCGGAGCGGCGGATATCGATGGAAGGGAAAATACGGCGTTCCGCAAGCTTCCGGTCCAGATGAAGCTCCAGGTTGCCCGTACCTTTAAATTCCTCGTAAATGACATCGTCCATCCGGGAGCCTGTCTCGATCAGCGCGGTTGCGAGAATCGTAAGGCTGCCGCCCTCCTCAATGTTCCGGGCCGCCCCGAAGAAACGCTTCGGCCGATGGAACGCTCCCGGATCGATACCGCCCGATAAGGTGCGGCCGGTCGGCGGCACAACCAGGTTGTATGCGCGGGCCAGGCGAGTGATGCTGTCGAGCAGAATCACGACATCCTTCTTATGCTCCACAAGTCTTTGGGCGCGTTCCAGAACGAGCTCCGCCACTTTGATATGGTTCTCCGGCAGTTCATCGAAGGTCGACGCGATGACCTCGCCTTTGACCGAGCGCTGCATATCCGTAACTTCCTCCGGCCGTTCGTCAATGAGCAGCACGAACAGCTCGACATCCGGATGGTTGGAGGAAATGCTGTTGGCGATTTCTTTCAGAAGCAGCGTCTTGCCGGCTTTGGGCGGCGCCACGATCAGACCGCGCTGTCCGAAGCCGACGGGAGCAAGAAGATCCATTAAACGAGTGGAATAGTGAGTAGGGGATGTTTCCAGGCCCAATTTTCTCTGCGGATAAAGTGGGGTGAGCGCTGCAAAATGAAGCCGCTCTGCCGCCGTTTCGGGGTTTTCCCCATTCACGGCCTCTACATGCAGTAATCCGAAGTAACGCTCGTTTTCTTTAGGAGGGCGGCACTTGCCGGATACGATATCGCCGGACCGCAGATCGAATCTGCGAATTTGCGAAGCGGAGATGTAAATATCCTCCGAGCTCGGCAAATAGTTGATCGGTCTCAGGAAGCCGAAGCCCTCTTGAAGAATGTCGAGCACGCCTTCCATAAACATAAGACCGCTTTGCTCCGCTTGAGCGCGTAGAATGGCAAAGATAAGTTCCTTTTTCTTCATCTGGCCGTAATAAGGAATCTGATGCTTCTTGGCCAGCTTGTACAGATCCGTTAATTTTTGCGCTTCCAGTTGCGCAAGATTGATATCCATATTCTCAACCACCAAACTATTAAATTTTCAAGGCCTGCGGTCTTCCATCTAGCATTACCCAAAAAACGGTCACTCTATACCGCTTAATCATTCTCTCGCCAAACTTCCGCCCCTAAATTCGATAGATTGGTCACGAGATTATCGTAGCCTCTGTCGATATATTCGACGCCGGTAACTTCCGTAACGCCTTCTTCTACGGTCAGTCCGGCAATGACGAGAGAGGCACCCGCGCGCAGGTCGGTCGCCTTGACCTTGGCCGCGCTCAGCTTGGACCCTTCGATAATCGCCGAACGGCTCTCCAATCGGATATTGGCTCCCATACGGGTAAGCTCCGGCACATGCTTGAACCGGTTGCTGTATACAAAATCGGATAGAATGCTCACGCCCTTGGCCTGCGTCAGCAGACTGCTCATCGGGGATTGCAGGTCCGTGGCAAAGCCGGGATAAACCAGTGCTTTGACATCCACACTCTCGTATTCCGGCTGTCCTACCACACGGATGGATTCGTCCATTTCATAGATATGTACGCCCATTTCCTGCAGCTTGGCCGTAACCGCCTCCAGATGCTTCGGGATGACATTATCCACGACCACATCGCCTCTTGTGGCAGCCGCCGCGATCATGTACGTGCCCGCCTGAATGCGGTCCGGTATAATGGAGTGCCTGCAGCCGTGCAACGCATCCATGCCTTCGATTCGGATCGTTTCCGTTCCGGCGCCCTTGATTCTTGCGCCCATGGAATTCAATAAAGTAGCAACATCTATAATTTCAGGCTCTTTTGCCGCATTTTCGATGATAGTGACGCCCTTGGCCCTTGAAGCCGCAAGCATAATGTTAATTGTAGCGCCGACGCTGACGACGTCGAGATAAATTTTTGCCCCGCGAAGTTCCTTTGCTTTGATATGCAGGGCGCCGTTCTCGTTCGTTACCTGAGCCCCCAGTGCTTCAAATCCTTTGATATGCTGATCGATTGGCCGCGGTTCAAAATTGCAGCCGCCCGGCATTCCGATCGTTGCTTCTCCAAACCGCCCCAGCAGCGCACCCATCAAATAATAAGACGCCCGAAGCTTTTTTACATTCCCGTTTGGCATCGGTTTGGAACGCAGCCCGCTGACGTCGATCGACATCCGGTCCCCGCTCCATTCTACCGTAGAACCAAGTTCTTCCAACAACTCCGTATAAATCGCGACATCGCTCAAGGCCGGCAAATTATCGAGCGTTACCGCCGTCTCCGACAAAATAGCAGCCGGAATCAACGCGATAGCACTGTTCTTCGCCCCGCTGATTTGTACCGTTCCCCGCAGCGGACGCCCCCCGGCGATCATCAATTTCTCCATGCTTCGTTTTTCCTCCCAAAATACCACTTTAACCGTTACCAGTCAAACGCAATCAGCACACCAGGATAAACGGCTACGCCGTCCTTGTCTTATAAGGGCGAGCGCGTTTACCAAGGTTGATGCGAAGCTATAAGTTACGACAACTTATAAATTCTATCAACTAAAAATCCTGACTTAGAATGAACAAAAAAGAGACAAAAGAGAAGGGAGGAAACACACCGCCGGAGCGGTGCATTTCCCTATACAATCGATTAGGCTTGGTTGGAGCTTCCGAACAGCAGAATTTTCGACTTCACCACGTCAACCATGGCTTTGCGGGCAGGAGTGAGGTATTTACGAGGATCGTACACTTTCGCGTCTTTGTTCAAAACTTCACGGATGGTTTGCGTACATGCCACTTGATTCTCGGTGTTCACGTTGATTTTGCCTACGCCCGCTGCGATGGACTTGCGAATCATTTCGTCCGGAACGCCGGATCCGCCGTGCAGTACAACCGGTACCGGAATCGCTTTGGATACCTGCTCGATGATGTCGAAATGAATGTTCGGCTCGCCTGCGTACATGCCGTGCGCCGTACCTACGGCGATCGCCAGGCAGTCCACGCCGGTTTCTTCGTAGAAACGGATGGCTTCTTCCGGCTTCGCCAGGTTAGCATGCTCTTCGTCAACGCTGATGTCGTCTTCCACGCCGCCGATAGTGCCAAGCTCGCCTTCAACGGATACACCCATTGCATGAGCCGCTTTAACCACTTCTTTAGTCAAACGAATGTTTTCCTCAAAGGAGTAGTGGGAGCCGTCGAACATAACGGAGCTGAAGCCCGCACGGATACATTTCATCGCAACTTCAAAGCTGCTTCCATGGTCCAGGTGCAATGCGATAGGAAGCCCGGATTTCTTGGCTGCCGCTTCGGCGATCGCTACCGTGTACTCCATGCCCATGTACTTCAATGCGCCTTCGGAAACGCCGAAGATGAACGGGGATTTTAATTCTTCCGCCGCTTCCGTAATGGCTTGGGCGAATTCCAGGTTGTTCATGTTGAATTGTCCGACTGCAAACTTGTTCGCTTTTGCCTTAGGCAAAAACTCATTCATAGAAACGAGTGGCATGTATTTCTCTCCTCCTAGTGTGAATAGACCTTGCCTGGATGCGATAGGCCGTTCAAAATGTCATACTTGCCTATTATAGCATAGATATTTTCAAACGTTAACCCCACGAGAAACGCATACGGAACCGGCGCTCCGCAAGGGTTTCTGCGTTTCTCAAGGTTGATGCGAAGCACATAAGTTTCATAACTTATGCAAAATGATCAATCCACGAGAGACGGCTACACAGCCCTTAAGAGTCAAGGGTTCGTGCGTTTCTCAAGGTTGATGCGAAGCGCATAAGTTCTCATAACTTATAGCTAGACCGGGAGAAACGGCTGCACAGCCTACGCTCCGCAAGCGAAGGTGCATTTTTCCCAAAAAAAAAGAGACCCTTCTCAGGATCCCACGGCATATGAACTGTTATTCGGAGAACGCAGCTGCTGATTGACCGCCGCTCTCAGCTCATCGATATCGAATGGTTTGGTGAAATGCATGATCGCTCCGAGGTCGGTAGCTTCTTTGATCATATCCAGCTCGCCGTAAGCGGTCATCATGATGACCTTGATCGAAGGATCGATGCTTTTGATATGCTTCAGGATATCGAGGCCGTCCATCCCGGGGATCTTCATGTCGAGCAGGACCAGATCGGGAGAAACGTTGCGGACGATTTCCAAAGCAAGCTTGCCGTTCGAGGCTTGATAGGTCTCGTAACCTTCACTGCTGAATACTTCCATGAGCAAAATGCGTATGCCGTTCTGATCATCGACAATAAGCAACTTCTTCTTCATTGAGGCATCCTCTCCGTTTCCGCTTCCATAATATCGGCCTTACCGACCCGACCCTCTTGTCTTTGTAAAGATATTCGATGCCAAAGGCGCGATTCCTGCTGCTTACGGAATAAAAAGTTGAAATGTTTTACAAATAATGAAGAAGTTTCAGGATCAGCCCGGTGAACCGCTTGCCGTTCTCCCTGCCCCTAGCCTAAACCAAACAGGCATTTCCTGCCGTTAGGAAATGCCTGCGCTTGGCGAGGCCGAGAGGCCTCGGGTTATTTGGACAACTGGTAAGCCGCTTTTACGAAATGCTTGAACAGCGGCTGCGGGCGGTTCGGGCGCGACGTAAATTCCGGATGGAATTGAACGGCCAGGAACCATGGGTGATCCGGGCATTCGATAATTTCCACCAAGCGTCCGTCCGGACTCGTACCGGAGATTTTGAGCCCCGCAGCTTCGATGCTGTCGCGGTATTCGTTGTTGAATTCATAGCGGTGACGATGGCGCTCATATACGAGCTCGTCGTTATAGCACTGCATCGCAAGCGAGCCTTCCTTCAGCTTGCAAGGGTAAAGACCGAGACGCATCGTCCCGCCCAGGTCTTCGATATCCTTCTGCTCCGGCAGCAGGTCGATGACCGGGAACGCCGTCGTCGGATTGATCTCCGAGCTGTTCGCGCCTTCGAGGCCGAGCACCGAGCGGGCGTATTCCACAACAGCCACCTGCATGCCGAGGCAGATGCCGAAGAACGGAATGCCCTTCTCGCGCGCGTAACGGATCGCAGAAACCTTACCCTCGATCCCGCGATCGCCGAAGCCGCCCGGCACGAGAATGCCCGATACGCCGGCGAGCAGCTGCCCGACGTTATGATCGTAGACTTCCTCCGCATTCACCCAGCGGATCTTCACTTCCGTATTGCAGTCGATGCCGGCATGACCGAGCGCTTCCACAATGCTAAGGTATGCGTCATGGAGAGCGACATATTTGCCCACAATGGCGATTTCGGTCGTATCCTTCGGCGCCTTCACGCGCTGAACCATGCTTTCCCATTCGGACATATCCGGCTGGTTCGTCGTCAGCTTCAAGTGGTTGACCACGATATCGTCGAGCCCTTGCTCGCGGAGCATCATCGGCACTTCATACAGCGTCTCGGCGTCAAGGCACTCCACCACGGCCTCCGGATCCACGTCGCAGAACTGCGCCAGCTTGCGCTTCATGTCTTCGGACAGCGGATGCTCGGTCCGGCAAACCACGACATGCGGCTGAATGCCGATGCTGCGGAGCTCTTTTACGCTATGCTGGGTCGGCTTCGTCTTCACTTCGCCTGCGGCCTTCAAATAAGGGATCAGGGTGACATGAATGTACATCACGTTCTCGCGGCCGATATCGCTCTTGATCTGCCGAATCGCTTCAAGGAACGGCAGACTCTCGATATCTCCGACCGTACCTCCGATTTCCGTGATTACGACATCGGAATGCGCCTCGCGCCCCGCACGGAATACCCGCTCCTTAATTTCGTTCGTAATATGAGGAATAACCTGTACCGTTCCGCCCAAATATTCGCCGCGGCGCTCCTTGGCAATGACGGACGAATAAATTTTGCCGGTCGTGACGTTGCTGTTCTTGGACAGATTAATATCGATAAAACGCTCGTAGTGCCCGAGGTCCAAATCCGTCTCGGCACCGTCGTCGGTTACGAACACTTCCCCATGCTGATACGGGCTCATCGTTCCCGGATCCACGTTGATATAAGGGTCGAACTTCTGGATCGTGACCTTCAGTCCCCGGTTCTTCAGGAGCCTTCCCAGCGATGCGGCCGTGATCCCTTTGCCCAGCGAGGAAACGACGCCCCCGGTCACGAATATATACTTTGTCATTA
Source organism: Paenibacillus gyeongsangnamensis (assembly GCF_027533625.1). GTDB lineage: Bacteria > Bacillota > Bacilli > Paenibacillales > NBRC-103111 > Paenibacillus_G > Paenibacillus_G gyeongsangnamensis. Next base: position 230,084 of record NZ_JAQAGZ010000012.1, on the reverse strand, counting down.
TGTAATACCTCCCAAGTTTGACTTGCCGTCCGAATGTACCGGGCCCCAACGCTCGTGAAGCGCAAGGCACCATGGTTTGTTAAACGATATAATCCCCATGTTCATCTGCACACTATCCGTACCTGCCGCTAAAAAAAGAAAAAGTCCCCCGCGGCAACGGGGCACTTTATCCGAAGGACCTCTTCGGTCCGTACGTTCGATTCCAAAGCCCAGAAAATAGTTTACTCTGAACGGTCTAGGCTGTCAAGAGAAGCTTCAACCCTTTATTTGTCATCCTCGTCTTCGTCGTCCGCGCCTTCTTCGTCTTCCTCGAGGTCCTCATCGAGCTCTCCGTCTTCATCAAGCCCCTCTTCGTTGATCTCCTCTTCTTCGATCTCTTCCTCCTCGAAGAATTCGGCCTCTTCCTCCACCTCTTCCTCCGCATCGAACTCGTCGCGCGGCGAATCGAAGGAATCGTAATCTTCCTCCTCGGCGAAGCTATCCTCTTCCTCGGCGAACAGTTCGTCGTCGTCCAGGTCGTCGTCCTCGTCGTTGATAATGCGCGGGCGCTTGCCGCTACCTACGGCGTCTTCGGATTTCTCCACCGGATACCAGCGCTTGAGGCCCCAGAGGTTGGTGCCTACGCAGGCAAACCGGCCGTCGATATTGATCTCCGTATATAGTTGAGCGATGACCTGCATGACTTCATCGTCCGTAAGACCTTTAATCTTAGCGATTTCACTCATTAAATCCCGGTAATAGAACGGCGTATTCGCCGCTTTGAGCAACTCGAACGCGAGGTCCACCATCGGTATTTCCTTGGCTTGCTCGTCGCTGATCTTCAGTGTGTACTGAGCACTCATTTGGGGGCACATCCCTTCCGACGTAAATGATACGTTACCACAACTACAATATCCATTATCTTCATTTAGTAAACCTTATTTCATGTAAAAAAGCAACTGTCTATCCATGGGAATGTACAACTCCGGAGCCCGTCAAACAACTTATTTCTTCCGGATGCGGGCCATGCGCTCATACGGAAGGACACGGCCTTTCATACGATACACAAAGGTACTTCACGAACATCCCAAGCGACCGTTTGCCGCCGAAAGACCGGGTGCCGTCTGCCAAGCTTCACCGGCGCCGCATTCGCATGAGGAAACCCGGATCGCGCACGATTTTTTCATGATGGGGGGGAATCGATTGTGGATCCATCGACATTCGTGGAATGGCTGCATGAGGCAATGCAAGGATCCGACCGCGCCGATCGCCGCCATATTATCCGTTTTGGCACCGAGCGAGATTTTGCCCTATTCACGAGGCTGCTCGGAAAGGGAGGCCCTGCAATATCCCGCTCGGGCTTTTACCCGGTTCAGCCGCTCCACAACATCCGGGCGATCTCCGTACCGCTGCGTTCGCCCGCCAAGCTGGCTTCCCTGCCTTTCGTTCATTCGATCGAGCCGGATATCCGGATTCGCGTTCATCACGCCCTCCCCCGCAAACGTTCGGTAACGCAGAATGCCGGCATCGTCAAACAAGCTCCCCGCATTCCGTGGGGGATCAAGCATATCCGGGCTCCGCTGGCCTGGCGCAAGTCGCAGGGAGACCGCATCCGCATCGGCGTCATCGATACCGGAGCGGATTATTCGCATCCGGATCTTCGGCACTGCCTGTCCAGAGGGGTCAACGTGCTGAACCGCCAGCTGCTGCCGATCGACGACAATGGGCACGGCACCCACATCGCGGGCACCATCGCCGCCTTCACGCTGCAGAAGGGCATTATCGGCGTTGCCCCCCAGGCGATCATCCATCCCGTCAAGGCGTTCGACCATCAAGGCGGGGCGTTCGTCTCCGATATTATCAGCGGCATCGATTGGTGCGTCCGCAACGGAGTGGACATCATCAACATGAGCTTCGGCATGAAAACCTACAGTAAGGCGCTTGAGGATGCCGTTTTAAACGCTTACCGGGAAGGCGTCATTATCGTAGCTTCCTCCGGCAACGAAGGCAAGCAAGCCGATGTAGACTATCCCGCCCGCTTCAAACAAGTCATTGCCGTCGGTGCGACCACCCGCAAGGGACGCATCGCCCCCTTCAGCAATTCCGGCAAAAAAATCGATATCTATGCGCCCGGCGAGAAAATCGTATCCACCTGGCTGCGGGGCCAGTACCATGAGCTCAGCGGCACGTCGATGGCCACCTCGCATGTCAGCGGAGTCATCGCGCTGATGCTGGCCCGGCGGCCGGACCTCCGCCCCCGGCAGGTCAAAACCATTCTCAGCCGCCACGCGCGCATGATCCTGAAGCCGGGCAAGCGGATGGGCGGCGCGAAAGAAATTCATGCCCTGAGAGCCGTCTCGGCCGTCATGGCCAAGTCTTAATAAGGACACTCCGCTTTCAGTATGTTGCGGAAGCGGCCGGCAGGTTGTCCACCCACCGTCAGCCGGTAGTTCCACCGCACCGTTAACGCCACCTTCTCCGCCGTCCAATCGCCGCTCACTTCCACGGATTCGGTCTGCGTTTCCAGCTCCAGCCGGCCCTGCGGAACATTCAAGTAACCGATATGCTTCCTGCCGGGATCGAAGGTCTGTTCCGTCTTCACATCCCCGTGCCTGACCACACGCAGCTGGCCGGGCTCCACCCGGATCGTGGTGATGGTCCTCCCCATCTTGGCGTCCTCCGGCTCCGCATAACGAAGATAATATTGCCGGCCCTTAGGGAACATCTCCCCTTCCGCCTGCTGTTTGACATAGCCGTTGTCTCCGTCGCTTTCAATCGTGACAAGCACTTTCCGGTTGCCTCCATCCAAGCCGCCGCTCTGCGTCATGCCGTTCCTCCTCCATGAAGTCCATCTTTCATATGGAAATCATTATAGCATATCGGCTGCATAACAAAATCGGCCCCATGCTCCATGAGGCCGATCGCCGTTTTCCTAGATTCGAATAATGGCTGCGCCGTTCGGCTCCAGCTTAAGCACGTCCTGCACCTTAACGCCGCGGATTAGCTCCGGGTGCTCGCCCGCGGGCAGACGAATCTCCGCCGTTTCCTGCAGATGGTTCAGCACAAAGACGTACCTATTGCCATCCTTCGCCCGGACCGTCACTTCGACGCCCGGCGGCGCCTGAAGCGGCGCTTTGAGTCCGACTTCTTCCGCAATCGAACCCAGAAGCCTTGCCGTGAACGCTTCCTCCGGCTGCGTTCCCACATAATAGGCGCAGCCTTGACCGAACCGGTGACGCGTAACGGCGGGCGATCCCGCGAAGAAGTCGCCGGTAAACGACGCCAGCGCTTCCGCCCCTTCCAGACGAATGACATCGGCCCACAGATCGCAGCGGTAGACGCCGCCCGCTCCGCTGTTCTCTGCTGCGGTTAGGCCGTTCGTTTGCCCGGGGAGCATCGGATCGAACTCCTCGACGGTCAGGCCTAGGAGAGAACGGAACGGCGCAGGGTAGCCGCCCAGGTGTATGCGGTCGTTCTCGTCCACGATGCCGCTGAAGAAGGTAAGCAGCAGGGTGCCGCCCTGACGTACATACGTTTCCAGATTGTCGGCTTCGCCGGGCTTCACCATATACAGCGCCGGCGCAATGACCAGCTTGTACTTGCTGAGATCGGCTGAAGGCGGTACAAAATCAACGCCGATATTCGCCTCGAACAGCGGTTTATAATACTGCTTCACTTGCTCGATGTAATGCACGTCACGGCTAGGCTTCGAGTCCAGCTCGAGCGCCCACCAGTTGTGCCAGTCGAAGACGATGGCCGCCTCCGCTTCCACCCGGGAATCCACGATGGCGTCCAGCCGCTTCAGCTCATTCCCGAGCTGCCGTACCTCGCGGTAAACCCGGCTGTTCTCGTCGCCCGTATGCGAGACCATGGCGCCATGGAATTTCTCTGCGCCGGCCCGCGATTGACGCCACTGGAAGAACATGACGCCGTCGCCTCCGCGCGCCACGGCCTGATAGCTCCAGAGCCGCATGATACCCGGACGCTTCACCGGATTCTGCAGGCGCCAGTTCACTTGGCTCGTCACCTGCTCCATAAGAATAAAAGGGTCTCCGCCCTTCAGGCTACGCATCAGGTCGTGCTGCATCGCGGCAAGCACCGGAATGCCCGCGGTCGGCTCCGGATAGCTGTCCCACGTGACGACGTCCATATGCTTCGCCCATTCAAATTCGTCAAGGGGCTTGAACGCTCCCATCAGGTTCGTCATGATCGGAAGGTTCGGCGTAATCTCCCTAAGAACACGGTACTCTCCAAGATAAGCATCCAGCAGGCTGTCCGACATGAAGCGCGAATAATCCAGCTGCTGGCCGGGGTTGGCGTAAGTCGGCGTCTTGCCCGGGAGCCCGATCTCGGACCAGTCGTAATATTTCTGGCTCCAGAAGTTCGTACCCCAGCGGCTGTTCAGCTCCTCAATGGTGCCGTACCGGCGCTGGAGCCATTCGCGGAATTTCTCCGTGCAGGCCTCACAGTAGCAGCGGGAAATATGGCAGCCATACTCATTGTTGATATGCCACATCGCAAGCGCGGGGTGGTCCTTGTAGCGCTCCGCGAGCTTGCGGACAAGCGCCTGGCCGTACTCGCGGAAGGCGGCGCTGTTCGGGCAGTAATGCTGCCGGGAGCCCTGCATGTAGCGGGCGCCGTTCTCATCGACCGGCAGCGACTCAGGGTGCAGCTTGGCCAGCCAAGCCGGCGGCGAAGCGGTTGCGGTCGCGAGGTCGGCATAAATGCCGTTCTCGGCGAGCAGGTCCATGAGACGGTCCATCCAGGCAAAATCATACGCTTCCGGACTCGGCTGCAGGAGCGACCAGCTGAAGATGCCGACGCTGACAATGTTTACACCCGCTTGCTTCATGAGGCGCATATCCTCGTGCCATACTTCCTCCGGCCACTGTTCGGGGTTATAGTCGCCTCCGTAGAACAGATGCGGCAGCTTGACGTTTTTGCTTACGGCCATTCGATACATCCTCCTCGATTTGCATGTTTCTAGGAGTAGGATAAGGGAAGGGTGCGTACATTTTCAATCCGAGCTTTTTCTTGTTAATATAAGAATATGAAGATCAAGCCGGAGGATCTGGCGATGAATAAGAACATCTTTAGGGTCATTACCGAGATGGACCGCCGACTCCCCGTTTATTTAACAAGTGCGGGAGGCTGGCTCAATCAGGAGCCGATGGACCGGGAAACGGGTTTTCCCGACTACCAGTGGATTCAAACCCTGGACGGGGCGGGCCGCCTGGAGGCCGGGGGGCGGGAATATACGATGGCCAGAGGCCAAGGCATGCTGCTTTACCCCGACGAGCGCCACCGGTACTACCCGGTCCAGGAGCCTTGGACGGTTCGCTGGGTCGCTTTTAACGGGACTCATGTAAGGGAATGGCTGCGTTCGATGCAGCTGGAGGGCTCCTCCTCCCTTTATTTGGCCAATCCGGATACCGTTCTGAACAAAATGCATGCTCTCCAATCGCTGTTGGACAGCAAAGATCCCGCCGGCGCGGTGGAATGCTCGTCCCTGCTGTACCAGCTTCTGCTCGACCTGTTCCTGTATGCGTCCCGGGCGGAGGTACGGTCGAAGCAGCAGCATTATGAGCAGCTCGCGCCGGTTTTCTCCTATATCGCCTCGCATTACGCCGGGCCCGTGTCGCTGCAGGATTTGGCCGGCCAGCTTCAGGTGACCCCGCAGCATACTTGCCTGTTATTCCAACAGACGGTGGGCATGCGCCCGATTGCTTATTTGACGAGATACCGGCTTCGCAAAGCGAAGGAGCTGCTGCTGGAGGACGCGGAGCTGGAGGTGCGGGACATTGCCCGCCGCGTAGGCTACGAGGACAGCAGCTATTTCATCAAGCTGTTCAAGCAGCAGGAGGGACTGACGCCGAGCAGCTTCCGAAAAATACACCGGTTGCGATAGATTCGGCTGCGGGCGGGACAGGAGCGGAGGTCAAGGAGCCATATGACATCAGGCAGAATCGAAACAAGCGAGGAGCTGACGCGGAGAGCTTTCCTCAAAAAGGCCGGGCTCGCGGCAGTTGCGGCTGCCGGCGCAGCCGCCGCGGGAGGCGGCTACGCTCGGTGGGTCGAGCCCCGCTGGCTGGAGCTGACGCAGGTCACCGTCCATATGGCGCGGCTCCCTCTGGCGATGGACGGCGCGAGGGTCGTGCAGTTCAGCGATCTGCATCTCGGCTTCCACTACGATGCGGCCGATTTGCTGAAGCTGACGCGGGTGATTAATTCGCTCCGGCCCGATGCGCTCTGCTTCACAGGCGATCTGGTGGATTACAGCGTGGGCCCGGACGGAACGGCCGCCGCGGAAGCGCTCGGGGCGATGCAGGCAAGGCTCGGTAAATTCGCTGTCCTCGGCAACCACGATTATTACGGGAAAGCCGGCGAGGTGGCGGAGCTGCTCGGGAAGGGCGGGTTCCGCGTGCTGCGCAACGAGTCCGCCCGTCTGGAATACGGCGGCAGCCGTGTCTGGCTGGCCGGCGTGGAGGACCAATGGGAGGGGAAGCCCGACCTGAAGCAGGCGCTTAAAGCGGTACCCCGGGAAGACTGCACGGTACTGCTGTCGCACTGCCCGGATTATGCCGACATCGCGGCGGAGCATTCCGTCGATCTGCAGCTGTCTGGCCACAGCCACGGCGGGCAGGTGAGAGTGCCGTTCTACGGCCACGTATTTACTCCGCTGTATGCCCGGAAGTATGTGATGGGCTTGTACGATCTCGGCGGCCGGCTGCAGCTGTACGTGAACCGGGGCATCGGCGTGTCCATACACCCGATCCGCTTCTGGTGCCGGCCGGAGCTGACCGTATTCACACTGAAGCGGAAGCGATAGAAGCCCGCTGCTTCATTGCCGGACTTCTAGGTCTGCGCGCCTCAAGACTCCGAAGTCTCTCCTTCACCGTTTTCCCGAACTCCCTTCTTGCCCCCTTTCAAACAAAAAAGCCGACCCTCCCCCGGAAATCGGGAACAGGATCGACTAATTTTCGTTCAGCTTACTTCACAAGGCCAAGAAGAATTTCGCGCATCAGCTTGCTGGCGACGATCTGCGTTTGCTCCGTCGGATCGTAAGCCGGGGCCACTTCCACGATATCGGCTCCGACGAAGTTCAGCTCGGATGCGGCCATCGCGTGAATGGCGGCCAACAGCTCCTTCGACGTGATGCCGCCCGCTTCCGCGGTGCCGGTACCCGGCGCGCAGGAAGGATCAAGCACGTCGATGTCGATCGTAAGGTAAACCGGACGTCCGGCAAGCTCCGGCAGCACCTTCTTCAAAGGCTCCAACACGTCGAACGGATAGAAATTGATGTTCTCGCGCCCGAATTGGAACTCCTCGCGGGAGCCCGAACGGATGCCGAACTGGTAAATGTTCTTGCCGCCCATCAGCGTCGCCGCCTTACGGACCGGCGTGGAATGGGAGAGCGGCTCCCCTTCGTACTGCTCACGCAGGTCGGCGTGCGCATCGATATGAATCAGCGCAAGATCAGGGTACTTCGCGTACACCTGCTGAATGACCGGCCAGGAGACGAGATGCTCGCCGCCGAGTCCGAACGGGAATTTGCCGTCGCCCAGCAGGCCCTTCACATACTCGCCGATCACCTCGAGGCTTCGTCCGGCATTGCCGAACGGCAGGAGCAGGTCGCCCGCGTCGAAGTAGGTGATGTCTTCCAGGCTTTTATCGAGATAAGGGCTGTACTCCTCCAGGCCGATCGACACTTCGCGAATCCGCGCAGGACCGAACCGGGAGCCCGGACGGAAGCTGACGGTATAGTCCATCGGCATGCCGTAAATGACGGCGCGCGACGCCGCGTAATCGTCGGAGCTCAGGATGAAGACGTTGCCGGAATATTTTTGATCGAGTTTCATGAAAGTTGGTCTCCTCGGGCCCGCTTACTTCGTCAGGTCTTCCACGAATTTCGGAAGCACGAATGCGGCTTTGTGCAGCCGCGGCGAGTAGTATTTGGTGTCGATCTCAGGGATCTTGGTCTCGTCGACCGCCAGCGGGTCATGCTTTTTGGAGCCCATGGTGAACGTCCACAGTCCGCTTGGATAAGTAGGAATGTTCGCGCAGTACACCCGTACGATCGGGAAAATCTCCTTCACGTCGCGGTTTACATTCTGGATCAGATCCGCCTTGAACCAAGGGTTGTCCGTTTGCGCCACGAAAATGCCGTCTTCCTTCAGCGCATCGTAGATGCCTTTATAGAAGCCTTGGGTAAACAGGTTCACCGCCGGGCCTACCGGCTCCGTGGAGTCGACCATAATGACGTCATATGTATTCTTATGGTCATGAATGTGCATGTAACCGTCGTTCACGATCACTTCCACGCGCGGGTTGTCGAGCTCGCCTGCGATGGAAGGCAGGAACTTCTTGGAGTATTCGATCACCTTGCCGTCGATATCGACGAGGACCGCCTTCTCCACTTCCGGATGCTTCATGACTTCGCGGATCACGCCGCCGTCGCCGCCGCCGACTACGAGCACATGCTTCGGATTCGGGTGCGTATACAGCGCCGGATGCGCCACCATTTCATGGTAAACGAACTCGTCCTTCACCGTCGTCATGACCATGCCGTCCAGAACGAGCATCGTGCCCCATTCCTCGGTCTCGATCATCGCCAGATCTTGAAAGTCCGTTTGCTCTCTTACATGCGTTTCGCGAATTTTCGCGGTAATCCCAAAGTTATCGGTTTGCTTCTCCGTATACCACAAGTCCATTGTATTTGATCACCTTTCTTCACGCGGGTTCCGGATGCTTATCCGGACGCGCTTATTTGGTACTTTCGGCCGCAGGTTTCGCGTCAAATTGTATTATAGTGTATCTCCCTGAAAATGCAAATAAAAACAGGCCGCGCCCTGCCGTTTTCAAAAAAAATTAACGTTTGGCGGGGGCCGGGGTGAATAGGGGCTTCTATCTTTTTCCATAATGGATAAGGAGAGCACTTTATTCTATTCATCCGGTCAAAAAAAGGGGGCGCAGCGCATGTCCGACGCACGGAAAAGATCGGCCGAAGAACCCGTCCATCCCGCGGTCCGCTGGGCCCGCCGGATCAAGAAAGGCTTCAGCTTCGCCTTCACCAGCCTGATTCTGCTGTCCGCCGTCACGATCGTAATGCTTCTCTTCATGCGTTCGCAGACGCTGCCGGTCTCCAAAATGACGGAGGCTTCCGAAATCTACGACATCCACGGCGACCTGATCGAGACGTACGGCAGCGTCAAAAACCGCCAGCCGGTCGCGCTGAAGGATATTTCCCCGATGCTGGTTGAAGCGACCTTGGCGGTAGAGGACCGTAACTTCTATAACCATTACGGCTTCGATCCCAAAGCGATCGCCCGGGCGGCCTGGGTGAATCTGCAGCATTTCTCCAAGGTGCAGGGCGGCGGCACGATTACGCAGCAGCTCGCGCGCAACCTGTATTTGTCCCATGACCGGACCTGGACGCGCAAGCTCCAGGAAACGTACTATGCCGTCGAGATGGAGCTGCAGCAAAGCAAGGATCAAATTCTGGAGCAATATTTGAACCAAATTTATTATGGCCACTCGACCTACGGGATCGAGGCGGCTTCCAAGCTGTTTTTCGGGAAAGACGCAAGCGACCTGACGCTGGCGGAAAGCGCCCTGCTCGCCGGCATCCCGAAGGGACCCCGCTTTTATTCGCCGTACTATGACATGAAGAATGCGCTTGCCCGTCAAAAGACCGTGCTTCAAACGATGGTCGACGCCGGCTACATCAAGCAGCAGCAGGCGGATGAGGCTGGTCGCGAGAAGCTGAACATTCTTCCGCTGGAGAGCAAGAAGGCCGCCCCGGCGCCGTACTTCCGCGATTACGTGCGGGGCAAAGCGATCGAGCTGCTCGGTATCGAGGAGGACCAGTTCGAGGAGAGCGGCCTGCGCATCTATACGACGCTTGACCTGAATGCGCAGAAGGTTGCGGAGGATACGATCAAGGAGCAGCTAAAGGATACGCCGGACATTCAGGCGGCGCTTGTGGCGATCGACCCGCGCAGCGGCTATGTCAAGGCGATGGTCGGCGGACGCGACTACTCGCAGAACCAGTACAACCGCGTATTCGCGACGACGCGCCAGCCGGGGTCCTCCTTCAAACCGATCGTTTATTTGACGGCGCTCAAGGAGAAGCAGTTCACCCCGCTCACCAAGTTCAAGAGCGAGCCGACGACCTTCACCTACGATAAAGGACGTCAAAGCTATACGCCGAGCAATTTCGGCAACATCTTCTACGACTGGATCGATATGCGGACGGCGATTTCCAAGTCGGACAATATCTACGCGGTGAATTCGATCATGGAAGTCGGACCGGAGCGCGTCATCGAGATGGCCCGCCATATGGGCATTACGAGCCCGATGCAGCCGGTGCCTTCCCTGGCGCTCGGTACGTTCCCGGTCAGCCCGTACGAGATGGCGTCCGCGTTCGGCACGATTGCCAATCAGGGTGTGCGCGTGGAGCCGACCTCCATCGTGCGGATCGAAGACCGCCGCGGCCGCATGCTGTACTCCGCTCAGCCGAGGACGGTGACTGTGATCGAGCCATCCTATACCTACGTGCTGACGCAGCTGATGGAGAGCGTCTTCGATCTGGGAGGCACGGGCAACCGCGTATCCGCCACGCTGAAGCGTCCGGTAGCCGGAAAGACGGGCACGACGGATACGGACGCCTGGCTCGTCGGGTATACGCCGGAGCTGTCGACCGCTGTGTGGGTCGGCTACGACAAGGGCCGTCAGGTCAATTCGGTGGAGTCCCACTTGGCCGCGCCGATCTTCGCCGAATTCACGGAGAAGACGCTGGAATCGGTCCCTCCGAAGCTGTTCCCGATTCCGGACGACGTCGTGAACGTGTATATCGACCCGGCTACCGGCAAGCTCGCGAACGACGGCTGCCCGAACTCGCGCATGGAAGCGTTCATTGCGGGGACTGAGCCGACCGAATACTGCACGCCGCAGCCGGCGAAGGAATCGGTCAAGCCGGGCAAAGGAAAGCCGAACGGCTCGTGGTTGGAGGATTTGAAGCGTTGGTGGAGCAGCTAGAATGAGGCTTTTCTTGAAGCGTCTTTCGACTTAAGACGAATAAACGCCGTGACGCGTACTGCGTTCACGGCGTTGTCATTTTTACCCCCCGGACATCCTGGGAAAGAAGCTCCTTATCAGCTTATATCGGGATAGTCTATTATGGGGCTGCTCTAACCTTTTACCATTTCATAGGGTGCTGAGATTTACAACTTCCTTGATATGCAGATGTCGTTCCCGGCTCAGGTCTACATAATCCGAGTCGATCTGCACCAATGCATTGGCGTCATCGTACGGGTGGATATAAACCACCTTTCCCTGTCTTCCATCCGTAAGGATCACTTCACTGCCCACCAGCTGGCGGGTCATATTGTTCATGAACAGGGATACGATGTTCGGATCGAATGCGCCGAAGGTGCCTCCCCGCATCTGGCTCATGATCTGGTGGAACGCTATCGGTTCACGATAAGGCCTGCTCGAGGACATCGCGTGAAAGGTATCGGCAACGGCTACAATCTTGCTGAGGAGATCGATCTTGTCGCTCTTCAGCTTCAGCGGATAGCCGCTCCCATCCTCGCGTTCATGATGCTGAAGCGCCACAAGTGCCACCCGGTGCTGAAGCCCCACTGTTTCCCTCAGCATTTCATAGCCGAGAATCGTATGCTTCTGCATCAGCTTGAACTCTTCTTCCGTCAGCTTGCCCGGCTTGTTCAGAATCTCATCCGGAACCTTGATCATCCCTATATCATGTAGCGTGGCCGCCAGCGTCAAGCAAGTCAGGTCGGCTTCGTTCAGCCCCATCCATTTGCCAATCAGCGTGGAAATGATTCCGACGCCGATATGATGCTGATGGATATAGTCGTCCTTCGCCTTTACGGCCTCGAGCAGCTCAAATAATTCCGAATGCTCGGCCGCCTGCTTTACTAGCGGAGTAATCTCCTGACGGATTTCCAGCAGCGGAATTTTACCGGTTTTGCGAATCGACTGGAACAGCTCCTTCGTATGTCCGACCGTCTTATCGACCAAATCGCTGCAGGCGGCCGTCTTGACAGGAGTCTCCTTGGAGACCGATATTGCAAACGGATTCACGCGATGGCGCAGCAAAAGCTCCAGATGCTCCTGCTCGATAACCGTTTCCGCCGGAACGATGACCAGCCCGGCATCGTTACTGACATCATATTTTACCTTCTGACCCAATAGTTCTTTCATCAGGGTTCCGCTCCCTCCACCGTTTACCATGTCGAAGTACCATTATGCAGGACCGTCGTCCGATCTGAGCACCGGACTTTCTGTCCTAAGGAGCATATCAATTCTATATTATAGGCCCAAAATAGGCCGTTAACGAATCACCCAAAAGAACTATTTCTTCCTTAATTTCATCAATTTTCTGTAAAATGGTCCACGGATTTCGGGATTGCCTCCAGAGTAGCTCAGATTTAGTATAATAGTAACCAGCAAAAGGAGGGGCTGCTCATCGCAACGCGCAAAGCTCCTTATGTCGGTTTGGTTTGCTATCCTATCGTGATCGTGCTCGATTCCTTCATAATCGTAAGCACCCCTTATACCTTCGTCAGGGTGCTCAACCTCATTGTGGTGATCGTCGTATCCACGATTTTGGGGGCTTTCCTGAGAGAGTTGAGCTTGCAAAGGGGAACAAGCAAGAAAAAGCCTTTATTCCGGGAGGAGGAATAAGACCATTGATTAGACTCGAACCTTTTACTGCAGCCGATTTCGACGAACTCATCGCCTGGTCGGGGGACGCCGCCTTCCTGCTTCAATGGGCCGGACCATCCTTCCGCCACCCGCTGACCGAGGACCAGCTGGCTCTTTATATGAAAGGATCAGGCGACCCGCAAACCTCGGATAGGCTGATTTATAAGGTTGTTCTGGAGAGGACCGGACGGTCTGTCGGGCATATCTCCCTAGGCTCCATCGACCGCGATAACCGTTCCGGGCGGGTCGGCAAGGTGCTGCTGGGAGACGCTTCCGTCCGCGGGCAGGGCATCGGCGAGCTGATGATGAGAGCGATTGTACGCATCGGCTTCGAGGAATTGAACCTCCACCGCATCAGCTTGGGCGTATTCGATTTCAACCGTTCGGCTATCGCCTGCTATGAGAAGGCGGGCTTCCGGCAGGAGGGCGTGCTGCGTGATGCCAGGCGGTTCGGAGACACCTTCTGGAATTTGGTGGAGATGAGCATACTGAAGCCGGAGTGGAGCGGCAAAGCCTCCGAGGGAACGGCGCAAGGCTGAGAAGACGCTATCATGCACAAAAGGGCAGACCCGGAGGTCTGCCCTTTTGCTGTCCTAGTATATGATGCATATACTGTCGTATAGTATACATGGTTCTATCAGGTCGTACAACGAAATTCACATAATGTACAAAATATTTCAGCCGAGCGCTTCCTTCAATTCATGCTCCGAACGCTCCCACATTCCCGCATCCGTATCGATCAGCAACCGTTTAAGCAGCGCTTTCTCGCGAGGCCCCAAATTATCCACCATGATTCGGCGTTTGAGCGCGTAATCCATCCGGTTCACGTGATCGGCAAGGATTTTCCAGCCTTTCTTCGCTTCCGGATCGACGAGCATCTCGCAGGAGGTGACGCCGGCGTAATATTTGCCCTCCTCCTTGAAATCGACCGCTACCCAAACGATCCAGCAAGTCCGGCCGTTCGGCACCTCGTCTTTATTCACGGAGAATTTGATTCCCTTCTCCACCCGGCTCTTCGCGTGCAGCGCCCCGAGGTCGAGATAGGCCTCGTCTCCATCCAGAATGATGCTGGACAGCTGGCTGAGGTCAATCGCTCCCTGGCCGAAGCCCTTATGCTTCGTTTCCTTCTTATTGACAATGCTGAACGTCGGAAGCTTCTTCCCTGCCGCGCCTTCCGCCGGTTGCTGCGGGGTTTGATCTTTTATATCCATAGGACACCATCCTGTTCTATTCGCTGTATAGCCGAAGTAATGGAAATAAGCATACTTCTTCTATTGTAGCGAAAAGTGCCGGGTCATTTCCAGTGGACCGATGAAATTTTTCGCAAGACGTTCACATCCAGATCCGAGAGCATAAGCGGGTCGGTATCCTATTTTGTATGAATATGGTATTATTGCATTTGGACTGTATGATGAATACACCGCCCGAAGCCGGCCTGGATTGCATTCATTCCCGAATAAGCGATCTGCAAAACGCACGAACAAAATTCGTATGGCGGCGGACGCAGCCTCATACCTGACTTATTAAGGAGTAGTTGACATTGACCGAGAAATGGGTAGAACGCATTGACGCCGTTTTTTTGCCGGTGCATGACCTGGAAGAATCGCTTGCGTGGTATATGGATATTTTCGGCTTCCCGCTTCGCTGGAGGAACAGCCGGATGGCGGGCTTGTCGATCGCGCCGAACTGCGGGTTTCATTTGGTAAAGGTGGAGGATTATGTGCCGCTGAAAGGGTACACTCCCCTGAACTTCGTCGTAAAGGATGTAGCCGCCGCACGGGAAAAGCTCCTAGAACGCCGAGTGACCGTATCGGAGATCCGGGAGGATGACACTCCTGTGCGGTTTGATTTCATCGATCCGAGCGGCAACGCGATCAGCGTCATTCGCGGGTAAGTTGAGGGACGTTTACACCCGTACCGCGCAGGCTGACCGACCGAACCCCTTCGGCCCCTATCCAGTCGTATATCCATTTGCCGCAGATGCGGAGCAGTGATCCGAAGTATGGAGTTGACGAACGACCGGATCAATTCGGCTCAGACCAGGATAAACGGCTACGCCGTGCTTATCTTACAAGGACCAGCGCGTTTACCAAGGTTGATGCGAAGCTATAAGCTACGAAAACTTATAAATTCTTATCAACCCAGGATAAACGGCTACGCCGTCCTCGTCTTACAAGGACCAGCGCGTTTACCAAGGTTGATGCGAAGCTATAGGCTAAGAAAACTTATAAATTCTTATCAACAGAAATAGCCCCGGGCTTACGCCCGGGGCTATTCGGCCGTTCGCGGGCGCCCGTCCAATTCTTTTTGTCCCGCCAGAAATATTCCTTGTAGGACAGACATATACATGCTGTAGATGCTTGTCAACGGGGTGAATAATTGGGATGAAAAAACGACTCAGCCAACGATCCATAGCCTGGGGATGCGTTCTGACCCTGCTGTGCGGCACCACACTGCTAACGAATACCCTGCTGGGAAGCGGTTTCCTTCCGGGCACCGCTTATGCGGGCTGGATGCTCCCTGCTTCCTCCGACGCCGCCTATCCGCGGCCCGGCGTGAGTGAGCCCGTGAGTCCGCTGCTGCTGAAGCCGGTAGGCTCCGCCACCGGACGGGAGGCCGTGGAGGCTCCAGGCTGGCCTTATGTCAAGGGAGCGGCCGACGGGTCATCGAAGGGCATCTTCCTGCCGGGCGATGGCGCCAGCCCGGTCATGGCCCGGCTGGACGAACCCTCCCCTCCGCCTCCCGCGCCGCCCAGCCTGCCGGCCAGGCCCATCGAGAAGCCCGCCCCTCAGCCGCTCAGCGTCCGCATCGTGGAATACCACCTGAACGCCGAGCTCGATACGGAAGGAAAGCTCATTCGCGCCACCTCCTCGCTAACCTGGAAAAACCCGGGGACCGTGCCGGTGCATGAGCTGTACTTCCACCTGTACCCGAATGCGTTCGAATCGAAGAAAACGACCTTCATGAAGGAGTCCGGCGGCAAGCTGAGAGAGGATGCGAGCAAGGATAACAACGTGGGGAGCATGCAGATCGGTACAATCAAGACGGAGGACGGCATCGACCTGACTTCCCGCATCGCCTACGTGCAGCCGGATGACGGCAATACCGACGATCATACGCTGCTCAAGGTGCCGCTCGCCAAGGCCGTCGGCCCCGGCGAGAAGGTTACGCTGAATACCGATTATACGGTGAAGCTGCCGCAGGTTTTTGCAAGGATGGGGTATGCGGGGGATTTCGTCATGGCCGGTCAATGGTTCCCGAAGGTGGCCGTATATGAAACGAAGGGTACCCGCGGACGCGCGGAGGAAGGCTGGAATTTGCATCAATACCATGGCAATTCCGAATTTTACGCCGATTTCGGCATATTCGACGTACGCATCAAGGTGCCTTCCAGCTATAAGGTCGCCGCAACGGGATTCCCAATCCGGCCGGCCCAGGATGACGGCAAGACGAAGACGTACGCCTTCTATGCCGATGACGTGCATGATTTTGCCTGGGCGGCCTCGCCGCACTTCATCTATTACGAGGAGCCTTACGCCACCCCTCAGCTGCCCGGCGTCCGCATCAAGCTGTACCTGGATCCGAAGCATGAGAAACTGAAGGCTCGCTACATTGCCGCCGCCAAAAAAGCGCTCGCCCGCTACTCGCAGTGGTACGGCAGCTATCCGTACTCCACCCTTTCCATCGTCGTGCCCCCGGCCGACGGCAACGGAGCGGGCGGAATGGAATATCCGACCCTGATTACGGCTTGGGGGGCCGGCGAGGACAATCCGAACCTGGAGCTCGAACGGGTCGTGGTCCATGAGATCGGACACCAGTTCTTCTACGGCATGGCCGCAAGCAACGAATTCGAGGAAGCCTGGCTGGATGAAGGCTTCACCTCCTACGCCGAGGACCGGCTGATGGAGACCGAATACGGCGTCCGTCCGAACCTGCTCGTCGAAGCCAGCTATATCACGGCTCCGGCCCCCCTGCGGCTGAACTCCTGGAGCTACAAGGACCATCATCATTACGCGGAGAACGTGTACACCCGGGCCAAGCTGGTGCTGAAGGAGATGGAACGGCGAGTGGGTGCAGATACGATGAACAAGATCATGCGCACCTATTTCCAGCGTTGGAAGTTCAAGCATCCGACGTCCGCCGACTTCCAGCAGGCGGTAGAAGACGTGACGAAGACGAGCTGGAAGGAGTTCTTCGACCAATACGTGTACAACGGAATGATGGTCGATTACGCGGTGACCACGATCCAGACGAACAGGATAACGGAGAACGGGCAGACGTTCTACGAAAACAAGGTGCAGATCCAACGACATGGCGGGACGTATCCGAATGTGCCGATCCGGTTCCACTTTGCCGACGGCACGCAGGTGGATAAGACCTGGGAGGGAGCGGACAGCGAAGTCATTATGAAGCTGAACCATTCCGCCCCGATCGATTGGGTGGCCTTGGACCCGCAGCACGCCATCGTGCTGGAGAACAAACGCATTAACAGCTTCATGAAAACGAATGTCGATCCGAAGCTGTCGGTACGACTGAATCTGGGCGCGGTCAAGCTGCTGGAAACGGTGCTCGGCTGGATCGCCTGGTAAGGGGGGAATGAGCATGTGGAATACGATCAAGCAAGGCTGGTCCCTGGCCTACCGGCAGCCGTTTGCCGTGTGCGCCCTGTTCGTCTATAACCTGGCTTGGGGCATGGTGATCTATAAGCTGCTGCAGTCGGTCATTCTCCCCCTGCTCCACCGCTATCCCGTCCAGGAGCTGGGCAAGGAGACGGCCCAGCTGTTCTGGGTCGAAGGACAGTTCCAGCTCCTCAAGACCGACCTGATCGTCCCGTATCTATGGTGGGCGGCCTGCCTGCTCGGGCTGCGGATGCTGCTTCACCCGATGCTGAACGCCGGGGTCTTCTACTCGCTTCACCATACGGAGCTGAACGCAGGCTACCGCTTCGTGGAGGGGATCCGCAAGCTCAGCCTCCCGTACTTCGGCATTTACGGGGCCCAGACGCTGCTATCCTTCGCTCCCTTGTATTGGCTTCTTCCTTTCGCCGTAGAGCAGTACGGAAAACAAGCCTCTTACCCAGGGCTCGCCAAAGCGCTTCTGCCGGCCCTCGGCGCCTATGCCGCGTTCTTGTTCCTGCTGCAGCTCGGCTTCCTGATCCTGCAGATCGGCAAGCTGGACGGCCGCTCCTTCCTGTACTCGCTGCTGTTCTTCCTGAGGCATCTGATCCCGATCGGCTTGACGGCGCTGGCCGTGCTGGCCATAGGGCTCACGCTGACGGCCGCCGTCCTTGCTTCGGCCTACGTCTGGGCGGGTTTCGCCGCCCTGGCCGGCATCCAGGCCTACCGGCTGGTGCAGATGTTCTGCAAGGTGTGGGCGATTGGCACGCAGTACGCCTATTGGACCGAGAAGGCGTAACGCCTCCCCCGGCCTAAGCAAACCCCGACTGGAGAAGACTCCGGTCGGTTTTTTTATGCCGTAAAGTGGAAGCTTCATCCTTACAGCCTGCTGACAGTACCGGCGCCATCATGCAAGAAGATATTTCTTGACAAGGGTCCGCCTAGTCCTTAAACTGTTTTGTTGATAATGATTATCATTACTAATATGAAACGATTCTGGCAGCCGGCTCTTGCTTCCATCTTCGTTTCTATTACATAGGAGGTTTATCATAGTGAATTTATTCTCTCGTTCGGACCATGCTTCAGTATCCTCTTCTCGCCCCGCTCGCACCCGGTGGATGGCCGCCGCGGTCGCCGGGCTGCTCTCGCTGACCGCGCTTCTGGCCGGCTGCGGCTCCCCCTCTCCGAGCGCCGCTCCGACCGCCAGCAAAGATACGGCCGGTGCGCAAGCTTACACGATCAAGCATGCCATGGGAGAGACGAAAATCGCCGGAACCCCTAAGCGGGTCGTCATTCTGACCAACGAGGGTACGGAAGCGCTGTTCGCCTTGGGCGTAAAACCGGTGGGCGCGGTCAAATCGTGGTCCGGCAATCCTTGGTACGAGCACCTCACCAAACGTATGGAAGGCGTGGAAATGGTCGGCGACGAGAACCAGCCTAACCTCGAGGCGATCGCCAAGCTGAAGCCGGATTTGATTCTCGGCAACAAGCTTCGCCAGGAGAAAGTGTACCCGCAGCTGTCTGCCATAGCTCCGACCGTATTCACCGAACGGCTGCAGTCCGATTGGCAAAAAAACTTCAAGGTCTACGCCGAGGCGCTCGGGCTGAAGGCCGAGGGCGACAAGCTGCTGGCGCAGTATGACCAGCGGATCGCCGATATGAAAGCGAAGGCGGGCGACAGCCTGAAGACGAAGGTATCGCTCGTGCGATTCATCCCCGGCAAAACCAGATTATATATGAAGGATACGTTCGCCGGCTTTGCCTTGGACCGCATCGGCTTCGCCCGGCCGGACGCCCAGAACCGCAACGAGTTCATGCAGGAGATCACGAAAGAACGCATTCCGGATATGGACGGAGACGTAATCTTTTATTTCACTTGGGATAATGACAAGAAGGAAGCGAGCGCGGCCGAGAAGGAATGGACAACGGACCCGCTATGGACGAATTTGAATGCGGTGAAAAAGGGCAAGGCGTTCCGCGTCAGCGACGACATCTGGAATTCGTCCGGAGGCATTATCGCCGCGAACCTGATGCTGGACGACGTGCAGAAGTATTTACTCAAGCCCTAATGGAATGGGTACGGGCTATTCGGGAGACGGAGACGGTTCATTCGGACCGGCTCCGTCTTTTTGCCTATAAGGAACGTCCATACGACACGTTTCGCCATTGATGCTCCGGGCAGCGCGGACGGAAGACCTACCCGTTATTTCAGCACAATCCAGCAACCACGCCATAGAAAACGGTTACACCAGACTAAGTCTTTAACCAAAAGGTTTCAGGATAAAACCGTTCAAATGTGACCATTTTGTGACAAAAGGAGGAAAACCTCGTTTTTACGCGAATATAGGTAACGTTCAAAAAAATATGAAAATATTGCCGAATTTCCGTTCGCGGAAAACGGGGGATCCAATTTTTGGGTGAATTGATCTCGCTTCAGAGTGATCATAGGGAACCTTCAACCGAACCCTTAAGCTAACCTCGTAGGCACCGGAAGGGGACGCACTTCTTTGAAAAAGCTGTTTGCAGGTTTTGCACTCTCCATGTCTTTGTTTTGCAGCATTTCGGTCGGCAGCGCCTTCGCGGAAACCCCACTTAGCTCAGCGGTAAACGCTGGTTTGGGCGCACCGTACAAGTATGCCGGTACGACGCTTAAAGGCTTCGATTGCTCGGGCTATACCGCCTGGGTGTTCAATAAGCTCGGCGTTGCACTGCCTCACACGTCCAAGGGCCAAGCCCACGAAGGCGTATGGGTTGACAAGGAGAATCTTCGCCCCGGCGATCTGGTGTTCTTCGACACCAGCGGCGGAGCCGGTATTTCCCACGTTGGCGTTTTTGTGGGAGATGGCAAATTCTATCATTCCGCAGATCAAGGTGTTACGATTTCAAAGCTTAGTGAGTCCTATTATGCGAAGCGGTATGTTACCGCGCGCCGCGTCCTGTCTGACGATCAATATGATCAGTTCATGACCGACACGAAGTAAGCGAAGTAAGACCGTCGCCCTGTCGTTGATTTCTATCCCTTTGAAAGCCCTCGCGCTTAGGCTGCCTCTACGGAGCGGTCAAGCCGCAGGGCTTTCTTTCATTACTCGGAGAGTTCGGAAGCAGCTGTCTGGAAGAGCACGGACTCATTGACAACCATTCCCTTCGCCCTTGAAGCAGGAGTCGGCGGCTTCATCCCGAATACAGGAGTATTCGGGCCCCCTTAAATTACGGTTATGAAAAGGAGCTGAACGATCCATGCAACCTTTGCGTTTTGTATATAAACGGCTTGGCCTGACCATGGTCAGCGCCTCCGCCCTCTTCCTGATGCTGCAAACGGCCCCTCTGACAGCAAGCGCCGACGCGGCCACCCAGGCGGCCCAGACCGCTCCTTCGCCTGTGGCGGTAACGATCAACGGTGCCGCGCAAAGCTTCGAGCAGCCGCCCGTTATCGTTAACGGCTCCACGCTGCTGCCGCTTCGTGCGATTTTCGAGAAGCTTGGAGGCTCGGTCGTATGGGACCCCTCCACTCGTACGGTATCCGGCTTCAAGGACAAGAAGCGGATCGTCCTGACGGTAGATCAACCGGAAGCTTCCGTGAACGGGAAGACGATCACTCTGGAGCAGCCGGCCCTGATTATGAACGGCAGCACGATGGTGCCTGCCCGGTTCGTGAGCGAATCGCTGGGCGCCCGGGTAGCCTGGGACGATGCGAGCCGGACGGTGTCCATTACGTTGGATTCTGTGTCCGTCGGGCAGCCCGGTCGGGCGGCCCTGGCCCCTGCCCTGGGCGCGGACTTTAACGCCAACCATACCTACCAAGCGCCGAACCCGATGCCGGCCATCACGAAGCCGGGTAGCGTGCCCTATAGCTTTAAAGAGGCGCATGATTGGAAAACGTTCACTACGCGCAATTTTCAAGTGTATTACTACTCGAATGAATCGGATGTGCTGCTGCTCTCCCCTGAGATCGATTTTATTTATGAATATTTGATCCAGCAGTTCGGTCTGGATTTCCCGGATACGAAAATCCCGATTTATTTCCTGGATGAGGCGTCATTTAGCAATAACATCAACCAGGATTGGAGCGAAGCGGTCTGGCGTCCTCAGGAGAAGGCGGTGTTCGTCAAGCTGAGGGCGAATAACAACATAGACCGGCTCCTTGGAACGCTGCAGCACGAAATGACGCACGCCATAACGCTCAGCCAGAAGGAGAGCCGGCTCAGCACGTCGACTTGGTTCGCCGAGGCCGTCGCCACCTATTATGAACTCAAGGGTCCTCACCCTAATTTCCTGGGTCAGAAAAACGTGTACAAGGCGCTGGATGCAGGGCAGCTGCTGCCGCTCCGGCAAATCCCAAACAGCAACGACAACTGGTCGAAGAATGACCTGCCGCTCATTTATTCGGAGGCGCAGTCCTTCTATGCCTACCTGACGTCCACCTACGGGGAGTCCAAGATCAACAACGTTTGGTATATGCAGGGCGATTATACTTCCGTACTGGAGCAGCTGACCGGCAAAACCTTCTCCCAGCTGGAAGACGGCTGGAGGAGTTATCTTACTGCTACCCGGGACCTGACTTACCGCGGCGTGGAGTATGACGATACCGGCGTCGTATATATCGG
The DNA here is from genome assembly GCF_027533625.1 of Paenibacillus gyeongsangnamensis. Lineage (GTDB taxonomy): Bacteria > Bacillota > Bacilli > Paenibacillales > NBRC-103111 > Paenibacillus_G > Paenibacillus_G gyeongsangnamensis. The sequence continues at coordinate 208,156 of NZ_JAQAGZ010000012.1, read as the reverse complement.
CGACATGAAGCGGGGGATGCGGTACGGAAACGGGCAAATCTTCAAAGACGGCCGCCTCATGTACGACGGGGGGTTCGTTCAGGACACCTATGAAGGCATCGGTACCTGGTACGCCAATTCCGGGGAGAAATACGTCGGTGAGCTGAAGAACAACGAGCAGAACGGCCAAGGCAAGCAGTACGATGCGAACGGCAAGCTCATCTATGAAGGCAGCTTCAAGTCCGGCAAATTCAATGGCCAAGGAATTTATTATTTCAAAAGCGGCAAAAAATATATCGGCGAGTTCACCGACGGAAATCCAAGCGGCCTTGGTACAGTGTATGATACCGACGGGTCCTCTTGGAAAGTGGTGAACGGCAAGGCGGTGCCGTAAGCCGCTCCGTCGGCCCGCAGCCGCTTACCGCTGCGGGCCGTTGCCTGTGCCGCCCCGGAGTCTCTCCCTAGGAGTCACAGGTAAACGGCGGCTACGCTCTATGCCGTTACCGGCGATAGAAACGGACTCTTTTGCAAGCCGGTCTGTACGGGACCCCAAAGAAAAGGTAAAATAAATATATGTTCTTTTACCCCCCCTTTCCTGTAAGCGCATTCAGAAAACATTCTGACAAACGGTTGAACCGGCTGTTGTGATGGGAGGAATCGTCCTTGAGTCTGGCGCGCATCGGAATCCACCGCAGAAGCATCATGCTGACCTGGCTTGTTTCCTATATAACCATTCTGCTCCTGCCCGTGCTTCTCAGCATTGTGGTCTATATAGAATCCAGCCGTACGCTGGAGAGCGAAATTCATCAGGCCAACAGCTCGCTCTTGAAGCAGGTCCGCGAAGTGATGGACAGTCATTTTCAGGCGATGGAACGTCTCAATATCGAGATGACCTGGAATTTCAAGGTACAGGATTTGCTCTACTCGAATAAATACCACGTCTACCCGAACGATTACAATTATGACGTTTATCAAATCTCCCAGGATTTGAAGCTGTATAAATCCGCTTATTCCCTCATCGATTATTTCTATATTTATTTGCCCGGGACCGATAAAGCGATCTTGCCGGGTCTCTACAGGGACGGTTCGTTCACTTACGATATACTGCATTCGGACCCCGGCTTTCCGTACGCGAAGTGGCGGTCCATCGTGAATCAAAGCGGCTTTAAAGGCTTCCTGCCGATGATCCGCATTGGAGATGACGGCAAGAAGCTGAAGACGGTTGCTTACGTCAGCTCTTATCCTTCCGATAAAGGCGCTCCCACCGCGACCAATGTGCTCATGATCGACCAATCCCGCATTCTCGGATCGATCGAGAACATGGAGCTGTTTAACGAGGGCGACGTCCTGATTCTGAATAAACAAAACGAGGTGCTCGTCTCCAATTCCGACAAGCCGATGCCGGCCGATTTCCCGTTCGAGCAGTTGAACGAGGATTCCAACCTGTTCTATTACAACAAGAACGGGGAGAACTATGAGGTTCTGCACATTCAGTCCGCCAGGTCGGGCCTGAAATACATTTCCATGATTCCGAGCCGTCTCTACTGGGTAAAGGCCGAGCATGTCCGCAATCTGACGTATACCAGCATTCTGGTGAGTCTCCTTGGCGGCGGGCTCCTAACCACCTTCTTCCTCCGCAGAAACTATAATCCCGTCCGGCGGCTGGTACAGGCGGTATCGGGCAAGGCCGCGCTGGATTTGCACCAAAGCGCCAATGAATTTCATTATATCGAGCAGGCGCTGGACCATACGTTAGCCGAGATGGACAACATCAGCTCGCAAATGAAGCAGCAGCACCACATCCTGCGTTCCAATTTCATCGTTCGGCTGCTCAAGGGAAGGCTGGACAGTCAGGTCTCGCTGAGCGAGGCGATGGCGGCCTTCAATATGAAATTTGGCTCTGACCAATTCGCCGTCATTCTGATGAATATCGAAGAGATCGGACCGTTCTATGAACGGATTCAAGGCATGGACCCCGGCGGCAAGCGCAAGCTGCTGCAGTTTATTTTGACCAATGTCATGGAAGAGATTGTGTCGCGGCGTAATCGGGGGTATGTCGTCGAAATCGATGAAGCCTTCGCATGTCTTATCAATTTCCAAGAGGAGGAAGAAGCCGAGCAAAGAAGCACCCTGCTGCAAATTGCCCGGGAGACGCAGGAATTCCTCAAACGGCATTATCTGATCCACTTAACGCTATCCATCTCCTCCGTTCACTGCAAGACGATCGGCATCTCGCAGTGCTATACCGAAGCGATGGATGCGATGGAGTACAAACTAGTCATGGGCAGCAAGGAAATTCTTTCCTACGAGGAAATCCGCAGGGAGGCGGGACGGGATACGGGCGCCGGCTACTATTACCCGCTACAAGCGGAACAGCAGCTGATCAACTGCGTGAAGATCGGCGATTTCGAGAAGGCGAAGCGAACGCTCGGCGACATCATTGACGGCAATCTGAAGCGTCCGGCCGGATCGGTGGCGCTCGCCCGCTGCCTGATGATGGACCTGGTGGGCACGATGATGAAGATTATCAGCGATATCGGCGACGTGCAGGAAAGCTTCCTCTTGCGGAATCCGAAACGGATCGAACGGCTCGCCTCGTGTGTAACGATCCAGGAGATGCAGCAGCAGATGACGGAGCTGCTCGAGCAGGTGTGCCAGTATACCGCCGAGAAACGGCAGATGTGCCTGCAGCAGTCGCGGCAGCGCGCGCTCACGGATCTGGTAGAACGGGTGGCGCACTTCATCGACGAGCATTACAGCGATCTGAACCTGAACATCTCGATGATCGGGCAGCATTTTGACATGAAGCCCACCTATCTGTCGAAGCTGTTCAAGGATCAGACCGGCGAAGGGCTGCTCGATGCCATCAACAAGACGCGCATTGAGCAAGCCAAGCTTCTGATGGAGGAAACCGACCGGACGATCGGTGACGTAGCAGCCTCGGTCGGCTTCAATGATGTGAATGCGTTCATCCGCGCCTTCAAGAAGTACGAAGCCGTCACACCCGGCAAATTTAAAGAAGCGCTCAAAGTATAGCCGCGCCCGCCGCGGCTTTTTTGGCCCTCCTGCGAACGGATTGGAGATTTTGGCGATGCATTTGGAGGTTTTGAAGATGCGTTTGGATATTTTCGCGGTTCCCAGAAATGTAAGCGCTGTCTTATACTATAGGCAGGAGCTCTTTCGCTCCGACGAAATCCGGTTTGCCGGTAATTCAGGAGGTCTTCTCTATGACAAAAAGAAGAAAGCACCTAGTCTCCGCATTGGTCATTACCACTATGATGAGCAGCTTGGCGGTCGCCTGTTCGTCCAACACGACGAAACCGGCTCCGAACGCCTCCGACAACAAGACCAACCCCGCGCCCGGTAAGGCGACCACTTATCCGATCCAAACGGATAAAACCCTGACCTATTGGGGAGAGCTTACGGGCAATATCGTTGGCGTCAAATCCGCCCATGCGGATGTCCCCTTCTTCCAGGACTGGCAGAAAAAAACCGGCGTCAAGCTGAAATTCACCGCCCCGCCGACCAACCAGGCGAAGGAAGCGCTGAACGTCATGCTCGCCTCCGGGGATCTTCCCGACATGATTGAATACGATTTTCTCGGGGCGTTCCCGGGCGGACCGGAAAAAGCCATTAAAGACGGTTATATTCTCAAGCTGAACGATATCATCGATAAGTATGCGCCCAACCTGAAGAAATATCTGAAGGACAATCCGAACATCGATAAAATGGTCAAAACCGATAACGGAAGCTACTACGCGTTTCCTTTTATCCGCGGCGACGCCGCCTTGCAGGTGTACCAAGGGCCGATTATCCGCAAGGACTGGCTGGATGAGCTCGGTCTTCCCGTTCCGGAAACCATCGACGACTGGTACACGACATTGAAAGCGTTTAAAGAGAAGAAAGGCGCCGCCGCCCCGTTTTCGGTCGTCAGTGTCCCGCGTCCGTTTAATGAATTTAACAACGGCCATTTCATGGAAGCCTACGGGGTCACCCGCGATTTCTACCTGGATAACGGTACCATCAAATTCGGTCCGGCCGAAAAAGGCTACAAAGATTTTCTGGCTCTGTTCCACAAATGGTACAGCGAAGGCTTGATCGATAAAAATATCGCCACCGTCGATACCAAAGCGATGGACGCGAACTTCGGGAGCGGCGCGACCGGCGCCACGATCGGCAACGCAGGCGGAGGGATCGGACGTTGGCAGCCGATCGTCGAAGCGAAAGACCCGAAGGCGAAATTGGTCGCCGCGCCGTATCCTGTGCTAAAGAAAGGCGATACGCCTTTCTACGGACAGAAGGACCATCCGTTCTCCTCGGGCGGCATGGTCACCATCACGGCGAACTCGAAGAACGCGGAACTGGCGGCCCGGCTGCTTGATTACGGCTACTCCGACGAAGGACATATGTTCTTCAACTTCGGAACCGAGGGCGTCAGCTACAAGATGGAGAACGGCTATCCGAAATATACGGACCAGCTCATGAAAAATCCGGATAAGCTCTCTCCTTCCCAAGCGATGTCGCTCTATATCCGCGCCAACTATAGCGGACCGTTCGTTCAAGATAAGCGCTACATCGAGCAATACCTGGCTCTGCCGACCCAGCGCGACGCCGTTGCCATTTGGCAAAAAACCGACGTCGACAAGCACAAGCTGCCGCCGATCACCCCTACGCCGGAGGAAAGCTCGGAAATGGCCAAGATCATGAACGACGTCAACACCCTTGTGGACGAAATGACGCTCAAAATCATTCTCGGCACCGAGCCGGTCGACAACTTCGATAAATACATGGAAAAAATGAAGACGCTGAAGCTGGACCGCGCGCTTCAAATCGAGAAGGCGGCGCTCGATCGTTACAACAAACGCTGATTGGATTTGTTGGGGACGGGGACCGGTTCGCCGGCTTCCCTTTCCCCTTACATTCAAATCGGAAGGAGGCGCAACTGATGGCCAAAACGATGACCATGGAAACTACGGCAAAGACGGAAGTCCGCAAGAACGCGTTCCTGCCGAGGTTCCGAAGGGATTTTGCGCTCAACAAATATTTGTACTTGATGATGGTTCCCGTAATTGCTTATTACGCGATCTTCCATTACACACCGATGTACGGAGCGATCATTGCGTTCAAAGACTATACGCCGATGAGAGGGATTCTCGGGAGCGAATGGGTAGGATTCGATAATTTCAATGCTTTCTTCAGCAGCTATTACTTTTGGCGCATTCTGAAAAACACGGTTATCATCAGCTTGTACTCCCTTTGCTTCGAATTCCCGGCACCGATCATCCTGGCCATTCTGATCAACGAAGTCCGGAATAAAGTATTCAAGCGATGGGCCCAGTCCATTACGTACATGCCTTATTTTATTTCGCTCGTGGTCATTTGCGGGATGATTAAGGACTTTACGAACGCCGGAGGCATTATCAACACCCTGCTCACCTACGTAGGCGGCGACGGTAAGGCGCTGCTGCAAAAGCCCGAGCTGTTCCGTACGGTCTACATTGTCTCCGAAATCTGGCAAAAAATCGGCTTCGAATCGATCATTTATATCGCCGCCCTGATGAGCATCGACCAGGAGCAGTACGAAGCCGCCCGCATGGACGGCGCCAACCGCTGGAAGCAGATATGGCACATCACCCTGCCCGGCATCCTGCCTACCATCGCCATCATGCTCATCCTTCGCATGGGAAGCCTGCTCAACGTCGGCTGGGAGAAGATCATCCTGCTGTACAACCCGTCGATTTACGATACTTCCGACGTGATTTCCTCCTTCGTCTACAGGAAGGGTCTGCTCGAGAACGGTTGGAGCTACAGCTCCGCCGTCGGCTTGTTCAACTCGGTCATCAATCTGATCCTGCTCATAACCGCCAACCGGATCAGCCGCAAGGTCAACGAAAGCAGCCTGTGGTGAGAAAGGAATGTGACCCCTGATGAAAAGAGACTACGGACTGGCGGATACCGCCTTCGATACGGTCGTTCACCTGGTGCTTATTGTCCTGATGATCGTAACCCTGTACCCGCTGCTCTATGTGGCGTTCGCTTCCGTCAGCGATGCAGGCCAGCTGATCACCTTCAAAGGGATTCTGCTGAAGCCGCTCGGCTTCAGCCTGGAGGCCTACAAGAGCGTGTTTGCCAACCCCGGCATTCTGATCGGCTATAGGAATACATTGTTCATCGTTATATTCGGCGTCCTGGTGAATCTGATCTTTACTTCGCTCGGCGCCTACGTGCTCTCCCGCAAGAACGTCATGTGGAACAACCTGTTCATCTTCATTATCGTGTTCACGATGTTTTTTCAAGGCGGCTTGATCCCGCTTTATCTCGTTGTCAAGAACGTCGGCCTGCTCAATTCGCTCTGGGCGACCATCTTTCCTTTTGCGGTCAACACGTTCTACCTAATCATCATGCGGACCGCCTTCATGTCCGTGCCCGACAGCCTGGAGGAATCGGCGAAGATGGACGGCGCCAATCACTTCGTCATCCTGTTCCGCATCATTCTGCCGCTGTCCATGCCGGTCATCGCCGTCATGATTCTGTACTACGCGGTCGAGAAGTGGAACGGCTGGTTCTACGCTTCGATCTTTCTGAAAGATCGAAGTCTCTATCCCCTGCAGTTAACGCTGCGCGAGATCCTGATCTCCAACTCGACCGACAGCATGTCGACCGGAGCGGACAACGCCGACCGCTTCCAGATCGGGGAGACGATCAAATACGCGACCATTATGGTAGCCACCGTGCCGATTCTGGCGGTGTACCCGTTCGTGCAGAAATATTTTGTCAAAGGCGTGATGGTCGGCGCATTGAAGGGCTGAGCGGCGCATGGAGTATGGATCGAGGACGACGATATCTTGAGCCGGTTTGTTGATAAACCGTTGGCCATAACGCAAAAGATCGCTTCCCTGCTCAGCCATCCTGGCTGAGTAGGGAAGCGATCTTCTTTACGTTCCGGCAATAGCGGTCATCTGCGTTACAACCTTCCACTTGGCGACCGAGCCGCCTGTAATGAATGCAGGTTCGATTGTAATGAACCTACGTTCGCTAGAACCCGACCGCCGGCCGTTTGGCGGGCTGTAGTGAACCGCCGTTCGTTTGTTATGAACCCTTGGGCTCATCATGTATCCGGTGGTTCACTACAGCCTTCCACTTGGCGGCAGATCCGATGGTAGTGAACGTATGTTCGATTGTAATGAACCTGCGTTCGCTAAAACCCAGCCACCGGCCGTTTAGCGGGCTGTAGTGAACCGCCGTTCGTTTGTTGTGAACCCATGGGCTCTACATGGACCCGGTGGTTCACTTTGCAGCCTTTCACTTGGCGGCCGATCCGATGGTAGTGAACGTAGGTTCGATTGTAATGAACCTGCATTCACTACAACCCGGCTATCGGACGTTTGGCAGGCTGTAGTGAACCGCCGTTCGCTTGTTGTGAACCCATGGGCTCTACATGGACCCGGTGGTTCACTTTGCAGCCTTTCACTTGGCGGCCGATCCGATGGTAGTGAACGTAGGTTCGATTGTAATGAACCTGCATTCACTACAACCCGGCTATCGGACGTTTGGCAGGCTGTAGTGAACCGCCGTTCGCTTGTTGTGAACCCATGGGCTCTACATGGATCCGGTGGTTCACTTTGCAGCCTTGCACTTGGCGGCAGATCCGATGGTAGTGAACGTATGTTCGATTGTAATGAACCTGCGTTCGCTCCAGGGTATGACGGACCGTAAGCTCAACCGATCTGCTTCTGCAATGTCGATTGGATATGCTGCTTCGGTTCGTACGCTACGATTTCCAAATTGTTCATGCAGAGACTAAGCTGCTTCAGCTTGCTCTCGGCTTTGTCGCGGTTCATCGGTTGGCCTAAGGTTTTGCCTTTGTAGCTGAGGATATAGTACACGTTCGTAACGACCTCCTGTTGAATGTGGGATAATTAAAGGGGAATCCTCTTCATACCGGCCAAAAACAGATTCCCGGCGTCCGGAAACCTGCTCCTGGACTTACATTCATCTTATGTGTGAGCAGAGAGGTAATGTTTTCTTTCCACGAAGGTTTGGCAGCGGGTGTCGGTAATCCCCCGGGCTTGATATCGCGGGTGACGGGAATCATAGCTTTCCCCGCCTCGGTGCCGGGGCTAGAGCTTCTCCGCATGAGCGTTCACTTCAATCGTAATGACTTCCGCGCTGCAGTTGTTGCTCTGCTCCCTTTATTCGCAGTTGGCAATGCTGCACTTCACCATGGGATTATCCACGATCATCATCTCACGAATCCATTAACCGCATCTCATGAACTTGAACCACAGCGTTGCCGGGAAAAATACCATATTGCCGCCCTTCGTACGTTCTAGACGGTGATAACGGCGAATAGGTTGCCGCATCCTATTAAAATAAGTTCGGCGGCGGCGCCCGTTATGAGTCCACCTTATTTGTAAACGTTCTATTGTCTAAAGAAAACTTTAGATTTTGGGTTCTCCTAAACATTGGTTCTCCGGCGGTCGAAATAAAATATGGAACATTCCTAATAGAAATAGACTACGGGATTCATCGGAGGCTTGGATATGAAACTTACTCTGTACAAAAAATTGCTTTGCAGCTTTGTCATCGTACTGCTGCTTTTGTCGGCGATCAGCGTAACGGCGATGACCGAGATGGGCAACATGGGCCAGAAATCGAAACTGACTACGGATAAGGGACTCCCCGGTTTGATCCTGCTGGGGAACTTGAATCATGACCTGATGGAGTTGGACGATTTGATGCTCCGCATCCAACTGGATATTCAGGAAAACAACAATTTGAACGCAGCAATGACCGGAAGCTCGGGCGATTCACCCGCCTCCCAATCGGATAAAGCCAAAGCCGTCTTCGATAATATCCAAAATAAGCTCAAGCATCTGGATCAGCTATCCGCGAACGAGAAGGATGCCAATCTCATTAGCCTGTTCCACCAGCGCTGGGACGCTTACGCTGCTGCATTTCCGGCCATTCTGGCAGCCGTGCAGCAGCACGGCCCGCAAGGACTCCAGCTCATTCAGGAAGCGAATGCGAATATCAGCAGCTGCGCGATCATTCTGGATATGTTGACCCGGAATGTGGCCGGCCATGCCCAGGACTGGGGTCAGGAGCTCACCGACTCTTACCGTTCCGGAGCGGCATGGGTTATCGGCTTAAGCATTACGGCTATTGTAGCGGGACTGGCCATCTCGTTCCTTATCGCCCGGCACGTATCGAAGCCGATCCGGCGGATAAGCTCGATTGCGCATCGCGTATCCGGCGGCGACCTGTCCGTCAAGGATTTGACGTTAAAGCGGCGGGATGAAATCGGAGATCTTAGCGCCGCGTTTGCTCTCATGACAAGCCACATGCGGTCAATGCTTCTGAAAATCAACGAACACGCAGGCCTCGTTACGGCGTCGGCAGATCAGCTGCGCGCCAGCTCCGGCGAGATGCAGTCCTCCTCGCGCCACATCGCGGAGACCGTTAAGGACGTGGCGGATGGTGCAGGCCAGCAGACGCTGAGCATGGAGGAAACCTCCCGTTCCATGGAGGAGGTCGGAAGCGGCATCGGGCGGCTTGCGGAGAGCGCCTCGACCATTGCCGAGACAGTGGAGTTGTCCAGGCAGCATGCCGAGCACGGAGGCGTCTCCGTTCAAAGCACGGCGGACCAAATGCAATCCATCGAGTCCTCGGTCATCGAGACGGATCATTCAATCGCGCTGCTGGAAGCGAAGTCGCAGCAAATCGGCAGCATTGTGGCCGCCATTCAGGATATCGCGCATCAAACGAATCTGCTGGCGCTGAACGCGGCGATCGAAGCCGCCAGAGCCGGGGAACAAGGCCGCGGCTTCGCCGTGGTGGCGTCCGAGGTCCGCAAGCTGGCCGAACAATCCGGCAGCTCGTCGGAGGAGATCGCTTCCCTGCTGAGCGAAATTGAAGCAGGGATTCGTCAATCCGGCGATGCCATGACCCAAGTGAAGCTGCAGGTGCAGACCGGGCTGGAGCGGGTGCGGGAGACGGAGCATCATTTTGACCAAATCCTGCATTCAACGAACGCCATCTCTTCCCAAGTGCAGGAAATGGCCGCGACTTCCGAGCAAATGTCAGCCGGTGCGCAGCAAATTACGGCATCCGTACAGCAGGTCGCCTCGATCGCCAGACAATCCGCCGCGGCATCGCAGCAGGTAGCCGCTTCCGTAGCGGGACAGCTGCAAACGACGGATGAGGTGCAGACCTCCGCACGCTCTCTCTCGCAAATGACCGAGGAGCTGCACCAGCTGCTGACCCAATTCAAAGTGTCCTAAAGGTTGTTCGGAGCGCTCAGGAAAAGAGAGATTAACGGGGATGAAGCAGGGGCAGCGGAATCATGCGGATGATTTGAGATGAAGTATGGAAATTTTTACCACCATTCGAGAGCCAACGGCAATACTCCGTTCGGTATCGTTCTTGTGGACTCTTCCGGAGCGGCCCGTGTTGGAGCAGGAAAATATCGAATTCACGGAACACGACTGCACCGGGCACGCGGAAGCGGCGGTGATGGCGGCCTCCTCCAGGCTCTTCTATAAAGCGTACTTGCGGGAATGCGCCTTGTACAGCACGGTAGTGCCGTGCGACATGTGCGCCGGGGTGGTCTATTGGGGCAATGTGGGGATGGCCGTCTATGCCGTGCCGGAGCGGAGACTGCTGAAGCTCACGGGAGACCACGAGTAGCGCCCGACGCCGTACCTGCCCTGCCGAGACCTATTCGGCGGCGGGCAGAGCCCGTCCGGGTACTGGGAACCTTCCCGAAGCTTGGGCTACTGGATACGTTGAAAAAAGCAGGGAAGACGCCGGCTCAGGGGCGGCGCTTCGCTGCTTTTTTTGCATGCGGCAATAAGGATTTACTTCGTCGTCAACGTTACGTTCGCAGCAGCCGCCCAATTTCCGACAGGCGTTACTTGATAGGCGGTGCCGGACGCCAGCTTGCCGTTATTGGCCAGGTCGAACGTACCGGCGGCGCCATTGCGGGACGTGAATCGATACGTCGCGGTAAGCGTCGTTCCGTCCGCCACCTTCAGCGTAACGCTCCGGCCGGCGAACAGCTCGTCCTTCGGATCCTGCGCCAGCGTCAGCTGCACGCTCGTTTCATTCAGCTGAGCTGCTGACTGGATAGTGAGCGCGGCGGCTTCCGCAGCCTTGAAGGAGTCCGAAGCGATCGTCGCCCAATCCGCCGTTACCTTATAGGTCGTTCCCGGCTTCAGCGATTCGCCGCTGGCGAGGCGGAACTTCGGCGCTTGGCGCCCGTCCGTCGCTTGCGTGAACGGCACATACGTTGCCGTAATCGCCGGTCCGTTATCCGGCTTCAGCTGTACTTGCTTGCCTCTCAGGGAGGAGATCACCTCGTAGTGCTTACCGCCGCTGCTGTAACTATCGTCCAGCGTCAGCTCCAGACCGTTCCGGCTGCCGATATCCGCTTCCACGATATCCTCGTAGTCTATGACCCCATTAGAACGAATCGAGTCAATCTCCACCGTATCGTAGGCGATTTGCCGGATCGAGGACAGCGCCAGCTTATTGCTCACGGCCTCGAACGTTCCGGCTGCGCTGCCCTTGTAGGTGAGCGCATATTTGGTGCCCAGCTTCTGCGTCGTGACCGGTACGATATAGGTCGTCCGGGTGCCCGACTTCAGCTGCGGCACATTAGAGAGCTCCATACCGTTATCGAATACAAAGTTCTTCTTCGCTTGATCCAGGTTCAGATCCGCGGTTGCAAGCGGCGCGGAAAATTTCACTTCCAGCGTGATCGGATTCAGCGCTTTGACCGCGGTGACCTGCGCATTCGCCAACGGCTTGTTCTGCAGCGCCTTCTGCAGCCAGGAGGCCGCCTCCGCACGGGTTACCGCTTGTCCTGCCACGTAGCCATTCGCCGCCCATCCTTGTACGACGATCAGTTTCTTGTTCACCAGCTTGGCAATGCTGTTCACGATATATTCCTGCGTAGCCGGAGCGTTCGGCAGAAACTCGCCATTCGCCGCCGTCACTGCGCCGCTGCCGACGAGGGCCTCGGCATATGAAAAGAACCACTCGGAGGCGGCCGCATCTTTCAACGCGGCGGCGCTTGCCGGAGCCGGCACCTCGAACGCCAGTACGAGCACTTTGGACCATTCCGCGCGCGTCATCGTCCGGTTCGGCCGGATCGTTCCATCCTCGTAACCGGAGAAGATGTCCCGGGTGATCAGCTCGCTAAGCGCGGCTTGGAAGCTCCCCGCTTGCGTCAGGTCGGCGAACGAAGCCGGGGCTGCTGCTTGAACTTGAACGACGTTGTAAGGCACGGCGATCGCTGCAGCCAAGGATGCGGTGATTATCGCTTGGGCTAATTTTTTGCTCATCAGTTTGAATCCTCCCTAAATGAATGTTCTCGTATACTGCTCTACGAATCCATCATAAGGGGCATTTCTAAACCGGAAACTAACAAATGTTTAACGATTTATTAACTGGCGAAATCATTTTAAACGGAGAGCCGGTACCCGGCGCCCCACACCGTCTCGATATACTGCGGGCTGGAAGGATCGTGCTCGATTTTCTCACGGATGCGGCGGATATGCACGGCGACGGTAGCCATGTCCGCCTCCGAGTCCAGGCCCCAGATGCGCTCGAAGATCTCATCCTTGCTGAATACCCTGTTCGGGTGAAGCGCGAAGAAAGCCAGCAAATCGAACTCCTTCGCCTTAAGCAGCACCTCACGATCGCCTAAGTACACCTTGCGCGAAGCGGTCTGAATGCGGAGATTGCGGATGCGGATATCGTTCTTGCGCGGATCGCCGGTCCCGATGAGGCGGGCGTAGCGGGCCAGATGCGCCTTAACCCGGGCGACAAGCTCGCTCGGACTGAAGGGCTTCGTGATGTAATCGTCCGCTCCGGCGCCGAAGCCGCGGATCTTGTCGATATCTTCCTTCTTCGCGGAAACGAGCAGGAGCGGCACCTCCTTGGCGCTTCGCACGCGGCGGCAGATGTCGAAGCCGTCCATGCCCGGCAGCATCAGATCCAGCACGATCAGATCGTAATCCTCGGACAGGGCGAGCGCCAGCCCTTCGTCACCGCGATGGCAGACATCGACTTCGAACCCGTTCAATTCAAAATAGTCCTTCTGCAGCTCGGCAATACTCGTTTCGTCTTCAATGATCAGAATGCGCTGCATGCGGTTCCCCTCCGGCTTTCATCTTAGGCAGGGCGAAGCGGATTCGGGTGCCTTCGCCGGGCTTGCTGGAAGCTCCGATCGTCCCTCCGTGACCTTCGACGATTTGTTTCGCAATCGCAAGGCCGAGACCGCTGCCTCCGGTTCGCGCATCTCTGGACGGCTCGGCCCGGTAGAAACGGTCGAAGATGTGCTCCAGCACGTCCTTCTCCATCCCCGGCCCGTTATCTTCGATTTCCACCGCCACCCGCTCCCGCTCCTCATAAAGCCGGATCCGAATGCGTTTATCCCGCTTGTCCATGTACTTGACGCAATTCCCGATCAAGTTGGCGATCGTCCGCCGCATCTTCTCGGGATCGATCCGCACGAGGACCGGCTGCCCCGGCTCGGGTAGCTCCACCCGGAAGCCCTGCTCCTCCAAATCGAACAGCAGCTCCTCCGTCACATCCTCCACAAACCGGCGCAAATCGAGCGTTTCAAAGTTGAACGGCACCTTGTTCAGATCCAGCTTGGAATACAGGAAGAGCTCGTCGATCAGGCGGTCCATATCCGCCGCCTTGCTGTAGATCGTATTGACGTATTTGTCCATTTTCTCCTTGGTAGCCGGCACGCCGTCGCGGATACCTTCGATATAGCCCTTGATCGTTGTAATCGGCGTTTTTAGGTCATGCGAAATGTTGGAGATCAGCTCTTTCCGGTTCTCCTCGTCCTTCAGCCGCAGCTGTACCGATGCCTTGAGCCTCAGCCGCATTTCCTCGAAGGCCGAGGAAAGCTGACCGATCTCGTTGCCGGACTCGGGCTTCACCTGGAAATCGAGGTCGCCCTCCTTGATCCGCAGGGCGGATTCCCGCAGGGCGTTCAGCGGACGCACGATGCTTCGGGTGACGTAGGCGAACAGCAGCACATTCGTCAGCAGCAGCAGCACGACCAGCACCGTGATGAGAATCGGCAGCAGCTTGCGGATCAGCTCGGAGTACGGGCTCACTTCCCTCACGACGAAGATGCTGCCCTTCGTTTGATCGGAGAAGGTAAAATCGTACTTGGCATAGCCGAAAAACCGGTCGCCGATATTGAACGTATTGCGGATGCTGATATTGGTCAAATCGTACGGCGGCAGCGTCCGCTCCAGGCCCGTATCTTTCATCTGCGGGGAGAGGAACGCGACGCCGTCGCCTTTACGAATCAAGAGCGACGCCTTGACGACCCGCAGATTGAAGTCGGTCTCCTTCCAGAGAGCGGGGTCGAGCAGCTGATCCGGATTTTTCTTCGCCATGAATTTCAAATCGGAAAACAACGTCTCCTGCTCGGGCGTCAGCGGCTGGAGCGTAAAATGAATTTTGTAAAACTGCTTGACGCTCTGCACATCCCCTGTCACGGCTACCGCAATGAAGTAGGCGGTCGCGAAAAAAACGAACACCGTAACAAGAAGCAGCCAGGTATACGAGAACAGCAGCTTGAGCCGAATCGACATCGCCGTATCGCCCCTTCGCTTGTCTTTGTCACTTTACGATACCACAGCGTGGCCAAATGAAAAAGAAGGGCCGTGCCAATGGCCCGGGCCGCCCTGCCGGCAGTATTCTTCAGAGCCGATGCCAACCGTCACCGGATTCGGCAGCATCCTCGGCCTGCCGACCCGGCCTTCGTATTCCCTCCGACATCTCTGTCCTCTCCGCCGGCACGTCTCACGCAATAATCCTCCGCCGACCGAACACAGCTTCGTTTGACATGCAACTAAATTATTGCATATAATAGGCGCATGGACATCATATTCAAAGCGCTGGCGGATGCCAGCCGCAGACAGCTGCTGGACCTGCTGCTTGCGAAGAACGGACAAACATTAAGCGAGCTTTGCACCCATCTGCCCATTTCCCGGCAAGCCGTGACGAAGCATCTCGAGCTGCTCGAAGCGGCCAACCTTGTCGCGGTCGTATGGCATGGGCGGGAGAAGCTGCACTACTTGAACCCCGTGCCGATCGGGGAAATTTACGACCGTTGGATCGGCAAATACGACCGGCAGAGGCTGCAAGCTCTTGCCGGGCTGAAGAAGCAGTTGGAGGAGGATCCGAAGCCATGAATCAAAGGCCATCTTTTGTCTATGTCACCTATATTGCCACTACGCCGGAGAAGCTCTGGGAAGCGATTACCCAAGGCGACTTCACGAAGCAGTATTTCTTCGGACGCTCCGTGCGCTCCGACTGGCGGGAAGGCTCCGCCGTCACTTATCTGCACCCGGACGGCGAGCTCGACGTCTTCGGCAAGGTTGTGCGCTGCGAGCCGCACCGCCTCTTGGTTTGCACCTGGGAAGTGCCCGGCGACGACACGCCCCGAGAGCGCCCGACTCGCGTTACCTTCAAGCTGCAGCCTTTGGATTCGGCCGTTAAGCTGACGCTGATGCACGAGGAGCTGCTCGATTCCGATTACAGCGACGAGACGGATACGTTCCGGGGGCTGAACAACGGCTGGCCTGCCATCCTCAGCAACCTCAAGAGCCTGCTGGAAACCGGCCGGACACTTCCTTTTCACGTAGAGTAACAAATAAGAAGCAGTCCGGAGACTCCGCTCCGGGCTGCTTATCTTATTTTATGGTATAAGAAACCTGCCAAAAGCACTCACCCATCGTGATCCGCAGTTCCGTTGCCAGCGGCCCGAAGAGCTCCTCCAGCTCCTGCTCAGTGAAATAATTTTTCAAGACCTCATGCTTGCTTCCGTCCGTCAGCTCTCTCTGCTTATAGGTATCGGCTTCGCCGGGCCTTACAATCAGCTCGCCGCCAATCCCGGGAATGAACATGTTGTCCGCTATAAACATGACCTCTCCGGGCCCGATTCTGCTATGCAATCCTTCGAGGAATATAGGGATCTGCGCCTTCGGCACATGAGAGAACCAGAACATCGCCAGCGCTGCGTCGAACGAACCCGGCACCTCCTGAAGACGGTAGGCGTCGCCCTCGAGAAACGTCACCTTGTCCGCGGGCATGGCCTTGGAGCGGGCTATAGCAATCGTCTCGGGCGTCACGTCGGTGGCTGTAACGCAGGCAGCTGTCCGGACGGCCTTCTGCGTCCAAAACCCCGTGCCGCAGGCGACCTCCAGCACACGTCTGTCCGCCAGCGTCCGGCACAGATCGGCCTCCATGGCGGCAAGCTCCGTCTGGCGGATCGGATCGTCCCGGTAATAGATGCGTTCGTAGTGCTCCGCACGCTGGGCATAGTAAGCCTTCATGCCCGCATCCTCGCCGTCTGCCGCGGGCGGCGCGTCCTGCTCCAGCGCTTGGTAGAGTCCGATGCGGCGCTCCAGCTGCCGCAAGCTCATCTGCAGCTCCTCGATATGAAGACGCACCTCTTCCCGGTGCTGCTCCAGCACCTGCCTCCGGTCTGCCAGCGTCCCGCTTCCTTCGGTCCTCCACCGCGCCAGTTGCTGCAGCCGGCTGATCGGCATATTCGTCTTCCGCAGCTGGGCGAGCAACTGCACCCATGCGAGATCCCGCTCCTGATATACCCGATAACCGCTGCCCGATCGCCCGATGCCGTCAAGCAGCCCCGCTTTCTCGTAATACCGGAGCGTATGCGTGCTGAGACCGCTCAGCTTCGATAGCTGCAGGATCGAATATTTGTTGTCCATCCGAGCCCCTCCTTTCAGTTCAAGGCTTATTGTACACATTAGAGCTCACTCTAAGGCAAGCGTCCTAACGGCAAAAAAGAGGACGGCATCCGACCGGCGCATTGCCGGCTGGATACCCTCCTCTTGAACAAGTTTATGCTTCGTCCGCCCACTGTACGAACTCGGCCGGCCGATTCTGAATGTACCCCGCGATCCGGCGGATCGTAAACGGCGCAATCTCTTGAAGCCTATCATACAGGGAACCGAACATGGCGGCCAGTTCCTTATCCTTCTGCAGGTCCCCAGCGGAAACGTCGAACGGCTCCAAGCTTCTGGGGTGACCCCGAACGATCAGCTGCTGTTCGACCTCTTCCAATAGAGACACCGCGGCTGTATCCTTTAAAACCCCCAACCTGATCTTTAACGCCGACCATCTTCCAGGATGAGCCAGAAAATAAGCGCTCCACCAATACAGGTTATCGGCGGACTTACTGACATGATTATAATACGCCTGGAACGAAAACGCTTGCTGCCCGCCCGTCAGCTCCCGGTAAAACCTGCTTTCATCACCTTCGCGTATCCGTATTTCCTTGAATTCGCGAAGCAAAGGTTCGAAACAAGCCGACAAGAGAGACGGATCATCCAATGCATGGAACGCTTGACGCTTCATGGGCACTAGCAACAGTCAGAGTACTCCTTCCCCAGCATTTTACCATAGCGCGGAAGGAAGTGGAGAATTTTAAAGCAGCTTATTTCTTTACGCCGGTATAAATATGGATGGCATCCCTCAGAAACTCCGCCGTCCCCGGCTGGTCCGCGTCATAGTGCGCCCTGAAGCGCTCGTCATCCACATACATTTGGGCGAGACCCGCATGCGCTTCTTTGCTGTATTCGCTCCAGAAATACGTCAGCCACCGCTTGTGCAAATCCGCCGCCCGCTGCGCGAGCTCCCCGGCCGGGTCCCCGCTCTTGAAGGCCTCGGCCAGCGTGTCCTTCAGCTCGCTTGCCAGCCGGGTCACTTCCTCGTGCTGCTCTTGCGTCATGCCTCTCAGCTTGTCGTTCGACTTGTTCACGGCCTCGTCGCCATATTTTTCGCGGATCTCTTGCCCGTATTTGGCTTCATTGTCGTCGATCAGCTTCTGCTTGAAGCCCTCGAATTTCTCTTTGTCGGTCATTGTGATTCTCCCTTCGGATAAAGCTATCGTTTTCTCCACATTCGCGATGAGCAAATCCAGCTGCTTTCGTTTGTCGAGGAGCTGTTCGCGGTGGTCCCTCAAAGCTTGGGCGCCGTTGAAGGCAGGATCGGTTACGATCTCTTTGATGCGCTCCAGACCGAGCCCCAGCTCCCGGTAAAACAGGATTTGCTGCAGCCGGTCGACCTCCGCCTGTCCGTAGATCCGGTATCCTGACGAATTGATTCTCACCGGCTTGAGAAGATCGATCTCATCATAATACCGGAGCGTCCGGGTGCTGATGCCCGCTAGCCGCCCCAGCTTTTGTACGGTATATTCCATCGGTTTCCCTCCTGACACATCTAACGGTACACCTTGACGGAGCGTCAATGTCAATCCCTATTATTAGTAAAAAACTCCGGCCCATCCGGAGCAGGCCCTGCCGTCTTCTTGCGATAGGCCACGCCGCGGCTTCTCTATTAGAAATCAGCCTATTTTTCTATCGTTTATGATACACTGGAGAAAGCAAATGATATACGAACGCAAGGAGAAAACGACGATGAAACTGGTATCCTGGAATGTCAACGGATTAAGGGCTTGCGTAAACAAAGGGTTCACCGACTATTTCAAAACCGTCGATGCGGATATTTTCTGCGTTCAGGAGACGAAGCTGCAGGAAGGGCAAATCAGCATGGACCACGGCGAGGAATACAGCTCGTACTGGAATTACGCGGAGAAGAAAGGCTACTCCGGCACGGCCGTCTTCACTAAGCTGAAGCCGCTTTCGGTCCGCTACGGCTTGGAGGAGGACACGGAGCCCGAGGGACGGATCATTACGCTGGAGTTCGGCAGCTTCCAGCTCGTCACGGTGTACACGCCCAATGCGAAGCGGGACTTATCGCGGCTCGAGTACCGATTGGAATGGGAGGACCGGTTCCGAAGCTACCTGCAGCAATTGGACGCGGTCAAGCCGGTCATTGTTTGCGGTGATTTGAATGTGGCGCATCAGGAGATCGATATTAAGAACGCGAAGGGGAACCGGGGCAACTCGGGCTTTACCGAGGAGGAGCGCGAGAAGATGACGCGGCTGCTGGACGCGGGCTTTATCGATACGTTCCGCCATCTCTATCCCGAGCGTACCGACGCTTATACGTGGTGGTCGAATATGCCGAAGGTGCGGGAGCGGAACGTAGGCTGGCGGATCGATTATTTCCTCGCCTCTTCGAGACTTCAGCCCTTCGTCCAGGACGCGCGAATCGATGCCGAAATTCTCGGGAGCGATCATTGTCCTGTAGTTCTAGAGATTGGGGATATTGAAGATTAGCAGCGAATAGGTCCAAAAAGCCGTAACGGATAACCCCCAGGGGTGACCCGTTACGGCTTTTTTGATAACATCCTACTCTCTTCCCTTCGCCACCGGATTGTCCGGGTACGAGCACCAGTCGCTCCAGCTGCCCGCATAGAGCTTCACGTTCTTCAGCCCCGCCTCGTTCATCGCCAGCACGTTCGGGCAGGCGGTAACGCCGGAGCCGCAGTAGACGATTACCTCTTCGGCGTCCGCTAAGCCCCCGAACCGCTCCCGCTGCGCTGCGGCATCCTTCCAGCCGCCGTCCTCCTTCAGACTCTGCTTCCAGAAATGCTGCTTCGCCCCGGGGATGTGCCCCGCAACTGGATCGATCGTCTCCTCGAGCCCCTCGTAACGACGGTCTTCGCGGGAGTCGATCACCACCGTGCCCGGACGCAATAGCGCTTCCTTCACCTGGTCGATATGGACGACCATCTCCCCGCGCACCTTCGGAACGAAATGGCCCGGCTGCTCGGCCGGAGGCTCGTTGGTCACCGGGAGCCCCGCTTCCTTCCACCGGCTGTATCCGCCGTCCAGCACGCTGACCCGGTCGTGCCCCAGAAACCTCAGCAGCCACCAGAACCGCGAGGCCATCGCTCCGCCCTGATCATCGTAGGCTACGACATGGGAATGCCCGTTAATGCCCGCTTTGCCCAGCTTCTCCGCGAGCTCGGCCACGTCCGGAAGCGGATGTCTGCCGCCGTGCGGCCCTTTCGGGGAAGATAAATCCTGTTCCAAGTCGAAATAAACTGCCCCCGGAATATGGTCGGCCAGATAAGCCTCCCTGCCGGAAGCCGGTTGGCCCAAGGCGAACCGGCAATCTACGATCACAACGCCTTCATCGGTTCCATGTTCGAACAGCCATTGCTGCGAGACGATATGCTTCAACACGATCTCTTCCTTTCCTGGGATATTCTGCAGTATAGTTATCAGTATACAACGGTCCTGCCGGGAAACGAAAGTCAAAACTGCAGCAAGCGGTCAACAGGACAAGGGGAACGAAAGGAGAGCGCAATGAACCGTCGTCAGGAACCATTGTTCCGTCTGGAGCAGCTGAGCGAAGAACAAGCCCGAAGCATTTGTTCGTGGTCATATCCCGAGCCTTATGCGACTTATAACTGGAAACCGTGGGAGGAGCTGCTAGCGGATCAGGCGGAATTCGCCGACCCGCACATCCGCGAGACGCAGTACCTGGCGGTGCTCCGTCCGGACGGGGAGCTGTGCGGCTTCGCGCAGCTGTTCCCGATCGTCGGCACGACCCGGCTCGGGCTCGGACTCCGTCCCGACCTGTGCGGACAAGGGCTCGGGGAGAGCTTTATCCGGGCGATCGCCGAGGAAACGAGGAGGCTGAAGCCGAAGAACGAGATCGATCTCGAGGTGCTGACCTGGAATACGAGGGCCATGCGCGTATATGAACGAGCGGGGTTTCGCAGGATGGATACGTACGAGCGGATAACCCCTGCGGGGATGGGAGAGTTCCATTGCATGGTGTGGCAGGACAAGCCGGCAGGCAGGCTCCGTGCCTCGCTTCATACGCCGCTCAAGCGGATCGCGGACACCCTGAATCGCCACGGCGTCGATTGGGGTCTCGGAGGCTCCGCCCTGTTGGCGCTGCACGGCCTGGCGGACGCGCCGCCGGCCGACCTGGACCTGCTGGTCGATGCCGCCCATGCTGAGCGGGCGCAAGAGCTGCTCGCCGAACTGGGCGAGTACCGGGAGCTGGCACCGAAGGCGCCCTTTTACACACGCTATTTCTCCCGTTATGAGGTGGAGGGCGCCGGCGTCGACCTGATGGGCTTGTTCAGCATCCGGCATGCAGAGGGCACCTACCGTTGGGATTGGAAAGCCCGGCACCAAGCAGGGAGCACGTCCATCCAGGGCGTCCGTGTGCCGCTCGCCTCGCTGGAGGATTGGTACGCGGCGTACAGCCTCATTCCCGGCAAACAGCACAAAGCCGCCCGTATCGAGCGGCATTGGTGCGAGACGGGTGGCTGTTCGAAGGAGCTATGGAATGAGATCTTGCAGCGCGAGCTGCCCCGTGCTTTGCGGGCCCGCATCGAAGCGCTGCTGGAAGAGCTGGCTTAACGGGCGGCGAAAGCCTCGTCCGCCCGCTGCGCACCGGCGACGTCAAGCTCCGTCAGCCCGGCAGCGCTCCACGTGGTGAAGCGCAGCGTGACGACGCGGAAGTCTATGGCGATCATTGGATGATGGTCCATCGCCTCCGCAATCCGCGCCACCTCGTTCACGAAGGCGACGGCGGAGAGGAACGAGGGGAAGCGGTATTTTTTCACCAGCCACTTCCCGTCCTCCAGGCTCCATCCCGGCAACGAATGCAAACGTCCTTCCATCTCCTCCGCGGGTATTCGTTCCATCCGTTCCGCCATACGCTTCTCCTCCTCGGGCCGTACCGGCCTTCTCTCAAATCAAATGAATGACCCGCGTCAGCCCTTCGCCGTGATCGATCCGGATCAAATGCCGCTTCGCGTCATGCGTAACCGTACACTCCCCGATCGTCATCGGCGACTCTGTCCCGAGTCCGTAGAACAAATCGTCGGCAAGCGTCTTGATGCATTCCGTCTGCTCGCTTACGTCCATGCCGCCCCACTCGTCCTCGGTCATCTCAAGGAACTCGTAGCAGCCGTCAATACCTTGCAGCGCATCCGTGAAATCGCTAATGATATCGCTGTACTCCCGTCCGAACTTAATCCCCATGCCGATCCGTCACCTCCCCTGCTGCCGCGGCTTTGCCGCAAAGCGGAACGCCGCTCACCGGACAGCTTCTGGAATTTGGAAAATCCTTTTGCCTCATTGTACTCGACCAGCCTGCCGCCCGCAACAATCCGGAAAGCGCTTCTAAAAATTTCGTTTCGTCCCGAACTCCCCTGCGCATTTGCATGCAAAATCTGGTACACTATAAGGATAGACCTAAGTACGGAGGCTTAAAACATGCTGAAGGTGCAGATTCCGAAAAATCGAATGAACGTGCTTATCGGGCATCTGCGCGACGATGTGAGCCTGCCACGGCTGGAGAAGGGCTGGGAGTATTTCCACAAAGGCCGGGTTGCAGGCATCGAGCTCCGCCACGGCGTGGAGATTCGCGCACTCGTCCGCGGGGCGAAGCCGCATGAGGTTCAGATCGATCTGGACGAATTCGGCAAAAGCGAGTGCAGCTGTCCGGCAGACGAGCCGTGCGAGCATATGGCGGCCGTCATCTTCTCGCTCTATACCCCGTTCGCCCGTCCGGAGCTCCTGCTGCAGCAGCTGAAGCAGGCGAAGCTCGTGAAGAACCGCCAGCAGCAGGCCCGCCAGACCGGCGGCCGACAGGAGAAGCGCCAGGAACGCCTGGAAGCCCCCGTGCCGAAGCAGCTGCCCTCGGTGTGGCAGCGGTATTTCGATCAGCAGTTCTACGGCTTCGCGCTGTCGCAGCAGCATTCCATCGAGCTGTTCTACAGCGCGGCGAAGGAGAAGCTGACCCCGCTGTCGGACGGCTGGCCGTCACCGCTGCAGGAGCTGTACCGGCTGCATCTGCTGCTGTTCGTCATGCGGAAAATCGAGCAATTTTATCAGGAAACGAAGACATCGTACATATCCTACTATATTGAAACCGGCTGCCGCACCGTCGGGCACCAGTGCATGGAGGAGCTGCAGAAGCTCTTGCCGTCGCTGGATGTGAAGGCGCTGCTCGCCGAATGCCCTGCCCACTGGAAAGAAACGATCGCCGCCATATCGGAGACCGCCTTGTCCGGCAAGGAATCCCCGCTGTCCTGGCTGACGGTGTACCGCAGCATCTGGTGGCGGATGGCGGACAAGACCGATTGGACCGCCGACGAACGGAAGCGATTGAAGCGGCTGCTCGGCTCGAAGGAGCTGATGCCCCGGCGGCGCGACGCGCTGGTGATGGCGGATGCGCATTTCTCGGTGATGGAAGGCAAGGATGAGGAAGCCCGGGAACGGATGGAGCAGCTCGGCAAGCGCGAGGCGCGCGATTTCTTCATGTACCTGCACCGGTTCTATGAGAAGAGCGCCTGGGAGCGGATGCTGGCGTGGCTGCGATGGCTTCTCCCTGCCCTTCAGCGGGCTCAGGCGGAGGAGCTGCGGCAGTTCTCCCAATACTGGATGGAAGCGGTGCAGCAGCAGGAGGACGACGCCGAATGGGTGGACGTGATGGTCAGCCTGCTGCCACGCACATATCAGTTCTATACGGCTTACCTGCTTAAGGCCGGGAGGCTCAAGGCTTGGGTTGATCTGCAGCTGGCGAACCGCGTCTCGCCGGTCAACCTGTATTCGCTCGACCTGCAAACGCTGGAGAAGCAGGATCCGGCGCTCCTGCTGCCGCTCTTCCATCAGGCCGTGGACCGCTGCATTGCGGAGAAAAACCGGACGGCATACGCAACCGCGACCAAGCTTCTAAAGAAGCTGCATTCAATCTATAAGAAGCTGGACCGGGAGAAGGTGTGGGAGGATTACATTTACCGGTTCGCCGCGAAATATTCGCGTCTGCGCGCATTGCAGGAGGAGCTGAGAAAAGGGAAGTGGATTCCATGACCGACACGAGCGTAGTGACCGTGAACGTGCGCTGGGCCCCGAAGGGCGGCTTCTTCCTGTGGGGAACCCGCTATAACGGCGGCGTCAGCGACGCTTATGATCTGCGGGACTGGCTGTTCGCTTGGCATGCACCGTCCTTCTACGGTACGTTCATCGAGGTGGGCGAATCGCTTAACGTAGAAGGGCTGCTCTTGCCTTCTTTGGAAGCGCTGGACTATTTGGCGCAGCCGGCCGCCGTGCAGCACCAGAAGCTCGAATTCAGCCGCGAGCTGAAGGATTTGACAAAGCTCGCGCCGCATGTGAAGGAAGCGCTGACGCAGGGCCGCTTCATGCCTGACTTCGCCAAGTGGAAGACCGGCGTGCTCGGCTGGAAGCTGCAGCTGCCCGAGCAGGCCGCCGCCTGGGCGGCAGGCGCGGCGGCGCAGCAGTGGATGGACGAGCTGATCCCTGCGTGGACGCGCGAGGACGGCGTCATGCGGCAGAGCCTGGAGCAGCTGGAGCGGTCGTTTCCGCTCCTCCTGCGAGGCAAGGCAGCCTCCGATGTGTGGATGGACGAGGAGGATTGGCTCGTCTCGATCGGCTGGCAGTCGGACGGCACCCCGTTCCGCACGTGCCTGCGGCTTGAGGAGCCCGCGACCGCCGGAGGCGCATGGCCGCTTCGTCTTGTGCTGCAGGACCGCGGCGACAAGGACGTGCTGTACGAGGTCTCGCCCGAGGCGCTTCGCTCGTGGACGGCGGCTGGCGAGGCTGCGGACAGTAGCGCGGGCGAGCGCCCGGGCGGAGACGAGCTGCCGGGTGCAGAGGCGATGCCCGCCGCGTGGCGCCTACACCTCGGCCGCGCCGCGCGGGACGCCGCCAAGTGGCGGCGCATGCTGCCGTGGCTGGCCGCGCCCGAAGGCGACGCGCTGCGCAGCGAGCTCAGCGCGGACGAGGCGTGGGAGCTGCTCACGAAGGGCAGCCTGCGGCTGATGGAGGCGGGTTATTCCGTCTTTCTCCCCGCCTGGTGGGAACGTATCCGCAAGTGGCGTCCACGCCTGAAGGCCAAGATGAAATCGTCGGTCGGCGGTGCGGCGCAGTCCGTCTTCGGTTTAAGCCAGCTGATGCAGTTCGATTGGAAAATCGCGCTCGGCGACATCGAGCTCACCGAAGCGGAGTTCCGCGAGCTGCTCGAGCAGAACCGGCGGCTCGTGCAAATCCGCGGCGAATGGGTACAGCTCGATCCGGTCCACCTGGCCGAGCTGCAGCACGTGATGAAGCAGGTTGAGAAAAAGAAGGGCCTCTCCCTCCGGGACGTGCTGGAGCTGCATCTGCTCGGCTCGTCGGAGGGCGAGGAAGAGCAGGACTTCCACCGCACGCTGAAGATGGAGGTCGAGCTGGACGAACAGCTGGAGGAGCTCGTCGAATTGCTCAATCATGCGAAGCAGCCGCCGCTCCTGCCGCCCCCTGACAGCTTCCGCGGTACGCTGCGCGCTTATCAGATCGAGGGGATCTCATGGCTCGTCTTCCTGCGCCAATGCGGCTTCGGCGGCTGTCTTGCCGACGACATGGGCCTCGGCAAGACGATCCAAATGATCACCTACCTGCTCCATCTTCGGGAACAGCGGCTAACCGGCGCGCTTCCAGGTCCGGAAGGGCGGGAAGCGGACAACTTGGACGGTCCCCCGCAAGTTACGGCTTCACTCCTCATTTGCCCGACCTCCGTGCTCGGCAACTGGCAGAAGGAGCTGCAGCGCTTCGCGCCCGATCTGCGCATTCATCTGCACTACGGGCCGACGCGGATGAAGGGGCCGGCCTTCGCCGAGACATGCCGGGGCTACGATCTGGTGCTGACGACGTACACGCTGTCGCATCTGGACGAAACCGAGCTCTCCTCCGTCGAATGGGAATCCGTCTGTCTCGACGAGGCGCAGAACATTAAGAACGCCTATACGAAGCAGGCCTCCTCGATCCGCAAGCTATCGGCGCGCCACCGGATCGCGCTGACCGGGACGCCGATCGAGAACCGTCTGACGGAGCTGTGGTCGATCTTCGATTTCCTCAACCCCGGCTACCTCGGCTCGCTGCGGGATTTCACCCAGCGGTACGTGGGCGCGATCGAGCGGACGCAGGATCCGGAGCTCATCGCCAAGGTGCAGCGGCTCATCCGGCCATTCCTCCTGCGACGGGTGAAGAAGGACCCGTCCATTCAGCTCGATCTGCCGGATAAATACGAATACAAAACCTATGTTTCGCTCACGACCGAGCAGGCTACCTTATATGAGAATTATATTCGCGAGCTGTTCGACCGGCTTGACCGGATGACGGTAATGGAACGGCGCGGGATGATCCTCGCGGCGCTGACGAAGCTGAAGCAAATCTGCAACCATCCGGCGCTCCTGACGAAGGATGCGGTCCGATCGCCTTGGCAGCAGCGTTCGAACAAGGTCGAGCGGCTGCTGGAGATGGTTCAGGAGCTTCGCCAGGAAGGTGACAAATGCCTGATCTTCACCCAATTCGTGGAGACGGGCCACCTGCTCCAGCGCATTCTGCAGGAGGAGTTCGGTGCCAAGGTGCCCTTCCTGCACGGCGGCGCCACCCGGAGCGAACGGGATCGCATGATCGAAACGTTCCAGGACGACTCGCTCCCGCCGGAGCAGCAGCCGGGCATCTTCCTGCTGTCGCTGAAGGCCGGCGGCACGGGACTTAACCTGACGGCGGCGAATCATGTGTTTCACTTCGATCGCTGGTGGAATCCGGCAGTGGAGAACCAGGCGACGGACCGGGCCTTCCGGATCGGGCAAACCCGTCTCGTGCAGGTGCACAAGTTCGTAACGCTGGGTACGCTGGAGGAGCGGATTGACGAGATGATTGACAAGAAGCTGGGGCTGAGCCAGCAGATCGTCGGCAGCGGGGAACAATGGATTACCGAGCTGTCCACGGACGATTTGAAGGATCTGTTTGCTCTGCGGAGCGAATGGGTGGAGCGTTAAAACGGACGCGGGTTTGCGCTGCGTTCGTTTGCAGGTAATGCGAAGCTTGGCCGGGCGGGCATCCGCCCGGCCTTTTTTGGCCTGCCTGCGCTAAACCATCAAATCGAGGAATCAGGTGACCGACGGATGCAATGCTTTTTGCCGAATGTTTTGGAATAATTTACCTATAATTTACCGCCGTATAAAAGGATTTCGACATTTGTTGTCGAATCCATAACTTAGCATTTTTATTATCAAACGACTAGGGTGAACCTTCATGATCATGACCCGATCCAGAATGTCTATTATTTACGTAATCGTCATTATTTCGCTGCTGGCCATGGTCAGTATATCCAGCTTTATGTCCTCGCTGAACACCGAGCGGCAGCTGAACATCGTCGTGAGCGAAGCGATCCCTTTGGCCAACACGGCGGATTCGATTCTGACCGACGTCATCAACCAGGAATCCGGTGTCCGGGGCTTCCTAAACACTTCGGACGAGAAATATTTGGAGCCTTACGATTCAGGCAAGCTCCAGCTTCAGCAGGATCTTGATGCGATGGCCGTGTTCCAAAAGAAATACCCGCGGCTGCGCAGTATCATGGAAGGCGACATGCTTCCTCAAATTCAACGGCTGCAGGATTATTACGCGAGTGAAATTACGCTCGTTCGCACCGACAAGAAGGATGAGGCGCTCAGCCGCACCAACAACGGCAAGGCGCTGATGGACCGGTTCCGTCAGCTTCATTCCAAGCTCACGGCGGAAATCGATGTCATCGCCAATACCGCTTACGTGGATGCCCAGAATGCGGAGCGCTCGGCGCGCGTGATCATTACGATCGGCGGCCTGATCGCCATAGTCATCGGGGGCATATCGCTGTTCATCTTCAACCGCGCCAACCGGGCGGAAGCCGCTCTCCGGAAGAGCGAGGAAACGTACCGGTACATGGCGGAGAGCCTTGAGGCGCAGAACGAAGAAATCATTGCCCAGCAGGAAGAGCAGGAGCTGACGCTCGAGAAGCTGTCCCAGCGGGAGATGGAGCTTGAAGCGATTACCGGCTATCAGGAGAAGCTGACCGGCGCGATGGAAATGAAGTCATTCCTGGAGGCTTCCGTTCCGGCTCTGCTGGAATCGGTTCAGCTTGATGCGGCAGTGCTGGTCGTTCGCAATTCCGAACCGGACGGCCCCAGCTACAAGGTGCTTTATTCGGTCGGCTACCCTACCGAGATGCCTAAGGAAATTTATGGGCAGCTGCTCGGGCCGGCAAGGCGCGTGCTGGAGGAGAAACGCATCATCGAAAGCAAGCGGGACGTCTCGGAGCTGGAACGGGGCGTACATTACGGCGTTACAAGTGCGGTCGACCGCTACTATCCGATCTTCGACGACCAGCAGGAAGCGGCGGGGTTTCTGCTGCTGACCGGCTACCTGACTACCGAGGACGAACAGAAATCGCGGCTGGCCAAGGGGCTGATCCGCCAATTCGGCCTCGCCTTCCTGGCTCAGCAGATGAATGAGGAGCGGCTGGCTCAATCGGTGCGGCTCGAGCAGCTGAACGAGCAGCTTCAGCAGGAGAAAGAGTTAATCGGTGAACATCGTGACGTCATCGAGAACATTCTGGAATCAACGCACGAAGGCATGATGATGTGCGATGCGCAGGGCTTCATCCGGTTTGCGAATCGGCGCATGAAGGATTACTTCGGTAACGATGAATTCAAAGGCGCTTACCTGACGGACATTTGCTCGAAGCTTCAGAAGACGGTGCCGACGTTCTCG
This sequence comes from Paenibacillus gyeongsangnamensis, assembly GCF_027533625.1. Classification (GTDB taxonomy): domain Bacteria; phylum Bacillota; class Bacilli; order Paenibacillales; family NBRC-103111; genus Paenibacillus_G; species Paenibacillus_G gyeongsangnamensis. The sequence continues at coordinate 179,645 of NZ_JAQAGZ010000012.1, read as the reverse complement.
GGCGTGCTCCAAACCATCGACGGACTGCTGCGGGGCGAGCTGGACAAGCTGACCGAGCGTTTCGCGCTGACCTTGCCGGAAGTTCAACAGCCGCGTTATGTGGAGCTGTACGCAACCAAGGTTGGAGAGAAGAGCGGCCAGGAGCAAGGCTTCCTCTTCGTATTCCGCGACCGGACGGAAGAGGAGAAGGTCGATGAGATGAAGAACGAATTCATCAGCATCGTATCCCACGAGCTTCGTACGCCGCTTGCCAGCGTGCTCGGCTTCATTGAAATTTTGCTGCACCGCCAGCTTCCTGCCGAGAAGCAGCACCGCTATCTCCAGACGATCTATAACGAGGCCAACCGCCTCTCTACATTGATCAACGATTTTCTTGACCTGCAGCGGATGGAGGCCGGAAAGCAAACGTACCATTTCACGGCCGTCGAGCTTGGCTCTCTTGTTCAAGAAATCGCCGAGCAGTGGAAGGGCCGGCAAGGCCATCAGATCGAGCTCCATCTTCCAAGCGGGGAAGCTTGGGTGCGGGCCGATGCGGATCGCTTCAAGCAGGTCGCTCACAACCTGCTCAGCAACGCGATCAAATATTCGCCCCAGGCCGATAAAGTCGAAATCACCCTGAATCTCGATCAGGATCATGTCGATCTTGAAATTCAGGATTACGGGCTCGGCATACCGGAGGAAGCGAAGGAGAAGCTGTTCTCCAAGTTTTACCGCGTAGATAATTCTGACCGCCGTCAAATCGGGGGAACGGGCCTTGGCCTTTCCATCGTAAAGGAAATCGTCGAAGCCCATCAGGGCGAGATCACCTTCCATTCCGAGATGGGGAAAGGAACGACCTTCCGCGTGCGGCTGAACGCCTACCGGCTTCCGCCTGCCGATAACGCCATCATGATCCTGGAGGATGACGACAACCTTTCGAAGCTGATCGAGATCACGCTCGGCAAGCTGCAAATCCCGGTTATGAAGGCTCGATCGGCAGAGGATGGCATTCTGGCCTTGCATCGGATTGCCGGTAACGGTCCGCGTCTTTGTATCGTCGATATTCACCTGGAAGGAGCGAAGAGCGGCTGGGACTTCATCGGAGAGCTGTACCGCCATCCGAAGTTTTACCGGACGCCCGTCATCGTCTCCACCGCCCTCGAGCCGCCGACGAACTACCATGAGAAAGATATCGAGAAATATTTGCGCAAGCCGTTTACGATGGAGAAGCTTCTGGCCGTCTCCGAGCAGCTGCTCCTGAATACGGAGAACCAACCGGCGTATATTTTCCCGCGGCAGGACGAGAGCATCATCGCCTCTACGCTGGCCAAGAACGGCATCGAGGTTGAAGAAATCAAATCGAAGCCGGACCTGATCGAGGTCGAGCTGAAGCCGAAGAGCAGCGGAGCTTCGGAAACGTAGTTATAGCGGCTGCCGCCGCTTGCCTCTTGAGTATCACGTGCTGAACCCGCCCTGCCCGCTGAACGGCAAGCTGCGAATTCCGAAGGGCTGTCCCTTACGCCATCAACGGCGGGGACAGCCCTTGTTTTTATAGCAATAAAAACCATCCGCAAATGATTCAGTCCGGTCGGCTGCCTCCAGCGCTTAGCGCCTTCGGGTTTCCGTAAGCCGAAATTGATTCACCAGCTGCTGCAGGAAGCCGGTGATGGCCTCCACATGATTGGAGGTATGTCTTACCTCGACGATGTCGGACAGCAGATCCTGCACCTCTCCTTCGACTTCCTTGGAGATTTGCCGGTTTTCTTTGCTGACGGCGGCGATTTTCTCCATCAAGCCAACCACCTCGTCCACTACCTGCGTCTTGAGCGAATCCTCGGCGCTCGCGCCGCTTAGAATATCGGAGGCGGCGGCTGCGATTTGGGTGCCTTCCTGCACGACCTGCGTGCCCTCCTCCATCGAGGCGAAGGCGGTTTGAGCCTGATCGTAAATTTGCTGAACGGTTTCGTGGATTTCCTCAGTCGATTTGCGTGTGATATCGGCCAGCTTGCGAATCTCGCCCGCAACGACCGCAAATCCGCGTCCGTGCTCGCCGACCCGCGCCGCTTCAATGGAAGCATTCAGCGCCAGCAGGTTCGTCTGCGAGGAAATTTCCTCAATAACGCCCAGCACGTTCTTGATCTGTTGTGTAGTCCGCATGAAGGTCAGAATCGTCTCGTTCGTTTCCGCCACCTTCAATGAGATCTGGCGCATCTTCTCGCCGATCCGCTCCACTTCGCCCTGAGCGACGGCGATTTGTCCGGAGGCCTTCTCCTCCAGCACGCGAAGCGTGCCGCGCATCTCCCCCACGACGTCCTTTGCGACATCGATATCCTTCAGCTGGCTTCGCATGCTGCGGATCATCTCGTTTATTCGGCCATTCATTTCCTCCGTCGAGCTGACTGTTGTGCCCGTCGATTCATTCAGCAAGCGCTGGCTCGTCAGCACGTCGCTCGCCGCCTGCTTCACCTGCAGCATGATCCCTTCGAGGGAATCGATCATATTATTGATCCACTTCGCCAGCTCACGCGTCTCATCATTGCCGAACTCATCCGGCTTCAGACGCTGCGTGAGATCTCCCTTCCCTTCCGCATTGATCCGGATGAACCGGTTAATGCTGCGCAGCCGTTCCGCCATGGGCTCGGTTCCTTTGCGCTGCAGCATCCTTGCCGCCGCAAGGCCGCACATCACGTTGAACGCCGCCGCCAGTGCCGCCGTGAGCGGCTGCCCCGCCCCCGCAGCTTGGAGCCAATATACGAGCAGACCCGTTATAACCGCGAACAGACCGATGAACGGCAATTGCAGGCGGAACAGCTTCCAGCTCATTCCCCTGACCCGGTATACCTCCTCCAGATCGCCCTCGCACATCATGCCCCAGAGGTCCGGACAATGCGGAAGCTGAAAGGTGAGCCCCTTCCCGATGACGGGGATATGCCGGTAGTCGGAATAGCCGGGAAACTCGACGAATAGGTTGCTGCCGCTGCGAATCGTATTTGCCACGCCCGGATGAAGCTCCCCGGTAGCCGGGTCGGTAAAAACCAGCTCGAGCTCGGTATGCTCCTTCACCGAGACGGTACCCCAGTCCGTCGTTACGCCGTCCTTCAGGTTCTCGCCGTGCGTGAACGTACGGTCCTCGAAACGGCTGCGCGACAGAGCCGTCCCGGGAGCGATATGCCGGTTCAATGCCGGCTGCGCCATGAAGATGTAATTGTCGCCGGAATCGGGGTAGACATGACCCGATTCGCGCTGGATCAAATCGCCGATGACATCGTTCGGCACCCGGCCGCACAGCGCCCCCTGAAACCCGCCCTGGTCGAACACGGGGACGATGAACAAGAGCGTCATTTTATCATGAAAGGAAGAAGTGCTGGGACCGATCTCAAGCGTCAGTGAATCGGCGTAAGGCCCGAACAGACACTTGCAGCCCCCCTGATCTTTGCCGGCGTAAGCCAGTCCCTGATGGATCGGACTCGCTGCGTCATACCGGGTTCCCTGATGCTTGGAATAGGTCGAGTAAAGCACCGTATGGGAAGCATCCAGCAGGAAGATTTCGGAGAAATCCGGCGCCCGCTTGTGCGCTGCAGCGAACAGCCGCTGCCAAACCGGCAGGTTACGGTCGTCGCCCGAGGCCGTTCCTTGAACCGATTCCATTTGCCCGAGCAATCGGTCGAGGTGGTCCCAATACTCCTGGGCCCATCCCTTCAAGAGCTCCATCCGCGTGTGGGCAAAGCCCTCGAAGATGTTCTCCACGTCCTCCTTCAACTTGCGATTCAAGCGGCAGGACCACCAGAGCGGCAGTCCTTTCCTCCAGCCCAGCCATCCGAACATCGCAATCCCCTCCTGAAATTAGAACTTCTATACCTTTATGTGTTTACAAATATAACATATATTTAGGCCATTCGGTTCATTTTTCGTTAAAAAACAGCAAAATTGTCCCGGATTCTTGTCGATCCAGCTAAGAAACTTTAAATGACCAGAATTTTAGAGGGGTTAATGTCATTTATCCTGCCACAAGTCAGACCGCCAGCAGGAAATCATTATAGTTTTTTTCTTTTTGCCCATGCGTTCCGGCATGTTATGGTAGCTTTATGAAACAACCGTCAGGAGGATCGAACATGGCAGATATCGGCAAGATCGATAAAGGGATCGACGAGCCGGCGCTTCCCGGCATCATCAGGGTCCTTCAGGAACAAGGCGTGCTGGATCACGCCGCTCCAGTCATTCACGAGTTGAAAGGAACGACGGACGGGCGGGTCTACACGCTGGCATCGCACGATGAGCCGCAAATGGTTTTGAAGCTGGACCGCCCCGAATCCATCCGGTTGACGGAGCATTGGCTGAACACCTACCGCCATGTCGCACTGCTCCCCAAACTCCTCTATACGGATCCCACCAGGAAGTATATAGTGTATTCTTATCTTCCGGGCACCACGCACCGGCAGCGCGGCTCCAAGAAGGAGTGGCTGATGCGGCTTGTCCGGGAGTTGTTCAACTACTACGTGATCTGCGACGAACCGATGGAGAAGTGGGGCTGGATGGAGAGCCCCTCGTCCACTTGGCGCGAATTTATCGACCAAGGGGTGGAGGGCGCCCGGGCCAACATCGGAAGCTTGCTGACCGAAGACGATTATCGGCATGTCAAAGCCTTGGCGGAATTCGCATCGAGGATCAGCCCGCAAACCAAATTGTTTATGCACGGGGATACCGGAGTCCATAATTTCGTCTTTCACTGCGGCACCCTGACCGGAGTCATCGATCCTTCGCCTGTCGCCGGTCCGGCACGGTACGATATGATGTACGCCTTCTGCTCCTCTCCGGATGAGCTGACGCTGGAAACGTTCCTGACAGCCTACGCCTGCCTGCAGCAGGAGAAGGCGGAAACGAATGTCCTTATCGCCGAAATCACAATTCAGCTGTACTGCCGTATCGGCATCTGCCTCAAGTACCATTCCTACGACTTGGAGGAATATTTGCAAGCTTGGGACTACTGGAAGGCATTGTCCCTGAGCGGCCGCTGACCCGAACCGGATGAAGGATCGCCCGGGGGATCATTTATCCGAATGCAAAAAAGGCGGTTCCCTCAGGAACCGCCTTCGTCTATCCGGCCTTATTCAAAACCGAGCTGCCGCAGGAACGCCCGGAAGCCACTGCGGCCCCGCTCATCGCGCTTGTACACGCCCGCGTCGCGGAGCACGTCCGAGAATTTGCGGCCGACCTCCTCCCGCAGCAGCCGCTCCGCCGCCTCCGGCGACAGCTCCCCGCCGCTGCGTTCCAGCATACCGCGGATCCATTCCGCATGCTTGTGCAGCGGATGCTCCGGCGCTTCGGTGATCCTCGCGTCCAGTTTCTCTTCGCCCGTCAACAGCCGGGCGATATGCTCCAGCTCGCCCTTCAGGCGGCCGGGCAGCACGGCCAGCCCCATCACCTCAATCAGGCCGATATTCTCCTTCTTGATGTGATGCAGCTCCCGGTGCGGGTGAAAGATCCCGTCCGGATGCTCGGCGCTGGTCCGGTTGTTGCGCAGCACGAGATCCATCTCGTACTCGCCGGCCGCATTCGTGCGCGCAATCGGCGTTATCGTATTATGCGGCGTACGGACGCCGTCCGTTTCCGAATACGCCCGGATCTCGTTCTCCAAATCACTATAGCTCTTCCACCGCTCCAGAATATTCGCCGCTAGCTTGAGCAGCTGGGCCCGGCTGTGGCTGGATACACGAATGACCGACATCGGCCACTTAACGATGCCGAGCTTGAGTCCCGGATAATCCGGATGGGTGAAGCTTTCCTCCACCGGCGCCTTCTCCATCGGGAAGGTATGCTTCCCGCCCTGGAAATGGTCGTGATTCAGAATCGAGCCGCCCACAATCGGCAGGTCCGCATTGGAGCCGACGAAATAGTGCGGGAACTGATCGATGAAATCAAGCAGTCGTCCGAACGAATGCTTGGATACCTTCATTAGCCGGTGCTCACGGTCGAAAATGATGCTGTGCTCATTATAATAAACATATGGAGAATACTGGAAAAACCATGGCTCGCCTCCGAGCTCCACCGGAATGACCCGGAGGTTCTGCCGCGCCGGGTGATTGAGGCGCCCCGCGTAGCCTACGTTCTCGATGCACAGCAAGCATTTCGGATAATGGCTCTGCGGTGCGCTGCGCAGCATAGCGATCTCCTTCGGGTCCTTCTCGGGCTTCGAGAGGTTCACCGTGATCTCCAGCTCGCCGTATTCCGTCGGCGCCAGCCACATCAGGTTTCTGCGGATGCGCGCCATCGGAATATAGTTGGAATCGATGCACAGCTTGTAGAACTCGTCCGTCGCCCGCTCCACGCCTTCCGTCTTGGCGGTATTCCAGAAGCGGCGCGCGAGCTCCGATTCCCGGGGCATCAGCAGACCCATGATGCGGGCTTCGAGCAGGTCCCGCAGCGTCGTCGTGTTCTCCTCCAGCAGCCCCGTCTCCGCGGCGTAATCCAGCAGCGGCTCCAGCACAGCAGCCGCTTCTTCCTGCGCAGGTCCGTCCGTCCCGCCAGCCGGCTCCGCCAGCCCGAACAGATCGAGCAGCCCGTTGCGCGCCGCGTATACATCCAGCGGTTCGATCAGCTTCTTCCGCAGCCCGTATTGCAGCAGCCTCTCCACCTGAAGCGCCGCATTCCGCGAGGAAACCGCTTCCGTTTCCGGTCTTACCTGTTCGCTCATGTTCCTCACTCCTGCGCTTCTTTGCTACTGCCGTAACCGTCCGGGCGGCTCCGGTGCCATGCCCAAGCGGAAGCGATGATTTGCTCCAGGCTGCCGAATCGCGGCTTCCAGCCGAGCTCCGCCTTCGTACGGTCCGAGGAGGCGATCAGCACGGCCGGGTCTCCGGCGCGGCGCGCTTCGATCTTCGCAGGAATCGCATGCCCCGTTACCTTGCGTGCGATCTCGATCACTTCCTTCACCGAGAACCCGGTGCCGTTACCGAGATTGTATACGTCGCTCTCCCCGCCGTCTCTGAGCTTCTTCAGCGCCAAAATATGTGCGTCCGCAAGATCCGTGACATGGATATAGTCGCGGATGCAGGTGCCGTCGGCCGTCGCGTAGTCGTCGCCGAAGATCGAGATATGCTCGCGCTTGCCGAGCGCCACCTGCAGCACGAGCGGCACAAGATGCGTCTCCGGCGAGTGGTCCTCGCCGATGCGGCCGCTCTCATGTGCGCCGGCCGCGTTGAAATAGCGCAGCGAGACGTATTTGATGCCGTGGGCGGTATCGAACCATCGCATCATTTTTTCCATCGCCAGCTTCGTCTCGCCGTAGGCGTTCGTCGGCAGCGTCCGGTCCGATTCCGTGATCGGAATGCTCTCCGGCTCGCCGTAGGTAGCCGCTGTCGAGGAGAAGACGATGCGCTTCACGCCGTATTCGTTCATTTTTTCCAGCAGGCACAAGGTGCCGTACACGTTGTTATGATAGTACTTGCCGGGATTCTGCATGCTCTCCCCGACCAGCGAATTCGCCGCAAAATGAATTACCGCGTCGATCTCGTTCTCCTTGAACACCGTATCAAGAAACTCCGCATCCCGCAGGTCCCCCACATACAGTTTGCCGTCCAGCACCGCCTCGCGGTGGCCCTGCTGCAAATTATCGACGACGACGACCTCTTCGCCGCGCGACAGCAGCTCCGCTACCGTATGCGAGCCGATATAGCCCGCCCCGCCTGTCACCATAATGGCCATGGTAATCTCTCCTTCTTGATCACGAATAGGAATGCCGCTCTACCTGTACCTGAAGCGTTACAGCTCCTTCACGCCGTCGCCGATATCGCATACGTAGAAGTCCGGCGTAAGTCCCGTCTTCTCCGTGTATACCTGTCCGACTTCTTCGATAAAACGTGCTACGCTGTCCTGATGCACGAGCGATACTGTACAGCCGCCGAAGCCGGCGCCGGTCATCCGTGAGCCCAGTACGCCCGGAACCTTCAAGGCTGCCTCCACCATCGTATCGAGCTCCAGCCCCGTCACTTCGTACAGGTCGCGGAGCGAGTTGTGCGAGCCGATCATCAGCTGCCCGAAGGCCGCCAGGTCTCCGCGCTCCAGCACCTCGATCGATTTCAGGACGCGATCGATCTCCTCCACGACATGACGTGCCCGTTTGCGTACGACGGCGTCCGGGATCAGGCGCTCCGAGGCGTTATACTGCTCCAGCGTCAGCTGACCGAGCAGCGTGAGACCCGGATGCTCCGCCTTCAGGTCCTCCACGGCTTGCTCGCACTGCGCCCGGCGCTCGTTGTAAGCGGAGTCCACGAGACCGCGTTTCTTGTTCGTATTGCCGATTACAATCTTGTATTCGCCCGTACGGAAAGGCACATGGCGGTACTCCAGCGTATCGCACATCAGCAGAATGGCATGATCCTTCTTGCCGTTCGCCACCGCGAACTGGTCCATGATGCCGCATTTCACGCCGATGAATTCATTCTCGGTCTTCTGCGCCAGAAGGGCGATCTCCACCGTATCGGCAGGTCGGCCTTCCATCGTAAGCAAGCCGTAGGCCGTCACCACTTCGATCGAAGCCGAAGAGGACAGGCCCGAGCCGTTCGGAATCGCGCCGCTGTACAGAATATCGTAGCCTCCGACTTGAAGGCCGCGGTTTTGCAGCTCGCGAACGATGCCCTTCGGATAGTTCATCCAGTCGTCTTCCGGACGGTGCTCGATGCCGTGAATGGAAATTTGCTTGCGCAGCGGGAAATTCGTCGAGGCGAGTCCCAGCTGGTCGTCGTCGCGTTTGCGAATCAGCATCGCGGTTCCGAACGTCAGCGCCGCCGGAAATACATAGCCCCCGTTATAATCCGTATGCTCCCCGATCAGATTGACGCGGCCCGGGGCGTGGAATGCCCGGATCGGGTGGGCAATCTCCGCCCCGTACAGTTCTTCAAACGTCTTGGTTAATGCAGCTACATCTGCCATCGGCTTCACCTCTAAGGTTATTTGTCGTTGCTGTGGGACCTGCGCCCCGCGGTGCCTAGCGGATATTGACTTGCTACCAGTATATCGAATACGAGACGGCTTCACTATGGAGGGATGTCAGCAGCGCATGGAAAAATGTTAGCTTCCCCCGGAACAGACGGGTATACTGAAAGTAATAACCTATCTTGCCCAAAGGAAGAGACCGACACCATGACGACTCCAAAACCGCGCCCGGAAAGCTATTATGTCGTATCCAATCCGCAGCCCCCGTCCGATTCCGAAGGGCTCGCCGTATTATTTGCCGGCCACAGCCAGACGAAGCCCGGGCACAAGCCCGGGCCGAAGGTCGTGGATTATTATTTGCTGCACCACGTTCTGGCGGGCAAAGGGACCTACGCTTGCGGAGGGCGGAGCTATTCGCTCGGTCCCGGCGACAGCTTCCTTATCGAGCCCGGCAAGCTGATCCATTACGCGGCGGATCTGAACGAGCCTTGGCACTACCGCTGGATCGCGTTCGAAGGCGCCCGCGCCGAGTCCATGATGGCGGAGATCGGCCTTGGCGCCGCGCAGCCGGTCGTGCATACCGGGCGCAGCCGCAGCGTCACCGTGCTGTTCCATCAGGTACAGCTCGCCTTCCAGAACCGCGCGGCGCAGGCCAACCTGAAGGCGGCAGGCTACCTGCATCTGCTGCTCGCCGAATACGCCGAAGCACTGCGACCGCAAAATAAAAGCCTGCCGCACCAGGCGACCGGCAGCGATCTTACGGTGCAGCAGGCTATCCAATACTTGTCCGCGCAGTACGCGGAGCCCATCACGATCGAGCTTATGGCCGAGACGTTCGGCTACAACCGCGCCTACTTGTCCAACCTGTTCAAACGGCATACCGGCGTCACCCCGGTAACGTTCCTGCTCCGCCTGCGGCTCGACAAAGCGCGCCACCTGCTGCGCGAGCGGCCGGAGCTTACGGTAGAACAGATCGCTTCGTCCGTCGGATTCCAGGACCCGCTCTATTTCTCCAAGCAGTTCAAGCGGTTCTACCAGGCCTCTCCGACGGAATACCGTCGGTCGCTGCAGCTGCCCTAGGCCCGGAAAGGAAGAACAACATCACTGCTCCTTTCCGCGCCGTAGCCGATATTTCGTTACGGCATACTCCGTTAGAAGACTCGCCGGATCCGGATTCTACTTGCTTAACGGCAGCATGAAAGCGATGCACGCCCCCTGCCCTACCCGGCTCTGCGCCCAAATGCGTCCTCCGTGATAGTCGATGATTTCCTTCGCGATGGCCAGCCCCAAACCGCTGCCGCCCTGGGCCGTATTGCGGGACTTGTCCTTCTTGTAGAAGCGGTCGAAGATAAAGGGCAGGTCCTCCGGATCAATACCCGATCCGTTGTCCTGCACCTGAACGATCAGCGCATGCTCGTCGACGATCATGTACAGCTGAATGAGCCCGCCCTGCGGCGTATGCTTGACGGCGTTGAATATGATGTTGGTCAGCACCTGGCCGATCCGGTCGACGTCGATGTTGACCGAACCCAGCGAAGCCCCCTGGGGCTGCAGCGAGGTGGCGATTTTTTCAAAACGAAGGCCCGCATCGCTCACCTCCAGCTCGTATAAGTCTCCGAAGTAACGAATAAACTCCTCCACGGTCATCGGCTGAATATCGAAATTCATCTGCCGTGCCTCGAGCTTGGAAAGCTGGAACAAGTCCGTGATCAGCCGGTTGAGGCCGGTGGTGCGGTTGTAGATCAGTTCCAGGTATTTCCGCTGCTGCTCCGGCTGGGTTACAACGCCGTCCAGCAGCGCCTCCACATAGCCTTGAATGAGCGTCATCGGCGTGCCGAGATCGTGGCTGATGTTGCTGAGCAGATGGCGCCGCGACGTTTCCAGCCGCGCCAAATCCTCGTTCATCCGCTCGAGACTGGCGTTGGTCCGCTCCAGCTCGGCCGTGCGTTCGCGAATTTTGCTCTCCAGGTTGACATTCATCTCCCGCATTTGCCGCGACAGCGTCTCCACCGCAGTGAACGCCTTGGCTGACTTGGAGCTCAGGATGAAGGAGATCATGAATACGCAAACCAGCAGGCCGTAGTTCGATACGTCGCCGTATCCGATCAGCTCGTTGTAATAAAGAATATCCGTGATGATGGCGCTGACGTACGCACCTCCGCCCACCACGGCGAACAGCGCGCCTTCCCTTCCCCGGACAAGCGCCTGCCCAAGGCCGATCAGCACGTACAAGCTTGCCCCTATCGTGATCAGCTGGTAAACCGGCACCTCATAAGTGAAGTAAGGGGCCGGCAATGCGAACAGCAGCACCATGGACAGGAAAGCCGCTCCTTGGACGAACCGAACCGCGTTCCTGTGCGTTTCCTTCGGATAGAGAGAGTAGGTGAACATGATGACGGCAGGCACCGCCAGGAAAAAGCATGTATATTCGATTCGGATTCCCGTCAGCCATGACATGTCCGGGAGGAAGGAATAAACGACGGACTCGTTAACGAACAATGCCCGGATCCCGACCAACAGGCAGAACACGCCGAAGTAAATCGAGCTCTTCTCCTTCCGCCGCAGGAGGAATAAGCCGATATGATGCAGCCCCATGGACAGCAAGCTTCCGATGACAAGCAAATCAACCGCCAGTCCGTTGCGTTCCTGCCGGGTTACGACCTCCTGCGTACCGAGCAGCAGCGGTTTCCAGACTCCGCCCAGACGATGATGGTAATTGGAGATCTGCAGCGTAATGTCGGCCGAGCCGCTCCCGAGCCGGATCGGGACGGTCTCGGTCTTGTACTCGGGCACCGCGTCTTCCGGCGAAGCTCCGACAACGCCCGATTCCGCAACCAATGCATCGTTCACCCACATCCGGTAGGAAGTCCGGATGAGCGGTACCCGGACCGCCAAGTCCGGCGCTCCCGGATCAAGCAGAATCTTCAGATGATAAGTCGCATAGCCGCTGGCGGGGATTCCCTTGATACCGGAACCCGCTTCATTCCAGGAGTACGGCATTCTCACATGCTCGGGCGAATCGGTACCGGAATTAATCTGCCCAGGCGTCAGGAGCTGCTGCCAGTAAAAGTCCCAAGTCCCGTCCAGCCGAACGACATGGTACTTGTCGAAACGGTAGCCTCTCAGGTCTATTGTCCCATGCAAGGCTTGCGGTTTTGCCAAGCCTGCTTCCGGTTTCCGGTGTTCGCATCCCGTAAGAAGCACGGCCAACAAAACTATGGCTAAAAGCACCCCGGACGTTTTATAATAGAAGTAGATTCTGGAAATCAGTACCACTTTCTTTCTTGAAGACGAGTGATGGATCTGGTTCCATCGTATTATAAATCACATGTTTTGGAAATAAGCAGATTTGCTTGCTCAAGATCACCATGAAACACTGGAAACTTTGGAGGAGAAGAAACCGATGTCTGGAGAAACGATCTTAGTCGTAGACGATGAGGCGGAAATTGTCGAGCTTATCAGTTTGTACCTGAGGAAGGAAGGATACCGGGTCATATCCTCGAATTCCGGGGCCGAAGCGCTTGCAATGGTAAAAGAAAACAAGCCGGATATCGTCATACTGGATATCCTGCTGCCTGAGATCGACGGAATCGAGGTATGCCGCCAAATCCGAAAAACCCACAATGTGCCGATCTTATTCCTGAGCTGCAAAAGCGAGGATATGGATATTATTCTGGGCTTCAGCATCGGAGGAGACGATTATATCACCAAGCCCTTCAGCCCGGGACAGCTGGTCGCGAGGGTGAAAGCGCATTTGCGGCGCAGCTATCTGCTTGAGCAGCATAGAGAGGATTCCCAGCATTTGAACTTCCCGGGCCTCGAGATCGACCTGCTCAGCCGCACCGTACGGGTCGACGGGGCGCAAGCGCCGCTCTCCTCCAAGGAGTTCGACCTGCTCATTCATTTGGCCAAATCGCCGAACAAAGTCATCTCCCTGGAGCAGCTGTACAAAATGACATGGGGCGTCGACAGCAACGGCGACACGCGCACCCTGCTCGTCCATATCAGCAACCTTCGTAAAAAAATCGAGAGCAACCCGACCGACCCCCGTTTCATCCATACCGTCCGCGGTGTCGGCTATAAATTCAACGCTTAGCCCTGGTACCCCCGCCCCTGTCGAACGGAGCCGACGAAGGCCCGCTTATGCGCGCGGATCCAAGGCTCGCGTTGAAGCGTTGCATGGCGGTCGGTCGAACCTAGACAAGCCGGTTAGGCCGGGTCGTGACCGATCCGGCGCAGCAGCTCGGCAAGCTCATCCCGCTCCAGATCGCGCCATTGTCCGACCGGCAGTCCCGCCAATCGGATATTCATGATCCGAATGCGCTTCAGACGCCGCACTTCGTAGCCGAAGGCCGCGCACATGCGACGGATTTGCCGGTTGAGCCCTTGGGTTAGAATGATGCGGAAGACGCGTTCTCCCATCGGCTTGATCCGGCAGGGCTTGGTCACGGTCTCCAAAATGTGCACGCCGCCGGCCATGCCTTTCAGGAAGGCCGGCGTAACGGGCTTGTCTACCGTAACGATGTATTCCTTCTCGTGCTCGTTCTCCGAGCGCAGCACTTTGTTGACGATATCCCCGTCATTGGTCAGCAGAATCAATCCCTCGGAATCCTTATCCAGTCTCCCGATTGGAAAGATCCGTTCCTTATGTCCCACGAAGTCGACGATATTGCCGCGGACATGACGCTCCGTCGTGCTCGTAATGCCCACAGGCTTATGGAGCGCAATATACACATACCCCTTCTTGCTGCCGACCACACGGCCGTCCACCCTGACCTCGTCGCCCGCTTCAACCTGGCTCCCCAGCTCCGCAGGTTTCCCGTTAATCGTAATGCGTTTCGCCTCGATCATCTTATCCACTTCACGGCGGGAGCACAGTCCCGTTTCACTAATAAACTTATTGATACGCATGTATTGTCACTCCGCTTAATTAGGTAGCTGTGTCCGCATTTTTTCAGCTTTCATTATACCACGGCGCATTTTTGATGCAAAAAAACGGCTCCTTTCGTAGACATTGATCCAAGTATATAGTACGATGTTCCTGTGAAAATAGTCCCATTTTTCCCTTTTGGAGGGTTCCATGTCGTATCCAGCCAAATCCGTCTATTATTTCAGCTTTTATATGATGGCTCTCAGCCTTACGCTGCTGCTTGTCCCGAACCTGCTTGCGCCGCTGCTGGGCTACACCGAGGTGAATTACATCTGGATCCGGGTCATCGGCATGTTCCTTCTGTATCTGGCTTTCGACTACTGGGTTTCCGCCAAGGAAGAGAACCTGAAATTTTTTTATTTGACTGTCTACACGCGGGTAACCATCATTCTGTTTATGAGCTTCTTCGTGATGATGGGCTGGATCAAATGGATCTTCATCCCGCTGAGCCTGATCGATTTCAGCGGTGCCTTGTGGACAGCCTACGCACTATACAGACACAGACGGCAGCGGAGAACGGACAGCCGGCTGCAGGCATAACCAAATAAGCGAATCACGGAAGACCGCCGGCCAAACCCGGCGGCTTTTTTATGCGTGGAGCAAAACCATAGGATACCGTCCGGGCCCTATCGTTCCATTCCGGTTCCTTGGCAAAGGTGCGGGCCGATCATTTCGGGACTGCCGGCTTATTTTCGCGAAAAGCCTGTTTCAGGCTTGTCCGATGCGGTTAATAACGGGTACGGTGATAAGGGGCGCCCTCCGGCGCAGTCCGGGCTCATCCATTGCTTCGCAGTCAGGGGCGGCTATCCCGGCTTACCGTGCAAATTGAATGTTCGAAGGAGTGTTGAAGATGTCTCGTAAAAAAACGCTGCCGTCGATCTCAAAACCATTTGCTCATGTCCACAGCACCTTATCCGCGCTCGGGTTCTGCGAGCAATCGTCCCGTGAAGGCACGCAGTACGAGCTGACGTTTCGCGACCCCGCCACGCTGCAGGAATATCCCTTTCGTGTTTATACACATACGCAGGAGAATGGCACGACGCTGGTTAACCTGGCTGAGGCGGGATTTCTCACGGAATCGGTGCCGGATGCCGCGAAGGACGCTGCCAAGCAGGTCATGTCCGAGCTCCTGCAGTACCTGGAGAACGACAGGCCGAAGCTGACGCCGATCCACGAAGCGATGAACGGCAGGATGGCCAGCAATGAGGCCGAAGTGATAAAGCTCGGGAAGTCGATGAACAATTATCCGACGAACTCGCAGCTTCTGGAGATCGGGATGGTTCCCGACCCGATGCAGTAATACGCCTGTGTCCCCTTCCGTTTGCCGGGCCCGTCCCGGGAAGCGGCTTCCTAAGCCCGGCCACGCTTATGCTTGGTTCGGGCTTTTTTCGTTTGTCCACCTGCCGAAACCGGCCAGTTTATACGAATGAATTAACATAAAGAAGAATCGGAGACGCATCAGGCTGTAGAGAGAAAGGGGTTTGGAGCCGGTGAAGAGCAATTCGGATGATCGGAAAAAAAAAGGCTCCGCCGAGGGCGAAGCGGCAGGGCATCGTATCGGGCGGCCCGCAAGGCCCGCCTGGGGTATGCCGGCCGCAGGCAGCACCGCGCCAGGACCCGGAGCCGCTCGGGCGCGCAGCGGCGCGGCTCAGGCTGCCGCAGCGGCAGGCGGTCCGGCGGCGGCGCCGGGGAGCGAAGCCCGGTCCGGGGCGGATGCCCGGCGGGCGCAGACGGCGGCAAGGCCCGCGCATGCGGGCGCGGGCGCGGCGCAAGCGAGTGCAACGCGGGCGGGTGCGGCACGGGCGAGTGTGCCGCGAGCAGAGGCCGGAGCGGCCGGGGCGGGGCCTCGGACGGACGCACGCGAGGAGGCCGCCGTCCGCACGCCTAAGCCGCGCAAGCGCTCGTGGCGGCGGCCCGCGCTGCTGGCGCTCGCGCTAGCAGGCACGGCCGGGGCGGCGCTGGCGTCGGCCGGCGCCGTGTATGTGCGCGGGCTCGACATCAGCAAGCTGGAGCATCCGCTGCCCGCCCCGAGCTACGTGCTCGACGCGAAAGGCCAGCCGGTCTCACAGCTCTCTTCGTCGAGGATCGAGCCCGTCACGCTGGCGCAAATCCCGATGGATCTGCGCAACGCCGTCATCGCGGTGGAGGACCGGCGCTTCTACGACCATTCGGGCTTCGATCCCTGGTCGATCGGGCGGGCGGTGCTGCGGGACGTCAGGTCGGGGTCGCTCGCCGAGGGCGGCAGTACGATCACCCAGCAGCTCGCCAAAAACTTGTTCCTTGATTCGGATAAAGCGTGGTCGCGCAAGCTGAAGGAGCTCGGCTACGCCATCAAGATCAATGCCACCTACAGCAAGGACGAAATCCTCGAGCTGTACTTGAACAGCATATATTTCGGGGAAGGCCGCTGGGGCGTTCAGGGCGCGGCACAGCAATATTTTGGCAAGCCGGTCGAGAAGCTGACGCTGGCCGAATCGGCGCTGCTCGCCGGATTGCCTAAGGCACCTTCAGCTTACTCTCCGGTCAAGCATATGCCGCAGGCGCTGGAACGGCGCAACCTGGTGCTGTCGCTGATGAAGGAGCAGCATTTCATCAGCGACCAGCAGTATCAGGCCGCCGTGGCGACTCCGATCGTACTGAACCCAAGCAGCGGAGCCGATTCGCTCAAAGGCAAATATCCGTCGTACGTCGACTATGTGATGGACGAGGCGCAGAGCCTGTACGGATTTACCGAGCAGCAAATTTTGACCCTGGGGCTCAAGATTCAAACCGCCATGGACGTAAACATCCAGCAGGCGGCGGAAGAGACGTTCAAGAACGACGCCCTCTTCCCGCAGAGCCCCGGAGACCAGCTGGTGCAGAGCGGCGCGGTCGTGCTGGACCAGCACACCGGCGAGATCCGTGCGATCGTAGGGGGCCGCGGCGATCAGGTGTACCGGGGCTTCAACCGCGCGACCGAGCTGAAGCGCCAGCCGGGCTCCTCGTTCAAGCCGCTGGCCGTCTACGGCCCGGCGATCGAGAAGGGCTATGCGCCGGACTCGATGCTATACGACGGCGATCTCAACATCGCCGGCTATAAGCCCCGCGACTGGGACGGACAGACGCGCGGGCAGGTGACGATGCGGGAAGCGATTCTCAGCTCCTGGAACATCCCCGCCGTCTGGCTGTTGAACGAGATCGGTATCGACACAGGCATGGCCTTCGTGAAAAAAGCGGGCATCCCCCTGCCTCCGGCCGACCGTACGCTCAGCATCGCGCTCGGCGGGCTGTCCGAGGGCGTATCGCCGCTCCAGATGGCGCAGGCTTACAGCGGCATCGCGAACGGCGGCGTGCTGCAGAAGGCGCACGCCATCACCCAAATCTCCACCCAGGACGGGCACGTCCTCGTGGAGGCGAAGCCGCAGTCGTCGCAGCTGACGACGCCGGTTGCCGCCTACACCCTGACATCACTCCTTCAGGAGGCCGCGACGTCGGGGACGGGCAGGGGGGCCTCGCTCGACGGGCGTCCCACTGCAGGCAAGACGGGCACGACGCAGCTGCCCGCCACAGCCGAATTCGCCCCGATTGGCGGCAATGGAGCGAAGGATGCGTGGTTCGTCGGCTTCACGCCCGAGCTCACCGCGGCGGTCTGGCTCGGCTATGACCAAACCGACGCGAAGCATTACTTGACCACCTCCGGCGGCGCCGTTCCGGCCCAGCTGTTCCGTCAGATCATGACGCGGGCGCTACAAGGGGTGCCGGTGACCGACTTCAACGTGCCGGAGGAGGTGCGGGCTGCACAAGAGAAAGCCCGGCAGGAGCAGGAGCGTCTCCGCCAGCAGCAGCAACAGCAGGCGGAGCTGGATCGCCAGCAGCAGGATTTCATCCAGCAGTGGTTCGGCCGCCATAAGGGCAGGAATTAGCGGGAAGCCGGGAGATGCCGGCCGCCGCAGGTTGAAGCAGGAAGCCGCGTTCTCTCCGAGAGCGCGGCTTCTTCGCTATTTTTCTCCCCCCCAAGGTACGCAAAAAAAGACGGCTTCCGCAGCATAAACTGCACAAACCGTCCGATCATCGGAATCCTGCCTTCGTACTCACACGCCGGTCAAGCTCCCGCTTTGGCTCCGGCCTGCTCCTTGCGTACGAACAAGAACGCTGTGGATGCCAACGCTACGAGACCCGCGATAAACCCGTACAGAAATAAATGGTGGATCCCCGTCATGAAATCCGGCGCCCGGGTCAGCAGCGCTCCCATTACCGTAACCCCCACCGCGGTGCCGATGTTGCGCGCGAACACCTGCAGCGAGGTCGAAATGCCCTTCTGATCCGGCGCGACCAGCTGCTGGGCTCCGATGACCGATACGGTGACTAGAAGTCCGTATGCCAGTCCCTGCAGCACCATAATCACGTTCACGTACCAGAAGCCCCCGGTATCCGGCAGAAACAGCAGGAGCAGCCCCGATAGCGCGAGAAGAGCGTTGCCGATCAGCAGCAGGCGGCGGTAGCCATAGCGGAGAATCCATTTGCCCGCAGGTACGCCCATCAGAATCCAGCCGACGGACATCCCGATAAGCGACACGCCGCTTACGAACAGCGAATACCCATGCTTTTGCAGGTAATAAGGCGTGTAGCTGGACGTTCCGAACAGCGCCGCATTGGCGAGAAACGCGTTCATTATCATCCATGCGATCGAGCCGTTCCCAAGCAGTCCGACCGGCACGATCGGCGAAGGATGCCGGCGTTCGTTGCGGAAGAAGAGCAGCAAAAATACCACGCCCAGCGCCGCATACAGGATCGCCCCGCTCGTTACGACGGTCGTAGCCAGCAGCAGGCCGATCCCAAGGCCGAAGAGCAGCGAGCCGAGGTAATTGATTTGGCTCTTGCGCGCTTGATACACTTCCTTGTACGGTATCAATAGCAGCAGCGATGCGGCACAGATCGGAATGTTGATATAGAAAATCCACCGCCAATTCAAATATTCGATGAACAGGCTCCCGAGCAGCGGCGCGAGGACGGCGGACAAGCCCCACATGCCGGTGAAGAACGCCTGAATTTTTCCCCGGCTCTCGATCGGGAACAAATCGCCGGCAATGATGGCAGGGAAGGCCACCATCGCTCCCGCCCCGAGCCCCTGAACCGCCCGGTACAGCACCAGCTGCAGCATCGTGCCCGCCGTACCGCACAAGACGGAGCCGAGCAGGAAGAGCAGAATGCCGACGGAGAGCACCTTCTTCCGCCCGAACATATCGGAGAGCCTTCCGCTCAGCGGAGTGACGATCGTACACAAAATCATATAAGAAGCAAAGCTCCACGCATAAAGCTTCACGTCGCCCAGCTCCTGCGCAATCAGCGGCATCGTCGTATTCATGATGGTCGTATCCATCGACGATATGAGCACGGCCAGGACGATGCTCGCCATGACGGCCAAACGGTTCATGTCCTATCCCTCCGATTTTCTCTTCTGTTATCTATAATGCAACAGTACAAATATAACACACCCTGTCAACCTGATGACGAAAATATCAGCCTGTTGTTATCCAATATTTGGAGCATTCTATGGTACGATGGATGTACTATTAACCTGGTAAACCGAGGGAGGCCCCCCATGATCCGAGAAGCCGCAGCTGCCGACTGCTTGGCCGTCGAACGGCTGTACCGCCTGCTGGTTCCTGCGAATCCGCGCATTCGCGTACTTCCTGAACGCATCGAGGAGCTCCGCAAATCGGGCGATCATTTCCTGCTTGTCTATGAGCAGCCGGAGGCGATCGTCGGCACCCTCCAGCTGCATCTGTGTCCCGATACGATGTTCGTCATAAAGCCCTATGCGCTGATCGAGAATGTGATCGTCGACCCGCACGTTCGGGGGCAAGGCGTAGGCACCGCCCTGATGGCCTACGCCGATTCCCTCTGCCTCAGCCGCAGCTGCACCAAGATCATGCTTCTGAGCAACGCCGAGCGCAAGGGGGCCCACGCCTTCTTCCAGCAATGCGGCTACAATGGCCATGTCAGCAAAGGCTTCAAGAAATATTTACGCACCCGCTGAATGAAAGCGGATCCGCCCTGGGCACAATAATACTAGGATAAAAAACCCAGGAGGCACTAGCGCATGAAAATCGAAACGAAGAAGTACGAGGTCGCACCGCTGCCGGAGGAATCCCAGGTGCTTGAGGTGATCAAGAACGCCGAGGCGAGGCTCGCCGAGCTGACCGGCAGCGAAATCACCCTCATCGCTTACTCCAAAACCGGGGAGGAATCGTAGCATGACGAATCCGGCGGATTCGAAACGCACGAAAGCCGAAGCGCACGAGGAACCCACCATTGCCCCCGGCATGAACACCCACGATCCCTTGGAGGAGCGGGCATCCGAGGAAGAGGTCCGGCGAGGCGAGGCCACCGAGGTGACCCGCCTATACGTGGACCGCACTCCGGAGGATTAGCGGCCAGGTAAACCAAAAGAACCGTTCCCGGGGGAGTTCCCCCCTCGGAACGGTTCTTCTTATTTGCAGCGGGCGCCAAGCTTCAGTCGTCTTCTCCCTCGTTGTCTCCGCCGTTTTCTTTGTCCTTCGACTTGCTTTTTTCCTTCTCTCTGTCCTTCTCTTTATCCTTGCCCTTCTCCTTGTCGTGCCCTTTGCCCTTATCCTGATTCGGATCCTTGGAGCCCATCTGCCCGGCTGGCCCGGACTGTCCACTCGAATGGATCTGACCTGGCTGTGTACCGATTCCGGATGCGGCGCCGCCTTCCTTCCATTTCACATCCAGCTTCCATTCGGGACCGATGTCCTTCACCTTCAGCTCGGCCGCCAGCCGCTGCTTCAGTCCCTGCTCGAATTCCTTCGGATTCCCGGGCAAATTCTGAAGCAGCAGCGCAATCACCTGCTCGGCCTCCGCTCCGGTTAGACGAATGACGGAAGCATCTTTATTCTGCAGATAAAATTCCGATGCCCCGGGCTTGCCTCCGGGCTCCTGCTTTATCCGCAGCTGCAGGTCGCGGCCCTTCAGCTCGACCGACAGCTTCTCCCATAGCCAGCCCCCTCCGGCTGCCGAAGCAGGCTGAGCAGGCGTATTGACCGCGTCCGGGGAACCCGGCGCGGTTCCCGGCTGCGGCGATGGCGCAGGCTGCGTTGCCTTGGGCTGTGTCTGCGCCGACTGGCCCGTGGCGGGCGGATTCGCCGGTGCCGGTACTGGTGCCGCAGCCGCCGGCGCGGCCGGGGCTGTCCCGGCTCCCCCCTGCCCGGCCGCGGAGGAATCCTCCGCTCCGCTCGCTTTGATGTAGGCGGCTTGATTTTTGCTGTTCAGAATGATGCTTAGCTTATCGCCCGGCTTCAAATCCTTTAGCGCCGCTTTTTGCGAATTGCGGTAGACCCAGACGTCCGCAGACAGCGGGTACGTTTTCTCGGCGCCGTCGCCGTTGATTTTGATCGTTTTGTTAGTGTCCAGCAGCCCGACGAACGAGCCGGTCACCTCCGTCGACGTCTCCGCCGACACCGTCTGATCCCCCAGAAAGCCCGTTCCGTACACGATGCCGAAGCCGAGCAGCCCGGCTATCAGCAAACAGACGACTTTCGTTCCCTTTTTCATCCCAATCTCCTCCATATGCGCACGGCTGAGCCGGCATTTCTCTAACCTGAACGGCTTGCCGTTCAGGGATGGCTGATGAGTTACTATAGGGTTCGATGCCGCCTGTTAATTTCAGGGGGATTCGGCGCTAGACGCTGTCCCAGCGGCTCGCGTAATCCTGCAGGCGGGGATGCGGACCGAGGCCGGTATCGGCTGCGACGAACAGCCTCACTTTTTTGATCCAAGGCTCGAACGACTCATATCCGGCAAACAAATTCGCCGTGAAATCCGTCATAAAAATAAAATGCGGCGATTCATATTTTTCCTCCAGGAACCGGAAGGCGGTGTCCATAGGCGTATATTTTTTGCGCTTGCCTTCGTACGCGTCAATTGTGTAGTCGACGTCCGGGTCGGCTTCATCAAGCAAATCCCGAAGATGGTTCAACCGGGCATAGTAAGGAGCGACCTTATGCCGTTCCATTCGCCGGATCGTTTCCTCATGCAGCGGGTAAAAGACCGTTCTGGCTATGTTTCTTTCATCCGCGAGGTTCAGCACCCGCTGCAGATCGCGCATCGTATATCCTTCGAAGCTATCGTACACCCACAGGCTGCCGCGGTCCCTGCCGTCCGATTTCGGCATTTCGTACCCGTAAGGAACCTTGATATTGTCGCGAGCCATGCTCCCTGCCTCCTTGAGCCGTATTGCCATTCTCTGGTTAGTATACCAATGGGGCGTACAAGCATTCCACCCGGCCGGAGAATATTTTGCCAGCAGAATGCGCACGTTAAGCAGGAACGGAACCTACTGTTAAGAAAAAGGAGGAATGCCGCCATGTCGGAAAATACGAAGCATAAGGGCAACTACGAAGGCACCGCCACGATGGAAGCGGAGAATCAGGATATGGAGTTCGTGAACGATACGCTCAACGCCGTGAAGACGACCACCAACCTCGCCGGCGCGCTCGCGAAGCATAATGAAGAGAACGACCGAAAGTAGGTCGAGAATGCCCTGAGGCTTCCTGAGCTTATTAAGAAAGTGGTGAATTGAGGTAATAGATGTTTCGAAGGGGTTGGATATCTCTATTCTTGTCAAAAACCACATTCTAGAGCACTCTGCGGACGCCTTGGGGCGTCCTTTTTTTGTAATGGATATATCGAACCGCACCTCCTATATGGTAATATTAGGTAAGTTCCAAGCTTCTGGATGACGTGCAGCAATATCGCATAAAGACGGGAGATTCTTGCCTATGCTCTATCATTTCAGCGAACAATCCGGCATCGTTTTGTTCTAGCCGCGGACTATGGATTCCCGTCCGGATGAGCCCGCGATGGTATGGACCATCGACAGCTTTCATGCTCCTCATTATTTTTTCCCGCGAGAGTGCCCGAGAGTGTGCATATGGCCTTACGACAAAAAGACGGATAAGGACAAAGCACGCTTCTTCGGCCATTCGGGAACGGACCGGATCGTTGCCATCGAGTCCGGGTGGTATGAGCGCATGTGCGGCACGCCGATCTACCGCTATGCATTCGATCCGGAGCCCTTCGAGCTGTATGACCGGAATGCCGGCTATTACACGACAACCCGGACCGTGAGGCCTGCCGAGGTAACCCGGTTGGACAACCTGCCGGGGCAGCTGGCGGACCTCGGCATCGAGCTTAGAATTACGCCTTCCCTGCTCCCTCTCCGGGACGCTGTTCTATCCTCTACCGTCAATTTCTCCATGATCCGCATGAGAAACGCCAAGCTCACAGGATGATCTTATTTTCGGAAAAAGGGGGAGGGGACCATCTACTCTTGCATCGTATTGGATTTGGACGGAACGCTGCTGAACAGCCGGAAGCAGCTGACCGATCGTAACTCAGACGCGCTTGACCGCTGCATCTGGCATGGGGTCAAGCTCATTCTTGCTACCGCCAGACCTCCCAGGTCGGTTCAAGCTTTGCTGCCCGGCGATTTACTTGCTTCCTGTGACCTTGTTTATTACAACGGAGGACTGTGCGAATACGGTCAGGGCGTAGTCCGTCATCATTCGCTCAGCGCGGATTTGAACAAAAGCATCCTCGATTATGCCTTGACGGACAAAGGAGCCAAGCTCAGCTTCGAGGTCCGGGACCGATGGTACACGGCATACGAAATCGACTACAGGTCCCTGGGCGCTACCGCAGAACCCGAACGGCTGGACGTGACCGCCCTTGAATGCCTGGAGCCGACCAAAATTCTGATTTCCGGCGCACCGGATCATCAAGGAATCATCGACCGGTTCGGCAGCCAGGCGAACGTATTGGTTAGCGACGCCGGACAGCTGGTTCAAATCATGGCGCCGCAGGCCTCAAAAGAAGCCGCCGTGGTTGAGATTTGCGGCCATTACGGCATTCCTCTCCGTGAAGTCATGGCGTTCGGTGACGACTACAATGACGTCGGTTTGTTCCGGCTTTGCGGCCATACCGTTGCGATGATGAACGGTATCGAAGAGCTTAAACGCTTAGCCACCGAGGTAACGTCTGCTAACGATGACGACGGCGTAGCACAAATCCTGGAAAAACGTTGGGGGAGCCTATGAACAAGTTCATGATCGGCCAATACGACCGCTTCGACGAAAAGACATACGCCCGCGATTTCAGAAAAGGCTTTCAGGGCGTTGAAGCCTGTCTGTTTGAACGCGATGCGGACATTCGCCGACTCGTAGAGGAGGCACGGAACCGGGACTTCCGCATCGGAATCCATTTTCCTTTGCGCGCCGGCCGCTCCTCCCTCCGGGATGCTTTGTTTCTGGCCCAGGACGAGGACACGCGGAGAGGAGCGCTCCGTCTGATCGAAGAGGAGCTGGAGTTCCTGCGGCCGGTTCGGCCGGCGTATGTACTGTTTCATTACCCGAAGCCCGTCCTGCTCGACGACCGGGTGGATTGGAGCCGATGGCGCTTCGCCGATGCAAGCGAGTACGTCAACGAAAGCCTTTACCCGCAAGAGGTATTCCTGGAACGGAGCGAGCAGCTGTTCAAGTGGCTGACGGAGCGGAGCGAGGCGTACCGTTTCACCCCCGTTCTGGAGTTCGATGCGCTGAACCGGTATGTGTATGATTCGAATGCGGTACCGGCCCTCCTGAAGAAGTATCACCGGATCAAGCTATGCCTGGATACCGGACGTCTTTATTTGCAGGAACGGCTGGACCCTTCGTTCGATGCGAGGCAAGTGATCCGGACTTATGCCCCATACGCCGCCGTCGTCCATCTGTGGAATGTAAAAATAACGGACCGGATCGAGCATAACCATCACCCGGCTATGCCGCATCTGGACCCGGCCGAGGGGTGGGCCCCCATCGAAGCGTATTTAACCATCCTGCGCGAAGAAAATCCGGACGTTTCGGTCGTGTTCGAGCATCAATCGGAGCGGATTGACGATGACGAGCTTGATGCCTGCTACCGCTGGGTCGATCAAATCCTGTACGGTTAAGGAGGACGAGCTTATCAAAATTCGGATTATCGGCTCCTGCGGCAGCGGCAAATCCTATATTGCTCGGGCGATCTCCGGCAGGTACGGCATCCCCTGCTATGAGCTGGACAACCTCGTGTGGGACCGGCAGTACGAAAGCAAGAAGTTCCCGGCCGAGGTACGGGACGCCATGCTGCTGAAGGCCATGGACCAGCCTTCGTGGGTGATCGAGGGAGTGCACTACAAATGGGGAACGGAAAGCTTCGCCCGGGCGGACTACATTTTCGTCCTGCAGCCGAACCGGCTTGTAAGGGATTTCCGGGTCATCAAGCGTTTTTTTCTTACCTGTGCCGGGTTTGAGGTCCGTAATTATACGCAGACGTTCGGCGGTCTATTGAAGATGATGTTCCGATGGAATTACAATTATGATCGTAAAGATATTCATCGTGTGCTTGAGCTGACCGGGCCTTATTCGGAGAAACGGCGCATCGTCCGGCAAAATACGGACATATTCCGCCATTTGCCGGCGCCGGACCGGAGAACTTCCGGGAAGTCGGGTGAATAAGCAGCGGAGCCGGCGGAATTGTATGCGTTCGCCTTTAGGGTGATCTAACCCAAGTATTCGGGGACGAAGCGTTCGGAAAAAGGATCCGCTTGCGCAGCGGCTTTGTATTCACCGAATTTTTAGAGAGAACGGTCATTCGGCCCCGGGCAGAGACTGCAGGAGGAACTATGCTGAAATATACGATTTGTTTCATTAAGCGAGGCGATGAGCTGCTGCTGTTGAACCGGGAACGCGCGCCTTGGATGGGCATATGGAATGGCGTGGGCGGGAAGCTGGAGCCGGGGGAAACGCCGGACCGGTCGATTCTGAGGGAAATTCGCGAGGAGACCGGCATTGAGCTCGCCTCGGTCCGCTTCAAAGGGCTGGTCACGTGGCTGACGGACGGGAGCCGTTACGGGGGAATGTACACTTACTTGGGCGAGGTCGCGCCTTCGTTCCCGTATCCTACGCCGAGACCTACCGAGGAAGGCTTGCTGGACTGGAAGGCGATCGACTGGATCCTGCATCCGAGCAATCAGGGGGTGGCGGCGAATATCCCCCTGTTCCTCCCCCTCCTGCTGAACGATTCGCGGTGCTACGACCATTTCTGCACCTTTACCGGGAATCGCATCACACAGTTCGTATCCAATGAAATCAATCCGGAGGCGGAGCATGACGAGAAGCTTCTCGCACCCCTGAGGGAAGCCGCTCTCCGGTAGTTCAATGCTGCAGGAAGACCGTGCCCCGGCAAGCACAATATCGTTTGCGACAGCTTCAGGCAGGACGTCCTGCAATGTCTGTTCCCGGTTAAGACGGCCCGCCGAAGTTACGCTCCGCCTTCCTTCCACGCCTCCCGAAGCGGCTGCCAAGCCGCCAGCTTCGCCTCAAAGGCCATCGCCCGGGCGGGGCTGGAGGACGGAAGCTGCGCATAGCTTGCCGCATGCATTGCTGCGGCCGCCGCCGCATGACGCCGGAACAAATCCGCCGCCGCGTTTCCGTTGAAGAAGACATGCCGGATACCCGGATACGCCCCGAACAAGGCCGCAAAATCGTTTGCCCTCGGCCGCCGGATCGCAGAATCCAGGCTTCCCTGCCGCTCGCACGTCTGCAGCACGTCCCACAAAGCAACCCCCCGCGACCGAAGAAACCAGAGACGCGCTTCGTAATCCGCATCCGGTACTCCTCCACCGTCCAGCAGAGCATACATAAGACGCCAGAAATGATTGCGCGGATTTCCGTAATACTGCCGCATCTGCAGCGAGGCTTCACCAGGCATCGAGCCTAGAATCAGCAAGCGGGCCCCGGAAAAGACGACGGGCGGCAAGCCAGTGACGATCGATGGCTCCTCTTCCATCCTCTCACCTCCTAAGATACGGATGCTCCCCTTTCCTGCCGAACCCTAGCGGCCGGCTTCCGTACAGGCAAATTGAGCAGTACAAGGCCGGATACGAACACGGCCGCCCCGCCGACAATATACGGCGTAACGGGGTCGTG
The DNA here is from genome assembly GCF_027533625.1 of Paenibacillus gyeongsangnamensis. Classification (GTDB taxonomy): domain Bacteria; phylum Bacillota; class Bacilli; order Paenibacillales; family NBRC-103111; genus Paenibacillus_G; species Paenibacillus_G gyeongsangnamensis. Next base: position 152,801 of record NZ_JAQAGZ010000012.1, on the reverse strand, counting down.
ATAAATCAGGTACGCCCACACGATCGTAAACAGTACACCGCTGTTGCTTACGATGATCGCTACCGGGAAGGAGACGCGGGTCAGCGCCTGGCTGAACCAATAGAAACTGAGACCGGTAATGAGCCCGAGCCCGGTCACCGCAAGCAGCGGCACAATCTGAACCGGACCCGTCATATGGGCTTGCGCCGGAAGAGGCAGCGCCATCAGCAGGCTGCACCAGAAGAAGACGGAAAAATTCATATTGCCCGCATCCATGGACCGGATCAGCATCTTCTGGCTGAGCACGTGGAACGCCGCCCCGATGGCGGAGACGACATATAAGAAGGTAATCGCCGCATGCCCCTGCAGGAAGACGGCAAGCGGCAGGCCGTTCCAGCTGATGAGCAGCACCCCGCCTACGCACAGCGCCGCAGCGAACCAGCCCTTCGGTCCGATCCGCTCCTTGAACCAGAACGCCGATAACATCAGCAGAATGACCGTTTGCACGGGACCGACCAGAATGTTGCCGTAGGAGTACCCTTTTGACAGCGCCATATTCTCAAAGAAATAATTGCAGCATTTCCCAACCGCCCCGATCCAGATCCACCTGTTATCCCAGCTCAGACGCAGGGCGCGGTCCTTGATCCAAAGGAAGCCTCCCAAGAATAATACCCCGATCGCGAACCGCAGGAACGTGATGGACGTGCTGTCCAGCATGAACGAGACGGATTTGACCAGAACGCCCACAAAGCTCCAAGATAGCGTTGCTAAAAACAATAATACGTATCCCACTTGCTGCAGCTCCATTCTCCAAGGTACCATTGAGACCATTGTAGCATAGCCGGTCAACCTTCCGTTCTGAAACCAAGGGGCCAAGCCCCGTGATTCCATTCAATGGGCCTTAAGTCAGGTCTCCGCAAACAGCGGCTTCAGCTCGGGGGCCAGCGCCCGCTCCAAATACGGCTTCGCTCCCAGAAAATCGCGGAACGCCTCGTAGCCGCGCACAAGCCTCTCCCGCTCCTTGGCCGGCAGCGGCTTGCCCTTGACCGCACGGATCAGGATGTTTTTCGGCGTATGCTCCATGTCGATGAACTCCAGCAGCTGCGTCTTATAGCCGACGATGTCCAGCAGCTTCGCGCGGATCGCATCGGTGGCTAGCGCGGAGAAACGCTCCTTCAGGATGCCGTGCTGCAGCAGCGGCCCGAGCACCTCACTGTCCACCTGCCGGAACAGCTCGTGCTGGCAGCACGGCACGGACAAGATCACGTCGGCCCCCCAGCGGACCGCCTTTTCCAGCGCCGCATCCGTCGCCGTATCGCAAGCATGCAGCGTGACGACCATGTCAACCCGGTCCAGCCCCTCGTATTGGGCGATATCGCCGACAAGGAACTGCAGGTCGCCGTAGCCGAATTTCTCGGCCAGGCCCGAACAGTGCGCGATGACGTCCTCTTTCAGATCGAGGCCGATCACGCGGATGTCGAAGCCCTGCACTTCCTTCAAATAGTGATACAACGCAAACGTCAGGTACGACTTGCCGCAGCCGAAATCGACGATGTTCAGCTTCCGTCCTCTCGCCAGGTAGGGCGCCGCATCGGCGATCAGCTCCACGAACCGGTTGATCTGACGGAACTTGTCGTATTTCTTCGCCAACACCTTCCCTTCCTCATTCATGATCCCGAGCTCCACCAGAAACGGCACCGGACGGCCTTCCTCGATGGTGTAGTTTTTGCGCCGGTTATGCTCCAGCGTGACCGGGACTTTCTTGGTCGGCGGCTTCTTCAGTACTCCCGCCTTGCCCTTCTTGCTGATCAGCACCTGATAGTCCGCTTCCGCGGTTTGGAGCAGCGCCTGACGGAACTGCTCCGACAGCAGCACCTCCAGCTTGTCCGCCGCCGCTTCCGCCGCAAAGTTCTCATGAAACACCTTCGGCCCGCAGAACGAGCTGAATTGATACAAGCGCTGCCCCTTCAATTCCACCGGCTTGATTGTAATCTTAGTGCAGCCGCCGGGCTCCGGCTTCCTCACCTGGCTCAGGGTCGCTTGAATCAGAGATTGCTCCCCGGTCAACCGCCGAATGATTTGCGCTACTTCCTGCATAGTCGATGAACTCCGTTCTGTCCGTAGGTCGTACGGTTTTTTTGTCCTTCATTATACCGAAAATCGTACGGTAAGTTAAACGCCCGGCCGCTCTACGCTCCAGGATAAACGGCTACGCCGTCCTTGTCTTACAAGGGTCAGCGCGTTTATCAAGGTTGATGCGAAGCTATAAGCTGCAAAAATTTATAATGTCTTATCAACCAAAATAAGCCGTACCCGGCCGGCACGGCTTTATTTATTATGAAACCATGTCACGATCAGCGCGGCAAAGGCGATCAAGATATTGATCCAGCTCGGATAAGCCTGCTTGCTGGCCATCCGTTCCTTCTCCAGCCAGGCAATCCTCTCGTCGCGGGCCCGAAGCATCTCCGCCACCTCGATGCGGGTGACATAGTTGCCGTGCCATTTGTCCAGCTTTTCTTCCAATCGGGTTAAGGCGACTTCAATGTTCTCCAGCCGCGTCTCCACCTTGATCAGCCGCTCTCCTTCCCTGTACTCCGCCTCCATTCCGGGTCTCCTCCTTGCCGAACGGCTGCGGCCGTGAAGAACTTTCTCTTCCCGAGCCCGCCGCCTCATTCTGGCTATGCTTGCTCTATTCTATGAATATAGCAATCGGGCCGTCCGGGCTGATGGCCGGGGGACTTGGCGGATTTTGGCAGAGACAAGGCATCGGACATGACCTATGGACGTAGGAATTTCGGCAATCCGCAGGGCCCTCATTCTCCTTGTCCGCTTGTATTTTTTGCGATAAAAGCCCCTATCGGAGCTCATCCAAAGAAGCCGGATTCCCGGTTCTCTGTGCCGCAAGGATAAACGGCTACGCCGTCCTTGTCTTACAAGGACCAGCGCGTTTGCCAAGGTTGATGCGAAGCTATAAGTTACGAAAACTTATAAATTTTATCAATTAAAAATAGACACCGCTCATGACGAAGCGGTGCCCCGATAACTGTCTTTACTTGCCGAGGAACGATTCCAGCATCCAGACGTGCTTCTCCAGCGAGCTGTGAATGGCCAGCAGCATATCGCCGGTCGTCTCGTCGTTCGCTTCTCCGGCGATGGCCATGCCTTCCTTCAGCTCCCCGATCACGGTGCCGAAGTCGGCAACCAGGGTGCGAACCATTTGTTCCGCATTCTCGGTTCCCGAGGCTTCCTGAACGGTTGCCTGCTCCAGAATGCCCCGCATCGTTGCGACCGGCTCGCCCTTCAGCGCGAGCAGCCGCTCCGCCAGATTATCGACATGCAGCGCCGCTTCGGTATACAGCTCCTCGAATTTGAGATGCAGCGTGAAGAACTGAGGGCCTTTGACGTACCAGTGATAATTGTGGAGCTTGATGAATAGCAGGCTCCAGTTCGCAATCTGCGTATTCAGAACTTGCGTTAAGCTCTTGGACATGACGTTGTGGCTCCTTTTAGAGAATGGTTGATCTTGATGGAAACCCATCGTTAGTGTTCCGAAAGGTGACAATTCGCAGAAGCTGCTTTTCGTTAACGAACCGCGGTTCGTTTGTAATGAACCTTGGATCGCTACATGACCGGTTGCAGGCAATCCGCAGGCTTTAGTGATCCTCCAGCTGAACCGTGTCCACAAAACACATCCTTTTTCCCATATTCGTAGTTACTATTGGAAAAAGGCGCGCATCCTATGCATGGATATCCGGCGAAGGGGCGCCATTCATCGGCAGGCGCAGAGTGAACACGGTCCCCTCCCTGCCGGTCCGGCAGGTCAGCTTCGCCTGATGCCGCGCTGCAATGCTGAAGCAGACTGCCAGCCCCAGGCCGGTGCCCTGTTCTTTCGTCGTAAAGAAAGGCGTCCCCAGCTTGCCGAGCACCTCCGGATTCATGCCGGAGCCTTGGTCGCCGACCTCCAGCATCACGCAATCGCCTTCGCAGCATGTCGAGATGCTCAGCTGCCCCCCGGCCTCCATCGCTTCCAGTCCGTTCAAGGCGAGATTGAGGATCAGCTGGCGAATTTCCTTCTCGTCCAGCTCGAGCTCCGGACAAGGCCTCAGCTCCAGCAGCACCGACTTCCCCGCCAGCGTCGCCTCCGCCTGAATCAGCGGCGCGATCGCCGCAATGACGCGGTTAAGCGGCTGTCTCTTCCGATCGGTGGATTTGCTTCTCGCAAGCGCCAGAAACTCGCTGATGATGCTATTGGCACGGTTCAGCTCCTCCACCATGACATCCAGCATATCCTTCGGCGGCACGGCCTGCCTGGAGCCCATAAGCTGCAGAAATCCCCGGACCGTCGTCATCGGATTGCGGATTTCATGGGCGATTCCGGCCGCCATTTCGCCGATCACATGAAGCCGGTCCAGACGCGCCAGCTCCCGCTCCGTTTCGACCCGTTCCGTGATGTCGGTGATGACCGTCAGAACGCAAGCGTCCTCCGGCGTATCGATGATTTCCGCAGACAACAGCCCCGTGCGGTTCTCACCGGACTTCGTAACGTAACGGACCTTCACGTTCTGCAGCGCTTCCCCTGTTCCAAGTTGTACCGGGCGCGAGTACTCCCCAGCGGCATCATGGACCATCAGCAGGTCGACGCCGCCCATCACCATCTCTTCATAGGTGTAGCCGGTATGCTGCTGCCAGCTCTCGTTGATGTCCAGGCAAGCCCGGTGCACCAGCGAATGAATGGCCATAAGACTGGGACTGGCCTTGAAGATTTTGTAAAACCGTTCCTGCGAATTAATGGCGCTTTGCTTCATCCAATGGCGTTCCGTCGTATCCTGCACGTAGAGACAGAGTCCCGATTCCGAAGGGAACGCGCTCACGTTCACCCAGCCGTCACCACGCTCCGAGTAAAACTCATCCTGCATCGGCGCCTTCAGCTCCATTGTCCGAATCAGGAACTCATACTCCCTCGTTCCGAAGATGGTGAGATCCCACAGCAGCCTTCCGAGCGCCTGCTCCTGGGTAACGCCGAGCCGAAACTCAGCCGTACGGTTGAGGAATCGAATACGCCAATCGTTATCCAGCACGAAAAAAGCGTCCGTGACGCACTCCAGAATATCGCCGATCTGGCCGTAGGACAGCCGCAGCTCCTCTGCGATGCGCGTACGTTCCCGCATTTCCCGCTCCAGCAGCTCGCCTGCACGGCGCAGATCCTTCATCTGCCGGTCCAGCGACCGCTCCAGCCGCATATACTGCAGCTTGTGCTCGGTGATGTCGCGGATGGAAATCAGGTATAACCCCTGCTCCTCCGCTTGTACCCTGCCGACCTGCAGCTCCGCCGGAAAGATCGTGTGATCCTGCCGAACGGCGGTTTCCTCCACAACAACTCCGCCTTTATGCCTTCGGCCGAACCGGGAAGGAGACAGTGGAAACCAGTCTTCCGTACTGGGAAGCAGGCGCGAAGCCAAGGTTCCGGTCAATGCATCCGGTTCATATCCGAACATTGCCCGTACCGCGGGATTCACCGATACGATATGCCCGCTGGAGCGAATAAGCAGGAAGACGTCCGCAGACGTCTCGCCGATGACCCGCCCCACCGATTCCGAATGCGACTGCTTGCGGACCGTTTCCTCCAGACGCAGGTTAGCCTCTTCCAGCTCGGCAGCCCGCTTGAGAAGCAGGTCTTCCCGCTCCTTCATTCGCCTCCGGTCCAGATCCATCCGGACGAATTGCCGGACCTTCCGCCGCAGCGCTTCCGGCTGAAAGGGCCATATGATGTAATCTACCTCCCTTTCTTCACAACCGCTCATGAGTTGCTCCGCAGCTTCACCATTAGCGGTTATAAAAATAATCGGGATGCGTCTTGAGCACTCCCGGAGTTGGAACAGCTCTGCCGTCCCGAAGCCTCCCCTTCCCGGCAGCTGGGCATCGAGCAAGATCAAGGCATAATCTTCAGTAACCATTCGGCGCAGCGCTTCTTCTCCCGAAGCCGCGGTAACGATCCGATAGTCGGTGGACTCGAGCGTCATAGTCAGCGTCAGCAAATTATCCGGTCGGTCATCCACGATCAATAGGTTAATCTGCTTGTCCGGCATTAGCGTGCTCTCCTGTATATGAAAAAGTTTCATGATCTTTGGCTTGCTTAAGTTTAAGTTCGCCGGGCTCCCTGTTGTTTCCTTCATCGGGGCGGTGCGGATGCCTATATTTTTACCGGACGGCGGGGCATACGCTGGTGCGAGGAGCTGCGAAACGGAGGAAGTTGCCGTCTACGGATCGATCGTCCCCGAAGCCGCTGGAGGAACGGGATACCTATGGCAAAGTGTTCATTCAAATCTGCAACTTGTGGCAGAGAAGTGAAGCTGTACGGGGTTCATGCTGGCCAGGCGGTTCGCCAAGTTGGCGGCGGCGCTGATGGGCGTGGAGGGGGGTGTGGATCGATCACGATCAGGCGCTGTTCAAGGAACCCGGCGGCGGACAAACCCCTGGCATCAGAATCAGATCTACTGGCCGCAGACAGAAGTCCGTCATACCAGCCGCCCGGCCCGAGCTTTCCTGCGCGAGCCGGGTACTAACGGCGCTTCAACAGACGGTAGCCCCGGCGAATGACGTCCAGCAGCAGATCCGGGACAGGTATGCGCCGAAGCCATGGCGGGTACAGCAGCTTGTATGCGCGCTTCAGGTCGCTCCACATCGTACAGGGCTCCGGGTTCATGAAATCGGAGACGTCCACCACGATTCCCCGGCCTTCCCGCATCATTACGTTCTTGCCGTGCACGTCGTGCGGGGTCAGCCCAAGCCTCCGTGCATAGGCCAGCGCTTCATCGATGTCCTGCATCACCTTCTGTGGAACCGGAATGCCTTGGCGGAGGCAATCGTAAAGTGTCGTTCCGTGAAGCTTCCTCAGAATCAAGAAGCCGGACTTGACCCTGCTGTAACAGCATTCCGAATAAGCCGGATGCTTGCCGAGTCTGCGGTAAACCTCCGCCTCCGCTTCGATGCCGGGTCTTCCGGGCGCATACACCTTGACGACAAGGCCGGAATACTCCGGATGCTCCACCACTGCGGCGTAATTGCCCGCTCCGACCAGCTGCCAAGGAGCAGAAACGCTGTGCACGGTTACGGGATGATGAGGGTGCTCGCTCGCAAGGCGCAGCTCCGGAAGCAGTCCTTGATTCACTTCGGCGATCATGGCCTCTAAGCGTTCCTTCGGCTCTCCGGCCGTTCGGGGAGCTTGTTTCAACCCGTTATCCTCCATAGAAGCCGACGGGAAGCCCCTTCACGCCCGGCTTGCAGCGAAATACGCCTCCGGCCTGCGGCTGCTTGGACAGATCTTCCTCGCCGAGCCCGATCCGGGCTGTCGTAATATACAGCTCATCCAGATCCGGGCCTCCGAACGCGACCGAAGTGACCCTGGCCGCGGGCACCGGTATGGAGCCGACCTGTTCCCCGGTCAACGGATCCCAGCGGGATACTTGCCACCCGTCCCATTGCGCCACCCAGAGCAAGCCTTCTTCGTCAACCGCCATGCCGTCGGGGAATCCCCCGCCCTCGGGAATGATAACGACCGTACGCCGGTTCGAGAGCTCCCCGGAAGACGGGTCGTAGTCAAAGGCAAATACCCGCTTGGTAGGCGAATCGATGTAGTACATCGTGAGGCCGTCGGGACTCCAACCGAGGCCGTTGGAAACCGTGACGCCCTCCAGCGCTTTCCTTACCGTACCGTCCTTCTCCAGACAGTACAACGCTCCCTTCGGCGTCTCTTCCTTCCGGTCCATCGTACCCGCGAAGAAGCGGCCCGCCGGATCGCACTTGCCGTCATTGAAACGGTTGCCCGGCTGCTTCGGCTCAGGATCATGCCATGGTTCGAGCGCGCCGGTCTCCGGATCCAGCGCATGGAAGCCATGCTCCAGGGCAAGCATCAGCCCCCCGGATTGCCGGAGCACGGCCGCTCCGATCATTTGGTCCAGCTGCAGGCTGCGGTGAGCCCCGGAGACGATCTCCAGCCAGTGCACCCGTTTCCCGTAAATATCCACCCACAGCAGCATACCGCTGCGCGCATCCCATACCGGGCCCTCTCCTAGGGTTGCCTTCCCATCCCAAACGAGCTCAACCGACGGTTCGTAACGCTGTGCCATTGCGTGACGCCTCCTTCACGTTGTCAGGTATGCCGCTCCTGTGTTGAACGGCATGTATTGCTTCCATTGTACCATACGGACCGGAGCGATGGCATTTAAGGCATACGGGAGTGATGGGGTAAAAGCCGACGTATTTCTGCGTGCCGCCAGGATAAACGGCTACGCCGTCCTTGTCTTACTAGGACCAGTGCGTTTACCAAGGTTGATGCGAAGCTATAAGCTACGAAAACTTATAAAGTCTTCTCAACTGAAAAAATCCGGGGTTCCCGGCGCTTCCCGCTCACGCCAAAAACCGCAGTGCCGCTCTAAGCACTGCGGTGGAAGCGGAGCTTGCCAGCCTAAGCCTCGTCCGAAGGCGTCAGGCTTTGCAGCGCCTCCCGGTCCTCGGCGAGCAGCTCGGCGGTCTGCTGGACCGCCAGCTCATTCTCGCTGCTCTGCGCCTGCTCGAGCGCGCGCTCCGCCCGTTCGACGGCCGTGTTCGCCTGCTCAATCAACTGCTGCGAAGGATGGGACTGGGCTTGGGTGACCGCGTGATGCGCCGTTTTCTCAGAGTTCTGGGCTTGAGAAATCGGATTCTGGGATTGAAGGCTGGAATCGTATCGAGCCATGTCTCGGCTCCTCCTTTCCACATCGGACTCCGTGTTAGCGTGGGAAAAAGAGGCGTATTTTATGCGGATCCGCCCGTTATTCGACAAACAACCCCACCTTGCGGATGCCTTCCGGCGTAATCTCGACAAGCCCTTTATCCGAAAGCCTCAGCTCAGGGATCACGACGAGCGCCAGCAGCGACAGCGTCATAAGAGCGTAGTTCAGCCGGCACCCGGCCTCCTGCAATGCGCGGCTCAGCTGCCGCGAATGCTCCGCGACCTCCTCGTATGGCCGGTCGGACAAGAGACCTGCGATCGGCAGCGGCAGTACGGCCTCGCCGTCTTCCGTCACGAGCGCCGCTCCGCCCTGAATCGAGGCCACCTTCGCCGCCGCCTGGGCCATCCGCTCGTCGTCGTTCCCGATGACGAGCAGGTTGTGGCTGTCGTGCGCTACCGTCATGGCCAGCGCCGCAGTCCGGTAGAAGCCGATGCCTTCGACCAGCGCCACCGAATGCTGACCCGTACGGTGATGACGCTCGAAGACGGCGATTTTGCACAGCCCTTGCGGCGGAAGCTCCACCCGTCCGCTTCGAATCTCGACCTGAGCCGTAGACGCTTTCGTCTCTACGTGATTTTCCTGCACGCGGATCACGCGCACCGTCACCCGGCCCTCCTGCACAGGCGCGGCAATGGCGAAATCCTTCGGCTCCGGCATCCGGGCAAGGTTCACGGAATGTATAGCGTCCTCCGGATACGCCGCCTTCTCCAGCTCGACCGCCATGCGCCCATCCTCCGCAACCACTTGGCCGCCGCAGATCGTCATGGCTACGTTCACGTCGGCCAAATGCCCCTCGAGCAGCACCAAATCGGCGTAGGAGCCCGGGGTGACGGTCCCAACGTCGCGCACGACGCCGAACCGCTCGGCCGTATTGATCGTCGCCATTTGAATCGCCGTGACCGGCTTCACGCCTTGACGGATGGCATTGCGGATGACGAAGTTCATATGCCCTTCATCCACAAGCGATTCCACGCTCCGGTCGTCGGTCACCAGCATCATGCGCCTCGGGTCCAGCCCCAGCTCCGTATGCGCCTTGATCGTCTCCTCCACGTCATGCCAGGCGGAGCCGCGGCGCATCATCGCATACATGCCGAGCCTCACCCGCTCGGCCACATCCTCTTTCGTCACGCACTCGTGGTCGCCGGTGATGCCGCTGGCGGCGTAAGCGATCAGCCGTTCGTCGTCCGAGGCCCAGGTGAAATGCCCGTCGGCCGCCCGCCCCGCCCGCAGCGCCGCCTGCACCTCGCCCAGCATGCGCTCGTCGCCGTAGACGACGCCGGGGAAGTTCATCACTTCCCCGAGGGCGATCACATCCGGTCCCCAGCCGAAGGCTTCCTCTACCTCGGAGGGCCCAAGCACCGCTCCCGAGGTTTCAAGGGAAGCGTCCGTCGACGGCACGCAGGAAGCTACCTGCATATAAGCGGCAAGCGGCGTCCGCTGCGCTTCCTCGAGCATCAGCCGCAGCCCCCGGAGGCCCATGACGTTTGCAATCTCGTGGGCATCGAAGAACCCTCCCGTCGTCCCGAGCGGCAGCACCGCCCGGGCAAACTCCGTAACCGTGAGCTGCGTGCTCTCGATATGACAGTGACCGTCGAGAAACCCCGGCGCCAAATATTTTCCCCCGGCATCCACGACACGGGTATCCGGTCCGATCAGCTTATGCGCTTGGCGCCCGACGTATGCGATTCTCGCCCCCTGCACCCCGACGGACATCCCTTCCATAATTTCGCCGGAGCATACATTCACCAGTCTCGCATTCAGCACGACAAGACTTGCTTTAAGGTCTCCCCTCGCCGTCGCCACCAGCTTCGGCATCACTTCGTGCAGCGGGACGCGCTCATTCCTATACCGTACCATAAACCCCACTCCTTCCTAAGATTAGGATCGCTTAAATTTATGGATCGCCATGCATTCTCCGGATAATTGTTAGATAAGTTAACATATTCATTGCATTGTGTAAAAGGAACATAGTATTTTTTGTACAAATCAGCTCCTCTTCCAAGATAAAGAAGCATTCTTTTGTGTTCCTCACCCATTTTTATGTTAATTATAGTGACATTTATGTGCCGATAACCTTAGTTTAAGAAATAAATACGGAGGGAGGAAGCTATCCGATGTGATCGGCCATCGGGGGCACCCGAAGAAAATCGTGACGGATGTCTGCACTAGCATGAGCTTCGCACCTTCGGGGTACTGCTGAAGCCCATCACGACGATATCCCGCATGCAAGATACGCCTAATGCTTCCCAGGTCCCGTGCCGCCTGCATCTCCGCCAAGGGGTGTTACTCCTCCGCCCATTGTGTTAATATATAACAAAATCTGTATATACTGGGCTGTTCTCCTTATATAAGACCGGACTGCACAGCTATGGTATGGGATGCCTCCGGTTTGAACGGGGCCACACAGGAGTACAAGGAGCGTCTAATCTTTCATGATGGATCTGCAATCGAAGCCAAAGCTGTTTATCGGCTCCGCCAAAGAATCGATCCCGCTGGCAGCGGCCGTTCATGAAGCCTTACGCCATTATGCGGAGGTATCGCCCTGGTACGCCGGCACGTTCAACGCAATGAACTACACGATGGAGGATTTGGAGGCGGAGCTTGGCGTCAGCGATTATGCCGTATTCATCTGTTCCCCGGACGATGTCGTGCTATACCGGGAGAAACTGGTGCTTGCGCCCCGGGACAACACCGTCTTCGAGATGGGGCTGTTCTGGGGGAAGCTGCGGAGAGGCCGCGTCTTCTTCCTGGTCCCGCAAACCGCGGAACGTACTTTCGGCGGCGAGCGTATTCAGAATTTTCACCTGCTCTCCGACATGCAAGGGCTTACGCTGTTGACCTACGAAACCGGCCGCGCCGACGGCAGCCTTGCGCGGGCGGTGAGCGTCGCATGCATGAGAATCGGCGATACGATTCAGAGGTGCGGCAAGTTCCATGATCCTTACGCCGCCTTGGAAGAGGCGCGGTTGGAGCTCGCGGCGGCCGCGGACGAGATGGAGACGGATTTCTATTTGCACCAGTTTTTTATCCGCTATGCAAAGCGGGTGATGAACGACTCGAACGGCCTCTATGAGCATCTGTACGATGCATTCCGAAGCGCTTACCGGGCTGTCCCGGGCTACAATGTGGTCGGGGCCGCCGTCTGGAAAGCGAATCGCGACGGCCTGGAGCAGGTTGCCGGGAACGTCGGGAAGAAGAAGAGCTACCCTTTCAAGATCAACGAGCAGCCATCGGGCACGCAGCCCGTGATCCAGGTGGTGGAGGCTTACCTGCAGAGTCTGGAGAAATTCGTGCTGCTCCACGATCACCGCGTTGTCAAGACCTACCTGATATGTTATCCTGTAGGAAAGGATCTGCTCCTCGCCGTGCACATTTCCGGAAGACAGGCCATGTCCGGAGAGGATGTAGAGAAGCAGCTCGAGCTGAACGAGAAGCTGCTCAGCACGATCAACGACCTGTTTGGAGGCGATACCTAATGAACAGACCGTCCCGTAGCAAAGGATTACACCGTCTTCGGCCTTTGATGTCGGCAGCCGGCGCTTCGAAAGAAGGCAATAAGGTTATCGCCATTACCGAAGACGGCAAAGAAGTGGAAGGCACCGTCATTTTCGAACGGAAAGCGAATTACAAGAAGCCGGCGTTTGCCTAAAGATGAACCTCATCATCAAAGATCTCCGGAAGAGAGCACACCTTGAGTGTGCTTTTTTTGTTGGATCCGGTTAGCCTCTTTACTTGGATACTTTGAGGGTTAACCATTACCCAAATGGGGATACTCTCGGGCCTGCAGCCGCATCAATCACTCGAACATATCCATTTGTCGCGGAGGAAACGGCTTGGACTCCAAGTTCAATAGTTCCATAAGTTGCAAAGCGTTAGAAGCGGCATCGCCACCCGAGTTATTATTGAAAATGACACAAACCTCTTTGGTTTCTTTTTCAAGCTTCAAGAGCTTCTCCCTCCACTCTTGTAATTCTCCATAACTGTAACGATAAAGATATCGTACTTCTCTCCAATCTTTTGTTCGGCTTGAAGTCCAGCCTTCCGTATTTCTGCCATGGAACCGAACCACGGTTAACTCCTCATGCGTCGGTTTTAATATGGTTGGAACCGAGCCCGGAAAAACCTGGGGCTCATCGCAAATGCTATGCATCCAACCTTCTTCACGCATAAATAATAATGTCTTTTCCCGCATTTCCGGGCTGAACCAGCTTTGATGGCGAAATTCGAGGGCTACCGGAATCGTCTCCATTCGTTTCTTCGTTGCCCGCAATAATGTTACATTATTACGATTGCATTCAAACCATGGCGGGTATTGGAAAAGAACCGCCTTTAATTTTCCCGCATCCAGAACAGGCTTGACCGACTCCTTAAAACTTCGAAACATCAATTCCGTCTCAGCTTCAGAAAATGTCTGACGCGTATGCCCTGTCATGCCTTGGTAAGCTTTTATCAAGAATGAGAAATGACTTGAAGTTTCGGTTACCCAGCGTTGATACAAATCAGCCTTATGAATCGCATAATAAGAGCTGTCCACTTCAACAACTTGGAAATATTCGTTATATTCATTAAGCTTATCTTGCGGTTTAACTCCGGTCTTATATAACTCATCATGGTCTCCCCAACCGGCAAGTCCAATTGAAATCATCTTCTCACCACTTTGCTAAGTTGCAAGCCATATACTTTATTTTATCGGCAAATTGTTAATAATCCAGACCTGATTGACGCCTTGTACGGATAGGCATCACTATGCGGGAATAAAGGAACCGGCTCCAAGCGGAGTTCAGCGCGTTCATTTAGTCGATTCAGCAGCGTCCCCTTTTATCGACTAATTCTTATTTAATAGCAATTACAATTATTCATGAAACATTAACAATTAAAAAGCCAAAAAAACGATTGACCTGAGAACCGTTCTCAAGTAAACTAAACAAGGATTTATAATGATAATCATTCTCAAATTGTAATAACAAAGAAAGAGGGACGCGTTCATGCGAAAATTAGCTTCAGCCTCTCTGTTGCTTCCGCTGCTTTTCATCATGCTGCTTATGCCTTTGACCGCTGGGGCGGCGAGCCAAGGCATAGAGAACATGAATCAAGCCAAGGGCAAAATTAGCCAAACGATCGACTTGGCAAAGCAGGATTTGAACAAAGCAAAACAAAGCTACGATCAATTCCACGATACATGGATGGATGTGGAAGATAGCGTAAAGACGGACTCCAAAGCGGCCTACAAGGATATTGAGACTCAGATGGGGCAAGTCGAGTATGCATTTATGATCAATAAACAAGAGGACATACTCTCTGCGCTAGATAGCTTGCAGCAGGTGCTGATCCGGTATACAAACGGGCAGTACGCCAATGTTTCAAGTGGTAAAGAAGAGAATATCACGCTCTCCGACTTTATCACCCTTCTGGAGCAAACCAAAAACGCAGCCCAAAAGCACGACCAAGCGGAGTCGGTTAAGGCGATCGGCAAAGTAAGGGAGAGCTGGCTCAGCGTTGAAGGCAACGTCGTCGCTCAATCCGCTACGGTTTACAGCGATTCCGAACGTGATATGGTCGTTGTTAATGCGATGATCACAGGTCAAAAATATGACGACGCCGCAAAATTAGTAGACAAAATGATTGCCTACCTGACCCCTTTAGCTCAAAAATCAAGCTATACCTTGTGGGATGCGGCCATGATTCCGATTCGCGAAGGATTGGAAGCACTTCTTGTCGTAGGCGCCCTGCTTGCCTTTGTTAAGAAATCGAAGGATCAAAAAGGGAAGACGTGGATTTGGAGCGGCGTTATCGCAGGACTTCTGGTTAGTGCGGCTCTCGCTGTGATCGTTAAATTTATTTTCTCCTCAGGAGCTTTTGGGAACAACAATTTCTTGATCGGCGGCTGGACCGGCGTATTTGCCGCGGCCATGCTCCTCTATATGAGTTACTGGCTCCATAGCAAATCTAACGTTAAACAATGGAACCAATATATTAAAGAAAAAACGCAAACGGCAGTAAGCACAGGCAATATCGTGTCCCTTGGAGTGCTAACCTTCTTAGCCGTATTCCGGGAAGGAACGGAAACGGTATTATTTATCATCGGTATGGTGAATCAAATCAGCGTTCAGCAGTTGCTGCTTGGCATTTTGGTGGGCTTCGGGGTTTTAGTCGTCGTTGGCTTTATCATGCTGTATATCGGGGCTAAGCTGCCGATCCGCCCGTTCTTCCTTGTATCGAGTTTAATTGTACTGTACTTATGCATTAAGTTTACCGGACTGGGCATTAATAGCCTGCAGCTGGCCGGCGCGATCCCAACGACGAATAGCCCGCATCTGCCGAGCATCGGTTTCCTTGCCTTTTTCCCTTCTTGGCAAAGCGCAATACCCCAAATCTTGATCGTCGTCGCCGCTATCCTTGTTGTGGTGTGGGAAAAACGAAAAATCCGGCAAAGCGCTTCTGTTGCTCAATAATATAATAAACCCTTTTGGAGGAATGAACATGAAAAAGCAGCTTATGATATCTTTCATCGTCTTAACACTTTCGGCATCCTTACTTTCGGCCTGCGGCACTGCAAAAAAGCCTGAAGGAAACGCAGCCCCTGCGGCAGCGGAGGGAAAAACGGCAGCGAAGGCTCCTGAAGTTTCAGTCAAGGACGGAACGGCAAAACTGCTTTCAACCGCAAAGCAGCTGAGAAAAGCTGCGACCGCCGGGGATGAGGCTAAAGTAAAAGAAGTCGGACCTAAGCTTGAAGAGACATGGTCTACTTTTGAGGATGGGGTCAAAGCGAAATACCCTGATCTTTATGAGCAGGTTGAGAAAAGCTTGAACCCGGCCGTATCGGCATCGAAAGCGGCCAAAATAGATAAAGACGCGATCTTAAAAATTGATAACCAACTGATCCAAACCTTATTTGATCTTTCTGCAAAGCTCATTCCCGTAGATCAAGTGAAAGCGGGAGCTAACCAAATGCTTGCAACGACCGGTGAAATTAAAAAGGAAATTGCAGCGGGCAATGACGCTAAAATAAAGGAACTGGCTCCGAAGCTGGAGGAAGTTTGGAAAACATTCGAAGATGGCGTACCGCCGCGCAGTGCCGAATTGTATGAAAAAATTGAGAAGAGCTTGAACCCGGAAGTAGCCGGATCGCAAAAGAGTCCGATCGATAAGCAGGTTTTGGCTCAATTGAATGATGGCTTAACACAAGCGCTAAATGAACTTATTCAAGGACTTAAATAAGTATTATTCGATTTAAACGAAGAAGCCGTTATGCTAACATGCATGACGGCTTTTTAGTTTTGGCAAGGCGCCGAAATTCAGAAGTGTCCCGGCATACCGTTTGCCTATAACAAACCACGGATTTTATTAAAGAAAAAAATGGTTGATTCTACTCTATAAAATGACTCAGACAATATTATCCTTTTTTCATAGATTAAACTATCTCAAAAAAAGGATGTGATAAGTATGCCTCTTGGCAGAAGTTCGGGTAATCGAAGTAACCGAAACAATGTAAGCGGTGGGAACCGCAGCGGCCAACGGAGCAACGTCAGCGGTGGGAACCGCAGTAGCCAACGGAGTAACGTCAGCAAAGGGAATCGCAGCGGCCAACGGAGCAACGTCAGCAAAGGGAACCGCAGTGGCCAACGGAGTAACGTCAGCAAAGGGAACCGCAGCGGCCAACGGAGCAACGTCAGCAAAGGGAACCGCAGCGGCCAACGGAGCAACGTCAGCAAAGGGAACCGCAGCGCCCAACGGAGTAACGTAAGCAAAGGGAACCGCAGCGCCCAACGGAGCAACGTAAGCAAAGGGAACCGCAGCGCCCAACGGAGTAACGTAAGCAAAGGGAACCGCAGCGCCCAACGGAGCAACGTAAGCAAAGGGAACCGCAGCGCCCAACGGAGTAACGTAAGCAAAGGGAACCGCAGCGCCCAACGGAGCAACGTAAGCGGTGGGAACCGCAGCCACAACCGGAGCGATGAAAGCGAAGAATGAAACCGCAGCAACTGCCGGAATAACGCAAGGCAGGCAGCCGCGGTATTATCCTCCTCCGTTAACGAATCAAACCCGTGGGCCGGGACGTCAACTCTTCCCGTTCCCCGGCTCCCCGAGGTCGCAAGTGGCCTCCACCACCGCAATGAGCTCCTTCATCCGGTGAACAGCATCGTGCAGCGCAAGCGAATAAACCCGCTGCGTCCCTTTATGCTCGGTATGCACCAGCCGGTTGTCCCGAAGAATCTTCAAGTGATGCGAGACCGCGGGACGGGACAACGGGGAATGCTCGGCGATTTCATTCACCGTTAACGGTTCCTTCTCGGCGAGCAGCAATATAATATCCTGCCGGGCCGGGTCCATCATCGCCTGAAACAGCGGAATACAGGAGCGGAAGGTTTCCATAGCTTGTTTTCCCATCTTGACTAGCCTCCCCATGGTTCGTTGCCTGCCGGCTATGCCGGCTGGAAATGTCGGTAGGTTCAAACTTTTCGACTTTTTGAATGATTCCCATGGTAGCTTATCAAATCGCAGCTGTCAATCAAGGCGTATCCGACCTTTATACCAGACCAGGGGGAGCTTGCGCCTTCGGCTCTTCCCGCAGCAGCGGCCGGCATGATTGCCGGCCGCCTCTTTGCCGTAAAAGGAACGATGGCTTAGCTGCTACATCTGCGCCATCAGATCGGCGACTGCGCTGCGGACCGCATCCGCAATCCGGTTCACACCGAAGATCAGCTGAACGAGATGATCCCGGATGGAAGCAAGAATGCCGTTCTGCTCTCGAAGCACCCCGGTCTGCTGCTGCAGGGAGTGGTCGACGCCACCGATTTGCCCGGCAAGCATCGCAATCCCGATGAATAAAAAAACGACGGCAAGCACGGTCGCCGGCAGCCATACCCGGCCCCGGTTTTGCCACGATCCATGCTCTTGCCGCCGCCCGCGCCGTTCAGCCCGGTCCGCCGCCTCTTCCGCCTCCTGCTGCGTCAGGTGCTGGGGATATTCGGCGGCCTGTGGCGGGTAAACCGCATAATAAACCGGCTGCCCCGGTGAAGGCGCCCGGCCTGCACATGAGGTTTTCCCGAGGCGTCATAGTAGACCGCCACCGCGCTCTGAACGAACATCGGCTTCGATGCTGCCTGCGGTGGCGTTCCGGGAGCCGGGCAAGGATTCAAGGCTTGGCCAGCTTCCTGCATTCCCTCCATCGCATAAGGTTCTTCCTTCGCAGTCTCATACGGATAAGCCCTTTCCGCCCTTTCCTGCGGCTGCCCAGCCCCTTGTTCTTCGCTGCCGTGATGCTCCGGTCCCCGTTCTTGTCCATAAGCCGCCTGTTCCTTCGTGATGCGTTTCATGATCATCACTCCCTTGATATGGAATCAGGATTCACTAGACGGTTCGGAGCAGGACAGCCGCTTTCCGGGGATTGCACCATATTTTTCCTCCAAGTTCCGCCAAAAATGGTTCACTGCCCGCTTCACGGGGTAATCATTAGGAAACAGAAGCTTTCCTGCAGAAAGCATAGTGGAGTGGAAACCGATCATCTCTGGAGGTGTTGTCCATGGGAGGTTTGGCTTTGCTGCTCGTTGTTGCCGGAATCATCTACCTGATGTATCGCCGAAGCGCCGGGTGGCGTACGCTGAAGTCGGGAGCGGGCCCCCAAGCCGAAGAGCTGGAGGCGAGGTATGCCTATCTGAAGTCGAATCAAGTGAAGTGCAGGCTCCAATCGGATTCGCCCTCCCCCGGTATGGCAGCGGTGCACACCGCCGCCTCGGCCGTCGATGCCGCTAACCGGGAACGCGTTAAGCTGGAGGTGCATAAGAAGGATCTGGCGAAGGCTGAGCAGCTGCTTCAGCAGTTTGAGGAGGAACAGCCAGATCCGGTGAGCTTTGTGTAGCTTAGGTCCATATGGTATTGATGATCGGCCTGTTCGCGGTTTGGCGAGGAGGCCGATTTTTCTTGTTACTGCACGTTGATCCACACCGGGAAAGCCCGTTTAAATGACTTGAAAATAATGTGAGCCTTTCAATGCCTCCAGCTCCTCCAGCCGGGCCCGCGCCTCCGGATTCAACTCCCGGATCGGCACGCCTCCGACCAGCGGCTGCTTCATATAGACCTTGCGAATGTCGGCACGCAGCGCATCCGGGACCTCATCCCCGCAAGGAACGATCCGGTGCGGCTCATACAGCAGCACCCGCATCATGTCGCGGACGGCGGCCGATGGGCTGTTTTCCAGCTGAACCGTCAGCTGATAATCCGTCATAGACGGGATATGGACACGCAGCTCGGGATGGGCGTCCAGATGGACAGCGGAAGCTTGCCCGAGCAGTGCATCGGCTGCAAGAAAATAGGGGCTGAGGAAGATCAGGTTGTCGCCTGCTACCGCATTCAGCAAGTGCATGGCCGTCTCCTCATCGGTCTCCGCGTAATGATCCCGGAAACGGAGCCGCCGCACCAGCTCGGCCGGATCGAGCGAGTTCTTGCCCGCTGCCTGCGTATCCCGAAGAAAGCTGTCGAGATGATCGATCCCGATAAGGTCCGAACGATGCGTCAGAGGGGAATCCTGATTAAGCAGGTCGACCGTCCGCTGCTCCGATAAGCCGTGCCGGCGCAGGATCGAAGCGATCGGTTCGCCAAGAATCGCTTGCTCCGTTACTGCGTGATGATCCAGCCCAAGCGAGCGTTCGATGGAATGCGAGAAGGGCAAATGGCCTATATCATGCAGTATCGCAGCGGCATGCAGCTCCAGCCATTGCGGAAAAAAGTGCTTCGCC
This sequence comes from Paenibacillus gyeongsangnamensis, assembly GCF_027533625.1. Taxonomy (GTDB): domain Bacteria; phylum Bacillota; class Bacilli; order Paenibacillales; family NBRC-103111; genus Paenibacillus_G; species Paenibacillus_G gyeongsangnamensis. Next base: position 133,315 of record NZ_JAQAGZ010000012.1, on the reverse strand, counting down.
AGCGCCCAGACGCCGACGGTATGCTCGAAGCGCGAGTGACGGACCGGGCTGATAAATGCGCCGGCGCCGAAATGATGCAAATGCTTCAGCCTGCGGAGCGGAGCGCTTTGGAACAATTCGGACTCGAAGGGCTCCGGGCGGATCTCAAGCCGATAAAGCGACTCCCAAATCGGCTGTCCTTTTGCAAAAATTTGCTGAATGCTCATAAAAGGTTGCCTCCCGTTCTATGGAAGTGGAGAAAAAGTATAGCTCAAAAGGAAGCTCTTGTACAAGTCCGGGATTCGAAAATTTTAAAAGGGGATAATCTATTGAAAAGAAGCTTAGCCACCAGCGATATTCACGGATGGAAAGATCAATTTGCAGGAGCTTCTGGAGCTCGTTCAATTCGATTCCGCGCATGACACGCTGATTCTGCCTGGCGACTAGGTCGATCGGGGACCGGCAAGCCGGGAAACGGTTGAATTGGTCATGTTTTTAGTGCGGGAATGCGGGGCTGTCGCGCTTAAGGGAAGCCATGATCAGCGATTCGTCGAGGTCAAGTTGGCGGAATGCCGTCCGCTTCCCGAGCTCGTCCCGGAGCCAGGGCTAATGATACTAAGATGCAAAAGGAGCCGCCGCGCGGCCCCTCACCCCGCTTAACCTGTCAGCTCGCGGAACGTCTGATTATAGAACGTGAACTGGCTCTGCGGGTATTTGAACCCGAGCTGGAACCCCGACTCGAAGATGCCCACGGTGCGCAGCGCCTTGGTCCCGACCAGGCTCCGCACGAGCCGGTTCAGCAGCGTCCGGTTGCTCCCGCGGATCGCTCCCGCCACAAGCAGCGCGAAGCTGCGGCTGTGCGAAAGCTCCCGGTAGAGCGGCAGCACGGCCCGGGCGATGCTCCGGTGGACCGCCGTATTGAAATAAAACTGCGTCGTTCCCGGACGAAGCGACGTGCCGTTCGTATACACCTCGATCGGCTTCGGCGCGGGGAAATCGACGAAATATCCGATGCCGTTCGTCGCCAGCGACGAAAACACCCGGCTCGTGAGCCCGACCTGACGGAGCAGCGTCCACTGCAGCGCAAAGCTGCGGTCGGTGGCGATCCGCTTATAGAACGGGAGCATGGCCCTGGCGGTCTGCTGCAATACCCTTGCCGTGACGAAACGGTTCGAGTTCGCCGCGGCCGCCTCTCTCTTGCCCTTGCCCGTTGCACCTGCCACTTTCAGCAACCTCCTTCTTTTGCCCTTGTATCCAGAGTATGCTGCGGCCCCGATCCGGGTGCAGGCCGTGTCCGCACTTGTCAAATTCCCCCTGAATTCTGGCGGAATTCATAGAATCTACGCGCAAAAACCATTATATTTAGCCGATTTTTTGTGTATTATAGTAGTTATAGATTTTTTGGCAGTCATTCATTCCCGCGAGAAAGGTTGATTATCTTTGGAAACGACTAAACCGGCGCCCGCCTCCTCTACAAACTATATTAAAAGCATCATAGCGGAAGATTTGAAATCCGGCAGGGAACAAGAGGTCGTCACCCGCTTCCCCCCGGAGCCGAACGGCTATTTGCATATCGGACACGCCAAGTCGATCTGCCTGAACTTTGAGACCGCCGACGAATTCGGAGGCCGGACCCATCTGCGCTTCGACGACACGAACCCGCTGAAGGAAGACACGGAGTACGTCGAGTCGATCAAGGAAGACGTCAAGTGGCTCGGCTTCGATTGGGAGAAGCTGTTCTTCGCCTCTGATTTCTTTGATGAAATGTATGAAAGGGCCGTCCTGCTGATCAAGAAAGGCAAGGCGTACGTCGACGACCTGTCCGCCGAGCAAATCCGCGAAACCCGCGGCACCCTTACCCAGCCCGGCCAGAACAGCCCGCATCGCGACCGCAGCGCCAGTGAGAACCTCGACCTGTTCACGCGGATGAAAGCCGGCGAGTTCAAGGATGGCGAGAAGGTACTGCGCGCCAAGATCGACATGGCTTCGCCGAATATGAACATGAGGGACCCGGTGCTGTACCGGATCGCCCATGCGCATCACCACAACACAGGCGACAAATGGTGCATCTACCCGATGTATGACTTTGCCCATCCGCTGGAGGATGCGATTGAAGGGGTCACCCACTCCATCTGTACGCTGGAATTCGCCGACCACCGTCCGCTGTACGACTGGACCATCCAGGAATGCGAAATGGAGAACGTGCCGCACCAATATGAATTCGGCCGTTTGAATATTACCAACACCGTCATGTCCAAGCGCAAGCTCAAGCTCCTAGTCGACGAGAAGGTCGTAGACGGCTGGGACGATCCGCGGATGCCGACGATCTCCGGCCTGCGCCGCAAAGGCTACACGCCGGAAGCGATCCGCGAGTTCTGCCGCGAGATCGGCGTCGTGAAGAGCAACAACAGCGTCGTGGACGAGAAGCTGCTGGAGCATTTTGTCCGCGAGGATCTGAAACTGAAGGCTCCCCGTACGATGGCCGTGCTGAACCCGCTCAAGGTCGTCATCACGAACTATCCGGAAGGTCAAGTGGAGACGCTGGAAGCGGAGAACAACTCCGAGAACGAAGCGATGGGCGTGCGCCACATTCCGTTCTCGCGTGAAATTTACATCGAGCAGGACGACTTCATGGAAGAGCCTCCGAAGGGCTACCACCGTTTGTTCCCGGGCAACGAAGTCCGTCTTAAGCACGCTTATTTCATCAAATGCGAGGACGTCGTGAAGGACGAGGCGGGGAACGTCGTCGAGCTGCGCTGCACCTACGATCCCGAAACCAAGAGCGGCACCGGCTTCACCGGACGCAAGGTCAAGGGCACGATCCATTGGGTGGAGGCGACCCGCGCCGTACCGGCCGAGTTCCGCCTGTATGAGCCGCTCATCCTCGATGAAGAGGCGGAGGAAGGAGACACCTTCCCGGGCAACATCAACCCGAACTCGCTCGAGGTGCTGCAAGGCTTTGTCGAAGACAACATGAAGGACGCGAAGCCGCAGGACAAGTTTCAGTTTTTCCGCCACGGCTATTTCAATGTGGACTCGAAGGACTCGCAGCCCGGCAAGCCGGTATTCAACCGCAGCGTATCGCTGAAGAGCTCGTTCGATGTGAAGAAGTAAGGTTGAAAGAAACCGCACCCGGAGCGGCTGGATCGTCAGCTGCCCGGGTGCGGTTTTTTGCTATTCGAGGAATAATAATAAATATTTACTAAAATTTGCAGAAAAGCAAAGCTATTCCTATGCTCCTCCCTTACTTGCCCTCCGATACCGCAGAGGCGTATGAAGATGGCTGCTTTCTATAGGGACTATAGACGAATACCGTAATCTTATCCGGTCTGCCAAAAAGAGGCGGTTCTCAGGTCATCTCGAATGACCTAAGAACCGCCTCTTCTTTCTATGGACAACGGCTGATCTTTAAGAGCCTTCCGGCTTATATAAAAGGCAACGCCGCCGGCCTCATTCACCGCGCTAACAAGGAATTGCGGACATAATATCGCAGCATTATGGGAAATCGTGGGATCGCCGGCCCGATCAAGTCCGCGGCTTCGTCCGGCTCGTCGGAACCGCCGCCGTCGGATCGTCCGGCCAGTAGTGCTTCGGGTAACGGCCCTTCAGGTCTTTCTTGACCTCGAAGTAAGTCGTCCGCCAGAAGCTCGCAAGGTCCCTCGTCACTTGCACCGGCCGGGAAGCCGGCGACAACAGGTGAACGGTCAGCGGCACGCGCCCGCCGGCGATGCGCGGCGTGTCGGCGAGACCGAACATCTCCTGCAGCCGCACGGCCAGAACCGGCGCTTCGGGGTCACTGTAATCGACCGGAATGCGCGAGCCGCTCGGGACCGTGATATGCGTCGGCGCCAGCTCGCCGAGCTGCCGGCGCTTGTCCCACGGCAGCGCCTCTTCGAGCAGCGATGCCAGTGATAGCGACTGCAGCGATTCGCGGCTCTTGCGGCCGTCCAGATGCGGCGCAAGCCAATCCTCCAGCGTCGCCAGCAGCGCCTCATCCGACGCATCCGGCCAGGAGGCGTCGATCCGGTGCAGGAAGACGAGCCGCTGCTGCAGCTGACGGGCGGACTTGCTCCATGGGAGCAGCCCAAGCCCTTCCTCGCGGATGCCGGTAAGCAGCGCGGCAAGCGTCTCTTCGGGAGCCGGGCTCGCGAGCGGACCTTCCCGCAGCACGAGCGCGCCCAGCCGCTCGCGCCGGCGGGCGCGGACCGCTTGTGCTGCCCGGTCCCAGGCGATCTCGCGCTCTTCCCGGATGCGGTCCGCGAAATGTTCCGCGAGCTCCGCCTCCTCCAGCGGGGCCGCAAGGAAAATGCGGCTCTCGGGCCCTTGGTCATCCAGCTCGGCGGCGACCAGGTAAGGCTCGGCCGAGAGCGGCTGCAGCTCGGGCAGGACGGCGCCGCGGCCGCCTGCGAGCAGGAAGCGGCCGGTCCCGCGCCGCTGGGCGATGCGGTCCGGGTACGCGAAGCCGAGCAGCAGCCCGCAGCGGTCCGCCGGCGCGCCGCCGTCCGCGGCCAGGCCCAGCGCTTGCTGCAGCTGCCTCGCCTCGGCGCGCAGGCTGCGCAGCACGGCCGGGTCCGCGCGGTAGCCCGGCGGAGCCGCCCCGCGGCGCAGCGCCTCGACGCGCAGCCGCAGGTCGGCGCTCGGCGGGCCGCCCTCGGCGCGCAGCGCGTCGCGCTCGCCGAGCAGCGCCGCAAGCTCGCACGCGAGCAGCGCAAGGCCGAGCGGCACGGCCCGCAGCAGCATGTGCGCGAGCCGCGGGTGCAGCCCGAGCTCGGCCATGCGGCGCCCGTGCGCCGTGATCGCGCCGCCGGCGTCGACCGCGCCGAGCTGCTGCAGCAGCTCGCGGGCCTGCGCCATGGCCGGCGCGGGCGGCGCGTCGAGCCACTGCAGCTCGGCCGGTTCCGCTACGCCCCAGGCAAGCAGCTCGAGCGCCAGCGGGGCGAGGTCGGCCTCCAGTACCTCCGGGGTACTGCGCGGGGCAAGGCGCCGGTCCTCCTGCTCCGTCCACAGCCGGTAGCAGACGCCGGGCGCCACGCGCCCCGCACGCCCCCGCCGCTGGTCGGCCGACGCCCGCGAGACGGGCATCGTCTCGAGCCGGGACAAGCCGGTGCGCGGAGAGAACCGCGGCACGCGCATCAGTCCGCTGTCGATGACGATGCGGACGCCTTCCACCGTGAGACTCGTCTCGGCGATCGACGTCGCCAGCACCACCTTGCGCTCCCCGTTCGGACTCGGGGCAAGCGCGAGATCCTGCTCCTCCTGCGTCAAGCTTCCGTACAGGGGAGCCACCCGAATCGGGCCCCTCCCCTGCCGGATGCCCGCCGCCGCCAATCCTTCCGCGGTGCGCCGGATTTCCCGTGCGCCCGGCAGGAAGACCAGCACATCCCCCTCGTACCGGTCGAGCGCTTCCAGCACCGTTTTGACAACAGCCGCTTCGATTCGACCCGTTACCGATTGTTCCACGTGGCACGTTTCGACAGGATAGCTGCGTCCCTCGCTCCGGACGACCGGCGCATCGCCGAGCAGTATGGCAACCGGCTCCGCTTCCAGCGTGGCGGACATGACCAACACCCGCAGGTCTTCACGAAGCAGCGCCTGCGCTTGCAGCGCAAGCGCCAGTCCCAGATCCGCCTGCAGGCTCCGTTCATGGAACTCGTCAAAAATAACGAGTCCCACACCCTCCAGCCCGGGATCGGTCTGCAGCATCCGGGTCAGTACCCCCTCGGTGATGACCTCGATCCGCGTGTTCGGCCCAACGCGGGTATCGAGCCGCACCCGGTAGCCCACGGTTGCCCCCACGGCTTCTCCCAGCGCCGAGGCCATATAGCGCGCGGAAGCCCGGGCGGCGAGCCGCCTCGGCTCCAGCATCAGAATGCGCTGCCCCTGCAGCCAAGGCTCCCCCAGCATCGCCAGCGGAACGCGAGTCGTCTTGCCGGCTCCCGGCGGCGCGACCAATACGGCTCCGTTGTGGTGCCGCAGCGCCTCCTTCAGTGCAGGGAGCGCCTGCTCGATTGGTAGTTGCATGCTCATTCTCCACTCCTGTTCCCTTTCCAACGGTTATCGTACCCGCATTATACCATAAGCCCGGTAAGTGGAGAGTCCCTTACGGTCTGCACCGCAACTTCGGCTATCATAGGCCGGTTGGTTTGTTTTGCTAAGAGTGCCACCGTTATCCCGCATGCCCAACAGGTTCGGCCGTCCATGCCCGAGATGGATGCTGGACCATAATGCAACGAAAACTTAAAACCCGCCGATCGAATCGGCGGGGAGCTAGTTGGATAATTTTGAAGAATCCGGGCAGCATCCTTTCCTTGACAACTTTCGGCCCGATGCATACATTTGTATTCATGACGCTCCGTATCTGGTACGGGCGCCTTTTTCTCGCGTGTGGTGCTTAGTAAATATACCGGAGGGCGGCGAAAATGAGCGTGATCATCGATCGTTTGGATCACTTGGTGTTGACGGTAGCGGACCTGGAACGGACGCTGGATTTTTACACGAGGGTGCTCGGGATGGAGGCCGTTACGTTCGGCGCGGGCCGCAAGGCGCTTCAGTTCGGCTGTCAGAAGATCAATCTTCACGAACGCGGGCGCGAGTTCGAGCCGAAGGCTCGGCAGCCGGTGCCGGGCTCGGCCGATCTTTGCTTTATTACCGAGATGCCGATCACTCAGGTTATGGAACATCTCGGGAGCTGCGGCATACAGCTCGAGGAAGGCCCGATCGAGCGGACGGGCGCGGTCGGCCCGATCGAATCGGTGTACGTCCCAGGACCCGGACGGCAATTTGATTGAAATCTCGAATTACAAGACGGCGTAGCGGACTTCGCCCACGCTAAAGGCCCTGTTGTCCGTGAAGAGAACAGGGCCTTTTCATGTGATTTCACTCATGACCGAAGATCAGTAAACGCCCCGACCGCATCATGTAAGAAATCGACGATTCCGGCGACCTGGGCCGTTCGGAAGCGGCTTACTCCTGCAGGTTCCTCCGATATTGACTGGCCGCAGACCCCGGCCACAGCCAAAGCCTCCGTTCCGAACATGACGCCTTCTCACACTTGACAAACCCGCTCTCCCCTCTTCAAAATTAGAAATCATAATGCTAGAGGAGCAGAATTTACGTGCAAGCAAAGCAGGCATTCGTCAGAAACCGACTCGAACAAATGATCGGCACCCGCTTCCAGGTCGGCGACAAGCTTCCGTCCGAGCCCGATATGGCCCGCGAGCTGGAGGTCAGCCGCGAAACGTTCCGCGCCGCCGTCAAGCTCCTGGAGCAGGAAGGCAAGCTCCGCGTCAAGCATGGCGTCGGCACCTTCGTGGTGCGGCCCCTGCCCACCATCCCAAGTCCCTTGGAGAAGCTGTTCAGCATCGGCAGCATGATCCGTTCCGCCCGGCTCGAGGAAGGCGAGAGCCGCATGGCGCTTCGCGAGGAAGGCTGTCCCCCCGAGACGGCGAAGGCATTGGGCCTTGCCCCCGGGGACCCGGTTATCGTGCTGGAACGCATCCGTACCGCCAACGGCGAGCCGGTAGCCTTTTCGGTCAATACGCTGCCGAAGTCGCTGGTCGGAAACCTCTTCAGCGAAGCGGATTTTTCCGGCTCCCTGCTATCTTATTTCAAGAACAAGCTTGGCCATAAGCTTGTAACGGTCGATTCGGAGATTGCCGTACCGCTTCCGACCGACCGGTACGTCCAGCAGCTCGTGATGAATCCGAACTCCACCGTGCTTCTGATGAAGCAGCTCCACTATGACGAAGGGAACCGGCCGCTTCTCTACTCGCTCGATTATTTGCGGAACGACGTATTTACCTTCCACATCCGCCGTACGCTGTAGCGCTTCCTGTTGGGCCGGTCCGATCCCGGTCCGGCTCCTCCTTCCGCCTCTTTTGGCCTCTTTCGTTTACAAACATTTAATATACGGTTGACAGCCGTCTAATCAATAAGCGTTAGGCTTAAGGAACAAGCTCTTGGTTTCTACCCTGAACCCGAGGAGGCCCGCTTATGGAAATTTCCATTCAACAGGATTACAGGCTGAGCTTTACGCTGGAAGCCCCTTGCTTCGCCGAGCTCCATCTCACCGCCCGTTCGGAGAGCGACTGGTGCCGGACGAACGGCGAATCTGCCTTGCTCCAGCTGACCTTGAACGGCATTTACAATCAAGATATCGTGTTATTTTACGGGAACCGGCCGCTGGTATATCCCCGCGGTCTCGGATGGCTGGAGCCGGGCTCTTACGAGCTGAAGCTGTCGTGGCACCCGGCCTCGTCGCCTGAAGTGCGGCGGGCGTTCATTGAGGAGGCCGAATCGAACGGATCGCGCCGGACCATCCGCTGGCCCCGGTTTACCGTCATTTGCCCATCCTCTATGGCAGAAACCTGTCGCACCCCTATGAAAGCCGCTTTACCGACACGCCCCTCCTGATGTTCTATACGCTTACGGAGGAACCGGTAAGCACAACGATCGAATACCATATTATCTACAGCCATGAGGATGCCGGCACGCCCGCTCCGCTACTCCTGTCCAAGTGGGGCCGCCTGACCGACATCGAATGGACTTACCGGGTCGTGCTCGATGCCGAAGGCGTCGTACAAGAGGCCGTATATCAAGGCCCGCACCATGTGACCTCCCGCTTCCGCGGGCTGTACGGCTTGGGCGGACTGCCTATGCTGCAGGCGGCCACCGACAACGGCATGGTCACGGATATTCCGGACTCTTCATATCGATTCCTGCTGGCGCCCGTCATGCGCTGGGAGCCGCACCGAGAACCGCGGGAACGCATCATGGACGCATTCCCTTTCACGTATCCGATGATGGCCTGGGAGGCGCTCCGCCATGAGCGGCCCGAGGTCCCCGCGAATCCGGCAACCACTGCGCTTGCCGATCCCAGGTGCTACCTGTACGTTCAGACCTCCAAGATGACCGGGCGGCCGGAGCAGAACCAGGGTACCTCGATCGACATCCGCGTGAAGCTGAAGGACGACGATCGCTGGTACTCCAGCTCGTTCGGCGATCTGCGGTTAGACGGCTTCCGGGCCGCTTACGACGGCCCTTATCCGCAGTTCTCGACGACGGTAAAGCTGTACGACGGTATAGCGCTGAACCGGATCGAGCGAATCGAGGCGGTGCTGCTTCCTGTCGGAGCGGGAGCCATAACGGTAAAGGGGCTGAAGGCCTTCTTCCTCGGGCCGGACTACCTTCCCGAACGGCCGCTGATCGTCGAAGGCGAATGGAAGCTCAGCCGGCGGCGTCCGTCCGCCCCGCTGTGGCAGGCGCTGCAGCCGGTCTAGACCTCCCGCCCGTTTACTCCGCCCACGGCTGGCGGACGGACTTGACCGTCTCCCCGGTCCGGATGGCCTGCTCGATGAGCAGGCCCAAATAATGATCCTGCGACGCCTCCGCCAAGCTGTAGAAGCTCGGTCCCCCGGCGGCATACGCCGCCATCTTCTCGAGACTCGTCGCGATGGCGATCTCGTCATCATACAGCCTTGCCGGCAGGAACGGATTCCGGTAAATCCATTGTTCGCCGGCCATAATCCCCTGCATGTAATGGCCTTCCAAATTTTCCTCTTCCCCGCTGTTGATCCGCTTCAGCTCCAGATGCAGCGGGGTGGCGTAATTCGCCAGCACCGTAAGGCGGCGGTCGAACAGCTCGCCCCGGTCCCCCCGCACCGACAGGTGGTTCGACCGGACCCAGGCGCGGTGCTGGTTCCTCTCCCAGTCATACACGCCCAGCTTCCCGCCGAAATCCAGCCAAGCCAGGTCGCGGGGCACCGTGATCGTCCGTTCCTCGAGGGGTGGGCCACTGCGGTCCGGGCCCGCCACTACCGGCGATTCGAAGCGCATCGCGCGGATGATCGCATCCTCATAACCGATTCCCAGCATATGCCGCATCAGGCTGACAGCATGATACAAGTGAGAGATGGATACGGTCGCCTGTGTGATCTTCCCCAGCCGCCCTCCGCGGATGAGCGCCAGTCTTGCCGCGTGCATCGGCTGGAACAGATACTGCTCCGCCACCTGGATCTTGGCCTTCTTACTTGCCAGCTGCTTATAGAGATGGACCAGCTCTTCCAAGGTCGGCGCGGGAGGCGTCTCTCCGAGTGCCGGAACGCCGTGATCGGCCAGCTCCATCAAGTACCCTGGATTCGCGCCCCCGCTGACCGAGACGACAGCGAAATCCGGGGTTTCCTTCGCCAGAAGGGCCTCCAGCGTCCGGTACGTCGGTACACCCCACTGCCGCTCCATTGCCAGTCCCTTGGCTTCGTCCCTCACTACCATGCCGCTCACGCGGAACTGTTCCGGGAGCGCCTCCGCGATACGCAGGTAAAACTGCGCCCGGAAGCCCGCGCCTCCGATAATGCTGAATTTGGATAAGCCCCGTTTCGCCTTCTCCCCATGCTCCATAACTGCCCGCTCCTTCCGATGGACCCCGTTCCCGGGTCCCGATGGGATGTGTACTATCCATTTCATCATACCTCAGATTCTTCAGAAACCCTTCACAATTTTTTTCGCTCCATCTGCAGAATTGTTCGATAAGGTAAGATTAGAATGTTTCATGAGGGGAGAAAGCCGCCATATGATGAAAGATCTGCAAGAAAAACTGTTGTTTCCGTATAAATTCACGTGCGCTCCGAGACAAATCGGCAGCGTGACGCCGAGCTCCGCCTGGCTTGCCGAGAAGATGCTGGAGCCGGTCGACTGGAACCGTGTCGAGGCCGTAGCGGAGCTTGGCGCAGGCACCGGCGCGATCACCCGCTGCCTGGACCGGGTCAAGCCGAAGCGGGCAAAAGGGCTGTTGTTCGAGAAGGACCCGCAGCTTCGCAGCCGGCTGACGGACGCGTTCCCCGGCTATTCCTGCTACGAGGATGCCGAGCGGCTTCAGACGGCCTTGCAGTGGGAAGAAATCGAAGGGTTCGACTTCATTCTCGGCGGCCTCCCGTTCTTTAACTTCCCGTAATCCGAGCGGGACCGGCTGCTGCAGCAAATTACAGCTTCCCTGAAGCCGGAAACCGCAGCTGAGCCGGGTCTTCCACATCGAGCAGGTACGCTTCGTGCCGCTGAGCTTACCTCCCGCTTTTGTCTATGTATGCCGGTTAATCACCCCGTGAGAAGTGGGAGACACTTTTTCCAAAGTATGGTACATTTGCAATGAGACGGGAGGCGATCCTATTGACGATAAACGTATTGGTGGCCGACGACGATGCGGAAATCCGCGACGTGGTCAGCATTTATTTACGCAACGACGGGTACCGGGTGATTGAGGCGGAGGACGGCGTGCAGGCGCTCGAGAAGCTTCGCCGAGAAACGGTCGATCTGGTCATTCTTGATGTGATGATGCCCGGTATGGACGGCATGAAGGCTTGTCTCAAAATCCGCGAGCAATCGGACATTCCGATCATCATGCTGTCGGCCAAAGGAGAGGATCTGGACAAAATCACCGGTCTTACTACCGGAGCCGACGATTACGTAAGCAAGCCCTTTAACCCGCTGGAGCTGATGGCCCGGGTCAAGGCGCAGCTTCGGCGGCGGAAATTGGCCGGTACGGGCGGCCAGGCGGCTCTCGGCAAGCTGCTGGAGATCGGCGATCTCACTATCGATAGGGATCGGCATCTCGTGACGGTACGGGGCAAGGAAATCTCGCTCACGCCGCTCGAATTCTCCATCCTCGAGCTGATGGCCGGCCACCGCGGGCATGTGTTCAGCGTAGAACGCATTTACCAGAGCGTGTGGAAGGAAGATAAATTTTTGTCGGATAACACCGTGATGGTGCATATCCGGAACATCCGGGAGAAAATCGAGGTGTATCCGCGCGAGCCGCAGTACATCAAAACCGTGTGGGGAGTGGGATACAAAGTTGAATAAAGATTTCTTCACGGCCCTGAGCTGGAGAAAAAGCTTACGGATCAAGATGTTCGGCTCCTTCCTGTTAAGCTTCACTCTGGCGGCGCTGCTAACCAATCCGATCGATGTCCTCATCCCCGGGACGCTCGGCAAGACGATTTCGTTCTCCCTGCTGTGGGTGCTCTTCCTGCTGTTCTTCTTCCTGTTCAACCGCCAGACCGTCCGTTATCTGCGGACGCTCGCCGACGGGCTGATGGCCATCGCCCATGGAAGGCTGGACTACCGTGTGCCGCTAACCCGGCGGGATGAGCTGGGTAACGTGGCGCAGAACATCAATTACATGGCGGAGCAACTGCAGAGCATGATGCTCAAGGAGCGCCAGTTGGAGAAATCGAAGATGGAGCTGATCACGAGCGTATCGCATGACCTGCGAACGCCTCTGACGAGCATCATTGGTTACTTGAACCTGCTGCAGCATGACGATTACGCCGATCTCGACGAACACAAGCGGTATATCCGGAACGCTTATAACAAGACGCAGCAGCTGAAGAAGCTGATCGACGACTTGTTTGAATATACGCGGCTGTCCGGAGGAACGGAGCGGCTGTCGCTGCAAACCATCGACCTGAACGGGCTGCTGGAGCAAATCATGGGCGAATTCGAGCCCATCGCGCTCGAGCAGGGGCTGACGGTCCGGCACATCCGCATGGCGAACGGGCCCGTTTACGGAAAGGTCGATGTGGAAAAATGGGTCCGGGCCGTCGACAACCTGCTGATGAACGCGCTCAAATTTTCACTCCGGCCCGGGGACATTACGGTCCGCCTCTCCCAGCGGGACGGGAAGATCGTCCTCTTGGTCGAGAATGAAGGCGAGCCCGTGACGAGGGAGCAGGAGCCGCTCTTGTTCGAGCGCTTCTACAAGGCGGACCCTTCGCGGAGCGGTCATTCGGCGGCCCCCGGCGCCGGTCTGGGGCTCTCCATTGCTCGAAATATCATAGAGCTCCACGGCGGTCGCATCGGGCTGCACCACGAGCACGGACACTTTACCTTCTATATCGAGCTGCCGCGGGAAGAACAGCCGGCCGGTTGACAAGTGCAGGCGCCCGCACGGAAAATATTCCTTGACGACCCGAGATTCGCCGGTTATATTATAACCAACGGTTAGTAACCAATGGTTATAATTAATCCAAGCGGTCCTTAAGGAGCGATCCATCATGCCCGGCAAACAGGAACTTCGTTCCGAGGAAACAAGAAAAGCGATCCTGCAAGCGGCCGGCGATTTATTCGCGACGCGAGGCTTTGATGCCGTGACGATGCGCGAGATCGCCAAGGCGGCCGGCTGCTCACATACGACCATTTATATTTATTACAAGGACAAAGAAGCGCTGCTGCACCAGCTGTCCATGCCCCCGCTCCGCGAGCTGCAGGAACGGTTCGAGCGGACGCTCGGCGCCGCAGGACATCCGGACGGCCAGCTTCAAGAGGTTAGCCTCAGCTTCATCCGATTCTGTCTCGCGAACCGCAATATGCACCACTTGTTCTTCATGACCGGGAGCGAACGGGTCGACGCGGCCTCCCCGCGGTCGGAGCTGAACGCTCTGCGCAATGCGCTGTTCGGTCTCCTGCAGCATGCCGTCGGCCGCAGTCTCGGCCTTGCAGCGGAGGACCCCCGGCTTCTTGCCTTCAGCCGGATTTACTTTTATATGCTGCACGGCATCGTCGGCACCTACGCTTCATCGGAGGAACCACCTCAGACCCTGCTGGAGCGGCTTACTCCCACCTTCGAGGAAGCGGTTGACGTCATGCTGTGCGGCTTCAAGGAACGATTGAACCGATAATAACCGGGACCGCCCGGAGGAAGAGGCGTGAGGTTATGAATTTTATCTTATTCATCCTGCTGTTTACTGTGCTGTGCGGCTGGCTAGATTCGCGGCTTGCAAGCTCGCCCCGGAAGGAGGCGCGCTAATGTTCGCAGGACACTTCGGGCTCGCCGCCGCCGTCAAAGCCAAGGAACCGGGAACCCCGCTGTGGGCTCTTATGCTCGGTACGCAGCTATTGGATGTCCTCTTCGTTCCGCTCCTGCTGAGCGGCGTCGAATCGTTCGACCCGGCCGGGGGCACCGGCTATAGGGAAGCGGTCATTCATGCCGACTATACCCATTCTCTTACAGGCGCACTTCTGATAGCCGTACTGGCCAGTCTGGCCGGGGGCAAAGCGTGGGGAAGGCGCAGCGGGCTTGTGCTCGGCTCCGTCGTCTTCAGCCACTGGCTGCTCGACCTGCTCGTGCACCGGGCCGACCTGCCCATCCTCCCGGGAAACCTCGGGCAGCTTCCGCTGCTCGGACTCGGGCTGTGGCAGTTCCCTTGGCTCAGCATGGCGCTGGAGGCTGCGCTGATCGTTCTCGGCGCAATCCTGTACTTCCGCTCCGCCCTCTCGCGCAGCGCCGCCGCTCCGCACGGGGCTTCCCGTGCCCGGCTCGCCGGAGGCGTCATGACCTTGCTGCTGGCGCTGGCCCTGGTCACCGATGTGCTGGGCATCGGGTAGATGCCCTGCCTGTCTAAGCACAAGAAGACCGACGGACTCACTCCGTTCGGTCTTCTATCCTACTGTCTGGGGTGATGATCGATCCCCTTATATGCATTGATAAAATCTTTCACCTGCTTCTCATCGAGCCGGTCCAGTCGCAGCATGCGCCCCCAAGCCGTTAACGTAATCGCGTTTCCCATGGCAGGATACGGATTGACAAGTACGAACTCCGGATACCCCTCGACGATCGTCTCCAGCTTCTTCACGGAATCCGCATCCAGCTTATCGTTGTAATAGATGACAACGCCGGCGTCCTCCAGATTATGAACCAAATATTCCTTCGGCACCGGCTGTTTATGAACGCCCCATCCGGCGATATTGGCCATGTGCGGCCCGGAGGTCGGAGGATCGGAATTATAAGGCGTGTGCGGCGAATCCACAGTCGGGATGTGCGACTGATCCTTCAGCACTTCAATCTTCTCCCCCGGCGACGGAGCGCGGTCCATGGCCAGCACCGCAATGCAGCCGATGACGACGAGGCCTGCCGCCGACCAGCCGATCCGGCCCCACTGCTTGCGCCGCTTGGCCTCGAGCTGCCTCTGAGCGTACCGGTCCTGCTTATAGGTTGTTTTCTTCGATGTCTGACTCATTCGTACCTGGCCCCCTTTCCGAACGCTATCCGTTATGCCTGGCTCGACTCGGTCGTCCTGCTGCGGCTGCGGAACCAGCCGTCAATCGAGAACAGACCGTTCCCACTGATCAACAGCTGCAGCGACATCGCGAACAGCGCCAGCTCCAGCTCAAAACCGCCGATCAGCCCTTTCGAAGACTTGACGGTCAGTATAACGCCCAGCATAATGACGGAGAACAGCGCTCCGAACACCCGGACGCCGAGCCCCAGGATCATGCAAATGCCCCCGATCAGCTCGATGCCTCCTACGACGGTAGCCAGCATACCGGGCAGCCCGACTTTCTCAAAAAAAGCCGCCGTATTCTGAATGCCACCTTGAAATTTCACCAGTCCGTGCAGGAAAAAGGTGATCCCCAGTACGATGCGCACGATCAATGCGCCCAAATCCATCGCCTTCCATTGCACCATCGTACATTCCTCCCTGTTTCCGTTAGTTGTTATATGACATGATGAATGCTCCTGCAGCCGTTATTTCGATCGTACTTCACCTTCCCCGCCCCGATCACCTCCTTGCCAGATTTCACACTACATGATGTAGTGTTTGTAGGTAAAAAAAATTAGGGCAGCACAAAGAAAAACAGCGACCCTAACAGAAGCGTGGTCTGGATCGAGATCATCGTCGGCGTGAGCGGCAGCCCCAGCGGGAGCTCCTCTTCCGGGTTCAGGATCAGCCGGATGCGGTAATTAATCGACGTATCGGCGAACGATACGCTGGCATACGGCCTCCGCGCGGACGAAGCCTCGCCTTGCTTCAGAAGCTTCAGCAGTGCGCTCCCGAGCTCGGCGGAGGACCCTAGCCTGTTCATCGCCTCGTGATCCGCGAGCACTTCCCGGACGATGGTATATTTATGATACAACCATGGCAGTAAAGGAATGTACCAGAGGACCGAGGCGCCGAGCGACATGAGGAACGTCTTCAGCGGGTCGCCGTGCTTCCGGTGATACTGCTCGTGGTAAACGACCACTTCGAGCTCTTCCGGCTCGAGCAAGTCGATCAGTCCCGTGGACAGAATGATCTTCGGCTTCAGCAGATTCATCGTGAACGCCAGCGGACGCTGCTGCTCCACCACCATGATGTGATCCCGGCCGCCGCTGAAACGCCGGTTAAGCATGCGGGAGAGCCGCACTTCCTCCGCCGCCTTCAGACGCCGGTAAGCCCGTCCGGATAGCAGCAGCTGCCGCCCGGTGCGAAGAATAAGGGAAAGAATGGTATAGAGCACCAGCAGGTTCAGCGCATACACTAGCGAGGACCAGCCGATAGCGACTGCCGTTCTCGTGCAGAATTGGATCAGGTTATGCCTGATTTCCCAGCCGAGCAGCATATGCATCGCGTACAGGGTCATCTGGACCAACAGGACGCCCGACAGGGCGAGTCCTGTGATGAACATAGTTTTGGACCTGTTCTCCCACATGGGCTACCGTTCCTTTTTGAGGGCTTTGATTTTTTGCTCCAGCTGTTCAATCAGCGCGGGGTCGGCATCCTCCAGCTCATCCAGCATATGGCTGACGACCAACGGACCGAATTCCTCCATCAGATCGTGCGTCAGCTCCTTAGATTGGGCCTCAAGAAATTGCTCTCTCGTCAGCGTCGGACGATATAGCGAGCTCCGCCCGTTCGCCCGTTTCTGCAGCACGCCTTTATCCACGAGCCGGTTCATGACGGTCATCACGGTGTTGAAGTTGGCCGGCTGCTCCTGCGCCAGCTTCGACTGCACATCCTTGATCGTCATCTCCGGCCCATCCCAGAGAATACCCATGATCTTGGCCTCAAGCGGCCCGAAGAACCGGTTCAACCCGCTCTCATTTGTTTTAAAATGCTGTATTTTCACGGGGAACACCTCACACTACTCATTGTAATGTTGCGGATGAACCGAGTCAAGCCCGCACGTTTGCGTTCAAAGCTCGTCGTAGCGGTCCATTCCCCGGGAATGTTCCAGATTGGCGGCCATTTTCCGCTTTATGGCGGGAACGGCGTTGACGATCCGCATTCCCGTTCTCATGACGGCAAGCGCGGCGCGCCCGATGACCGGCTTGTGCATGACAGTGTTGTCATCCATCTGCTTCCTGAACTCCAGCACCGCCTCGAAGCCGTACTTGATCATCTTGGCCTCGTATTCGTGTACGGCCTGCTTTAAAGGCTTTCCTCCGTCATGGACCTCGAGCAGCTTGGCGCACAGGAGAGCCGCGTCCCGAAGCGCCGTATTGGCGCCCACGCCCTTACCCGGCGTCATCGTATGGATCGTATCGCCGAGCAGCGTAACGTTCGTGGTTTCCCACGTCTCGACCGGCACCGACGTGCGGATGTTGATGGTAAAAAGCGATGAAGGATCGGATTCGGCGAATAGCTGCCGAAGATCGGGATGCCAGCCGGGTGTCATGTCCAGCACCATCCGTTTTAACCGCTCTCCGTCCTTGATGTCCATGGGATTGGCGGGAAAGCTGCGGCGGGATGCCCAGAAGCCCCACATGATATAGTCCCTGGTGTTGTCGTACAAGAGGCCCGGCCAGCGGGACAGCAGCTCGGCGTCATTGCCGCCGATGCCGTGCTTAATCCCGTTCCGGTCCCATTTGAACTCCATCGCGTGGAGGATGAGGCCGTAAGCCTTCGGCGCCATGACCATCGTCACGCCGTGAAAAACTTTGTGCGGCAGCAGGGCCTTCGTCCGCTCATTGACCGGGAGCTTGCCTCCGATGCTGACGATGCCCGTATCTTCCAGCTTGGCGTGCGGCAGCAGCTGCCTGCGTACCGGCGAATTCGTGCCGTCGGCGCCGATGAGCAGATCCCCGTCTGCGGAGGTGCCGTCCTCGAAGAAGGCGGTTACCTTCCCGTCCGGCCGCTGCTCGTAACGGACGAACTTTTTGTCGAAACGGACGATGTCCTCGAGCCCCGTCAACAGCACCTGCCGCAAGGTCATCCGGCTTACGGATTTCTCGCTGTTCACCGAGTCTTTATCCGGACTCAGCTCCAGGCTGAGCACCTCCGTCTGACGTTCGGTGAGCATATTGAAATACCTGGGGGCTCTGGCACAGGTCGCAACGAAGATATCGAACAGCTCCGGAGGCAGGCATTTCTTCAGAGCCCGGCTCCCGTCCGGACTGATGCCGACGCGGTAGCCCTGCAGCCCTCCCGTACGCGTCCGGTCTCTCTCGTATACCCCGACTGCGAGGCCCGCCCTCTTCAAGCCGTGAGCCAGACACAAGCCTCCGGTGCCGGCACCGATAATGATCACTTTCAACGGAACTTTGGACATGACGCTTCTCCTCCTCACAGATGGATTTATATGCGTCCGGATGACGACGGATTACTCTTGGCGATCCAGCCGCTTCGCGATCTCCCGCAGCCATTCTTCATCCCAGGCAAGCGCGCCGCGACCGATATCGCGGACGACGGACCTCACCCAGCTCAGCTCGGCGGAGAGCACCTCCGCCTTGTATTCGGATTCCAGCATGAACAACCGGGGAACAATATCCTTATAAGTCTCCATTGCTTCTGCGATGTGCCTGATTTGATCTTCCAGGACAGCGGCTCTTCTCTCGAGCTGCTCCCGGACCTCCTCGGCGCTCAGCAGCGCCAGGAAGGAGACCGCCGCCGGGAAGTCGGGGAACTCCTCCGACGGTACGGCCAGCATATCGCGCAGCCACTGCCGCAGCAAGGCGCTTCCCGCTTCCGTGGCTTCATAGACGGTCCGGTCCGGCCGTCCCGCCTCCTGCAGCGTTTCTCTTACGGCGATCAGTCCGTCGCGCTGCAGCCGTTCGATGGTCTGATAAATGTTCGCCCGCTGGCGAACGTTAATAACCTCGTCCTTTCCTCGTTCTTTGATCAGCTGCTGCATGCGGTAAGGGTGCATCGGTGCTTCGGCTAATAGAGCCAATACGGCAAGGGCCAGTGGAGATCGTTGGATTGGTTTTGTATTCTTCATAGTCATAATATTACTAGTTGTAATATTACTATGTCAAGTGTGCATTCGCCCGGTTCTCTCCCCGATCGTCTTTCAGGAAGGCTTCAGGCTTTGCTTAGCTTGGCTTGGCTTTGGCCTCCGAGGCCTGTATGCTATAATGAAGCCAAATCCAACCATACCCGAATAGCGGAGGCTGTGCATGCTGAGTTTTGAAGAGAAGAAGCGCATTATCGAATCGTTCCCGGAGCTGACGCGCAAGGAAGTGTCCCTCGGCCGGGTGAATTATCATTATGAAGAGAGCACCCAGGAGAAAAAGACCGTCGTCTACCATCTCCATCCGAACGGCAACGGCTTCGTCTACGGCGGTCTGCTATCGGGCCGGGAAACCGACGACCGCGGCATGATCAATATCCGCGACAGCTCCGAGGAGGAGCTGCGGGCCTTGGTGCAGGCCTCGATCCGTTCGCTCGCGCCGAAGACGCAGAGCGAGCAGGCGGTCGCAGGGGACGTCTCCCATGAGGAACGCTGGATCGGGCCGGACAATCAGACGCTCCTTCTCATAGAGGAGGATGATCTGTGGTACGTCTACTCGGGGCTGAACCTCGAGATGGCCTTCGATACTTACGACGAAGCTGAGGCGTATTTGAAGGAAGAGGGCTTCGCCCGGCCGTAGCTCCCGCCGCTCCCGGAAAGAAACAAGCACGCTTCCGCTTCAGGCGGGAGCGTGCTTGTTGTCATTTTAGCGGAATTTATGGGATCAGCAGAATCTTCCCCGTGCTTGCCCGGCTCTCCAGCCACCGGTGCGCCTCCGCCCCTTCCTGCAGCGGGAAGCGGTGAGGCGGCGTCAGCCGCAGCCGGCCCTCGGCCACCCATCGGAACAAATCTCCGGCCCTGGCGATCCGGTCCTCCCGCGTCGTCACATGGTTCCACAGGTCGCCGCCCGTCAGCGTCTTGGACGTATCCATCAGCATGCGCGGATCGATAAAGGGCGGGTCGCCCCCGGCCATCCCGAAGAAGACGACCGTCCCTAGCTTCTTCACCGCCGCAAAGCTGTCGAGCAGGGTCGCCCCGACGGAATCGTAGGCGGCATCCAGCCCGGCGCCCCCGCGCGACCACTTCAGCGCCCGGTCCGGCCAATTCTCCTCCCCGTACAGCAGCACCTCGTCGGCTCCCGCGCTCAGCGCCGCCTGCCGTTTCTTCTCCGACGAGGTAAGCCCGAGCACGCGGGCACCGCGCAGCTTGCACAGCTGAACGAGCAGCTGGCCGACGCCCCCGGCTGCGGCATGGACGAGCACCTCGTCGCCTTCTTTTACCCGGAAGCTGTCGTGTACCAAATAATGCGCCGTCATCCCCTGAAGCAGCAAAGCCGCCGCCGTATCGAAATCGGTCCCCTCCGGCAATGGAATCGCCCGTTCCGCCGGCACCGACACCAGCTCCGCGTTGGCAAAGGGCACATCGGCGAACGCCACCCGGTCCCCCGGCTGAAAGCCCGAGCCTTCCGGCGCGTCTTCCACGATGCCCGCCCCTTCGTAGCCCAGTATGTAAGGCGGCTCGCCTTCCAAATGATAGCTGCCGCGTCTGCGGTAAATATCCGCATAGTTGAGCCCGATCGCCCTGGTACGAACGATCAGCGCATCCGGCTGCGGAGCCGGGTCGGGAACGTCCGCGATGTGCAGTACCTCCGGTTCGCCGAACCTTTTGAATATTAATGCTTTCATGGCAACATTCTCCTCATGATGGTGTCCTGGTTGTTAGGGTTCCATAGTATCCGCCATTTCATGAATACACAAGGCATCCGTTCTATATCCGCTATTCTACCATCAATGCACGCTTTTTCCGCTTCTTCAATTCCTAACGATCGCTCCGGCATCGCTAACTGCTGATCATTTCGCCACCGTTGATGTGCAGGAACCAGCGAGACATGTAAGGGCGAATCCTCAATGGCCAAAGTAAATAAAAACAGCTCTGACAATACAGTGTCAGAGCTACGCTCGCCTTGCTATTTCATTCTTGTCCCCGTTAATTCGCCGCGGTAAAACGTTCCCGGTGATAAGCCGGGCGCTCCGCTTCATCCAGCATGGCCACGGCGTAATCTTCCGCCGAAATGCGGCTCTCCCCTTGCTCGTTCACGACCACACGGTCCTTATCCTTGCGGTATCGGCCCGTGCGCTCGCCCGGCTCAATCAGCCCGGCCGGACTGAACGAAACCCAGTCCAGCTCCGTCTCTTGGCGCAGCACGTCCAGCGCATCGGAGTGTGCAGCGGCAATCGGTTTCACGAAATCGGGGAACCCCGGCATATCGATCAGCTTCACGCCCGGCGCGACCTCCAGACTGCCGGCGCCGCCGACGGCGAGCAGACGGCCTACGCCAGAGCGCTTCACGCCCTCGATCAGCGAACGGGTCGCACGGACGAGCTCCTGTTCTTCTCCGGTCTTCGGTCCGTAGGCGCTGATGACCGCGTCATGGCCTTCGGCCGCCTTGGCAATGCCGGCTGCGTCGAAGATGTCCCCCGCGGCTACGCTCAACCGTTCGTTCTGCACGGAAACGCCGGCCGGATTGCGGGCGATGACGGTCACTTGATGTCCCCGGTCGAGAGCTTCCTTCAAGATCCGTTGGCCGATTGTACCGCCGGCTCCAATTAATGCAATTTTCATGATGAAATCCTCCTTGTAGGTTTATTCAAAATGGAGTTAGGCTGCAGCAAGCCATGTGGTGTATCCAATATGGTTACAACATATGCTAAAAAAATCGCCGCCGTCACACTTGCCCGGCAGCGGATTCGGCTTCATGCAGCCATCCGATGTAACTATTATAGTTACGACTACATGCCATTGTCAACCTTAGCTTCTTTTTTCCAAAGAGCCGTGCCGGACAATCTCTTCCTCAGATAGCCGGTACAACCGGTTGAGCAGCTCAATCTGGAAGCTTCCGGGGCCCTGTGCCTCCGTCTTCTCCGCAGCGAGCTCCGCGGCCACCCCATAGCTGAGCACCGCCGATACCGCCGGACGCAGCAAGCCCTGCTCTCCGGCCGCCGCGCAGAACGCTCCGACCACCGAGGTCAGCAGGCAGCCCGTTCCGGTAACCCGCGTGAGGAGCGGATGGCCGTTATGGAGCACGTATGTTTCTTGACCGTCGGTTACGTAATCGTCCTTGCCTGTGACGGCGACCACCGCGTTCCACTCCCGGGCCGCCGAGCGGGCCAGCTCCGCCACATCGCCGCTGCCTTCGCCGGCGTCTACTCCTTTAATATGCCAATCGACGCCGATGACATTCGCAATCTCCGCCGCATTCCCCCGTACGACGGAGACGTTCACTTCCTTCAGGATGCGCCGGGATGTCTCCGTCCGGTAGGAAGTCGCTCCCGCCCCGACCGGATCCAATATGACAGGCACCCCATGGCGGTTGGCCGATTGGCCGGCCAGCAGCATCGCTTCCACTTCCGGCGCGCTCAGCGTCCCGATGTTCAGCACGAGCGCTCCGGCGATCGCCGCCATATCCGCGACCTCCTCCTTGGCATACGCCATCACGGGCGAGGCGCCGAGCGCCAGCAAACCATTGGCGGTGAACTGGGTCACCACCACGTTTGTTATGTTATGCACCAGCGGGCTAATCTCCCGTACCTTGCGGAGATCTGCGGCTATGTCTTGAAGGTTCATGTTCGATTCCTCTTTTCCTTAGTTTTGTTCCTTCGTTATTCTTGCTTCCGATTCTAAAACAAAATCCCCCGGCTGCACAAGCAGCCGGAGGATATCTTATGAGATAGAAGATAAGCGCCGTACCAAATTAGAAGCCGAAATATTCCTGCGCGTTGTTGTACGAAATATTTTGCACCATGCCGCCGAGCAGCTCCAGGTCGTCCGGCGCTTCGCCGTTCTCGACCCATTCGCCGATCAAGTTGCACAGAATTCTGCGGAAATATTCATGACGCGTATAGGACAGGAAGCTGCGGGAGTCCGTCAGCATGCCCACGAAACGGCTCAGCAGCCCGAGGTTGGCGAGCGCCTTCATTTGCTCGATCATGCCGTCCTTCGTATCGAGGAACCACCAAGCGGAGCCGAGCTGCATTTTACCTGGGATGCCGCCGCCCTGGAAGCTGCCGATGAGCGAGCCAAGCACATAGTGATCCTTGGGATTCAAGGAATAAACGATCGTTTTCGCCAATTTCTCTTCGCCGGCCAGCGTATCAAGCAGACGAGCGAGCGGCTGCGCGAGCGTGTTGTCGTTGATGGAATCGTAGCCGGTATCCGGACCGAGCTTGCCGAGCGCATAGTTGTTGTTGTTCCGGTGCGCGTTGATGTGGAACTGCATCGCCCAGCCGAGATCCGCGTACAGCTTGCACATGAACAGAAGCGTGTAGGTTTTGTACTGCTTCTCTTCCTCGAGGGAAACGGCTTCGCCCTTCAGCGCCTTGGCAAAAATCGCCGCCGCCTGCTCCTTCGTCGTTTCGGCGTAAGCCACATAGTCGAGCGCGTGGTCGGACACGCGGCCGCCGACGGAGTCGAAGAAACGGATCCGGGATTCCAGCGCAGCCAGCAGCTGATCGTAGTTATCGATCGCTCCGCTGGAGACGTCGGCAAGCTTCGCTACCCATTCCGTAAAGCCCTTGCGGTTGATTTCCAGGCCCTTGTCCGGACGGAAGGAAGGCAGCACGGCCACGTCGAAGGACGGATCTTCTTTGATCTTGATATGCCACTCCAGGGAGTCCGTAGGGTCGTCCGTGGTGCAGATCACGCGAACGTTCGATTTCTTGATCAGATCGCGTGCGCCGAAGCCGTCGCCGCTGAGCTGGGCGTTGACTTTCTCCCAGATCGCCGGAGCGTTCTTCTCATTGATCAGATCGTATACGCCGAAGAAGCGCTGCAGCTCCAGGTGGGACCAGTGGTAAAGCGGGTTGCCGATCGTGTTCGGTACCGCCTTCGCGTAGGCCAGGAAGCGATCGTAGTCGCTTGCGCCTTCGCCTCCGGTCACGTACTGCTCTTCCGCGCCGTTCGCGCGCAGCGCTCTCCACTTGTAGTGGTCGCCGTATAACCAGGCTTCCGTCAAATTCTTGAAGGTTTTGTTCTCATATATTTCCTGCGGGCTCAAGTGGCAGTGGTAGTCGATGATCGGCATTTCTTTGGCATAATTGTGATAGAGCTTCACTGCGGTTTCATTCAAAAGCAAGAAGTTTTCATCCAAAAACTTTTTCATAAATGATACACTCCACCTTTATCATAAGATAATGTTCACGTGAACATAAAACGTATACATTTATGGTACTCTTTTTCCCCGGAAAAGACAATGGCATATTGTGAACGTGTTCAAGAAATGATTTGCAGATCATTCATTCCCGGGGAACGGACCCTCTCGGACCCTCGCTCGCAACGCAAAAAGACCTCCCTTGGCTGCGGATAGCCCGGGAGGCCCTTCAGTTTTATTCCACGTTGCTGTGCTTTTGAAACGCGCGATGGTGATCGACATCCCGCAGCGCGGCATATTCCAAACATACCGCATCGAGCGCCAAATGGACGCACTGGTCGAACAGCGAGCCGAGGGGTTGAATGCTGGCCGCCTCGCCTTCCCTGCGGTATTTCGTCGCAGCCGGCAGGTGCAGGACGTCCGTAGCGCATTCGCCCAGCGGGGATTGCCCGTTCGCCGTGACCGCGATGATCCGGCATCCGAGCTCCTTCGCCCTTTCCGCCACCCACAAGACGTTCTTCGTCGTTCCCGAGCCGGACACCGCTACCAAGGTATCCTCCGCCGCCATCGATGGGGTGATCGTCTCGCCCACGGCGAAGATCTCCGCGCCCAAATGCATCATCCGCATCGCGAACGATTTGGCCATAAGACCGGAACGGCCTTCTCCGACCACAAAGATGCGGCCTTCTCCCGCGAGCTTCTCCGCCGTATCGGCGATTGCCCCTGTATCCATCCGGTCAAGCACTGCGTCGATTTCGGACAAAACCGCTTTTAGTTTACTCAACTCCGTTTCACCTCCTTCACTTGATCGACAGCCCGGCGCAGCTCGCGAGCCGCCCTTTCTGGGTCGGCTGCCCCGGTAATGGCGGAGCCGACGATCAGTACGGAAGGACCGATGCCGAGAAGCCCAGGAAGCGTTTCAAGCGTGATGCCTCCCGCCGCAGCTATCCGCCGTTCGCCTTCAAAGCCTGCGAACCCGGGCGTTTGAAGCCTACCTCCCGAATACTCCTGCTCATCCTTGCCCACATGCAGGCAAAAGATCGCCTTGCGATGCTGCAGCAGCGCCGTCCGTTGCGCTTCGGTCGTATGAAGCAGATCGATCATGACCTCTTTGCCGAACCGTTCCGCCGTTTCCATGCAAGTCCCGACGGTAACCGGAGGCGCCGCCCCCATCACGGTGGCCACATCCGCCCCGGCCTGGTAGCACAGCTCAAATTCATATTTCGCGTTATCGAACGTCTTCATGTCCGCGACGATCACTTTTTCCGGAAAAGCCGTCTTCAGCGCATGAATGCCGGCCATGCCGAATTCCTTGATCAGCGAAGTGCCTGCTTCGATCCAATCGATATAGGGGCTGACTCGCTCCGCCATCGCAACGGCTTCCGGGATCGACATGCGGTCCAAAGCCAATTGAAGGTTCACAGCGTCTTTACCCCCATATTCGATTCCGCCGCCTTTTCCTTAGCCTTGACGCTTACCATCAGGGTCAGGATCGAAGAAAGCAGCAACGCGCCCGCCATACAGAGATATGAAGCGCCGAAGCCTCCGGTAACTCCGTTCAGATACCCGACGAAGTAAGAGCCCAGGAAAGAACCTAGCGCCCCCATGCTGTTGATTAATGCCATCGCGCCTCCGGCGACGTTCCGCGGCAATATCTCGGGAATAATCGCGAAGAACGGCCCGTACGGAGCGTACATCGCCCCTCCGGCGATAATCAGCAGGATATACGAAATCCAGAAATGCTCCGTGCCGATAGCGAAAGAGGCATAGAAAGCGATTGCACCGAGCAGCAGAAAAGGCCAAACGAAAATTTTCCGGTTTAACGTCTTATCCGACAGGAACGAGGCAAGGAGCATCGCAATCACCGCCAATACATAAGGAACGGACGATAG
This sequence comes from Paenibacillus gyeongsangnamensis, assembly GCF_027533625.1. GTDB lineage: Bacteria > Bacillota > Bacilli > Paenibacillales > NBRC-103111 > Paenibacillus_G > Paenibacillus_G gyeongsangnamensis. Next base: position 107,317 of record NZ_JAQAGZ010000012.1, on the reverse strand, counting down.
CCACCCGGTCGAAACCATGCTCATATTCGGAGCCGCTTTAATGATGGAAGGCAGCCACATGACGAAGCCGTACAACCCGAGACTCCAGAAAAAATACTGCAAGGAAAGCTTGATCACCGTTGCCGAACGGAACGCTTCGCGGTAGTTTTTGACGGGCGTAAGGCCGGTTTGCTCCAGCTGCAGCTCATCTTCAAGCGCTTTCTTTTCTTCGTTAGTCAGCCAGCCAACTTCCGAAGGTCTGTCTTTCACAAGCTTCCACCAAAACAAAGCCCACACCACCGCAGGCAGGCCCTCGATGATGAACATCCATCTCCAGCCCAGCGAGGAAACGAGGTAGCCGGAGAGAATCGACATCCACAGCACCGTAACCGGATTCCCCAGAATCAGAAAAGTGTTGGCCCTGGAACGTTCCTTTTTGGTGAACCAGTGGCTTAAAAATACGAGCATTGCCGGAAAGACAACGCTTTCTACAACTCCAAGCATGAACCGGATGACGGCAAGAGCCCCGACGTCATTAATAAATCCCGTTGCGGCAGCCAGGCCTCCCCACAGGATCAGCGCCCAGAACACCAGCTTTTTGGCGCTTTTTTTCTCGGCATAATGAGCCCCCGGAATCTGAAAGAAGAAGTATCCGAGGAAGAACAACGCTCCCAGAAGAGAGGAGATCGAGCTCGTGATGCCCAAATCCTTCGCCATCCCCGCCGCTGCGCCGAAGCCGTAATTGGCCCGGTCCAGATAAGCGAGACTGTAGGTGATAAATGCAATGGGAATCAGATGAAGCCAGCGGACTTTGCTCAACGTTCCTTTAACGGTTTGCATAGGTTGCTTCACTCCTGTTCAAGTAGGATTGAATATAAGCTTCCAGTCTATCCGCAGTCGGGTAGCCTTCATAGTCGCCGGAAGACTGCACGGCGAGCGATCCGATCGCATTCCCGCGAAGAACGGCTTGGCGAACCGGCAAGCCCGTCAGCAGCCCGCTTACGGTACCGACGGCAAATCCGTCGCCCGCTCCCACGGTATCGACCACTTCAGCCGCCGGAAAGCCGGGGACGAAGCCCTCTTCCGTTTCACTGCGATAGTAAGCGCCTTCAGCTCCCATTTTAATCACGACGAGCCGGACTCCCTGCGATAAATAAAACTCCGAGATCCTATGCGGATCCGTCGATCCGGTCAACAGCCCCGCTTCTTCGAGACCCGGCAGAACCCAATCTGCCTGCACGGCCAGGCTGTTAACGGTGCGGACCATCTCGCCCCGGGAGGACCACAGGGAAGGCCGCAGGTTCGGATCGAAGGAAACGGTTCTTCCCGCCTGCTTCATCCGCTTCAGTACAAGCTGAGAATATTCCCGTGTCTCCGGGGATAAAGCAGGGGGAATTCCGGTCATGTGCAAATGCCTTGCTCCCAGATAATCGTCCTCCCGGAAGTCCCCGGGGCTCAGACGGCTTGCCGCCGAGCCTTTACGGAAATATTGGACCTCCGGGTCCCCCTCCGATACCTTCGATTTCAGCTGAAAGCCGGTAGGATGGCGCCGGTCCGTTTGAACCGCGCCGATATGGACCCGTTCCGCCTCCAGCAGCTCCTTCACGCATAAGCCGAATATATCCGCCCCCACTTTGCTTACCCACCCGGCCTTGAGCCCGAGTCGGGCAAAGCCGATAGCGGTATTCATCTCGGCGCCGGCCAGACGTCGGGTAAACCGGCTCACCTGCTGAAGCTCTCCGGGATGATCGGCTACAAACATGACCATCGCTTCTCCGAAGGTCACCACATCTAACGGAACCATTCTCGCTTCTCTCCTTTCCTGTCAGTGCCCGCAAAGCATCTTCATATAATGGGGCAGCAGCCGCTCATCGGGCAAAGAAAATTCTATGGCTCTGAGCGCCCGATCCGGAAGCTTTCTGAGCAGCTCCCGCCAAGGAGCCTCCTCATGCTCGGGAAGCGCCACGGTTTCCAGCCGGTCCCCGGCCGTAACGACATGCTTGCAGTGAATGTAGACAACATGGTCAGCCAGCAGCCGTGCCGCTTGAATCGCATCCTCCCCGCAGTAGGTCCAATTGCCAATATCGAAGGTCATCCGGATCCCCGCACCGTGCGTTGTAACCGCTTTAAAAAAGGCAGTCAGCGACTCCGTTTTTCCTCCATATGCGGTTTGGTCGTTCTCTACCGTTAAGGTAAAATCGGCACCGCCACCCGTCTTGGACCGGATCAAGGACACCAGCCTCGTCATATCCGAGGTATTCGGATCGTAGTGGCCCAGGGAGGTTTTGACCAGGCCGGCCTGCAAAACCTTAGCCTCCGATATCACCTCGAGTACAGCGCTTTCATTTAACTGCCCTTGAGGGTCCCACAGCTCTATCGGGGCGGAGTATACGCAGAACAACCCGTGTTGGTCAAGCTCCTCCCGGCATTGCCGGAGAGGTTTTTCCCCTTCCGGGAACAGCTCCCGCCGAAGCTCTACGCCAAAGGCTCCGCTCGCGGCGATTTGGCCGATGCAGCCTTCCTGACCCTTCCTGAGCAGCGTTTCGCGTTGTAAAACCGAAGTCGGTACCACGATGTCTTTCACGGTGCTCTCCTTTCCGATTGATCGAATACGATTTCATAAATCGATTTACTAAATCGGTTTAGTAACTATGTCTGAATTATAGCCGATGATTTCTCTCATTTCAAGTGGTTTTTTATGGACTTGTCCTGCCTGAGGACTCCCGGATAATCAGCCGGCATTCGAAGCGGTGCTCCTTCGGTTCACTTTCGCCCGGCGTCCGGATTTGCTGCAGCAGCAGCTCGGCGGCTTTCCTTCCCATGTCCTTGGACGGCTGGCTGATGGTCGTAAGGGAAGGCGTCGACAGATGGGCAAACGGAATATTATCGAATACGATTAGCGCCAGCTCTTCCGGTACGCGGATCGCCCTTTGCTTAACGAAGTCCAGAACCTCCAGCAGGACCAGATCGTTCGCTCCAATGATTGCCGTAGGAACGCGATCCTTGGCGAAAAGCAGTTCCAGCCGGCTGCGGATGTTCGGGATTTCCGCGCTGATCCCGAGCTCCGGGTCCCCTTCCAGCCCCAAATCCTTCAGAGCCTGCTTATATCCTTCCATGCGCTCCATGCGGGAGCTGATGGTTAAAGGCGGGGCGATCATGGCTATGCGGCGGTGTCCCTGCGAATGCAGATGCGAAACGGCCTCGTAGACGGATTCCCTGTTGTTGACGACTACCGTATCGACCTTTAAGCCCTCCACCTTGCGGTCTACGAAAACCAACGGGAATTGCTGCTTGATCAATTTTTTGTACAGCGCCCCGTTGTTCCCGGTAGGGAACAGAATGATGCCGTCCACCTGCTTGGCCAGCAGCATTTCGATATATTTTTTTTCTTTGTCGGCGTCCTCGTCGGTGTTGCAAAGAATGACGTTCATATCCTGCTCTTGAAAAAAATCTTCAATCGCACGGCAAATTTCCGTCGAGAGATGGACCATGATGTTGGCGACGATCACGCCGATGGTCGATGTCCGCTTCTGCTTCAAGCCGCGCGCCAGCGCGTTCGGGCGGTAACCCAGCGCGGCGATGGCTTCTTCGATTTTTTTGCGGGTATCCGTTCCCATGTACTCGTAGCGTTGGTTCAAAAATTGGGATACCGTGCTCTTTGACACACCCGCTTTGGAGGCTACGTCCGCAATCGTTATCTTTTCCATTCGTTTAACCTCCACTGGCGTCTGCTCCGGGGCAGCGGGATTTCAAGTTATTATACAATAGCCCGGTATGGAATGAAAGACAACCCGCACAGCGCAAATGCCCCTCTCCGGAGACCGGAAAGGAGCATTGGGACAGCTTATTCGGATTTGGGCATCTGGTTGCCGGCCGCAAAGTAATCCTCCTGCTCCCTGCCGGCGAATTGTACTGCCGTCCGGGCCCGGGAGAAGTCATTGCCGCTTACGAACAGCTCGTCCGGGTCCACCTGCTGCAGCGCCAAGAACACGCCGGTTCCCGCTTCCGCTTTGCAGCCTTCCACGCTCAGCTCCCGTACCGTATGAAGCTCGATGGCCGCTTCATCCTCTCGAGCCGGCGCTCCCCGGAAGCCGCGAACTGTCAGCCGCTCGACCTGCTCGGCATACAGGGCGTTCGACCAGTGCTCATTCGGGGTTCCGTCCCATGTAACCTCCACATCGTCCAGCTTCACGTTCGCCGCGTACCGGCAGAAGACCGCCGGGATGTGGTGGGGAAAGACGCCCCTTGCGGACGGCTGGGTATCGAATACCCCCCCGGGATAACCGCTCTTCTTCCGCATCGACAGCTTCAGTCCGCGGATGGAAATATTCTCGATGACGCTCTCCTCGGACCCTTCCAGATAAACGCCGCCTTCGGCTTCGGCCGTAATATGGTCGAAGCGGATATTCCGGATCTTGCCGGGAGCCCTGTCGCTGCCGCTTCTTCTCTCCGCCGTGATGAAGATCGGCTCACTCTTCCCCCACCAGCGCAGCGATCTTGACGTCTCCGTTTCGTCGCTGAACAACCGCGTTTCGATGAAAATATTGGAGAACAAGATATTTTCCACCGTCGCTCCGTCCCGGACCCAAATGCCAAGCCCACGGTTGGAGTTTCGAATGATACAGTTCGATACTACGATATTGCGGATATCTCCATGGGTTTCCGTCCCGATCTTCACCGCGCTGTCATGGGTAACCAGCGTGCAGTTCGTCACGGTGATGTTCTCGCAAGGGCCGTAACGCTCTGCGGCGTACTTGGTGTTTTTCACTACGATGCAGTCGTCTCCGGTCTCGATATGACAATCGGAGATGTGTACGTCCCGGCAGCCGTCCGGATCGATCCCGTCGTTGTTCGGGCCCCGCTGCTGGCCGAGAATCTTGACGGCCTGCACGTTCACTCGGCGGCAGCCGGTCAAATGAAGACCCCAGGAGGAGGCGCGGTACAGCGTCACGTCCCGGAAGAGCACATCCGTGCAGCCCTCGAAATCCACCAGCTTCGGCCGGAACGGCTTGATCGGGAGCAGCACGTAGTCGCTGCCCCCGTCTTCCACCTCCAAAAAATGCTCCCCCCGGCCGTCGATGGTGCCGGGGCCCGTAATAGCCACCTTGTCCGCATGGTGCGCGCATAGCAAGGCGTTCTTCCCCTGGCCCTCGCTGAGCGCAGAGCTGTCCGATTCCTCCCCGTACGGGGAGACGAAATCCTTCTCCTCCATGCTGCTGACGATCCTGGCCGCCGCATCCAGATGAAGGGTGATGTTCGATTTCAGCATCACCGTTCCGGACAAATAGTCTCCCTTCGGGACGAGGACCGTTCCCCCGCCCTGCTCCGCGCAATAGTCGATCGCCGCTTGAATGCTCTTCGTATCCAAGGTCACCGCGTCGCCGGCGTCGCCGAAATCCCGTATATTGACCAGCATACTGTTCCCCGCTCCTCTACTCGTTAGCCATGTCTTCATAGTACAGCGCAAAGACTGGATCAATCGGTTTGAAATATAAATGCCCGTCAGGCCAAGGCTGAAAATGCAAATCCATCCGGGCGTCGGCCCAGTTCTCGGGCGTCCCTTTGGTTTGCAATTTCTTCGAGGACAGGGGCTCCTCCATCACCTTGGGAAACTCTTGATAACCGAATAGCAGATTCTCGTGCATGGCGATGATTTCATACTTTTCTCCCGGAAAGGCCCGCTCCTCCTGCAGCTGATAATGGTAATAAATATAACTGCCGATCATCTCCGGCTTCAGATGGGCGACCCGGCCGCCCCGCCGCTCCACCGGCGACTTCCTGCGCCAATGCTCCGCCGACACGGGCTCGTTGAAATGAAACACGTCCGCCATCGGGACCCACTTCCGCTTCTCCGCTTGGCCCGGCCAATCCTCCAGGTCTTTGTGCACCCGCCCGACCAGCTCCTCCGGCACAGGCTCGCCTTCCATGCATTCCATGTATAGAAAAAGGTTCCGCTCCCAGCGGTAGACCGCCGCGGTCATCAGCCGGTCGCCGTCCACGTAAGGCCGCGCATAGCGCCCCTGCCGGATACCTTCCAGCACAGCGGCTTCCCGGCCTTCTTTCATTTGCGCCCGATAGATCACTCGTTTCATGATGCGCTCTCCTTTCCGGAATCCTGCCGCACCGTTTCCTCGGCCAGCCGCTCAAACCTCGGCAGCTCCACGCGGCTGCAGTTCTTCAGCTGCACCGGCTTCCCGTCCTGCGTCCGGACAATCACATTGTCCATCGTCCAATCCTCGGCATAAGCGATTGAGCCCGCCGTTTGCGTCTCGATAGTCACATTCCTCCAGTGAAGCCGGCGGAATCGGCTTCTCGGGGTACGCTTCCACGTCGAAAGCCTCGGACAAGCCGGCTTTGCCGTGGGCTCTATCGGTTCCGTCCGGTGAAGCGCTCTTCACGATCACATCGGAGATTTCGATGTCTCTGAAATTCGGGGATGCTCCGCTCCGGCGGCAGTACCGGTTCGGCCAGCGCCTTCCAGTGGGCTGGAATCTCTCCCTCCCAGTCGTCCGGAAGCTTCGCATAGCTGTAGCTCGGATTCCAATTCAGCTGGAAGCTGAACGGATGCGGCACGTCGATCATCTCGATATGGTGAAACCGGATGTTCTCCATGAGTCCGCCCCGGACACGCGCCGACTTCAGACGAAGCCCGTTATCCGTGCCTCTCGCCTTGATGTTATAAATCTCCACGTCCCGGACGCCGCCCGAGGTTTCGCTGCCGATCGTAATACCTCCGCCGCATCCGGTTTCGCAGTTGCGGATCACAATATGCTCCGCCGGCCGGTTCACGCGGAGGCCGTCCGAATCCCGGCCCGATTTGACGCACAGGTTATCGTCATTGCAATCGATATAGCAATTCTCGACCAGCACGTGGGAGGAGGAGTCGATATCGATCCCGTCCGAGCTCGGCCCCGGATTGTCCTTGATCGTCAGGCCGTCCGCCTTCACGCGCTCGGAATAGCAAATATGCACGTTCCAGAAGCCCGACCGGATCAGCGTCAGCCCCTCCAGCCGAATATCCGAGGAGTTAAGCACCAGCACGTTTCTCGGACGCTTGCAGTCGTAATCCACCGCCCAGTGGAGCCCCTTTGCTGTATACTCCTTCCGCATACCGCCGAGCCGGTCGGCCCCCCAATATTTATGCCACCAATACTCGCCTTGACCGTTGATCAGGCCTTCTCCGGTAATAGCCGCGTGCTGCTGGCCGCAAATATTCAGCAGTGGGCTGTGCCAGTCCATTTCAATGCCGGCGACACGCGACCATAGGGAGGGATAGGCCTCCTCGTCCACGCTCCGCGCAGCTCGACCCCTTCGGCCACATGCAGCTCCACATGGGATTTCAAGAAGACCGCCCCCGTCAGTAAAACCCCGGAGCAAAAATAACGCGACCGCCTCCGCTGCATCGATGGCCTGCTGGGTGGCTCCCGTCGAGAGGGTAACCCCATCCGGTACAGCCCCGTAGTCCGTCGTTTGGAAGTCTCGTTTGGTTGTCGTCATGGATCTTTCTCCTTAGGAATAAATAAGCCGTCATCTTATTCATACTCCCTTCCTGCCCGCAGATCAATTGCACTTTTGTGCATCGGCCCCATATTGGTCCAAGAGGGGCTTATACACTTTTGCAAAGATTAGGATCTTTTGAAGCCTCCCTGCCGGAAAGACACAAAAACCGCCGGGGGATTCGCAAATCTCCCCCGGCGGTTCTCCGTTAAACCTATTTATCGACCAATAACGGAACGACCTTGCCCGCATTCACATCGATCAGCCCGTAGTCGGTGATCTTCAGCGCCGGGCTGACCGGCAGCGAGTGCGTGCTGATGGACATGATCGGGTTGTAGTGGTTGTACCCGAGCGACTCCATCGCCTTGCGCAGCCGCTCCACCTCCGCCGCCGTCTGCTCCAGGGAAGCCTCGGTCAGAATGCCGCCGACTGGCAAATGCAGCCGAGCCAGCACCTTACCATCCTCGACGACGCAGAAGCCGCCCTGCATGCCGATCACCATATTGGCGGCGATCGTCATATCGACCGAATTCCGCCCGACCACCAGCAGGTTGTGGTTGTCGTGCGAATACGTCGTCGCCACCGCTCCGCGCTGTATCGTATCGCCGCCGATCAGGCCGAGGGCCCGGCTGCCGCCTTTACCGTACCGTTCGAAGGTAGCGATCAGGCCGTAGCCGCTGTCCTCCCAACGGAGCACCCCGCCGCGTACCTCCATCTCGGCATGATGCTCCTCCGTAAAGGTCGAGCCGTTCTTCACCAGCATGACGCGGCAAATATGACGGCCGTCCTCCAAATTGCCGAGGCGGACGGAAAAATCTTCTTCCGCAAGCGACGACAGCTGCACGCTTCTGTAATAATGTGGTGGAAAGGCCGGGTCCGATACCGGCTGAACATAAGGCCGGCGCGAATCGTAGACGCTTCGCCCTTTTTTGAACACCTGATCAATGGTCAATTCTTGTACGTCGGAAACCAGCAGGAAGTCGGCGATCTTGCCCGGAGCGATCGCTCCGCGGTCGGTCATCCGCATCCGCTTTGCCGGGGTGAAGGTGCCGGCGTAGATCGCCAGCTCCGGCTTCATGCCCATCCCGATCGCCTTGCGCACGATATGATTCAAGTGCCCCCGGCGCTGGAGCGAATCGGTCATCACGTCGTCCGTGACGAAGCAGAAATGCTCGGATATGTCGTTCCGGATCAAATAATCCATCACCTCGTCCGTCATCGATTTCTCCTGAATCTCGATGAACATCCCGGCCGCGATGCGGGCCTCCATGCCTTCGATCGATTGGTGCGTATGGTCGGAATCGACCCCGCTGTACAGAATCCGGTGCAGGTCCAGATCCAGCAGCTTCGGCACGTGGCCCTCGATAATGAGATGAGGATAATGACGCCGGATATGGTCCAAAATTCGGTTCGTCTTGCACTCGGGGTCCGTGATGACCTCCACGTAGTTCATAATCTCGCCGAGGCAGATGATCGGCTCCGTCCGCAGCAGCTCGTCGATATCCGCGATCTCGATCGCGCCTCCGGTCGTTTCGAGCGAAGTCGCCGGCACCGAGCTCGGGATGGCATAGAACATGTCGGCCACACAGCCGCGGCTTGCCTTGATCATTTCCTTCACGCCGTCCAGTCCGAACACATTGGCCATCTCGTGGGGCTCCGGAACGATCGTCGTGACGCCGTTCTTGATGAGCCCGTACGAGAACGTCTCCGGCGTTACCATCGTGCTCTCGATGTGCAGATGAATATCGATAAGTCCCGGAATCATAAACCGGCCTTGCCCCTGCAGCACTTCTTCCGCTTCGAAGCTGTCCGCTCCCCGCGGACCGATATAGAAGAACCTGCCGTCCAGCACGGCCGCATTGCCCCGCATGAACCTCTTGAAATAGCTGTTGTAAATCTGAACATCCTCAATAAGCAAATCGACGCGCATAGGTCTGACCTCCAAGTCCGCTAAACTACTCTACGAGAATCAACTTATCGGCAGGCAGCAGAAGACGAACCTCCTGCCCCGCGGTATAAGGGATTTCCATTTCCTTGTTCACGGTCAAATCGCCCAGCCCGGTTTCCACCACATACTGATAGCTCCGGCCAAGGAAGGTGCTGACCTTTACCCGTCCCGTCAGCCGGTTCTCTCCCGCCTCAAGCTCCTCGGTCGTCCCGAGAATCAGATCATCCGGGCGGATGGCGCCCTTCAGGCCCTTCTGTTCACCCCGCCCCGGTACTTTCGACGCGGCAAATGCATGGCCTTTGGCCTTGAGCGCGATCCGGTCGGCGTTCTCGGTCCGTTCGTCGAATGCGATAAAATTCGTGAAGCCGATGAACCGGGCGACGAACTCCGTCTTCGGGTATTTGAAGATGGTGGAAGGCCGGTCAAGCTGCTCGATCACGCCTTTGTTCATGATCGCCACCTGATCGGAGATCGAGAAGCATTCCTCCTGGTCATGCGATACGTAGACGGTCGTAATGCCGAGCTCCTGCTGAATGCGGCGGATCTCGACGCGCATGTTCACGCGCAGATTCGCGTCCAGGTTGCTGAGCGGCTCGTCGAACAGCAGCAGATCCGGCTCGATGACGAGCGCCCGCGCGATCGCGACCCGCTGACGCTGGCCCCCGGACAGCTCCTTCGGGAACCGCTTCTCGAAGCCCGCGAGGCTGACGGTGTCCAGAATCGCGCGCACGCGGCGGTCGAGCTCCGCCCCGCCGACCTTGCGAAGGCGCAGGCCGAAGGCGACGTTGTCGTACACGGAGAGGTGCGGGAACAGCGCATAGCTCTGGAACACGAAGCCGAAGTTCCGCTTGTTCACGGGAACCCGCGTGTAATCCTTGCCGCCGAGGGTGAAGCGGCCGTCCTTCGCCTCCAGGAAGCCGGCGATCAGCCGCAGCGTCGTCGTCTTGCCGCAGCCGCTCGGACCGAGCAGGGAGATGAGGCTTCCTTGCTCCACGTTCAGGTTGAAATCCTTCAGAATATAGTTCTGGTCATAGGCAACCGATATATTTTCCAGGGATAGTAATGCCATGGACTTCAGGCCTCCGTTATCGTTTGGTAAAGTAGGACAGCCCCATCAGACGCTCGATCAGGAACATCAGGACAGCCGTAAACAGCATGAGCAGCACCGATATGGCGGCAATCGTCGGGTCAAAATGGTTCTCCACATACGTCAGCATCTGGATCGGCAGCGTGCTGACCCCGGGTCCCGTCATGAAGACGGAAATATCGACGTTGTTGAACGATTCCAGGAACGCGATGAGCACCGCGGCGATAATGCCGGACTTGATGTTCGGGAGCACGACCTTGAAGAACGTCTTCAGGTGCCCCGCCCCGAGGCTGAGCGCCGCTTCCTCCACTGCGAAATCGAAGTTCGACAGGCTCGACGCGATGACGCGGATAATGAACGGCAGCATGATGACCGTATGCCCGAACAAGAGCGCCGCATAGATCGGCAGATGGTACGTGGCGATCAAATATTTCAGCATCGTGAAGCCGAGCACGATCCCGGGAATGAGCACCGGGGAGATGAAGAGCGCATTCAGCGCCTCCTTCCCCTTGAACTGGAACCGGCTCAGCGCATAGGCCGCCGGAACCCCGAGCAGCAGCGCCAGCACGTTGCCCGCCAAGGAGACGAGAATGGACGTATAGAACGTCTTCATGAACAGGCTGACTTCCAGAATATTGCGGTACCACTTGAACGAGAGTCCGGTGGGCGGAAATTTCAGGACGCTCCCCGGCTCGAACGAAGCGGCGGCGATAATGACAAGCGGGCCGAGCAGGAACATATACACCAGCAGCGTAAACAGGCCCAGTCCGCGATTGTTCTCCTTCATCCCTTCCTACCCCTTCGGATTCAATTTGTTGGCGATCTTATTCATGATGCCGATGACGAGGAACGTAATGACGATCATGATCGTGGCGATGACCGAAGCCGAATACCAGTCGTTGAGCGTAATCGCGTTCTGGTACAGGAACGTCGAGATCACCCGCTGCTTGCCCCCGAGCAGGGCCGGTGTCGTATAAGCCGTCAGGCTGCCGACGAACACCAGGATGCTGCCGATGATGAGGCCCGGCACGCTGAGCGGCACGATCACCTGGCAGAACGCCTTGAAACGGCCCGCCCCGAGGCTTTCCGCGGCCTTCACCAGATCCGGATCGATGTTCTCCATGACGCCGACCAGCGTAATAATAATGAGCGGCAGGAACAAATGGACGAGGCCGATCATCATCGCCGCCGGCGTATACAGAATGTCCAGGGGCTCCTTGATGAGACCGATCGCGATCAGGGCGTTATTAAGCAGTCCCTTCTTGCCGAGAATGATCATCCAGCTGAACGAACGGACGACGGAGCTTGTAAGCAGTGGGAAGATCGCCAGCGCCAGCAGCAACCCCTTGCGTCTTGCGCCCTGGCGCGAGATGTAGTAGGCGACTGGGAAGCCGAGCAGAATGCACAGCGCCGTCGTCACCAGGCTGACCCGGAGGGTCGTCCATAAGATTTTGATAAAATACGGGTCCCGGAAAAAGTGCAAATAGCCGCCGAGCGAGATCCGCCCCTGATCCGCAAAGGTCGAGCCTATCGTGAGAACGATCGGAACCAGCATGAATACGGCCAGGAACAAGAAGCCCGGCAGCAGCAATAGGGATAAGTACGTCTTCTTCATGTCAGAATTCTCCTGTTCCTTAGATCCTTAGGCCCGCAGCGTACGGGTAAACAGCTGAAGAAAGGCGTCCGCGTCGACGTCCGTGCATACCTGCACGTTAGGCTCCCGGCCCAGCCGGTTCTGGAAATCGCAGACCGTCTGCCCGTCGCACAGCTCGCTTCTCGTCTCGACATCGACATAGTACGGACGGGTCGTCACGAGCTCCCGGTTCAGGGCTACGCCGACCGCCAGCGGATCGTGCAGCGCGCACGCCCGCACGCCGTTGCGCTCGTGGTAACGCTTCATGTAATCGGCAGTGCTCACCCACACGTAATCGGCAAGCGGGCTGTCGCCCAGCTCGCGAAGATGCTCTTCGGTCAGCAGCGCGCGCCGCGTCACGTCCAGCCCGACCAGGGTAAGCGACGGGAATCCGGCTTGCATCACCAGCTTCGCGGCTTCCGGATCGACGTAAATGTTGTATTCCGCCGTCGGGGTCACGTTGCCGAAGCCGGATACGACGCCGCCCATCACGATCACCTCGCGCACCTCACGGACCAGCTCCGGATATTTCATCAAAGCGATTGCAAGGTTCGTCAGCGGCGCCGTCATCACCAGCGTCACTTCGCCGGGATGTTTCCGCACCTGCTCGATGATATAATCGGGCCCGAACCCCTCGAACGGCTGCGTATGCACCGGCATGTCGCGCAGCGCCCCGCCGATCCCGTCGGCCCCGTGCACCCGATGCTCGAAGTGCGCCGGCCGCATCAAGGGCTTGTTCGCTCCCTTAATGACGGGGATATGCCGGTCCATGCCCGCCAGCTGCAGAATCTTGCAAGTATTCACGGTCGCCTGATCCAGCGAGACGTTCCCGTTCACCGTCGTGATGCCGAGAATGTCCAGCTGTCCGCTGAAGATCGCCAGCAGCATACCAAGCGCATCATCCACCCCCGTATCGACGTCGAGGATGACCTTCTTTTGCATCCCAAATTCCCCTTTCCGGTTGAAGTGCCTGCCGCTTGCTCCGTTCGATCAGGATAAACGGCTACGCCGTCCAGGCTGTAGAGAAACCCATGAAATAGAGAAATCTGCCTTGGTACCCGGTGGGGTATCCCCTTCCGGCCGCTGTTGTTATCGGAAAACTTTCAATTAATACTTTATACAGCGGTAATTTTCCGATAACAAAGGCGGACGCTATCGCTCCTACAGGGGATACCCCACCTACACCTTTGGCATTTTTCAGCATATTAGGGTTTCTCGTCAATCTGAACGGCTACGCCGTCCTTGACTTACAAGGACTAGCGCGTTTATCAAGGTTGATGCGAAGCTATAAGTTCCGAAAACTTATAAATTGGTATCGACGGACAAAATTCAAGGGTACATGCTTCATCGACACATACCCTTGAAATGTCCGATATTATTGGGTGACTTCGCGGTTCCAGCGGTCAATCCAGCTCTTGAGGTTCTGGTTGACGAATTTCATGTCCAGCTTGCGGAGCTTGTTCACGACGTCGGCGCCGTACGTAATGCCTTTCGTGTCGTCACCCGTAAGCTGCATCGTCGTGTTGACCGGGGAGTCAACCTTCGCTTTGGCCGACTTCTCCTGCACTTCCTTGCTCAGATGCCAGTTGATGAAGTCCTCGGCCAGCTGCTTGTTCTTGCTGCCCTTGACCACGTTGACCGTGTTCATGATCGCATATCCGCCTTCCTGCGGCGTAACGAATTTGGCATCAGGCACAGCGGCTTTGATATCCTTCATGTACATTTCCATGATCGGTCCCGCGGCGATCTCGCCTTGCGCGAACATATTCACGAATTCGGAGGTTTGTCCGTAATATTTCACGACGCCTTTGTTCAGCTCTTTCATCTTGGCAAAAGCCTTATCCGCGTCGAACTTCGTGCTTCCCGCAGCAACCGAAGCCATATCGAGCATCATCGGACCGCTGGTAGAGGTAATGTTCGGAATCGTCAGCTTTTTGGCCAGCCCCGGGCTCCACAGGTCGCTCCACGATTTGATCTCCATGCCCGCCGTCTTCGGATTGTACGCGATGCCGAGCTGTCCAATCGTGTAAGCCGGACCGTAGTCCTCGCCGAGCGGCGCCTTCGCCAGGTCGTAAATGTCCTTCAGGTTCGGGATGCGGCTGCGGTCGATCTTCTCAAACAAGCCTGCCTCGATCCCCTGCTGCGCGTAATAGTCGGACAGGTAGATCAGGTCCACATTCGAGGTGCCCTGACGCACTTTGTTGAGCCGGTCGCTGTTGTTGCCCGTATCGAGCACGATCTTCACGTTATGCGCCTTCTCAAACGGAGCGTACACTTCCTTCTTGAAGAAATCGTCGGAGAAGCCCCACGTGGAGATCACGAGCTGCGTCGGTTCGCCCTTCGGAGCCGTCGTACCCGCAGCCGCGCCGGAGCCCGCCTGGTCCTTGGCCGGTGCGCCGCAGCCGGTCAAAGCGAGACCTATTAAAGATAGAGAAAGTAAGCCGCGAACCATTTGTTTTTTCATCATCAATCGTCCTCCCGGAATGGAACATTAAGATAAGATGCTCTTTGTAAACCCTGAACCCCTTGCAAAATTTGTACTAGTATTTGTGACGAGATTCAAACTAAACCACAATGTTCTATATAATAAAGAAAAAGCACCCTTGTAGAAAAAAAGCTTCTAACAAGAGCACTTTTCATTGTAAACAATGAGCAAGCGACATCCGTTCGTATTCGTTGCGGTTTCCTCTTAAGATAGATCAAAAGAGAAACGCCGGCTGCGCTATTCGGTTTCTTTCAAAATCACGTTCGTGATGGCCCACTGCGTGGGAGGATCGTAATCGCGGAGCACCGCTTCGATCGAGAGCCCCAGCTCCTGCTCCAGCTTCTCCCTCACCCGCTTCTTGTAGATCGACGACATGTAGAAGTCGACCTCGTGCTTCAGCGTGGGAGCTTCCCCCTCCAGCGCCGTAGAGCGCGGAGAACGCCGGTGCTTGGCATGGAACGTAACGATGTTCTGATCGATTGATGCTTTCAGCAGGGTCGTGCCGAACCCGAACAACTCTTTGGCAACCTCATTGTACAAGTGACATAGCTTCTTCTTGTATTCGTTAGAGTCTATTACGGGCATGGGATCACCTTCTAGAGCCAAAATCGATCCGGATGGTTTGATCTTCAATCTATATTAATAATACATAGGATTACCGAATTTATCAACCCAATCGTTCGTCTTTTTTGTCTTAAATCTTGCGCGTATGCGGTGCCATAAAGAGATAAGTCTATTTTTTCCGAATACTTCCTTCCATACTTGTACCTTTCGTGTAAGATGCATTTTCGGCTCTTCTTGCCAGGATAAACGTCTACGCCGTCCTTGTCTTACAACTTATCAACTAAAAAAAGCCCTCTTGGCCCCGTTTCGGGAAAAATCCCCGATACGGCACCAAGAGGGCTGTATGATTAGGTTACATCTGTACCTTGACCGTCGCTTGGCCAACGATAAGAACTCCGTTTTCATATCCCCTGAACACTAACGTCGCCTCGGAGCCGGTCCAATTGAAATCCGAACGTTCGAATTTGAACTGCCCGTTCCCGGTTGTGCCAGTTCTACAGAGTGAGCTTATGCGGTTCAGGCCCTTTGGCTTTGCGTCTCCCTCTGCGCTGCGGGGAATTAAGGAAGTCGAACGATAAAGACGGAGCCTTCTCCGAGCCGGCTCCGCACCTCCACCGAGCCTTGGTGCAGCTCCACGATTTTCTTCACGATGGACAGGCCAAGACCGCTGCCGCCCAAGGCCCGGTTCCGGGAAGGGTCGGCCTTGAAGAACCGCTCGAAGACGTGTGCCTGATCCTCCTCCGACATGCCGATACCCGTATCGGAAATCTCCACCTTCGCCGCTTCGGCCTGAAACGTCAGTGTCACGCCGATCGTACCGCCGGGCGGTGTAAACTTGATCGCGTTATAGAGAAGATTCGTCCATACCTGGCTCAGCAAATCCTCGTCTCCGGTGCAGAAGCCGGGTGCAAGATCGATGTTTAAGTCAATCCCCTTCTCCATCCACTGCGGCTCGCAGGCCAGAATAAGATTGCGCAGCTGTTTATCCAGACGGAAGCGCTTCGGTTCGAAAGGATGGTGCTGTGATTCCAGCGAGGTCAGCTTCATCAGATTGTCGCTCAGCTTGGACAAGCGCCGGCTCTCCGCTTCGATAATCCCGAGGTAATGCCTGCGTTCCTCGGAGGTGAGCTCCTCGCTTTGCAGCAGGCGGGAGAAGCCGCTGATGGAGGTCAGCGGAGACTGAATTTCATGAGATACATTCGAGATGAACTCCTGCCGCATCTTCTCGATCTGCCCCAGCTCGACGGCCATGTGGTTGAAGCTGTCGACCAGCTCGTGAAACGGCGCCTCCTGGCCGCCTGCATCGAGGGCGACGTCGAATTCACCCTTAGCGATCCGTCGAACGGCATCGATCAGATTTTTGAAGAAATCGATCTGCCTGGAGTGGATCATTCGTCCCACAATGTACATCGTTGCGCCCCAGAGCACAAACCCGACAACTGAGGTCAACAGCTGGCTGGCCCAAGCCCCGGGATACCAGCCGATCCGGCCATACACCGCGTTACCCGCAAAAAAAGCGGCTGACCAATAAACGAACAAAAGCAGAAATACGCCGGCCACCTTCAAGAAGCCGATCCATCCCTGCCTTCGGGTACGCTTCGTCACGAGGGCTGCACCTCCTCCAGACGGTATCCGAGCCCGCGGATCGTGCTGATCCGGAACCGGTGACGTTCTTCGGGGAAACGCTCGCGCAGCCGGTTGATATGCACGTCCACCGTCCGTTCGTTGCCCTCGTAATCGAATCCCCAGATTTGCTCGATGAGCTGGTCCCGCGAGAACGTCTTGCCGGGGTAGCTCGCCAGCTTGTAGAGCAGCTCGAACTCCTTCAGCGGCAGCGTCACGCTCCTGGCTCCGGCCGATACCTCGAAGGTGTTTCGGTTCATGATTAAATCGCCGATATGCACCGTCTGAGAGGCTGCGATCTGGTAGCGCTTCAGCAGCGCCTTCACCCGCATCACGAGCTCCACCGGCTCGAACGGCTTGACGAGATAGTCGTCGGTGCCCAGCTCGAAGCCCTTCACCTTCTGCGAGGTTTCCCCCTTTGCGGTCAGCATGATCAGGGGAAGATCATAATGCTCCCGGAGCTCCCGGCACAGCTCCCAACCGTCCATGTTCGGCATCATGACGTCCAGGATGACGAGGTCCGCCTGCATCTTCTCCAGTACGGCCAGCGCCTCCTTTCCGTCCGAGGCCTCCGACACCGCGAAGCCTTCCTTCTGCATAAACACCCGGACCAGCTCCCGGATATGGGGATCATCGTCCACGACCAGGATTCGAGCCATTCCTCTATCCCTCCGCTCTGTTAAAAATTCCGCGCGCCTACAGGGCGCCCTGGGGTTCCGCCGCCAGCTTCAGCTGCTGCGCGGCGAACTGGCGGTACATCTCATGCATCGCCAGCAGCTGCTCGTGGGTGCCGGTGCCCGTTACGACGCCTTTCTCCAGAAAGACAATGCGGTCCGCATCCACGACCGTGGACAGCCGGTGAGCGATCACCAGCGTCGTCCGGCCCTGCATCAGATTGCCGAGCGCCTGCTGCACGACCGCCTCGGACCGGCTGTCGAGACTGGAGGTCGCCTCGTCTAGCATCAGGATCTTCGGATTGCGCAGCAGCGCCCGGGCGATGGCGATGCGCTGGCGCTGCCCGCCCGACAGCTTGATGCCGCGCTCACCCACCTCGGTCTCATACTTCTCTGGGAGCTCTTCGATAAATGTATCGGCATACGCCATGCGGGCCGCCTGCGCCAGCTCCTCCGCGCTCACTTCCCGCTGCATGCCGTAGCAAATGTTATCACGGATCGTGCCTGCGATCAGCGGGCTCTCCTGGGACACATATCCGATCTGGTTTCTCCAGGAGGCCAGCGAGTAGCGGCCGATCGACGTATCGCCAAGCCGGATCTCTCCGGCCAGCGGCGTGTAGAACCGCTCGAGGAGCGAGAACAAGGTCGTCTTCCCGCTGCCGCTCGGACCGACGATCGCCGTCACCTTGCCCGTCTCCATCGTGAAGCTCACATCCTTCAATATCGGCTCATCCGGCTTATAGCCGAAAGTCACCCGCTCCACTCGCAGCGACTGTCCCGCATCGGTTACCCGATCCCCTGCTTCCGGGTTTTCTTCTTCGTCCTCCAGCACCTTCACGATCATATCCGTGGCGCCCATCGTCTTCTGCAGCTGCGTGAAGAAGGTGGAGATTTGCGTCAGCGGCAGCACGATCTGGAACAAATACAGCATGAAGGCCACCAATTGTCCGGCCGAGATCGCGCCGGAAGCGACCCGCATGCCGCCGTAGCCGAACAACACTACGAGCAGCATCAGCAGGACGAAGGAAATGAGCGGCGCCATCATCGCCTGCACGGTGCCTTCCCTGAGCCCGAACCGGAACAAGCTGCGGATGGCCGTATCGCCCCGCTCCAGTTCAACCGACTCGGCGCCCGCCGCTTTGACCAGCCGGATCTCGGACAGCACCCGGTTCAGAACGGAGGTAAACTTCGCCGTTTCCTGCTGTGTGTCTTTGGAAAAGGTGTACATCCGGCGGGCCAACGGAAACAGGATGAGGAAGGCCAGCGGGAATACGCTGAACATAATGAGCGTCATGCGCCAATCCATATACAGCAGCACGGCGATCGATCCGACAATGGAGATGATCCCGGTAATGAATCCGGTCGTATGCTCCGTAATGAGGCCTTTGATCACCGACGTATCGTTCGTCATCCGGCTGATCGTATCCCCGGTCCTGTGACGGTCGTAATAGGGCACCGGCAGCACCAGAAGCTTGTGCCACAGCCGCTCCCGAATCCCGGCCACCACATGATGGCCTATATAATTGAGCAAATAAACCGATACCCCGCCCGCGGCCGCCTGCGCGAGAAACGCTCCCGCCATGGCGGCGATTTGCCCAGGGCTTAAAGAGCTGACCGAGAAGCTGTCGACCGCATTCTTCGTGAAGAGCGGGATCAGCAGCCCTACCAGCGTAGAGATCAAGCTAAGACCCAGGGCGATCGACAGCGCAGCCTTGGGCGGACGGGTTTGTCTGACAAGCTGTATAAGAGAGCGCCAGTTGCCGTTGCTTGCCGCGCTATTCTTCATATCGTTCATCGTTTTCATTCTCCTTTTGCAGGATCGGTAAACCGAACCTTGTGTGATGACAAGAGGTAGTATATCTTGCTTTTATGAACGGAATTTAAACAAATCCGGCTGCAAAAAGCGTTGTATCCCTCAGCCGCCGCTTGATACAATGAAAGCGGCAGCAGCAGCGGGGTGAGCCCTGCTGAACCTCTATTACAGAATGGAGAATGCGTTCATGATACCCGAAGGCAATGTGCAAAGCAATGTAGACCGTTTCTCGGGCTTTGAAGACGATTACGACCGGTACCGCCCCGCCGCGCCGCAGCAGGTCGCGGAGATCCTTACGGCTTATCTCGGAACGCGGCCGCGTCTTGTCGCGGACCTCGGCTGCGGCACCGGATTGTCCACGTTCCTATGGGCGAATCAGGCGGAGCGCGTCATCGGCATCGAACCGAATGACGACATGCACGGCAAAGCTGTCAAGAAGCTGTCCCATGATCACGCGGATGCGAGCGGAACCGTTTCTTTTCGCGCGGGCTATTCCAATCAGCTCGATCTGGAATCCGGAAGCGCGGATCTCGTGACCTGCTCGCAGTCGTTCCACTGGATGGAGCCGGTCAGCACGCTGCTGGAAGCATCCCGGGTACTGACGGAAGGAGGCATCTTCGCATGCTACGATTGCGACTGGCCGCCGACCTTCAACTGGACGCTGGAGGAGGCCTATAACCGGCTGATCGACAAGGCCGACGCCATTCTGGCGAAGCTCGTGGACGAAGGCAGGCGGGCGAAGAAGTGGAGCAAGGAAGGGCATTTGCGGCAAATACGGGAGAGCGGGAGGTTCCGGTTCACGAAGGAGATCGTCTTCCACAACAAGGAGGCGTGCGACGCGGAGCGTTTCGTCGGACTGGCGCTCAGCCAGGGCGGGCTGCAGTCGGTCTTGAAGACGGGCTCCACTGCACTGGACGCCGATATTCAGGCGTTTACTTCCCAGGCGGAGCAATATTTTGCAGGGAGAACGCTCGATATCTTATTCAGCTACCGGATGCGGCTCGGCGTGAAGTAACGGGTACTGAAGGTATGAGGAAGTGCTGGCGGATGAACGCTGAAGGTTCGAGGGTTCGGGACGGCGCTGGGTCATCGGCACAAGTACCGACTGGAAGTGCGTTTATTCTCTAATTCCTCCCTTCGGGGTCCGGTTTTCGGGGCACATTTGGGGGGGAATCCGGATCGTAAAGGAGGCTTACAGCCGGCAATACCGAGAACCCCCGTCTGTAATGAGTCTAGGTTCATTAATAAGGAGCCCAAGTTCACTAAGCTGGGAGTCAGCCCGAATATCTGCGGAGCCCTCTCTGTAGTGAGTCTAGGTTCATTAATAAGGAAACCTACGTTCATTAAAAGGGGATTAGCCGCCGTTTGGAACACGATAATGAACTTCAGGGTACATTTAGAGAATCTAGATTCAGTTGTAAGGTACGCGAGTTCACTACAGCCCGAATATCTGCGGAGACCCCTACTGTAGCGAGTCTAAGTTCATTAATACGGAACCTAGGTTCACTAAGCAGGTAGCCAGCCGTCGTTTGGATCACGATAGTGAACTTCAAGGTACATATAGCACTTTCTGGTGCAGCCGTTAGCGCGTTTAGCACTACAGCCACAAACAAACAAAACATACACACAACCAAACCGCCCGGTCTCCCAGGCGGTTTGGCTGCTTTAACCCTTCACGGCGCCGGCCGTGATGCCTTGAATAATGTAGCGCTGCATCGACAGGAAGAAGATGAGGATCGGCACGACGGCCATCGTCAGCGCCGCCATCGCGAGGTGCCATTCGTTCGTGTACTGCCCGAAATAAACGGACGAGGCGAGCGGAATCGTCTGGTTCTTCTTGGAGCTGAGCGTAATGAGCGGTAGCAGAAAATCGTTCCAGATCCACAGCGAATGCAGAATCGCGATCGTCGTAGTGATCGGCTTCAGCAGCGGCAGCAGAATCCGGAAGTAGACGCCGAACGCCCCGCTCCCGTCGATATGGGCCGCTTCCTCCAGCTCGCGCGGAATCGCCTTGATAAAGCCGTGGTACAGGAACAGCGCCAGCGGAATGCCGAAGCCCCAATACATGATGATGATGCCGTGCATCGTATTGATCAGGCCCATATCCTTGGCGACCTTGACCAGCGGAATCATCATCGTCTGGAACGGGATGACGAGCGACGACAGGATCGCGAGGAAGATGATCTGGCTGACGACGCCCGGACGGCGCACCAATTGATATGCTGCGGCCGAGCTGATCAGCAGGATCCCGGATACGGAGACTACGGTAATGATCAAGGAGTTCATGAACACGCCGAAGAAGTTGATCTGCTTCCAGACGGCGGCGAAATTCTTGAATTGGAACACGTGCGGCAGCGCCACGGTCGAGGTCACGACCTCGTTGTACGTTTTGAACCCGTTGACGAACGTCATGTACAGCGGGAAGAAGAACAGAACGGCGAGCGCGATCATGAGCAGCTCGAGCACGAATTTCCCCGAGGTATATCCATCCCTTCTCACATCTCCACCTCCCTGCGTTTCATCACGGCAACCTGCACCAGCGTCACCGAAGCCAGCACGAGGAAGAAAATAACCGCCTTAGCCGAAGCATACGTGAACAGATTTTTCGTAAAGGCGTCCAAATAAATATGGTAGGCGATCGATTCGGTCGACCCGAACGGGCCGCCCTTCGTGAGCGCGAAGTTCAGATCGAAGCCCTTGAACCCGTTCGAGATGGCGAGGAACAAATTGATCGTCATCGCCGGGCGGATCAGCGGCAGCACCACGTGCCAGAACCGGCTCAGGCGCCCCGCTCCGTCCATCTCGGCCGCTTCCAGCATATCCTTAGGCACGCCCTGAAGTGCCGCCAAGTAGATTACCATGAAATAGCCGGCGGAATGCCACACCGTCACGATCACAAGCGACCAGAAGGCATAGTCGGGAAGACTAAGCCAATTTTTTTGGAACAGCAGTAAACCCGTTGCTTTGCCGATCTCCCCGAACAAGCGGGTAATAATGAACTGCCAAATGAACCCGATGATGACCGGCCCGATGACATAAGGCAAGAAAAATGCGGTGCGCAGCACATTTCGCGTCTTGAGCGCCATGTTCAGCACGAGGGCAAGCAGCAGCCCGAACACGTTCAGCAATATCGCGGTTACCGCCACATACCGGAGCGTAAACGAGAACGATTTCAAGAAACCGGTGTCGCTGACAAGCTTCTGGTAATTGCTCCAGCCGGCCCAGCGGATATTGCTGCTGATACCGTTCCAGTCCTGGAACGAGAACAGGATGGCCCGGACGAACGGCACGAGGATCACCATCGTGAAAAAAATAACCGCCGGCGCGACAAAAGCCGCGTAGATGAGAAGCTGCCGGGTTTTGGTCTTGGTCATTCGCCTTCCTCATCCTTTCCTTAAGAGTAAACAAGAGGAACAGCGGGCGACAGACTCCGCTTCGGAAGTCCTGCACCCTGCCGTTCCCCCTCATGCCCTGCGATTATTTCTTCACGCGGTCCTTCCAGATCTTCTGAATTTCCGTTAGCGCCTGGTCCTTCGTCATTTGTCCGCCAACATACGCTTGGAGCGGCTTGGCGAACTCTTGGTTGGAGCCGGAAGGCCACAGCGTATGCGCCCACGGGATCGTCTGGTTCTTCTCGACGTAAGCGCTGAGATCGGCTGCCAGCGGTCCGAGCTCCGGCGTCGTCTTGAGGTCGGTAAAGGCCGGGATCAGCTTGAAGGAGTCGACCAGATACTTTTGCCCGTTCGTATGAAGCCAGTTCAGGAACTTTTTGCACTCCTCCAGGTTCTTCGCATCCTTATTGATGACGTAGTAGCCCGGAACGCCGACCGGCATTTTGGTTTCGGCCGCGTTGTCATTGAGCGGAATGGCGAACATGCCCATTTTCAAATTCGGATTGATCTTGGTGATGGAGTCGATGGTCCATACGCCCTGCTGCATCATCGCCGTCTTCCCGGTAGAGAAGTCCGACACCTGATTGTCGTAGCTTACGCCGACCGATTCCGCGCCCTTGCCGTACTTGACCGTCTGGTCGAGCACGTCGAAGAAGCCGTTCATGTTGACGACGTCGTTCACCTTGGCTTCGCCTTTGTTGATTTTGTTGATGGTGGCTACCGGATCCTTCTCATAGGCGAAAGGCAGATTGTACAAGTGCTGGCCGAGCACCCACCACTCCTTGTAGGCTTCGGAGTAGGACGGAATGTTAGCCGCTTTCAATTTTTCGTTAACCTGCTTCAGCTCCGTCAAGGTCGTCGGCACTTTATCGATGCCCGCCTTGGCGAACAGGTCCTTGTTGTAAATGAAGCCGTAGCCCTCGAACGCGACCGGGAAGCCGAGCTTTTTGCCGTTCACGGTCATGCCCTGCACGGCAGATGGAGAGACCTTCGACATCCAAGGCTCGTTCGACAGATCCGCCAGCTTGTCGGACCAGTCCGCGATATCTGTGAATGCCTTGGTCATGAACACGTCCGGCGCATCCCCGGAAGCGAAGCGCGTTCTAAGCAGCGTATCGTAGTCGGAGGTGACCTGCGCCTCGATGACGACGTTCGGATTCTGCGCCATATAATCGGCGGCCATCGCCTTCACTTTATCCGTAATCTCTACTTTAAACTGCATCAGCTTGATGGTCGTTTTTTCTCCCCCCGCCGATTTGCCGGCCGGCGCCGGCGTGTTGCTCGGCTCATTCCCGCCGGCACAGCCGACAGCCCCCGTAACCAGCAGCGTGGAAACGGTAAACATCGACAGCCATTTTTTTATCATTTCCGAATCCCCCTTGAATGAAATATATAGCATTGATCGGTTCGTGCTCTTAGTGTACTAAGCGGCCGGGGAGAAGGGCAGAGAATATTTTCGCCTGAAAAAGGAACTTATGAATCTCGGTGCTGCTTGCGGTATTGCAGCGGGGAGAGGCCGGTGTGCTTCTTGAACACTTTGCCGAAGTAGTTCTCGTCGGCGTAGCCCAGCGTCTGCGCCAGCTCCGTCACCGCAAGCTCTGTCCGTTCGAGAAGTGATTTGGCCTTCTCCATCCGCAGCTCCGTGAGGTAGGTCATGACTGTCGTGTTGTACAGCTCCTTGAATTTTTTGGCGATATACTGCGGACTGAAGTGAAACCGCTCGGACAGCGTCGAGAGCGACAGATCCTCCTGGAAATGCCGGTGCATGTAGTCGCGGATCGCCTGAATGCCTCCGTTGCCGCCGCCTTCGCCCCCCGCTTCCTCCATAAGGCGCCACCACTGCTGAATGAGGAGCTTCTCCCACTCGTCCAGATCGCTGATCCAGAGCGGCAGGAACAGATCGACCGGCTCCTTCCCGTTCAGCCGCAGCCGGCTTGCCCGCTCCAGCAGAAGATTGGCTTCGACGGTGCACGACTGCAGGTCCTTCAGGCTCAGCGTCCCCCGGTCCCGCAGCGAGGAAGCGAAAGAGCGGATGATATCGGCCGCATACGGCTTGTTGCCTTTGGTCAGCGCGGCCTTCAACAGAATATCCTGGTCGGTCAGCCGCGGGACGTCCTTGCTCTGCCCCGGCGCGGCCGCCGCACCCTGCATCAGGTCGCACTTCAGCAGCGCCGCCCTCGCCGAGCCGATGGCCGCCTGCAGCGTTTCGACCCGCGCCTCCGCGTCGCAGACGCCGACCAGCGCCTGCAGGCCGAGCGTCCTGCGCCAGGCCTCCGCCACGCTGTCCATATGACGGCGGTGATCCCCGGCCGCCCGGAGGCGGTTTCCTTCCATTGAGGTCAGCAGCAGCCACTGGTAATCGTCCAGACGGCATAAGTAATGCGAGCCATAAGGCTGCAGCGTCTCGTGGGCGATATTATTGACAGCGAAGACGAACAGCTCGCTGTCGCCGTAAAAGCGGCGCTCGACCAGCTCCGAGCGGTTGCGCGGGAGCACCAGAGCGACGCCGAGCCGCTCCGGCGGCAGCCCGATTTTATAGAAGATGCCCCGGATGCCCTCATGAAAGGCGGTCTCGCCCTTGAAATAGACCGCCAGCTTCTGCTCGTCCAGCAGCGCGTCAGCCTGACGCAGCCGGTAGCCGGTTTCCCGCTCCTCGCGAAGCAGGCTTTCCCGCTGCCGCCAAGCCGCGGCCGCTTTCTCCAGCGCTTGCTCCAGATCGCTTTTGCGGAACGGCTTGAGCAAATAATCGATGCCGCTGGCCCGAATGGCCGCCCGCGTATACGGAAAATCGTCGTAGCCGCTGACCACGATGACCTGGGTGTCCCAGCCCTCCTCGCGCAGCAGCCGCAGGAGCTCCGTTCCGTCCATCCCCGGCATGCTCATGTCGCAAAATAATACCCCCGGGTGATGGCGCCGAATCAATTCGATCGCCTCCCTCCCGTCCTCGGCCATGAGCCGCTCGGTCACGCCGAATTTGGCCCAATCCACGGACAGCTCGATCCCTTCGCGCACATGCTCCTCGTCATCGGCAATGAGCACTTTCATCCTGCGTTCCCCTCCTTTGCTTCCATATCATATGGAATAATCAGCGTGATTACTGTCGCCTCGTAAGGGGCGCTCTGGATGTCCCATTGAAAACCCCCTTCGTAACAGAGCCTTAGCCGCTGGAGCACGTTAATGAGCCCGATGCCGCGTTCCTGTCCCGTATGCAGCTGCCGCTCGTCGAATTCCCGCTGAATCCGCTCAATGACGGCCTGCTCCATCCCTTTGCCGTTGTCCATCACGCGGATGCGGAGCTCCCGCCCGAGCTCGATGCCGATATGGACCGTGCCGGAGCCGCTTCCCTTTTCCATTCCGTGCACGATGCTGTTCTCGACAAGGGGCTGTAAAATCATCTTGGGCACCCGAACGCCCAGGCCCTCCTGCGGACAAGAGAGCGTATAGGACAGTTTGTTCTTGAACCGCCCCGTTTGCAGCGACATGTAGTGCTCGATGTGCCGAATTTCCTTCTGCAGCGGCACGGTCTCCGTCTCGAGGTCCATGCTGTAACGCAGAATGGAACCGAGCTCGGCGATCTTGTCGCTGATCTCGTCCGAGCCGTGGCGAAGCGCCAGCGTCCCGATGGACTGCAGCGTATTGTATAAGAAATGCGGATTGATCTGTGCCTGAAGCATCTTCAGCCGCGCGGTAGTCAGCTCCAGCCGGTTGCGGTATTCCCGGTTCATGAGGTCGTCCAGGCTCACAACCATCGTCTGGAACCGGTGCTCCAGCACCCCGAGCTCATCACGCCGGCCGGTAGCCGGCTCTACATCGAAGTTGCCGGTCTCAACCCGGGCAATGCTCCGAAGCAGCCGTTTGACCGGGGAAATCGTCCAATACGATAAGATCGCCGCCAGCACGAGAATGAACAGAACGGCGACGACCTGAATCGCCAGAACCCGGCTCAGCGTCCGGTTGGCCGATTCGTTGACGACCGCCGAGGGAACGAACTTGACCATTGTCAGCGGCAGATCCATAAACTGACCCCTCACATAGATGAAGAGGCCGCTTCGCCCGTTCCACTTGCCGTTCACTGAGCCGCGAACCCCCTCCATGTCCACCCCGAGCCCGCCGTCCGCGCCTTCGGGATGGGGCGTTTCCCCGGAGGCGAGCAGCAG
This sequence comes from Paenibacillus gyeongsangnamensis, assembly GCF_027533625.1. Classification (GTDB taxonomy): domain Bacteria; phylum Bacillota; class Bacilli; order Paenibacillales; family NBRC-103111; genus Paenibacillus_G; species Paenibacillus_G gyeongsangnamensis. The sequence continues at coordinate 80,465 of NZ_JAQAGZ010000012.1, read as the reverse complement.
CTTCATATCTTTGCGGATAAAGAGCAGGATCGTCTCCCCTCCGTTCGGGACGGTGCCGGACAGCGGCTTCAGCAGCCGTCCCACCTCATCAAGGCCTACATAGAGCGACAGCATGCCGAGCACCGTCGGGCTCGGATAATCCACGATCGGCTTATGGAAGGCCAGTACGCTCTCTCCATTGATGGCCGTGACGTCATACCTGCTCTCCGGGCCCCAGCTCTCTTCCTCGCTCCTCGGAATCCTAACCGGCGGGAGAGGGACCGTCAGGCCGACCTGGGTCAGATCGGTCTTGGCGAACGTCTGCCCCGTCATGGCGCTCGTATATTGTACCGCCTGGAACTCGGGACGGTTGTTGTAAATCGAGTTCACCTGATCCGTAATGTACAGCGTCTGCACCGGCACGGCCTCCTGCGACCGCAGATAGCGCATAAGCGTCTGATCGTGGTAGAAGGAAACGGACAAGTGGTTCAGCTCGTTCAGGTAACGCTTGATATTGTCCATGCCGCTGTCCATCGTATTCTGGTTCAGCTCGATGACCTGGCGCTCCACCGAACGGGTGGTTGTCTTATAGGAAATGATGCTGGAGAGCGATAACGGAATGATGGCGGAGATCAGCATCCCGACCAGAAGCTTGGCGAACAAGCTTTTTTTGAGCCACATGAGCGAGCACCCCCTTCCGGCTAATGATAAAGCATGCAAGATATGCCTACATTGTACCGAAAATCGGGCAAGATGTAAGCGGGTCCTTTCCTCCCGCGCTGCACCTCTCTTCTGCCGGAAGGCAAGGAAGCCAAGGAACCAAGGGACCAAAAGCCTATTGAGATAAATGAGATGCAAAAAAGGCTTGCATAAAGTGCAAACTCCGTGTATAAATTTAAATAAACACCGTTCATTTAAGGAGAGGCTATGCCACCAACAGACAATGAGAACGGCAGCAAGCCCGCCGGAGCCGAAACCGCGGGACGGGTCACCCCCCGTAATAAGGGACGGCGGCGGCGAGAAGAGCAGAAGGAGGAGCTGCGCAGCCTGATCCTCCATACCGCCAGCGAGCTCTTCCTCGAGCGGGGATACCATGATTTCTCCATGCGGAAGCTGGCGGAACGGATCGGCTATTCCCCGGCCACGCTGTATCTCTACTTCAAGGATAAGGACGCTTTGCTGTTTACCGTGGTGGACGACGCCTTCAGCCGGTTCCAACGGCGGCTGGCGGAGGCGGCGGACAGTACGGCCGATCCGTGGGAGCGGCTCGGCAGCCTCAGCGAGGCGTACGTCCTCTTCGGCCTGAGCCACCCGGTATATTACCAGCTCATGTTCATGTGGCGGATCGATTACTTGACGGGCACGCCTCAAGGGGAGAAAGCGCCGCGTGTGGAAGCCTTCCTCGTGCTGGTCGATGCCGTAAGGTATGCGATGGAGCAAGGGGTTATGATCCCGGGCGACCCGGAGGCGACCAGCGACGTGTTCTGGGCGATGATGCACGGGATCGTAGCCTTTGCGATCCAGATGCCGATGTATTTTGACGAAGGGCGTACGCTCAAATTGGCCGTCGAAGCCAAGGCGGCGCTTTACAAGGCCTTTCATTTGTAGGCCTTCTTTTTCGGGCATTAAATGAACAGTGTTCATTAAAATGTTGGGGAGATGATTCAAATGATAATGTCGTTGTATCCGTATTTCTTGGCGGTCCATATTGCGGCGGGCTCCGTTTGCCTGCTGGCGGGGGCGCTGGCCGCTTGGGCGCGGAAGCGCAAGGGTTTTCATACCGTGGTCGGGGAAGTATACCACGGCAGCTACGTCCTCGTTTTCTTGACCGCCGTCATCATGGCCGTTCTGAAATGGCAGGAGCTCGCTTACTTGTTCTATATCGCCTTGTTCTCTTACGGACTTGCGCTGTACGGATATTTGGCGGGCAAATGGCGGCGGTCGGGCTGGCTCAACCATCACATTCGCGGGATGCTCGGCTCGTACATCGGCGTCATTACAGCGGTGCTGGTCGTGAATGGCGGCCCTCTCTCCTCAGCCCTCGGCATTCCGTCCTTGTCCCTGTGGTTCCTGCCGACGATTATCGGTTCCCCGATCATCGCGCTGACGGCCCGACGGTTTGCCCGTCCGCGCAAACAGGTATAAAACTTAATGGAGGTAACGTAACCATGGCCCCTTTCATCGCCTTGATGTCTTCCTTACTTGTCTTCCGGCTGACCGGCTTCCTCGGTTGGGATTTCTTCGATAGCTGGGCGTCCGCCCTGCGGGGCGCCGTCTGCGTCATGTTCTTGCTGACGGCATCCGCCCACTGGGGAACGAGGCGCTCCGACTTGATCCGCATGGTCCCTCCCGTCCTGCCGCGGCCGGACCTCATCGTTACGTTAACCGGGTACCTGGAGATCGCCGGCGCAATCGGCATTCTTCTGCCGCAGCTGGCCATGGTCGCCTCCCTCGGCTTAACCGTGCTGCTCCTTGCCATGTTCCCGGCCAACGTGAGAGCGGCCCGTGAAGGGCTCTCCATCGGAGGCCGCCGCACCCCGGCGCTGGGCGTGCGGACCTTGCTGCAGCTTGTTTTTCTGGCTGCCGTACTGCTCGCGGGTTTCGACGGCGGCGGCAGCGGCATTACGTCCTAATGCGGCCTGCCTCAAAGGACCTGCTTTACTAAAGGAAACTATCTTACAAAAAAGTGGCTGCTTGTTTTTTACAACAATAAGTTCAATAATAGAAGATGGACAGCTTATGTTCATCTTTTTTTGTCGTTGGAGCACATGAGGAATACCCGGTTGGGAAACCTGATTTATAGCAAGAAAAGCCAGAGAAAGTGAAAGGAGCAATACCATGGAACTCAAGAATCAAACCGCCATCATCACCGGTGCAGGAAAAGGCATCGGGAAAGCCGCCGCCATCACCCTCGCGAAGGAAGGCGTTCATCTCGGACTCGTCGCCAGAAGTCTCTCCGACCTGCAATCCCTTCAAACCGAGCTGACCGGCAACTACGGGATTCGGGTCGAGCTTGCCGCCGTAGATATTTCGAGCCGGTCGGATGTCGATCGGGAGCTTCCTGCGCTGGCCGACCGGCTTGGCTCCGCCGATATCCTTATTAACAACGCGGGCATTGCGATGTTCGGCAAGCTGGCGGAGATGGACCCGGAAGAGTGGGAACAAATTATCCGGACGAATCTGATGGGCACTTACTATGTCACCAGAGCCGTACTGCCGGTCATGCTGAACCAAAGCCGCGGCAGCATCATCAACATCGCCTCCACCGCAGGCGAGCGCGGCTTCGCTACGGGATCCGCCTACTGTGCCTCCAAACATGCCGTACTCGGCTTAACCGAAGCGCTTCTTCAGGAGGTACGCAAGTCCAATATCCGAGTCACCGCGCTGACGCCGAGCACTGTGAATACGGAGCTCGCCGTGAACGCCGGCTTGCCGGTAGGGGACGAGGACCGGATGATGCAGCCGGAGGATGTGGCCGAGCTTATCCTGGCTGCCCTGAAGCTGCCGCAGCGCGTGTTCATCAAGACGGCCGGCATCTGGACGACCAATCCGCAGTAAGCTTCAACCTAATTCAGGGTTCTAAGAGGAGGCTGACGAACCATGACCCAAGAACGGCAGCGTAACAAAACCATTCGCGATATCCCCGTATCCGTACTCGATCTGGCGCCCATCGTGGAGGGCGGCACTGCGCGGGATTCGTTTCATAACACGCTGGATCTGGCGCGCCATGCCGAGCAGTGGGGCTACCACCGGTATTGGCTCGCCGAGCATCATAATATGCCCGGCATCGCCAGCTCCGCGACATCGGTCGTCATCGGCCATGTCGCGGGCGGTACCAAGACGATCCGCGTCGGCTCCGGCGGCATCATGCTGCCGAACCATGCGCCCCTCGTCATCGCCGAGCAGTTCGGCACGCTTGAATCGTTATACCCGGGCCGCATCGATCTGGGCCTCGGCCGTGCGCCCGGCTCGGACCAGCCTGCGTCGCGCGCGATCCGTCGCGGCCTCGGCAGCGATGGACACGACTTCCCGGAGCTGCTGAGCGAGCTCCGCTCCTACTTTAACCCGTCGCTCGGCAACCGGCCGATGGGCGTTCGGGCCGTTCCGGGCGAGGGCCTGAACGTTCCGATCTGGCTGCTCGGCTCCAGCGATTTCAGCGCACGGCTTGCAGGCGAGCTGGGGCTGCCGTTCGCTTTTGCCAGCCACTTCGCGCCCGACTATCTCCTGCATGCGCTCCGGCTGTACCGCTCCAGCTTCCGCCCGTCGGAAGCGCTGGCGGAGCCGTACGCTATGGTCGGCATCAACGTCATTGCGGCCGATACGGACGAAGAAGCCCGCTGGCTGGCCACCTCGCAGCAGCAGCAGTTCCTGAACCTGATCCGCGGACGCACCGGCATGCTGAAGCCTCCCGTGGACCGCATGGACGAGCTGTGGACGCCGCACGAAGAGGCGATCGTTATGAAGCAGCTGAGCTACACGATCGCAGGCAATAAGGACACGGTCCGCGATCGCCTGCAGGCCGTGCTCGACGAGACGCAAGCGGACGAGTGGATCGTTGCCGCCCAGGTATACGACCATGCCGCGCGGCTGCGCTCCTTTGAGCTTGTTGCCGAGATCGTGAAGGGGCATTAGGCTGTCGGGTTTGAAGCAAAAATCGAATCCCTTTCGAAGAAGATCCATTCGTGTTTTAGATGCAGCTTTCTGACCGTATAAAAAAGGTGCCGTGACCCAAGGGTCCGGCACTTTTTTGCCTTGATCAAAAATCCTCTTCCGTCAAATCCGTATTGACTCCTATAGCCGCCCTGCTGCCCTCGGCTGCCGCGATAATAAGCTGGGACGGCGCGACGACGGACGTATCGCCGGCGGCGTAGACGTCCTTCACGCTCGTTCTTCCGAACCCGTCCGTCACGTATCCGCCCTTCCCGTTCCTCGCGCATCCCAGCCGATCGCCGAACGGAGCCGCCTGCGTCCATTGCGGTGCGACGAATCCTCCGGCCCTTCGTATTTCCCGTCCGTCCTCCAGGACGACCGATTCCAGCCGCCCATGCTGCCCGCGCAGCGATGCGATCCGCTGTTCCAGTACGGGAATGCCCTTCCGGCTCAGCCTGCTCTTCTCTTCCGCCGAGAGGTTGAAGCGACCGTTCGTGAACACGACCAGATCCCGGCTCCAGTTGTATACGACCCGGACCATATGAAACGCATGCTCTTGCTCGGCGATGACGGCCAAGGGACGATCCCTCAGCTCCCAGCCATCGCAGTAAGGACAATTGAACAAGCTTTTCCCGTAAAAGTCATGAATGCCCGGAACGGACGGCAGCGTCTCCTTCAAGCCGGCTGCCAGCAGGAGCTTCCGCGCTTGAACGATCTCCCCTTCCTCCGTCGCCAGACGGAAGAAAAGCCCCTCCCTGCGGACGTCGACGATCTTGGTTTGTACCCTTCGAACCGTTCCATACTTGTCGATGTCCTCATGAGCGATTCTCCGGAACTCGGCCGGCTTTACCCCGTCCCGGGTAATAAAGCCGTGCGACTCCCCCGTCACGACGTTCCGCGGACGGTTATTGTCGAACAGCACCGTGTTTCTTCTCGCCCTGCCCAGCACCAGCGCCGCATTCAAGCCCGCAGGACCTCCACCGATGATTGCGCAATCGAACATGATCATGCCCTCCCTAATTATAGATATTAAAGATTTATAGTGTCTTTAATTTGCCTAAAAAAATTACCTCTCTCTTGCCTCTCCTAGTACAAAAGCAACGATTCCCTTATCCATCTTCTCCGCTAAGGCCGTGATCGTCTGTTTGGTCAAGTAGCGTTCCATCTCCTGCTCCGCCTCATTCATGACCGCTTGAATCAGGCAGTTGTCCCGTCCAACGCCGGAGGATCCGTGCTCCAGCCCGCAATGAAACAAGGAGGCCGGTCCTTCAATCGCATGAATCACGTTGAGGAATGAAATGTCCGTCCCGCTGCGAATCAGCTTGTAGCCGCCGTTGACGCCCGGAGTCGAATCTATAAACCCCGCCTTCGCGAGCTTGGTCAAAATCTTGGACAGATAGGTGGGCGAAATCTTCTGAACCTCTGCGAGCGGCTTCACTCCGATCACTTTGCCCGGAGAGAGTGCGGCCAAATAAACCATGGTGTGCAGGGCATAATCAGTTGCCTTGGAGTATTTCAAAATATCACCCTCGCGAATTGTAGACTCAATATATCTGTAATATAATGCTCCATCCATCCCGTTGTCAATCTTATGAAAATATTTACAAAAAATTTGCAACCATTTCCATCCAACTTCCGTTAAAGGTGTAGGTTCATTTAGGATGAAAGAGGTGCGTCCGCTTTGGTCAAAATCAATATGAAATCCTTCGTCAGCGGCATCATCGTGGGCTCCGTGCTGTTTTCCGGCGTATCGCTCGCCGCTCCGTCGGTCGTCAAACTGATCGTGAACGGCAAGGAACTGCACCCGGAGGTGCCCGCTCAAATTATCGACGGCAGCACTCTCGTGCCGGCCCGCGCACTCGCCGAAGCGCTCGGGGCCAGCGTGACCTGGGATGCGAAGAACCAAGCCGTCATCGTAGAGAAAGCCCCCTCCCTTACGGCGTTCGGCGAAGCCGAGGTCAGGCAGCTGACATCCGCGGCGAAGGAGCATTATTGGACTATATCCATCGGGGGCAAGGGCGAGCATTCGAACGAGGAAGTTACCGTTCCGGGCAAAGATTACAGCTACCGCTGGATGGGCAGCGATCTCGATACGAAAGCGAAGCTGATCGCTTATTTGGAAGAAGTGTACACACCGGAGCAGGCGGCCGCTTTCTGGACGAAGGAGTCCCAGGACGGCAGCCTTGTGGACATCGGGGGCAAACTCGCCCAGTCGAATGCGGACGGCGGAAATCTTCTGGACTGGAGATAAGCGAAGGTTCGGGTTGTCGACGACGGGTGATAAGCAAAAGACGTTCCAGCTCACCGTCCCGCTCGGCGAATTCGAGGTCGGCTCCGAGGAGAAGCAGGTGAAGGTCCGCTGGTTGGACGGCAAAGGCTGGCGCATTGACGTGCCGGTCTCTACGATTCGTTAATCGCTTCTTTAAATCCGCATAACTTATCACATCCGGCTCCTCTCGCCTTGAGCGAAGGAGCTTTTTGTTAGTTGATAAGAATTTATAAGTTTTCGTAACTTATAGCTTCGCATCAACCTTGGTAAACGCGCTGGTCCTTGTAAGACAAGAACGGCGTAGCCGTTTATCCTAGAATTAGCAAAAAATGGGTGGAAGGTGGCTTGATTTTCCCGCCGGCGGGAAGTTTAAGACAAAGGAGCCGCCTTCCCATTTGCGCTGCTCCTTCGGCTCATTCGCCTATTGACCACTTTGGTCAATAACGTTATAATCGCATTGACCAGTGCGGTCAATATAGACTTATCCTTTTAAGAAAGCCGAGGCGGCCAAGTTGCACACCAAATTTACAAGCATCGAACCGGACAAACAGGCGCGCATCCTGAATGCCGCCATGAAGGTATTCTCGCAGCAGGGCTACGAGCAGGCATCTACTAACGCCATCGTCCAGGAAGCGCAAATTTCCAAGGGACTGCTGTTTCATTATTTCAACAATAAGAAGGCGCTATACTTGTATCTTTATCATTATGTAGTCGATAACGTCGTCCGCGATTATTACGATAAACTCGATTTGGCGGAGCGCGATCTTCTTCTCCGGCTGCGGCAGCACGCGCGGCTGAAGATCGCAATGATCCGAAAGCATCCCGAGCTGTTCGCATTCATTGTGTCCGCCGTGAACGAGCGATCCGCCGAAGTCCGGGAAGAGCTGAACCGCAGGAATCGGGAGACGATTGCCGGCGGCCTGGCCAAGCTGCTGGACGGCATAGATATTTCGAGATTCAAGGAAGGCCTTGACGTCAGCAAAGCTTTGAACATCGTCATATGGACTTTGGAAGGCTTCTCTGCCAGGGAACAGGGGCAGCTCGACTCGCATTCTCCGGACGATGCTTATTTCGAAGCGATCCTTGCCGAAATGGATACGTACTTGGACCTGTTCCGAGGGGCCTTTTATCGCGAAGGGTAGCTGGGCAGGCGGGGTGCAACCGCGTTAGATGGAATGAAAGGAGCCGGGCGAATATGGAAACGATGGTTGTCAGCCTTAAGGAAATGACCCTTGAACAGCAAGCGATGGCGGGCGGCAAAGGCGGCAAGCTGGCCTTCATGCTTCAGAAAGGCTATCCTGTACCGGACGGCTTGGTGGTCCTCCCCGCGGCGTTCGAGCAGGAGGAGCTGAACGAAGAAGCATGGGCCGAGGTTCAGGCCGGAGTCGAGGCGATCCGCGCCAAGCACCCGGGGACGTCGTTTGCCATCCGGTCCTCCGCGCGAAGCGAGGACTCGGCTCAAGCTTCTTTTGCCGGCGAATTCGAGACGCTGCTCAATGTGAAGACCGATAACGAGCTCCGCGAGGCCATTCGCACGGTTCGCCGCTCCCGGCATTCGGAACGCGTCCAGGCTTACAGTACGGCGCAAAAGCTCGGGGCCGCAGACCAGCTCGCCGTCGTTATTCAACGAATGGTACCATCCGAGCTGGCAGGCGTATTGTTCACGGCGGACCCCATTACCGGCAGCTCGGTGGCGATGACCGGCAACTATGTATACGGGCTCGGGGAACGGCTCGTCTCCGGCGAAGCCAATGCCCACCCATTTACGTTAACAAGACCTAAAGGCAGTTATGAAGGCCCTGCGGATTTCACGCGATTTGCAGCCAAGCTGTACCGGTATGCGCTCAGGCTGGAGGAGGAGCTCGGGGGTCCTCAGGATATGGAATGGGCCGTCGCCGGCGGCCGGCTCTATCTCCTTCAAACCCGTCCGATCACCACCCTGCGTGCAGGCAGCTCTGATACGTACGAATGGAACGATTCGGCCGCAGGCGATTTCCTATGGTCGAATACGAATGTCGGCGAAGCGATGTCGGGGGTGTTCACGCCGCTTAGCTGGTCTTTTCTCCGCATGCTGGACGAGGAGCAGACGGTTATCCCTGGTTATTATTTATTTTCCGGGAATCTATACGGAAGAATGTACACCAACATCAGTCTGGGTTTGTCGGTATACCCTGCTGTAGGCAAAGACATTAAGCCCCTTGTCACCCGAATGAGCGAAGTGTTCGGCCTGATGCCGGAAGACGCCGTGATTCCGGTTTTTCCTTTTACGAAATGGGGCTTGGCCAAGGCGATGGTGCCCCGGCTTATCACCCGTTTGAAGAAGATGAAGCAAGCTTCCGGCCTCATGTCCCGGCATCTCGACAGCTCGCCGTCTTGGTGCCGGACGCTGACGGCCCGGATCTCCCGCGCGAAGACGAAAGAAGCGCTGATCAAGCTGTGGAATGAGGAGCTCCTCCCCGGCAATCTCACGGCGCTGTGGGTCGCGCTGACCGGCGGCCGCCGCATGGTTATTGCCCATAAGCTGAGTCAAGCGCTGATTCGGCTAGCAGGAACAGAGGATGCCAATACGCTCATGTCAAACCTAAGAGGAGGAGCGGCGCTGGAGAGCCTGGGGCCCGTCATCGGCATTGCGAAGGTAATGCGCGGCGACATGAGCCGCGATGAATATCGTCTGAAGTACGGCCACCGCGGTCCGCACGAGTTCGAGCTGTCGATCGCGCATCCGGGCGAGGACCCCGAATGGCTCGAGCGGCAGATCGAGGATTTCCGGCAAGCCGGTACGGATGTTGAGGGGTTGCTTGCGAAGCAGAAGGCCCAATATGAAGCCGCCCTCCGGCGGCTGGAGACAAAGGTCCCTTCCGGCAAGGCTGGGCGGCTGTCGGAACGGCTGAACCGGGTAGGCGAAGCGGCCCGTCTCCGGGAATCCGTCCGCTCCGAATGGACGCGGGTGTTCCGGGTGAACCGGGCGTTCGCGCTTCAAGCGGGCCGTCTGACGGGTATCGGGGAGGATGTATTCTTCCTTTACCTGGAGGAAGTGCTGCGTTTGCTCCAAGGCGATGCCTCGATGCTTCCCTTGGTCCCGGTAAGAAAAGCAACGTTCCGCCGATACGAGGCGCTGCCACCCCTCCCCTCGCTGATCCGTGGCAAGTTCGACGCCTTCCGGTGGGCGGAGGCTCCGAATCGCCGACTCGATTATTACGATGCGACCGCCCCTGTGGCCGGCATCGATGGAGAGGGCGATGCCGAAGCTCTCCTGCAGGGCTTTGCCGGAGCGGCGGGCCGCGTGGAAGGCTTCGTGCGCGTCCTAGGGACGCCGGAGGAAGGAACCGAGCTTCGGCCGGGGGAGATCCTGGTCGCTTCCACGACCAATGTCGGGTGGACCCCGCTGTTCCCGCGAGCCGGGGCCGTCGTTACGGACATTGGGGCCCCTCTCTCTCACGCGGCCATCGTGGCCCGCGAGCTTGGCATTCCGGCTGTCGTCGGCTGCGGGAATGCGACCGCGAGGCTGAAGACCGGCGACCGCGTGCTTGTGGACGGCGGACAGGGCGTGGTCAAGATCTTGAAGTAAGATCAACCGCTTCTTCGCCCGGATCTTCAAGGAGCTTAAAGACGTCACTCTGCCAGAGTATCGGAAGGGCTGACGGGACGCCAAAATCCGAAAGCAAAGCCCCGGGAATCGGATATGTCGGATCCCGGGGCTTGTCTTTTCAACTATTAGCTACTTATCTGTGGACGTAGTACAATAGGGTTCGCACAATTATAGTTGTTCGAAACCGCATAAGGAGGAAAGAAAGGTCTTATGGCTACTATTATTTATCCAGACCAGCTTCCCGGGAGAATAGAAGCCCACCCGGTTTACTCCGACGATCAAATTGTCCAAATGTTTTTCGCCACATGTCAAAGGTCCAAATATACGGTAAGAAATTATACTAGAGCCATTAACCAGTTCCGCAGTTTTATAGGGAATAAATCGTTGAAGGACGTCACCTGGAAAGAAGTCGAAGTGTATGGAGGGTCTTCTCTGCAGAGACAATAAACCTAAAGCGCCGGCCACCGTAGCGATACATATCGCACCTTTACGTTCTTTGTATAAATGGGGAAGCGATTCGAACATCGGTGTTTTCAGTCACAATCCATTGAGCTGAATCCGTACGCCCAAAATCGCGGTGAGCAGCAAAAACAGTTACTTAACCAAAAGAGAGGTGCTGCGGCTGCTTCAACAGCTGAAGAAGCAAGGGCAAAGGGAATATTTGATCGGGCTCACGCTGGTCCTGCTGGGGCTGCGTGTCTCGGAGCTGACCGCCATTGAATGGGGCCATTTTCATACGGATCCGGAAGGGAGCTCCATCTGGCTGACCGTCCATGGGAAAGGGGGGAAAGAACGTGAGGTGAAGGTTCCGCAAATGCTTTGGACGCTTTATGGGAGCCATTTTGCAGAGCTTTTCACCAAACCGGCGCCGGCATCGCAAAAGCTGTTCCCTATATCCGTAATGCTGGTGGAGAAAATGATTCAACGGGCTCGTGAACAAGGCCAGTTGGGAAAGAAGGTTACACCCCACTGGCTGAGGCACACGAATGCAACGCTGGCCTTGCTTCGCGGGGCTACGCTCCAGCAGGTGCAGGAATCGCTTGGTCATACGCATATTAATACGACCCAGCGTTATCTTCATACGGTTCAGCAGATCCAAAAAGCGGCGCCCGATTTCGTGGAAGACTACTTAAAAGACAGCATATAGGAACAATTGCCTAGTACTCTTGTATTACTTAAGGTCATTTAATATAATAAGAGAGCGCGTATTTTGTAGAATTAAGAAGAATATGAATATTTTTCTTGTAAAATTTCGAACAACTATAATTGTACGAACCCTATTGTATTGCAGCACCGTGGGCGGAACAAACCTAATCTATCATCACAGTGACTCCATAATCGTGCGCCGCTAAGCTGCCGGGGAATTCCGACAATATACGCGCCGACAGACCGGCCAGTTTCCTAGAAGGACGGACGAGCCTTCTTTGTTATATACGGGAAATGACCTTCAATGCGATACGTCATTTGTGGTCAGTCGGCCTGCATCTTGCATTTAGGAGGATTCTTGTGGCGAATCGATTGCTCACGGAAAGATCGGCTCAATTGGTTAGGGAAAGGCTGCTTCAATTGAAAGCGAAGGATGAGAATACTTATGAGCACAGCTTGAGAGTCGGCAAATTGTGCGAGGTACTTGCGGGACGTTTACAGCTGGACGAGAAACGAACAACACTGCTAACCCTTGGAGGATATCTTCATGATATCGGGAAGATGTTGATCCCTGACCCCATTCTGCTCAAGGACTCTGCGCTTACGGAAGAGGAATGGGGGATTATGAAGCTGCATCCGAATCTCGGGTCCATTATCATGCTGGGGAACGATTACGTCAATCAGGAGCTGAACGACATCATCGAGCTCCACCATGAACGCTTGAACGGCTCAGGCTATCCCTATGGGCTGCAAGGCGATAAGATTCCTACGCTTGCGCGGATCTGCGCCATTGCCGATGCGTTCGATTCGATGGTTTCGGACCGCCCCTACCGCAAAGGCTTGCCGCTGCAAGAAGCTGCAGAGGAGCTGAGGCTCCATAGCGGTACACAGTTCGATAAACATCTTGTCAAGGTGTTCCTGGAATCAATTCCCTCCTTCCGTGAGATTTATTCCGAACAATAATAAGCGACGCGACAAGGCTCAGGCTCCCTTCCTTACGGCATGGTTCGTAAACTTGTCGGTGAAACTGTTTTTACTGCCCCTACTGTCCCCCTACCGCCCCCCACGCGCAAGGGGGCTTGTCCTTGCCCCCTCATTCCTTCGGCTTATCCATGCTTCCGTCGAGAAGTCCCAGAAGCGCCGGAGGCAGGTCGAACTCCTGATTGTTGATGATGATCCGATGCCGCTCGGCGAAGTCGGCCTGCTCTTCCTTAAGCACCTCGATCTCCTTATGAAGCCGTTCCATCTGCCGGTCCAGGGCCGAAGCGGAGCTGGCGGCCTCCTTCAATTCCTCCAACAGGCGCGAAGGCACGGCTTGATTGTATTTATAGTAAATTTTGTGCTCCAGGCTAGCCCAGAAATCCATAGCGATCGTCCGAATCTGAATTTCAATGCATACCCGCTCTTCCCCATCGGACATGAACACCGGCACGAGGACCAGCAGATGGAGGCTTTGATAGCCGTTCGGCTTGGGACGTTTGATATAATCCTTTTCTTCGATAATTGTCAGGTCGGTTTGTTTCTTGAGCATGTCCCGGATCAAATAAATATCCGATATAAAAGAGCAGGTGATCCGGAGCCCGGCAATATCCTTGATGTTCTCCCGAATGCTGCTGAACGACAGCTCGCAGCCCTTGCGGTAAAGCTTCTTAAGAATGCTCTCCGGCGATTTCAAACGCGATTTCGTATGCTCAATCGGGTTATATTCATGGAGGAATTGAAACTCTTCCTTCAAAATTTCAATCTTGGTCTCGATGGCGTCCAGCGCAAACTTGTAAATCATCATGAATCGGGTAATTTCGTTCTTGAACTGCTTCATTTGATGCATCGTGATTTGGTTCATCGCTCTTTTCCTTTCTGCTGCTATGCTGCGGCCCTTGAGGATAAGCCTAGTCCTAGTATATCATTCCTCCCGCTATTCCACGACATGAGCAAGATCACGCCCCTCTTCCAGTGAATAAAATACGGCTTCCACGACAACCTAAATAAAGAAATCAGCGGAAACGGTGCTCGGCCTCGGCTTCAAGAGCGCAATCATCGGCGTCCATGTTTAGGGGATGAAGCATTGGAAAATATACATGTCGGACGCACCCTTGCCGTACTGCTGCTCGGAGCGTTCATCTCGATCCTCAACCAAACGCTCATCAATATCGCGCTACCGCATCTAATGACCGCCTTCAACGTATCGGCCACGACGGTCCAATGGCTCTCCACGGCTTACATGCTCGTCAACGGAGTGCTGATTCCGATCACCGCGTTCCTGATCGCTACGTTCGGCACGCGGTCCCTATTTCTCGCGGTGATGGCCTTCTTTACCGTCGGCTCGGTCGTATGCGCCATAACGCCGGGCTTCGGCATCATGCTGATAGGCCGCATAATACAAGCCATCGGCGCGGGCATTCTGATGCCGCTCGTCATGAGCGTGTTCCTGACCGTCTTCCCTCCGGAAAAAAGGGGGGCCGCCATGGGCACGATGGGCATCGCCATGATCTTCGCCCCGGCGGTCGGTCCTACGCTGGCGGGATGGATCGTAGAGAATTATACATGACGCATTCTGTTCATCATGATGATTCCTCTCGGAGTGATCGACATCCTGCTGGCCATGAAGTGGCTGAAGAACATCATCAAGCCCACGTTTCCCAAATTCGACGGTTGGGGCGCCATACTCTCAACGATCGGCTTCGGGGGACTACTCTACGGCTTCAGTGAAGCCGGCAGCAAGGGCTGGACCAGCCTGACGGTCATCGGATTCATCGCGATCGGCGCGTTCTTCATCTTCCTATTCATTTGGCGCGAGTTGAACGAAGACGAGCCGCTGCTGGAGATGCGGGTGTTCAAGTATAACATCTTCACGCTGACTACCATCATCGGCTCCGCCATCAACCTGACGATGTTCGGCGGCATGATCCTGCTTCCCATCTATTTTCAAAATATCCGGGGGTTCACACCGCTGGACGCCGGACTGCTTATGCTGCCGGGAGCGCTGCTCATGGGCATCATGTCGCCGATCTCCGGTGCATTGTTCGACCGGATCGGCGCGCGGCCGCTGGCCATCATCGGGCTGCTCATCACGGCGGCGACCACGTGGGAGTTCAGCAAGCTAACCTCGGATACGACCTACAGTCACATTCTAATACTGTATACGGTCCGCAACTTCGGGATGTCCTTCATCATGATGACCGTGCAGACCGCAGGTCTGAACCAGGTGCCTTTGCGGCTCGGCTCCCACGCAACTGCAATGTCCAATACGATGCGGCAAATTGCGGGTTCTATCGGGACGGCGCTGCTCGTGACGGTGATGACGACCCGGTCTACCGTGCACATGGGCGACTATGCGAACACCGTTTCCGCAAGCAATCCCGGAGTCGTCGGCCTGTTCCAGGAGCTCACGACAGGGCTGTCTGCGGCCGCGGGCCTTCCCGAGTCGGTCGGCCAGTCGCTTGCGGTTCAAACGTTGTACGGCAAAGCGACGGTCGAATCCACCATCAAGGGGATCGACGACGCCTTCCTCGTAGCTACCTGCTTCGCGGTGCTCGCGCTGGTGCTGTCATTCTTCATCTCCTCGCCGAAGAGAGACAAGGTCGAGATCGTGGAGCAACCCCAGGGGGAGCTGCCCGAACGCATTATCATTGAGCCGGCCAAATCCTGAAGCAAGACCAACCTGCAAGCGACGAAGGAGACTTGGGATGAAAATCTACGTAATTTACGACAGCGAGAGCGGCCATACGGAAGTTCTGGCGCGCTCCATCGCCGAAGGGGCCGGGCAAGTGGAGCAGGCCGAGGTATTCCTTCATCACGTGAAGGATGCGGATATTTATGAATTGGCCCAAATGGATGCCGTCATCTGGGGCTGCCCGGGGCATTTCGGTACGATCAGCGCCGGCCTGAAAACCTGGATCGACCGCTTAGGCTACCTATGGGCCAAAGGCAAGCTGATCGGCAAGGTCGGCGCCGTCTTCTGCACGACCGCCACCGTCCATGGCGGCATTGAAGCTACGCTGCTGAACCTGATTACGCCGATGCTGCATCACGGCATGATCATCGTCGGCCTGCCCGGCAACGTGCCGGAGAATGCGCTATACGGCTCCTACTACGGCGTCGGTGTGACTTGTCCCGTCGAGCTGTCTCCGGACGATCCGCCCAGCTTGCCGAAGGAGAACGACCTTGCCCTCGGCAGAGCGCTGGGCCGGCGCGTAGCGGAGACGGCCAAGAAGCTGGCGGCTCAATCTTAAAACGGGAGGTCTGGCCATGCTTTATGGGATCGCTGCGGTCGTCATCGCCGCCATCATTTTCTTGATCGTATACAACGTCAGGGCGCTTCGAACGGATAAGCCCGGGAGGGAAGCGCCCCCCAAAGCGCGGAAAACGGAGGCTAAGCCCAGCGCGGATAATCCGCCTCCGCCGCCCAGACCTGCGGCAGCCACGCCGAGGGCGGAGCCGGATCGGGCGGGAGACCGCGCTCCTGCGGCGGAGGCGCAGCCGCCGAAGGAGACCGTCCGCCCGGCGCCGCAGCCCGCCGCCGGCGCGGTCCGGAGCACGCCCGCCTCGGTCCACCGGCAGCAGCAAAGCGACAACGACTACCGGGAAGCGCTGCGCAGCTTCCGCGGCGGCGAGTCCGCGGGCGAAGAGGTCAAGGAGAAGTCCGAAGAGAGCGGCAAGACCGGCAAGGATATCGCTTACCGCGAAGGACTCCGTTCCTTGACGAAACGCGATGAAACCTGATGCGAGGAAAGGAGCATTCCCTATGAGCTCACAGGAACAGGATCGCTTGAACGAGACCCAGATGACTGACGAGCAGTACCGGGGCGCCTTGAGGGCTTTTGCCAATGCCGCCCCGGACATGGCTTCCCAAGCTCATCTTGATCTGGAGCGGCAACCCGGCGGAGAGCCCGACGCCGCAATGAAATAACGCATTGTCATCATCCAGGATAAACGGCTACGCCGTCCTTGTGTTACAAGGACCAGCGCGTTTATCAAGGTTGATGCAAAGCTATAAGCCCACGAAAACTTATAAATTCTTATCAACGAACAAGAGGCAGCCTGAGGCTGTCTCTTTTTTCGTTAGGGAATCCCGTAATTCATGCAATTGCCTTTGTAATCAGCGCACAAACTTTACATGCACTGTAAATAATGGTTGATGCATCGTTCCGACTATGCAACAATAAAAAGGGTGATTTTCTCAGCTTAGATCGTGCAGCAAAGATACTAGCAAAGGTGGGCGAACCTAATTTGAGCACTCTTCAAACCATGAACAATCAAGAAGCTGCCGCTCGAGACTACGTACAAGACGTATTCGAGACGGTAGTGATACGCAATCCCCATGAAGTCGAATTCCATCAAGCGGTCAAGGAAATTTTGGAATCGCTGGTGCCGGTCATCGCCAAGCACCCGAAGTACCGGCAGAACGGGATTCTTGAGCGAATTGTGGAGCCGGAGCGCCTGATCACATTCCGGGTGCCTTGGGTGGACGATCAGGGCATCGTTCAGGTGAACCGCGGCTTCCGCGTGCAGTACAACAGTGCGATCGGACCGTTCAAAGGCGGACTGCGTTTTCATCCGTCCGTCAATGCAAGCATTATTAAGTTCCTCGGCTTCGAGCAGACGTTCAAGAATTCATTGACCGGCCAGCCGATCGGCGGAGGCAAGGGCGGCTCCGACTTTGATCCGAAGGGCAAATCCGAGGGAGAGCTCATGCGCTTTACCCAGAGCTTCATGACCGAGCTCTATAAATACATCGGTCCCGACACGGACGTGCCTGCCGGCGATATCGGCGTTGGCGCCCGGGAGGTCGGTTATATGTTCGGCCAATACAAACGCATCCGCGGCGGCTATGAGGCCGGAGTATTGACGGGCAAAGGCATCGGCTACGGCGGAAGCCTGGCGCGGACGGAAGCGACCGGCTACGGCGCCGTCTATTTCGTTAACGAAATGCTCGAAGCCCGCGGCATCGGCTTCGAGGGCAGCACCGTCGTCGTTTCCGGTTCTGGCAACGTGGCGATCTATGCGATGCAGAAGGCCGCCCAATTCGGTGCGAAGGTCGTCGCCTGCAGCGATTCCAATGGGTATATCTACGACAAGGACGGCATTGACCTCGATACCGTGCGGCGGCTGAAGGAAGTCGAGCGCTCCCGCATCAGCGAATACGTGAAGGAGCATCCGAACGCGGTATACGTGGAAGGCTGCCGGAACATCTGGTCCATCCCTTGCGATATCGCGCTGCCCTGCGCTACGCAGAATGAAATCGACGAAACCTCGGCGAAGCTGCTCGTTTCGAACGGCGTGCAAGCCGTCGGCGAAGGCGCCAACATGCCTTCCACGCTCGAAGCGATCGACGTATTCCTGCAGGCGGGCGTCCTGTTCGGACCGGCCAAGGCGGCCAATGCCGGTGGCGTTGCCGTATCCGCTCTGGAGATGTCGCAGAATTCCATGCGCTACTCCTGGAGATTCCACGAAGTGGACGACAAGCTTCATGAAATCATGAAAAACATTTATCGCCAATCCGTGAACGCGGCCGAGGAGTACGGCCATCCCGGCAATTCGTCGTCGGCGCCAACATCGCCGGCTTCCTCCGCGTCGCCGATGCGATGATCGCCCAAGGTGTCATTTAAGATTTTTCCCGGCCCCGAGCTCTGCCTTGACGCAGCCGCCCGGGGCTGTTTTACGCAACGGCGGCTCCTTTGGTTAAATCAAGCCGGTTTATGTTAAAATACGGATATCCTAAGTTCGCAGGAGGACTCCGCTATGGACACCTTTCAAGAGAAATTAGAGCGTTACGCGGCGCTGGCCGTTCAGGTTGGCGTGAACATTCAACCCGGACAGACGCTGGTCGTCACCGCCCCCCTCTCTTCGGCGCCCTTCGTGCGCCTCGTCACGAAGAAAGCCTACGAAGCCGGCGCGAAAAACGTCCATGTTGAATGGAGCGACGATGAGATCACCCGCATCAAATACGAGCTCGCCCCGGACGAAGCCTTTAAGGAATATCCGTTGTGGCGGGCCCGCGCCTGGGAAGAGATGGCCGAAGGCAATGCGGCCTTTTTATCCGTCATGGCGTCCAATCCCGATTTGCTGCAGGGCATCGACCCCGAACGGATCGCCAATGCCAGCAAGGCCTCGGGCCAAGCGCTCCAGAAATGGCGCAGCTATATGATGACCGATAAGACCAGCTGGTCCATTGTCGCTGTCCCTTCGCCCGCTTGGGCGGCCAAGGTATTCCCGGACCTTGATGAGAGCCGCCAAGAGGAAGCCTTGTGGGACGCAATTTTCGCTGCGACGAGAGTGAGCGCAGGGGACCCGGTGGAAGCTTGGAAGGAGCACACCCGGACGCTGGATGCGAAGGCGGACCATCTGAACGCCAAGAAATACCGGAAGCTGCGTTATCAAGGCGCCGGAACCGACCTGACCATCGAGCTGCCCGAGAATCACCTGTGGGTCAGCGGAGGCAGCGTCAATGCGCAGGGCGTCCCGTTCGTCGCCAATATGCCGACGGAGGAAGTATTCACCGCTCCCCTGAAGGAAGGCGTGAACGGCACTGTGCGCAGCACGAAGCCGCTCAGCTACGGCGGAACGCTGATCAAGGACATTTCGCTCACGTTCGAGAACGGCAAAATCGTAG
Source organism: Paenibacillus gyeongsangnamensis (assembly GCF_027533625.1). Taxonomy (GTDB): domain Bacteria; phylum Bacillota; class Bacilli; order Paenibacillales; family NBRC-103111; genus Paenibacillus_G; species Paenibacillus_G gyeongsangnamensis. The sequence continues at coordinate 61,220 of NZ_JAQAGZ010000012.1, read as the reverse complement.
ACGCCCGCGCCTCTGCGGGTTTCGAGGTGCTGAAGCGGCTGATCGAAACCGACGAAGGCTCCGCTTACCTGGGTGAAGTCGCCTTGGTTCCCCATCGTTCCCCGATCTCCGATACGAACATCGTCTTCTTCAACACACTGTTCGACGAGAATGCCTCCAGCCACCTGGCCATCGGGAAGGCTTACGCCTTCTGTCTGGAGGGCGGCAAAAGCATGTCGCCGGAGGAGCAGGCGAAGAACGGACTTAATTCCAGTCTCGTCCATGTCGATTTCATGATCGGCTCGGCCGACATGAATATTGACGGAGAGCGGGCGGACGGCACGACCGAGCCCGTATTCCGGGACGGCAACTGGGCGTTCTAACCCGTTCGATGAACGACGTTGGGCCCGTCACGCAGGCTTTTTTGCGGAACGGGCCCTTTTGTCATTGCCTTTTAGCCCAGCCGGTCTGCAGGATCTCTTTCATGCTGCGCTCCTGCTCCCTCAACTGCCTGTGGCGATGCCCGTTCGCGCCTGACGGATACGGGAGCCCCCGCGGGTACATTTACTTCCTCCTTCCTTGACTGCGGATCGCTTCTCCAAGCAGACGTACGCCCTGCTCGATCTCGCTTTCCGGCACATTTGTCACGTTTAATTTCAGCAAAGGCTCCTTCGGAAACGAAGCCAGGTAATGCCGGTCCACCGAATCCAAAAAAACCGATTTCTTCTTCAGCGCCGCGATAATCCGCCCGGGAGACAGCTTGCCGCTCAGCGCCAGATGCGTATGAACCGACGGCGGACCGGAGCCCGCGCCGGCCGGGTACGTGAACAGCCCCCCGCTTCGCCGGAGCTCCTCCTCCAATGCCGTATGAAGCCGCCTCGCTCTCCGGCTGTAGGACGTCTTGATCTTATGCCTATGCTTGTCGAACATGCCGCTCTTGCAATAAATTTCGAGCGCACCCTGCGACAGCATGGAACTGTCGATATCCAGGATCCGCTTGTATCTGCTGAACGTCGGAACGAGTGCGTCCGGAATGACGGCAGCGCCGATCCGCAGGCCGGGAAAAATGATTTTGGAATAGCTCTTCAAATAAATGACGCGCTCCCCGCCATCATAAGCATATAGAGGGTCCGATTTCGCATCCTGCTCCAGGTCCGCCAAATAATCGTCCTCGACCAAATACACGTCATATTTCTTCGCCAAAGCGACGAGCCTCCGCTTCTCCTCCGTACGGTACGAGGTGCCCAGCGGATTGTGCAGTCTTGGCATCGTATAGAAAAATTTGATCCGTCTCGTACGGAACAGCTCCTCCAGCTCGTTCATATCGACGCCCTCCGCCGTTCGCCGGAAGCCGACAACCGGAACGCCGTACGCCTCCAAATGCTCGATGTACAGATGGTACCCGGGCTGCTCGATCACAATTTCGTTCTTCCCGCTCGGAAAAGGCATCGCCGTCAAGATCGACAGCGCCTGCTGCACCCCCGATACGACAAACAGCTGGTTCAACCGGGCGAACACCTGATAGCCGGCCAGCTGCTTTTGCAGCAAGGCGAGGAGCGAAGGCAGTCCTTGAGGCGTGCCGTAGATAAAGAGATCCTTTTTATACATATCGATCGCTTTATTGATGCAGTGCTAAAAGTCCAGATACGGGAACAAATCCGGATCGGGGGCCGCCGTGGCAAAATCCATCCCGGCTTTCTCTTGCCGGCCGGGATCCGCCTTCGTATGGACGACGTAATAGCCGCTTCGGGCGACGGAATAAAGTAGGTGGCGCCGCTCCAGATCGGACAACGCGCGAAGGATGGTGCTGCTGTTGACTTGATAGCGCTCGGCCAACTGACGAACGGAAGGCAGCTTGCCGCCCGCCTTGAAGATGCCGTTACCGATTTGCTGCTCGAGCTCGGTTACTATGTGCAAATATTTATGCATGTACGCACCGCTCCAAATCATCTGTACCGGTACAGATGGTCGTTTTTCATATTGTAGCACGCGGCGGGGGCGTTTAACATAAACACCAAGAAACTGAATTTGCCCCGCTCTGCTTGCAGCCGGGGAAGAAGGAGCGTTAGCCCCATGTTCGCAAACAACCGCCGTAAAGCTTATATGGCCGCCGTACTAAACGCACTCATTATCGGTTTTTCCTTTCTTTTCGTCAAAATGGCCTTGGCGGAGGCAAGCCCCTTCGATCTGCTCGCCTACCGGTTTACGGCTTCGTTCGCCGCTGTCCTGCCGGTCATGCTGGTCTTGAAGCCGAAGGATCTGGCCGCCTTGCTGCCGCTGGCGCTGCTTTATCCGGGCCTATTCTTTGCCTACCAAACCGTCGGCCTGGTCTACGCCTCCTCGTCGGAGGCCGGCATCATCCAGGCCGCGGTGCCGATCTTCACCTTGCTGCTGGCGGCCTGCTTCCTGAAGGAGCGCGCCAGCCGGCACCATTACTTGTTCATGCTGCTGTCCGTCGCAGGGGTCGTTACGATTGTAGTTATGAAAGGCACCAAGCTGGGGAACGGAAGCAGCGCCGCAGGACTCCTCTTCGTCCTAGTGTCGGCCGTCTCCTTAGCCGGGTACAGCATCCTGGCGCGGAAGCTGACCAAATCTTACGGCGTCATAGAGATCACGTTCGTTATGGCTTTCCTCGGCTTCCTCGTGTTTGGCGGCATCGCGGTAGTTCAGCATGCGGTTCAGGGGAATTGGGGCAGCTTTTTCCGTCCGCTCGCCAGCCGTCCGTTTCTCGTCTCGATCCTGTATCTCGGCGTCCTGTCCTCCCTTGTAACGTCCTACTTATCGAATTACGCCCTATCGCAAATCGAGGCCTACAAGATCAGCATCTTTAATCAACTGGCCACGATGGTTTCGATTGCAGCGGGTGTCATCGTCCTCCATGAGCCGCTGCTGATCTATCATGTCATCGGCGCCGTATTGATTATCGCCGGGGTGGTCGGCGTCTGCATCCCCGCTTCCACCATGAAGAAACCATCTCCTCTGAGCCGGTGACTGTGATCTGGATTCGGGTTTCGTCTATGGGAACAAACAAGGACCGTCCTCCGCTCGTGTGGAGAAAGGACGGTCCTTATCGTTATTTCAACTGCTTGATGATATTCGCGTGCTGGTCGTTCTCTTGCTTCAGCTCGGCATTGTAGTTGTTTCTCAGCTGAGTCAGCTGATCCTTCAGGATCTCAATCCGCTGCTGGGCGATCCCCTTCGCCGTAATTTGAGCGATCAGCGCCTGAACGTCGGACAGCTGCTTCACGAGCGCCGCCTTCGCCGCCTCGGCCGCTTTGGAAAAATCATCGGCTAACGAGCCTGATTTGTTGATGATTTCCGTCTGCTTGGCATTCGCGTCCCGCAGCGCTTTATCGTATTCCGCTTGACTTGCGTGGATTCCCGGATTGTCTTTGCGGAGCTGCGCGATCTGGTTCCGAACCCCACCTCGATCTTACGGATCAGCACACCCCCACATATTCGCTGACGGACAAGAGCGTGCCCGTCTTATCGTAATACGAAATGAGTCCGTCCATGGCGTCGTTCTTAAAATCGCCGACGATCTGCTCGCCCTTGGCTGTATGAAAATAGAGGTCGCTTTCAGATCCCAGACGACATCCTTGCCGCTGGCCTCGCTCACGAACCGTACGGGCACCAGCGTATTGCCGCCCACCAATCGCGGAGCAAGCTCCAATCGGTTCAACTGGTCATTCACATAGGCGTCTGGATCGTCAATGACCAGACTTGATCGCCAGCCCTTCCTTCGCTCCCGTAACGGTTTGCGTGGCACCGTCCCAGCCACCGTCAGCCCCAGCTTCTCGAAGACCGGACGGAACGGGACCAGCGTCGTGCCTTCCTCAGAATCGGCTGCACCTCGAACTGCAGAATCTTTCCGTCTTAGGTTGATGGGCATGTGGCTCTCCCCCTTACACGAGTGCTGGTAATGCTTACTTCGTATATTTTTTATTTTTTTGAGAAACAATTCAGCTACGCCTCCGACGGGTACAACGATTTCAGATACTTTTTTATACTTAGTCTATATACATAACGCAACCAAATATAAATTCCGGTTCCTGCTTAAATCAAAATAAATGCAAAGCTGGATGACTGGCCTTGAAAAAACCATAACAAAGCGAATGTAACAGTTTTTTTGATTGATATTAGTACCTGGTACTAAATGTGTCATAACGCTTTTTACGCTCCGTGTCAAACATTCGTTTGTGTTTTCGAACAGTTGCCCTGTTATCATATTTTTCCACTTGGACGGTTGTTCCTTTCAAATGTTTCAAGTCTTGAATAATCTAAAACACGATGAACGAGATCCCCTGCTCAAATTTAGAATTAGAAAGGGACTGGCTAATGAATAACAATAAGATCATTTTTATATTTTGCGTGAACGATGAAAAAAAATATACCAAGTCTGCAGCTTACATCCAATCGCTTGATTTGCCGGAAGGCATGGAACTGGATGTGTTGTCCGTTACCGGCGCCGAAAGCATGACGTCCGGGTATAACTATGCCATGAACGCTTCCGACGCCAAATATAAAGTGTATCTGCATCAAGATGTATTTATCATAAACAAACACTTCATTTATGACGTACTGGCTTTGTTCCGGGCTCATCCCAAGCTTGGACTGCTAGGAATGGCCGGTGCGGCCCACTTGCCGGTAAACGGAGTTTGGTGGGAATCCAGAAACAAATTCGGCAAAATATATGGAAGCCTTACTGGAAACATTGAGCTGCTTTCTTTCCAAGAGGTGGAGTCTGATTACCGGCAGGTTGTTGCTGTGGATGGCTTTCTTATGGTCACTCAATACGATATCCCTTGGAGAGAGGACATCTTTCAGGGATGGCATTTCTATGATCTGTCTCAATCGATGGAGTTTATTAAGGCGGGATACGAAGTAGGAATACCGCCGCAGGAACAGCCTTGGTGCATTCATGATAGCGGTATCACCGACAACATGGATGGTTTCGAGGAAAATAGACATATTTTTCTGCGAGAATATTCTGCGGTTTACCCGATAGCCGAGCCGAATCCTCCGCAGTTCTCGAAAACTGATCATCAGAATATCTTGCAAAGTATTTCAACCAATCACCGTTTGTTTCAATTGTTGCTGGAACAAATGAAAAAATACTATATCGACAAACAGTTTGCCGAAGCGGTGAGTGTTGCTCAAATTGCCGCAGATTTCGCCTCCGGGAATCATTGCGGAATATTTACATGTCCGGAAATGGAAAACTTACTTATCGAAATTGGAAATTCCACAATCCGTCGCCGAAAGCCGGATAAAGTGACATCCGGGAAGGTTTTGCATATTTTAACGCAAGCCTATGATACAGGCGGACATACACGTTTGGCTTGGCGATGGATCGAACGGGATACGGAGAGAAAACCGGTCGTCGTATTAACGCATCAGCATAACTTACCGATTCCCCAGCCGCTTACCGAAAGTGTGAAGGCCAGAGGAGGGGTCATACACAAATTCCATGTCAACGCATCAACCTTAATGCAGCATGCGCAAATGCTCTATGACATCGCCGCAGAGGCCGATTATGTCGTATGTCATATTCATCCGTGGGATGTCATTCCGGTCCTGGCATTTGGAAATTCAGGCGAAATTCCTATTATTTTCGTTAATCATGCAGATCACATGTTCTTTATTGGTGCAAGTAGTTGCAATGTCGTAGTGAATCTCCGAAAATCGGCGGAACTGTTTTGCATCGAACGTCGCGGTATAGAGAAAATGCAATCAAAAATTTTGCCGATTCCTCTAGACGGGCTGTCCCGACAATATTCCCCGCAGGAAGCGAAGAAAAAATTAGGATTGCCGGAGCAAGAAATTCTGTTATTATCTGTTGCCGCCGGACACAAGTACTCACCGGTTGCAAAAATACATTTTATCGAAACGTTGCTTCCACTTATGATAAAACATCCGAATACAAGACTTCTTATCATCGGAACGAGGTCCATTGACCGTTTGCAGGACGCGCAAGCTTTGACAAACGGCCGCATTCAGGTGATCGATTTGCGACCTGATGTATCCTTATACCGGCAAGCGGCAGATATATATCTGGATTCATTTCCATTTTGTTCGAATACATCTTTACTGGAATCCGCCAGTTATGGAATCCCGGTAATCAGTTATGCACCTGCAATCTTTAATGGTGCAGTGTTATATGGCGACCACCCATCCATCGAAAATCACATGTTTCTTGCTACGAATATTGAAGAATACAAAAATATGGTTGAAAATTTAATTATTAATAATTTCGATTGCCGGGCGACTCTGGGTAAACAGCTGCAAGATAAGGTAGCTCAGGTACATGTGGACCGAACCTATTGGCATGAATGTTTGGAGCAAGTATACCAATCGGCAGAAGCTATAAAACCGCACTCCCTTCATGAGCATGATTACAAAGAACCTCAGGATATCGATATTTTGCTGACTGCCTTGCACGAAAAGGGAGGATTGGCCAAAGGACTTTTTTTTAGTATATGTCACCAGCTTAACTTTTTAAACAATCCTTCTATGTTTTCTTTTCTCTTGGATTTGGTTAAAGCGAATATGGTTAATAGGGATATTTATATCTGGGGGTTTCGCGACACTGTCATGCAGAATTTATTGACGGTTTTAAACTATGTGGAGACGAACGGCGCAAGGTTCAACGGTTTTATCGATGATGATCCGTCCCTTTATAACAAAGCTATATTTGGATTGCCTATCTATCCTCCGGATATTTTAAACGGAACAGCGTATGAACATAAAAAGCCTTTTGTGTTTATTTTTTCAATGAATTGGACTCTTACACGAGAGTATTTATCGAAATCGGGCTTTTCCGAAGTTTTCGATTACTGCATCAATTTTTCAATAAATTAAACGAGGGGTCGCTATGCCTTTGACTTTATTTGTCATGAATCAGAAGGGGTTGACTGTTTTAAAAGTTCTGCAATTTCATTTTGGCAATTCTTTTATATGCCAAGTAATCGGCAGCAGAGATCCGGCCGTTCAGAACGACTACTATGATGAAATTCACTCTTACTGCCGGGAGTGCGAGCTCCCTTTTATAGACCGTTTGGAGTTTGGCAATCGTCAACCGATTAGCGATACCGCGATAGCGGTCGGTTGGCGTTGGCTAATTCGCGGATATCCGTCTTTAATCGTTTTCCACGACTCACTCCTCCCGCGTTACCGGGGATTTGCGCCGCTCGTCTCTTGTTTAATCAATAAGGAACCGCAGATCGGCGTCACAGTTTTATTGGCATCGGAGGAGTACGACAAGGGACCGTTACTTGCGCAAGAAGCTATTGACGTGCAGTATCCCGTTAAAATTGCGGAAATGATTAACAAAATATCCGGGCTGTATGGCGAGCTGGCGCTTCGCATCGGAAGGATGATTATATCCGGAGAAGCATTGCAGGGAGTGCCGCAGGATGAGTCGGCGGCATCATACAGCTTGTGGCGCGATGAAGAGGACTATTGGATTGATTGGAACCAATCCGCTGGGACAATCAGGCGTTTTGTCGACAGTGTCGGCTACCCGTATCAAGGAGCGGCTGCAACAATCGGTGGCAAAAAGGTGGCTGTCCTGGATTGCGAAGTTGTATCTGACGTGCGGATTGAGAATCGTACGCCGGGAAAGATCATTTTTCTTCACGAAGGTATTCCGACAGTGGTTTGTGGGGAAGGGTTACTGAAATTACGGGAAGTTGTGGATTATGAGACACGGGAATCAAGGCTGCTGATAAGGAGACTTCGAAATCGGTTTAAATAATCTGCTGCCGAAAGGAGGCTCGAAAATATGATTAAATTTAATGTGCCTGCCGTGGCAGGAAAGGAAAAAAACTATCTGAAGATGGTCCTTCGGTCAAAGCTATTCGCAGGCGACAACGAATTTACGAAAAAGTGCTGTTCCTGGCTGCAGACCCGTCTCGGTTGTTTTAAAGTGCTTTTGACCCCTTCCTGTACGCATGCCCTGGAGATGAGCGCTATCCTTTCCGATATTCAACCGGGGGACGAGGTTATCATGCCGTCATTCACCTTTGTTTCTACCGCCAATGCGTTTTTGTTGCGGGGAGCCAAAATCGTCTTTGTCGATATCCGGCCGGATACGCAAAATATAGATGAGAAATTAATTGAAGATGCAATTACCGAGCGGACCAAGTGTATCGTTGTCGTGCACTATGCGGGTGTAGCTGCGGAGATGGACGCAATCTTGTCGATTGCCAAGCGATACTCTCTTGTTGTTGTTGAGGATGCAGCACAAGCTATTTTGTCTTCTTATAAAGGGAAACCGCTCGGTACGTTCGGGCAAATGGGTTGTCTGAGTTTTCATGAAACCAAAAACATTCATTGCGGTGAAGGGGGGGCGATTTTGCTCGGTGATCCGGAACTGTCGGAACGGGCAGAAATCATTCGGGAAAAGGGCACAAACCGGTCTTGCTTTTTCCGCGGACAGGTTGATAAATATTCCTGGGTGGATATCGGGTCTTCGTACCTTCTTGGCGAGCTGAGCGCGGCGTTTCTCTATGCACAGATGGAGATGGCGGAAAGGATCGTTCAAAACCGAATGTGTAATTGGAACCATTATTACGATGGACTGGCGGAAATGGAACAGCGAGGGTTTTTGGAGCGTCCGGTCATACCCGACGAATGCATCCAGAATGGCCACTTGTTCTATATAAAGGCGAAGAGCCTCGCAGAACGTACCGCTTTAATCGACTATCTTGCGGAAAAGGGCATCATGACTGTCTTCCATTATGTTCCCCTGCATTCTTCCAAAGCAGGACAATTATATACCTGTTTTCACGGAGAGGACCGTCATACGACAGATATAAGCGAACGGCTCCTGCGGCTTCCTTTGTACTATCAATTGCCGCGGGATCGCATTGAGTACATTGTGGAGGCCGTACGTCAGTTTTATCTTAACAACTAATTTATTCGGATAGGGCGGAATAAACTTACATGAAATACCTTTTGCTCGGTTTTTCGGAATTTACGTCTTAGGTAAAGTAAACTTTATTTTTTCCTCAGCCTTCGGTAAATTGAGAGGAATTCCCAGTTTACTCGCATCCCAGATATCTTTTTCAAACTGGGGTCCCGCCAATGGTTCCCCCCCAAGTCTGCTCAGACGAATATACAATATTCTACAAATTCTTTAGCCACCTTCTTGTACGCAGTCAGGATGAAGAGTGTTTGTTTCCTCAGGAAAGAAGTCCCTTTAACGCGAAAAAAGCCATCCCGATTAGACAGGATGACCTCTCGCCTTCTAGCGAAGCTTAGCCGGCCAAAAATTGCTTCAACCGCTCCTTCTGCTGCAGATGATGCCGGTAATGCATCTCGACGATCGTAAACCATTCAAGCGCATTCAACGCCCCGAAGCCCGGATGGTTCATCGTATAGCGCGGATCGCTGTCTTTCAGGGTTGGCTCGACTTCGGCCATGCGCCGCAGCACGGCATTCAATCCCTGGATGAGCTGCTCCTTGCTTGCCGGCTGCTGCGGCGTATACTGCGGGGACGGCGGGACTTGAATCCGAACGGGCGGGAAGCTGCCCTCGGCAAACGCCCATTTGCCTTTATTCGTTTTCTCTCCCGTCTCAAATACGGCATCCGCACTGTGCGTTACGCATTTGTCGGCATTACCGAGATGTAAATACAGCGCCGAATTGACCAAATGGACATACGGTTGTCCAAGCGACCATTCGTCCGGACCCGGCTGACGGGTTAATTGCTCCATGCTGAACTGATTCAATTCATTGACATAATGAGTCTGGATTTCTTCAAAACGTTTCAGCGTTTCAGTCGTGCTCATATCGGATCAACAGCTCCTTTATCGTTCTTAGCCTAACTATACAAAAACGCTACTGACAGCAGTATGTCAGTAGCGTTTTACTATTTTTTCGGCTTCTTCCCGGACCCGAAGGCGCAGCGATTCCGGCTCCAGCACGACGACTCCGGCCCCCCAGCCGAGGATCCAATGCAGCAGCCCCTCAGGACGGCGGACGCGGAACGTCACCCTCAGATCGCCGTCCGGAAGCTCCTCCATCCCGTCCAGGTAATAATTGTTCGTTTCCTCAATCTTATCGGCTATGCGGCGGTCAGCACGGATGCAGACCATGACGTTCCGGTCATCCGGCGGTACATATTTCTGCAGATCGAAATCCGGCGGATAAAGAAACGTTTCTTCCAGAAGCGCCAGACTATCCATTCGGGATAGCCGGAAATGGCGGAGCTCCCGCCTCAGCTCGCAGTGCGCGATCAGCATCCACGTTCCTTGAACGAGCGCAAGCCCGTAAGGCGCGCCACGCGCTCGCTATGGCGGCTGCCGTCCGTTTCCGGCAAGCTCTTGGAATAGCCGAATCTCACCTTCCGGCGTTCCAATATGGCTTGCCTCAGCAACTTCAGGCGCTCTCTCTCCTTATTCCCGCCCGCAGACCGTTCCACCGTCAGCAGCTTTACAGTCGTTCGCACCCGGGAAGCTTCCCGGCGCACCTCTTCGGGCAAGATCGCCTCGATCTTCCTCCGGGATGCCTGAGCTTGATGGCCGTAGCTACCGTCGAACCGCTGCTCCACGAAATCCGATCCGATCAGCAGCGTCACGGCCTCCTCGGCCGTAAAGCGGACCGGGGGCAGGAAATACCCCTTCGATCAAAGAATAGCCCTGCCCGGGGGCTCCGACGATCGGCACCCCCGCTTCACTAAGCGCCTGCATATCCCGGTATATCGTCCGCACGCTGGTCTCGAAGAGAGCGGCCAAATCCTCCCCCCGCAGCGTTCCCTTGCGCTGAAGCTCCAGCACGATCGCCAGCATCCGGTCGGTCTTGTTCACGTGCCGGGATCACCCCTCTTCGCCTACGATTAGCGCTTCATCGATCCGCTCGAGCAAAGCATCGGCGGTTTCCTCCGCCGTCCACCCGGACGAATCAAGCCACAGGCCGATCCGCGGCGTCTCCTGCCGCAGTACCTGGTCCAGTCCCTCTACGGTCCAGCTCCCGTATCCTTTCTTGGAACGGCCGGCTTCCCTCGCCTCCACCGATGGCACGTTCGGGCACAGCGCCACGACATAGAAGGGGCGGCTCTTGACCATGGAAATAAAATCGTTCAACACCCGGCCGACCACGACATCCTGCACGATGACATTAAAGCCCTCGGCGCAGTACGTATCCGCGGCTTGCGCGGCAAGCCGGTAGCGGAGCCGCAGCTGGCCCTGCTCCGCTTCCCCGGCGTCCGGCTTCACTTCTTTGCGGTCGTTCACGATCATCCTCCGGAACAGATCTCCCCGCAGATGAACCGACTTCTCCAGACGCTCAGCGAGCTGCTGCGCTACGGTCGATTTGCCGCTCGCCATGATACCGGTAATCAAGATAACGGACGGCGATTGTAAATGCATCGGCCGGGTCCTCCCTTCAGGACTGCTTTGCTGAAAATTATAAATCATGAGGAGGATTCAGGAAACGGCTAAAACGTTAAGGTGGCGGAAGCCCGCGAGCATGTGCCCAGCGGCACCACCGCATGGAAGGCTGCAGGCATTGAGGTCGAATCATTCGGGAGAACAGAAAAACCGCCTGGTTAGGCGGCCTTTCTGCTGACATTAATCGATGTAGCCTGCAAGTCCTTGCTCCGTCAAATAGTCCATCTCGGCATCCAAGACCGACTCGACCTTCAGCTCGTCCAGCTTGACGTCAGGACGGCTTACGACATAATCCACCAGCTCGTCGCTGTCGATGTCCACTTCGCCTTTGGCATTCGTCTTGGCGCTGTCAATGAACGCCTGCTCGTGCCTTAGCACCAGCTTAATGCTTGCAGGTTCGACGCCCGTCTTGCTTGCTATGTATTGTACCAGCTCTTGCTCGTTGATTTGCTCGCTCACGAATTGTCAGCTCCTTTATGGGTTCATACCGCCATTGTACCATAAGATCCCCTTTTGCCAGAAACGGGCAAGCCCCCCACTTAGATTGCCGCGCTTTCCTTTACGGAGCCTGCGTTTTGGCGCGACCGCTTGTACCATAGCAGCACGAGCAGGGAGCTCAGGCATACGCCGAGCAGCAGCTCATACACATGCTGATAGGCCATAACCGGCGGCGTATTCCTCTGCACCTCCAGCAGCAGCCCGCAGACGGCAACCGAAACCGAGCCGCCGAAAAACTGAATCAGCTGCAACAAGCCCATGCCGGAGCCAATCAGCGTTCTCGGAAGCAGCAGCGACGTTTCGTTGTTCAGCGACGCCATTGTGGCGGAGAAGGCCGGCGAGAAGATCAGGTACCCGCATAAAATGACAACCGGCGAAGAGGAAAGATTGAGCGAGAAGAAAAGCAATACGGCCGCCAGCAAACCGTGACCGATCAGGAGAAACCGTACATTGCCGTACCGGTCGATCCACTGCCCGACGAATCGCGTCATGATGGCCGAGAAGATGGCGCCCGGAGCGATCATGAGGCCGATATGCATAGCCGATTGGTGAAACAGGTTGGCAAGCACCAGCGGCATAAGAAACAGGTTGCCGAGGTTCAGCACCAGAATGCAAAACCCGACGGTCAGCAGCTTCCCGTAGCCGAACTTCTTCAGCAGCTCGGGGTTAATGAACGGGGCCTTCGCGCGTCTCAGGTGCCAAGCGTGCACGGCGAAGGATACAATGCTGATCGCGAGCCACAGGACCGATCGCTGCGTGACCGCTGTCAGCAAGGAGGCGGCATTGATCACGGTCAACGCCGCTCCCAGGGAATCAAAGCCGGAAGCCTTAGGCTTCTCCCGCGGCAGCAGGCGCAGCAGCACCGGCAGCACGACGAGCACAAGACAAGTGACGGCGAAGAGCCCGTTCCACCCGAAATATTCGCTGATCAAGCCGCCCACGATCGGACCGAGCCCGAACGCCATGGCGCTGCCCGCCGTAATCATCGCGATCGCCCGTCCGCGACGGTCCACTGGAATATACCGGCTGGCCAGAACGAGACCGAGTCCCGCCATCGCCCCTGCACCCGCCGACTGCAGAATTCTGGCAGCCAGCAGCGTATGGAAATCCCGTGCGAAGAGGCCGAGCACCGAGGAAAGCCCGAGGATCGTAAGACCAACGATAAGCAGGCGGCGAATCGATATGGCGTCCGACAGCCTGCTGTAAATCACGGTCGACAGCGCATAACCGATGGAATAGCTCGATATAATCCAAGAGCCGAGATCCGCGGTAATGCTCAGATCCCGAATGATGCTGGGAATGGATACATTAAACATCGTCGTATTCATTACGACAATAAACAAACCGAACGTCCACAAGGGCATCACTATTTTGTCATTCAACTCTGCTCATCCCTATCCGTTACTAGTACTTAAAACGAACTAATGCCCTAAGTATACTGTATTTCGGAACGCGGATAAAATCATTCGCACAATCCGGCGATCCCCTGTTCCACGTGAAACCCCTCCCTTGGCGGCCCAGTCAGCCACGCCATGTGCTTGATGCTCATGGATGCCGAGACATCTCCCATCCCCGCCTCATGCGAGAATAATAGGAAAACTCCTTATCGGAGCCTTTCAAAGCAGCCAGACCTTCGGTTTGCTCAGCAAACCCGCTTCGTAAGCAGGTAGTTTTTCTTAGTACAGAAGTTTCAATCCGCTTTCATGCTTTAGCGAACTTAAACTTCCTACATCGTTAAAAAACAGTCTCATGCCCACAGTATGAGACCTAATCATCTTTCATAAATTCGATAAAGCGTTCCGCGCTGGCCAGCTTTTACCGTCGGCAGCGCTACGGACGCTTCGTCCGATGCAAATTTTGTTAGGGTTCCATGCCCAAATCCACTTCCATCAAATCCCGGCCGACCGTAATCGGACCGTCGTAAATCTCCTTCATGCCCTCGGTATAGGCCGCTTCGGCTTCCGCCGTCTTGGCCGGGGCAGGGATATGGTGCGTCAGCAGCAAATGCTTCACGCCCGCTTTCGCGGCAATCTCCGCCGCCTGCAGCGTCGTCGTATGATATTTGGCCGGGTTGTTCAGGCCTACCGCTTGGTCCGGGTACATGGCGATCAGAGCATCCAGCCACGGCTTGTTATAGGCTTCATGAACGAGCAGGTCTGCACCAGCGGCATACATCGTAATCGGCGGAGATGGCGCCTTCCAGGAACATGTCCCGAGTGATGGCCGGCATCGTCGCCAATCGGGCGCCATGCGCCACCGCTTCCTTGCGCGCTTTCGTATGGGTCAGGGAGTGCTGTGTCGCACAGATGACGATATCCGCCTGCTTCATGGCTTCGGCGACCGGAGCAGGCGGTTCTTGCCCCGATTTCTCCCGCTCCTGCATGACCATCAGCATCGCCTCCGCGCCGAGCTGCTTGCCCGCCTCGTATAACGCCTCGCCGATGTCCTTCTTCCGGTCGTCGGCGACCACCAGAAGCTTCTCCTCCGGCTTCAAGCCCATACACCGCCGCAGCAGATTAGAGCTGATTGCGATCAAATCTGTATCCATAAGCTGATCTTCCTATTCCTGCGAATTTGCCTTGCATGTGCAACGAATTCACATTATATTATTTCCGAAACGATCTTCGCCATAAGCGCGTTGGTCAAGATGACGGGAAGCCCGGTATGGGCCGCGACGAACGCCCTCATCGATTCCGTGTACCCCATGCAGTCGACCGTTCATGTTAGTTAATGTGACACGAATTAATATTTTCCAGACAAATGCAAATAAAGCCTCGCACGTCAGTATGCAGGGCTTTTGGAAATATCCGGTTCATTGCTACGCCCGGGCAGCTCTGCGGCTTGCCGTGCCGTTCGCGTACGCAGGCTGAAGAACATCATTGCAAGACTGAAGGCAAAGCCCGCGCCGATCCCAATCAGCATAATCCACATAGGCCTCATGCCGCGAGGATGTCAATCCGGCCTGGAATTTGCCTGTGGAAGCAATAAGGAGCATGAGCAAGCTCCTGTTTTCTGAAAATGCTGCGGCCTCCTTCGGTATGGGCAAGCTTGCCTTGCAGCCATGATTCGAACGCTTGTTTTTGCCGATTGCCTAGATCTTCGTCTTGATGATACGATATTGCGGCGAGCACATGGAAATCATTGGAGCGGAGTGGTGTTTCATGAAAATGATCGTTTTTCAGCCGAAGCTTGAACAGGAAATGGAACAACTCGAGAACCTGCTGCAGCAGCACTCCTATGTGGATATGGTCCTCTTCCCGGAGGGGTATTTGAATGAACATGTCGAACGAGCGGCGCGATTGGCAAGACGCACAGGCACCATACTCATCGGCGGCTACAGAAACCCTCACGCCAGGCCCAAAGACAGGGCGGTTCTCATAGACCGTGCAGGCACTATTGCGGTGGACCGGATCAAATACAGCCCGACCTCGATTGCCGCAGTAGAGGGCCTAAGCATCGGACACCTTCTGTGCGATGAGCTCATCCTTCAAGGGCTGACAAGCGAAGAAGCGGTCCCTCCGGACTTGCTTGTCCATCCCATCGGCGTCGGCATGTTCAGTGAGGAGCAGTTTGAGGAGTGGATCAATGCGGCCCGGGAAATCGCCATAGCCCATCGCACCATGATCGTCGGAACAAGCCACGCCGACGGTTCTTACCGCGATTCGGACGTATCGATTCCTATCGCCTATTGCTTTGATGAGCGGGGAGAAGCGGTTTTTGTCTCCAAACGGGATGTCCGGGCGCGAATCCTCGATCTTGAAACCAAAGAAGTCACTATACTTGATTGAAGCAGCACGCCAAGCGGGCTCACTTCGAGATATCCAAGAATCCTTTTCCAAACACATCGCGTACGTCATGAATGGTGACGAATGCACCTTTGTCGATCGCTTTTATCATTTTCTTGAGCCGGCTGACTTCCTGCTTGCTTACGACGATATACAAAACCTCTTTGGACGCTTGGCTATAGTGTCCCCGGCCGTATAGGACGGTCACGCCTCTATCCAGGTCTACGTTCACCCGCTCGGCAATTCGGCTCTGCTCGTCGGAAATGATCATGACCGCCTTTTTCGTATCCACGCCCTCGATGATGAAGTCCATCACCTTCGTTGCGACATACAGCATCACGATCGTAAGCATCAGGCTCTGCGCCCCGATAATAAAGTACGAGGAAGCGGCCACGACCAAATCAAGCAGCAGCAGCGCGTAGCTGACATTCCAGTCCAAATATTTACTTGCAATCCGGGCCAGTATGGTCGAGCCCGCTGTCGTGCCTCCGGTCCGGATGATGAGGCCTAAGCCAATCCCGGCGAAGACGCCCCCGAAGATGGCATTAACCAGCAGCTCGCTGGAGGAGATGCGCCAGCCTTCGGTCAAATAGAGAAACAAAGAATTGCAGCATACCGCAATGACCGTGTAGACGATCGTGGTCTTGTCCAGCAGCTTGTAGCCGATAAGGAGCAACAAGGCGTTCAGGACCAGATTCACCAGCCCGGGAGACCACTGAAACAAGTAATAGGCAATGATCGTTATGCCCGTAACGCCGCCTTCGCCGAGATGATTGGGAATGATGAACAAATTGACGGCCAGCGCAAACATCAATGAGCCTGCCGCCAGAAATACGATATCCTTGACCCGTTGTTTCATCGGTCAACCCCCATTACAGCCGATTCTCGCTGCCCCGCCGTCCGAGGCAATAAGAGATAGTATACCACCGGCGGCCGGCCCGCGGGCAACCTTTTCCACCGTTGCGACCAGGCTCGGATCTTGGACGCCTTATTTTTTTGTTCCGAAGAAGTCTCCCGGGCCGATCCCAGGCGCCGACGCCATCCCGGACCCTTCGGGCGGGGGGCACCTGATCGTTCTGAGAATCGTTGTTCCGCCCGATGCGTAGGTACATATATTGTATGGAGCCCCTCGTTCGCGCCTATTGCCGAATGCTGCTCATTCTAACAAAGGAGAGACTTGCCTTGCCAAATGCTCAGAAGACTGTGATCCATTTACCGTTTCCGTCCAGATGGGGCATTAACGCTTATGCCGGCGGCCGGCCCGTCATCTGGGGGACCCTCATCATTACCTCAGTTGCCAATAACCGGGTAACCGGGACGGTGAACTTTCGGGGCACCCCGCTCCCCATTCAAGGTACCTGGGATGAAGGATCAAGACAAATCCGGTTCGATTCGCCCTATGCCCGATTCTCTGGCCGCTTGTCCCTATTCGACGATCGTACGATCCGTATACGGCATTTTACGCTTCAAGGCGATTTAATGATGAAGCCCCCTTCCCTCCAAGCCGGCGAGTACGGAACCTGGATCGCGACAACGGATATTTGCCTGAGCCAGCTCCCCCCCGGTACGGCCTCCTCGCCGTCCAGCAGCGAGCTGCCTCCTGTCGGCGTTTTTGTCACATCGGATTACCAAGGTAAGATATGCCCTTAAGCTCGACGAGAGCTTGAGCGGATGAAGCCGATTTTACAACTTGAACGGCGCGCAATAGCACACAGCAGGCGGCTCCAAGTCGCGGCTGTGTTTTTTGTTTCCGGAAAAGCTTGGGGGACCCCATGTTTGGATGGTGCGGTCATTACCGGGCTTATCATTGCATTGATCTTAAGCCCCGCCACTTCGTGGCTTATCGTTGGAGCCGCCTCGATCCTTTCCATCGTATTCAAGCATTGCTTGTCTACCGCAAAAAACCGATCTTCAATCCCGCGGCTCTGGGACTGCTCCTGTCCGTCCTGTTGTTTCGCGCAGCCTGGCTATTCACCCGAACATACCAATAAACCACTCCGGCTAGGGAGTGGTTTAGGGTAATACGCTTCCTTGACATCAGTTCGCTTTGATCTCGAGCAGCTCATACTGAAGGACGCCCATCGGGGCGTTCACATGAATGATGGCGCCCACCTTCTTGCCCAAAATCTCTTTTCCGAGCGGGCTCTCGTAAGAGATCTTGTTCTCGGCTACGTTCGCCTCGGCGGGACCGACAATCCGGTATTCGATCTTCTCTGCGAACTCGACATCATTCAGGATGACCACGGAGCCTACGCTCACTTGGTCCAGGCTCATGCTCTCCGCATCGACGACGCGGGCGTTCTTCAGCATCCGCTCCAGCGTAAGAATCCTTGTTTCCATAAACGCCTGATCGTCCTTCGCCGAATGATATTCGCTGTTTTCCTTGAGGTCGCCGTAGCTGATCGCCACCTTCAGCCTCTCCGCCAGCTCCTTGCGCTTGACCGTCTTGAGCTCGTGAAGCTCCTCCTCGATCTTCGCCAAACCTTCTTGCGTCAAAATAATGGGATCGTTGCTCATGGTTCCAGCTCCTATTTCATTATCGTTGTACCATTGTACCCTATCCGGCGACAATTCGTAATCGGTTTGATGAAAAAAGGGGTACGAAATACGTTTTTCTTAGTCGAAAGTCAACCCAATGTCAACCATTAGAATGGGGTCTCAACGGTTAGAATTATACATGAGGACTAAGACGCGCTAGAAATAAAGATTCCACCTGCTGCGTTGCAGCAGGTATGTCATGCGTTAAGGCGCGTTCTGTCCGAATGATTCGGAATTTGGTAAAGTAGAGCTAGCAGGGCGAATCATCTGTCATCTCAGAGCATGGAATAACCGGATTTTACGAACCGGCAATGATAAGATGATATCGAAGGAGATGAGGGTGTGGAGTGGCTTGTGAGGATGAAGGATGCGCTTGAGCTGATGGAGAGCCGAATGGACGAACAGCTGGATATCGAAGATATTGCCAAGGCTGCTTATTCCTCCCCGTTTCACTTTCAGCGCATGTTTCATATGTTAACCGGCGTCACGGTCGCGGAGTATATCCGCAAACGCAGGCTAACCTTAGCTGCGCAGGAGCTGGCCGTCTCGCCCGTGAGAGTGCTGGATGTGGCGCTGAAATACGGCTATGACACGCCGGAGGCCTTCTCCAAAGCGTTCCGTAAGGTTCACGGGATTACCCCTTCTGCCGCGCGTGAGCCGGGAGCCCGGCTCAAAGCCTTCCCTCGCATCTCGTTCCATCTATCACTGAAGGGAGACAAGGAGATGGATTACAGAATCGTAGAGAAAGGCCCGTTTACCGTTGTCGGCAAATCCATTCAATTATCGACCAGGGACGGGGAGAATACCCGGCGCATCCCGCAATTCTGGGCGGAATGCCACCAAGACGGCACCGTCGGCAGATTAAGCTCCATCGCGCCGGACAAGGAACTCTTGGGCATCTGTACGGATATGCAGCATGATAAAGAACAGTTCACCTACCTCATTGCCGTTGAAGCCGGTGCCGGAGCCGCGGAAGAGGGCTTGATCTCCAGGAGCATACCTGCCGCGAGCTGGGCTGTGTTCCCATCGGTCGGTCCGTTGCCCGGAGCCATACAGTCGGTTTGGGCGAGGATTTATCAAGAATGGTTTCCCGCCACCGGCTATGAGCATGGCGAAGGCCCCGAGCTGGAGGTTTATCCGCTTGGCGATATCGCTTCCGAGGACTACCGCTGCGAGGTATGGGTTCCGGTTGTGAAGCGATAAGGAAGCTAAGAGGCCGATTCTATCGTAATCGGCCTTTTTTGAATGCTCAGGAAGTATAAGTTTAAACCGGAGGTTCATTTCGCATGCATTAATCCCCTTTCAAAAATGCATGCATCTTCTCCAGCAGCCGATTCCATTCAACCGGTTTGGTATCGAAATCGTCGCAACCCGCTTGAATGGCCTTATCCCGATCGCTTGACATGGCGTGGGCGGTTAACGCAATCACGGGTATATGCTTCGTCTCATGCGATGCTTTCAGCTGCCGCGTGGCATCCCAGCCGTCCAGCACGGGCAAGCTCATATCCATCAGGATGAGATCCGGGGACTCCGCCTTCGCCAGTTCAATGCCTTGCTGTCCATCTGCCGCCATGACCACTTGATAGCCCTTGCGCAATAAACGGCGTGAGAGCATGTCCCTGTTCATCTCGTTATCTTCGACTAATAGAATCTTCTTCATCGTCTGTCCCCTTCTCTCGGGAAGTGGTTGTCTGCTCCATATTGGAGCTGGCAATCAAATGACGGACTTCCTGCAAGAGCGCTTCGCGATGCAGATCTCCCTTTTGCACAATTTTTTTCACATATCCGTTTAACCGCAGCCGGTCCTCTTCCGTTATATTTTTTGCGGTAACCACCACAATCGGAATGGAGCGCCATTCTTCCCGCTTCCGAAGCTCTGTCACAAACTCAAATCCGTCCATCTCCGGCATCATTAAATCGAGCAAAATCAATTGCGGCTTCGCTTGAGCCACATTCTGCAAGGCAAGATGCCCATTCCCGGCTCGGGTAACGCGATTCCCTTCTTTCTCAAGCATTTTGGTCATCATTTGACTTGTCGCCATATCATCCTCGATGACCAATACCGAATTGGATTGACGCTCGTCGATATACTTTTCCAGCACGGAGATGAGCCGCTCGCGATAAATCGGCTTGGTTAAAAATTCCGAAGCTCCCAAGGCATAGCCCAGATTCTTATCGTCGGTCATGGAGATCATCACAACAGGAATGTTTGCAAGTCCCGGATCATTCTTCAGCGTCGTTAATACGTTCCATCCATCCATTCCGGGCATGAGCACATCAAGGGAGATGACGGCAGGATGCAGCTTCTTCGCCAAGCGAATCCCTTCTTGCCCGTTTCTGGCAAGCACCACCGTCCAGTCCTCTTTGCCGAGATAACGCTGCATTAGCTGAAGCATGGCCGGATCGTCATCTATCACCAGAACCGTACTCGATCCCTCAGACCTCACGTCCGGACTTTCCGACAAGAGGGAGGCGCTTCCGGAGGGAGGATGGTCTACGAGCGGAAGCCAAATGGAGAACGTAGCGCCTTGGCCGTATTCGCTGCTGACGGTAATCTTGCCGGCCATGATTTGGCAAAGCCGTTGACTTATCGCCAGACCTAGTCCCGTACCGCCATATTTTCTTGTCGTTGATGAATCGGCCTGTTTAAAGGCTTGAAATAATTGAGCCAACTGCTCGGGAGTCATGCCGATTCCCGTATCTTTCACCCGAAATGAAATGCCATGTATGCCATCTTGGGCTTCATAGGCCGCCGAAACCCATATCGTGCCTTCTTTTGTAAATTTGCTGGCATTGCTAAGCACATTAAAGAGTATCTGCCTAAGCTTCGTTATGTCCGTCTTCATGGAGCCTTCGAGAATATCGACCTCCAAGCGATTCTTGTTGGCCTCTATTAACGGATAAGAGGTTGTCACGACCTCTTGAACGATGCCCGGAATATCGCAGTCCTCCAGATATAGTTCCGTCTTGCCCGCTTCAATCTTGGATAGATCGAGAATGTCGTTAATGAGTGCCAGAAGATGCTTGCCTGCGGCATTAATCTTTTCAAGATCGTCTGCAAACCTGATCTCGCCCAGCTCGTCAGCCTCTTCCTTCAGCATTTCGCTGTAACCGATAATGGCATTCAGCGGAGTGCGAAGCTCATGGCTCATATTGGCCAGGAACTGGCTTTTTATTTGATTGGCTTCCACGGCTTCGTCACGAGCTCTGGATAGTTCAAGGGTTCGCTCCTTGACCAATTCCTCCAGCTGATCGTTCAATTGACGCAGCTCCTGATTCACATGATAGATTTCACGGGTCTTCTGCTCGGCTATTTGCTCGGCTGCTTTGCGCGCCGATTTCTCGCGCTCAAGCTGTCTACGGAGAAGTTCAATTTCATTCACCGAGTTCTCACCCCACTTTCGTCAATGCAAAACGGGCAGACCTTCCATCTGACAAATCTTCTCGCCTGATGTCGATCTTCTCTCCATAATACGCGATGCAGCCGATAATAAGCCCCTCCGCCAAATCAGCAAATGGCCGCGTTGAACGATAGGTCATGACCAACGAATCCGGAGTAGAAATCTCATAATGGAAGGCAGGCAGTTCCGCGTCGGGATACAGCTTGCGTACTTCGACATGGATATAGCTATCCACTTTCTGTAAAAGCCCAAACGCCGAGCTATTCTCTTCCGCGAAATACGGGTGCATTTCGATGAGCTGGGTAAACAAGTATTCGCCAAAAGTTCGTACCAAATCGGATGCGGATATGCCTGTTCGGACGCTGAGCTGCATTACCAGCTTTATGATTTCGGCGTGGTCGTACGTACCGACCGTAGTGTAGCTGCCGCCTGACGGCAGTTCAGAAGTCTCAATGATTTCATCTGCCACTTTCAGAGAAAACTTGTTCTCGACCATCTCAAGAAAAGAAGTAAAAACGATTCCTTTCATAAGCGAATCCCATCCTATCTGATTATTGATTGTTGTTGCTTTGCATGATACTAATAAAAGCATCGACTACTCGCGGATCAAAATGGACTCCGTTCTGCTTCTGAATTTCAGCTACGGCTTCTTCCCTGGTCCAAGCTCGTTTATAAGGACGTTCGTGAGTCAGCGCGTCGAAGAAATCGGCAATGGCCACGATTCGTCCGGCCAGCGGAATATCCTCTCCGCTTAATCCGTTCGGATACCCGGTACCGTCCCATTTTTCATGGTGCGATAAAGCGATCGTCCTAGCCAAATGCAGTACCGGAAACAAACTCCCTTCGAGGATATTCGCCCCAATCTTGGTATGCATCTTCATTTGCTCAAATTCTTCGGGAGTAAATTTCCCCGGCTTCAATAAAATTCCGTCAGATATTCCAATTTTCCCTATATCATGCAAGGGGGATGCCTGTTGAATGAGGTCTGCTTCATGCTGCGGAAACCCCAGGGCATAAGCAATTTTCCCGGCCAACTGGGCCACCCGCTGCGTATGCTGGCCCGTCTCGTCATCACGGTATTCCGAGGTGCGTCCGAGCAGCTGCAGAATTTCAAGCTTGGCCTGTTCAAGCTCCTTGGTACGCTCTCTTACCCGCCGCTCCAAATGATCATTGTGGTCCTGAATCTGCAGATGGTAGTACCTCGTTCTCAGTAAATTATGTATGCGCAGGATCACTTCCGTTCGGTCGAACGGCTTCGTCAGGAAATCGTTGGCTCCCTCATGAAGCACCCTTTTCTTCGCGTCCGGAGTAACATCTGCAGTAAGCACCAGAATCGGAAGGTATTCTTCTTCCCGTTTCAGTTCCCTTAAACATTTTAGAGCCGTAAATCCGTCCATTGCCGGCATATGTAAATCCAACAAAATAATATCAGGCTGAATTTCATGATAGCGCGCTTCTAACTGAAGCGGCTCCGTGGTGCTCATTACATTGGAATAGCCCGCGCGGCGCAAGATGCGTTCTAACAGACTGATATTGTATTCCTGATCATCCACGATAAGAAACTTGGCTTGTTTAATCCACATCTCATGCATCGTTTTGCCTCATTCGATCACTGATTTGGATTGCTAATTGTTGACTGTCGGATACTTCGGAACGCTGATCTTACCAAATATATGTTTCTACAACATTTGACAATATTCCTTCAAAAACTGCGATTATTATTCATCCCCCGGAACGCGACTCATCACTCGACCGTTATGCAAAACGGTACCGGCTGCTGCCGTAGTCAGCCAAAAATAATAAGCGGTTGAGCAGGAAAGGAAATATCGCCTGTTCAACCGCTAATTTTATTACCGCCACATCCCATCGAAGGATAATCCTCCAGATCAACAAACCGATTTAGTGGATTTTCGTGAAAGCCTTGCTTCACTTCGGGTTTTCGTTAAGCTCCTGCTTGAGAAATTGATACAGCTTTGCGCTTGCCAGCTTCAAGGGATAATCTGAAGCTTTGCAGACAATTCCGAAGGTCATGTTGATCAGACTGCCGCTCATCATCCGTACAATCGTTCCCGGAGGTACAGGGTTTAGGACGATCCTCGGAACTAGCGTGATCCCTAATCCGCTTTGGACATAATGCTTCAAAGCGGTCATGCTCCCAATCTCCATCGTATCCAGCTGAATATTGCCCGATTCCTGTAGTAGCAGCTCCAGTTTTTTGCGGTAAGGACAGGTCGCAGATGTAATGAGCAGACGATACCCCCGGAAATCCTCCGGTGCAATCACGGCTTTGTCGGCAAGAGGATGATTGTCCGGCATCAGCACTGCAAACTCTTCCGTAAATAATGGTTCAAAATAGAGCTCGGAGCCCAGATGCGGTGCCGAACATAGGGCCATATCCAATTCTCCGCCTAGAAGGCGATGGCTCAATACCGGCGTGTTCGCAATGTCCAGGGAAATTCGTACTTTTGCATACTCGGATAAAAAACGCCCTAAAATGTCCGGCAGCCGGTAACTTGCGGTCGGCTCCGTCACCCCTAGACGGATATGGCCCGACACGCCCAGCTGCATATCCGACAAGTCGGTTTGCATCCGATCTATTCTTTGCACAATATCCATGCTTTGATCGTAAAACAGTCTTCCGGCGTCGGTTAACCGAATCTTTTTCCCTCGTTCAATGAGCTGCATCCCCAAATCCGTTTCTAGCTTCTGAATTTGCATCGTGACGGTGGATTGCGCATAATTCATCTCTTCGGCCGCACGGTGAAAGCTTCCGTATCTCACGATCCGATGAAAGGTTTTTAATGTTTTTAAATCCATCGCAGTTCTCCTCTATTTTGTTCAAAATTATTGAACGAACTAATCAATATATTCAATTATACAAATATTGATGGAGGATATACACTAATAAATATCAAGCTGCACCGAGGAGGATTACGATGGATTTAAAAAATAAAGCGGCTCTTGTGACAGGCGGCGGCACGGGAATCGGCAGGGCTGCATGCCTTGCGCTTGCTCGGCGAGGCGCATCCGTTGCGGTGAACTATTCGCGCTCGAAAGCCGATGCGGAAGAAACCGTACACTTCATCAATGACAACGGGGGGCATGCAATTGCCATACAAGCCGATGTTTCCCGGGACAATGAAGTCAAGAACATGGTAGATGACATCGTGCAGCGATTCGGCACGATAGATGTGCTTGTAAACAATGCCAGCATTACACGGCATATCCCTTTAAACGATTTGGAGTCGGTGACGGAGGACATATGGAATGAGCTTTATGATGTCAATGTCAAAGGCATGTTTTACTGTGCGCGGGCTGCTTCGGTCTTCATGAAAAAGAATAACCAAGCGGCGATCGTAAATGTCGGAAGCATAGCGGGACAAACCGGACTCGGCTCGTCGCTTCCATACGCGGTATCCAAAGCGGCGGTTCACGCCCTTACGAAATCGTTAGCACGCGCCTTAGCTCCGAAGATTAGAGTCAACTGCGTCGTGCCGGGAGCCGTGGCGACAAGATGGTGGGCCGGCAGGGAAGAACAAATGAACAAGCTGGCCCCTAATCTCCTTTTGCAGCATATTTCAACACCCGAAGATATTGCTCAAATGATCTGTGCAGCCTTGGAGCAAGAAGCAATGACGGGACAGATCATTACGGTAGACAGCGGTCAAACGTTGTAATTTTGTTTCCCCGAAAAAAATTCAGGGCACCCTCGGCGGGTGCCCCGCCGAATGCCTAGCCCGCGGAAATTACAGGACTCTCGCTGCGTTTCATTTTCCGCAAAGCCAGAGGCTGACGATCCAGCATACACGCATAAAGGAGCGGAATCACCACCAGGCTGATCAAGGTCGAGCTGATCATACCGCATACCACAACAATGCCTAGTGTCTGGGAAAAGACCGTATCCCCGCCTCCGGTCACACATAAGGGGAGCAGCGTCATAATGGTGGTTATGGCCGTCATCAGAACCGGACGCACTCTCGTGACGGTCCCTTGAAGGATCGCATCCTTCGGGCTGATTCCTGCATTCAAATTCCGTTCGATCTTGTCCACAAGTACGATCCCGTTGGTCGCTACGATACCGGAGAGCATCAACAGCCCGACCAGGGAGGCCAGGTTCCATTCCCCGCCCCAAACCAGCATGCCGAGTATGGAGCCGATAAACGCAAGTGGAATGCAGAGCAGAACCGTCAGCGGTGCTCTCCAGCCCCGGAAGACGATACTCAGGATGAAGAGCACGAGGATAATGGAAACGGACAAAGCGATTCCCATTTCCAGTATCATCTGATCCACTTGAGCGGAAATGCCGTTCATCGTGTAATGAACCCCGGGCGGCAATACCAATTCATCGAGGACCTTATTCACCTGGCCCGTCACCTTCTCCACATCTCTGGAAACGATGTTAGCCGTCACAACGGTGAAGGGACGTCCTTCCCGTTCCCGGATCACACTCGGCCCGCTGCTCGGATTTAAAGAAGCCAGCTCCTCCAGACGAACGGTCTTGCCGTCCAGGCCTTTGAAGGTTTCTTTGCCCAGCAGCGTAAGAATCCCTGTCTGAGGCTCGGCCATGACCGATGTGCCTCCGACATGGGCCAGCAGGTCCGTATGGATCGTGAAAGGAACTTTCTCTTGGCCCCGCGTCCTGACGTCGATCCTCATGCCTTCGGATAAATAGTCCCGGACACGGCCGAACACCTCCTCCGGAGAGACGCCGGTCCGCTCCAACGCCTCACGGTTTAAAACAAGTTGGAACCTTTGAGCCCCTTCCTTATCGTCCGCGGACCCGGCTACGCCGAGTCCTTGAATCAGCCCGAGCTTGCTGCGGATAAGCCGGGCCGCTTGATCCAGCGTTAAGGCGTCCGCTCCGGAGAGATCGATTCTCAGCTGGGAATCGTCGCCGGCAATATTTTGGTTCGACACCGTATAGACCGCACCGCCAGACAAACCGGCCAGCCGCTGCTGCAGTTCGGCCGCCACCCGATCCACATTCCGCAGCTCCTTTACGGAAACGGCGATATTCGCGATATTGCTGCCTTGAATCCAACCGCCCCCGGCGTCGAACACATCATCGAATTGAGGCGTGAAAGATGACCCCAGCACGGAGGAGAACGAAGCGACGGCCGCATCCGATTGCAGTGCCTGCTCCATCCGCTTCACTGCCGCATCGACTTGGGTTAGCGTTGTCCCTTGAGGAAATTCCAGCTGTACATTGATTTGACCGGACTTATTCGCGGGCAGAAAGTTTACTGGCAGGAAGAAGACGCCTGCGACCGCTATGACAAGCAGCCCTGCGCAAACGGCCGCAATCCATCCCTTTCTCCGGAAGGCCCAGCTCAGGACCCGAAGGGAGCCTGGTTCAATCGAAGGCGTTCGTGCGCCTGCCCGAACGCCCTGCCATAGATGGTACAGCGAGGGTACGACCAGCGCGGCGACTAGAAGGGAAGTTACGATCGCAATGACAACGGACCAGGCGAATCCGGAGAAGGCCGAGCTGATCATGCCCCCGACCAGGGCAATGGGAATGTAGACGGCTGCCGTAGTCGCAGTAGAAGAAACGATCGCGGGAACCATTTCCTTGACCGCTTCGACCAACAGCCGGGTATTCAGCTTCTCCTTCCACTCCTCTGCCTTTCGGTGCATGTTGTCCAGAACTACAATGGTGTCGTCAATCGCTCTCCCCATGGCTACGATCATACCGGAAACGGTAAGAAGATTCAGGGAGAAGCCCATCGTTTTGAGCAGTCCGGCAGCGGTCATGAGACAAATCGGCAGAGATAGAGCGATCAGCACAGTCGACCGAATATTGCGGAAGAATAGAAATACGCAAACCATCGACAGCAGGCATCCGAGCAGGCCTTCCTTCACCAAACCGTTCAAGGAGGACTGTACCTGCTGCCCTTGATCGAAAAGTACGGTGAGCTGAAGCTCGCCTGCCTGTACTCCCGGCATATTCTGAATTCGGCTGCGGATGCGCTCCGAAACCTCGGTAATGTCGGATGAGGTTGTCTTCAGAACGTCCATGACAACGCTGGGCTTGCCGTCGGTGCGGGTAACGGTCTGCAGATCAACGATCGATTTGGACAAATCCCCGATCGCGGCGAGCGGAACGTGATGTCCGTCCGCCCCGCGGATCGGCAGCTGCTTCAGCTCCCGCTCGCCCGGCGTGGGTCCCGTTGCCTGAAGCGGAATTGATACTTGGCTGTTCGTAATTTTCCCCTGCACGCCGTCCAAATGAACCTCAGCCAGCGAGCTTTTGACATCTTCTATCGTTAGTCCGGCTTTACTCAGATCGGCCATCCGAAGCGTCAAGGCGTAGCCGTTATTTCCCCCGCCGGTGACGCGCACATCGCTTACGCCAGACAAGCTCTTGAGCTCCGCTGCGATTTGGGTTTGTGCCGATGTGCGCAGCGTGTTCTCATCCATCTTCCCTGACGGGCTGGTCAGACTGATTCTCATAATCGGGAAGGAGCTCGTGCTTACACGGGTTACCGAAGGCTTGTCAACGCCGGCCGGGAGAAAGGCATGGTCCAGGGCATAGCTCACGTCGTTCTCTGCGCGGTTCATATCGTAGCCCACCCTAAAATAAAGACTGACGAGCAGCCCGCCGTCAAAGCTATTTGTCTCCAGCGTCTCAAGGCCGCTTACCTTCCGTACCGCCCGTTCAATGGGCTCTGTTACGGCGGATTTGATTTGCCCCGCTTGATAATCCGGCGCATGCACCGCAACCATCAAGGTCGGATTGTCGATTGACGGTAAATAATCCCGCTTCATCCGGTAAGCGGATATGCCGCCCCATACGAGAAGAATGACAAGAGCCATTATGATAAACATGCTCCGCTTCATGACCGCTTCCAGGATTCGGTTCATCGTTGGTTCTCCACTCCTTGCTATAAACGAATACTAAAGGAAATCCCCATGCCCCTCAGCCGAAGCTGCAGGAGCACGGGGAAGACATTGAAAAGCGATCAGTTCTTCGCAGGGGACGGTGCGCTGCTCTCCGGCAGCTGAGCCGCTTCATCCGGTGTGAGCACCTTCGAATCGCCGGGATACGGCTGATCGAAGCCTTTCGTCGCGTACCAAATGACATGATTCAGCATATTGGCATTAACTTTATCCGGAGATGCGTTCTTTCCGCTAAAGTGATCCTTGTTCGTATCGGACCAGTCCGACCAGAGCTTCTCCAGCTCGCTCATCGGCTTATGATCCTGATTGTCTTTGGTTTCCTGAGCAGGCGCCGATGCGGGCTGCGGCTGCGGTGCCGTCTGCGCCGGTGCAGGCGTGATCGGAACGGCCGGTTGATCGGAGCCGGGTGTGCCGTTCATCGTATCGAGCGCAATGCGGTTCGGCTCGAACGTATACGGCGTGAAGTCCGGCTTGTCCGTGAACAGCTCGCTCATCGGCGAGGCTGCAGCATCGTTCTGATTCATCGGCTGAAGACCAAGAATCTGCTCGATCGTGCGCACCATATTGATAACCGTCCAATAATGGCTGTCCGTTATGCCTTTCTTGATCCAAGGACTGATCAGGTAAGCAGGTGCGCGGTGGCCGTCCACGTGATCCAATCCGTTCTGCGCATCGTCTTCCGTAACGACAATGAGAGAGTCTTTCCAATAAGGGCTGTGCGAGATAAGGTCCACGATTTTTCCGAGAGCCAAATCATTGTCCGCCACCTGGGCTTGAGGCGTCGGGAAATTTTTGGCCGTACCGGCGGTATGGTCGTTCATAATCCACATTTGGACAAGGTTCGGGAGATTATCGTTTTTCACGTACTCCTCGAACTTTTGTTTGAAAATTTCATAGCGGTACTGATCCGGAATCGACGAATCGAAGGTCGGGAACGGCTTGTACGTAATCGGATCCAAGGAAGGAATATCCGTCTTGGCCTCATAGTGTCCGATCGGCACATGAAGGCTGCCCTGCTTTTGACCCGACAGGATCAAGTAGTCGTTGTACCAATCCGTCCAGTTGCCTTTATTCTCCGGACCTGTGAACGAAGTGGTATCTTCACCGAAGTTCACAACCGTTTTGTTATGCTTTAAAACATTATCCCACAAGTGCCCGGTTGAGGCGTAAGCAAGGGAATCCCCCGCACCGCCAGGGTAGCTTCGAACGTTGGCAACATCCGTTTCTTTATCCTCATAATCGGTATTCGTCGCCTGCATTACCCATTGGTGGCCGCTTGCCGACTGAATCCCCGATATGTAGAAGTTGTCGAGTAGTGGGAACGTATTCGCGATTTTGTGGAAGTTAGGAGTGACGTTCTCGCCGAACTGGGTCAGTGCCGGTTCGGAATTGCCCCGTCCCATGTCGCCATGCAGTTGGTCGTAAGTTCGGTTTTCTTTGACGATATAGAAGACATGCTTGATATGGGAAGGCTCGCCGATCCGTTCAGGCATGGCGACCGGCTTTTTATTGTGGCGCGGCTTATCATTCTGACTCAAAGCATTGAACCAGTTGTTGTTTTTGTAAACCTCTTCCGTACCGCGTACCAGATCTTTGACCGTCGGGGAAGGAATCAAGGAAATGGAACCCTGCTGCGCGTAAGCAGAGTGGCCGGTCACGCTGATGCCTTGGATCGTCAATTTGCGTTCCGGACCCAGCGAGCCTAAGCCGTCTGCATTGGCTACCAGCAGTCGATTGCTTGAATCCATATCAATATCGACCGGGAACCATGCGGTCGGAATAAGTCCTGCGAGGCGGGGTTCAGCTTTCGGACCCTTCCAATCGTAAACGGCAAGCGCATTGTTGCGGCCCAAGCTTACCGCCAGCTGATGATCGTTGATCATCTTCACGGCGTTAGGCGCAGAGCCCTTCGGCGCATTCGGGTAAGGCTCGACGTTAATGGTTTGAACGACTTCATCCGTTTTGGAGTCAATCACCGATACAGTATCGCTGTTCGTATTGGCAACAAACACATATCCGCCGGATACGGTCATTCGCGCTGGCTGAAGGCCTACCGTAACGGTTTTCTTAAGAGTATTGTTAGTTAAATCGATTACCGATACCGTCCCCGTCGCGGAGCTTCCCGTAGGCTCGGCCACAATCGGCGTACCCGAGGAATTCACAGTGAGGTCTCCCGGCTGTGCGGCTCTTCCGCCGACGTTCGTTACGTAGGCCGTTGTGCCGTTCAGGATGACGCTGGTCGGAGCGTTCCCTACCGGAATCTGCGAAGTCAATTGACCTGTAGCCAGGTCCACCACTCCAAGACTGTTGTCGCGGTTCAGTACGACCAGAAGCGTCTTGCCGTCCGGGCCCATGACGATATCTTGTGGATTGATATTGCCGCCGACTTGAGCAAGAGGCAGATTAATCGTGTTCTTGACGGTAACAACCCCATTGTCGGCGACCGTCATAACTACGATCTTGCCGGTTGAGCCTGAGGAGCCCGTAGCATAAAGCTCTTTGCCGTCAGGAGAATAAGCCAGCCCCCACATATGGGAGAGCTTCAGAGTGACATTCGTATTGATCAATGTTCCAGTGCTGAGGTCTACGATGTTGATTCCATCTCCGCCGTAATTGTTCCGGCCGATGATGACCGCTGCGGTTTTCCCGTCCGGGTGGACCTTCATGGACATCGGATTGCCGCCGAACTCCACTTGCTGTCCTGCCGGAGTAACGAACTGGTTCACCGGTGTCAAGACCGCATCGCTGCCGGCCTGGCGTCCGACCAGATAACTTCCGAACGGATTCCACACATTCGCATAAACACTGCTTGTCCCGAGAAGCACGGTTCCCAATGAAAGTAAGGCCGCCAGTTTTTTCCTACTGATCTTTCCTATCCGTTTCATTAATTCTCCTTCTTTCTCGTTAAATTTGGAACAATGATAAACCGCTGCCCTCCTATCCTATTGTTCACATCTGATTCTAAACGAGAAGAGTAAAATAATGGTCAAATAGGAGTAAAAATTATGTAAATAATTATGAAAATATTACCTTATTAGTCATTTTTTGATAGGTTCATAATTACCCCTCAGCTGTACCCTGCCGCGGAATGCTACTATTTTGGCGCCCCGCAACATAGCTTAAGGTAAAACCTGCCAAGGATGTGTTTTCATGAATGATACGTCGCCTTCTTCCCGATATTTCGAAAAACCTAACTTTCTCGTATTCCTCGTGGATGAGGAAAGCTACCCTCCCGTTTACGAGAACGAAGAAATTCGAGACTGGCGCAGACACAACCTTATTGCACAACAGCTCTTGAAATCTCACGGGATGGAGTTCCACAGGCATTATATAGGGAGCGCCGCATGCTGCCCTAGCCGGGCCACGCTGCTCACCGGTCAATATCCTTCGCTCCATGGCGTCAGCCAGACGGACGGAATCGCCAAAGAGGCTTTCGACTCCGATATGTTTTGGCTGGACCGGAACACCGTGCCTACAATGGGGGATTACTTTCGGGCAGCCGGGTACCAAACCTACTATAAAGGGAAATGGCATATATCCCATGAAGATATTATCATTCCCGGCACGCACCTAAGCTTCTCCAGCTATCATCCATTCACAGGCGTACCGGACAAAAAACGGAACGAATTATATGATCGCGCCAATCGTTTGGACAGCTTCGGTTTTTCCGGTTGGATCGGCCCGGAACCTCACGGGAAAGATCCTCGAAACTCCGGTTCTTCCTCTGCTGCCGCCGTAAGCGGCAGAGATGAAATTTATGCTGCGGAAGCAGTAGAGCTTATCGAGTCTCTCGATAACCAGATAAAACATGACAAGCATGCCAAGCCCTGGCTCTTCGTCGCTTCCTTTGTGAACCCGCACGATATTGTTTTATATGGCGCTCTTACTGCACATCTGCCTATGTTTAAGTTTGAGGTAGAGTCCATGCCGGAGGTTCCCCCGCCTCCCTCTTTTCGCGAATCACTGCTTACGAAACCGCGCTGCCAAGCGAGCTATCGGGATATTTATCCGAATGCCTTGCAGCCTATACTCGATCAGCCATTTTACCGTAAGCTTTACTTCCAGCTGCAAAAAAATGCCGACCGGCAAATGCTTAAAGTATTGGAAGCTCTTACCCTCTCTTCTTTCTATGACAATACGATTATTATATTTACATCCGATCATGGTGAATTGCTCGGCGCTCATGGCAACCTTCATCAAAAATGGTACTGTGCCTACGAAGAAGTTCTGCATGTTCCTTTCCTCATTCATAATCAACAGCTTTTCCCGCAGCCTAAACAGGTTCATACGCTTACAAGCCATGTAGATCTCCTGCCGACCATGCTTGGACTTGCAAACGTCGACATGAAAGAGGTGCTGGACCGATTGCAAAACAAATTTAGCGAAGTTCGTCCCTTGGTGGGACGGGATCTCACTCCTATGATCTTAGAACAAAACCAATCTGTGACCGCCGATGATGGGCCGATTTATTTCATGACCGACGATGATATTACCCGCGGCCAACACCAAATCAATCCGCTTGGGCAGCCCTATCCGTCCGTTATTCAACCAAACCATGTCGAGTCCGTAATAACGGCCCTGCATCGAAATGGGAAAAAAGAATTATGGAAATTTTCCCGTTATTTTGATAACGTCCAATTCTGGAGCCATCCTGGAAAAAAAGATGTAACCGATCAGGTCAAAACGAACCCGGTTCCTGACGAATACGAGCTTTATAATTTAACCGAGGATCCCTTGGAAATATGCAACCTTGCGCATCATTGCTATGCAACGCAGCATTCAAGAAGCATTCTAGCTTGGATGATGCGTTTACTGGAGGAGCAGCGGAAGCAAAAGCGTTTATACCCCGTTCAATCGGGCATGTAATGAAGCTTAGTTGGTCACCATCCGGAAGCAAACACGCTCCTCACCATGACATTGCCGTCTCCGGCTAATGAATTTAAACCCGCTGCATTGAAACCATTTCGTATAAATCAAAAATGCTTCTTACTTTGTAGTCAGAGACATAATGCTGAGAAGAGAACACTTCTTGAACTTTATTTTCAATCCATACCGTCTTCATTCCTACTCTTCTGCCACCCAGGATATCTGTTTCCAGGTTATCACCAATCATGACATAGGAGTCCGGCTTCGCTCCATACATTTGCAGCCCGTACAGAAAAAGATACGGTGCCGGCTTCCCTATACATTCTACAGTTATACCTGTAACGGCTTGAATTTTCAATTGAGGCATAAAAAAAGAGAAAGCCAAACAATAAACAAAGGCATTTTCCTGCCTGTTCATTGTTTAGAGCTTTCTCTTAGTCCCCACTCCAAACTTGGATTATGAAATTATGCAAAATAAAGGGTGTGCCACAGGTCTTGAAACGTAAGGTTCCAAAGAGCCGTATCGCTGACTGACAGAGACGTCGCACCTGCATACAGAGCTTCGATGGCTTCTTCTTTCGTATGAATCAGACGACAATGGGAAATGACTTGGATTTTCGATCCTTTATATCCTCTTATATTTCTTATTATGTTCCGAAATGTTTTACGAGTATAAACTATATGTTAATCTATTGTTAAAAAGTTGTTAATGTGTTCACATTTGCAACGTTGCAGACGTTACTTAGTTGAGGAAACGTCCCAAGAGACGCGTCTCAAAGGCATTGGCAGCAGCAATGGGCCCGCCCGCTGCTGCGAATCCTTCGGATACTCTGCGGGCGCCTTCGACGCATGCCATCGCCTCGCGTACCTTGGCACGCAGGCGTTCTGGGCTGAGTTGGCTGGCGGGCAGTCGTGTGCCGGCTCCGGCTACCTCAACGCGTCGCGCTACCTCCATTTGATCACGTCCGAAAGGCACCGCGCACACAGGTACGCCGTGTACCAGCGCCTTCTGGGTGGCCCCCATTCCGCCATGGGTAATTGCACAAACTGCGCGCTCAAGCACGAGTCCATGTGGGAGAAATGGCAATATGCTGGCATTGGCTGATGTTCGCAATGCGGCTGAATCTTGTGCGGGAAGTGTTGCGATGATATGGACATTCTCTTCCGAAAGAGCTTCCAGCGCTGCTTCGATGAGGCGACCGTCATTCTGAAACTCTGAGGAGGTTGTGACAAGCACGATTGGGCGTTCGATCATAGCTAACCAATCAGGAGGTTCGGCTGGAGGATCCCAAGCGCAGGGGCCGACCATGACGATGTTTGACGGCCAATCTGAACGTGGATACTCGAACGGCTCGGCTGTAAGGTAGAGTATAAGCGGCGGGCGGCCAAACATATCGTCGGCGCTGCTTAACGGGTCAAGCCCAAAGCTATCGCGTACTTCGTTGAGCGGCGGCAGCATAATGTGCTCGAAAGTACCTACAAACAATGGCTTCAGAGCGCGATCGCGCATCCGGCCTAAAAATCCGCGCGCAGGTGAAAGCCCGGGACCAAAAGGCGGCACATCACGTGAGGTCAACGCGAGCGGATAGGGGCAGAATGTCGCCCATGGTCCGCCCCAAGCCTCAGCAGCCGCGACAGCACCCCAACAGTTCACGTCGACGATTATAGCGTCGGGGCGAGTGCTCACGATCGCTTGCTGCAGATCAGGGCCGTCATATTCTGCACGCGCGCTGAACATGCTTACAGCACGTTGCAGCCCTCCCCGAGCTGTGCGCGCCTTGTAATCATCATGGGGCATTGCTTCAATCCGGCTATCGATTGGAGCAGCGTCGAAACCATGTGATAGTGCAAGTTCCATCTGCGAGGCCAGTGTGCGCAGTACTATGTCGTGGCCTCGTTTGCAAAGCTCATCCAGGATCGAAGTCAACGGAAACAAGTGTCCACGAGCAGGCGAGGTATAGGCAAGGATACGAGCCATCTAATTACCTCCTGTTGGGGGATGAAGTAGCTCGCCCAGAGCGAGCTCCGTTTGGTTGCGGCTCAAACCGTAATCGCGACGTAGAAATTTCCAAGTATAGATATCCGTCACAGCTTTCAACTGAGCGAGGCGTCTCTCCCTCTTGGTCCCTTCTCGTCCGGTTAGCTTCGGGGTGAAGACTCGTCGCATCATTAAGTCCAGCGTCGTATACGACAGGCCGGTTATCGCATGCCCCAAATCATATCTATGCAAACCTTACGCCGGTTATCATCGAGACACTTCTGCTTAGGCATTGGGAGATCGCCTCCCTAAATATCGCCACATATACAAAGAAGGCAATCCCTTATCGGGATAGCCTATATCAAACGCCTTCTTCAGATTTCTTTTATTTCCGCCCTCTGCTATTCCTATATTCTGTAGTCGTCTTCTCTCCAATTCCGGATAGACCTTTTAATGGCATCGGGAGACAACTGATCTTCTGCTGCTTTCTTGCAAAGGGAAGGAAATTCGTCATCGGAGGCAAACCGCAAAGCCACAATTTGCTGTACGCTAAGCCTTGGATCCAGCAGCTTCTGAGTTAATACATAGTGCCGGAGATTTTCTTCGGCTCGGATCGCGCGATCCTGTGCTTTTAAAGGATAAGAGCGAACTAATAAGAAAACAATGATAAACATGATAGAAATAATTAGAAAGAGGACTGCAGGAAAAACTTGATTCCCCGCTTGGAATGATCTCACTAGCCCTACTACAGCGGAGATAAACAAGATCGCTGTCAGCAGTGTGAGCGCAACATGAAAAAGAGGATGCAGCCTTCGATGATTTTTATAGTTTTGATGTGGATTACTCATTTCTTACCCCCAATTTATGGAATTATCCTTGCCCCCCTATTTTATCAATTTTCTTTCAAAGTCGGTAGTGCAAAAATTGAACCTTCGCTTGTCGCTTGACAATCGCATTCGCAATAACAAGCTTTCCAATATTGCGCTAAGATCGGTTTGAACGGACAGCTAGCGTTTTGTAGTGTTGTTCTCCGATTCGATGCGGGAAACCTTCGAAGACTCGCTCATACGCCAGTAGATGATCAAGCTTACGGCAATACAGGCAGCTACGTAGTAATAGAAGAGCGACTCATAGCCTATGCTCTTGCACCATAACGCGATAAACTCCGCCGTGCCGCCGAACACCGCCACGGTGACTCCGTAGGGGAAACCGACGCCAAGGGCACGGACTTCCGCCGGGAAGAGCTCGGCTTTCACGATGGCGTTAATGGATGTGTAACCGGTGACAATGATGAGCCCTACCATCATGAGCGCAAAAGCACCGATCGGACTCTTCGTTTGCTCCAATATCAGGAATAGCGGAACCGTCAACAGCGTTCCGAGAATACCGAAACTAATCAATAGCGGACGCCGTCCGATGCGGTCGGACAATTGACCGGCAAGAGGTTGGAGGACTACGAATACCAGCAGGGCGACAAAGTTAATCCAGCTGACAATCTCCTTGGGAAGTCCCTCCGTATTCACCATGAACTTCTGTAAATACGTTGTGTAGGTATAGAAGGCGACGGTTCCGCCGAGCGTAAGTCCGACTACGGTCAGCACCGCCTTCGGGTGCTTCATCAATTCCCGTATCGTACCGGCGCCGGCCCGGCTTTCGGAACCCATCTTTGAGAACTGCTCCGATTCGTCCATCGTGCGGCGCAGCCATAATACGGCCAATGCCCCCAACGCTCCTATTACAAAAGGAATGCGCCAGCCCCAAGACTTCATATCCGGTTCGCTGAGTATTTGTTGGAGGATGATCTGAACCCCCAGTGCCACCAGCTGTCCGGCAACAAGCGTGACGTACTGGAAGCTTGAGTAGAAGCCCCGGCGGCCGCTGCTGGCCATCTCGGACAGGTACGTCGCTGAGGTTCCATATTCACCGCCTAGCGATAACCCTTGGATCAGGCGGGCGAGAACCAGAATAATAGGAGCCAACACGCCAATCGTGCCATAGCCGGGTGTGCAAGCAATGATCAGAGAACCACCGGCCATGACGGAAATGGAGAGCGTCAGCGCGGCACGGCGGCCATGACGATCGGCGTATCGGCCCAGCAGCAGGCTCCCTATCGGGCGCATCAGGAAACCGACGGCGAAGACGGCCGCTGTATTCAGCAGTTGGCTTGTCACGTTTCCCTTAGGGAAGAACTCGGCCGAGAAATACACCGCAAAGGCGGTATAAACGTACCAATCATACCATTCGATCAGATTTCCTACCGAGCCTTTAAAGATGTTGCCTGTGATGCGCCGCGTGTTTAAGCGATCAACGGATTGAGTCATTATTCATTCCTCCCTTCAATTACCGATGCTTTAATATGAAGAAATCGCTTTCAACAATACAATCATATTATAACTTGTTGGACATTATTTGTGTTGTAAATTATTTCCATTCCATGAAGAAGAGCTGTCTCCCCAGTAGTTACTCCCTACTTGAAAGACAGCTCACCCGCTTTGTAATATATGAATATCGCGTTACTCGTGAAAATCAAGTCCCGAATAAACTTTTTTCACGTACCCTGCGCGAATAACGAAGTCTCCGAAATGCTCGCCTTCCTCGCGTTCCTTCGCATACCGGTTCAAGATCGGCCGCAGCTCCTCAAGAATTTGCGTCTCGCCAATATTTTCGCGGTACAATTTATTCAGCCGATTTCCGGAAAAACCGCCGCCCAAATACATGTTGTATTTACCCGGGGCCTTGCCGATAAAGGATAGCTCCGCAAGCGCAGGACGAGCGCATCCGTTCGGGCAGCCGGTCATGCGGATGACAATCTCCTCTTCGCGCAATCCCGCCTCATCCAAGATGACTTCGATCTTTTCCAGCAGCGTGGGCAAATAGCGCTCCGATTCGGCCATCGCCAAGCCGCAAGTAGGCAATGCAACACAAGCCATGGAATTTCTGCGCAGCGCAGAATATTGAATTCCGTCGGTCAGCCCGTATTCCTTAATTAGCTCCTCGATTTTTTTCTTCTTCTGGCTGGACACGTTGCCTATGATAAGGTTCTGATTCGGCGTCAGACGGAAATCCCCGTTATGCACCTTGGCAATTTCCCGTAAACCGGACATCAACGGGTAGTTGTCATCGTCCTTCACCCGGCCGTTCTGAATAAAGAGGGTGAAATGCCATTTACCGTTGCTTCCCTTCACCCAACCGTAACGGTCGCCATTGTGATCGAAATGATAAGGGCGTGCTTCCTCCAGCTTCCACCCTAAGCGCTGGTGAAGTTCGTTGATAAACCATTCGATGCCGCGGTCGTCAATCGTGTACTTGAACCGGGCGTGCTTTCTTACCGAACGGTCTCCGTAATCCCTTTGGATCGTGACTGTTTTTTCGGCCACGTCGACGAGCTGCTCCGGCGAGACAAAACCGATCACCCGTGCCAGCTGCGGATACGTTTGCGGATCGCCATGCGTCATACCCATGCCTCCGCCGACCGCAACGTTGAAGCCCAGCAGCTGATCTTTCTCATGAATCGCAATGAAGCCAAGATCTTGAGAGAAGACATCTACGTCGTTGGAAGGCGGTACAGCAATGCCGATCTTGAACTTACGCGGCAAATAAACAGGTCCGTAAATCGGTTCTTGCTTTTCTCCGTCCCGGCTGTCGACAACCTTCTCTTCATTAAGCCAAATTTCATGATAGGCTCTGGTTCGCGGATCAAGATGCGCGCTCACCTTCTTGGCCCATTCATGAACCTGCCCGTGTATTTCCGAAAGGTACGGGTTCGGATTGCACATGACGTTACGATTGACGTCCCCGCATGCCGCAAGCGTGCTTAACAGCGCTTCGTTGACTTCCTTGATGAGATTTTTCATGTTCCACTTGATCACGCCGTGAAGCTGGAAGGACTGACGGGTCGTAAGACGAATTGTTCCGTTCGCATATTGCTGTGCGATGCGATCCATCATCAGCCATTGCTCCGGCGTAACGACCCCACCGGCAGCCCTCACGCGCACCATGAACTGATAGGCCGGCTCCAGCTTCTGTTTATTCCGCTCGTTGCGAAGATCACGGTCATCCTGCATATAGCTTCCGTGAAATTTCATTAACCGGTTATCGTCCTCGGGAATGGATCCCGTAATGTTGTCGTTAAGCGTGTCTGCAAGAGATCCCCGCAAGTAGTCGCTTCGCCGCTTGATCTCCTCTACATCGCTATGAGGCGCACTATTCGATGAAATTAAATTGTTTTCGCTCACTTCGCTATCTCCTCTCGCTATCCTTGAGCCTAATCTCAGTAGACATCTCGCTGATAACGTTTTTCCTGCTGCAACCGTGCCAAATATTCCGCCGCTGCTTCCGGGCTAAGTCCGCCCTCCCGCTCGATAATGGTTGCGAGAGCGGCATGAACGTCATGAGCCATCTGCTTTTCATCTCCGCACACGTAGATGCTGGCTCCTTCTTGAAGCCATTGATACAATTCCTTGCCATGTTCAAGAATTCGGTGCTGCACGTAGACCTTCTTATCCGTATCGCGTGAGAACGCTACATCCATTCGTGTCAGTACGCCTTCTTTCAGCCAACGCTGCCACTCGATCTGATAGAGGAAATCCGTGGAGAAATGGCGGTCGCCAAAAATTAACCACGTCTTGCCTTGTGCCCCGATCTCTTCCCGTTCCCCCAGGAAAGCCCGGAACGGAGCAACGCCTGTGCCGGGTCCGATCATGATAATCGGCGTATCCGGATTTTGTGAAAGCTTGAAGTTCGGGTTATGCTGTATAAATACCGGCAGCGCATCGCCCAGCTCCAAATGTTCAGCGATAAAGGTCGAGCATACGCCGTATCGGTTTCGTCCGTGTGCTTCGTACTCTACCTTTCGGACCGTGAGATGTACCTCGTCAGGGTACGCCTTCGGACTGCTGGAAATGGAATATAGACGCGGCGGAAGCTTACGAAGAATCGATACAAATGGTTTGCCGGATACTCCTTTAAGACTATAATCCTGCACCAAATCGATCAAATCCCGATTTTTGATATACGCTCTAAGCTCCTGCTCGTTTCCTGGCGCAAGCAGCTGCTGCAAGCCTTTACCCGGGAAAAGATTTGCGGCTTGCTCCAAAAGCGGCTTTGTCAATACCGTAATTTCATAATGGCTGGTCAAAGCCTCAAGCAATGGGCGCTCTTCCCCGTTTTTATTAATCGGAACAAGCTCTTCCCGTTCCCAACCCATTGCCCTGATCAGTTCATCGACAAGTCCAGAATGATTCCGGGGATAAACGCCCAAGCTGTCGCCCGGTTCATACTGGAGATTGGACCCTTCAAGTGAAATCTCGAGGTGACGGGTTTCCCGGTCCGAGCCGCGCCCGTTCAGATTCAAATTTTCAACGACGACGGCTTGAAACGGGTTCGTCCTCGAATATTCCGTTTGCGTCTCGCTCCGGACGATGGCGCCGCCGCCGTTTACCAAGGACGGGGCTGCTGAGGCCTCATTGAGAGAGGCAAGGACACGATCCATCCACTCCGCGGCAGAATCATCGAAATCCACGTCGCAGTCGACGCGTGCGGTAAGCCGTTTGCCTCCGAGCTCCTCAAGACGCTGATCAAAGTCCTTTCCCGTCTTGCAGAAAAATTCATATGAAGTGTCCCCTAAAGCCAGTACGGAAAACCTCAAACCTTCTAATTTCGGTGCTCTCTTGCTGTGCAGAAATTCATAGAAAGTCAGAGCATTATCCGGCGGTTCGCCTTCCCCGTGCGTGCTCACCAGAACAAGCAAATTTTCAACCTGCTTTAACGTATTCGGCTTGAAGTCGTTCATGGAGGAAAGCGTTGTCTGGAAACCCTGCTCCTTAAGCTTTTCAATCAGCTTCTTGGCCAGCTTCTGACTATTCCCGGTCTGGGATCCATACAGCACCGTTACCTCCTTGGATAGGACCGGTTGGTTCACAGCCGAAGCATCCGTCGGAGCTTCCATTTTGTGTAGAGCCGTTAAATAACCGCTCAGCCAAGCCTTCTGCATTTCCGTAAGCGTAGGCAGCAAGCGATTGAGAAGCTCCGTTTGCTCTTGATTAAAAGGACTGTTCGTTACCTGTAATAACAACGATATACACCTCACATCGCAAGAAATAATTCCGAGTATTCTTATTAAATTTATATTACCTTCAAACTATCACAGCTGGATCAACGAATCAACTAAAATGATTTGATTGTTTTAATTAGTTTTTCTGATAAACAAAATAGATGAGGCACGGCTTAGTCTATCTAGAGGGAACGTTGATTTCTGGAAATGAACCGCCGTTAAGTAAATACACGATTTACCGGCTGTGTATGGATTTGCATGTTTGGAGGAGGTTGCGGCGCTATGGTTTCCATGCTATAAATTGGCTGAACTCTTCAAGCATTCGGATCGAGGCATGATCTTCTTAAATTTGAAATACAAAAAGGGATCGTCCTGTTACAGGACGATCCCTTCTTGTAAGCTTTTTTATCTTCATGAATGTCTATCTATTCTTTTATGTAAATCGATTCGCTTCGGGATCGTCCGTATCAAATCCAATGGCATCTAGCACATGCCATAGCTCGGAAGGAATGGGGTAGCTAGCGAGCTCCAGAGTCTGGGCGACTCGTTCCGGCTTGGTCATGCCAACAACGGTACTCGTAACACGGGGATCACGCATGGAGAATTGAAGTGCCGCGGCGGCTAGGGGCACATCGTGCTCCTGGCAGACTTTTGCAAACGATCGCGCGCGTTCGAGCAGCAACGGCGGTGCATCGCTATAAGCATAGCGGGCGTAGGCATCCGGACCTTTGGCCAGCATGCCGCTCCCATAAGGCGCTGCGTTGATGACCGCAACGCCCAATCGACTTGCGACATCAAGCAAAGGCTCAGCAGATCGATTGAGCAGCGTGTAACGGTTATGGGTCTCAACGGCGCTAAATTCCCCCGTTTCCACATAACGAATGAGCATCTGGATCGGCCCGCCGGATATGCCAATGTGATCGATGACTCCCTGATCCTTGAAGTTTTTCAGCATCTCAAGCGGACCACCCGGTCCCATGACATTCTCAAAGGTGGTATGTTCCGGATCATGGATGTAAACATATTGCAGGCGATCCAGCCCTAAGCGAAGGAGACTTCCTTCGATGGAACGTTTGATTTGTTCACCGCTGAAGTCACCCGTCTGTAAGCAGCGGTCCGCTTTGGTAGCGAGCACAAAGCCCGATGGGAGTCCGCCGTTCTCTTTAATGACCTTGCCAATACGGCGCTCGCTCTCACCGTCGCCATAGGCCGCAGCCGTATCGAGGAAATTGATCGTGCTTGCAAAGGCGGCACGAATCGTTGCCAGCGCGTTCTCTTCCGGTGCGCTAAAGGCAAAGGTTTCAGGCATATCGCCGAGCGGTGCGCCGCCAACACAAAGCGGTGAGATAAACAGGCCAGTCCTGCCAAGCGGCCGATGGGATAGCAAAGGTTCAGACATCCAATGATCCTCGCTTTCATTTCAAAATTTGTATTGCTTTACAAATAATGAATATAATCATAGATTACCTAATCCTATCTTGTTTCGTCAAATCTTAAAAGCTTGCCGTTACTTATGATACGGTTCTCCGCACTGTCTGTAACGGCAAGTTTTTGGGCCATCCTTTTCCGGGGTGGCCCTTTCTTTTATTTCGCTTAGTTCGACTTTCGTGCCCGTTAGCGCAACTAGGCAACCAATTGATCGCTCGCAACAATTGCGCTGTTGCTTACTTTAATATTCTCCTTTAATTACAAAAAACGAGCCCCGAATTGTTCCAGCTAGTGCAGACTTCTGCCTAGCAAACTTAAACTTCCCTTCTAACTCCTGTGGTATTTCCATCCCCTCAGAAAGCTTAAAACCAACGGCCCGCTTCTTAGGGTCATCAACCGTATACATGATATTTACCGCAAGCCCGTCCTCATAAAAGACGTAGGCAAATTTAATATTTTCCACTTGAAAACGCGATGTCTCTAAAGGTTTGGCCGCAAACTCAATATCACGCTCTTTCAAAATTCGGTTCACATAATCAAGGGTCTCCTGACTTTCACTAGCTGGTACAACCGTAAATTCATGCTTGTATTTATTCATAAAGTAACGGGCTTCATTGGCACGTAAACCAGCAAGCGCTTCTACTACAGGTGAAGTCTCCAAACCAACCGTAGACACATTTTTAAAATCAACGATATAGGACATTTTCATCTCTCCTTAATCTCTTTATTTCCTAACAACATTACAAATCTTACAACTACTGTATCATAACACACTCCACAAAAAAACTTGCCGTTACTTGTGATAATATTTACCAAGTTGTCTGTAACGGCAAGTTTAAAGGCCATCCTTTACCGGTGGCCCTTTTTTGATCTCGTCTTATAAGTTTACTTTTGAGAATCAAGAATAAACATAGATGCATCATGTCCCATGAATATTTTACTTCCCGTATAAAAAGTTTTTGATTGAATATCCCTATACCCTATTTTAGTCATAATGTCAGTCAGCTCTACTTGATTAAATCCGTTATGAACCATATCTGAAACTATTTTTTCGTTTTTATTAAAATCTACGATTAGTAAATGTCCTCCTTCATTCAGAACATCAAATAATCTTGATAAAACGAATTCGACATCATGAATATGGAGGAGAACCTGAGCAATGAAAATATAGTCAGCATGTAAATCCGATAGATTTTCCTTTTCAAAATCAAAGCACAATGTATCTACATTCTGAATATTAAAATCAGAAATTTTTTGCTTTATTTGATTAATCATGTTTTGTGACGTATCCAGAAAAAGCATAGAATTAAAATCGTCTAACAAGTTCATTCCGACAAGACCAGTTCCACAACCAAAATCAATAGCATTTTTACTTTTAGCGTCAACTAAATAATTA
This sequence comes from Paenibacillus gyeongsangnamensis, assembly GCF_027533625.1. GTDB lineage: Bacteria > Bacillota > Bacilli > Paenibacillales > NBRC-103111 > Paenibacillus_G > Paenibacillus_G gyeongsangnamensis. The sequence continues at coordinate 17,006 of NZ_JAQAGZ010000012.1, read as the reverse complement.
CGAATGGCATCTGATGATACCTTTGCAATTTGGATTCTTTCAGGAGTGTCATACATTTTAGCTATCATTTCAAACTTATCCGTATTTCCCATTAGTATCTCTCCTATCTACCTTAATATAAAACCTGAACACTAAAAAAACTTGCCCTTATTTATGGTACGGTTCACCTTATCGGTCATAACAGCGAAAAATGCAAATGGAGCTATTCGCGGCAGCTCCTTTTTTGTAGGAAATCTACTTCAATCGGATCAATGGCCTAGGGTACGTCCTCTATCGGCTGTGAGCTGGCAGGGGACGTTTTTTCGTTGAAGGGATGATGCAAGTAACGCAGCCGGCGATTATGGTAAGCTATTTCGGGATGACATGCGCGTACTTTTTCCGCAATGCCTGCAGCCGCTCCAGATTCGCAAGAGCCCGATGCTCGATACGGAGGCCGATGGCGATTACGAGGCTCTCGACGACAGCGGTCGGCGCCACCATCGAATGAAATTCCCACAATTGGCCGCGGCACGTGTAGAGAACGACATCGGCTTGAATGTTCAAGTCGGATACGAGCCGGTCCGTGATCACGATCGACGCGCATGGCAGCTCAGCGGCATAGTCGAGGATGACTTTGGTTTCCGGCAAAATCTTGAAAAAGCTGAACACGACAACGACATCGTCCGGCGTGAAGTTGACGAGCGATTCAAACAGCAGATGCCCGCTTTGCGGCAACGTCTGCACACGGACGCCGAATCGGTTCAGCCGGAATTGAAGCAGCGCGCCGAGTCCTTCAGAAGGGCCGGGTGCAAATACATATATGGTTTTCGCTTCAACCATCTTGTCTACGGCCAGGTCGAACTGCTCCCGCGCCAGATTGTAAGAGGTATCTTGCAAATATTCGGCAGTTCGTTCCAGCATATCGCATAGAAGATCGTCGGCCGCAATTTTGTTGAACATATTTTTCATTTTCTTGGCCGGAGTGATTGTTTCCGATTCGCGGATGCTGTGTTTAAAATCTTTCAGGTTCGCATAACCGACAGCCTGCCAAAAACGGGAGACGGAGGCGATGCTGGTCGGCACTTCGGCCGCGATGTCGCTCTCGGTCAAGTAAGGCAGCCGGTCGGCGTTTTTTTCGATAAAATCGGCAATATTTTTTTGCGTAGGGGATAAGCTGCCCAGGTCCCAGTTGAAAACGTTCGACACTACGGATCTCCTCTCTTGAACCTTGGAATACAACTATTATAATTCATTTTTTTACTAAAGAATATCTGTATGTAAAAAAAATATCACATTCATAAATATGTATGTTTATTTACATTAATTCAAAATTGCGTTGACACTGCGAAAAAACTTCCTGACTATACTGAAGATGTCTCCGTAATAGAAGCGGAGAAAATTAGTATAAGGGAGAGGAAATCATTGCACGATCTTTTGTATTCGACGGTTAAAGTGCCGATTCAAGTCTCTGCCCCCCTTTATGTCGCCATTTGGATCATGTGTCTCGGAGGATTGTTTTTAATTCGAAGACAATCGAAGAAAAAAGGCTCCAGCAGCAAATGGACGACCCAGGACATTCTTTCCCTTGCCATTATCGGCGTCATGCTGATGCTTTACAACAGCCTTATCGCCGATCGATTCATTGATCCGCTCGCCAAGTCGATCCCGGTAGTCGGCAGCTTCCTGAACTTCTGGGGCATCAAGTCGCTTCCTTACCAATTTATCCTCATCACCGGCATCGCCATTATCCGCAAGCCCGGCGTCGCCACAGGCCTGATCTTTATCAAATATTTGCTGGAACAGCTCATCTTCAGCTCGTCCGGCGTGGATCCGTTGAAATGGCCCGGATTTATCTATCAAGGATTGTTCATCGATTTGTATATTTTGGCACGCGGAGAAAAATTGCTGAATCCAAGATCGCTCGTGATTGACGCCTTCATTATCGGATTTATTAAAGATATGCCCCGTACCCAGTTTGACGATTTTATCATGGGCCCGTTCTTGGGCAGCAAAACCACAACACTTGCCAAAGATCTTCTGCAAACCGTCCATGATGCTGTAAGCCATGCCATTTATACGGCACTGTTTGTCCACCTGGGGGTCAGAGTGGCCAAATCCGTCACGCAAATGGGCGGCAGAGCTCAGATCAACGTGCCGGCGGAAACGAAAAATTGATGCAGGAACGGGAATGGGAGCTGGCGATGAATACACATAATCTTCAAATAAAAAATTTGTCGTTCAAATATCCCAACGAACAAACATACGCGTTACATAACCTGCAGTTGGACATCCCGGCTGGCCAGTTTGTACTGGTCGCCGGGCCGTCCGGATGCGGAAAGTCGACTTTGGGCTTGGCGCTGGCCGGATTGATTCCGCTTAGAATGTCCGGCATCATGGACGGCGCCGTTTACTTGGGAGAAAAAAATTTATCTCATATGGAGATTGACGAAATATCCCAGCGTGTAGGCATGGTGTTTCAAAATCCCGACAATCAGCTCATACAGTTCAAAGTGGAACTCGAAGCGGCCTTCGGCCCCGAAAATCTCAATTTGCCCCACGAAGAAATCGAACGCCGGGTTAATGAGGCGCTCCATTACACCGGATCCGACAAATACCGCAAAGCGCTAATCGAAACGCTTTCCGGCGGACAAAAGCAGCGAGTGGCGATTTCCGCCGCCTTATCCATGCGGCCGAGCGTTCTGGTTCTGGATGAACCGACATCCGACCTGGATCCGCGCGGAACGCAAGAGGTCCTTAAAGTGCTGCGGCGTCTGAACGAAGAACTCGGCATGACGATCGTCCTGATCGAACATAAAATCGATGAGGTCATTCCATGGGTAGACCGCGTGCTGCTTATGGACCAAGGCCGAATTGTCGTGGACAGCTCCCCCCGTAAGGCGTTTTGCAATACGCTGCTTTGGAACGAATTGGGCGTTTCGATTCCCGAAATGGTTCAGCTAAGCTATGCGCTGCCCAAAGTATTTGCGGGACGCGTGGCTCTGACGGCGGCTGAGGCAGCCGACGCGCTGCAGGGAACTCGGTACGCCGCCGCATTGTCTACAGCTGCATCGGTTGGAAGGCCTCGCCCGCAGACCGGAAGCGCGCTGCTTCAATGGAAAAATATCGAGTTGACTTATGGAAATAACCGCGTGCTGCAGGACTTGAATTTTGAAGTGCGGGAACATGAATGGGTAGCCGTAGCCGGGGCCAACGGCTCGGGAAAGACGTCCTTGGCCGCGCTGGCAATGGGCTTCAGCAGCGCGACGGCAGGGCAGATGATTTGCTACGACCGTCCCGTCAAAGCGGGTGATATATCCAAGCAGTCCGAGAAGATCGGCTACTTGTTCCAGTCCGCCGATCATATGTTGTTTTCACCGACCGTCATCAAAGAGCTTGGCTTCGCCAAATCTTACGGCCGCCGGACACGTTCCCGAGGCCAGTATTCCGAAGAACAACTGGCGGAGCTTATTGATTTGTCCGATCGGCTCGAGCATAATCCTTACCAATTAAGTCATGGCCAAAGGCAGCGGCTCGCTCTTGCGTCGCTTCTGACTTCGGCTCCAAAGACATTAATCCTGGATGAGCCTACTACCGGACAGGATGAAGGACACGCGAGCGCTTTCCTTGAATTTTTGAATGCATTGCGTGAAACACAAGGACTTACCTATCTCATGATCTCGCACGATATGCGCGCTGTGGCCAAATATGCCGACCGCTTAGCTGTGCTCGATAATGGACGAATTGTTCTGAACGACCGCCCGGAGAGGGTGTTTGCCCATGTGGACCGATTGGCGGAATGCCAAGTGGTTCCGCCGCCGATCGCTCATCTTCATGGATTGCTGACCGGCGGGAACACCGGCTGGGTGTCGCTGAATATAGAACAATTTCTGAAGGCTGCAGGAGCTACGTTATCAGTCGATCCGGAAAAGGAAGTGGCCTTCACATGACCGACTTACTCTTTCATACGTTGATCGGACAAACGATAATCGGATATTTTCTGATGTTCACGATTCCGGCGCTCATTCCCATATCCTTCTACAAATTGGTAGGGCTCAAAGGGCTTCGCAATGCGCTTACTTTCGAGCCTAAGGATACGATCATCCACCGCCTTGATCCGCGTCTCAAGGTTGTGTATCCGGCCATTATGGGAACTCTATCGGTATTTCTTAGCTGGAACTGGGTCTATGCCTTGCTGCTTTTTTGCATCGTCCCTTGGATCATGTTAAAGCCTTCCCGGACACGGCTGCGCTTTCTGCTCGTCATGACTGTTGTACCCGCCCTTGGCGAAGTGTGGTCGCAGGGGATTGTGTACAACTTTGACAATCAGTATTTGTTCCGTTTCCCTTGGACGCTTAGTTGGACCGGAGTGAACGGGTTGTCTGTTCAAGGGCTTGAATACGGCTTGCAGCAGGCGGGACGATTTCTGATTACAGTGCTGTCTTCGCTTCTGCTGGTTTTTACAACAGAGCCCTCCGACATTATTTGGGCTTGCATGAAATTGAAGTTGCCCGTCAAATTGGGTTTCGCCCTCTCTGCCGGACTGCGCTTCATGCCGCTTATGTTTGAACGGTTAAGTATATTGCTGCAAGCGATGGAAGTTAGAGGCTACGATTTCAGCCGCCCCGATCGCTGGTGGAATTTTAGAGAATGGGCGGACTATTTCAAACGCGTGATCGTCGCTTTGCCTCTTATCACTGTTCCTTTGCTGATTAACTCCTTGCGCGGAACCCATATTATGGCCATGGTTGCCGATGCCCGCGCGTTCGGAGCACATCCATACCGAGGATCGTTCAAAAACCATGAACATACATGGGAAGACAGAGCCGCTTTGGGGTATTACGCCTTTTTAATCGCCGGGGTATGCTTACTATTATCACTAGGCATCGGTTTACGCAGCAACTACGGATGATCCCATATCGAAAAGGAGCTCACACATGAACATTGATTTACATACACACGTGAAATTTACGAGTAAGGAACGGAAGTGATCTGTACGCCTATGGCATCGAACAGATGAAGCAGGAGGTTGGCGAATTTGCCTCCAAGCTGGGCAAACCTGTCGTCACGGGAAGCGATTCGCACCATCCGCTGCAATATGGATGTGTATATAATACATTTGCGCAAGATTGCCTAACGATCAATGAATTGAAGCAAGCTATCCTTTCAGGGAGCTATACCATTCATATTTCCGACAGCTTGCCATTAAGAGTGAAGGCAGCCAAAGCTATCAAAAAAGTGCTGAAAGAAAATTTACAAATGTCTTTACAAACAGTTTCCTTATAACTTGTCGAACGGGAAACAGCTTTGCAGACAACTAAGAAGGAGCTGACCAACCGTGAAATATCGGATGCTGGGAAAAACAAAATTAAAGGTTTCCATTGTTGGAGTAGGAACGTGGCAATTTGGCGGAGCATGGGGCAAAGACTTTACTCAAGATGAAGTGAATGCAATTCTCGATAAAGCCGCGGACCTGGGCATTAATCTGCTTGACACTGCGGAATGTTATGGCCACCATCTATCCGAGAGCTTTATCGGAAACTATATGGAGAGCCGCAGAAACCGAACAAATTGGATTGTCGCTACCAAATTCGGCCATAATCACTTGGACAAGAAGAATCCTTCCAAAAATTATTGGTCGGCGGAAGAAGTCCAGAACCAATTGGAGGAGTCCCTAAAAGCTCTCAAAACCGATTATGTAGACTTATATCAATTCCACTCGGGACCGAATGAAGTGTTCGATAATGACGACTTGTGGACGATGCTGGATAAACAAGTTCAGGCAGGCAAAGTCAGAAACCTGGCAATTTCCATAAATAAAGACGGCAAGGATAATTTGCATCAGACGGACTCCGCTTCGAATATCAACGCAAAAGCAATCCAAGTCGTCTACAATCGTCTCGATCAAAGGGCGGAAAGCGAAGTATTCCCTTCTTGTCAACGTCAAGATCTCGGAGTGCTTGCCCGTGTCCCGCTCGCTAGCGGTTACTTGAGCGGAAAGTATAGGCCGGATGCGGTTTTCCCGGAAAACGACGTCCGTTCCAGGCATGACAAGGAAGAAACGGCGCTTAAGCTTAAGCAAGTTGAGGAAATTCTGCGCAATGAGGTGCCTCAAGGCGCCAGCATGGCGGAATGGGCGCTGGCATGGTGTTTTAAGCATCCGGCCGTAACCTGCGTCATTCCCGGCAGCAAGAGTCCGGAACAGATTGAAATCAATGCAAAAGCAGCCTCCTTTGATTTTATAAACGATAGTCATCCGCAAGCATGGAAATAACGATCAATGCACGTCCAAGAGCAGCTTGTCCACACAACATAAACAGAGGAGACTGTATCATGTCGGTGAAATCGATCACCTTTGTTCGTCACGGTAATACGGACTGGAACAACGAGAAACGGTCACAGGGCCATCTCAATAATCCGCTTAGCGTCTATGGGAGGGAGCAGGCGCAACTTGTAGCGCTTCGTCTAGCTGAGGAGCGCTGGGATGTGCTGTTTTCCAGTGACTTGCTGCGGGCGAGAGAGACAGCGGAGGCGATCTCTGCGAAAACCGTTCCTATCAACGGATATGACGTCAGACTGAGGGAAATCGATCGCGGTAAGCTACAAGGAACGACTGAGGCGGAAAGAATTGCGATATGGGGAGAGGGCTGGAAAGAGCTCGATTGGGGCGAGGAAAGCGCCGAATCCGTACGTGCGCGAGTCCTTCACTTCATCGACGATATGATGCGCTTGTATCCGGGTAAACGCATCTTAGTCGTTAGCCATGGTTTTCTCATGGGACAGGCGCTGAAGGGACTCCTCAAAGATGAATCTACTGGCGATCAACTAGGAAACACATCCGTAACGACAGTAGTTTGCAATAACGGTCAATGGGAATACGAATTATATAACTGTCAACGGCATTTGAGCCACGATTTGCGCGGTCCCTTTTGACCGCGAACATTTCCCCCCTGCACCACGTCGCTCATTTAGAACCCAAAGACGGGCACGATGATAAACATTCACATCCGATATTCCCTCAAAATCCGCTTCTGCAGCCGTTTTAGTTTCCGTGGAACAATGATGAAAAACGGCTCTGTTCGCATATTTTGCGACAGGGCCGTTTTTTGGATTTCTCTGGATATCGTTGCTTTAACCAATAGTCCGGGAAAAACGATCGATATCGGATACGTCGGTTATAAGATACAGGAAGGCGATCCGATACATACAGCAATCGGCGCGCCTTTTAATAGGGGTCTACATTCCCTTATTCCATGATTCCGGCGATGTGATGGGATTGATCGGATTGGGATTTAGCAAGGAAATCCAGTTTGAATTATCCACCATCGCCAAAAGTATTGTAGCTGCCTTTGAACAAATCGGAACCGAGGCGAGTCATGTTGCTCAATCGGCCCAAGAAGTCGCAAGGACCCACCAATTGGTGGCGGGCTCTTCAGAACTAGCGGTGAAACATGCCCAGTCGGCTAGGAATATTACGAATTTTATCAAAGAGGGTCCGAACAATCGAATCTGCTCGGATTGAATGCGGCCATCGAGGCGGCCGATGCCAAAGAATACGCCAGAGGGTTTACCGTGGTGGCCCAAGAAATACGCAAACTGTCGGCGAAAAGCCGGGAAGCGGTCGTTGACATTGAGACCACCCTCGCAACGATGGTCGCGTCGTTCAGCAAAATCCAACAATAAATAAGCACTTATTAGCTGAAGATGTCCGGAAAACGACCTATAGAAATGAAGAACGGCTCTTTCGCAACATGATGCGAAACAGAGCCGTTTTTGTGCTTTTTCCCACGGAAGTATATTCGGCTTGATATTGCTGCAATTTGTAATGATGGAACTATCACTTTGAATCAATTGCATTGAAAATGTCCTTGTTGATTTTTTTAGTAATCATCTTGATCTCCGTCGTACTTCTACTGTTTATCATATCAAAAAATATATTATTAATATCCTTTTTATAAGATACCTTAAAAAATTACTTTTCGCCTCACTTATGATACGGTTCACCGTATCACTCTAAGGGCGAAATTTTCGTCACCGCGACGCAAATGTTTTCCTACACAAACGTCAAGTAATTTGTAAAGTTAACTGGTATAATAAGATAATACTGGAGGGAATCTTATGGATCCATTTTTAAAGGCATTAAACGAAGTAATTCAATCATGGGCGGAACTTTCTAAGGAATGGGAGCTTATTGAACCTGACTATTCAGATGAGTTATCGGAAGGCTACCCCTTCAACAAAGACTTTAATGAAATTGTACACGAATTAATTGAATGAAGAGAGAAGATACGCAACATTGTTAAGGCCCAGGAATAATAGAATCAAAAGATACCGTCATTACAATTTCGACGGTACCTTTTGATTTTACTTTTATTGAGAAGCATAAATCTATTGAAAAGTCAAAGTGATGTGTGGAATCTTATCCAAAAGTCGACTTGCATTTCGAGGGATAACGCTTACAATATGAATGTATCGAGGCGACAAACTGAACTTGAAATCTATCGACGAGAATGAAAGGAGTGTGAACTTATGAAATTGAAAAAGCCGCTGACGCTCAGGCTGAAAATTAATCTGCTCGTTTTTTTAAATATTACTTTTGTATTATTTTTGGTTTTATCTGCATTCATATACATTATCGTTGAAAGGAAGTTCAGCGAAACTAGCGATCACGCACTTTTTCTGGCAAGGACAGTAGCAACATTGCCGCAAGTAGATGAAGCATTCCAGGCACCGGATCCTTCTGCCATCATTCAGCCTCTTGCGGAAAGGTTTCGCCAAAACACACAGGCGGAATTTGTTGTAGTGGCGAATATGAACTTGATTCGATATAGCCATCCTAACCCGGAGGAAATAGGCAAGCCGTTGGATGGGGAAGATAGCTTCAACGATAAAAATGTGCTTCAAGGGCAAGAAATACGCGCTACGGCAGTTGGCAGTCTGGGACTTACAGTCAGAGCAAAAACCCCTATATACGATTCCAATCATCGCCAGATCGGATTAGTATCTGTCGGCTTTCTTGCTCAAGACATATGGAAGCAAATTTATGAGGTCGTCATCAAAATTGCTGGAATCGGCATAGGGGCTCTCATTTTCGGGCTTGTCGGGGCTTATCTTTTATCCGGCCATATTAAAAGACAAATCTTTAATATGGAGCCTAGCGAAATCGCGTATATCAGTCAAGAGCAGTCCGCCATTTTGGATTCCATCCGGGAAGGGATTATCGCTGTCAATAGCGAGGGGGAAATTACCACCTGTAACATGGAAGCCAAAAAAATACTGGGAATGGAAAAAATGGACTTTAAAGGGAAAACCATCACCTCGATTCTCCCTACATCCCGCTTAATGGAGGTGCTTCAAAACGGAGTCATTCAGAGGGATGAGCCCATGATTATAGGGAATACTCTTGTTATTACCAATCGAGTGCCGGTTTATGTACAGGGCAAAGAAATAGGCGCTGTCGCTTCTTTTCGCGATAAGCTGCAACTGGACAAAATCGATCGGCATCTTGCCGACATAGGGCAATTCGTGGATTCTTTGCGAAGCCAGCGTCATGAGTTTATGAACAAGCTGCATTTGATATCGGGTTTAATCAAACTGAAGGAATACGACATGGTAAACGAGTTAATCGGGCAAGTCAACGAGGAGCAGCAAGGGGTCATGAAATATTTTCTAAGCAGAATTCATGATCCGGCGGTCGTAGGGGTGCTCGTCGGAAAAATGCATCGGGCTAAGGAGCTGAACATCCAACTGACAGTCGACTCAGAATCGGTCATTCTGGATCCATGCCCGCACAGGGAAATCGTGATTACACTGTTGGGAAATGCGATTGAAAATGCTCTTGAAGCCATATCAAGAAATAACAGCAGCACCGCACCAAGAAAAATAGAGGTTATTCTCAGCTATGAACCTGATCGTCTCTCTATTTCCGTGCAGGATACGGGGCCGGGAATCGATCCCAGATTGGGAGACGATATTTTTAGGGATGGAGTCACTACAAAAGGGGACGGACGAGGGTTCGGGTTGGCGCTGCTTTCCCGGCTGGTGTCCAACGTTAGAGGCGATTTGTCGATCGTCAGCACTCCTGCCGGAGCCACATTAAAAGCTGATTTACCGATTCAGGGAGGGGAAAACGATGACTAATTCTCCTGTGTGCGTTCTAATTATTGACGATGACTTTATGATTGCCAGAATGCATGGCAAATATATCGAATCGGAGGAAGGGTACGATTTGGCCGGCATCGCATTAAATGGGGAGCAGGCTCTTTCCATGATCGACGAGAAGAAACCCGATCTTCTGCTGCTCGATGTTTATATGCCCGATTGCTCCGGGATCGAACTGCTGCGCACGATTCGAACACAGCAAATGCGCTGCGATATTATTCTCATCACAGCCGCCAAAGAACTTGAAATCGTGGAAGAAGGATTCCGGCTAGGAATTTTTGATTATTTAGTGAAACCATTTGATTTGGAGCACCTTAGAAACACGCTTACCAAATACATGCAATTCAGAAATCGACTATCTTCTGCAGGACAAATCAATCAAGAAATTGTAAATGATTTAAAGAATCTCCGCGTTTCCCGTACGCAGCCGCAACAATTTCATAAAGGAATCGATGACAAAACATTGAATCGAATTAAGAAGTATTTGATCGACGCAAAAAATTTTCAAACGGTGGATGAAATCGCACTGCGTGCGGGAGTGAGTAAAACTACAGTGCGGAATTATATCAATTATCTTCTCGATGAAGAAATTGTCGAGGAACTGCTGCAATACGGTACAATCGGCCGTCCCCAAAAATTATATCGTCTGAGAAAATAACCAATTGTTTCACATCGCTCCGGCCGTACAAGGTCGGGGTTTTTCCTTGCGATGTAATTATCGTGTAAAGTGTGTTTATTGTTTTTAAATGACTTAATGTCAAAATATTTAATTTTTCTTGGAGTATTGTATACTTCGTTTGTAAGCGCTGTTGAAGATTAAAAACAGAAATGAGGGAATCATATGGGTGCACTGGAGCAAAAGGTTTATACCCCCATGACACACTCCACTCCAGCCATGATGGAATTGCAGGGAGTAACGAAGGAGTTTATAAAGCCATCGGGAGAGATTCATACCGTTCTGCGGAATATTAACATAAGGATCCCTAAAGGCGAATTCGTATCGATCGTTGGGCCCACAGGCTGTGGAAAATCTACTACGTTAAGCTTAATCGCCGGATTTGAGGCGCCGTCCATGGGCCAAGTTCTTATTTCGGGCGAAAAATTGGAGGGGGTTAATTCGCGTGCGGCATGCGTTTTCCAAACCGAGAACGCTTTCCCGTGGAAAACCGTGATTGACAACGTTTCGTTAGGATTGCGCTTAAGAGGGGTGAAAAAAGCGGATGCGTATGACGAAGCCAGGAAATGGATCACTCGGGTGGGGTTAAAAGGGTTCGAAGGACATTATCCATCCCAGCTGTCGGGCGGAATGAGAAAGAGGGTTGCTCTAGCACAATGCTTGATCGTGCAGCCGGAAATTCTTCTCATGGACGAATCGTTCTCCGCTTTGGACGTCCATACTCGTCATTTAATGGAAGATGAGCTGCTGCGGATTTGGGAGGAAACGTCGGCTTCCGTATTTTTTATCACGCATGATCTGGAAGAGGCCATTTCCTTAAGCGATCGGGTAATTGTTCTTACTGCCGGACCAGGTGCTACGATCAAAGGGGATTATCGGATTGATTTGCCAAGACCGCGGAACGTGTCTGAAATTCGGTTTGATCCCGCATTTATGAAGCTCCACGAACAAATTTGGAACGATCTAAGAAACGAGGTCATGATCAGCTATGCAAGCGCAAACAAAACCAACCATTAATTCATCGCATGCCGAAGTTTTAGCGCGAAGAACTGAGATGCGCACCAAGAGGCTGAAACGCAAATTCCGTGATTTAAGTTTGCAGATCATCGTGTTTATCATCGTGGTCGGGACTTGGCAAGTATTGGCCAACCAAAAAATTATCGATCCTTTCTTCTTCTCAAGTCCATTCGATATCGTGAAACATATTGTACAATGGGCTGTGCATGGAACGAGTCAGGGACCTCTTTATATCCACTTCGTTTATACGTTCGAGGAAACGATTCTCTCGTTCTTACTGGGGGGGGTTGCCGGCATCCTGTTCGGCTATGCTTTGGGCGTGAACGATCTCTTATCCGTTATTTTAGGACCGTATATCAAGATGTTGAATGCAATTCCGCGCGTAGTTCTGGTTCCAATCTTCATCTTGTGGTTCGGTTTGGGCATGTCGTCGAAAGTTGCTTCCGGATTTGTGCTCACTTTCTTCATCGTATTTTTCAACGCTTTCCAAGGCGTGAGAGAAGTGGATCGCAACTTATTGAACAACGCTCGCTTGCTTGGGGCAAGCAAGCGTCAACTGGCGCAGCATGTCATCATTCCTTCTGCTCTGACCTGGATTTTATCCAGTTTGCATTCGAGCTTTGGTTTCGCTTTAATCGGTGCAGTAGTGGGAGAATTCATCGGCGCCACTCAAGGACTTGGCTATCTAATCGCTCAAGCGCAAGGATCGTTTGATACTACGGGGGTCTTTGCCGGAATGGTCATCCTTTCCATCACAGCTTTGGCTGCCGATTGGGCAGTTTCCAAACTGGAAAAACGGTTTATCGCTTGGCGAAACATTCGCCAATGATGATAAAAAAACTAAGGGAGGAAATAACAAATGAAAAGAAACATTAGTCTGGGAGTTGCCGGCGCAACTATGCTGGCTCTGCTTGTAACAGGTTGCGCGCAAACGGCACAAAAAACGGCGCCAAGCCAAAGCACCGGGAACACGCAGCCTGCTGCAGCATCTCAAGGAACGCCCAGAGTTGCGATTATGGTCGGCGGATTGGAGAAAATCATCTACCTTCCTTATATGTTGGCGGAGAATCTTGGCTACTATAAAGAAGCGGGCGTTACGGTAACATTAGTTGAGGAGAGCGCCGGTCAAGATGCGGAAGTGGCATTGCTTGCCGGACAGGTTGACGGCGCAGGCGGATTTTACGATCACACCTTGGACTTGCAGACAAAGGGCAAATACGTAGAGTCTGTAGTTACGATGGCGGACGTTCCCGGCGAACAACTTATGGTATCTAACAGATTAAAAGACAAAGTGAAAACTTTGGCTGACTTGAAAGGGCTCACGATCGGTGTAACCGGGTTGGGATCTTCAACCAACATGTTGGCCAGCTATAATGTGGTAAAAGGCGGCAACAAAGAAAGCGATTACAAGCCGCTGCCTGTTGGCGCCGGCCAAACGTTGATCGCATCGATGCAAAATAATCGCATCGATGCGGCTGTAACGAGCGAGCCGACCGCTTCCTTGCTCAAGAACAAAAATCTGGCGTTCACTTTCGTAGATATGAATTCGAAGGATGGAACACAGCAAGCACTCGGCGGAAAATATGCGTCCACCAGTCTTTATATGACGACAGATTATGTAAAAGCGCATCCGGACGTAGTGCAAAAATTGGCTAATGCCTACGTGAAGACTTTGAAATGGATGAGCACGCATACTCCGGAAGAAATCGCAGACAAGATGCCGGAAGAGTACTTGGCTGGGGACAAGGCTCTGTATATTCAAGCGCTCAAAGGACAACTGCCCATGTTTACAACTGACGGTAAAATGCCGCAAGGCGACCCGGAAAACGTGCAAAAGATTCTTTCCGCTTTCAAACCGGACATTAAAAGTGTAAAACTTGATCAAACCTATACGAATGAGTTTGTCGATAAAGCAAACGCGGATTCCAAGTAAAGCGATGTAGAGGAAAAGAAGATCAGGTTCATTTTAAGGAACTTGATCTTCTTTTTTCAAAATCCTCCGAGGACAGGACAGGTAACTATGGCACAAACAAGTATCATTTTGCGGGTTGAGTTAATTCATGACAAGGTTACTTTCGGCGATGTTGCTGCTCTAATAAGCAAGTCCGGCGGCGATATAACCTCGATCGACGTCATTCGTCCGGGCAAAGAATCGTCCGTAAGAGATATTACCGTCGATGTAACGGAGTCGGCCGAAGGGCCGATCGTAGATTCGTTGAAACAACATGAGGGAATCAACGTAATCAATGTTTCGGATCGCACGTTTCTTGTTCATCTGGGTGGGAAAATTGAAATTAACCCGCGTTTACCCATTAAGAATCGCGATGATTTGTCTCGGGTTTATACGCCGGGAGTGGCGCGGATTTGCAAAGCGATTCACGAACAGCCGGAAAAGGCATTCTCTTTAAGCATTAAACGAAATACGGTGGCAGTTATTTCCGATGGAACGGCCGTACTTGGACTCGGCGATATTGGGCCGCATGCGGCTGCACCCGTAATGGAAGGAAAGGCGATGCTTTTCAAGCAGCTCGCCGGTGTCGATGCCTTCCCCATTTGTCTGGACACCAAAGATACAGAAGAAATCATTCGTACCATTAAAACGATCAGCCCTATGTTCGGCGGTATTAATTTGGAAGATATCAGCTCACCGCGTTGTTTTGAAATTGAGACAAGACTTATAAACGAACTGGACATTCCTGTGTTTCACGACGACCAGCACGGTACGGCTGTTGTGGTGGTTGCAGGACTTCTCAATGCCCTCAAAGTAGTGAATAAGAACATCGCATCCATTCGTGTGGTTGTTAATGGAATAGGTGCAGCAGGCGTATCGATTTGCAAAATGTTGCTCAATGCCGGAGTCACTCGCTTGGTTCCGATAGACCGCGATGGAGCCATAGTCAGGGGCGGGTCGTATTCGCAGCCCATGTGGCAATGGCTTGCCAAACAGCCGCAAGTGGAAGCAAACGAGGGAACCTTACATGATTTGGTTCAAGGTGCGGATGTGTTCATAGGCGTCTCGCGCGGAGGCGTGCTAGGCGTAGAGGCGGTAAAACAAATGGCTCCGGACCGTATCGTATTCGCAATGGCGAACCCGAATCCGGAAGTCGATCCGGATGAAGCATTGCCGCACGTACGGGTACTTGCGACGGGGCGCAGCGACTATCCGAATCAAATCAATAATGTGCTCGTATTTCCAGGCATCTTCAGGGGAGCTCTTGACTGCCGGGCGCGGCAAATCAACGAGCCGATGAAGCTAGCCGCTGCAAGGGCGATAGCATCGGTTGTATCCGAGTCCGAACTTAACGAAAACTATATCATTCCAAGTATTTTCAACGAACAAGTTGTACTTAAAGTGCGCCATGCTGTCATAGAAGCTGCGATACTTACAGGCTCTGCGCGCAGAATCCCCAAAGATTTTCGGTGAAATATAGTAACTGCGGCCTCGAGAGGGGGGGAGCATAAATGAGATTGGGGTTCATGCAAAAAATATTGCTGGCATTTACCGCGTTGATGTTCATTATTGCCATTCTCATTGTTTCCAATTTGAATGTTTCAGTCAAAGCTCGAAACAACATGACCGTATTGCGCAACTCGGATTTGCAAATTGAGCAATTAAGCCAGCAAGCCTACCAGAGCTTTATTAAGATGGACGAACATGCGAACGAATGGGTTGGTCTTGGAGTAGGGAGTGATAGATTCGGCGACCAGCAGCTGTACAACGACACTTTCAATCAGGCGCAAATTGGACAATTGGAAGTGGATTCGGCATTGGCCAAATTGCAAACGATAGTCGGCACGAATCAGGAACCGATCGTACAACAAGCGATGCAGAATGCACAAGCATACAAAACTTATTTTCAACAAGTGCAAACTTTAAATGAAATAGACCATAAGATTGCTGAGCAAATCCAATTTGTCGATAGTAGAAAAGCAAGCAATGCTTTAACAAACAGTCTGGATCAATTGAAACAAAATGCGGAAACCCGGTTCAACCAACACGCAGACCAGATTCTATCCATCGCCAAAGCGAATGACTTGCAAATGATAGTTGAAGGAATTGCGGCTGTTTTGTTGGGGGCATTACTAACGTTGTGGGTTTGGATATCGACAAGACCTATTGGCATAATTGCCAAACAAGCGCATGCCATCGCAAGCGGCGACCTGACGGTCGAAAGCATCGTTGTGAGCAGCAAAGATGAAATTGGTCAGTTGGCCGCTTCTTTTGGTCATATGACAATGAACTTAAAAACGGTATTGGGGCATATTTCAAATTATTCCAGGCAGATTGCCAGCTTCTCGCAGCAATTTGCTTTAAGCGCCGAGAATGCGACACATGATACGCTGCAGATTTCAAACGCTTTGCAAGCAATTGCCAAAGGGTCGGAACATCAGGTTCGAAGTATGATGGAAACAGAAAACGCCATGAAGGAAGTGTCTGTCGGGAGCCAGCGTGTCGCCGAACATGCCTTAGATGTGTCGGGGTCGTCTGTGGAAACTTTAACGCAAGCGCAAAACGGTTCGACAGCTATTCAAAGTATAATTTCCGGCATGCATGGCATTAACGATTCCGTAGGGAAGGTTGACGAAACAATTGTAAACCTGGTATCGCATTCGCAAAATATCGGTCAACTTATAGGAATGATAAAACATTTAGCTGTGCAGACAAATCTATTGGCGTTGAATGCGTCTATTGAAGCGGCCAGGACCGGGGAACATGGGAAAGGATTTGCCGTCGTTGCAGCTGAAGTAAGAAAATTATCGGCACAAACTGCGGAATTCACCGAGAAAATTACCGAGTTGATAGATCAGGTGGATACCGTTATTCAAATTGCGGCGGAAGCAATGCGAGAAGCTATGCATGAAGTGGAATCCGGGATTGCTTCGGTTAACCATGCAGGGCAGGCTTTTCATGAAATCGTGAGGTCGGCGGAAGGAGTTTCCATCGACATTCGGGAAGTGGCTGTTCGCCGCCTAAATATATGTCGGGAAAAAGTCATGGTTTCGCCATTCGGTTTGGCGGAGCCAAACCGAATATACTGCCGACAATAGCCTAATCCCTTCTGTACAATGACGGAGGATTAGGCTATTCTTGTGGATAAAAAGAAAATGCCCCCGACCTTTGGCGAGGCACTCGGGAGCATACAATAACGTTCTGTGAATAAAATACTATCTTTTG